>JAJEJD010000008.1 GCA_022828125.1 bacterium | reverse complement strand
ACCGTCACAGGATGCGCCTCGTTCATGTACAGGACTTGCAGATTGGTGCCGGGCTCCGCGTACTTGGTTGGCAGATATGCGAATAACAAGTACTTGCCGACGGAAGGTCCCATGCCAGCGGACGTTACGCGCGACTCCCGGTTGCGTGTGTCGACGATGCGCGCACCGTCTGCGGTGAGAATCGGCTCGTGGCCACCGGTGGGAAAGCGCCTCAGCCCCGACGTGCCGGCGGGGGTGTCCATGGTCAAGGTGCACAGCTTCGCCTCGGGTGGCGCCGAGCGCACCCGCAGATAAGCATCCTTGCCGATGAACCCTGCGGATTTGACGCGGGCCCGCGCCAGCCCGGCCTCGACCGGTGAATATTCCGAGTTGAGATCCGCGCCCATGAGCGCGTACCCCTTCTCCAGTCTCCCTGTCGTGCCGTAGACGCCCATGCCGACTGGCCGGGCGTCGAAGTCGCGGCCGGCCTCCAGCACGGCGTCCCACAGACGCACGCCGTGCGGCATGCGCGCATAGATTTCCCAGCCGTTCTCGCCCACGTAAGAGATGCGCAGCATAGTCACTGGGACACCCCCGACGACCGCCCGTTGCAATGTGCCGTATGGGAAGGCCGCTTGGCAAAGGGGCGTGTCGGTGACTTTGGAGAGCAGTGCACCCGCGTCTGGACCCCACACGCCAAGGCTGCAGAGCGCAGACGACAAGTTCTCGAACTGCACGGAGCCATCGGCGGGCAGATGCCGACGGAACCAGACTTCGTCGCGCGCGCCGTCGAAAGCACCGGTAACGATGCGGAACCGATTCTCGGCGAGCCGCTGGATGGTGAGATCGGCGCGGATGCCCCCGTCCGGCGTGAGCAGCGGCGTGTAGATGCAGCGTCCCACGGGGCGATCGCAGAGGTTTACCGTCAGCCACTCGAGATAGGGCACGACATCAGGTCCGGACACGTCGAAGACTTGGAACGCGCTCAAGTCGACGATGCCCACTCTTTCGCGCAGGTGGAGGTGCTCTGCGTCGATGATGGGCGACCACCAGCGCCGGTCCCATTCGTGAGGACGGTCTTCGATCCCGTACCGAGGAAT
Source organism: bacterium (assembly GCA_022828125.1). Lineage (GTDB taxonomy): Bacteria > UBA8248 > UBA8248 > UBA8248 > UBA8248 > Bin107. The sequence continues at coordinate 409,655 of JAJEJD010000008.1, read as the reverse complement.
CAAATCGGCGTTGCTCTTGTACCACTGGGGGCGCTCCCATCCGCGTGCCTCGTGGAACTCGGCGCCCAGGGCGGCGGTCCGGTCATGAAAGGGTGCGCGCTTCATGCCGCGCCCCGACGACCACTGCTCTCGCGGATGCACGATGCCGTAAGTCTTGTTGAAGTGCTCTCGGCAGCGCTCGCGGATGTGCCGCACGGTCCGCTCGTGGGGATAGAAGCGCGTGACGTCGGACCCGTGTGGATCGCAGAGGCGCGGGTAGCCGTGGGTGATCCACTCCGCGACGAGCCGCGCCGTACCTGGGCCTTCCTTGACCCAGACGGCGGCGGCTGACCAGAGCTTCTCCACTTCGGCCGTCTCCCCCAATACTTGCTGCGCGTCGGGGGTCAGCGACAGAAGGCCGTTGACCGCGTATTGCACCCGGGCCCCGGCCAGCAGTGCGCCCATGATCTCTCGGGCGCGCTCCATCTGCGGTGCGAAGTCGCCGGAGGTGAACGGCAGCTCCGTGGGCGATCGATGGGCCTCGTCCAAGGACGGAATATGGTCGGGACGCACCAGAATGGGGCGATGGGCGTAGGAGCCGACCTGCATGACGTCGTGGCTCTGCCGCTCGTACATGAAGGTGTCCATGTCGCGGACGATGGGATAGTCGATCTCGTTTCCCGTCCTGCGCAGCAGGTCGATAGAACCCATGTCGATCATCTGGTGCACCGCCGGGGTAAGCGGGATGCTCGCACCGGCGAGCGCGGCGACCCGCGGGCTCCAGACGCCGCACGCGATCACCACCTGTTCCACCTCTATCTCGCCGCGCGTCGTCGCCACGGCCCGGACCCGCGGACGGCCGAACGCCGGGCGCGATACCTCGAGCCCCGTGACCTCGGTGCCCTCCAGCACGGTCAGGGCGCCTTTGGCCTGCGCCCGCTCACGCATGATGGCGCCCGCCCGGACCGCGTCGACCACCGACACGCTCGGCGTGTAGAAGCCGCCCAGGATCACGTCGCCGTTCACGAACGGCACCCTGGCGACCACGCCTGCGGGATCGAGCAGTTCGGCCTCGATGCCCCGGCACAGCGCCGAGGTCATCCGCCGGCGCAGCTCTTCCATGCGCTCTTCCGTGCGCGCCACTTCGATGCCGCCGCACGTGGTGTTGACGCCGAGCGCGGCGTACTGGCGCTGGCTCTCCAGCGTCAGCAGCGTGATTTCGCGGTCGTGATCGGTGGGGAAGATGAAGTTCGACGCGTGGCCGGTCGAGCCGCCGGGGTTGGGCAGCGGCCCCTTTTCGATCAGCACCAGGTCCTCCCAGCCCAGCTCCGCCAGGTGCCCCACCAGGCAGTTGCCGACGATGCCGGCGCCGATCACGGCGATCGTCGCCCGCGCAGGCGGCGGTGAAGCGCTTTCGACTGGGTTGGTGACGGCGTCTTTCAGAATGGATCTCCCAAATACGCATGGCGGCCACGGCTCGCGGGGTGCACGACCCCGGAGCCGGCCGCGCCGGTTTCCGGTCTCGCCCCCATGAGCGGGGCCGGCGTCCACGTCAAGCCCCGACCGGAAGAGCAGCCTTGAAACATGGCATATATGGCATATAATTCGCCCTGTTTACAAGTTTCGCGAGAGCCGGGGGTGCCTTGGTAAGGACGGCAAATCCGCACCGCGAGGGGCCGCCGGTACCGGGGCGGCGCGTTGCTCAGGGGTCAAACGCGAGCGGGGAGGGGCTGTCGAAAAAGCCCCGATTTCGTGATTTTGCGAACGAAACCCCACCGCCTCATCCTGAGTAGCGGCGAAGCCGCGTATCGAAGGATGCCCTCTCGCCACGGCGCGAGTTCCTCGCCCTTCGATACGCCGCCTTCGGCGGCTACTCAGGGTGAGGAAAGAGGCGTTGGCGGTTGTTGAAAAGGCCTGGAACTCTGGGTTTGTCGTATGTAACCGACCGGCGGGAGAGAAAAATCACTCCCCCCTTGAGGGGGAGTCGATGAAGCCGAGCGTTTTGTGCGAAGGCTGAATCGGTGGGGGGTGAAATGTGTTTATCGCCATTCAGAATTATACCCCCCACCGAATCGCTTTCGGGCTTACGCCCTCAGCTCTTCGACTCCCCCTCAAGGGGGGAGTGAACTTCAAGAGCGTGCGCTCAACCAAAATCGCTCCACGGAGCTATTTCAACAGCCGCCGCTTGAGCGTGTACAGGCGCTCGCGCACCGCAGCCGCGCCGGGAAGCCCTGAGGCGCGGCGGAGCAGGAGGAGCCATGAACGGCCAGCCGCAAAGCGTCGACCAGTCCGACCGGATCGTCCCCGTCAACTTGCGCCAGAGCGGCCGGACGCCCGTGGAGATGCTCATCTCCACGCGGGTGCGGAAGTCGCCCTACTGGCACCTCTCCCACGACGCGGGCTGCTGGCGGGCCACGGTCTACAACCGCGTCTACCATCCGCGCGGCTACGTCAGGCCGGAAGAGGGCGGCGCGGCCGTCGAGCACGAGGCGCTGACGAACCACGTGACGGTCTGGAACGTCGCGGTCGAGCGGCAGATTCAAGTGAAGGGACCGGACGCGGAGCGGTTCGTCGACTACGTCATCACGCGCGACGCGACCCGCATCCGGCCGATGCAGGCGAAATACGTCATCCTCTGCAACGAGAAGGGCGGGATTCTGAACGACCCGGTCCTCCTGCGCCTGGCCGAAGAGGAATTCTGGTTCTCGCTGGCGGACTCCGACCTGCTCTACTGGCTCCAGGGCGTCAACGTCGGGAAGCGGATGGACGTGGAGATCGACGAGATCGACGTCTGCCCGCTGCAAATACAGGGGCCGAAGTCGCTCGCGCTGATGGTCGATCTGGTGGGCGAGGGCGTCCGGGACATCCCCTACTACGGTATCCTCGAAGCCGAGGTCGCGGGCTGCCCGGTGGTCGTCACCCAGTCCGGCTTCTCGGGAGAGAAGGGCTATGAGGTCTACCTGCGCGACGCCACCCTGTACGCCGAGAAGCTCTGGCGCGCGGTGATTGAGGCGGGCGAGCCGCACAAGCTCATGGTCACCGCCCCCGGCCACCAGCGCCGCATCCAGGCCGGCATCCTCTCCTGGGGGCAGGACATCGACCACGAGACGGTGCCCTTCCAGTGCAACCTGGCCTATCAGGTGCCGCGCAAAAAGCGGGGCGACTACATCGGCCGGGCGGCTCTCGAGCGGATGCGGGCCGAGATCGAAGCGGAGCGTCCGCCGTTCTCGATGGTGATGGTGGGGATGAAGCTGGGCGGCAAGCCGATCGACGACTACGCGCCCGACTTCTGGCTGGTCTCGGACGCCGACGGGGGCGACCCCATCGGCTACCTGACTTCGCCCTGGCACGCCCCGGAGCTTGGGTGCAACATCGCGCTGGGCTACGTGCCGGTCGGCAAGTCGGCGGTCGGGACCGAACTGCTGGTCTGGCTGCCGGACGAGTATGCCGGCGAGCCGGGGCGGCCCGACCGAGCGGAGGTCTGCGAGGTCCCCTTCCGCCCGTCGGTCAACCCGAGCGCGCGCGAACTGGCCCACGCCCGGGGCGAGGACGCGGTCGACTAGCCCGGCGGTCATCACCTCACGGCTCCGCTTGCCGCTCAACCGACCTTCCGGCAATTCCTCACCGATCTCAGGTCTTCAGAAGTTTGATCGACTCCGAACGGGCGGGGGCATGGCGCCGGCGCCCGGACGCCGGAGCCCGAAGCGAAAATACGAGGCGGAAAACGGATTCAGGCAGCCCCGGGCCGATGTGCGCCGGACGAAATTTCCGGCATTTATCGGTTGTTCCACTGTATAGCGCACACTATACTATAGAGATTCTATTGTTTCCGCGTGGCTTGGCGAGGGGTGTTGCGACACGCTCGGCTGGGAAGAGGATTGAACATTTCGGCCTGTTGTATTCTGTTGCCGTTTTGATCGTCTTCTATGTTTTTGGGTCATCAGGCATCAAGAGTTTCCTTTCCCCATGGGCTCACCCTTCAATGCCCGGAAAAAAATAGACTTGGCGGCGAGTTCGTCGATGTTGCCGTTCTGCTACGGGCTGCACCCCGGCCTCGCGAAATATATGCGCGAGCGGGGCGCGTGGGACGTGAAACGGGATTTGCGTGTCGCCCGGCAGGTGGATCGTCGTCTCGCCTGACCGCCCCGGTTGGTGTTGCGCCGACAATGGAGCGGATTGAGCCGTTGTCCCGACCGTCGAAACCAGCGGAGCAGCGTGGATGAGCGCCCCTGCCGTCGAAACTCGCCCCAATCGTCCCGTGGTGTGGGGGAAGTTCACCCCGCCCACGTCTTTCGTGGCGGCGGTCACGCCGAAGTCGCACGTGCGTCATTCCCGGGCACTCTCATGCGCTGGATAGGACTCTGTGGAAGCCTCTTCGTGCTGATGGCGGCGGTGGTCCTTCGGCCGGAGATCGCGCCGGAGCCGGGGCTCGCGCAAGTCGCGGCCGCCGGGCTCGTGCTCGCGGCCGCTGTCGGCCTGACCTTCAGCCTGCAGGCCCGGTTCGCATCGAATCCGTTCCTCGACATCATGGCGCGAGTCGGGCTCGCAGGCTTTGCGCTAATCGCGCTCGTCCACCCGAATCGGTGGGTGGCGGCCGCGGCGTGCGTTCCGGTGGCGCTGTTCGTGGGGTATTCGCTCCTGCGCAGCCGACGAGGCGGTGACCCGGAGCAGGCCCGGATACAATTTTTCGATGCGATCAACGCCGTTTCCGAAGGTTTCGTGCTGTTCGATGCCGGCAATCGGCTGGTTCTCTGCAACGAGACTTACAGGCGCTACTTTACCGATGCCTGCGGGGAGGATATTGGAAAGCTGATCCGGCCGGGCGCCTCGCTGGAGGAGATCCTGCGGGCCGGAATCGAGCGCGGCATGTTCCCCGATGCCGCCTTCGATCTCGACGGCTATTTGAACCGGCAAGGCGAACCGCAGGCGCATTCCGCGATCCCCAGCGAACTGCGCCTGTCCAGCGGGGTCTGGCTGCAAATCGTCGAAACGCGCACGCACGACGGCAACGTGCTCATGGTCCATACGGACATCACCGAGGTCAAGCGGCGCGAGGAAGAGCTCAACGCCGTGCTCGACACCATCGAGTACGGGGTCTGCTTCATGGGGCCCGACCTCAGGACGCGAATCGCCAACCGCGCCTTTCGCGACATGTGGAGCTTCCCCGACGACTTCTTTGACAGCCGCCCCAGCCTCGCGGAAATGATCAGTTACAACCGGCACACCGGGATATACGACATTCCCGACGAGCAATGGGAGGACTATGTTCGCGACCGCGTCGCGGCGGTCCGGGCGGGCGCCATACCGCCCTTCGAGTGGACCCTCGCGAATGGCAAAGTCATTCAGAATCAATGCATCGCGCTGCCGAGCGGCGACCGCATGCTGACCTACCTGGACATCACCGAAGTCAAGCGGCGCGAGGAAGAGCTCAACGCCGTGCTCGACACCATCGAGTACGGGGTCTGCTTCATGGGACCCGACCTCAGGACGCGAATCGCCAACCGCGCTTTTCGCGACATGTGGGGCTTCGCCGACGACTTCATTGAAGGCCGCCCCACCATGGCGGAATTGATCAGCTACAACCGGCACACCGGGATATACGACGTTCCCGACGAGCAATGGGAGGACTATGTCCGCGACCGCGTCGCGGCGGTCCGGTTGGGGGCCATCTTGCCCCGCGAGTTGACCCTCGCCAACGGCAAGGTTCTTCAGTACCAATGCATCGCGCTGCCGAGCGGTGACCGCATGCTGACCTATCTGGACATCACTGAAATGAAGCGGCGCGAGCGGCAGCTCAGCGAACTCGTCGAAGAACTCGGCGCAACCCGCGACGAAGCGTTGGAAGCGCGCGCCCAACTCGGGGAGGCGCTCGAGGCAATCTCCGAGGGCTTCGTCGTCTTCGATGATGAGGACCGCCTCGTCCTGTGCAACAGCAACTATCGGCAGTACTTCATCGACGCCGTCGGTGAAGAAGTGGCCAGGCTGGTCGTACCCGGCGCCGACCGCGAGACCATCCTTGCGGCGGCGTTCGAGCACGGCATGTTCCCGGACAGGAAGGGAACCACCGAAGAGTTCCTCGCCTGGTGGCGGGACAATCTGCTGAGCACCGTCGAATTCCGCTTCAGCAGCGGCATATATGTCCAGGTCGAGGAGGTGCTGTCCCAGGACATAGGTATCGTCGGCGTCTACACCAACATCACCGAGATCAAGAAACGAGAAGCCGAACTCGCCGAACTGGTCGACCATTTGACGATCGCGCGCGATCAGGCGATGGAAGCCACCCGGGCCAAGAGCCGGTTCCTCGCCAACATGAGCCACGAGTTGCGCACGCCCTTGAACGCCGTCATCGGCATCACCGAGATGCTGGAGGAGGACGCCAGGGACGACGAGCAGGACGACTACATCGAGCCCCTGGGGCGGGTCACGGGCGCGGGCCGGCACCTCTTGAACCTGATCAACGGAATCCTCGATCTTTCCAAGGTCGAAGCGGGCCGAATCGAGTTCCACTGCGAGGACATCGACGTCGGTGGGCTGACCGCGGAGCTGGCGGCCACCTCACGACCGCTTGCCGACAGGAACTCCAACCGGTTGACGGTTCATTGCCCGGGCGACGTCGGCGTTATGCGTTCCGATGCGACGCGGGTGCGGCAGGTCGTTCTCAACCTGCTGAGCAACGCCTGCAAGTTCACCAGGGAGGGCGAGGTCAGCCTGAGCGTCGAGCGGCACACGGCCGAGGGCCGGGACTGGATTCAGTTCGAGGTAGCCGATTCCGGCATCGGGATGACGCCGGAGCAGCAGAGCAAGGTGTTCGAGGAGTTCTCTCAGGCGGACAGCTCGACCACCCGGGAGTATGGCGGCACGGGCCTCGGCCTCGCGATCAGCCGGCGGCTTTGCCGCATGATGGGCGGAGACATCAAGCTCACCAGTGAACCGGGGGTCGGCAGCACGTTCGCCGCGCGCTTGCCGGCGGTATTGGATCCGGTCTGCGAAGAAGTCCCGGATCGGCCGGCGTCCGCGGCGGGAGGCCGGTAAGCGATGGAGACCAGAATCCTGTACGTCGAGGACAACGAGGACAATGTCTACATGTTGGTGCGGCGACTGAAGCGCAAGGGCTACGAGGTGGTCGTCGCGGCTGACGGCGCGAAGGGGATCGAGATGGCCAGGACCGATGCGCCCTCCCTGATCCTGATGGATTTGAGCCTGCCGGTACTGGACGGCTGGGAGGCGACCCGACAACTCAAGGCCGCGCCGGAGACGCGAGACATCCCGGTCATCGCCCTTTCGGCGCACGCCATGGAAAACGACCGCGAGAGCGCCCTCGCCGCGGGCTGCGACGACTACGACACCAAGCCGGTCGAATTCGACCGCCTGCTGGGAAAGATCGAAGCGCAACTGGCGAGAGGAGATAAGACATGAACGACGACCCATCCGCCGTTCTCGTCGTCGACGACAACGAGGACAACCGGTACACGTTGACCCGGCGGCTGAAGCGGCAGGGCTACGACGAGGTGGCGACGGCCGAGGATGGACGCAAGGCCCTGGAACTGCTGGATGCGCGCTCATTCGATCTGGTCCTCCTCGACATCATGATGCCGGAGATGGACGGGTACGAGGTGCTGGAGGCGATGAAGGCGAACCCGAAGCTGCGCGACATTCCGGTCATCATGATCTCCGCCCTGGACGAGATCGACAGCATCGTTCGCTGCATCGAGCTTGGCGCCGAAGACTATTTGCCCAAGCCCTTCAACCCGACCTTGCTGCGGGCCCGGGTGGAGGCCTGTCTGGAGAAAAAGAGGCTGAGGGACCGGGAAACCGCTTACCTGAAGAGGCCGGAGAGCGAAAAGGAAAGCTCCGGTGGCTTGTTGCGCGCCGTTTTGCCCGCCGGGGCGGTGCAGGAGTTCAAGGAGACGGGCGGGGTAAAGCCCCGGCGCTTCGAGGACGTCGCCGTCCTGTGCTGCGACGTGGCCGGCTTCGCCGGGTATTGCGACCGGCACCCGCCGGAGGCGGCGGTCGGGGAGCTGCAGGGCCGGTTCGAACGGCTGGAAGCAATCGCGCTCGGACACGGGCTCGAGAAGGTGAGGACGGCCGGCAGCGCCTTTATCGCCACCGCGGGACTGCCGCATCCGGTGGCCGATCCGGTACTGCAAGCGGCGCGATGCGGCCTGGAGATGGCGGCCGGGACGGCCGAAACCGCACCGCACCTGCAGGCCCGGATTGGAATACATTCCGGCCCCGTGGTCGCCGGCGTCATGGGCGGCCTGCGGTTCCCTTACGACCTGTGGGGAGATACGGTGGAGTGCGCCGTCCGTCTCGCCAGGCATGCGAATCCGGGCCGCGTGGTCATGACCGCCCCGGTTTGGATGCAAATTGAGGACCGCTGCCGCGGACGGGCCTGCGATCCGGTGGCGTTGAAAGGCATGGGCGAGGCCGCTCTGGTCGAGTGCCTGGAAGCGCCCCGAAGCGATACGGATCCGGAGCGCCGCGCGCCTTCCGCCGTTGACGCGAGGCCAGGCTCCCGGCCATGACCGTGTTGTCGGAGATTCGCGCCGACGCGCTCTCGGCAAAGGCGCTCCCTGCGCTGCTGGGCGGGGGTATCATCGGCTTGCTCCTGCTTGTTTTCGAAATCTCGATGGCGGCTTTCATCTTCTCGGGTCCGCTTGCTCCGTTTCTTTCCCAGGGCATCGGCATGCTGGTGTTCGGTGCGTTCACCGTCTGTCTGGTGTCGGCTCTGGCCAGCGACTACCGGGGCGGGATAGCGAACCATTCGGTGCCTCCCCCGATGATACTGGGCGCGATCGCCGCCGCGATGACGCTGGAAGGCGACGCGCTGTTCATGACAATGGCCGCGGTCGTGATCGTCAGCGCGCTGGCGACGGCTGCGTGCTGCCTGTTGATCGGGCATTTGCGGATCGCGAACCTGCTCCGGTTCGTCCCCTATCCCGTGATATGCGGGGTGATCGCCGGCGCCGGGGGAGGATGCGTCCGCGCCGCCTTGTCGATGATGGGGCTGACGGCGGACTGGGGGGCGGCGGCTTCGCTCCTGGAGCCCGCCCTGCTGTGGAACTGGGGTCCGGGCGTGGCCTATGGTTTCGGGTTGTTTCTGGTCGCGAAACGCTGGAACCACCTGTTGGCGCTGGTCACGCCGGTGAGCTTCGTGCTTGCCGCCGCGCTGTTTCATGCAGTGCTGCTGCTCCTCGACATCTCCGGCGAGGAGGCCACGGCCGCAGGTCTGCTGTTCGCGGGAATGGCGGGGGGCGGTTTCTGGCCCCCGTTCCAGCCCGGGGATCTGGCGCACGTGGACTGGGTCGTGGTGGCGCTGCAGATTCCCGACATGCTGGCCCTGATCCTGATTACCCTGCTCGGTGCGGCCATCCAGCTGAGCAGCATCGAGCTGATTCTTGCCACGAACCAGAAGCTCGAGTGGGACCGGGAGTTCAAGGCAATAGGCCGGGCCAGCGTTTTCGCCGGCCTGGGAGGCGGCCTGGCCGGACACCCGGTTTTTTCGTTCTCCGCACTCGCTCGCAGGCTCGGGGCCGATACCCGGCTCGCGGGAATCGTCGCCGCCCTGGTGGTGGGCTCGACCCTGATGATGGGCGACGGTATCCTGAAGCTGTTCCCGGCGCCGCTTCTGGGAGGGATGCTGCTCTATTTCGGCGTCAGTCTGCTGGACGAACAGCTCGTTCAAAACTGCAAGCGGCTGCCGTGGACGGACTTCGCGGTTGTCGTGGTGATCTTCGCCATCATCATCATCGCCGGCTTTCCCGCGGGCGTGGGCATCGGGATTGCGATCACCACGGCCTCCTTTGCGTTCCGTCTCAGCCGCGTGGACTTGATCGAGGCGGAATTCACCGCCCGCGAACGCCAGAGCAACCGGAGCCGCTCCATCGCCGACCGGGCCATCCTCCTCGCGGAGGGCCATCGCGTAAGCGCTTACCGGTTGCGCGGCTACATCTTCTTCGGCAGCGCCTGGTCGCTGAGCGATCAACTCATGCAGGCGCTGGGCGACGACTCGCCAAAGGCGTGCATCCTGCTCGATTTCAGCGCGGTTTCCGGTATGGACTTCTCGGCCGTCAACTCCCTGTGCGGGTTCGTCCGGACCGCGCATGAAGCCGGAACGAGGGTGGTCCTGAGCGCGGCCCCCGCGCATTGCAGGGATGGAATGGAGCGCAACCTTCCTCCGGACGTTCACGCCGGCCTGTCGTTCGAGCCGGACGCGGACCGCGCCCTGGAGCGGTGCGAGGACATCGTCATCGCCGCGCGGAGGGCGGAGCTCAGCGAGCAGGGGAGCGCCGGCGACACCGTGCTGGACAGCTTCGCCGAGGATATGGAGAGCCGCCTGGACAGGCGCATCGTCTTCGAGGACATGGCCCACGAGCTCAGAGACCGGCTGGAGGTTCGCGAATACGCGGTCGGTGAGGCGCTCGTCACGATGGGCGCGCCGTCCGGCGGCCTGCAATTGCTGTTGATGGGGCGGGCTTCGGTCTACGACGCGGCGGGCGTGCGGCTCTACCAGTGCGGTCCGGGCGATGCGATCGATCTGCGCGGCGCTTTTAGTACCCGCGCGGCGGCGGTCACCGCGCTCGCGGACGAGCACTGCCGGACGCTGACGATGACCCCTTCGGTCCGGCGGTGGCTGGAGGAGAATCGAGGGGAACTGATGCTGGAACTCTACGGATATCTTCTCACCGCCGAGGCGGACGTCGATCACCCGCCAGGAACCCCCCGCGCCGCGGACCATTAGCCCGGGTGACTGCCCATTCCGGGCCGGAGTACACAAGCGGCCACTCGTCGTAAGGTTCGGCACGCCTTACAGGGCGAGGTCGACAAGGCGGCTCGCGAGCCGCCCCTACGGAATCTCTCCTGAATCGATAGTTACTGAAATTCACTCCCCCTTGAGGGGGTGTTGAAAAAGTCATCCTTAGTCGTAATGACGGCCAAAACCCGAACCCGGGCGGAGGCGCAGGCTGTCGCCTTGAAAACCAACCCCCCTACCCCCCTTGTCAGGGGGGCAAAAAAACAAAAGCCCTCTACCGGCGGCGGGCGCCGCCTTTTCATACCCCCCTGACAAGGGGGGGTAGGGGGGGTTGCCTTTATCCCCTGAGGAGGGGGGCTTTTTCAACAAACCCACATTGGTCGAAATTTCCCCCGCATTTCCTCGCAATTGCCATTATCCCCGCAATCCCGTAATCCGCTATCGTGCGCGCGGCGAAGAAAAGCGGCAATCGCCGCCCGCGCGCCGTCTTCAGGAAGGACGAAAATCGTTTCGGGGAGAGAAATCATGCGCAAGGATTCGGGAATGACGACGGAAATAAAAATAATGATATTTTCCGTAAAATTCGATAAATTAACGGGGTTTTTCGATAAATTCCTGAAAATTGTTTCCCGCTCAACCGGTTGTAATGCAATGAGTTATCTTTTAAATCTGAGCGTTCTGGACTAAGATTCCGCGGCAAAAAAATTTTTCCGGCACGCGCGCATTTCCCCGCAAATGCCCGCATCTGCGCAAGGGGTTGGCGGGAGGCCCGGCTCTGTTCCCGGCGCTCCCGTAACCGGCGAAACCCCTGCGGGGCGCAGCCCGCGCTCAGGAGCGCATGGCGCGGCCTTGCGGCTTCCCCCGAAAAACGCGATGATGAATCGTCCTTTCGAGGCGTATCGACAGGTTGCATCTTCATCCTTACAGAGGAGCAGGAAACCCATGAGCAGCGAGCTTGCGGCCAAGGAATGCGTGCCCTGCAAAGGCGGCGTGCCCCCGCTTGAGGGAGAGGCCCTCTCCGCCCTGCAGGAGCAGCTGGGCGGCGATTGGCGCGTGGTGGACGGGCACCACCTGGAGAAGGAATACGGCTTCCCCGATTTCCGGTCGGCGCTCGATTTCACGAACCGGGTGGGCGAGATGGCCGAGGAGCAGGGGCATCATCCCGACATCTACCTGGCGTGGGGGAAGGTGAAGGTCACCGTGTGGACGCACAAGATAAACGGCTTGACGGAGAGCGATTTCGTCTTCGCGGCCAAGTCGGACCAGGCGTTGTAAGGGGCGGTTCCATATTGTCAGGACGCATAAAGGGGGCGCGGGGTTGCGCCCTCTTTTGTTTATCGGGAGAGGAACGGCTTGCGGATCGCGTTTTTGAACTCCTGGACCCTCGAGGTTGCGAAAGGCTCGGGCACGGCGGCGGCCATCACGGGCCTGGCGGGCGGGCTGGAAGCGAACGGGCATGCGGTGGAGATCATCGGCCCGAACGAGCGCGCATCGAGCCTCCTGCTCCAGAGGCTGCTGTATAACCTGGAGCTCGGGGATCGGATATCGCCCGGTGATTTCGACCTCATCGTGGGCTTCGACATCGACGGTTTCGATCTGAGCATGGAAGTCCCCTTCATCGTCTATCTGCACGGAATCTCGGCTGATGAGATGCGGTTCGAACGCGGCGCGCCGCGCCAGTACCTGCGCGCGCTCTCCCATCTGGAGCGCGCCAACGCGCAGCGCGCCGACAGGGTCATCGTCACCAGCGAATACAGCCGGGGCGTGGCCTGCGGGGCGTATGGGTTGCCTGCGGAGAAAGTCGGCGTCGTGGGCAACGGGATTCATCCGGCCCATTGGGAGCGCGTACGCGAGATAAAGCGTCCAGCAGGACACACCATCCTCTCCGTGGCGCGTCAATACCCCAGAAAGAACACCAAAAGCCTCATCCGGGCCATGCCGAGGGTGCTCGCGGCCGTGCCCGATGCGAAGTTGCGCGTCGTGGGCGGCGGGCCGTCTTTGAAGCGCCTTGAAAAACAGGTGGGCAGGCTGGGCCTCGATAACGCCGTGACGCTCCTGGGCGAGGTGCCCGGCGATGAGGCCGTGCGGCGTGAATATGCGGCGGCGGATGTTTTCTGCCTGCCGTCGCTCCAGGAGGGCTTCGGCATCGCCTTCTTGGAAGCCATGGCGGCGGGCCTGCCCGTGGTGGCGATCGACGTGGCGGCGGCGCCCGAGATAGTCGGCGAGGCGGGCGTCCTGCTGCCGCCGGGGGATGAAGATGCCCTCGCCGATGCGCTCGTCAATCTGCTGAAAAACCAGGATATGCGCGAAGAACTCGGCCGGCGCGGGATCGAGCGCGCAGCCGCTTACAGCTGGCGCGCCGTGGCCGGGCGCTTCATCCGCGAAGTCTCTCCCTGCCTCGGCGCCGCCCCCTGATTTCCCTCGCCCTCAAAACACCATCCGCAAAGCCAGCGAGAGGCGGTGGCTGCGGCGCGAGTCTTCGCCGAAGCGTCCGGAGTAGCTCAGGAGGCCGCTCGTGCGCTCGCCGAGTTCCGCGCTCAGCCCCAGGTCGGCGCTCACGGCGCTGCCCGAGGGCGTGAAGCCCGGAAGCGTGAAGCGCCCCGGCATGGTGTTCGAACCCGCCGAGACGAGGACGGGGTCGTCCTCGAGTTCGAGTTCGTAGGCGATTCCGGCGTAGGGGCGGAACCCGCCGACGTTCCAGTCGAAGCGGTAGCCGCCGCGCATGATGAACGAGTTGCGCGAGAAGTCCGAGAAATTCATCGCGGTCGAGGAGTCCCCGCTCTCCCGGTAGCCCTTGACCTCCTGGTTGAGCAGCGAGAGACCGAAGAAGGGGCCGTGCCGGAGAGTCTCCGAATCGACCAGCGTACACGCCAGATCGAGTTCGCCCCCGAACTGGGCGGCATCGGTGGAGCCGCGCTCGGTGCGCGCCGCCGGACCGAGGGCGATGGAGCGCTCGACGTCCACCGAGGTCTGCCCCAGGGTCAGGACGACGCTCACCTGGAGGCCGCCGCTGCGCCACGCGCCGTGCAGCGAACCTAGTACCGCGTCGCCGTCCAGGTTCGCGCCCGCGAGTTCGTTCCCGTGGCGGGCGATGCTGAGCGCGGCGCCCCATGAGAGGTCGGGCCCGGCGCGGTGGCCCGCGCCCAGGGTGATAGTCGTCATATCGGATTCGATATCCCCGAGACGCGCGAAGGCGCCCGCGTCGTTCGCGCCGAACCCGCCCCGCGCATAGCCGCGCCAGCTCCCGACGGGCAGCGCGAAATCCGCGGCCCGCTCCGCCGAGATGACGCCGTGGTGAGCCTCCGCCGCTTCTACGCCCGCCTCGCCCGCGAGCGAAACCTGTAGCGGGGCCGCGAGCGCGGAGGTGGCCAGGGCCGCCATCATCGCGTGCCCCGCGCCGCTCGGGTGGCTGCGGTCCGCGAACAGGTGCGTCTGGCCTGCGCCGGGCGCATAGGTCACGGGAAAGGGGGAACCCTCGGGCCCGCACAGGATGGAGACCGCGCTGCTCGCGTTCGGCGCCCCGCAGGCCGTTCCGGTGACGCTGGTGAAGCCGTACGCCCCGGGGTTCGCGGCGATTTCACGAACGAGGGCGTGAAGGTTGACGGGGACGACGCCGTCTTCTCCCTCGCGAATGCCGGCGTCGAGTTTCCTGTTGTATTCACCGGCCAGCGCGCCCAGCGCTCCCTGGACGAGCGGGCCCAGGTTGACGGCGTAGGGCGTCAGGGAGATGTCGGGCACGTTGGACACGACGACAATGCGGGCGCCGGCTTCGCGCAGACGCCGGACTTGCGCGACGGCGGCGTCCGCAGCCGCCAGAACGTGGCCCAGCGCGTTGGGGGTGTCGTTCACCGCGGAGTCGGCGACGTCGTTCGCGCCGCCCCACAGGGCGTAGAGCGCGCCCGGGTCGAGGCTTCCGCCCCGTGCGGAGAGGTGCATGCCGATCTGCTCCGCCACCGTCGGCACGACGTCTTGCGTACAGGGCGTGGCCGGGTTCACGCAGGCGCCGGCGAAGGCGTAGTTCGGCCCGCCGGCGAGCGAGTTGCTACCCGATGCGCCGAAGGCCCCGGCGACGATCTCGGCCCAGACGGGGTCGGGGTTCGTGGTGAAGCTGTTGCCCGCTGGCAGCCCGTTCGCCAGGGCCGCGTTGCCCGAGTCGCTCAGGCTGTCGCCGAACACGACGACGTCGGAGAAACTCTGCGCCGAGGCGCTCCCGGCGAACCCCACGGTGAGAACGAAGACGATGACGAGGAGCAGACGAAAATGACGAAGCATGTGAAAGACTCCTTTTCCGGGAGAGAGTTTACGTCGATGCAGCGAAAAGATTCGCGTGTCGCATGGGGGCAACATACCAAATTCACGGCGCCTGCGGCAATGAAAAACACGCCGCTCACAAGCGCTTTGCGCATCGGGAAAGACTCTCCGGGGGCGTTTCGCGGAATTCGGGCCCGCGGGAATGAAACCGCCGCGAATCGTGATATAATACCGTTTCCGTTTCGATAGCGTCCTTAAAAATGGAGCGCGGCATGGCGGACGGGTTGTCCGGTTTCAGGGAGCGAATCGACGCGTGCGACGCGCAGATCGTCCGCCTCATCAACGATCGGCTCAAAATCTGCCTCGAAATCGGCGAATACAAGAGCGCGCGCGGCATCGCCGTCAAGGACGAAGCGCGCGAGGGCGAGGTGCTCGCCAGGGTGCTGGGCGAGAGCGAGGGTCCGTGCCCGCCCGATGTCCTCAAGCAGATCTACCGCATCCTCATCGACACCGCCGTCCGCCTCGAGGAGAAATGATTTCCCGGGGGCGGGGGGCAATGGAATCCTAGCTCCATGTAGCCCGGAAAAGCCGCGCGCTTCGCTGAGGGATTGTTGAAAAAGCCTTTCCCAAAGGGCACCCCCCTGACAAGGGGGGTCTTTTTGTTGTTCCCCCCTATCGGGGGGAGGCCTTCTTTTTTTCTTGCTCCCTCCTCGCCGGGGAATTGGTTTTTTTTACCCCCCTGTCAAGGGGGGCTAGGGGGGTTGCCTTCATCCCCTGATAATCAGGGTGTTTTCACCACCCCCTTGCAGCCTGGATGCGCCGCGCTTCCGCCCGGTGCGCATTTTTCCGCGAACCCTGATACAATAACCACCGAACTTGCCGAACATCGCCCGCCACAAGAAATTATCGTTCCAGGGAGAATCCCCGCATGGAAATCTGGCACGTCGCCTTGGGAGCCGCCGCTCTCGCCTTGTGCTTCTGGTTCGCCGTGAGGACGCGGATATCCGCCTTGTCCACGATGCTGCGCAGCGCCGAGATGGAAAAGGCGGACGCGCAGGCGGCCCACGCCGCGGAGCTCGAGAAGAACATGGGCCTGCGGTCGGACGTGGCGCGTTTGGAATCCGATCTGGCGCACGAGCGGAAATCGGCGCAGGAGAAGATCGACCTGCTTGGCCGCGCGACCGAGGATATGCGCGAGAGCTTCGGCGCACTGAGCGCAGACGCCTTGAAGAGCAACAACGCCTCGTTCCTTGACCTGGCCAAGTCGACCCTCGAGAAATTCCAGAGCGAGGCCAAGGGCGACCTCGAAGCGCGCCAGAAGGCGGTGGAGACCCTCGTCACCCCCATCCGGGAGTCGCTCGACAAGGTGGGCGCTCAGGTCGAGGACCTCGAACGGGCCAGGCGGGAGGCCTACGGCTCGCTCACCGAGCAGGTGAAGTCCCTCGCGAGCAGCCAGAAGGAGCTTCAATCGGAGACGGGGAATCTCGTGAAGGCCCTGCGCGCGCCCAACGTGCGCGGCCGCTGGGGGGAGATGCAGCTCAGGCGCGTGGTGGAGATGGCCGGCATGGTGGCGCATTGCGACTTCGTGGAGCAGCAGACGCTCGAGGGCGAGGAGGCGCGCCTGCGCCCCGACCTCATCGTGAAGCTGCCCGGCGGGAAGAACGTGGTGGTCGACGCCAAGGCGCCGCTCGAAGCCTATCTCAATTCGCTCGAAGCGACGGACGAGGAGGCGCGCCGGACCTCCCTGGGAGAGCACGCGCGCCAGATTCGCGACCACATGAACCGCCTGAGTTCGAAGGCGTATTGGGACCAGTGCGAGTCCACGCCCGAGTTCGTGGCGATGTTCCTGCCCGGGGAGAGCTTCTTCAGCGCGGCGCTCGAACAGGACCCCAACCTGATAGAAGAGGGCGTGAGCCGCCAGGTGATACTGGCGACGCCCACGACGCTCATCGCCCTTTTGCGTGCCGTGGCCTACGGCTGGCGGCAGGAGAAGGTGGCCGAGAGCGCCCAGTCCGTGAGTGAACTCGGCCAGACGCTCTATGGGCGCCTCAAGACGCTGGCGAAGCATTTCGACGCCATGGGCCGGGGGCTCGACCGGGCGGTCGAGGCATACAACAAGGCGGTGGGCTCGTATGAGTCGCGCGTGCTGGTATCGGCGAGAAAGTTCAAGGACATGGGCGCCGTCTCGGGCGTATCGGAAGGCGAAGGCGATCTCGAACAGATATCGCCCCTGGAGAGAACCCCGCGCGCGCTTCAGGCGCGTGAGGCGGGCGAGGAAGAAGACGGCGCGCAACTCTTCTCCGCAGAGAACCACCCGGAGGAACTCGAAGCGGGCGAGGTGAGCGAGCGGGAAGAGAGCGAGCGCACGCCTGCAGCAGAGGAAATTTCTCGCGCGGACGATGCGGATGGGGTGAGCGAGCCGCTCGAAACCTATGGGGATGAGAGCGATCCGAACGTCCTGAAAATCAGTCCCTGATCCGCTTCACCGAGTCACCTACAGATGCCTCAGATAGGGATGTTTTCGCCGCATCCCGTCCTGGAACCAGCGCGGATACTCCGGCCAGCGGGCCTCGATGTGGTCGAGGTCTTCCGCGTCGGGGTCCAGGTCGTTGAGCCGGAGCGTGGGCGGAAGCCTCAAGGGCAGCGTGACGACCTCGCCTCTTAGCGCGAGGATTTTCCGGGCCTCGACGAGGCGGACCCGGGCGTCTTCCGCCTCCTCTACCGCGTGAAAGCCCTTGACCACCTGGTGGAGATAGGCGCTGAAGGCTTCGAGGTTTTTCGGGAACTCCTCGAGAGGCTCGACGTCTTCGTGCTCGAAGTGGAGGTGTCCCTCGCGGATTTTTTCCGCGATCTCCCAGATGGGCATCTGCGCGGTGAGGGGCAGGTATTCGTCCACGATGCAGTCGGCGAGGTTGTATTTGTCCACGCCAGTGAGTATGAGGTCGAAATAATAGCGGTGCCGGCGCAAGCGGAATTCCTCCCCTCTCGATTATCCGGTCCGAGGGTGTGTTTCGCGCTGGATTTTGTCAAGAGATGGGTTCATAATCCCTCGAAAGTCAGGGCGGGGACCTTCCAGTACGCCCGCTTTGCATATACGGTATTTGGTGGACACAGCAATGAAGGAGAAACGAAGAATGCGCAAGACCCTCGGCATGGGATTGGCGCTTCTCGCCGCCTTTCTCGTTTTGAGCGGGTGCGGCGACATGGTGCCGCGCGGCGTGGAGGTGATCACCGATCCTCCGGGCGCAACGGTGAAGCTCGGCAAGGAGAAGATAGGCAAATCGCCGGTCCTCATCCCCTGGAAGATGATAAAGGATCATTACGCGGATACGTTCACGGTCGAAATCATCAAGGAAGGGTATCGCCCCCATCATCTCGTGGCCGCACAGTACGGGGGGACGATACGGGTGGCTCTCCAGAAGAAATAGTGTAGACTCCCCTTATTCTTTTTCCCGGCGCCAAAGAGGCAAGACGGTTTTGGTACGCACACATGGCATGGGTTTGCTCGCCGAGTTGTTCGACTTCGCCGAAGGCGGGGAAGACGAGGCGCGCGCGTGGCTGGATGAGGTTCGCCTCTCGCGGATGCTCGAAGTTCCCGGCATGAACGGAGGCGCAAGTTATGAGGCGACAGACGGTGCGCCGCGCTTTTTGAACCTCATAGAAGCGGAGAACGTCCACGCCTTCTACGGCGAGGAGTTCACCGCGCTCATGGACTCGGCGGAGATGCGCTCTCCCGCCTCACCCGAGGCCCACATTCGCCTCGTATGCGCGCAGGTCTATCCCGGCCTGCCGGCCCGGCCGCCCGAATTCCCCACGGTGGATGCGGCGGGTCTCGCCCCCGTCGTTCAGTTCGGCAGGATCAACGTGCCCGAGGAGAATCTCGCCGATTTCAACGGCTGGTATGCCTGCGACCGCGGCCCCCTTTGCGAAAAGGTGCCGGGCGTGAGGCGCTTGCGCCGCTACAACACCGTCGAGGGGCCGAGGCTCATGATCGTCCTCTACGAGATGGAAGGTGAATCCGTGCGCGAGACGCCCGAATGGAAGCACATGAACGCCTCCGAATGGACGGCGCGCGTGAGGAGTTACTACCGCCAGGAGCCCGGTTCTCCCGGCGTCTACAAGCGCAGGGGCTACGCGCGCTAGCGTCGATTCGCGCCGCCGTTCTTTCCGCACAACCGCTTTTTCCTTTTCCATTACGCGGTCACTCTCCCTCTATGCGGGTCAAACCCGATCAGAGGGGGACGTTCCGCCTGCCGGGGAAGAGAATTCGTTTCCGCAGGGGCGAACGCAGGTGTCCGCCAACGGCGGGTGAGATGACGGTTTTTGTAGGGGCGGTTCGCGAACCGCCCCTACGGGTTCGTTACGATTTACGTGGTTTCTGTAGGGACAGATCGCGACCTGTCTCTACGGGCGCGGCGGCCGGGATGATGTGTTGTTTGCCCTACCTCGGGAAGCGGCTGAAGTCGGGCGGCCTTTTCTCCTTGAACGCGTTCATTCCCTCGACGGATTGCTCGTTGTTCCACACGGCGTTCAGCAATTCGCTGCCGTGCATCCAGGAGGGGTAGTGGAGGTCGCCCAGGAAGTTCAGGTTCGTCTTCATGTAGCGCAGGGTGGCCGGGGCGTGGGAGTTGATGGTGGCGCACCACTCCTCGGTCGTCTTCTCCAGTTCATCATCGGGCACGACTTCGTTGATGAGGCCCACTTCCTTGGCCTCCTGCGCGGGATAGCGCTTCGCCATGAACAGCATCTCGCGCGCCCTGCGGTCGCCCATCAGAAGCGGGAGGTACTGCGTGGCGCCCACCACGGGCAGTGCGCCCACCCGCGCGCCCGATTGTCCGAACGTCGCGTTCTCGCTCGCGATGCAGAGGTCGCAGTAGAGTTGCCACTCGTTGCCGCCGCCGATGCACCAGCCGCGCACCATGGCGATGGTGGGTTTCCCTGAGTTCCTGAGCGTCATGCACAGCCGCCGCATCTTGTTGTTCCAGACGTGGCCCGTCTGGTAGTTCAGCCCCAGCATCATGTCCATGTCGCCGCCCGAGGAGAAGTTCCCGTTCAGGCCGTACAGGACGCCCACGCCGATGTCGGGGTCCTCATCGAGCCGGGTGAAGGCTTCGATGACTTCGTTGATCATCTGGAAATTCATCGCGTTCAGCGTTTTGGGGCGGTTGAGCCCCACCCAAAGGGTTCTGTCCTTGACCTCTACGACGGTTACTCTGTCCGACATGTTCAAACTCTCCTTCTCGTCCTCGTCCGCCGGTACGTGCGGACGCCTTGTTGAATGGAATTGTCCCGATGGTTGATAACCAGAGTTCGCATTCTCACACACGCCGCGTCGTTTTGCCAGACCGCCGCGCCATCTACCAAAGCCATTCGCTCGCCCCTTTATAGAGAAGCTGCAGCGAAACCAGCGTCATCAGCACCGCCAGGATGCGCGTGAGCGTGAGGGATTTCACCCGGTGCGAGATCGCGGCGCCCGCCTGCGCGCCCACGATGATCCCCATCGCGAGGGGAAGAATCACGCTCTTCATCGCGTGGAGGTTGCCGAGGATGAAATGAAACGCCACGGCGAGGGCGGTGGTGAAGAGAAGCTCGCACTGCGAGGTGGCGGTGGCGATGTGGGGCGGAATCCGGAGAATCCGTATCATCAGCGGCACGTGCATGGGGCCGCCCCCGATGCCCAGAAAGGTCGCCAGAAAACCCACGATGGAGCTCAGGAAGGCCCCGAGCCGGAAGCGGAAGGCGTATTCATAGACTTTGCCCTGGCTGTCCACGATGCGCCGGTGCGCGAGCGCGCCGATGCCGCCCGGGCTCTCGCGCGTCGCCTCGAAGGGAGGCGGCGGGTTGATGATGGAGATGCACAGGATCAGCAGGGCCAGGCCCAGCAGGAAGTCGAACGGCCCCCGCGCGACCTCGCTCGTGGCGAATACGCCGATTACCGCCCCGACCGAGCCGGCCAGGGCGAAAGAGACGCTCGTCTTGATGTCGATCCGCCTTTGGCGGTAATAGGCGACCGAGCCCGAAAGGGCGTTCAGGCAGACCACGCTGAGCGAGGTGGCGGCGATGACTTCCGAGGGCTGGTCGGTGAAGATCAGCAGAAGCAGGGGCGTGAGGATGAAGCCGCCGCCCGCGCCGACCAGCGTGCCCAGCAGGCCGACTCCCAGGCCCATCGCCAGGAACTGAATGAAAAAAAGCATGAAAAACCTTTCTTCAGGTGCAAGATCGTCGTCGAGGCGCTTTGGGAGGCTTCGGGAGGCGATGCGTCTTTGGGACTCGCTTGTCCTGCCTTGCGCTGATGGGGCCAGAGTCTATTACAGGATACGGGCGAAAGACAATTTCATGCGGGGAATATCTCCTTGCGCTCGGGATTCGTCCTCGCATCGTCGGACGAGTAAAATCACAATCATAGGAGAATGGTTTCGCGATAAATCCCTTCAGGGGTTGTTGAAAAAGCCTCGTCTGCGATCCTCGCAAACCGCCAACGCCTCTTTCCTCACCCTGAGTAGCGGCGAAGCCGCGTATCGAAGGGCCGAAATTCGCGCTCACCGCAGAAATGCGCCCCCATCCTTCGATACGGCGCTCACGCGCCTACTCAGGATGAGGTTTTGTGGCCGCCTGCGCGGTATGAAAGAGGACCGCTGTAGGGGCGGCCCCCCGTGGCCGCCCGCATCGGATATGTCCATCCGCGTGGTTGCGCTTCATGAGGACAGGCACAGGGGCCTGTCCCTACGGCCCCCTCCCTGCTCGGCACCATACTCCGAATCACGAAATCAGGTTTTTTCAACGATCCTCAAGGGGGGAGTGAGGGAGATCCTGGTGGTTTCGCAAAACCGGCCTTCGGGGTAGAATGAATTTCTTTGGAGAATGAGGATAACCACCTTCTCCGGGAGGATGTGAGAATGATCGTTCCACTCGATACGCCGGTGGCGACGCGCGCCGAGAATTTCAGGAAAGTCCTTGATTTCGATGAATCGGCGGCCTACCGCGCGCTGCAGGAGACGAAACAGGTTTACCCCGAAGCGGAAGTCCCGCCCCTTCGCAGCCCAAGGCTCAAGAGAGAGGGCAGGAGCCTCGTGGCCATGGTGCGCGGAGAGACGCGCGATGAGGCCATACGCCTGGCGGTGGAGAAACTGGGCGGCATCCGGCACGTCATCGACTCGCCCGCACCCGCGCTCTTAAAACCCAACTTCAACTCCGCCGATCCGTTCCCGGCATCGACGCATCCCGATACGCTCGAGACCGTCGTCGCCCTCCTGAAAGAGGCGGGTTGCGGTGATCTGGCTGTGGGCGAGATGGGTGGGCTCCTCTCTTTGCCCGCGCGCGGGAATTTCGAGCGCTGGGGGATGAACGATTTCCAGGAGCGAACGGGTGTGGGTCTCCTGCGCTTCGACGAGGAGCCCTGGGTGAAAGCCCGTGTTCCTGGGGCGATCCGCTGGGGCGGATGGGTGCACTGCATCGAGCGCCTGATGACGCCCGGCCAGCACGTCGTCAACCTGCCCACCATGAAGAGCCACGGCGGGGGGCCGCGTTTCAGCCTATCGCTCAAGAACGTATACGGGTTCGTGCACCCGAGGGACCGCGTCCGCGCGCATTTCGTCTCCCAGATGGCGGAGATGATCATGGAGACGAACCTGTTGTACTCGCCCTCGCTGATCGTGCTCGACGGGACGAAGTGCTGGATTTCGGGCGGCCCCTACACCGGCGAGGAGCGCGAACCGAACGTGATAATCGCGGGCGACGATCGAATCGCCGTGGACGTCGTAGGGGCGTCCGTTGTGCGCGCGATGGGTTCCGAACTCCTGCGCGATTACCCGATCTGGTCGCATCGACAGATCAGGCGCGCGGTCGAACTGGGGCTCGGCGCGAAGGGGCCCGACGAGGTGGAAATCCTTGCCGAAGACACGACGGGCGGCGCCGATTTCACGGAGCTTTCCGATCAGGTGCGCGCGTTCGCAGGGGAGCCGGATCCGGGAAGTTAAGGAAGTTTTGTCCCGCTCCTTCCCGCGTTGACGCGGAAGCGCGGTTTCCGCTACATTCCTTCGCACCCCTCGGGGGGTCGGGAAATTCCACCTGTATGGGGCTGTAGCTCAGCTGGGAGAGCGCATGACTGGCAGTCATGAGGTCAGGGGTTCGATCCCCCTCAGCTCCACCAATTTCACCAGTTTGCAAAAAAGTCCTCAGCCTTGCCAAGGGTTGGGGACTTTGTATTCTGAATAATTTTAATAGGGGTAGAGTAATGGCTTCGAATCTGGAGAAATATGAGAAAGATTTAGAGAAACTTGTTTCAAAAGGTGATTGCTTGCATCTCTCTATCTTCAAAGAATGTGGTCTTGATGAGCAGAGCGACTTAGGGGAAAGTTTGCAGGAGGAATTGCCAAACTTTCGATTTGAGTATCAGACTTGGTACTCTGAAGCATTGGCAGTCATCAAACAACTCATCCCACATAGAGAAAATGATTTTATAGAACTATACAAAAAACCTAAGAACAGAAGAGAAATGACTGCTGAAAATTATTCAATAGAAGATTGTTTGCAAACTATAAGCGTAACTCAAGGGAGCAAAACTATCGTAGATGCTAAAGCGGCGATTCCTCGATTTCAACAACAAGTAGCAATTTTAACATCAGCCCAATCGCGGTTTGAAAGCTCACTGTTTGATATGGAGCAGTTGTTGCGGGCTGATTTGTTTGATTCTGAACTGGAAGCTGCTGAAGAACTAAACAAGAAAGGGTTTGTCCGTGGTGCTGGAGCTATCGCCGGTGTTGTACTTGAAGGGCATCTAAAAGAGGTTTGTAAGAATCATGCTATACAAGTCAGAAAGAAGAATCCAACCATCAATGATCTGGCTGAATTATTAAAGAATAATGCGACTATAGATATTCCTATTTGGAGAAAAATTCAGCATTTAGCGGACTTGAGAAATCTTTGTGATCACAAAAAAGAGAGTGAACCTAAGAAACAAGATGTTTCTGATTTGATTAAAGGTGTTTCGGAAATTATCAAGAATCTGTTTTAAGTAGTAGCTATTGATTGCCTAGGTAGCCGCATTTCCAAAACCTTGTATTTCGATAGTTTCTCTAATCGCGGTGCCACGCCTTAGACAAGCGTCACGCCCGTTTCGGGGTCGTAGGCGTGGCCGCACGCCGAGTCGGGGCGGAGTCGGACGATGGTCATAGATATCCTGCGCGAGCAGTAGGCGCGCGTGGTCTATAAGACGGTCTTCAATACCAATTGTAGCGTAGCCACGAGGTTCGGGCGGATCCACCTTGACCAGAGCGCTCTCACTGATGAGTAAGAGGAGGAACGGGAGCGCCTGCGCACCCGCCAAGACGAACCTCGTCAACCTCGACGAAGACGACTAGATGGAGGAAAGCATCGAAGAAGCAGAAGCCATCGAAACCCGACTTGGTGAGATCAGTGTCGCGTTCGACGCCCGCGCGACACGTCTGTTTGCAGACGAGAAGTGGCCTTCAACTAGGTCGTAAAGCGATTGGCGCATGCGCATCGACGAGGATATTCTCTTCGCCACGCAGGGAGACGCAGACGTTTATCTTTACTTACGTTGACGGCAACCTACACGGGTTCATAAACCCTCGCCGAGGATGCCCCAAGTTAGACTTCGAACAATCATAGAACTTCAAACCTCCAGTGTGCTAGAATTTGGGTCATGGAAGATAACCTCGACCTTCAGACCACATACCGCACAATTCTCAACGCAGCCCGCAGGGGTAACTTTATTAGCTACGGCGATCTAGCGAAGGCTAACGGCGCAGGTTGGAGCAAGGTTCGCTACAAGATGAATCACCATTTAAACGAACTCGTAAAGCTTGCCGCTGAGCGCAACTGGCCCATACCATGTGCCATCGTCGTCAATAAAGGCGACCTCCGCACGGGAAAACTCGAAGGCCCTTCCCGGGAAGGACTCATCAATGCTGCTAAGGAATCCGGATTCGATGTTCAAGACCCGGAAGCCTTTGTCGAGAAACAGCAACAAGCAATGTTTGAATGGGCTTCGGAAGCACCCGACGATCTCGACTTACCCGTCTACCAAGCAAGCAGCACAACCCAGATCAGCGGGCCGAAATTTGTCCAGTTTTTCGGTCCTCTTCTCAATGCGCTCAGGGCACTTGGCGGGGCGGCTGAACCCAAGGATGCCACGGAAAAGGTAAAAGAATTGGCCGACGTCACTACGCAGGAACTCAAGGAGACGAACAAAAATGGCCGGTCCAAGTATGAGAACCAGGTTGCCTGGGCGCGCTTCTACCTGTCCAAGGCCGGGCTCATTGACAGCAAGCTGCGCGGTCGATGGGTGCTGACCGCCGAGGGTCGTGAAACCTATCTCGACCACGAAAGCGCCGTGGCGCTGTTTAGCGATGTCGACTCCCGCTTCCGCGATACGCCAGATGATGAAGATGACCCTGCACCGCCCCCTTCAGAGGACTCTGCCGGCGACCTGTTCGAAGATCCTGAACGGAGCTTTTGGTTTGTTGGCGCGCATTGGGGTGAAGACGATCAGACGGAGCATTTCCTGATTAATGGGATATGGAAGAACGGATCCGAAAAGAAGTTCGCCGAACACGTTCAGCGCATGAAACCAGGCGATCGCATCGCAATTAAGGCGTCTTTCACAAAGAAATACGGCTTGCCCTTTGAGAATCAGGACAAGTCAGTGTCCTGCATGCGGATCAAGGCTCTCGGCACAGTTAAAGAAAGCACGCAAGACGGCCAGACGATCAAGGTGGAATGGACGCGCCTTGACAAGCCCAAAGACTGGTACTTCTATACATATCGCGTGACCATCGTCGAGGCTGATGTTTCGGACGAACTCGCGAGGAAACTGATCCGATTTACCTTCGGCGATCATAAACAGGACTATGACTTCTGGCTGCACCAGCCATACTGGGCAAAGAAATATCTCTCATCTCCCGGGACCGTCACCGACGCTCAACGTCACGACGAAGAGGCTGAAACCGATGTCGAGGAACCGTACGACATTGCTGACATCATTGGAGATGGTTGCTTTCTCTCGGAGGACGAGCTATCAGCTGCGCTTGCGCGCCTGAGTGCGAAAAAAAACCTGATCCTTCAAGGGCCGCCCGGAACGGGAAAGACGTGGCTTGCGAAGCGTTTGGCTTATGCGCTGATAGGCACAAGGAATCGGAAGACCACGAGCGAGCGTATGCGCGTGATCCAGTTTCATCCCTCGTTGTCGTATGAGGATTTCGTGCGTGGCTGGCGCCCGGATGGGGACGGCCAGTTGAAACTCACCGATGGCGTCTTTCTGGCCTCTATCGAAGCATCCCGCGCTGAGCGCGACCGTCCCTTTGTCGTGATCATTGAGGAGATCAACCGCGGCAACCCTGCACAGATTTTCGGCGAGATGCTCACCCTGCTTGAAAAGGACAAACGCCGAGAAGATGAGGCGATCGAGCTTGCCTATCACAGTGGAGATGGCCAGCGCGTGTTTATCCCTGACAACCTCTACGTCATTGGCACGATGAACATCGCTGACCGCTCGTTGGCGCTTGTGGACATGGCACTACGCCGCCGCTTCGCCTTTATCACGCTTGAGACGATGCTCAACGACCGCTGGAAACAGTGGTGCACCGAGCAGGCTGGGCTCGATGGTACGGCTATTTCTGGGATTCAACGGCTGATGGCGGAGTTAAATGACGAGATCGAAAACGATCGCTCGCTTGGCCCGCAATTCAGAATTGGGCATAGCTACGTCACGCCGGCCCGGGGCGAGAGGATCGACGATGCACATGCTTGGTTCCAGCGAATCGTGGAAACCGAGATCAGTCCGCTTCTTGAGGAGTATTGGTTCGACGATCCTGATAAGGCATCCGCTTCAAGGGATAAGTTGCTTGAAGGTTTTTAGATGGAAGTTTCAGGTGCTGATAGAGACTCCCTAAGTCTGGCGCCGTTGGTTCTGGATAAGATACCTGTCAGAAATGTCTGGTTGCTCTTCCTTTATGCCTCTGACTTGGCGCAATTCAGAGAACGGTTCGACGCGGAAGTCGAGCAATCCCCGGATATCAAGTATTTAGTCGCAAGACTGCTTTGCTACGTGACGGAGAAGCGTCTCCGGCGAAACTTGAGCTTCGGCTACCGAAAACGCGGAGATGTGCTGCGCCGCGTCCGTGGTCGTATCGACATCTTGAAATCTGTTTCGGGTGATCTGTTCCGCAAGGGCGAGGTTGCGTGCCGCTTTGAGGAACTGACCATCAACACCCCACGAAATCGTCTTGTGCGTGCGGCTCATGACAAGATGGCAGGCTTCATCAAAGACGATGTCGACCTATCGCATCGTTGCCGGTCGCTGGCCTATGCCTTAGGCCGTGTGGGCGTCAGTGGAGACATGCCTTCGCGTGCTGAAATTGCGTCTGATCAGATTGCACGACATGAAGCGGAGGACCGTCTCATGGTATCTCTGGCACACGCGGTGTTCGATCTGGTGCTCCCGACCGAGGAGACAGGGGCTCGATCGCTGATGAAAGCACAGCGGGAGCAGACGAAATTCCGCAAGCTTTTTGAGAAGGCTATAGGCAATTTCTACAAGGCGGAGCTTTCCGGAGACGATGGTTGGCGAGTCTTTACCGGGAAGCAACTCAAATGGCCGGTTGATCAAGAGTCTGCCGGGATCAGCACCTATTTACCGATCATGATAACCGACATCATTCTCGAGAATATTCAAGAAAACAGGCGGATCATTATCGATACGAAATTCACCGAAATGCTGAAGAGACCGCAGTATGGCGGCTCACGATTTAAGACTAGTCACTTGTATCAACTATATTCCTATCTTCGAAGCCAGGAGGAGCCATCAAAAGACCCGATGTCACTTAGTGCCGAGGGCATTCTGCTGTATCCGTCCGTGGGACTCGATATCGATGAAACTGCGCTTATCCAAGGGCATTGCATGAGGTTTGTTACAGTCGATCTTACGCGCTCGAGTGTCGAAGTGATCAAACGACTTAAAGAGATTCCAAATTCCCGTACCTTGCTATTAGCTTCGAGGCGAGCTAATACACCAGAAGTCCCAACCTAAACCAGGACATGTTCACACTGGATATAAAGAAATTATAGATCGTTTCGCCCGTTTTCAGACAGTGGGGTATTTTCAACGGCAATAAAATATTTGTGATTTATTGAAAGTATTGCAGACATTTATTTTGGGAACCTCGTTCGGGATTCGTATTTTGTAATATGTAATCAAAACGAAAGCAGCCCAACTCGAACTCCTGCGAGTCTTGGCGGGACCA
This sequence comes from bacterium, assembly GCA_022828125.1. GTDB lineage: Bacteria > UBA8248 > UBA8248 > UBA8248 > UBA8248 > Bin107. The sequence goes on along the minus strand of JAJEJD010000008.1, from coordinate 381,410 downwards.
TGTCGGGCCGTCCTCTCAAGTCTGGCTCGAAACTATTTAGATATCGGAATAATCATATAGAAAGGAGTTGGTTTTCTGTTTTTTCATTGGTTCTGAAATTTTGCAAAAGCCTACTCAGTAATTCACCGAAGAAGTAATCGACAAGAAGAAAATCGAGTGGACCTTTTAGTAGACGTTTTTCGGCTGTCGCATCATCATTGAAACACTCGTTTTTCCATCCCGCATTTACAGCGCAATGAATTGAATTTTTGGGTATTTGACCATTGTGGAATCCTGGCGTCTCACCTCAGACGAGCGTCACGCCCGTCTCAGGGTCGAAGGCGTGGACGCGCGCCGGGTCGGCGTGGAGGCGAACGCGCTCGCCCTGGCTCATCCGGACGCTGGACTCCACCCGCGCGGTGAGGGAGGCGCCCCCCACGCTCAGGTCGAGGAAGATGTCCGAACCCACCGGCTCGATGATCTCGACCGCCCCCTCGATCTCGCCCTCGGCGCCGAGACGCATGTCTTCGGGACGGATACCGAATACGATCTCATCGCCCTCGCGCCCTGCGAGTCCGCCCGCTCGCTCGGTTGGCAGGGGAATCCGGAAGCCGGCGCCTTCCAGGAACGTCCGCCCCGCCTCAAAACGCACCGTGGCGGAGAGGAAGTTCATCGCAGGGCTCCCGATGAAGCCCGCCACGAACTGGTTCGCCGGGTTCTGGTAAACCTCCATCGGGGGGCCGACCTGCTGGATGACCCCCTCGTGCATGACCACGATTCTGTCCCCCATGGTCATGGCCTCGACCTGATCGTGGGTGACGTAGATCGAGGTGGCGGCGAGGTGCTGGTGGAGCTTGAGGAGTTCCACCCGGGTCTGGACCCGCAGCTTGGCGTCGAGGTTCGAGAGCGGCTCGTCGAAGAGAAAGACGCGCGGGTCGCGGACGATGGCGCGCCCGAGAGTGACCCGCTGGCGCTGGCCGCCGGAGAGCTTGCCCGGGTAGCGCCCGAGCAGGGTTTCGATGCCCAGGATGCCGGCGGCGCTCTTCACCTTGCGGTCTATCTCGTCCTTGGCGACCTTGCGCATCTTGAGGCCAAAGGCCATGTTCTTGTAGACGCTCATGTGGGGGTAGAGCGCGTAGTTCTGGAACACCATGGCGATGTCGCGATCGCGCGGGTGCACGTCGTTCAGCACGCGCTCATCCAGGAGGATGCGCCCGCTCGTGATCTCCTCGAGACCCGCGATCATCCGCAGCGTGGTGGTCTTGCCGCACCCCGATGGCCCCAGAAGCACGACGAACTCCCCGTCATGGATTGTGAGGTTCACCTCCTTGACCGCTATCACCTCGCCGAAATCCTTGGTGAGGTCTTCGAGCAACACTTCCCCCATCTCAGTTTCCCCTATCTGCGAGAAGCACGATGGACACTCGCGTGGAACCTTCCCCCCTCCATGGGGCCGGAAGGCGGGTCTTCAAGGGCTTGATGGCTGAAAACAAGTTTAGCAAAGGCGCTTTCATGCTCCTCACTCCTTAAGCCCTGTGAGCGTAATCCCTCGGACGAAGGCGCGCTGGAAGAACAGGAAGATGAACGCCGCTGGGATCATCCCCAGGACAGCGAGCGCCATGATTTCATGGTAGGCGGCCGAATCGATGCCCTCCATCTGGGCGAGGCCGAGCGGGAAGGTCTTCAGGTCGTCAGTCGTCGCCACGATGAATGGCCAGAGGAACTGATCCCAGTTGTCACGGAAGGCGAGCAGCGCCAGCGCGCCCAGCGCGGGCTTGCAGTTGGGAAGAATGATGCGCCAGAAGATGCCGAACTCGCTGCATCCGTCCATCCGCGCCGCCTCGATGAGGGAATCCGGAATGTCTCTGATGGACTGGCGCATGAGGAAGACGCCGAAAGCGTCCACCGCCAGTGGAGCAATCAGGCCGCCATAGGTGTTGACGAGGCCCAATTCCCGCACCACGAGGAAAGTAGGCACCAGCACGATCTCCAGCGGGAGCATCAAAGTGCTCAGAATCAGGCGGAAGCACAACTCCCGGTGGGGGAAGCGGAACTTGGCCAGGCCGTAGCCCGCCAGGGTGCAGAAAACGAGGTTCCCCGCCATGACCGCGAAAGCCACGACGAAGCTGTTGAAGAAATAGACCCCGAAAGCCCCTTTGGTCAGGGCATTGGGGTAGTTCACCCACTGGATCTCATCCGGTATCCATTTGATGGGGAGATCGAATACCTCGATCCCCGTCTTGATGGAGGAGGAGACCATCCAGAAGTAGGGAAGGAGCATCACTACGACTCCTCCAACTGTGAGCACGGATATGAGCGCGCCTCCCAAGCGGAGCATCGTCTTCCGGCTCATTCCACACCTCCCCTGCGCAATAGCCGCAACTGAATCAGGGTCAGGCCGAAAAGAAAGACGAACAGCACCATCGAAGCCGCGGCGGCCTCCCCCATACGGAAGAAGGCGAAACCCGTCTCGTAGATGAAGTACGGAAGCACCCGGGTCGTCCCGTTGGGGCCGCCTTCGGTCATGACCAGAGGGTTCAGGAACACCTTGACGGCCGAGAGGAGAGACAAGACCATGACGAACATTATCGTGGGGAGAAGCAGGGGGATCGTCACGTAAAAGAAGCGCTGGAACACGCCTGCGCCGTCGATGATGGCCGCCTCGTGGTATTCCTTCGGGATAGCCTGGAGGCCCGCCAGGTAAATCACGCCGAAAAGCGGGATGCCCCGCCAGATGCCGATGGCGATGAGGGCGGGCAGCGCGGATTCCTCCATCGAGAGCCAGTTGATGCGGCCGATTCCGAAAGTCTCCAGAATCGTGTTCACCAGGCCGAAGGGGTGGTACATGAACTTCCACACCATGGCAACGACGATCTGCGACATCGCGATGGGGAAGAAATACGCCAGACGGATGACCGCCCGCCCCGGCATCCGCCGGTTCAGGAGGAGGGCCAGACCCAGCGCGAAGAACCACTCCGGTATGGAGACGCCGAACATGTACTTGACGGAAACCCAGAAGGACTGGTGAAAGAGCGGGTTCTCCCAGAGGAGTTTATAGTTCTCAAGCCCCGTGAACACGGGCGGGCTCATGAGGTCGTAGCGGAAAAAACTCAGCCGGAAGGCCTGGAGCATGGGGTAGAACTTGAAGATCACGAGATGAATGAGCGCAGGCAGAACGAAGAAGAACCCCGCCCAGCGGAGGTGGCTGTGGAGGGAGGATTTCCCCCCGCCAGCCCCCCACCGCCGCAGCAGGGAAGCGGATCTTCGGACCATCGAAGGTGAAGTCCGGCCGGCTCCGATCTCGCGACCCATTGATTCTCCGCCTACTTCTTGGCTAGCGCCGCGTCGATCTCCTTACACGCCCTGTCGAGCGACTTCCTGGAGTCTTCCTTCTTCAAGACCACGCGCTCCATCGCCCGGTGAATGGCCTGGTTGAGCTCGAGGATTTTGTCGGAGCGCTGCAGAAATCGTCCGTTCGAGATGTCCTTCACGAACACGCCCAGGTAGCGTTTCGTGCGCGCCTCCTCCATCCCGGGAAGGTTAAGAAAATTCTTGTCGGGATGGGGATAGGACGTCCTCTCGTACCACGTTTTGGAGTCATTGACGACGTGTTTCAGCACGGCGTGCACTATCTTCTGTTTCGCCTCGGAAATATGGGGATTCACCGCGAGGGCGAAGCCGTAAATCGGCGTCACGGGATTTTTGGGGTCTACCTGCGGGAAGGGCACCACTTTCAAGTCCTTCATCATCTTGGGGCCGAACTGCGCCACGCTTCCCGCGTGGGTGATGAACATGGAGACGCGCCCCTTGGGTATATCGTCGGCCGGAAGGGCGTTGGTGCCGAAACTAACGGTGGGATCCGAAGCCTTGTAGTGGTGCGCGATCCTGGCCCGGACGTTCATGGCCTTCACACCCGCTTCGCTGTTTGCCGTGCACTTTTTCCCGGAGGAGTCGAGGACTTCTCCCCCGTATTGCCGAATCGTCGTGTTGAAATACCACATCGTCCAGGTGGAGGAGTGCATGGCGAAATCGAAGCCTTCGCGCACCATCCTGCTGCCCCTCATTTTCACCAGCTTTTTGCCGATGCGGCCAACGTCTTCCCAGGTGCGCGGGTAATCCTTGTCCGGGTCCAGGCCCGCCTCCTTGAAGTGCTTCCTGTTGATGAAGAGGCTGAAGCCCGAAGCGATGGGAGGAATGGCGTATAGCTTCCCCTCATGGATGTAGCCGTCCAGCGCCCCCGGTATGTAGGCCTTCTTCATGTCCTCGAGGTCCTTGTAGCCCAGCCACTCGGGACGAATGGGCGCGAGGACTTTCTTTGCGGTGAAGCCGGGCAGCAGGAAGTCGATAAGCGTGAACATGTCGGCCGCCGAGCGGGTGGAAAGCGCGGCCGTGAGTTTCTGGAAATAAGGGGTCATCGCGAAAAAATCATACTGCACGGGAGTCTTGGGATTTTTCTTATTCCACTCCGCCACCAAATCCTTCGAGTAGTTGTTATGCGGCGGGTTGCTGTGTTCCCACCAGGTGATCCTTTGCTGGGCAAAAGCTGGATTCCAGAGAAGCGCTGTTACCATACCGACCAAGAGCTGAGTCATGAGAAACCTTCGCATGGCCTTGCCTCCTTTCCGGTCCGCCTGTTTTAACCAGCGGTTCTATTGGGGAATCCGGGCGCACTCCTTGGGTGAAGCGCACCGGAATCGAATGGGTACTACAGGAACACGTCGCACTATTGCACGTCCCTTGATCATTTTATTTTGGAACTTGAATGGAAGCATATTAGCATCTGGCCGTCCCAAATCAAAATTCCATTACCGAGGAACCGGCTTTTTCTGCGCCATGTGCCGGTCCGGGGCGACGCTTGCGCCGATGTGGGTGATGGGGGAGCGCGCCCACTCGCGCCCTGGTCATCAGGGCGATTCTTCAGGGTACGGAAGATCGTGTAGACGGTGTGCGCGGAGGAAGTTCAGGAAGAGGGTAGGTGTGTTTTGTCCGCAGGAACGTAATTCAGTTCGCGTTGCCGCCGTCGAGCTTAAGCGCAGCGGGCGTAAGCGCATCGAAGATGCCCGTAAAGCGACCGCTCGATCCGTCTTCTTCGGCGAAGTGAACATCGCTCGAACCGACCACGCGGCGTGGGTTGCCGTCGGCGTCCGGCACGTTCGAGAACTGGCCGCGCCACGTCCCGGCGGTTTGCGTGATTGTGCGTTCGGGATGCGTGACGGTGATCTCGGTATCCTCGAATGCGCCCTTGGCGTCGAAGGATGCGGAAAAGTGCAGGTCGTAGTCGGCCGGCGACGCCTCAGGGTCGGGATTCCGCCAGGTCACGATCGGGTAGAGGTGGCGGCCGGGATCGACCTCGATCTGCTCGAGGCACCCCAGGCAACCGGTGAGGCGCCTGCTGCCGAAGTCGGCGGTCAACGCGATAATCCCCACGAATTCAGTGTGCTCGGAGGAACCGGCCAACTCGTCCCAGTTGCGGCCGTAGTTGTAGGTGTACAGGCCGCCGGCGCCGCCGAGGTAGGTGGCCGTGCCGGTCAGGGGGAGGTCGGGCGGATTGGAAGGGTCGAGTTCCGGGCCGTCGAGAAAGACGCCGCGCGTGGCGGATTCGACATCATCAGTGAGTGAGCCGGGTGGGTAGACGAGCCACCATCCGGCCGCGAGATAGTCGGCAGGGTCGGCGTCGTTCCAGGAGACGGCGGCGTAGAGCAGAATCCTGCCGTCGTAGTGGTTCTCCGCGAGTATCCATTCGCGGCTGGAATGGCCGGGCTGCAGGGGCCGGGGGAGGAAACGCGCCCACGACCCGTCCCGGTGCCGGTCGGTATCGAGGGTTCGGGTTCGGCCGTCGTGGTAGCGCACGTCGACGCTGAGGACGTTGTCGACGAAGGTCGTCCCCGTGCGAAACGGCTGGGGGACGGGCGTAAGCGTGGGTGTCGGGATTGGAGGCGGAGGGGAACTGTCGCCGGAGCCGCCACCGAAACAACCCGCCGTCAGCGAAAGTAAAATCAGGAAGATCGGTGTGAAGAGTTTCATGCAGACCTTGGTAATCATGCGGACTTTCATAAAATATGCGCCGGGAGATGTCAACGCTTCGCGCCGCGCGCTCCTCGCCGGGCGAGGCGGAACCCCGGCGGTTGACGCTCGTATCCTTGAGTTTTTGCGGGCGAAAGCCAAAAGTGTTACTAATGTATTCAATCTGACAATTCGTTCGTTCTGATTTGTGAGAACATCTTTTTCCATTGGTAGGTAAGGATTTCATTCTATGAATCATGCAGGAGGTTTTCATTTCGGCTATCTGCTGCCCACGCGCGGCGTCGTCGTGGCGGCGGGGGGCGAAGCGCCGAACACCGACCCCATTTTTTCTCTCGCGAAAAAAGCCGAGAATCTTGGTCTCGATTCCGTCTGGCTCGGCGACAGCGTGCTGGCCAAGCCGCGCATGGAGAGCTTCACCACCTGGGCGGCGGTTCTCGCCTCCACCGAGCGCGTTCAGGTGGGTACGGCGGTCATGCTCGCGGCGCTCCGGCATCCGGTGATGCTCGCCCAGTCGATGAGCACGCTCGACTGCATGTTCCCCGGCCGCGTCCTGCCCGGCCTGGGCGTGGGGCGCACCGACCTCAAGTTCGAGTTCGAGACCATCGGCGTTCCCATCAACGAGCGCGCGCGCCGGTTTTCTGAGACCGTGGAGATACTCAAGCTCCTCATGCACGAGTCCAATGCGAGTTACGCGGGGAAGTATTTCTCCTTCGAGGGCGTGGCGCTCGAACCGAGGCCCAAAACCCCCGGCGGCCCCCCGGTCTGGCTGTCGAGCAACTTGGTGGATTCGGGTCTCAGGCGTGTGGCGCGCTTCGCCGACGGCTGGATAACGAACTCGATCACGGCGGACCTCTACCGGCAGTGCTGGGAGAAGATTCTCTCGTATTCCGACGAGTTTGGCCGCACCGAAGAAATCGAAAAAATTCCCCAGTGCCTCTACGTCACGATGAACATCAATCCCGACGGTGCGAAGGCCGAAGCGCAGTGCGGAGAATTTCTCTCCAAGTACTACCACAAGACCTTCGATGAGGTGAGAAAGCAACTCCTCGTCATCGCGGGAGACGGCGATAGCGTGGAAGAGGAGTTAAGAGAATATGCGGGCGAGGGAGCGCGCGTCTTCGTCGTTCGCTTCGCGGGCGGCGTCCAGGAAGAGCAACTCGAGAATTTCGTCTCCGAACTCTTGCCGAGGTTCAAGTAGATGGTCATCGAGAACGGCACGGGCGCTTCCAGAGAAGAGATCAAGGGGAGGATATCGGATGCGCGCGGCCTCATGGGCGAGGCGGAACTCGACGTGCTCCTCGTCATCGGGCGTTCTTTTTATGACCGCATGGGGAGCCTGACCTACCTCACCAACCATTTCCCGCCGTTTCCGCCGGGAGCCTTCAGCGAGACGGTTCGCGGCATGGGCCACGGCGTGCTCGTCCTGCCGATTGAGGAAGAGCCGCTTCTCTTCGTGGATCATAGAAACTATCGCGCAGAGATGGTGCACGTTGAGAACGTCCGGGTGGAGGCGAACATCTCCGCAGGCCTGGTGAATCAGCTCAAGCGCCTGGGAGCCGGGAGCGCGCGGGTGGGAATCGCCGGAGAGGACATCATGCCGGCCACGATGTACATCGACTTGACCACAGCACTCCCCGAGGCGCAATTCTCGAACGCGAACGCCCTGGTGGAGCAGCTTCGCGCGAGGAAGAGCGAAACCGAGGTCGCTTACCTCAAGCGCGCGGCGGAGATCGTCGAGGCGGGCTACGCCGCCATTTTCGATGCGGTTCGCCCCGGCGTGAGCGAGAGCGACTTGTGCGCCGAGGGCCATGCGGCGGGGATGCGGGCGGGGGCCGATTTCGTGCGCTATGTCCGCGTCCACAGCGGCCCGTGGGCGAGCTGGGGTTCGCGCTGGCCGCAGGCGACGCAGAGGAAACTGGAGGCGGGCGACCTGATTCGCTTCGACTACGTGGGCGCGGTGGAGGGCTATGGGTTCGACGTCAACCGAACCGCCGTGGTTCCCGGCAAAAAACTCGTAAAAAGCGTGGAGGAGATGCTGGAGTTGACCATCGCGACCTCGGAAGCGTCGATGGACGCGGTTCGCGCGGGCGCCAGGGCTTCGGACGTTCATGCGGCGGCGAGCCGGTTTCTGGACGACAACGCGAACGGGGCGGGGCAGTACCTCTTCCCGATGGCGGGGCACGGCATTGGCCTGGAGACCGTGGAGGCGCCCATCATCCGGCCGGATAATGAGATGGCGCTAGAGCGCAACATGGTGCTCTGTGTGGAGCCGCAGTTCGTGCTGCCCGAGGTGGGGGGCACGAACATCGAGCAGATGGTTCTCGTGACGGATGATGGATGCGAACTCCTCACGACGACCACCACGCGTCCGTGGGCGGAGTGAGTCAGGCGCTGCATGTCCGGGAATTGAATCGCCGGATAAGCGGGAATAAGTTTCGATGCGCTCTTAATACGCTTGTAATTTTCATGTGAGACGCTTCCTGATGCGTCTGGCGTTTGGTCGCGAAAACGCCTCATGAAGGGGACGGAATTTCCATGAAGCGATTCCTGAATCCGGTCGCGCTGCTGGCCATCGTCTGGTCCGTTATCCAGCTATACTGGGCCTTTTTCGGGATGCTTCACGTCTTTACTTCCAGGCCGCTTCACCTGAGCTTCGCGCTGGGCATCGTCTTTTTAACAAAACCGTTCCGAAAGGAAGGCCGCGTCGGCCCCGTCGATTACGTCCTGACCGTCATCGCCATGGTCATCGCGCTGCTCTATCTGTGGGAGTGGAACTTCCTGAACGAGCGCATCCGCGACGTGGATGAGGTGCCCACACGCTATGTCTACTTGGGGCTCGCATACATCCTCCTGACCGTCGAGGCGTCGCGTCGTTATCTCGGCTGGGGCGTCACCTCGGTCGCCGTCGTGGCGCTGGCCTATAATTTTCTCGGCCACCTGATCCCGGGCGCCCTGGGGCACCGCTTCATCCTGCTGACCGAGTTCATCGAGTTCCAGATCCTGGGCGTCGAGGGCCTGCTCGGCGTTCCGCTGGGCGTGAGCGCGGAGGTGGTGTTTTATTTCGTGCTCTTCTCGGCGGCGCTCGAAGTCTCGGGCGGCGGACGCATGTTCATCGACCTGGCCATCCGGCTCACCGGTTCGTTCCGGGGCGGTCCGGCCAAGGCGGCGATCGTGAGCAGCAGCCTCATGGGGACCATCAGCGGGAGCGCTACGGCGAACGTCGTGGGAACCGGCATCTTCACCATCCCGCTGATGAAGCGCCTGGGCTTCGCTCCCCATTACGCGGGCGCGGTGGAGGCGGTGGCCTCCACGGGCGGACAGCTCATGCCGCCCATCATGGGGGCCGGGGCCTTCATCCTGGCCGACATGACGGGCACCCCGTATTTGAGGGTGGCGGGCGCGGCGGCCATTCCGGCCGTCATCTACTACGTCTCGCTCTTCTTCATGGTCGACCTCGAAGCGAAGAAGCTGAACCTGAAGGGTCTGAGCAAAGAGGAGATGCCGGAACTCAAGAGCATCCTCCTGGAGCGCGGCCTTCTGCTCTTTCCGATCATCCTGCTCCTGGGCTACATGATCGCCGGTTTCACCTTGATGTGGTCGGCCACCTCGGCGGCCCTCGGCGTGGTGGTGCTCAGTTGGGTGCGCAGGGGGACCCGCATGGGGTTCGAGAAGATAATCGAAGCGCTCGAGAAGGCCGGTCGCATGACGGTCCCCGTCGCGGTTCCCTGCGCCATCGCCGGCGTCGTGGTCGGCGTGGTGGACGATACGGGCATCGGCCTCAAGTTCTCGGGCCTCATCGTCAACATCTCGGGCGGGATGATCCTGCCCGCGCTTGGCCTGACGCTCATCGGCTGTGTGATCATGGGCATGGGAATGCCGACCGCCGCCGCCTACATCATGGCGGGAACGCTTCTGGGTCCGGCGCTTTTCAAGCTCGGCCTCCCCGTTCTGGCGGCGCACATGTTCATCTACTATTTCGCCATTCTCTCGATGCTGACGCCGCCGGTGGCGCTTTCGGCCTACGTCGCCTCGGGCGTGGCCGAGTCGGACCTGACCGCCACGGGCTGGAAGGCGTTTCAGCTCTCTTTGGCGGGATTTCTCATTCCCTTCGCGTTCGTATATAATCCATCCATGCTTTTCATCGGTCCGCTCGGCGAGACGCTCTGGGTGTCGATCACCTGTATCATCGGCGTGGCGGCCCTGGCGGCGGCGATCACCGGGCACATTTCGCTCCCCCTGGCGGGATGGGAGCGGGCTGTTTTCTTCATCTGTTGTCTGGGGCTGATCGTTCCCGAGAAGATGACGGACGTCATCGGCTCCGTGTTGCTGGTCATCGTTTTCTGGCGCCATATGACGCGCGCCAAGAAAAGCGCCCTCGCCGTGGATTCGGCGGGTCCGGCCTCTTAGTGAAAATTAGTGAAAAACGCATTATAGGCGGAACAATTCGTGGTATTTCCAACAGAGGAGTTTTCGACATGAAGCGCACATCCTGGAAAATGGGTTTCGTACTCGCGGTGGTCATCGGCGCCTTCCTGGCCGCTCATGCCGAGGCGGCCGACAGGCTCACGATGGGTAGCTGGAGAAAAGGCAGCGGCTGGCACGTGTACACGGCCACCATGGCGAACATCGTGAACAACGCGAAAGTGGGCGTTCAGATCGACGCCCTCTCCAAAGGCGGCGGCGTGGGCAACCCCAAGCTCGTCGGAACCGGCAAGTTCAACATGGCGCTCACCTTCAGCATAGCGGCGGCCTGGGCGTCAGAGGGTAAATTTGCCTACAAGAAGCCCTACAAGAACCTGCGCGGGCTTGTCGCCGGTCTGGATCAGTACTTCCTGGGCATCGTCACCACGAACCCCAAGGTGAACGGCATCCTGGACTTGAAGAAAGTGCCCGTGAACTATGTGACGGTTCCGCGTGGCGGGATGGGCCAGTGGGCCACGCGCGCCATGCTCGGAGCGCACGGCGTCACTTATGAAGGCATCAAGAAGATGGGCGGTTCGGTCACGCACACCGGCTTCGGCGCCATCAAGAGCCGGATGAAGGACGGCCAGGCCGACATGCTGAGCCACACCGTGAACGCGGGTCACCCGGCGCTCACCTCGATCGCGATCCAGAAAAAACTGAAATTCTTAAGCGTTGCCGATGAGTTCCGCAACAAGCTCACGGGCATCGGCTTCCTGAAAGCCACCATGCCGGCGAACACCTTCCCGGGGCAGAAGGAGCCCAAGAAGACGTTCGGCTTCACTACCGTGGTCATCGCCTCCACCGCCCTGAGCAACAAGGCGGCGTACAATATCGTGAAGACGCTGCTCGATAACGTGAAGGACCTGCGGGCGGGGCACAAGGGTCTCAGAAACTTCGACCCGGCCAAGACGGGCTGCAAGAGATCGCATATGGGCGTGCCGTTTCACGACGGTGCTGCCCGCTACTGCAAGGAGAAGGGCTGGAGTTAGTTGATGGTTCAAGCGGCGGGAGGTGTTTCGCCGCCTGTACAGGCTGGTAGCGAGTTTAGATATCGCTTCATGAACCAAGGTTCGACTCCCGCCGTCTGTCTTTCGATGGACGGCGGGAGCTTCCATTTCAAAAACCGTTTGCTTCAACAAGGGGAAAGCCATGCCGTACCGCTTTGTCGATCTCTCGCTCACCGTCGACCCGGAGGACACCTACGTTCAGTTTCCGCGCGATGAGATTTACGACAAGCCGGCTCCGGGCACGACCATCACCCCCATCGCGACGCTGGACGTGGACCACATCTGCAACTTCGGCTTCACCACGACCACGCAGAGCTACACGCACTACGACGCGCCCTACCATTTCTTCCACGACGGGCTGAAGAACGACGAGTTGCCGCTCGATCACGTGTGCGGCGACGCCTGCGTGCTCAAGGTGCCGGGCAAGGGCAATTCCGAGTCCGTGACGGCCGAGGACCTGGAGGCCACGGGCGTCGAGGTGCGCCCCGGCGACATCGCTATCGTCAGCACGGAATGGACCGACCGCATGTGGGGCTCGCGCGACTTCTGGGAGCACATGGTCTATCTCTCGACCGATGCGGCCGACTGGCTCATCGAGAGGGGCATCAAGGCGCTCGTCCAGGATTTCATGACGTGCGACTCGCCGCTTTATCCCCCCGAGGAGCGCAAGTGGCCGGCGCCGAACTGGAGCCCCAACCACATCAAGTTCCTGGAGCGCGGGATATGCCTCATCGAGTGGTGCACGAACATGGGCGCCATCCGGAAAGAGCGCGTCCTGCTCGTGACGGGCGCGGTGAAGCTCAAGGACACCGAGGGCGCGCCCGCGCGCGTCATCGCCATTGAATTCTGGGACGAGGAGCCGCCCCGCGACGGCGCTCCCCCCCTGCCGCCGATTGAGAATCCCTATACGGATCGCGGTTCTTGGGCCAGATAAGGCGCGCGAGATGGTAGACCAAAGCCTTCGCGGCTTCCTGGAGATGGTGGAGCGAAACCACCCCGAAGAACTCGTGCGCATCGCAGAACCCGTCGGCAGGGAGGACATCACGCCCACGGTATTCGAGTTCGAGCGCGCGGGCAGATACCCCGTCATCATCTTCGAGCGCGTGGAGGGTTTCGAGGGTTCGGTCGTCACCAACATCGCGGGCAACCGCAACCTCCTCGCGGCGTGTCTCGACGTGGAGCCGGGCGATCTGCCGACGGTCTACAAGGACCGCTGCCAGAACTACCTGCCCGTGGAGGTGGTCGAGGACGCCCCCTGGCGAGAAGTCGTTATTGAAGAAGACGACGTGGATCTAAACAAGCTGCCCATTCCCTTCCATTTTCCCGTAGATGCGGCCCCCTACATCACGGCGGGCCAGATTGTGGCGCGAGACCCCGAAACAGGCGTGGACACGACGGGCTTTCACCGACTGCAGCTCAAGGGAAAGAACAGGTTGGGCGTCTCCCTGCATTCGCGCCGCCGGATGTACCATTTTCACAAAAAGGCCGAGGACGCCGGCGAGCCCCTGCCGGCGGCGGTCGTCATCGGCATCCATCCGGTGCACTACATGGGCTCGATGGCGTATCACTACCCGCCGGGAGTGCGGAAGTACGAGATCATCGGCGCCCTGTTCGGCGAGCCGTATCGCGTCGCCCGGTGCGGTACGGCGGACCTCGAAGCCCCCGAGGGTGCGGAGATCGTGCTCGAAGGCGAGATTCTGAACGAAGTCCGTGAGGAAGAGGGCCCCTTCGGCGAGTTCACGGGCTATGCGTCCTACCGCAGCACGCAGAACGTGTTCGTCGTCAAGCGAGTGCAGATGCGCGCAGACGCCATGCTCCACAGCGTGGCCTCGGGCATGTCGGCGGATCACATCCTCATCTCATGCGTGAGCCGCGAGGCCGAAATACTCAACACGCTCAGGCGCAACCTGCCAGGCGTCACCGCCGTGCACGTGCCCTCGAACACGGCGGGCGCGCTGCTCGCCATCGTCCAGATGAACAAGACGGCGGAGGGCCAGCCGCAGCAGGCCATCATGGCGGCGCTCGGAACCGAGTTTTACTGCAAGTGCGTGGTCGTGGTCGATGAGGACGTGGACATCTTCAATCTCTCAGACGTCGCCTGGGCGGTCATCACGAGGACGCGGGCGGATAAGGACATCAACTTCATCCACGGGGCGATGGGCGCCATCCTGGACCCGACTTCGGACCCCGAGACTCACACCCTCACGAAGGTGGGTATCGACGCCACCAAACCCGCCGGGCGCGACTTTGCGGAGCGGCTGCATATTCCAGACGAGCAGCGCGAACGCGTGCGCGGGATTCTCGCGAGCGCGGGCATTCACCTTTAGGCCTTGCAGTGGCAGATAGAAAAGTAAAGCTCGGCGTGCTTCTCCCCACGCGCGGGGTGCTGCTCTGGAACGATGGCGTGCCTGAAGTAGGCCCCATCATCGACCTGGCCGTGCGTGCGGAGGAACTCGGCTACGATTCCGTGTTCGTGGGCGATTCGGTGCTCGCCAAACCGAGACTCGAAGCGCTCAGCGTCCTCTCCGCCGTAGCTGTGAGAACCGAGCGCGTGAAGCTCGGCACCGCCGTTTTTTTACCCTGCCTCAGGGACCCCGTATTCCTCGCCTATCAGGTGGCGACGCTCGACGTCATCTCGGGCGGCCGCGTGATTCTCGGCGTCGGCATCGGCCCGCCGAAGCCCCAGGAGTGCGTGCACGAGTTCGAGACCCTGGGCGTTCCGTTCAGAAAGCGCATGTTCTACATGCAGGAGCACATGACGCTCATGCGCAGGCTCTGGACGGAGGAGAACGTGACCTTTGAGGGCAGGTATTACCAGGTGGAAAACGTGACGCTGGCGCACAAGCCCATCCAGAAAACGGTGCCCATGTGGATTGCCTCAGCCACAGTGGACACCGCGTGGCAGAGGGTGGCGAAGTTTGGAGACGGCTGGTTCCCCAACCGCGTGACTCCCGAGGAGTTTCGCGACACCTGGGGGAAAATCGTCCGCCTGGCCAATGAGAACGGGCGCGACCCCGGTACGCCCGCCTGGTACATGACCACCTGCATCGACGACGACAAGGAATCGGCCATGAAAAACGGCGAGGAATTTTTGCTCGATTACTACTACACCCCCTTCTGGGGCGATTCCATCGAGAAATGGGGCACGTACGGCCCCGCGGAAGACCTGATAGAGCGCATCAACGCCTTCATCGAGGCAGGAGCCGAGCACGTCTCCCTGCGCTTCACCCACCGGGATCAGATGGGCCAGTTGGAGCGCTTCACAAAAGAAGTGCTCCCGCACCTGAATCTGGAATAAGTCGGACCCTTCAGAGAAATTTCGTAGAGTCGTCTAGAATTCCGCGTCTTCGGCGCCCGGAATCCTGAGAGAGCGGAAATGACCTTCCAGTCCGCCGAGCGGGGCCGTGGCGTCCAGGCCCATCTTCGCCGTGACGCCATCCTTGGCGGAAGGGTCGAGACGGCTGCCCCACGCGCCGGGAACGACGAACAAATCCTTATCCGCCTGAAAGCGCGTCGCCAGCGCCCAATCGACTTGCGCCGAGTTGTGGATGTCGATGTCGTGGTCCACGCAGATGGCGTGCTTGACGTCGTAGTGCGCGGCGAGCGCCGCCATAAGCGCGCTTTTCGCTTCTCCCTCGTTCGTTTTCCGTATCTGGACGACGCAGTGAAAACGGCCTGAGCCTGAGAGGGGGAGCACGACGTCCGTGACGGAGGGAACCGCCTTTTGGAGGTCTCTCAAGAGTCCCGCCTCCCTCGGCACCGCGCCCATCAGCAGGTGGTCGTAGCCCGCCGCCACGATGGAATAGAAGACGGGCTCCTCGCGCATGGCGATGGATTTCACCCGGAACACCTCGCGCTCCGCTGCCGGGCTGTAGTAGCGCGGAAACTCGCCGAAGGGGCCCTCGCGCCTGCGCACATCCGGCGGAATTTCTCCTTCGATCACGATTTCAGCGCCCGCGGGAACGGGAATCCCGGACCAGGGAGCGGGAGCGACGTCCACGGCGCGGCCCTTGAGCCCGCCCGCCGCTTCGAGTTCATCCTCCCCCGGCGCGAGGACGAGTTGGCTCGCCATCAGGAGCAGGGGGTCGAGGCCCACGCAGACGGCCGCCTTGAGGGGCTCTCCGCGCTCCCCGGCGCGCCGGATCATCCCCTTCAGGTGGCGCGGCAGGACGAGCAGGCCGAACAGGTCGGGCTCCAGGGCGTGCATCCGATGAATCGATACGTTGCCCGCGCCGGAATCGGGGTCCTGCGCGATGAAGACGCCGGCGGAAATGTAGGGGCCGCCGTCCAGCTCATGGTAGGTGGGAAGGGGGAGAATTTTCCGGACGTCGATATCTTTCGTGATGACGTTGCGTAAAAACGGCGCTTCGGCGACCGTGTTCGGCTTTATCTTGATTTCCTGTCTGCGCTGCACTTCGCGGAGCAACTCCCCGGACGCGACCCCCATGGCGTCCGCGTACCAATCTCTCTTGCAGGCGACGTTGGCGGCGACGGGCATCGGCGCGCCGTCGGTCTGCTCAAAAATAAGGGCGGTCTGGCCGTCCGCTTTTTGCGACAAGGCGGCGAGTTCATGCCGGAGCGATACGCTGCGCGATACGCGCTTGAGCGATCCTCTCTCATCGAGGCGTGCAAGCCAGGTTTTGAGGTCGTGAGCGTTCATGCGCGTATGATGGCAAATGGTGCGGAGAGCGTCAAAAGCGCAGAGGCGAAGCGCGCCGCTTAGATTACGTCATCAGAGTTTCCCGCAGCATGGCGAGGTAATCGCCCGCGTAAGGGGGAAGGTAGACGTCGTTTCGCCGGAACAGGCCGATGCGCTTTTTCCCGAACAGGTGGGATATGTTGATGGTTCGCCACCCCTTTCCGGTTTCGGGCCGGGGCCAGAGCGCGTTGACGACCGCGATGCCCGCCCCGTTCAGCACGGTTTCGTTGATCAGGGTGTAGGAGGACGTCTCGAAGACGACGTTGACGGACAACCCCTGCTTCTCGAAGGTTTGCCCGATGTGCTGGCGATCCGCCGTGCCGCGTTCGAGCAGGATGAGCGGATGCGCCGCGATGCTCTCGAGAGCGATTTTCTTCTCCTTCAGGGCGGCGTGCCCCTCGGGACAGAAGAGGAGATAGTCGGTTTCCGTCCACTCCTCGAAGGAGAAATTCCCCCGCGCCTCGGGCGCCGATCCGAAGGCGAAATCGACCGCCCCCTCCGATACGTGTTCGAGCAGATTCGTCCAGTTCCGCTCCAGCACGGATATCTGGACGTTCGGGTAGCGTTCGCGAAACCTGAGAAACGCGGCCCTGTGGCCCTTCAGTATCAGCATGGGGGCGGCTTCGGCCACGACGAGCCGCCCGTGCGTCTCCCCGCGCAGGTGCCGTTCGACCGTATCGAGGGACTCGAAAAAAGGTTTGATGGCGTCGAAGAGGTACTCGCCGCTCGGCGTTAATTGAAACCTGCGGCCGACGATCCGGTAGAGCTTCACCCGGAGGTCCGCTTCGAGCGCCTTCACCCGGATGCTAAGGGCGGGCTGCTGAATGGAGAAGGGCAGCTGCCTCGCCGCGCGGGTGAAGCCGCCGTGTTTCGCCACGTAGTAGAAGTATTCGAGCTGCCTTAGATTCAACATGAAAACCTCATGACACCATTCGCCGAGGCGCCGGTCATTCCATTATGGATTTTTATGCTGCCCCGTTGGGCCGGGCAGGCTTGTTTTGCCGGATATCTTCTGGAAACCGGACAAAACAGAAAAACGATCTTTCAATGCGTGATGAAATTATATTGGATATCCATTAAATAATTCAATAGATTCGATTCTTCTTTTCCCCGTTGCGAATCCGGTGTCTTGCGTTTAATCTACCTATGGGGAATCTGTTTTTTCGACTGCCGATACGGGAGTGTCAGCGTGTTGCGGGCAAGGGGAACCCTTGCCGGCGGCCGGATGGAGAAAAACGTGACGCAAGACTATCTTTCGCTCCGGGAACAGACCCAGGCGCGGGACCGCAGCCTGAGAGACAAGGTGATGACGCTCGAGGAGGCGTGCGGTTTCGTGAACGACGGCGAGCACGTCAGCCTGGGCGGCTCCACGGCATCGAGAACCCCCTTCGCCATGGTGTGGGCGCTCATTCGCGCGAGGAAGAAAAACCTCTCCTTCTCGCGCAGCATCGTCTCCACCGAGGGCGACCTCATCTTCGCCTCGGGGATCGGGAACCACATCCTCACGAGCTGGTTCAGCCAGGGGATCGTCTGGGGCGTCTCGCGCGTCATGCGGCATTTTACCGAGAACAGGCTGGCGCGCTTCGAGGAGTGGAGCCACATGTCCATCGGCCTGCGCTACAGGGCGGGCGCGATGGGCGTTCCGTTCATGCCTATGCGCTCGATGATGGGCTCCGACGTGGCGGCGCAGCTCGATAACCTCGAAGAGATGACCTGTCCCTTCACGGGCGAGAAAATCCTCCTCGTCCCGGCCCTGAACCCCGACGTCGCCCTGATACACGTGCAGCGTTGCGACCCCTACGGCAACGCGCAGCTCGACGGCCTGACGTTCATGGACATCGACATGGCGATGGCGGCGAACCGCGTCATCATCACGACCGAGCGCATCATCTCGAACGATCAGATCCGCAGGAGGCCCGACCGGACGAGAATCCCCTTCTTCACCGTCGACGCCGTGGTGGAGGCGCCCTACGGCTGCGCGCCGCATGAATGCTTCGGCGTCTATGAGCCTTTGTTCTCGCACATGGACTATTACGCCGAACTCACGAGAAAAGAACCGATGGAGGGCGTGAAGGCGTATCTGGATGAATACTTCTACGCGCCGGAGAACTGGACGGAGTATCTGAATCTCATCGGCCTGGATAAGCTGCTGGATGCGGCTCGCAGGGGGAGGAGCATTTATGACGATTGAGGCGAAAGACTTCACGGCGTCGGAGCTTTTGTGCGTCATGAGCGCCCGCGCGCTCGAGGACGGCCAGGTGGTTTTCGCCGGCGTGGGGATTCCGCTTCTGGCCGCCACGCTGGCCCAGCGCCTCCATGCGCCCGGCGTGACGATTCTCTTCGAGGGCGGCACCATCGGCCCGCACGTCGTGCCCGGCCAGCTTCCGCCCACCACGAACGAGCAGCGCTGCACGCGCAAGGCGAACATGCTGGTGAGCATCACCGAGGTGCTGCTCCTCCTTCAGCGCGGCTACGTGGACGTGGGCTTCATGGGGGGCGCCCAGATCGATCAGTACGGCAACCTGAACAGCTCCTTCATCGGGAGCGCGGACGATCCGTCGGTCAGGCTGCCCGGCACGGGCGGGGGGAACGACATATCGAGCCTCACCAGGATGATCGTCGCGATGCCGCAGGAAAAACGCCGCTTCGTGGAGAACGTGGATTTCATCACCAGTCCCGGCTACGTCAGGGGCGGAACCTCGAGGCGCGATTCGGGCCTGATAGCCGGCGGCATGTACCGCGTGGTCACGGATCTCGCGATTCTGGGGTTCGACGAGGAGACGGGCCGGATGCGCGTCGAGGCCTTGCACCCAGGCGTCACCCCCGAGCAGGCGCAGGAGAACACGGGCTTCGAACTCATCATCGACGCCTCCGTCTCGACCACGGAGCCGCCCACGGAAGAGGAACTGGCCGCGCTTCGCCATCTGGATCCGGACAAGGTCTACACCGCATAACCACATGGAGTAACCATGAGCACCGAGCAAAGAGAAAAAATTCTGGCCCAGGTCGACGCCCACCGCGACGAGATCGTCGCCCTGCTCACCAGACTCGTGCAGATACCGAGCGTGACGGGCGATGAGGGAGAGATTCAGGGCTACATCGCGGACTACCTCCGCGAGATGAATCTGGATGTCGACGTCTGGGAATCGGACTGGGAGGAGCTCAAGAAACACCCCGAATACGTGCCCGTCACGAGGGGGTATGAGGGCAGGCCGAACGTGGTCGCCGTGCTCAAGGGATCGGGGGGAGGCAGGTCGCTCCTGATGAACGGCCACACCGACACCGTCCCCAACGGCCCGCCCGACGCCTGGGAGCATGGGCCGCTCTCCGCGGACATCGAGGACGGCCGCCTCTACGGGCGCGGCGCCTCGGACATGAAGAGCGGGGTGGCGGCCATTATCATGGCGGCGAAATGCTTCATGGCGGCGGGCCTGAAGCCCAGGGGCGACGTGATTCTCGATTTCGTCGTGGATGAGGAGTTGAGCGGCCACGGCACGCTCGACACCATTTTGCGCGGCTACACGGCGGATGCAGGCGTATGCTGCGAGACGAGCGGCAACGCCATCCAGCCGGGCTGCATCGGAAGAATCTGGTTCGAGATACTCGTGCGGGGGAAGGCGGCGGGCATCCAGCGAAGGTATCAGGGCGTGAACGCCATCGACCTCGGCTACAAGATCGTCCAGGCGGTGGCCGATCTCGAGAAAAAACGCCTCGAGACGGTCTCCCATCCGCTCTATCCGAAAATCATCGACGCGATCCCCTGCATGGTCGGATCGATGGAGGCGGGGAGCTTCCCGAGCGCCTTCCCGGACACCTGCGTGTTAAAGGGGAGTCTCGCCACCGTACCGGGCGAGGACCACGACGCGGCCAAGCAAAGCCTGGTCGATCAGGTGGCGCAGGCGGCAAAGGAAGACCCCTGGATGAAGGATCATCCGCCCGAGGTGCGTTTCGTGGGGTATTACGCCGAATCGGCCGCGGTCGACGCCGAACACCCGATCGTCAAGACGGTGGCGAACGCCTACCAGGAAGTGTCGGGCAATACCCCTGAGATATCCGGGCGCCAGGGAGCGGCCGATACGCGCTTTCTGAACGGTTTCGCCGGCATCCCGACGGTGATCTTCGGCCCCGGCCCCACCACCCAGATGCACGCGAACAACGAATGGGTGGCGGTGGAAGACGTGATCGACGCGACGAAAACGCTGGCGCTCTCCATCCTGGACTGGTGCGGAGCGGAATAAGACCGAGGGAAACGACATGTCAGGAAAAGACGTGAAGTACGGAATCGCCATGCGGAATTTCACCGCATATCCCGAACTCCCCGACCCGGAGGCGCTCATCGAATACGGCGTCGCCATGGAGGAGTTGGGCTTCGAGTCCCTGTGGGTGTGGGATCACATTCTCCTGGGCGTGGAGCCGCACTTTCCCATCATCGAGTCGCTGACGCTCCTCACTGCGGTGGCCGCGCGGACGAACAGAATCAAGCTCGGCACGGGTGTGCTCGTCTTGCCGCTCAGGAACCCGCTCGTGGTGGCGAAACAGCTTTCGAGCATCGACCAGATATCGAACGGCCGCCTCATCGTCGGCATGGCGTCGGGCTGGTACAAGCGCGAGTTCGACGCGGTGGGCGTTCCTTTCGAGAAGCGCGGCAACATCATGGACCAGAACATCGAGATCATCACGAGACTGTGGACCGAGGACATGGTGCGCGCCGAATACGGCCCCTATAATCTCAGGAATTCCGTCATGTTCCCCAAGCCTGTGCAAAGCCCGAGGCCGAGCATCCTCATCGGGGGATACGTCGATCGCGTGCTCAAGCGCGCAGGCGAAAAGGGCGACGGCTGGCTCACCTACTTCTATACGCCGGAGAGCTTCACGAAATCATGGGAGAAGGTGTGCCGCTTCGCCGAGGAAGCCGGGCGCGACTCCGCCGCGCTCGAGAGCACGAACCAGCTTCCGATCATGGTGGGTGACTCGCGTGAGCAGATTGAAGAACCGATGAACGAATGGCTCCACACCGAATGGGACTACGCTTCCTGGAGCGAGTCCACGGCCGAGAGCGCCATCATGGGGAACGTCGATGAGTGCGTGGCGCAGCTACAGGCCCACATCGACACGGGTGTGGACCGGCTCATTTTCGTTCCCTACAAATACGAGATGGAGCAGGTGGAAATCGTGGCGAAAGAAATCATCCCTCGTTTGAGAGCGGGGTAGGGGAAAGAGCCACAGGTCGCCAAACAAGAGTAGGGGCATGATGTTCGAGAGATTCAAGGCCTCATGAGAGATCATCGAGTGAGGTTTTCTTATCCTGTTCAGGATGCGAAGAATGGGCATTGAAAAAAGAGCCTGGGATTCCTACAGGCGCTATTCGGAAAACATTTTCGACGCCATCGGGGGCACGCCCCTGGTTCGCCTGAACAAGGTGGCGGCGGACTTGGGCCCCGAGGTCTACGCGAAGCTGGAGTGGTATTCTCCCTCGGGAAGCCTCAAGGATCGCATCTACTACAACATGCTCCTAAAGGCGGAGGAGCGCGGCGACCTGAGGGCCGACATGACGGTGCTCGAATGCTCCACCGGCAACGCAGGCATCGCCTGCGCGTTCGTATCCGCGGTGAAGGGCTACCCCTGCATCGTCGTCATGCCCGAGGGCATGAGCGATGAGCGCAAAAAGCTCATGCGCGCCTACGGGGCCGATTTGGTGTTTACGCCGGGCGGGGAGAGCGACGTCGACCTGGCGCTCGAGAAACTCGAGGAAATCCGCGCGGCGTCACCCGAGCGATACTGGGTTCCCGCCCAGTTCGACAATCTCGACAACAACGAGGCGCACTACCTCACGACGGGGCCCGAGATTTTCGAGCAGCTGGACGGGCGCGTCGACGCCGTCGTGGCGTCTCAGGGAACGGGCGGCTGGGTGAGCGGCGTGGGGAAATTCCTGCGCGAAGACAACCCGGATGTGAAGCTCTACGCCGTGGAGCCTCAGGAGTGCCCGCTCCTGAGCGAGCGGGGCTGGGGGCCGCACGGCATCGAGGGCATCGGGGACGGTTTCGTGCCCAGGGCGCTCGACTTGTCGCTGCTCACCGGCATCGTAACGACGACGACGGATGAGTCGGTCGAAATGGCGCAGCGCCTCGCGCGCGAGGAGGGGATTTTCTGCGGCATCTCCTCGGGTTGCAACGTGGCGGCCGCCGTCAAGCTGGCCCGCAGGCATCCCGAACTGGCCAACATCGTCACGAACATCAACGACACGGGACAGCGCTATTTCACCACCGCCTTGTGCGGAGAGGAAAAACACGTCGATATCCCGGAACGCGAGCATCATGTGGATCCATACAGCGCGGCGCAGCTCGATCGGTATTCGAGCGAATGGGAGATCATCACCTGACGCCGAGCGATAAAACCCGTGAGTGAGATATATGGTTTATGGCCAGATTCTGATTAACAGCATTCTCCTGGGAGGCATCTACGCCTGCATCGCGGTCGGGTTCTCGCTCGTCTGGGGCGTGATGAACATCCTCAACATCCTGCACGGCACGTTCCTGATGCTGGGCGGCTACGTCACGTTCTGGATGTTCAAGCTCTACGGCGTGGACCCGTTTTTATCCCTCCCGCTCTCCGCCGTCTCCATGTTCTGCGCCGGCTACGCGGTGCAGCGCGGACTGATCAACAAGATCGTGCGCGCACCCATGTTCATGTCCCTGATCCTCACCTTCGGCCTTCAGTTGCTCATCGTGAGACTCGCGATATATTTCTTCACCGGCGACTTCAGGTCGGTTCAGCCCTCTTACGCGGGTTTTTCCATCCCCTTCATGGGGCTATCCATCCCCTTCGTCCGGATTTCCATATTCGTGCTGGGCGTCGCTCTCACGAGCATTCTTTTCTGGTTCATGGGACGCACGCGCACGGGCCGGGCCATACGGGCAACGCGGATGGATTTGGATTCCGCCCAGCTGATGGGCGTCGACATCGGCAGAATCTACGCCATCACGTATGGAATCGGCGCGGCGGCGGCTGCCACGTCGGGTTCTCTGGTGAGTGTGGGTTTCGCCATCTCGCCGGTGAGCGACGTGGAGTTCCTCTCGAAATCTTTCATCATCTGCACCATCGGGGGATTGGGGAACATCACGGGAGCGCTGGCGGGGGGGCTGATCCTGGGCCTCGCCGAGAATTTCGGGGCGTTGTACTTGGGTCCAGGCCTGCAGAACGCCATCGGCTACGTGCTCCTGATTCTCGTGCTCTTCATCAAGCCGTCGGGCCTGCTGGGCAGAAAGGGTTTTGAATAGCATGTTCAGACCCTGGTCCCACATTCAATGGTTCGGCATGGGAGTGGGCTTGCTCGCCCTCATCCTCTTGCCCTCTTTCGTGGAAAACGACGAGATTAGGAAGTGGATGGACATCCTGATGGTGGCCATCCTGGCGACGAGCTGGAACTTTATCGGCGGCCTGACGGGCTATCCCTCCTTCGCGCCGGCCGCTTTTTTCGGGCTGGGGGCGTACACGACGGCCATCCTCATGAACGCGGGGTTCAATTTCTTCATCACGTTGGGTATCGGCGCCTGTCTGGGCGCGCTCGTGGCGCTCGCCCTGGGCGTTCCCATATTGAGGCTGAGGGGGCACTACTTCGCCATCGCCACCTTCGGCGTGGCGGAATTCTTCCGCGAACTGGCGGATAACCTGCGCATCACCGGCGGGGGAGACGGCATCAACCTGCCCCAGATTACGGGCGGGCCGGATTACTTCACGCGCTTTTTCTACTTCTCCATGCTCGGGGTGGCCGTGCTCGCCGTCCTGACGCAGTACTTCGTTACGCGGCACCGCCTGGGCTACGGCCTCGTCGCCATCCGCGAGAACGAGGACGCGGCGGCCATGACGGGTGTGGATACGACGAAATACAAGATCATCGCCTTCGTGCTCTCATCCATTTTCCCCGCGATGGGCGGCGGCGTATACGCCTACCGCGCCGCGTTTCTGGAACCCATCGACGTTTTCGACGTCTTGTTCTCCATCAAGGCAATCGTGATGTCGATGCTCGGCGGGGTGGGGACTGTGATGGGTCCGCTCGTGGGCGCGTTGATGATGGAATACCTGTCGGATTACCTCTGGGGAGCCTTCACGGAATTCCATAGCGCGTTCCTGGGAATCATCATCGTGCTGGTCGTCTTGTTCCTCCCGCGCGGCCTGATGGCTGTCTCCCAGGAAGTGAAGAGCCGCGGGTGGGGGTCGTTGGGGGTGATTCTCAAGAGCAACATACAGAGGTTCAAGGTGTGAGCGAAACACTATTAGAAGGCAGGGGCGTCACGAAGCGCTTCGGCGGACTCACCGCCGTCTCGGCGGTGGATTTCACCGTGCAAAAAGGAGAGATACTGGGCGTCATCGGCCCCAACGGCGCGGGGAAGACGACACTCCTCAATTGCATCACGGGTCTCGATCCGGCGAACGAGGGCGAAATTCTCTTTCGCGGTGATCGCATCGAAACCATGAAACCCCACGCCATCACACGCAAGGGAGTCGCACGGACGTTTCAGATCGTCCAGCCTTTCGCAGGCCTCGCAGTGCGCGAGAACGTCGTGATGGGCGCGCTGTTCGGCTCCCAGAAGTCGAAAAAGGAGGTGAAACGCGCCCAGGAACTCGCCGATGAAATGCTGGCGTTCGTGGGCTTGAGCGATAAGTCGGCGCAACTCGCCTCTCAACTCACGCTCGCCGAGAGAAAACGCCTGGAATTCGCCAAGTCCCTCGCCACCGAGCCGGAAGTGTTGCTGCTGGACGAGGTGAATGCGGGTCTCAACACGATGGAAATCGAGAACGCCATCTCCCTCATCCACAAGGTGAGAGAGCAGGGCGTGACCATCCTGGTGATCGAGCACTTGATGAAGGTGATCACGGACCTCTCGGACCGCGTTATCGTTCTGCACCACGGGGAGAAGATAGCGGAAGGTTTGCCGCGCGAGGTGACGAGTGACGAGCAGGTCATCAAGGCCTATCTGGGCGAGAAATACGTGGCGATGATGAAAAAACTGGACGAGGAGTCCTAGAGGTGGCGACGGGCGCATCTCAAGGCGGAGCGAGCCTCCTCGAAGTAAGCGGCCTGGCGGGCGGATACGACGACGTTCAGGTCCTGTGGGGTATCGATCTGCGTGTGAACGAAGGCGAGATCGTCGCCATCGTCGGCAGCAACGGCGTCGGAAAATCGACGTTCCTGCGTATGCTATCGGGCGTTCTCCCTCATCGGGCGGGCACGATAACGCTTGGTGGTCAGTCCATCGGGGGGATGGCGCCGGAGGGCATCGTCGCCAAGGGGATTTCCCACGTGCCCGAGGGCCGCAGGCTCTTCGCCGCGATGAGCGTGGAGGAGAATCTCCTGATGGGCGCTTATGCCCGGAAGATGGCCGATCACGAACTGGCGGCGGATCTGGAGAGGGTGTACGGGTTCTTCCCGAGGCTGGCGGAACGTAAATCCCAGCTTGCGGGGAGCATGTCCGGCGGCGAGCAGCAGATGTGCGCGATTGCCCGAGGACTGATGGCGCGTCCGAGGCTGCTCCTGATCGATGAGCTTTCCCTGGGTCTCGCGCCCAGGCTGGTGGAGGAGTTGTGCGGTTTCGTCCGGCAGATCAACGAGGAGGGCGTCGCCATCATTCTCGTGGAACAGGATGTGCTCACCGCGT
Organism: bacterium; assembly: GCA_022828125.1. Lineage (GTDB taxonomy): Bacteria > UBA8248 > UBA8248 > UBA8248 > UBA8248 > Bin107. Next base: position 355,581 of record JAJEJD010000008.1, on the reverse strand, counting down.
TCGAACTCGCGAGCCGGGCGTATGTTTTTGAAACCGGGCGCGTGACGATCTCCGGCACGTCGGATGAGCTTCTGGCGAATCCGGAGGTGAAAAAGGCGTATCTGGGCATGTAGCCCGTTTTCATATAATCTGTCTGTAATCAACTTGTGCGAATATCGTGTGAGAACCGTAAACGGAAGAGGCAGCACTCACTTTATGAGGAGACGAATCATGAGAAGGCGGAATTTGTTGTTTCTCATCGCAGCAGTCTTGTTTGTCGCATTCGGCGTAACGGGCCTGCAGGGTCCGGACGGCGCCCAGGCGGCGGAGATCAAGTTCGGCGCCGCCTTGCCGCTCACGGGTCCGCTCGCCACCGAGGGGAAAAAGCAGCAGGCGGGCTATGAAATCTGGCGCGAGCGCGTCAACAAGGCGGGCGGCATCAACGTAGGCGGCAAGAAGATGAAGGTGAAGATCGTCTACTACGACTACGAGAGCAAGACGCCGACGGCCACCAAGCTCGCCGAGCGGCTCATCACCAAGGAAAAAGTGGACCTCCTTCTGGGCCCGTTCGGAAGCGGAGCGACGAAATCCGTCGCCGCGATCACGGAGCGCTATCAGGTTCCCCTCATCGCGCCCGTGGCCAGTTCCGAGCCGATTTTCGACCAGGGCTACAAGTACCTCTTCGGCCTCCTGGCGCCGAATTCGTATCTGCCGAACAACTTCCTTACGCTCCTGAAAGAGCAAAAGCCGATGCCGAAGACCATCGCTTTCGTGACGCGCAACGACTTCTTCCCGCGCGCCATTACAAAGACGATCAGGTCGGCTGCGAAAAAGCAGGGTTTCACGGACGTCTACTACGCCGAGTTCCCCAAGGATTCGAAGGACATGTCCACTTGGCTCACGATCGTGAAGGGCAAGAATCCCGACGTGCTCATGGTGGCCGGCTATCTTCCCGACACCCTCCTCGCCACCAAGCAGGCGAACGAGTTGGGGGTGAAGCCCAAAATCCTGTTCACCATGGTGGGTCCGGTCTATGCGCAGTTCACCGAATCGCTCGGCGCCACGGCCAACAACATCCTGACCGCCGCATGGTGGGGCGAGGCGCTCGATTATAAGGGCGACTTCATTGGCACGGCGCGCGACTTCGGGAAAATCTGGCGCGCCAAGTTCAAGCAGGAGCCGGATTACGTCGCCGCGGCGTCGACGACTGCGGGTATCGTCGCTCAAAAGGCAATCGAAGCGGCCGGTACGCTCGACAAGAAAAAAGTTCGTGATGCGATTGCGAACACCGATCTGAAAACTTTCTTCGGCCCCGTAAAATTCGACAAGCGCAACATGAACGCGGCCAGCGCCATCGTTTTGTTCCAGGTGCAGGACGGAAAACGCAAGACGGTGGGGCCGAAGAGCGTGGCGAACGCGAAGTTCAGGTATCCGAGATAGTTTTCCGGCCGGGTTCGGGGACACCGCTGAGGATGACGCGGTGTTCCTGAGCCTGGCAGTTTGAGGGTTTCATGCCGACGATCCACCAGTTGGCCGATGACGAGGTGCCTGAGGCGGCGCGCGATCTCGTCGAGCGCGTCAAGACGCGCGAGAAGCGCGTATTCGGCATTGACTCGCTCTCGAACATCTGGCGCTCGATGACCCATCACCCCGAATACATGAAGGCGAGTTGGGAGCGCTCGCGCGCCACGATGCAGCGCGGAGACGTGCCGCCTCTGGTCAAGGAGATGGTCGCCTCGGCGGTTTCCATCGTCAATGCGTGTGACTACTGAATCGATTCCCATATCGCCGCGGTCATGCGGCTGGGGGTCGATGAGGTGGGCATCACGGAATTGATCGGGCTGACGGATCACGTCTCGGGGATGAACAAGGTCGCATTCGGGCTTTTGCTGGAAGATGAGGATACGCCGCCCCTTCTGCCTGATGCGGAAGATGAGGAGATCGACCCTGTCGTCCGGGAACTGATGGGCGAAGTGGCGGAGGTGGAATCGGCGCGCCTGGGTAGAGACGGCGTTCCGCGCTATTGGCGCTGCCTGGCTCGGAACCGCCATTATTTCGAATCGACGTGGAACAAGCACAAGCTCATGCTCGATGGAGGGGTCCTCGAAAAAGGGGCCAAGGCCGCCGTGGGTTTCGGCGTCAGCGCTACGAACGGGTCGGGGTATTTCATACGGTATTTTCATTCTTATCTGGTGAAACTGGGCTGGGATCCGGGGCGCATCCTCGAGATTCTCGGGGTGGTGGACCACTACAACAGCTTCAACGCCCTGGCGACGGGGATGCAGATTGAATCCGACATCAGGCCATGATTCGTGGAAGGATTCAGGAGAGCACCGAATGACCACGGTGCTTGGCCGAATGGCGTTTTAAGGACAGGACATGGAATTTTTACGCGCTGCATCGGTGGATGAGGCATTGGCGGCTGCGGGGGACGGCGCCGCTTTCGTGGCGGGCGGCACGAATCTCGTGCCGGACGTGCTCTTCGGGCGCAAGAAGATAGCGCGCGCGGTGGACATCAGCCGTCTGGATGAGCTTCGCTTCATCGAGGAGGCGGACGGGAAGATCCGAATCGGAGCACTGGCGACGGTGACGGATTTGCTGGATTCCAGGTTGATACGTGATGCCGCCCCGCCTCTGTACGAGAGCGCCCTTGAATTCGCGGGCCCTCTGGTGAGAAACCGGGCGAGCGTGGCGGGCAATCTCATGGACGCCTCGCCCGCCGCCGATCTGGCCCCGCCCCTGCTGTCGCAGGATGCCGTCGTCGAATTGGCCTCGGGGGAGGGGGAGCGCGTTCTTCCGCTTTCGGAATTCTTTCTCGACTACCGGAAAACGGCCGCGCGGCCGGAAGAACTCATGACGGCCGTCGTCATCGATCCGCTGGGGACGGCGGATCGTTGCGCGTACTACAAGCTCCAGCTCAGGCGTGCGATGGCCATCGCCGTCGTGGGTGTGGCGGTCGTTCTCCGGATGGAAGAAAGCGTTTGCGAGCAGGCCGCCATCGGCATGGGTGCGGTGGCCGCGGTGCCGTATCGCGCGAGCGCGGCCGAGGCGCATCTGCGGGGTAAGGAAATCGGGGAGGCGGAAATCGAGGCGGCCGCAGCCGCCGCAGCGGACGGCGCGCGGCCCATTGACGACGTGCGGGCGAGTGGTGCGTACCGCAGGAAAATGTGCGGCGTGCTGGTCCGGCGCCTGCTGAAAAAAGCGCTGGGAATGCCGCATGCCGCGGCTGTTTGATGAAAATTCGGCATTTTAATTGAGAAAAAATGAGTACATACGAAATAAAATTTAGCGTGAACGGAAATGACGAGATCCTCGCCGTGCGGGGGGAGGAGACGCTCCTGCGCGCGCTCAGGCGGGTCGGCTACGTCGAGGTGAAGCTCAGCTGCGAGGGCGGCGATTGCGGCGCGTGCGCCGTTTTGCTCGACGGCGTGGCGGTGAACGCCTGCCTCGTGTTCGTCGCGCAGGCGGACGGCTGCGAGATCACTACCGTGCGCGGCGTCGGAACGGAAGACGACCTCCACCCGGTTCAGGAGCAGCTCATCGAAAAAGGGGGCGTGCAGTGTGGTTTCTGCACGCCGGGAATCGTCGTGTCGGCGAAGGCGCTCCTGGATGAAAATCCAGAGCCCACGCGCGAGGACATACAACGCGGTCTCGCCGGAAATCTTTGCCGGTGCACGGGGTACAAGAAAATTTTCGAGGCGGTCTCGGCCGCCGCCCGGCAGATGAAAGAGGGAGGCGACTCATGAGCGAGCGCGTCGTCGGCCGGCCCCACCCCATCATCGATGCGGCCGAGAAAGTCTCGGGCGCCACGATATTCATCGACGATCTGGAGCTTCCGGGCGCGCTCACGGGGGTGGCGCTGCGCAGCCCGCATCCCCATGCGAGGGTATTGAACGTCGACACGTCGGCCGCGGAGCGCCTGCCGGGTGTCGCCGTCGTCCTGTCGAAAAACAACACGCCGGACGCCCCGTTCGGCATCAATCACAAGGATGAAGCTGCGTTTTGCCGCGAGAAGGTTCGCTACGTGGGGGACGAAGTCGCCGCCGTGGCCGCCGCGGACGAGGCGACGGCCCGCGAGGCGCTCTCGCTCATCCGCGTGGAATACGAGGTTCTGCCCACGGTGGCGGACCCGTTCGCGGCGCTGGAGCCCGGAGCGCCTCTCGTTCATGATTCCGTCGCCGGCAACATCGCGAACGAGTTTCACATCAAGCGCGGCGCGATAGACGAGGCGTTCGAGAAGGCGGATGCTACGTTCGCGGATGAATTCCACACCCATCTCGCGCACCAGGCCTATATCGAGCCCACCGGTTGCGCGGCGCAGTGGCATCCGGACGGAAAAATCTCCGTCTGGGGCTGTCTGCAGTCGGTGTTCCTGATCCGCACCTTCATGCTGGCGCCGGTGATGGGCATGTCCGCCGATGATTTTCGCGTGACGCAGACCAAGCCGGGCGGCGCCTTCGGCGGCAAGCTGGACGTGAAGGCGGCCCTCATGGCGGCGATGCTGAGCCGGGCGGCGGAAAAGCCGGTCAAATTCATGATGAGCCTGGAAGAAGACCTGATCGCCATGCGCCCGAGGATGCCGGTGCACATCTCCCTGGAATCCGCCTGGAAGAATGACGGGGCGCTCGCGGGCAAGCGCGTCAGGATCGTGGCGGAAAACGGCGCCTACAGCTCGCTGTCGCCCGCCATCATGAGTTCCATCGCGCTCCGGACGGACAACCTCTACAAGACGCCCGCCGCCGAGATTCAGGGCAGGCTCGTCTACACGAACATCATCCCCTCGGGCCAGATGCGCGGGTTCGGCAACGTGCAGGCGACCTACGCCTGGGAGAGCCACCTTGACAACGTAGCCGACGGCCTGGGCCTGGACCCTGCGGACCTTCGCCTCAAAAACTACACCGAAAAAGGCGACGTCTCGCTCCACGGCTGGAAGATAGCGAGTTGCGCCGTGGCCGACGCCACCAGGTACGTAGTCAGGGAGATGGACTGGAAGGCCAAGCGCGCCCGGGGCGGGAAGGGGCGCGGAATAGGCCTCGCCAGCTGCATCCACGTTTCGGGAAACAAGGGATTTTCCGTGGAGCTTGGCCCCGATGACACCGACCCCTCGAGCGGCGTGGTCCGCGTGGATGAGGAGGGAGGCGTCGAGATCTGGTCGGGCGAATCGGACCTGGGCCAGGGGGCCACGAGCGTGATGGCCTACATCGCCTCCGAGGTCATGGGGATTCCGGTCGATCGGTTCAAGGTCCCGCCCACCGATACGGGCTACATGCCCTTCGGGATGGGGGCGTTCGCGAGCCGAATCACGCTGATCGGCGGAAACGCCGTGAAGCTCGCCGCCGAGGACGCGCGCAGGAACCTCCTGGACGCCGCTGCGGAGGCCATGGAAATCCCGGCGGATGAGCTCGAAATCGTGGAGGGGGAAGTCCGCGCGAAGGCCCTGCCGGAGCGGAAGATGGCGGTGGGCGAGGTCGTGAGGCGCGTTGGCAGCGTGGTTGAGGGCGAGGGCAAGTGGCTGGCCGGGGGAGACGTGCTGGATAAGGAGAAATACGGGAATCCCTCGACCACGTATTCCTTCAGCACGCACGGCGCCGAGGTGGAAGTGGACATGGAGACGGGCGTCGTCACCGTCTTGGGGGTTTGCTGCGGCCACGACCCGGGCCGGGTGATCAACAGGCTGGGCGCGGAGGGCCAGGTCGAGGGCGGCGTGGTCCAGGGCATGAGCTACGCGATGATGGAGGGTCTCGCGCCGCTGGAGGGCCATCTGCGCGGAAAAAATTTCCACGACTACCTCATCGCGACCTCGATGGACGCCCCGCCGATTGAGCATGATTTCTTCGAGTCCATGGACCCCTACGGCCCCTACGGCGCCAAGGGGCTGGCCGAGGTGGCGATCAACCCGATCACGGCGGCGATCTGCAACGCCGTCTACCACGCGACGGGCGGCGCGCGGATACGCACCCTGCCCGTCACCCCCGAGCGCGTGCTCGAGGCGATCGAAGAAGCAAGGATATGAATGGCCGCGGGAATGATCGGTAATTCCCCCTGAAACCTCCGGGCGGACTCATGGAAAACCTCTCCTGCGACGTTTTGATTCTCGGCGGCGGACCCGCCGCGATGACGGCCACTATCGCCGCCATGGAGAGCGGTGCGGACGCGCTCCTGGTCTGCAAGCAGTCTCCGGGCAGTTCGGGCAACATCGTCATGGCCCGGGCGGGGCATTCGGCCAATTTCGCGCCCGATGACAGCGCGGCACTGTTCCTCGAAGACACTCTCGTAGGCGGCGATTACCTCAACCACCCCGATGTCGCCGACGCCATGTGCGCGGATTCCGCCGCGCGGATTCGCGACCTGTACGAGTGGGGCATCCCCTTCATCACGCGCGGGGACGGCACGTTCGACCTGCACCCCCAGGGCGGCCACAGGCGCGACCGCGGCCTCTACCCGGTCAGGAACTGGGGCGTGGAGGTGGCGAGGCCGCTGCGCAAAAAGCTCGACGCCGACGGGGCGCGCATTCTCGAACACGTCATGGCGGTCGATCTGCTCGTGGCGGACGGCGTCTGCCGGGGGGTGATCGGCTTTCACACCAGAAGCGGCGCGATTTACGCGGTACACGCCGCAGCCACCATACTGGCCACCGGCGGGGCGGGGCAGATATACGCCGAGAACACGAACGCGGGCGGCATCACGGGAGACGCCTTCGGCATGGCGCTGCGGGCCGGCCTGGCGCTCTCGGACATGGAGTTCGTCCAGTTCTACCCGGCCGTCATCAAGCGCCCCGAGAGCAACATGGTGGTGGCGCCCACGCTGTTCCCGCTCGGCGCGCGCTTTTTGAACCGAGACGGCGCCGACATCCTGCGCGACGTGCCCGGCGGCGGCGGCGCCACGCGCGACCTGATGGCGCGGGCGGTCTATCTCGAACTCATGGGCGGCGGCGGGGTGGACGGCGCCGTGCAGATGGATCTCTCGGGCATCCCGATGGCCGATCTCGAGCATTTCGCCCCCGATAACCTCAAGCTCTTCGCCAGAAGGGGCGTCTCGCCCCACGGCAGCGACATCTACGTCACACCGAAGGCGCACTTCTTCATGGGCGGGGTGCCGATAGACGGACAGGGGGCGACGGCCATGCCGGGCCTCTACGCGGCGGGGGAGGCGAGCGCCGGCGCGCACGGGGCGAACCGCCTCTCGAACAACGCCTTCACCGAAGCCCACGCGCTGGGCTGGCGCGCGGCGAAGGCGGCCGCCGGTTATGCGCGCGGCGCGGAGGGGGCGGCCGATACTGCGCTCGCGCGGCACCACGCCGACGCCCTCACGGCGCGGGCGGGGAGGACGGGCCGCGCGGTGGAGCTCGCCCGCGAGATCAAGCGCGTTTGCTGGGAGAACGCCGGCATCGTGCGCGAGGGCGGCCTGCTGGAGGAGGCGAGAGCCGAACTCGCAGGTGCGGAGCGCGGCCTGGCCGACTGCGGGGGGAGCGAGCCCGCGCGCATGGTGGAGGCCGTCGAAGCCGAGAACATGTGCCTGAGCGCGGGGGCGGTGGTGGAGGCCGCCCTCATGCGGACGGAGAGCCGCGGCGCGCACTTCCGGACGGACTATCCCGAGCCCGACGACGCGCGCTGGCGGGTGAACGTTTTCGTGAAAAAAACCGGAGACGGCTTTTCGGCTTCTTCGCGCCCCGTCGGCGCCATATCGGCATAACCCGTTACATATCAACAGAATAGATTTTATTTTTTTATCGAATTTTACGGGAATTTATCGATATTTTCGGAAATTCACGCCTTTTTCGGAAAAGGGCGGCCCACGGTACCGGGCGGGGATCCTGCCACGCGCCCGCGTTCTCCCCATGACGCCAAATGCGGGAAAATGCGCGCGCGGTTTTCGCTCGGATCCGGACGGTGCGGCGAGGTACGGAGCGCGGCGGGTGAATGAGGGTTTGCGGTTTCCGTAGTGACAGGCCTCTGTGCCTGTCCGAGGCCCCTGTGCCTGTCCGAGGCCCTGACAAAGGACAACCACGGAGGGCAGGACAACCCCGAGGAGGGGTTGTCCCTACGTTTCGTTTCGCAATTATCGTGCAGGGGCGGTTCGCGAACGGCCCCTGCGGAACCCCCCCTACCCCCCCTTGACAGGGGGGTATAAAAAGGCGATGCGCCCCCGCCGGGTTGAGGGGTTTTTGATTTTCTTGCCCCCCTTGTCAGGGGGGTCTTTTTGTTGTTCTCCCCTTCCGGGGGGAGGCTTTTTTCTTTTGATATTACCCCACCCCGCCGGGGTGTTGCTCTTTCCAGTCGGGGGCTTGCTTCCTTGTCGGGGGTGTTGCTCTTTCATACCCCCCTGACAAGGGAGGTAGGGGGGGTTGGTTTTGAAGCGAGCGAGTGGGGAGAAGGGTTTGACGACCGAGCAGAGAAGGGATCAACTCCCCCCTTGAGGGTCATCCCTTCACGCGCGGAATATACAATCCACTCCCCCCTTGAGGGGGAGTCGAAGAGCTGAGGGCGTAAGCCCGAAAGCGATTCGGTGGGGGGAGTTTTAATTTAGAATCGTCCCCCCACCACATCGGCCTTCGCATAAACCGCTCGGCCTCTGTGACTCCCCCTCAAGGGGGGAGTTGATCTTGCTCGTTCATCGAGGCTCTTTCATGCCCCCCTTGACAGGGGGGTCTTTTTGTTGTTCCCCCCTTCCGGGGGGAGGCTTTTTTATTGAGGGTCAAACCCAACCGAGCAGAGAAGGGATTCACTCCCTTCTTGAGGTTCTTGCCAATCAACGAGAGAAGGGATTCACTCCCCCCTTGAGGGGGAGTCAGCAAGACGAGGGCGAAGCCCGAAGTCGCGCTGGTGGGGGGACATGCCACAGGGAAAAGCTCCCCCCACCGAATCGGCCTTCGCCAAGGCTCGGCCTCTTCGACTCCCCCTCAAGGGGGGAGTGAAATTCAAAGGCGTCAGCAAAACATGAACATCCACCTTCGCCGGGGTTTTGCCTTTTCATGCCCCCCTGACACGGGGGGTAGGGGGGGTTGCTTTTCGGGTCCAGGGGGCGGCTACTCAGGGTGAGGGGCCTCGGGTGGGTTTGTCGGTCACATGGGGCTGTCCGCCGTGTCAGTATCCCTTCTCAAGGGCCGTTACTCTTTCCTCAAGGGCATCTATCCTCGCTTCGATGCCGGTGCCCTGGTGGTATATTTTGAGAAACCACTTGTTATTTTCGCTCTGCATTTTTTGAAAACGGGAGTCGAGCCGATCTTCCATCGCTTCCAGATATTTTTTCGTTTCCTTGTCCATGACGTTTCCCTCCGGGCAACGCTACCATATAGAAGGTAGCAGGGCGTGTACTGAAAAGCAGACCAGACACGGGGCATCCATAGCGTTATCGCTGCGCCGCGAGGGATGATTCCTGTATGGCGAGGCTTGCGGCTTCGTATTCCGTCACTCGGTTTTCCCCCACGTTAGTGGGTCCTCATACGCCTCACTCTAATGCGCCGCCGCGCGTTCCGTCAAGACGAGTTCCGGGTGGTGGATAGGATCAAGGCAACCCCCCCTACCCCCCCTTGACAGGGGGGTCTTTTAGTTGTTCCCCCCTTGCAGGGGGGAGGCTTTTTTCTTTTTATATTGCCCCACCTCGCCGGGGTGTTGCTTTTCCAGTCGGGGGACTTGCTCCCTTGTCGGGGTTTGCCTTTTCATACCCCCCTGTCAAGGGGGGGTAGGGGGGGTTGGTTTTGAAGCGAGCGAGCGGGGAGAAGGGTTTGACGACCGACCCTCAAGGGGGGAGTTGATCCTTTTTTGCGGGGGTTGGCTTTCGATCAAGGGCCCCGGAGGGGTCACGACCCCGGAGGGGCACAGGGGCCCCGGACAGGTCACGACCTGTCCCTACTACTACGGAACCCTCGCCCGGACGCAAAAAAAGGGACCGCCCGCCCTCTCGATTCGTTCGGCCCTGAGAGAGGGGGGCAGTCCCTTTTTCCATGTTGCCAGTCGCGTCCGAGTGTCGTATAAGGAGAGTAGGGGCTGCCCGTTGTTCCCGTTCCCGGCTCGAGGACTCAAACTCATAACCAGGAGCGGTACAATTTGCTCATCACGAGGGAAGCAACCAACGGGCAACCCCCTTTTTCCTCTCCTTTTCAGCCTCCGGGCATGAAGCCCCGGGGCCGAAGGCGTCCTGATCTCTTACCTGTGCGCCCCGAACGCCCCGATGAAGGCGGCGTCTCCTTCGCCAACCGTCTGTCTTTCGACGAAAAACGAGCCTGCAACAGAACCAGGTTCGTCCGGGGTGTAGGTTGTCGTTGTTGTTCGATCGTTATTTGCAACCGTTCCGGTAGTAACGGGCGTCAGTCTCCTGGCTCTCATTCCGAAGAACTGACCCTTCCAGCTGCCGGTATAGGCGTGACCCTCTATTACACCAGCGGCACCTCCTTCAAAAGCTACAAGAGGACTCGCCAAGGGCTGTTCCTTCAAATCGATGCTTCCCGTGATAGAACTTCCACCGGCGCTGATACCCGTGATTGCTCCTGAAATCTTGCTGCCAGCAACATCTGTTCCGCTTCCGCGCACAAACGTAGCCGTGAGCGATACATCCGCCTTGAAATGGCTGGCCTTTCCGCCGGCGAAATACGCGCCGTTCACACCCCCACGGTAAGTTGCTTCCGTGCTCTCATTTTCGTCAAGGAATCCGTCTATCGTGTTAAAGGCTCTACCGGTCGCATTACCGCATGCCCTGGTCAACGTAGTAGTGTTAGCTACATCAGCAGCGGTGCAGAAATCGTATGTCGCTTCGAGAGCCTGACTCCCGAAAGCAAATGCTCTCAGGACGGGAGAGCCCGCAGTTGTATCATCGAGCCAGATTCCGGCGAGCAGATAATCGGTATCTGCGACGTACGTGTATCTCTCGTCTATACCTTCTGTTGTCGTATCGTCAGGTTCCGCATCGTCCCCGGCTGCATTTTTCGCCCTTACCCTTGTGGCTACCGTAATATCCGTGTAGACAGTGGCGAATCTGTCGCCGTCTTTCACATCGAAGCCATTGGAAAGACGCCCTGACCCGGAGATTTTGCCCGTCTGGCTATCCGATGATACATCCGTCCCATTGACCGATACAGTTACTCCCAGCACGCCTCTGTCTGTATCCCTGGGTATTGGATATTGCGTTGGGGTGGCACCTTTGTGGAACGGATAAGTGGCTGTGCCTGAAGTAGCACCTGTCGGCCCCACCACGATGGAAGCGGCCGCTAGTCCGCTCAGAACCGCATCGGATATTTTTTTGTTATCCCTCAAGTGTTTGATGAGCGAGGACCCGCCCGTCTGGGCGGCCTCGTCCGCTTCCCGCTGTTGGCGTTGGTTCGCGGCCGCCTGAACGGCGCCCTGAATGCCCGATATCGCCGATGCGGCTGTGTTGAGAGTGCCTTGAGCCGCTCTCGCGTTCTCCAGCGCGGTAATCGCCTCCGCCGGCGTAGTGGCCAGGGTTGCCGCAGTATTCGCGCTCACGATAAGCGCCAGGGCGCTTTGCGCCGTGCTGCTGTGGCTGATGGCGTCCGTGATTTGATCGGCCGTGGCGTCGGGGTTGGTTTGTATTGAGGCAGCGGCCGAACTTGCCGCCCCCGCTCGCGCCTGGGCATTTGAAAGGATACTTGCAAGTTCCTGTTTCGCCGAGGCTATCCTCTGCTCATCGGTCGGCCCCGGATCCGTGCAGTCCGGGTACGTCCCGACCTGACCCTCCGGGCATTCCATCACAGGCGGCGGTTCCTCTGGCGTCATTGCAGAGCCGCCGCCACCACCGCCGCCGCAACCGGAGGCAAATGCCGCAATGCACACGACAAATACCGCCAATCCTGAATATCTGAGCATTTTCATCATTTGCCCCCTAAGGCTGCCCCCCCTCCTGGAGCGGAAGGGGGCGGACGGATAAAAACTGAGTTCCATCTACCGCTTGCGCGCGCCGAAGCTCACGCTCTTTCCATCCCCCGGCCCCGGGCTTGATGCAGCCCGGGGCCCGAGGAGTCATGCGCTGCTGCTTACTCGGCCTTCCACGTGCCGAAAGAGCCCAGGATTCTGACCGGGTCATTCACGTTACCCGGCGCGGAAGCGCCGAAGGTGCCGGCTGCGGTCGTGGGGTATTCGGTTTCAATCCCCTTGCCGCTCGCCTTGTTGGGACCGTAGAACTGGCCGCCCCACCTGCCGGCCATGGCCCGGCCCGCCAGGGTGCCCGAAGCGGCGCCCTCGAAGCCGGTCGTGCTTCCAGTGTCGGTGTTGGTGCCTCTGGTGACGGGCGCCCTCTTGAGCGTCAGCGAGCCGTCCACGTCCATGCCGCCAGCCCTGATGTTGGAGACGGAGCCGGTGACGGCGCCCAGGAGCAATCCGTCATTTTCGCCTGCGTTACCACTTGCCGGAGTGGAATCGGCCCCTTCGGTGCCGCCGAAGTTGGCCATCAGGCTGACGTCCGCGTCGAAGTACTCGACCATGCCGGCCGCCGAATACACGCCGCTCGCGACGCCGTTATACGTCGCCGTGCCCTTGAGTGCGGGCCTGACCGTGAATGCGTCGTTGCCGCTCGCGAATGCGCCGGCGGAGGCTGCTGAGGCCGGAGCATCCGGAACCGTCAGCCAGACGCCCCAGGCCAGATAGTCACCGTCGGTCGTGGGGGTCGTGCCGGATGTCTGAGGCTGCCACCCGTAGCCCGCAAGCGACGTGATCTCGCCATCTTCGTCGACGCTTATGGCGCAGCCGCCAACTGTATTGGGGGCACAATAGACCCGCCCGTTCTGCATCGGCACATTGTCGGTAGCGGACACGTTACGCGTTCCCGTGAAGGTGCTTCCGTCTCCCGGAATATCGCCGGTGATGATTTGGCCTATTGCCAATGCGAGTGCATTCGTCTGTGCGGCCGTACCATCTGTAGTTGTACCGGCAGTGGTATCGCCATAATTCTGCTTCATCACAGGCGCTTGGATGTCCGTGTAGACGTTGGCGTAAGACATATTCTCGGAACCAGTAGTATTATCATCCTCCACCAATTCTCTGCCCATCCAGCCCCCGCGTGTCGTCAGCAGCATCGGGTTTTCGCCGCGCAGCAAACCGGTGGTGCCGACGCCGGCTACCGTGATTGTAGGTCCACTCGCGCCGTAAGACACCGTTGCGCTGACCGCTCCGCCTTGAGCAACGCTTCCGCCAGGAGCGGCGGGAGGATCGCCGGTATCATCAACTGTGGTGTGCGTGACGACGGCGGCTATTTCATCTGGAGTGGGAGTGGCACCGGCAGCGGCGGGAACGGCTGTCGCGGCCAGCTCCGTGCCCACTCTCCCCGCGTTGGAGACGGGATCGACGGCAGGCCTGCCCTCGAGAACGGCGTTGTCGATATCGCTCTGGTTGGTGATCTTGTTCGCCAGAGAGGTCAGACCCAGACCGCGCATGCCGGCCGCTTCCATCGCCTTGTCGCGGGCCGCCTCGGCCGCCATCTGGTGCTCCATGGCCATGGCGGAAGTCGCCGCCGCAGCCGCCATGTCGGACGCGCTTTTCGCCATCGCCGCGTACGGCTGCGCGTTGCCCATCGCCACGGGGTCCTTCGCGCCGCCCACGGCGGCCATCGCCGCCATGTAGGCCGCCATCGCGGCGTCTTGCGCGCCTTTCAGGGCTTCCGCTTCGGCCATTTCCGCTGCAAGATCTTCGGCGGAGGTGCACGACCCGTCCGCGTTATACCGGCCGCCGTCACCCTCACACATCTCCTGCGGGGTGGGTTCCGGCATGGTGGGCGGCTCCGGGTCCGGCGCAGCAGCAGTTCCGCCGCCGCCGCCGCAGCCGGCCAGCGTCAGCGCAAACACAGCCGCCAGCGCAAAAGCGTAGAGCTTGTGAATATACTTATCTTTGAACATCATTTAGTGAGTCCTCCTGAATACATAGAAAAAGGGATTTTCCGTGAGTTTCCGGCTTTCTCCGATTAACCTCCTTTCCTTCGCTTTATTCTGGGCCTTGAATTCGGGTTTCGTTTTTCTTCGTCTTTGGCGCGCCGGTGAGCGGGGGCATCGGCGCCCCGCCGTCCGGTCCGTTTCAAAAACGATTCAGGAGGATTGGTCTTCCGGTGGGTTCCCCGCCCTGGGAATCGGGAGGGGGGGTCTTTTTTATTTCGACGTCACCCGGTAGATGACTTCGCCTCGTGAATCGTGTCGCATATTTTCTGGGTCGTGCCGCATACTTTCTGGTGCAAAAAGGTCTATCAGCGCATTTCCGGCTTCGTCCGGTGAGCCTCCTCTCTTCGTTGATATACGGGCGACAACCATGCCGCTTGTGATCGCATCGAGCAGCGCCGGAGTGCAGGGACAGGGCCGCGTCGCAGTCCGGGCTGGTTGCGACACAATCCACGAGGTATAGGTTCTTGAGGTGGGTTCCCGCTTGTTTCGGCCTTCAAAGGAGAAGGCCGTCTTGTATTCAGCAGGCAGCCCGGAGTCGACTGCACCTCATGGAATGTGTCGCATCCATGATATTGCTACAGCCGTTTGCGCTTTGTCAAGGTGAATTTCCCGCCTGTTTCGTCCTTCCGGAGAAGGCCGCCTCGTGGACGGCGGGCAGGCACAGCCTTTTCACCCCGTGAATTGTGTCGCACGGGATCATATTGCGGGAATTATAAAGTTTTTGTCAAGGTAAGTTTTCGATCGGCTCCGGGCGTGAAATGCGGGCGGGGAGGGGGGATTGCCGAAAACCGGAGAGGGAAAATTTGTTTGTGTGCAGGGGCAGGCCGCGACCTGTCCGGGGTTTCGTGGCTCGAAAGGACAGCCCCCCTTGTCAGCGGATAAAGGCAACCCCCCCTACCCCCCCTTGTCAGGGGGGTCTTTTTGTTGTTCCCCCCTTTCGGGGGGAAGCCTTCTTTTTTTTATAGTACCCCACCTCGCCGGGTTTTGCCTTTTCATACCCCCCTGACAAGGGGGGGTAGGGGGGGTTGGTTTTTTCCAGGTTCGCCCCTTGCCGGAACCCCCCAACCCCCCTTGACAGGGGGGCCTTTTTCTTTTTCATACCCCCTTGCCGGGGCGTTGCCTTTTTATACCCCCCTGTTAAGGGGGGGTAGGGGGGGTTGGTTTTTTCCAGGTTCGCCTCTTGCCGAAACCCCCCAACCCCTCACCCTGAGTAGCCGCCGAGAAGGCGGCGTATCGAAGGGCGAGGGGAGTCGAACGCCTCGCGCCGGGCGAGAGCAAACGCTCATTCATCAATCGCATTTGTCCTTCGATACGGCGCTTGCGCGCCTACTCAGGATGAGGCGGTGTGGTTTTGTTCGTCATTCCGGGCAATCTCTCCCTCCCCGGTCGGCATTGACCACCGCCGTCATTCCGGCCTTGAGCCGGAATCCATTTTGATTTTTCACCGGGCGGGGCGGCGACGGCCTTGTTGTCGCGCGGCGTCCGGATGCGGAATCCGGAGAATTCGCCTTTCGTTTTTGTGTTCGATTCCGATTTTCTCCGCCCGGGCGTGAAGACGTCCGAACGAGGAGGCGAAAAGGCAAAGGCGAAAATGGATTCCGGCTCAAGGCCGGAATGACGGGCGTTGCGATCTCTCCGGAAGGCTGCCGTAGGGACAGGTCGCGACCTGTCCGAGGTTTTCGCGCCTTGAAAGGCAACCCCCCCTACCCCCCCTTAACAGGGGATAAAGGCAACCCCCCCTACCCCCCCTTAACAGGGGGGTATAAAAAAGAAAAAGGCAATACCCACCGCCGGTGGCAGGGGTTTTGATTTTTCTTACCCCCCTGTTAAGGGGGGGTAGGGGGGGTTCGTTTTTTCCTCTGAGGAAGGGCTTTTTCAACAGCCCCTCTACAGCGACTCCGCGATGGCGCTGGCGGCGCCCAAGCCCGCGATTACCCGGTTCTTCTCGCGCTGGACGCGCGTGTAGATGACCTTGCCCGCATCGCTCGCTGGCCCGCGCGCGGCGTAGTGGGCGATGCACTGGAGCCCCGGCATCCGGAACGCGCCGCTCGCCGGGTCGTGGTCGAACGGCCCCGCCAGCGTGTAGAGCACGGGATTGACGGCGTGGCTCATATCGAGGAGGGCGCGGTTGGCGCGGGCGGCGTCGATGTTTCCTATCTTTTCGCCGAGCGCCTCGCACGCCCTGGCGAAGCGCGCCCCCGCCTCGCTGAGATCGCCCAGGTCCACGGCTTCGCCTCCCGATTCGGAGAGCCTCTCGATTTCCTCGTTCACGACGACGGCCGTCGCGGCGGGGTTGAGCGGCGCGCGCTCGAGCGCGCACAGCTCGTGAAGCGCGTCCGCGTAGAGGCGGCAGTGCTCGGCGAGGAGGTCCTTGTCCATCTTGTCGAGCGTGTCGGCGGGGTGGTGCCAGTACTCGGGGAAGCCGTCGCCTGGGTGATCCTTTCTCAAATCGGGGTGGCCGGGCGGGAGGACGGGCAGGAAGGAGAACGAGGGAACCCCCACCCCCCACATCGACTGGTCGGCCATCTTGCGGGGATGATCGGGCTGCGTGCTTTGCCCGCCCAGACGCGCGATGGCGTCCCGCACCCAGTCGCGCACGTCCGCCGTGCAGAAGGGCCGGTAGAGCGTGGCGCCGATGCAGCCGGGCTGGTCGATGTTGAGATAGGCGACGCAGTTTTTGCGCAGCTCGCCGAACATGTGGTCCGCGTACCAGGTGGAGCCCGAGAAGCGCCCGTGCGAGTGCCCGTTCCACCAGGCGACCTTGAGGCCGCGGCGAAGCTCGCCCCGCCTCTCGTGGGCGACGCGCGCGAGCTCCATGAGCGTGGCGTCGCCCGCCGCGTTGTCGTTCGCCCCGATGTGCCAGGAG
The DNA here is from genome assembly GCA_022828125.1 of bacterium. Classification (GTDB taxonomy): domain Bacteria; phylum UBA8248; class UBA8248; order UBA8248; family UBA8248; genus Bin107. The sequence continues at coordinate 338,860 of JAJEJD010000008.1, read as the reverse complement.
TCGATGTGCCCGCCGACCAGGACGTAATCATCGGCCCCGTTATCGGGCGTGATGCTCGCCACGGGCATGAGCGTCTCCCGCCAGGCGGTGTCCATCTCCACGTGGATGAGCAACTCGACCTCCTCCCGCGCCCGGAGCCGCTCGATGAGGCCCGCCCCCTGTTCGCGCGAGAGCGTGACGACGGGCGTCCCGGGCAGCCGCGCGATGCTCTCGGGCGTCGGCGCGCCCCAGATGGTCGAGACGGTCAGCTCGTGCGCGTTGCCGTGGTTGACGTAGACCTGCGCGATGGCGCCTCTTTGCTCGAAATAATAAAACCGCGCGGGGCTCACCATCCCCTCGGCCACGACGACGCGACCCGCCACGGGGGCCTCGCCGGTTGCGCCCGTATATAAAGGATCGCCGAACGGCGTCGCGGGCGGGCCGGCCTCGCCGACATGGACCGCCTGTCCGCGCACGCCCGCCGCGCCCGTGGATGCGCCGAACACCGCGCTGATGGCGCGGATCGTCTCCCCGCCCTCTCCCGTCACCTCGAGCGTCGTCTCGCCCGGTATGCTGATGAGCGAATCGAACGCGTGCACCTCGACGTCGATTCCCAGCGCCGACAGCTCCGCCTCGACGTAGCGCACGGCCTCGTTCTCGCCCTCGGTGCCGGTGTAGCGCTCCCAGCGGCAGATGTGACCTAAGTTTTTCCACAGGGAATCGGCGTCTACATATTCGCGAACGGACATGTCGTCTCCATACGAGAGAGGTATATAAAGAGGTGGCGTCCGCCCATTCTAGTACACCGCCCGCGGAATGCCGAGTGCCGCGCGCGTTGCGGGGGGGCGCGCTTCGGGGGAGAATCACGACCGAGTAGAGAAGGGATTCACTCCCCCCTCACCGAAAGGCAACCCCCCCTACCCCCCCTTAACAGGGGGGTATGAAAGAGCAACCCCCTTATAGAACGCTCAACAATCAACTCCCCCCTTGAGGGGGAGTCGAAGAGCTAAGGGCGAAGCCCGCAAGCGATTCGGTGGGGGGACATGCCACGGATAGAAGCTCCCCCCACCGCATCAGCCTTCGCACAAACCGCTCGGCTTCTGCGACTCCCCCTCAAGGGGGGAGTTGATCCCTTTTCTACTTGGTCGGGCTTGGCCCTCAAGGGGGGAGTGAAATTCTTCTCTCGTTGATTGGCAAAACCCTCAAGGGGGGAGTTGATCTTTTTTTGCGAGGCTTGCCTTTTCTTACCCCCCTGTTAAGGGGGGGTAGGGGGGGTTACTGCTTTGACAAAGACTTTTTCAACAACTCCCCTCCAGGGGGGAACAAAAAAGACGGGGGTTGCATTTATCCCCTGTCAAGGAGGCGTTGCCGTATGGGGTTTCCCTTTCCAGGGGGTTGCCATTATCCTCCCCAAGGCGGCATTCCCGACAACCCCCACCCGGGAGAACGAGCGTTCATGTGGCGCAAGATTTCTCGTCCATTTTTCCTGACGCTGGGCTGCGTCTGCCTCGGCCTGGGCTTCATCGGCCTGCTGCTGCCCGTCCTGCCGACGACGCCCTTCATCCTCCTGGCGGCGTTCGCCTTCTCGAAGAGTTCGGAGAAGCTGCATGGATGGCTGCTCGGCCACAGGCTCTACGGCCCGCTCATCACGAACTGGCAGCGCCACGGCGTCATCCGCCCCCGGGCGAAGTGGACGTCGGTTACGCTCATCGTCCTCCTGGCGGGGCCGTCGATATACCTCATGAGCGCGCCGGTATACGCGAAGGCGCTGCTCGCCGCCGTCTGCGCGTGCGTGGTCTGCTTCATCGTCACGCGGCCCGGCGCGATACCGGGGGACGGGGGGTGAGGCCAAACCAACCCCCCCTACCCCCCCTTAACAGGGGGGTATGAAAAGGCAAAACCCCGACGAGGTGGGGTACTAAAAAAAAGAAGGCTCCCCCCGAAAGGGGGGAATAAAAAAAGACCCCCCTGTTAAGGGGGGGTAGGGGGGGTTGCCTTTCAGGGCGCGACCTGTCCTTACGGCCATCATCATCATCCACCGCCACCTTATATAAAGGAGAAACCACATGAACGAGGAACGCTACGAGCGGGGGCTCGCCGTCCGGAAATCTCTCGGCATCTACGGGGAGGACGGCCTCGCGGGCACGTTCACCGAGATGAACGAACTGGCGCCGACGCACACCCGCGCCATCGTGGAGTACGTCTTCGGCACCTGCTGGAGCCAGCCCCTGCTCGACAACAGGACGCGCGAGATGATGATCGTCGCGGCGGCGGCGGGGCAGGACCTCACGGGCGAGGTGGAGATTCACTCGCGCGGCCTGCTGAACCAGGGCCTGAGTCCTGAGGAACTCATCGAGGGCATCGTCTCGCTCTGCCCCTACATCGGCTTCCCGAAGACGAACCACGCCCTCGCCGCGGCCAAGCGCGCGATTGAGAAGAACGCGGCGGGGGAGTAGGGACAGGCCTCCGTGCCTGTCCGGTTGTGCGGGGGTGGATCCGGCAAAAACCAACCCCCCCTACCCCCCCTTGACAGGGGGGTATAAAAAGGCGATGCACCCTCGCCGGTGGAGGGGTTTTGAATTTTCTTACCCCCCTGTCAAGGGGGGTAGGGGGGGTTACTGCCTTGAGGGGGAGAGGTTTTGCCTTTGGCCGGAATGACGTCGGTGGTCAATTCCGACCGGGGAGGGAGGGTTCACAGGAACCTCGGACAGGCACGGAGGCCTGTCCCTACGGCCACACAACGCCCGAACGACGATCCAAATCAACCCCCGCCGTGATAGGCTGAACACATCAACGGCCAAGAAAAATCCATGACCACCCACCCGGAGAACGCCCCATGAACGAGACGGACGAATTCGAATTCTTTCTGGAGAAACCCTGGTCGGACGGCCTGCCCGTGGTGACGCCCACCGAAGAGCGAATCGAGCGCATGCTGGCGGGCACGTCGAGAGCACCCGATGAGGTCGTGACCCCCGTCCCGCCGCTGGACGAGGTCGCCACCGTGCGCGACGTCGCCGCCCACGCCGTGATGGCGGGGTGCAGGCCCGAGTACCTCCCCGTCGTCATCGCGGCGCTCGAACTCATCGTGGAGGAGCCGCTCAACCTGCGCGGCGTGCAGGCCACCATGCACAGCGTGGCGCCGCTGCTCATCCTGAACGGCCCCTACGCCAGGCGAATCGGCGTCACGGGCGGGCAGGGCTGCTTCGGCCCCGGCTTCCGGGCGAACGCCACCATCGGCCGCGCGGTCAGGCTCGTGCTCCTGAACCTGGGCGGCGGAATCGCGCGCGTCGCGTGCATGAGCATCTACAGCCAGCCGTCGCGCTTCACCTTCTGCGTCGCCGAGAACGAGGAAGACAGCCCCTGGGAATCCTTGGCCGTATCGCGCGGCTACGGCGCGGACCAGGACGTCATCACCGCCGTCATGGTCGAAAACCCCCACATCGTCTTCAACGACGTGGACAGGGAGCCCGAGCGGCTCCTCGTCTCCCACATGGACAACATGGCGGCGATGGGCTCGTGGCCCATCTGGGTGAGGTCCGACACCGTGCTCGTCCTCTCGCCCGAACACGCGCGCCTGTGCGCACGGGCCGGCTTCTCGCGCGCGGACGTGCACGCATACGTCTCGGAGAACGCGGGGCGCACGGTGGGCGAGCTCAAGCGCGGCGGCCCCTGGCGGGCGGACAGGCCGAACGGGCGGTGGGAATACCCGGTGGATAGAGATAACGATGATTTCTTCATCCGCGTCGTGAACGAGCCCGAAGACCTGCACCTCATCGTCGCGGGCGGGAACGGGCCGCTCGGCGCCGTGATGCCCGGCTGGAACGGCGCCAGCCGCGCCGTGCACCGGGCGTATGAGGCGGTGTGATTGGGGGGGTGGTTTTCCAGTCGAGCGGGGCGTCTCCTCCATCCCCCTCACGCGAGGTCCGCGAAAGGCCCCGGGTCCGCCTGAAGCCCCAGGTAGCTCGTCCGTATGTGGTTCCACAGGGCGAGCTTGCCCCAGTCGGGGGATTCCAGGACGCGGTAGCGCGCGTCGAAGTACGGGTTGGGGAGGTAGAAGGTCGTCATCTGCTCGTCGCGCCCGTTCATGAGCGCCAGCGAATAGCTCACCGGCGCGTGGCCCGCGACGGGTGGGTTCTGGTAGATGCGCAGCAGCGTCGCCCGCGCGCACCTGCGCCACCGCGCCAGCTCGGGCGGGCAGGGGTGCCGCGCGTCGCCTAGGTGCTCGCCGATGCACAGGTGGAAGTGCCAGTCGCCGAGGTCGACGGTGAGGTAGCCGTCCAGATAGCTGATCTTGCGCGGCGGGGCCTTCACGCGGCACTCGAACACGGCCCCCTGGATGCAGGGGCCGAAAGTGAGCGATTCGTAGTGGTTCTCGAACAGGTCGCGCAGGAGGGCTTCCAAGAGTTCGCGCCCGGGCCGGAACTCCCAGACGGACTGCAGGCTCCCGTCCGCGCCTGTCTCTTCGCGGTACTCCACGTCTATCTTCATGTGATACCCCGTTTGCTGCTCGCGCCGCCCCTGTGGCGAGGGCCGGGCGGCTCTTGAAGCGTCAGTCGGTCGTCCGCGTGAGAGTATAGCGTATGGTGAGCACGAGTGTCTTATCGAGCCAGGGCAGGGGCGCCGCTTTCCGCACCGCTTCGAGCGAGGCGCCATCGAGATGGGCGTTGCCCGAGGTCTTCTTGATTCTTAAGCCTTGCAGCCGCCCGTCGGGCAGAACCCGGAAGCTCACCGTGGCCGCGCCCTCCGCCCCCGATTCGCGCGCGAGCGGGGGATAATGCTGGTGGCGTTTGATTCGCCCGAGGATGGCCGCAACGCGCGCGTCCGCATCCACTCCCACGCGGCGCTTCCTGAAGGTGAAAGAGGGCGCCTCGGACGGTTCGCTCACGGACGTCTCTATCTCCTGCGCGGAAAGCGGCGCAGGGGTGGAGAGAATAAAGAACGCGAGCGCGATGAGGGCAAAGGCCGTTCTCATTCTTCCCCCTCCATTGTTCGCAGGATGAAATGCCGCTCCTCCCCGCCGTTCACCGGCAGTATTTGCGCGCGCACTTCGAACGCCTGTTCGATGAACCGGGGCCGCAGGACGCTTTGCGGGTCCCCGGAGACGAGGACTTCTCCCTGGTGGAGCAGGAGCAGTTCGTCGCAGAAGCGGTGCGCGAGGTTGAGATCGTGCACCGAGACGACCACGGTCCGGCCCTCCCGGGCCTGGGCGCGGAGGATGGCGAGGATGTCGAGGCAGTGTCTCACGTCCAGATTCGCAAAGGGCTCATCGAGCAGCAGGACGGGCGTCTGCGCGGCGAGGGTTCTCGCGATCAGGACGCGCTTCATCTCCCCGCCCGAGAGTTCGTTGATCGCGCGGCCCGCCAGGTCTCCCGCGTCCACGTCGCGAAGGGCGGCGGCCACCGCCTCCCGGTCCGCATCGGTCTCGGGGGCGAGCCTGCCCTGGTGGGGGTATCTCCCCATCATCACCGTCTCATCAGATCGGAAGGGGAACGCGAGTTCGTGCTTCTGGGCGAGATAGCCCACGCGGCGGGCGGTCTCTTTTCTCTCGAAAGCGTCGATGGGTTCGCCGTCCAGCGAGATGCGCCCGCTTTTCAGGGGCACGAGACCCGCGAGCGCGCGCAGGAGCGTCGTCTTGCCCGCGCCGTTCGGGCCGATGACGCCCGTGAGCGCACCGGGGCGGAAATCGGCCGACACGCCCTTCAAGACGTCGCGCCCGCCGAGTTCGACCCGTGCGTTATCGACTTTAAGCCGCATCAGAACATCTCCGCGCGCGCGCGGTTCTTGACGATGAGGTACAGGAAGAACGGCCCGCCGACGCCCGCCGAGAGGACGCCCAGGCGTATCTCGCCGGCCGGGGAGAGCGTCCGCGCGAGCAGGTCCATCCCCGTCACGAAGACGGCGCCCGCGATCATGCTCAAGGGGAGGAGTCTCCTGTGGTCCGGCCCGGCCAGCATCCGCACGATGTGGGGGACGAGCAGGCCCACGAAACCGACCACGCCCGCCACGGCCACCGACGCCCCGGCCGCGGCGGCGGCGATGACGAGTATCCACGCCTTCGTCCGCGCCGTGTCCACGCCGAGCGCCATGGCGGATTCTTCTCCCGACATCATGAGGTTCAGTTCACGCCCGAAAAACGCGGCGGCGACAGCGGAGGCGGCGAAAAAGGGTGCGACGAGGATCACGTGCTCCCAGGTGCGGTTCGTGAGGCTCCCCATGAGCCAGAAGAGAATCTGGCGCGCGATCTCGAAATCGCTCACGCTGTAGCTGAGCACGAGCGTCGTCAGCGCGCCCGCGACCGAGTTCACCGCCATGCCGCAGAGGATGAGCGCGCCCAGCGGCGTGTGTCCTTTATGCGATGCGACGAGCGAGACGAGGAACACCGTTGCCAGCGCGCCGCCGAAGGCGCTCAGGGGAACGGCCCAGATGGAGGCGGCGCCCAGACCCAGGGCGATGGCGCTCGTCGCGCCCAGCGCGCCGCCCGTGCTGACCCCGACGACGACGGGGCTCGCCATCGGGTTCCGGAAAAGGCCCTGGAGCATCACGCCCGAAAGTGCTAACGACGCCCCGACGAAAGCGCCCGTCAATGTCCGTGGGAGGCGGATGTGCCAGATGATGGCGCGTTCATGCGCGGAGACGCCCGCCGCCTCGGTGGAGATGAGCCCCAGTTCGCTCAGGATAATCTTCAGGATTTTCTCTGCGCCGATGTCCGCCACGCCCAGGCGGACGCTCAGGGCGGTGAGTAGCAGGGCGAGGGTGACGAGCGCAGCCGCCAGGGCGTATTTCCTCATGGATAAAGCCCTCTCACCAGATCGTCGAGGGCGCCTGCGATGTATTGCGACACGCTCGAGAAGCGCGGGTAGGGGATCTCGACGATTTTCTTTTCGCGCAGGGGGGCGTAGACCCCGTTCGCGCGGATGACGTCCTTCATGCCCGCGCCCGATTCCGGGTTCGCCCCCACCATGATGACGTCCGGGTTCCAGGCGATTACCCGCTCCGCCGACACCCTGCGCGCTCCCCGCACCCCGCGTTCGGCAGCGGCGTTCACGCCGCCCGCGAGTCGGATAAGCGCATCGTGCGAAGTGCCTTCGCCCGTCACCCAGCCGCCCCGCACGAGAGTGAGGATGCGGGGCGGCGTCCGGTTTTTCGGGATGCGCGCGCGGATGGTGCGGATTCTTTCCTGCGTATCTTTGACGAGTTTTTGCGCCTTCGCTTCTTCACCGATCAGGCGGCCCATCTTCTCGATGCTCGCGAAAACGTCGGCAACGCCGCTGAAGACGGAGAACTTGGACACCGGCACCCCGGCGGCCCGCAGTTGGTTCAGGAACGCGGCGCTCGAATACGAGGCGACGAACACCATGTCCGGCCTTAAAGCGATGATGCGCTCGGGCGCGCTGTCGATGAGCGGGATGCCGCGCGCCTTATCGGCGACGTTGGAATATCCCGGATGTCCGGCCAGCTTGTGGAGGCCGACGATTCTTTCCCTGGGCGCGAGAGCGAGGAGCATCTCGGCGGTGGCGAGCGTCATGGCGACCAGGCGCTCGGGCTTCCCGGCGGCGCGGGCGGGTGCGGCCCCCTCCGGGGTCGGGGAGAGCGCAGCCCATAATAGAGCCGCCGCCAGGAAGCGAATTTTGAGATTATTCCATAATCGCATCTGCCGTCCCTTGCGCAAAGCCCCGCTTCAGGGGGGTGTTGAATAATCCTCGTCAGGGGCATCGCTTCTACCCCCCTATCAAGGGTTTGTTGAAAAACCCTCTAAGAGGGTAGTGGCAACCCCCTGAAAGGGAACCCCATAAAAGCAACCCCCCCTACCCCCCCTTGTCAGGGGGGCAAGAAAAAGCAAAACCCCTCGACCCGGTGGGGGCGCATCGCCTTTTTATACCCCCCTGACAAGGGGGGGTAGGGGGGGTTGCTCCTTTGAAAAAGCCCCCGCAATGTCGGAATGATGGCAATGGGATACCGCCTTTCCGAAGGGAGTGTAGGGGCCGCACATATGCGGCCCTTGCAATGGGCGAAAAAAACCAGGGAGGGTCGCATGTATGCGACCCCTACACTCCAAACACATTTTCCCTCCTCGGGCATTTCCAACAACCCCTAGAAGATCGCCCTTACGCCAACGAACCACTGGATGCCGGGCGCGGTGTAGCCGTATACGGCTTCGTATTCCTCATCCAGCGCGTTGTTCACCTTGAGCTCGACCGTCAAATCTTTCACCTTCGATTTCCTCGTCTTGTCGAACATCGAAATACGGTCCTTCACGACGTCGAGAGAGAGCGCGAGGTCCACCCGCGTGAAGCCGGGGTTCACCACCCTCGGGTAGGGCCAGAGTGCAGAGTCGTCGATATCCCACCTGTCGCTCACCGTGTTGACGCGCAGAGTCGCTTTCAGTCGCTCGGGGTGGTAGCTGACCGAGGCGCTCCACCACCAGTCCGGGCGTCTTAAGAGTTCTTCTCCCTCCACGTAGTTCGGCGCGCCGAGGCCTTCTGTTTCCAGTGCGACCGTATCCATGGTGTTGAAGTTCGCGTGGGCTGAGAAGTCGTTGAAATCAATCAGGGAGAAGGAGAATTCCGCGCCCTTGACGCGCGCCTTCTGGATGTTCTCGTAGTTCGTGCCGTTCTCGAAAGGCGCGAACGAATAGGCGATCAGGTCGTCGATATCGTTCACGTAATAAGTGGCGCTGAATTTGAGTTTTTTCTTCGCAAAAAGCTGATCGAAACCGACCTCCCGGCTTTTTTGCCGCTCGCTCTTGAGATTCGGGTTGCCGGGGCCGTAGACGTCGAGCAACTCGGCGAAGGAGGGCCGCTTGATTCCCTCGCCCACCGCGCCGCGAATCCGGGCGCCGGTTCCGGGGATTTTATAGGAGGCGGAGAGTTTTCCGGTCGTCTCGTCTTCACCGACGTCGAAATTATCGGCGCGCACCCCGCCTGCAAGGGTGAAGCCGTTTTGGAATTGAAACTGTTGCTGCGCGTATATAGAGGTGGCCCGCCTGTCGCTGTCGTATTTGTTTTCGCCGGAACCGAATGCGTTCTCATAGACGCTCCCGATGGAGATGTCCTCCGTCTCCCACTCGACGCCCAGCGTGGATATGGAGCGGCGAAGCGCGCTGAACCCCATTTCTTTCCCCGATAACCTCACGTTGACCTGGTTGTCGAAAAGGAGCCGCGTGCCGCTCGTGTCCGTTTTGTCGGAATCGGGATTGATCGCGTCCGCTTTGTTCTCGAACAAGGTGTCGCGCAGATAGAGGGAGACGCGCGGGACGTATTCGAGCCACGGGAAAAGCTTCAAGTGCGCGCGCGCGCCGATGAGCTGTTCGGTGTTGCGCCCGTACTTGTTGGGTTCGGTGTAGCGCTGATGCGCCGGTCCGGGGATGTCGTAACGGTTCCGGTTGACGTGATATAGAAAGCGCAACCTGGCGTTTTCAGATAAGAAATGATCCAGCCCCACCGTGCCGGTGGTGCGGTAGTAGCCGTCGTTCGGCAGGTGTCCCTCCGTGTCGAGACGGCTCAGGCTCGCCATGTATCCGCTCTTCGCCGTTCCGCCCTTCAGCTTGAATGTCTCCTCGAACGTCTCCTCGCTGCCGCCCCTTGCGCGGACGGTGAAGGAGGACGCTTCTCCGGGTTTTCCGACGTCGGGCAGGAAGTTCATGACGCCCGAGGCCGCGTCCGAGCCGTAAAGCGGGCTTTGGGGGCCTTTCAGGATTTCGGCTGCGCCCACCCACTCGGGCGATAAGTGCCCGAAGTCATACGCGCTCCCGTCCGGGAAGGTGAGCTTGAAGCCGTCTACCATGACGCTGGTGAAGTTGGTCTCGCTCCCCCTCAGGAAAAGGCTGGCCTGCCCGCCTCTGCCGCTCGCCTGGGGGAGGATGACGCCTGCCCCCTCGCTCAGGAAATCGAGCGCGTCGCCGGGGAGGAGGCTCTCGATTCTCTCGAGGCCGAACACCTCCACCGAATCGGCCACGTCGCTCAGCCGCTCGGGCGTGCGCGTCGCCGTGACGGTGATGGGGTCGAGGTAGAGTTCTTCTTCCGCGCCAGTGTTTTGCGCGCCGGCAATGCCTGTACCTCCCAGGAGGATGAATGCTGCGAGCCACACGGCGGACACGGCCCGTATGAAGCGGATAGATGATCGGGTGGGTTTTCTTGCGACGCCTTGCATGATGGCGCGCCTCCTTGAGCGGCCCAAGCGCTCGAAACGGACCCCTTGCGGGGTCTGATTGGAGATGATGCCGGCAGGCCGGTCTTCTGGCTCGCGCCGATGGCCGCCTCTCATTCCTTCCCGGGTGTAACCCGGTGGACTGCATGAAAGGCGCGTCGCTTACAGCTGCCGGGCAGCTCCGGATTCGCACCGGATTCCCGTACACCTGCCGGCTGTTTCAGCGGCGGTTTGCTCCGCCGCGCTTATGGCTGTTGAAAAACCTCCGAGAGGGTAATGGCGACCCCTGAAAGGGAAACCCGATAAATTCAACCCCCCCTACCCCCCCTTGTCAGGGGGGTCTTTTTTTATTCCCCCCTGTCGGGGGGACCTTCTTTGTTTTTGCCCCCTACAGTCAGGGGCATCGCCTTTTTATACCCCCCTGACAAGGGGGGGTAGGGGGGGTTGCTTTTCCATTCGAGAGGGGCGTCCCCTCTACCCCCTAATAAGGGATCTTTTTCAACAACTCCCGCTTATGACGAAAGAACAGGCGCGCGCCGGCGTGGGGCACGCGCTCCGGATGTTGCTCTCGATTCGGGGTGTAAAGATGCGCAAGGTACCACCCACCTCCCGTTCCGCGAGGACGTGACGGGTCAAAAGATTGCCGCAGGTCGGTCTCCTGGCTTCCGGATCATCCTACTCACGGCTCCTTCCCGGCGGGGTGCGCCAGTGGTTTCAGCCGCTTTCGTCCCCGGTCACAGTGGCGGGTCCGCGCCGGATTCTCACCGGCTTCCCGGGCTTTCACTGAGAAAGCCCACCTGCGACAGGTCGGAACAAATGCTTTCCAGCTACAAAATCAGCGCGCTGCGATGGCCGGTATCAGATATCAGACCGCCTCGTACTTGTCGCGCGTGATGGTGTCGAGATCGATGCCTTCGATGCGGACGAGGCGCGTCTCCCCCTCGCGCTTGGGCGAGTGGAATTCGCCCACGTCGTAGGCCTTGGAGAGGCCCGGCGTCAGGTCGTAGCTGCGGACGGCGCGCACCTTGCCGGGCGCTGCGCCGTTGGGCCGCTCGACGAGCTCGTAGTCCGTCATCGTGGTGGTGCCCACCGCCTGGCCGTAGATGGCCCACGAAGCGCCGTGATCGTGCGGAGAGCTTCCGGTAACGCCCTTATGCACGTGGGCGAAGATGCAAAAGCCGAGTTCGGGGTCCTTGTAGAGCATCTTGCGGGGGGAGTCGTTGTCGGGCCCCAGGTGCTCCTGCACGAACTCCTGGTTCACCAGCACTTTCTCCAGGGCGTCGCTCACCTTCTGGAGGCCCGCCTTGCTCGAATCGGCTTTCAGGATATCGTGGCATTCGGCTGCGAATTTATCGAGGATTTCACCCATGCTGCGCTCTCCTTATATTTGAGAGGTTGATTTTGACTTTTATTCTAACGGCAGCCCGCGCCTTTTGTAAAACGATTGAGAGGGGAGAGAGCTTTGCCCGGTTTCGTTGTATGATTCGTAATAATGTCAAAGCCATATAAGGCGAACTCCCTTAAGGGGGCTTTTTGATGGATACGGCGAAACAGCGGAACATCGAGACCTTCACGCGGATGGCCGAGACCTACGGCGGCTATTACAGCGACGCGGAACAGGCGCGCCTGGGTGCGATGGCCGAGAGGGTCGGCTTCGGCGAAGATTCCTGGCTGGTCGATTTCGGGATGGGCACGGGCACATCCGCGAAGCCCTTTCTGGCGGCGGGCGGGAACGTCGTGGGGCTGGATCTCACCCCCGCGATGGCCAAGAGAGGGCGCGAACGCCTGACTGAGTGGGGGCTTGAAGCGAACGCCCGCTACGTCATGGCGAACGCGCACGAAGCGCCCCTGGCGGCGGGGCAGGCCGACGCCGCCATCTGCCGGCACACGTTCCATCATCTCGAAGACCCCAAAAAAGTTTTCAGTGAGATGGCCCGCGCCGTCCGTCCCGGCGGCCACGTCTTCCTGATCGACTACCACTATCCCGACGAAGCCGAAGAACGAGAGAAGATAGAAGAGCTCGACCGGGTGCGGGAGCCGACCATCACGCGGCATCTGTCCGGAAAGGAGATGGAAGGCTTGTTTCACGCGGAAGGCATCCGGGTCGAGGAGAAAGTGGTCGACAGGACGGACACGCCGTTTGATGACTGGATGGACCTCGCCAAGACTTCGCCCGATGTGTTCCCGAAACTGAGAGCCGCGTTCGAGGCCCTGCGCGATCAGGGCGGAAGCTGGTATGAGGAAAGCGGCGAAGGGGCGGAATTCTCCATCGTCAGAAAACGCCTGACCATCCTGGGCCGGAAACCGGACTGAGGTTTTCTCCTCATAGCTCCTGTAGCGCGCCCGACGCCATATTCTCACCATGAGCCGCCCGCCGCGTTTCCCTCACCCTGAGTAACTGCGAAGCAGCGTATTGAAGGTCAAACACGATTGATGAGGGGTTGTTGGACAACCCCTGAAGCGGTGGAGGTCCGCCCCTACGGGGGCTTTTTCGATAACTCCTGGAGGACCAGTCGGGTTCGTGCCCCCGATACTGCGCGCAAGCGCACCTGCTCGGGATGGGGGGTGTTGTGTCCCTCATAGCTCCTGCGGCGGGCTGCCCAGTGGAGCGGGCTTGACAACCGCGTCGATGAGGCAGGGTTTGTCGCCCCGGGCGGCCTCGGCGAGGCACGCTTCGAGTTCATCCGGCGAATGGACGCGCGCTGCGTCCACGCCCATCGATTCCGCCAGCTTGATGAAGTCGAGGCTCGGTTCCGTCAGGTCCATGCCGACGAAGCGGTGAAACTCCTTCGCCTTGCCGTCCAGCGCCAGCACGCGCCCTTTTAGAATATGGTAGGCCCCGTTGTTCGCGATGACGAAGACGGCGCCGACGCCGTATTTCGCAGCCGTCCACAGCGTCTGGTTGGAGTACATGGCCGAGCCGTCGCCCGAGAGGCAGATGACGGGGCGGTCGGGCGTCGCTATCTTCGCCCCCAGCGCCATCGGCAGGCCGTTCCCGATGCCGCCGCCCTTTCTCCCGAAAATCTGGGATGCGTTGCGCCCCACCGCGCGCCGGAAGCCCGGGCCGGCGGAGGTGAGCGCCTCATCCACCCAGACGGACCCTTCTGGCGCGCCCGCGCCGAGCGCGCGGTGAAAGGCGGGAAGGGACATGCCTTCCGAATAATCGCTCTCCTCCGCCGGGGGCGGGGCGGCCTCGCGCGCGCTCTGGTTTTCCCCTGAAATCCGCTCCGCGCGCGCTTTCGCCCCCGCGGCTTCATCCGCCGTCTGTGCTCTCGCCACGGCCTCTGTCAAAACGGGAAGGGTGGTTTTCGGGTCGCCGTAGAGTGCGGCGTCCAGGCCGAAGTTCTTGCCCATCTCCCATGCGTTGAGATCGAGGTGAACCACCCGGCAGTCCTCGGGCAGCGGGCGCACGTCGGCGGGGTAAGAGAACAGGAATACCTCCGTGCCGATGAGGAACACCAGATCGTGCTCCGCGAGGCGCTCCCTCAAGGGTCCGGCGAGAATGGGGAGTTTCCCGGCGTAGAGCGGGTGCGCCATGGGATACGTGATCACGTTGGCGAAGTTCTCCTCGAACGCCTTGGCGCCGATCTGCTCGGCGAAGCACGCCGCCTCATCCAGCGCGCCCGAGTGCGCGACGCCCGCGCCCGAAACGATGCAGGGCTGCTCCGCCTTCGCGATGAGCGCGGCCGCCGCCTCGACCGATTCCGCCGCAGCGGCGAATCGCGTGTGGATGCGCGTGGGCTTTTCCTGGAGACCGGAGGCGGGGCTCAGCATGACGTCGCCCGGCAGGGAGAGGAACACGGGTCCTGTCGGCGGCGTCATGGACACCTTGACGGCGCGGCGCACGGCTTGCTCCAGGTCCTCGATGCGGCGCACCTCGTACGACCACTTCACGAGCGGCTCCGCCATGCGCGCGAGATCGTCATACAGAATGATTTCCTGAAAATGTCCGCCCTGGGGCTGGTTCCCGGCGGTGACGAGCATGGGCGCGCCCGAGCGCTTGGCGTTGTAGAGAAGCCCCATCGCGTTGCCGAGGCCGGGCGCGACGTGGAGGTTAATGGCGGCGGGCCTCCCCGTACTCAGGCCGTATCCCTCGGCTGCCGAGATCGCCACGCCCTCGTGCAGCGTGAGGATGAACCTGAGCCGCTCCTCGTTCACGAGCGCGTCCATCAGGGGAAGCTCCGTCGTGCCCGGGTTCCCGAACAGGTGCGTCACACCTTCGTCGAGCAGGGTTTCGAGCAGCAAGCCTGCGCCGTTTGCGTTTCTCATCTTTCTGGCCTCTGGGTATTTGTGGAAATGATATGGATTAGTGGAAGTAATTGCCGCCGTTCACCAGGAGGGTCTGGCCCGTGACGAAGGCGTTTCGGACCATCATCATGACGGCGTCGACCGTCTCCTCCACCGTGCCGAACCGCTCCATCGGCGTGTTCGGCGTGGAGCCGCGCAGGTCCTGCGTCGTCATGTCGGTGTCGATGAGGGCGGGCGCCACGCTGTTCACCGTAATTCCTTCCTTCACCAGGGCTGCGGCATATCCGTGGGTGAGGCCGTGCATGCCCGCCTTCGAAGCCGCGTAGTGCGGCCCGACGCGCCCGCCCGTGAAGGCGGCGTTCGATGAGACGTTGACGATTCTCCCCCACCGCGCCGCCCGCATGTCGGGCAGGACGGCCCGGGTGAGCAGGAACGCGGATTTGAGATTCACGTCGAGCGTGGCGTCCCAGTCCGATTCGGTGAGTTCGTCAAAGGGCTTCTGGATGGCGATACCTGCGTTGTTCACGAGTATGGAGACTGGGCCGAATCGCTCTCTCGTTTCCTCCACCAGACGGTGTGCCTGGGATGCCTCCGATACGTCCGCCTGGAAGATGAAGGCCGCACCGCCCGCCTCTTCTATCTCGCGGCGGGTCTCCTCCGCCTCGTCCGCGCGCTCGCGGTAATTCACCGCCACGCGGCAGCCCGCGCTCCCCAATGCCACCGCGCATCCGCGCCCGATGCCCCGGCTCGCGCCGGTGACGATGCAGGTTTTTCCTTTAATCGTTTCTGGCGACAAAGCCGCGCCTCCCGGGAGTGTGAAAGCCCCATCCTAATTCATCCGGTTCGAGAAGGGCAGTCGCAGGGCGGAATTTTATCGTTTCGGGGCCGTGGTGGTATATTGTCCGGCATGAGCCGAGAAAACATTCGACTGGCCTGCGTCGGGCTGGGCCGCTGGGCCGGCGTGCTGGCGGAGGGGGTTCGGAAAACGCCGGGGCTCGAAATCGCCGCCTGCCATACGAGGTCGGACGAAAGAAAAGAAGCGTTCGCGCGAAAATACGGATGCCGGCCCTGTCCCGACTATGCGGCCATAGTCGAAGCCCCGGATATCGACGCCGTCGTCCTCACCACGCCCCACAGCGCGCATCAGGAGCAGGTCTGCGCGGCGGCCCGGGCCGGGAAGCACGTCTTCGTGGAGAAGCCGATCGCCGTCACATTAAGTGACGCGCGCGCCTGCGTGGAGGCGTGCGAGCGTGCGGGCGTCGTCTTGATGGTCGGGCATTGCTGGCGATGGGTGGCGTCGGTCCAGAAGGCGAAATCGTTGCTCGATGCGGGCGCGCTCGGCGAGGTAACGCAGGCAGCAGGGCATTTCGGCAATCCGCGCGCCCGCAACTACGGCAGGGAAATCTGGCGCGACGACCTCGAAGAATCGCCTCTCGGGCCGTACGGGGCCGGGCTTTCATCTCCTCGACATACTGAAATATCTCCTTGGTCCCGTCGAAGAAGCATTCGCCGTACTGGAGCGGAAGATGGCGTCGGGGCGGATAGCGGATACCGCCTCGGGCGCGCTCCGGTTCGCCTCAGGCCCGATCGCCCAGGTGAGTTCGAGCTTCGTGACGCCGCGCCGCTACCAGTTTTCCCTGTTCGGAACCGAGGCGAACCTCTACGTGAACGCCGACCCGCAAGGGGGGACGCCCGCAGCGCCCGCCCTCGTCATCCACAGGCAGGGTGAGGAGGCACCCGAGGTCGTCGCGGTCGAGAAGACCGACATGATCGCCCGCCACATGGCGTCTTTCGCGGAAAGCATCCGCGATGGCGCGCCTCCTTTCACCGACGGGCGTGAGGGAGCCGCCCTCGTCGCGCTGCTCACGGCCATGCTGGAGTCATCTGAGGCGGGGAGATGGGCGCAAGTGGAAACGCCCTGAGGGTGTCAGGTTGTGTAGAAGCGCATCGCCCGCCTCGAGAAATCACTTCCCCCACACGACGGCCCATGCGCCCAGCACCGAGCAGGCCCCGCCGATGATCACCTGCGCGCTCACGCGCTCCTGTTTCCTGAAGAACAGCCAGGAGAAGAGGATGACGATCAGGATCGAGAGGCGGTTGATGGGAACCACCTGAATGACCTCGCCGTCCTTGATCGCCCACCAGAAGAAGAACGCGGCCAGAAAGTTGCACGCAGCGCCCAGAGCGGTGATGAGGAGCGAATGGCGGGTGTAGGATGTGCTTTTCATCTGGAGCGCCGGGAAGAAGAATGCGCTCGCGAGCAGGAGTGTGAGCGTCGTCATGTTCGAGACGCCCATCCCCAGCGTGACCGAGGGGATGTGGACGAAGCCGTATTTGCGTACGATGTGGGAGATGCTCGCAAACGCCGCACCCGTCACGGGGATCAGGTAGTAGGTGAGGGGAATTCGTCTCTGGGTGGCTTTCCTGTCGTACAGGAGCAGGACGCCGCCCGCCATGATGCCCAGCGTTCCCAGCGTCACCAGGGGGGTGAGCCTCTCGCCCAATAGAATGACAGCCAGCCCCGAGGACCAGACGAGGCCCGTCTGCGTCAGGATGGGCGTGCGGGCCAGCCCCACGAGCTTGATGGAAATCATCCCCATGTAGCGCCCGCCCAGTCCGCCGACCGCGCCCACGAGCGCGAACCACAGGATTCCGTAGAGCGGCCAGTGCTCCAGTCCCTCGCCCATCGCATAGAGGCCGAGCGCGAAGATGGTCGTGATGATGGTCGCGATGACCGTCGTCACGAGCGGGCTCAGGCTCATGAGCGCGCCACGGTAGAGCGTCCTGGCGACCGAGATGAAAAACGCCGAGAGAAGCGCCATCAGGTTGGGATGAAGGGAATCGAGCAAGCGTAAAACCCAGGATAAGAGAAAACGCCATTATCCACCGGCGGTGAGAGCGGGGCAAGGCGGGAGTGGTTTTGAGCGGGGAGATATGGTTCTTGCAGGAGGAAGTAGGGACAGGTCGCGACCTGTCCCTGCAGACTAGGCGGATAGATGTTGCGCGGGAATGGCAGTCGCCGTCCCGTTCGCAGCCAGAGCGTGCCCGTTTACAGGTGCGCCCATCATCCGCCTGAGCGCGAGGACGGCGCTCTCGGGGCTGCTGAGCACTCTCGCATCGACGTGGCGGGAGACCGCATCCCGCGCCCGCGCCATCGAGAACTGCGCGAGGAGAATGACGTCGGCTCGTGAGCCAGCGGCGGCAGCTTCCGCGATGAGCGCGTCGTGAGTGTCCGGGTCGCCCGCCTGGAGGGCGTCGAGCGCGCCCGGCACGTAGGAGTCGTCGATTTCGACCTCGAGTTTTCTTTGCTCGGCCAGCGCTTCGAGTTCGCGCCTTATCGAGGGGCCGGACGGCCTGAACGTGGAGAGGATGCGGATGCGGCCTCCAAGTGCCAGCGCCTCATCGAGCATCGCCTGATTGGGTTTCAGGACGGGAACCGGGAGCCTCGCCTGGACGGCCTCTATCGCCGGGCCGAACGCCGAGCATGAGTAGAGAATCGCCGTTGCGCCATCTCTGCAAGCGAAATCCGCGAGGCTCTCCACGCGTTCGTTGATCTCGGGCGTGAGATGGCCGATTTCGTCCAGATCGCGCATGAGTGATTCGTCCATGAACTGGACGACTTCGGCTTCGGGCCAATGCTCTTCGAACGCGGCTTCGATGGGCGATACCGCGACGCGGGTCGCATGAATGACGCCGATGATGGTGGGCATGGGTTCGGGCGTATCCTTACAAAAGATGGCGCATAAAAATGATGACGACGAACGCGGGATTTTAGTCAAAAACGGGGTTTTCTGGCAAGGGCAGGGCAGGCATTTAAGTCCGTCCCTATGCCAGAACCCGTAGGGGCCGTTCGCGAACGGCCCCTACGGACTTGGATTCTCACATCTACTTCTCCGGAATCACGGGCAGCATGATGTAGGACGCGTGCTCCGGTCCGCAGTGCAGCGTCACGTTCTTCCCGAAAATCTCCTCGGGCCTGTCCACCGGGTCGTCATGCAAAAACGGCCCGCAGCCCCGGAACACGTTCTTCATGTTCGAGAGCTTGTGCGTGGTGACGCAGCTGTATTCATAGTCCTTGCCGCGCACGCTGAGCGCCAGCCGGTAGCCGGGGGGCACCACGATGCAGGTGGGCCAGACCTCGATGTCGAGCTCGTATATCTCGCCGGGTGTCAGGTATTGCTTCTCGTCATGCGCCTGGTAGGGTTTCCACTCCGTCGAGAGTTCGGGCACGAGCTTTCTGTGCGAGGCTCTCAGCCAACCCTGCGCAATAGGTGTGTTCGGGTCGAGTGTGCCCTGGAAGGTGATCTCCTTCATGTCGGGCGTGAACAGGCGCAGGACGAGGAACAAGTCCGCATCCTGGGTTTCGGATGAGACGAAGAGCTTCGAAGCCATGGGGCCGGTGATCTCCGTCTCCTCATCGAAGGGCGGCAGCATGAAGGTCACGCCGTCGCTGAAGCCCCCGTAGGTGATGGTCTGATCGGTGTCGAGCGGCGCGGAATCGAGGCACATTTGGGCGGGGTTCAGGTAGAACTTCGTCCACTTCGTCCGCGCCAGGGGCCACTCGTTCTCGCCGCGCTCGACGAATTTCTCCCCCACGTGGCGCACCTTGAGCATGACGGGCGGCTTCTCCATCCAGCCGGTGTCCTCACCCTTTAGGTAGTGGCCGAAGAACTGTTTCTGCAGCTTCTCCCCGTAGGGGGTGTAGAACTCCGTCCAGTGCTCGAGGCCATGGACTTCGAGCCATTTCTCCTCAGACGCCGCGCGCATGAAGCCCTCGTAGTTGCCCCTCGGATGCAGGCCCTGCCCGCCCCAGCTCGCCGCCGAGATGAAGGGCGTCTTTATCTTCTCCCAGTGGGCGGAGCGGTCGCGGTACCACTCCCCGTCCAGCGGGCGCTCGAGGATGTCGCCCCCGTAGTCCGAGCGGTTTTTCTCCATTTCATCTTCGCTCAGGGTGGGCGGTCCGCAGACGAGCCCGCCGTGGACCCGGCTCTTGGGGCCGTTTTCCCCCAGGCCGTGTTGCACGCTTTTGACCTGCATGTCGTACCAGTTGGCGAGGAACGTAGTGAGGATGCCGCCCTGGTGGCTCATGTCGCGGTAGAAATCGGCCGCACCTTCCCAGACGCACATGGCTTCGAGATACTTGGGCTGCAGACCCGCCACTTGCCACTGGTTGATGGCGTAATACGAGATTCCCGTGAGGCCCACCTTGCCGTTGCACCAGGGCTGCTCGCCCGCCCATTCGATGCAGATGGCGAAGTCCTTCGTCTCGCGCGGGGAGAAGTGGTCGATGTAGCCCGGCGAGCGGCCCGCGCCGCGTGAGTCCACGCGCACGCAGATGTAGCCGTCGGGCACCCATTTCTCCGGGTCCACAACCTCCCAGCTCTGGTGGATGTTCGAGGAACCGGCAACGGCGTCGGGGTGTGCCTTGGAGAAAATCTCCCACACCGTCTCATAGCCGTCCTGCCACGCGAGATCCTTCGCGTAAGGGCCGTAGCTCAGGATGACGGGGTATTCGCCGTCGTCATCGGGCCGGTAGACGTTCGCCCGCAGCACCAGGCCGTCTTCCATCCGGATGGGGACGTCCCATTCGATGAGAAAGCCGTGCCGTTTCTCGGTTCGGTATTGCGGGTCCGTGCTCAGGTCGATGTCGCTCATGTTCACCTCATCTCTTGAGTGGGAAGTTCTATCTTCCGCGCCTATTTCTCGGGAATCACCGGCAGCATCACGTAGGCCTCGTGCTCCCCGCCGCAATGGAGGGTCACGTTCTTGCCGAACACATCGGGCGGCCTGTCCTTGGGGTCGTTGTGGATGAAGCATCCGCAGCCGGTGAACTCGTTCTTCATGTTGGAGAGGCCGCCGCCCGACCCGCCGGGGTAGACGTAGTCCTTTCCGCGCACCGTGAAGGCGACCCGGTAGCCCTCGGGAATCACGATGCAGGTCGGCCATACCTCGATGTCGAGTTCATACACCTCGCCCGGCGTCAGGGGCTGCTCCTCGTCGTGCGTGTGATATGGCCTGTAGGGCAGGGTTTTTTCAGGGTCGAGTTTTCTGTGCGAGGCTCTCAACCAGCCCTGCGCGATGGGGGTGTGCGGGTCGAGCGCGCCCTGGAATACGACTTCTTCCATGTCCGGCGTGAAGACGCGCACGACCAGGAACATATCCGCATCCTTTGTTTCCGACGACACGAAGAGCTTGGCCGCGATGGGGCCGGTGACTTCGGTTTCTTCCGATATGGGCGGCGTGATGAATGTGACGCCCTCGCTGAAGCCCGCGTAGGTGGCGGTCGCCGCCTCGGCGACGGGCGCGTTTTCGAGCGTATGGGTTTGCGCGTTCAGGTAGTATTTCGTCCACTGCGTGCGCGCCAGCGGCCATTCGTTCTCGTGACGCTCGACGAAGCGCTCGCCGGGGTGGCGCACCTGGAGCAGCACCCGGGGCTGATCCGGCCAGCCGGTGTCCTCTCCCTTCAGGTAGTGGCCGAAGAATTTCTTCTGCATGTTGACGCCGTAGTCGGTATAGAACTCCGTCCAGTGCTCGATGCCGTGCACTTCGAGCCATTTTTCCTCGCATCCTGCTTCGAGAAAGCCCTCGAAGTTCCCGCGCGGATGGAGCCCTTGCCCGCCCCAGTTGGCATTGGATAAGAGCGGCGCCTGAATCTTGCTGAAATCGGGCATCCGCGACTGCCAGTATTCATCGGTGTCGAGCTTGTGGGAAAAACAGTCCTCGCCGAAGTCCCGGCGGTTGGCGCCGAGTTCTTCTTCGCTCAAGGTGATGGGGCCGGACACCCAGTCGCCCGTGAAGCGGCTCTTGAAGCCGCGCGTGCCGAGGCCATGCTGGACGGTGTAGACCTGCATCTCGGACCAGTTGCGCGCGAAGCCGTTGCAGAAAATGCCGCCGTGGTGGGCCATTTCCCGGTAGAAATCGGCCGCGCCCTCCCAGACGCACATGGCGGCGAGGTGAGGCGGCTGCATTCCGCCCACCTGCCACTGGTTCATGCCGTAATACGAGATGCCGTTCAGGCCGATTTTGCCCGTGCTCCAGGACTGCACGGCCGCCCACTCGATGCACTCGTACAAGTCCTGCGCCTCGCGCGCCGACCAGATGTCGATGACGCCCGGCGAGCGGCCCGCGCCGCGCGAGTCCACGCGAATGCAGACGTAGCCGTCCGGCACCCATTTCTCGGGGTCCACGACCTCCCAGTTCTGGTACTTGTTGGTCGATCCTGCCGGCACGTCGGGGTGTTGCTCGACCATGCGCGTCCAGCAGGTCTCGTACAGGTCCTCGAAGTGCAGGTATTTTCCATACGGCCCATACGTCAGGATGACGGGGTATTTCCCCGCATCGTCCTGGGGGCGGTAGACGTCGCAGCGCAGAACGATCCCGTCTTCCATGGGGATGGGCATGTCCCAGTCGATGCGCATTCCGTCTCTGTCTTCGGTCTTGTAATCGCTCATTCGGTCTTTCTCCTCGGCTCATCGAAGATGTTTGAGTGCAGGCGGCGCGAAAGGCCGCCCTGAAAATTTTCATTCGGGTTTTTCCAATGAACGCGGCGATTATAACGGGCTTGCGCCTCGTGATCCAGATGCGGGAGGACTTCTGTTTGTTCCGCTATCCGGCGAAGTGATCCATCGCGGCGAAACCAAGGCCCATCAGCGCCGCGACGCCCAGGGTCCTCATGAGAGACTGGTGCCGCCACAGGAGCATGACCGCGCTCACGATGCCGATGAGCAGAACCCGCCAGTCCAGGGTGTGCCATACCGGCGCAAGGAGTTTGACCGGGCCGATTTGCACCGACGGCAGCTCGGCGAACAGGACGTGCAGGCCGAACCAGATGGAGAGGTTGAGAATGACGCCCACCACCGCTGCGGTGATCGATTCCAAAGCACCCTTCAGCCTCGGCTGGGCCGTGAGCTGCTCGATGTAGGGCGCGCCCGCGAATATCCACAGGAAACAGGGCGCGAACGTGACCCAGAGCGTGACCAGCGCGCCGGCGATTCCCATGCTCACCCCGCCCGCACGGTATCCTGCGACATAGCCGACGAACTCCGTGACCAGGATCAGCGGTCCCGGGGTGGTTTCCGCCAGCCCCAGGCCGTCCATCATTTCACCGGCGCTCAACCAGCCTTTGTTGGTTACCACGTCCTGCGCCAGATAGGCGAGCACCGCGTAGGCGCCGCCGAACGTGACCACCGCCAGGCGGGAGAAGAAATTGCCGATCTGCACGAGAACCTCGTAGCCGCCCAGAGCCGTCAGCAGCAGCACCGGCGTCCACCAGAGGATCATCCATATCGCCACCGTCCTCACCGTGCCGGAGACCGACCCGCCACTATGCCCGGTTCCGGCCTTTTCGGTGTCCTGGCCGCCCAACAGGAAAAATCCGGCGAGGGCGGATGCCAGGATGATGAGGGGGAACGGGGCCGAGAGAAAGAAGATGGCCACGAAGGCCAGGCCGGCGATGATCCAGTGCACGGCGGAGTGCAGCGCTCTTTTCGCCACCCGCAGCAAGGCCTCCATCACGATGATCAGAACTGCGCCCTTGATTCCCAGGAACAGCGCGGCCATGACCGGCAGGTGGCCCACGGCCATGTAGAGCATCGCCAGCCCGAGCACCACCAAAGCGCCCGGTACCACGAACAAAAGGCCCGCCAGCAGCCCGCCGCGCACGCCGCGAAGCTGCCACCCCGCGTAGGTGGCGAGTTGCATGGCCTCGGGGCCGGGGAGCAGCATGCAGAAGCTGAGCGCGCCCAGGAACCTCGGCTCGTCGAGCCACTTCTCCTCCTCCACCAGGATTCGGTGCATGACCGCTATCTGCGCCGCCGGTCCGCCGAATGAGAGGATGCCGATGCGCCAGAATACGGCGAGCATTCGGCGCCAGGAGATATCGGATTCCCGATGCGCGTCACCGCCGCCGGAGTCTGCGACTGCCATCATGGTTCTCCGTTATCCATCGGAATCGAGGCCGCAATGATGGTGTTGTTCGTTTCTGAGCACAACGGAAGTGGCTGTCTCAATCCGTGCGGTAGGCTTGCGTGATGGCCTGGCTCGAGGTGTTCCAGCCGGGTATGACGAGGCAAGACGGGCCGGGGATGCCGCCTGCGACGATGAGCAGGATGTCTTCTGGTTCATGCACCATGGGGGCGAGGGAATCATCGTCGTCGTGGTCCACCCACTCCGGCCAGCGCGAGAGCTCGGGACCCCGGTAGCGCCCGCCTTTTTTGAGGACGCCCACGGGCATTCTTGCGCGCTCGAAGAGTTCTCGCTTCACGTCCGCGCGGCTCAGGCCCCCCCTCGCCAGGATGTCGGCGTGATCGGGGGCGACGACGATCACCCAGTTCGTCTGCGTGTAGGCCGTCGTGGCGCCCATCGCGCACATGGTGTGCGAGAGCGTGGTGAGGACGCCTTCGGGCTTGGCGCTCACGTCGTCCATCGCCATGCGCGGCGCTTCGGCGTTGCAGACGGTGAGGACGTTCTCATCCTTCCCGAAACCGAAATCGCCCGGCATCGGCGCCCAGGGGCTTTGCTCCTCGTTCTCGCGGACACAGTAGGTGAATTTCGAAGGGCTGCCGAACGTGCTCATGTCCGAGACGCCCGGAATGCCGCCGCCCAGGTTCATCATGATGAGTCTTATCGCCCGGCCGATGGCGGCGTTCGCCCGAAAGCCGGGGCCGAAGCACCCCGAACCGCCGTGGACGCCGATCTCCCTGGCGTAGGGGCCGTTCAGTATCAGCAGGGGACCGCCGGTGAACATGGTGGCCTGAATCCCCACGAGGTTGAAGCGTTCGACCAGCATGGCCTCGATAGCTCCCAGCACCACGGGCAGGTATTCGGGTTTGCACCCCGCCATCAGGGCGTGAAGGGCGACGCTCTCCACCGTCGCCGCGTTCAGCGAGGGGGGGATGTCTCCCAGAACTTCGCCTGCGTCTCGGCTCGTACCGCCCAGCATCCGGGCGAGGCGCTCAGGCGTCGGCGTCACCACGGGCAGCCCGTCCGACCAGGGCATCTCGAAGAAATACTCGAAAGGATCTTGCGTTTCGTTCATTGCGTGTCCTTACAGGGAGAGATCGTAGAACTTCCTCGCATTCTCGAACGACACCTTGCGGATCGCCTCATCCGACAGCCCCGCGTTTCGCATGGCGCGCAGCGTCTTGGGAACCGAGAGGATGTCGATGGGCCGGTAGCCGAGGTGGTCGGAGTTGAGCATGATCCGGTCGGGGCCGAACGTCTCCACCCACTCGATGACCTGCGCGGGTTCGAGGGGCCTGAGCGCGCTGCCGATGCTGATGGCGCACATGGCGCGCGTATCGCGGTGGATATGTTCGACCGTCGTGGCGTCGGTGTGATCGACGGCGACCCGGGCTTCATCGAAGCCGGTCTTGCGGATGATTTCCAGGTCTTTTTGCATGTAGTGGAGCCGGAGTTGCTCGGGCGGCACGTCGGCCTGCACGGCGACGTTGCCGAGGAAATCCTTACTCTTCTTGGGCGTCGGCGTATGCAGGATGATGGGCTTGTCGTATTTTTTCGCAAGCTCCGCCTGGGCTTCGAGACACGCGGTCTGCTCTTCCATCGGCCAGGTGAGGGAGAAATACTGCGTGGGGTCGAGGCCGATCTCGCCCAGGGCGACGACGTTTTCGTCTTCGAGAAAGCCGGGAATCTCCTCCAGGAGGTTTTCCCAGTCGTTCACCCGCGTCATCGAGCTGATGCCGACCGCGCAGCGGATTTTGATGAAGTGCTGCGCCTCGAGCGCCTGGGCCATCCCGACCGGCCCCTCCCAGAAGCGCATGATGTCGTCGTAGCCCGGCGCCTCGTCCCACACCTCGCGGTAGAGGTGGGGGTTGCCGCAGGAGAGCACCGCCGCGCGCATGCCCGTCGCGCCGAGCAGTTCCCACTCGTCCCAGTTCAGGGCGTGCATGTGGTTGTGGCTGTCGATGTATTCGCCGAACATCGGAACCTCTCCGCTCGTTGGATGCTGTGAGGCTCAACCTATCCGCATGGACTTCGGGGGTCAAGGGGGAGGGTGGAAACAGGGGGTAGTGGGCGGGGAGCAACCCCATGAAACAAACGCCGGAGACGCGCGTCCCCGGTATTTGCATGGTCTCGATTTCTGGTGCGCGTGGCAGGAGTCGAACCTGCGACTTCCTGCTCCGGAGGCAGGCGCTCTATCCTCTGAGCTACACGCGCATATCCATCAAGGAGTTATAGGCCTCACCCCTATAGCATGGAGTGCGTACCGTCGCACATGGGCGCGTTGCCCGTCTGCTTGCAGCCGCAAAAGGCGCACGTCTTGCCCGCCTGCACGTCGAGGACGATGGGGCGGAATTCCGAACCCTTGTGTGAGCCGTCGCAGAAAGGCTGCGTTTTGCTCAAGCCGCACGCGCACCAGGCGACTTTTTCATCCTTTTCCGGTTTATAGATGTAAGGCGCTTTCTGGGCCACTTTGGGGTCGGCCATCGGTTCGTTCTCCTTTGTCTTGACGCTGTTAGGCGATATGAGTTCGATTCGCTATTCTAGTCCGAATCACCGCCCATGAAAAGGAAGCCCGATGTCCGCATCCTCGCCCGCACGCCTTCTACGCATACTGGAGCAGACCTACCCCGACGCGCGCTGCGCGCTCGACTACCGGAACCCGCTCGAACTATTGATCGCGACGATGCTCTCCGCCCAGTGCACCGACGAGCGGGTGAACATGGTAACCCCCGCCCTTTTCGCCCGCTATCCCGACGCCGCCTCGTTTGCGGAGGCCGAGCCTGCCGAACTCGAAGAGTTGATTCATTCGTGCGGTTTCTACCGCCAGAAGGCCAAATCCATCCGCGCGTGCTGCCGCCTTCTTGTGAATGAATTCGGCGGCGAGGTGCCCGCCGAGATGGAGCATCTGGTGACGCTTCCCGGCGTGGGGCGCAAGACGGCGAACGTCGTCCTGAACGAGGTATTCGGACAACCCGCCATCGCCGTCGATACGCACGTTCTGCGCACGGCCAACCGGTTGGGCTGGATATCCACGCGCGACCCGGTGAAGGCCGAGTTTCAGCTTCTGGAGGCCGTGCCGAAGAAATGGTGGGGCCGCGTCACATTGCTCCTGATCCATCACGGGAGAAACTGCTGCTCGGCGAGAAAGCCCCTGTGTGCGGATTGTCCGGTACTGAAAGGCTGCCCTCATGGGCAAGAGGTGATTTCAGGCGGGTGATCGGGGTTTCCGCATTCGACTGGACAACCCGAATCCGGAGTCCTTATAATCGTCTATCTTTTAACCTGTTCTGCTCGGCTTAGTCCGCAATCCGGAGGTTATCCATGGCCAATGGCGCAGCCGTCGGCACCGACACGATCCTGGAACTGAGAGACCTGCACACATACTTCCATACGCCCGAGGGCACGGTGCGCGCCGTGGACGGCGTGAGCTACAGCCTGAAAGCGGGCGAGACGCTCGGCGTCGTGGGGGAATCCGGGTGCGGCAAGACGGTGACGGCGCTTTCGGTGCTTCGCCTAGTCCCCGAACCGCCGGGCGAGATATTCGGAGACGGCATCTTCTTCGAGGGCCGGGATTTGACGAAGCTCGACACGAAGGAGTTGCGCGAGATAAGGGGCAACCATATCTCCATGATCTTCCAGGAGCCGATGACGAGCCTGAACCCCGTGTTTACCGTCGGCTTCCAGATCGCCGAAGCCGTCATGCTCCACCAGGGCATGTCGAAAAAAGACGCGATGGACAAGGCCGCCGAGATGCTCGACCTGGTCGGCATCCCCCTGCCGCGCCAGCGGGTGCGCGAATACCCCCACCAACTCTCGGGCGGCATGCGGCAGCGAGCGATGATCGCCATGGCGCTCTCGTGCAACCCGAAAATCCTGCTCGCCGACGAGCCGACCACGGCGCTCGACGTGACCATCCAGGCGCAGATCCTCGACCTCATGGTGAAGTTGCAGGAAGAGCTCGGAACGGCGGTCATCCTCATCACGCACGATCTGGGCCTCGTGGCCGAAACGTGCAAGCGCGTCGTCGTCATGTATGCCGGCAAGGTGGTCGAGGAGGCGCCGACGGAGGAGATATTCGGCAACCCGCTCCACCCCTATACCCGGGGGCTGCTCAATTCGATTCCGAAGCTCAACACCACCAATCCCGGCGAGAAGATTCGGCTGGAGGAGATCAAGGGCATCGTGCCCAGCCTGAACCGCCTGCCGACGGGCTGCAGCTTCAACCCGAGGTGCCCGGAAGTGAAGTCGATGTGCCTGGAGCACGAACCCGAACTCAAAGAGGTATCCCCCGGACACTTCGTCCGCTGTCTGCTGTATTAGCCGCGTCTCCCGCCCCGAGGCCGCCCCGAATCATTTTCTCTCCTCCTCTTGGAGAAAATGTGGATTTTGGGATATAGTCGCCTTTCTGTGGACGGAAGCGTTCGCACCGGTTGACCTGATTTTGAATCCGTATGCGCGTGGCCGACGGCGAGAATCCTGACCACCGGGTTCAGCTTCGGATTTGCCCGTTGAGGCCGCAGCCACTGCGAAGGCAGGAAAGGAAACGCATAAATGTCGCCGATTCGCATCGCCATCGCCGGCGTGGGGAACTGCGCGAGTTCCCTGCTCCAGGGCATCGAGTATTACCGCCATCATCCCGAGGAAGAACTGGGCCTCATGCACCGGGATCTGGGCGGCTATGGGCCGGAGGACATCGAGGTTGTCGCGGCTTTCGACATCGACGTCCGCAAGGTGGGCCAGCCGCTGCACGCCGCGGCCTTCGCCAGGCCCAACTGCACGAAAACCATCTGGGAGAACCTGCCCGACTACGGCGTGAACGTGCGGATGGGCCCCATACTCGACGGCGTTGCGTCCCACATGGCGGAATACGCTTCCGATCGCTCTTTTCTGCCGGCCGAGGCCGAACCCTGCGACGTGGCGGCGGAACTTCGCGAGAGCGGGGCGGAAATTCTGTTGAACTTCATGCCCGTGGGCTCCGAGCAGGCGGCGCGCCACTACGCCGAAGCGGCGCTCGCGGCGGGCGTTTCCTTCATCAACTGCATGCCGGTCTTTATCGTCTCGGACCCCGAGTGGGCGGCCCGCTTCACCGATGCGGGCATCCCCGTGGTGGGAGACGACGTGAAGGCCCAGCTCGGCGCCACCATCCTGCACCGCACGCTCGCAAAGCTTTGCGCCGACAGGGGCGTGAAGCTCAAGCGCACCTACCAGTTGAACACGGGGGGGAACACCGATTTTCTGAACATGCTGGAGCGCTCGCGTCTCAAATCCAAGAAAATCTCGAAAACGGACGCCGTACAGAGTCAGTTGCCCGAACCGCTCGATTCAGACGACATCCACATCGGCCCGTCCGACTACGTGCCCTGGCAGGACGACAACAAGATTTGTTTCCTGCGGATCGAGGCGGAGGGCTTCGGCGGCGTGCCGCTCGAAATCGAGGCGCGCCTCTCGGTGGAGGATTCTCCCAACTCGGGCGGCGTCGTCATCGACGCGATTCGCCTGGCGCGGGTCGCGCGCGACAGGGGTGAGGCGGGGCCGCTCTACCCGGTGAGCGCCTATCTGATGAAGCACCCCCCGGTTCAGGTGCCCGACGCCGTCTCGCGCCTGATGATCGACGAGTTCATCGCGGGCGACCTGCGCGCGAGCGATCAGGTCGAGTTCAACGGAAACGGTCTGCCCGCCCGCTACGACCACAAATAGCTTTCAGGTCTGGTAAGACTGAACCCCCGGGTTTGACGCCCGGGGGTTTTTTGTTGGCGCGCCGAATCAACCGCCGGCGTAGGTCTCTCCCGCGCGCTCCGAAAGCTCTATACGCACGTCCTCTGGTCCCCGGATGTAGGCCGTTGTCCTGCCGCCCATGCCCGAGGGCGATGGGTCGCGGATGAAGTCCGCGCCCGCCGCCTTCATTTGCGCGGCGAGTCCGTGGATGTCGTCCACGGCGAAGGAGAAATGGTCGAGGCCCATCACGGCGTCCTCGTGGTTCTCCCCGATGCGCTCGCCCGGCCGCACGCCTCTCAGGAAAAGCCTCGCTTCACCGACCCGCACGACGGCGTTGGGCGCGCCGTGGAAATTCTCTTCGCTGTAGATGACCTCGCCGCCGAAGATGTCTTCGAAAAAGGCGACCATCGTCTCCAAATCCCTGCAGATGATGTGCACATGATCGAACGATAATTGCATTTGCTCCCCCTTTGCATGAACGGCTGAAACCCTGGCTTTGAATTCGCGCTAATGTCGCCCGTCCGGGGGCGTGTGGTCAATCGCTCCCATCGTGTAGAATGATGCGCCTGAAAAGGAGGTGCGCATGGCCGGAACCCGGAAAGTGCCCACAAGCTGGAAAACAGGGCTTCAGCGCATGGCCCCGGGCGTCTACGCCTACATCCAGGCGGGCGGGCTGAACGTCTCGAAC
Organism: bacterium; assembly: GCA_022828125.1. Lineage (GTDB taxonomy): Bacteria > UBA8248 > UBA8248 > UBA8248 > UBA8248 > Bin107. Next base: position 309,123 of record JAJEJD010000008.1, on the reverse strand, counting down.
GCAGGCCTCATCGTGGGGGACGATGAAGCGCTCGTCGTCGATTCTCTCTATGTGCGGCCCATGACGCAGGCGTTTCAGGAAGCCATCCGCAAGGCGACCAGAAAGCCCGTGCGCAAGATCGTCTGCACCCACCACCATGCGGATCACACCTTGGGACTCACCTGGTTCGAGCGGGATATCCCCGTCATCGCGCACCGCCATATGCGCGAGCGGATGATCGAGACGGGCCTCGACCTCGCGCACTACAGGGGCGTGAACCCCGAGTACGCGGACGAACTCAAAAGACTCAAACAGCGTTTTCCCGACGTCACTTATGAGGGCGGCATGACGCTGCGCCTGGGCAAGCGCGTCGTGGAACTCCACCACCTCGGCCACGCGCACTCGAAGGGCGACACGGTCGTCTATCTGCCCGAGGAGCGTGTCCTCTTCACGGGCGACATCTGCTTTCACTACGTGACGCCGGCCACCTTCGACGCACACGTCGGCGGGTGGATACGGGTTGCGGACAAGATACTCAAAACCTTCCCCGTCGAGACTATCGTTCCGGGCCACGGGCCGCCGGGGGACAAGCGCGCGCTGGAGAAGACTTTGGGGTACTTGAGGCTCGTGCGCCGTGAGGCGAAAAAACGCTTCGAGAAAGGGATGCCACCCAAGCGCGCCGCGCGCGAGATTCCTCTTGGCGTGTATGCCGAGTGGATGAAGCCCGACCGCGTGGAGCAGGCCGTGATGAAGCTCTACAACGAGTTCAAGGGCAGGGGCGAGCAGGGGATATCGCTTCACGACGCGCGGGGAGGCTGAAGAGGACGCCATGCCAGAGAACTACGACCAAAGGCGAAGCCGCTGCATGCTCGATCAGTCCTCGAACATGCAAAACCCCGTACATCTCATCCTGAGAAGTCCCTACGCGCTCAAAACCGAATATGGGGATGCGCATGAAGACGTGCGCGCCCTGCTCGACGCCTATAACGCCCTCGCCGCACAGGATGACCCCGCTGCCGATGCGCGCGAAGCTCTGGCGCAACAAGCCGACGCTCTCTCCTCGCGCTACGCCGCCGCGCACATGTCGGCCCTCGCCGAACACTTGGGCTTTCTCGCCGAACTCCTGCGGGGCCGCTATCCCATTCGGCCCGTGATGGATGCGGCTGAGCTGGAAGAAATCTCATAGGAAAACCCCCGAGGCTCATGCCCCGGGGGTGTCATACGGCTCGTTGTTCGTTGCTTCCCTACATCAAATTGACTGCTTGCGTCGCTCTCATCAATGCCCGTTGGCGGCGGTGCCGGCGGGCGCTTCGGTGAGGCCGCAGAAGAACTCGTAGTCGATGAGCTCCGTGATGGAGGGGCTGTCTCCGCATACCGGACAGGCCGGGTCGCGCCTGATCTTGAGCGTCCGGAACTGCGACTTGAGCGCGTCGTACATCAGCAGTTTGCCGATGAGCGGTTCGCCGAAGCCCACGATGAGCTTTGCCGTCTCCGTCGCCTGGATGGAGCCCATCGTGCCGCACAGCGCGCCGAGCACGCCCGCGTCCTGGCAGGAGGGAACCATGCCGGGAGGCGGCGGTTCGGGATAGAGGCAGCGGTAGCAGGGGCCGCCCTCGCCGGGGTGGTAGACGGTCGCCTGGCCCTCGAACTTGAAGATGGAGGCGTCGACGATGGGTTTTCCGAGAAATACCGCCGCGTCGTTCACGAGGTAGCGCGTCGGGAAGTTGTCCGCCCCGTTCACGATGACGTCGTAGTCTTTCAGGATGTCGAGCGCGTTGTCCCGGTTGATTCTGTCCTCGTGCGCGATGACGTTCACGTCGGGGTTCAGCGCGGTGAGGGTGGCCGTCGCGCTCTCGACCTTGGAGGTGCCCACGCGGTCGTTCGTGTGGACGATCTGGCGCTGCAGGTTGCTCATGTCCACGACGTCCAGGTCCACGATGCCGATGTTGCCCACGCCCATGGCGGTGAGGTACAGCCCGGTGGGAGAACCCAGCCCGCCCGCGCCTATCAGGACGACCTTGGCGTCCAGGAGTTTGGCCTGGCCTTTTTCGCCGATTTGGGAGAGCAGGAAGTGGCGGCTGTAGCGGTTCAGCTGCTCGGCGCTCATCTGCTTGTCCACCTGGACGGGGAAGCCCAAATCCTTCCATTTGCCGTAACCGCCCGCCATGGATTTCACGTTCTGATAGCCCATGGACTGGAGCACCTGGCCCGCGAGCAGCGAGCGCACGCCGCCCGCGCAGTAGGCGACGATGGGCGTCGTCCTGTCGGGAACGACCTGCTCGATCTTGAGTTCCAGGAATCCGCGGCTCACGTGCTCCGCGCCCGGCAGGTAGCCGCCCCGGAACTCGTCCGGTTCGCGTACGTCGATGAGCGCCACCTCAGCGCCCGAATCGACTGCGTCCTTCAATTCTTCCGCCGTGATCTCAGGAACATCGCCCCGCGCGGCATCGAGCAGGTCCCGTCCTGTTTTCGACATTTCTTGTTCTCCTTTGCTCCCAGCGTTTGCTGAAAAGGATATGGAATTGATTATCGTAAGTTGTCAGGATGGAAGAGAGCGCAAAGCCCACCCCCATAATTCTTTCGAATACTAAACTAAATTACTCAAGAATTGCAAGTCCGCCTCTTGAAACATGAAAAATCGAATCATTATCCCGAAAATTGCGCCCATGCGCCATACCGCAAGAGGCGCGCCCACGACAGCTTGTGGAATCAACTGCACGACGAACGCTCACGCTTCGCGCTGAGTCATCCCTGCGCCTTTTTCGAAAAACTCCAGAATGGCGTTCTGGTCCGCGTCGCCATGGCCCAGGGCCGCCGCGCCCATATAGACCTGCCGCGCCATCGTGCCCAGCGGAATCGGCGTCCCGACGCCGTCGGCCATCGCCGCGATGATGCGCAGATCCTTGAGCATCAGGTTCACCGTGAAGGTGGGCGAATAGTCCTTGGCGATCATGGGCGAGGCCTTGTATTCGAGAATTTTGGGGATGACGCTCGCCTTCAGGAACTCGACCATATGCTCGGGGTCGAGGCCCCCCTTCGTGCCCATGGTGAGCGCTTCGGCGATGGCGGAGATGTGGATCGCGAAGATGTGGTTCGTCACCAGCTTCATCTGCAGGCCCGCGCCGTTCGGGCCGAAGTAGTGGATGGAGGCGCTGAAGGCCTCCAGAACGTCGCGGTGGGCTTCGAGCGAGGCCTCATCGCCCCCCGCCATGATGGCGAGAGTGCCCGCCTTCGCGTGGGGGACGCTCCCGCTCACGGGGGTGTCCAGAAACCGGACGCCTTGCTTTTCCGCTTCCGCCGCCAACTCCTGGCTGCCCTCGACAGTAAGGGTCGACAGGTCGAAGCATACCGCGCCCTCCCTGGCCGTTGTGAGCGCGCCGGTTTCGCCGAGGTAGGCTTCTCTCGCGTGTTCGACCTCGGGCACCGAACTGCAAATCACTTCCGCGCCCGTAGCGGCTTCGGCCGCCGTCTCGAAGACCGTAAGACCGGCCGATGCCGCCCTCTCTCTCGCGGCAGGGACGGGGTCGAAGCCTCGTACTTCGAAACCCGCCTTCACCAGGTTCTCCGACATGCCCGAGCCCATGTTGCCGAGGCCCAGAAAAGCAACCACTTTCGCCATTTCTAATCACTCCTGTTGAATATGGCGTCATACGACGCCCACGCTTGCGAATCGGTGGACAGACTCATTCCTCATAAAATCAGGAGAGGCGTCCCCCGTCTCGTGTGGGGTAATTGCCTGCTCCTATGAAAATTATTTTCTCTGCGGCTTCATTCCCGCGGCGTTCAGGAAAGCCTCGAAGACGGCGTTCAAGTCCGCGTGTTCGAAACCGAGCGCCATGGCGGAGGTATGCTGCTGCCGCGCGGCGGCGCCAATGGGAACGGGAACGCCCAGATCGTTCGCTTCGTTCATGCTGATTCCCATGTCCTTGTAGCTTAGCCCCAGGTTTCCGATGACTTTGGAATAATCGCGCGCCGCCATCTCCGGGCCTTTGTAGTGCATCAGGTCCGGAATCACGCTCTCTTGCAGGAATTTCATCATTTTCCGGGCCGTGAGCCCCGCTTTCACCCCGAATGCGAGTCCCTCGGCCATGCCGGCGTGCTGGATGAAGACGATGTGGTTCGACACCAGTTTCATGAGCAGGCCGTTTCCCGATTTCCCCATGTAAGTGACCGACTTGCTGAAGGCTTCGAGCACGTCGCGGTGTTCCTTGAGAGCAGACTCGTCTCCGCCCACGATGGCGGAGACTCCCTTTTGCTCCAGGTGCGGAACGCTTCCGAGCACGGGAGCGTCCAGAAAAGCGATTCTCTTCTTTTTGGCTTCTGCGGCGATCTCCTTCGCCAGTGCGACGCTGCTCGTCGAAAGCTCGAAGCATACCGCGCCGCGCCGCATGGCCTTGAGCGCGCCGCCTTTGCCCAGGTAGGCGTCTCTCACGATGTCGGTTTTGGGGAGCGAACTGCACACCACGTCTGCCCCCTTTACGGCCATTGCGACGCTCCTGGCGATTTTGACGCCGTTTTTCTTCGCCGCTGCTGTGGCCTGAGACACAGGGTCGTAGCCCGTGACGTCGAAGCCCGCGTCGACCAGATGCTTCGCCATCAGCCCGCCCATGCGGCCCAGACCCAGGAACGCGATTTTTTTCGTCGCCTTGCGCGCCATAACTTCAGACTCCTGAAATCGTATGCGCCGTTGCACACCGTCTATCCGGGCGTTTCTGATGCCTCGATAAGATTCACTTTCTCTTCGGCCTCGTTCCCATGGCGTTCAGGAACGACTCGAATACCGCGTTGAAATCCGCATCTTCGAGGCCGAGCGCCATGGCGGAGGTGTATTGCTGGCGCGCGGCGGCGCCCAGGGGGACGGGGGCGCCCAAATCGTTCGCCTCGTTGATGCTGAGCCCCAAGTCCTTGAAGCTGATGCCCAGGTTCGCGATGACGTCGGAATAATCGCGCGCCGCCATCGTCGTGCCCTTGTAATGTATCAACAGGGGAATCACGCTGCCCTGAAGGAATTTCATCATTTTGGGAGCCGTCAGCCCCGCTTTCATCCCGAACGCCAGGCCCTCGGCCATGCCGGAGTGGTGGATGTTCAGGATGTGGTTCGTCACCAGTTTCATGATCAGCCCGTTGCCGGATTTCCCCATATAGGTGATGGACTTGCTGAAGGCGTCGAGCACGTCGCGGTTTTCCTTGAGAGCGGCCTGGTCTCCACCCACGATGGCGGCGACTTCCTTGCGCTCCAGGTGGGGAATGCTTCCGCTGACGGGAGCGTCCAGAAAAGCGATTCCCTTTTTCTTCGCCGCCTCCGCGATCTCCTTCGCCAGGCTGACGGTGCTCGTCGAAAGCTCAAAGCAGACGACGCCGCGCCGCGCGGTCTCGAGCACGCCCCTGGGGCCGAGGTAGACGTCCCTCACAACGGCGGGCGAGGGGAGCGAACTGCACACCACGTCTGCGCCCTTCACCGCCGCTGCGACGGTTCTGGCGGTTTTGGCGCCGTTTTTCTTTGCAGTAGCGATGGCTTTCGCTGAGGGATCGTAGCCCGTGACCGGGAAACCGGCGTCGACCTGGTGCTTCGCCATAAGCCCGCCCATTCGGCCCAAGCCTAGAAATGCGATTTTTTTCGTTGCCTTGCGCGCCATTTTTCTCTCCTATCTTTCGAGCCCGAGCAGTTTCAGGGGGTTTTCGACGAGTATTCTTTCACGAACGCTCTCATCCGGCGCCCAGTCGAGCAGTTGATCCAGCAAGTCGCCGTCGTTCGGCATCGGTATTTTGCAGACGGGGTGCGGCCAGTCCGTGCCCCAGATGATGCGCTCCGGCGCCGTTTCGATGAGAGCGCGTGCGATGGGGTCGACGTCCGAGTAGGGGGTTTGCTTAAGACCCGTGATGCGGTATGTGCCCGTGAGCTTCACCCACGTTCTGCCCTCTTTGAGCAAGTCCATAAATTCCTGGAGTGGGCCTAAACCCTCGCTCGCAGGAACGTAGCCCATGTGCCCGAAAACGCTGTGGACGGGCAGGGCGGAGAAGGTTTTTCTTAAATCGGGAAACTCATGCACGTGGATCAGAAACTCCATGTGCCAGCCCATGTCCATGATGCGCTCGCCCATCGCCTGAACGTCTGCGAACGAATCGAAGGGATTCCCGCCCTTGTCCGCCAGGTTGATCCGTAAGCCGCGAACGCCCGCCTCGTGAAGGCGTGTCAACTCCGCCTCGCTCACCTCCTTGTCCACGGAGGCCACGCCCATGAGCCGCCCTCCGGAGCGGGCCATGGCGTCTAGCATGGCGGCGTTGTCGACCCCGTAGACGCTCGGCTGGGTGAGGACGCCGCGCGCCACCCCGAGCGTGCGGTGGAGGGTTTCGTAGGCATCGAGTGAGGCGTCGGGGGGCGTATAGCCCCTTCGGGGGGAGTAAGCGTATTTGCTCTCAGGACCGAAGATGTGTCCGTGGGTATCCCAGGCGCCGGGAGGAAGCTTGAAGCGGGGCGCTCTGGGCCGGGGATCGGGCGGCGGGCAGGGGAGCATATCCGGCATTCAGTTTCCCTCTAGTGGAGGTCGCCCTCGCGGCCGTAGAGCTTGTGGCGCGGCCGGCCCGCCAGAATCTCCGCCTTTCCCCAGTCCGTGACGGCGCGAAAGGCATCGCTCCTGATGAAGGCCATGAAGTCTTCCTGCGCATCCCACTCCGAAAGGATGGTGTAGGAATTCGGGTTTTTCACCTGTTGATACAAAAGACTCTGAACGTGGCCGGCCTGTCCTTCGAGGGCGCCGGCCACAGCCTCGAATTTCTCTTCGAATTCCTTCTCCTTGCCCGGCAGCACTTCATAGTACATCCCCACGGTGATCATGTTTCACTCCTTGCGCGACGCCGCTTCGGCGTCATAGATATTCACGTTCCCACGTCTGGATTTCCGAGATGCCCAGGGCGTCGTTGTATTCCTGAAAAGTGGCCATCATCTCGCGCGCCGAGCGCGTGGAGCCTTCCTCTTTCAGAATCCGCAGCACGTCGTTCACCGCTTTCAAGTACGTGCAGCGCACGATGCCCGGATAGATGATGACGCCGAAGCCGAGTTCTCCGAGTTCATCCACGCTGAGGGCCGCCTCGCGCCTCGATTCATCCAGCGTCGTGACGTGGGGCGGGGGAACCTCGGCCCCGATTTTTCGCAGTTCCTCCTCCGTGCCTTCCACCTCGATGAACGTGAGGTCGGCCCCCGCTTCTTTATAGGCGACGGCCCGGCGGATCGCCTCATCCAGCCCGTGGTCGGCGGCGGCGTCCGTGCGGGCGAGGATGAGGAAATCCTCGCTTTGGCGTGTATCGAGAGCCGCCTTCAGCTTGCCGAGTTGTTCTTCCAGCGAGATGACGGGGATCGAGCCGGGCAGGAAGCCGCATTTTTTTGGAGTCACCTGGTCCTCGATCTGTATGCAGGCGACGCCCGCCGATTCGAGTTCTCGGACGGTGCGGATCATGTTCACGGCGTTGCCGTAGCCGGTGTCGGCGTCCGCGATGAGGGGAATCGAAGTCGCCTGTACGATGTTGCGGCAAACGTCGGCCACCTCGCGGAGCGTCATGAAGCCCACGTCGGGCTTGCCGAGGAGAGCCGCCGAGGCGCCGTTGCCCGTCAGATAGTTCACCTCGAACCCCGCCTGCTCCACCATGCGCGCGCTGAAGGCGTCGATACAGGCGGGAGCGAGCACGGGCCGGTTCTCTTCCAGAAGCGCCCGGAGGCGCGCACCACGATCGTTCATGGCGTTATCCCTCGAATATGTGGAGATCAAGTTATTCGGAAGTTCTCCCACCACCGGCCCCGTGTCAAGCGAGCCTTGTGTTCCGCGTGATCCCGGGGTTAGAGTAATCCCTGCCTCCACGAAAAGAACAGGGTCCATATTCCATGCCGACGAAACGCTCTCCTCGAGCCGAGTCCGAAGAGATGGCGGTCCTCGCCCGCGCCGTCGAGCGTTCGCTGGCCGAAGGCTGCGCCGGTCTCTATCACCTCGACACACCGCTGGGTCGCGCCAATTACCTGCGTAAGGCGGATACCGTGAAACACCTGAATCCGGGTGGCGGCAGGCTGCTGGATTGGGGATGCGGCTACGGGCAAATGTCTTTTTTGATGAGAAACCGGGGTTTCGAAGTCGTCTCGTATACCATCGAGTCGGAAGAACCCTCTCCCTGGAACTCCTTTCTTCGCGAGCAGGACCTCGATGTCGTTTACGGCGAAGACCCCGTACGGTTTCCATTCGGGGATGAATCGTTCGACATCGTTTTGTCCTGCGGCGTTCTGGAGCATGTGGAGGACGAAAGCGGTTCGCTCACAGAAATTCGGCGCATCTTGCGCCCCGAGGGGCTGTTCGTCGTGATGATGCTTCCCAACGTGTGGAGTTATTCGGAATTCATGGCGAGAAACGTCTTCCGCGCGAGCGATCACGAACGGTGCTATTCCATCAAAAAGATGCAGGAACTCCTCACTCGTTACGGGTTCGAGGCGGTCGAGACTTGGTACTCGAATATCCTGCCGAAGAATTTCACCCCTTTGCCGGAAAGACTCAGGCAATTGCTCGGAGCGCATCCGCATATATGGCTCAGGGCCGAGGCCGGGCTATCCAAAATTCCTCCCGTTTGCTGGTTCAGCGGGGTCGTTGAAGGCGTTTTTGTGCGCCTGTCGTGAGGATAGATGGAAAGGCGGGCTCCGCTCGTGGGACGCGAACCATCGTGGGTGGAAGTCTTGGCGGCAATAAAGATGCCGCAGGCGTCTTGCGCTTTTCTTGAGGGGCCGCTTTACTGGAATGCCTGCGCTCATGGGACCCACCAATTTTTCTGGAATGAGAGCAAGCGGAAATTCCAGGGTTTCCGAAATATAACAGTTGGAAAACGGGCATGACGCGAGGCATGCGCTATCGACATGGGCGGGTCATCATGCGCGTTTTAATCATTTCCCGTTTCTGCGCGTCGCCGGTTTATCGGGCGAAGATCGCCGCGCTCGCCCGGCGGCCCGGCCTGGAAGTTTCTCTGCTCGCGCCTGCGGAGTGGAAAGAAGGAGATCGGACGCTCATCTGCCGGGAAGGCATAGAGGACGGCTACCGGATTTTCACCGGTTCTCTGATTTTCAACGGCAGGGTGGGCGGCCACGTCTACGGCAATGGACTATGGAAGGCGCTTAGGCAAGCGCGGCCCGATATCGTCCACATGGAAGAGGAGTCCTACAGTTTCGTCGCAGCCCAGGTGTTGCTTTACCTGTCTATGCTCAGAACGCGTCCGAAGTTCATGGTCAACAACTCGGAGAATTTTGATATCGTTCTCCCTTGGCGCTCCCGTAAGATCGAAAAGATCGTTTTTCGCCGAGCGGACGCGCTTTTGGTCTTTGCCCGTACTGCCCGGGCGAGGCTGTTGCGCATCGGTGCGCCGCCGCAGAAAGTGCGAACGCTCCCCCAGTTCGGACTGGACCCGGAGCTTTTCCGACCCCCCGAACCGGGTAAGCGTGGCGATGTGTTCAGCATCGGGTATCTTGGGAGGCTCGTTTATTCGAAAGGAGCGGACGTTCTCCTAAGAGCGCTTGCCGGTCTTGCGGGGGAGTGGAAAGCGCAGATCGTAGGGGATGGGGATGAGCGTGAGACGCTTGAGCAGCTAGCGCGCGTGCTCGGAATTTGGGAGCGAGTGGAATTCGTCGCCTGGGTCGATCCTTCAGATGTTCCCGGATATTTGCGTGGCTGGCACGCGCTGGCGCTGCCGTCGAGAACGACCGCGCACTGGAGGGAGCAGTTCGGCCGGGTACTGATCGAGGCGATGGCCTGCGGCGTGGTTCCCGTGGGAGCAGCCACGGGTGAAATCACGAACGTCATTGGGTCGGAGGGATTCGTATTTCCTGAAGATAACGTGGAGACTCTCCGAGATATCCTCCAGAAGCTGAATAACGAACCCGGTGAGCGCAAGCGGCTGGTGGATGCGGGCCGGAAAAGGGTGCTCGAAGAATTCACCTGGGATGTGCTGGCCGGGAAGGCCCATCGTCTCTATAAAAACATTCTGGCGGGTTGATGCGAGCGGGATGCAAATATCGAGAGAGTAGTATGTAGGAGAGGAATTTCCGCCGGGGGGCGAAGCGCGCTATATTCTTTGATATCTGTTGGGTTGAAATTTTTTCGAGAGCGCACGATGAACAGGTCGGAAAACGCAGGAATACGCGAACCGCCCCATGATGTGGCGCAATTTATCGATGAGGCTCGCTTGCGCGTGCCTCCCAAAACAGCGGCGCCCTCGATGAAAGAGGTGCTCAGGCTGGAACGGAGCCGCAAACTTTCCGTTTTCGAGCGCAACTATCACTATAAGAGATTTCCGGCGAGATGGGCGTTTCGTGCGGTCGACCTGCTGGGGGAGACTTTTTTTCGCAAGACGAGAGAACGGCCTCAGGCAATTCGCCGCGTTCTTTTGGTGCGCCCCGACCATATCGGCGACGTCATCTGCACGCTGCCCGCAATCCATGCGATCCGAGACAGTCTGCCGGATACGCAAATCGACCTCTTGATTCGCTCATCCGCCCGTTCTTTGTTCAGGGAGTTCGACGAAGAGTTGTCGGGGGTGGATTTCCTCGTTTTCAATGCGTCCTGGCGCGACAGGCCGAAGAGGAAGAAATTCGGCTTTCGCTCGCTGCGCCGTCTGAGGCGCCTGCTCAGAATGAGAGCCGAGGAAATCGACGGGCCATACGATCTGGCGGTGGATTTTGCGGGCGATTTTCAGTCGATCATTGCAGCCAGGCTCGCCGGCGTGCGCTATCTGGTCGGGCGGGGCATCAGGGGATTCGGCTTTGCTCTGGATGTGGAGGCCGAAGAGTTCCCCAATCGTCACCAGGTAGAGTTCAATTTAGACATGCTCGAATATGCGGGGCTGGGTCCATTCGAGACGAAAAACCCCGCGCTAACGCTTTCTGAAGAAGAACTGGCCGAGGGACGCGCCTGTATCGACTCGCTGACGGAGGACCCCACAGGCTCATTCATTGGAATCCACCCGGGTGCCGGAGGAAGGGAAAGAATCTGGAGTCCGAAACTCTACGGGGAGTTGATCAGCCGGGTCGTCTCCACGCTTCCCGTCCGGGTCCTGTTGCTGGGCGGGCCGGATGATCGGCAGGTCGTCGATGAGACACTCAAATCCATGAAGGGTGTCCGTGTGCGGGGCACGATTATTGACATGTGCGAGAAGGTTCAGCATCTCCGTTCGCTCATGGGGGTGATGAAGGCCTGCCGCTTGTTCATCGGCAACGACTCGGGTCCCAGTCATATCGCCGCGGCGCTCGGCCTTCCCGTGATTTGCATCTTTCAGGGGCCGGCCGAACCGAGCGTATGGGGGCCGCGCGGCCCGAATGTGTTGGTGTTGCGAAAAAGTCCCACTTCCGTTGGCGATACTCACAAGGACAAAGAGAATCAGGAACTCGAGCGCGTCTACGAAGCGGTGAAGAGATGCGTATAGGCGTTGACGCCCGGATGATATCGATGGGCGGCATCGGCACCTATTTGAGAAGCTTGCTCGCCGGGCTGGACAGGCGCGATGACGATGTGGAATACGTCGTGTTCCTGCAGGAAAGGGACATGGATAGCTGTGCGGATCTGGGTAGTAATTTCCGGCGAGTGGTTTGCGCGGCGCCGCCTTATTCGTTTGCCGAGCAGGTGAAACTGCCCCGGCTATTGGGGCGAGAACGTCTGGACTTGATACATCATCCGCATTATTTCGCTCCTTTTTTCGGCAAGACGTCCATGGTGGCGACGATTCATGACTTGATCCATCAATTGTTTCCGGCGCTTTGCCCCTCGCCGCTGCATTGGCGCGTTTCGAAATGGATGATCGCGAGAACGGTGCGGCGGGCGCGTGTTATTCTCGCCGTTTCCGAACACACGAAAAGAGACATCGTGGAGCACGTGGGCGTCGCGGAGGAAAAGGTGCGCGTGACGCACAACGCTCTGCCGCCCGGCTGGGAGGATGGGCGCGCGCCCAGGCCCGAAGCCCTGAAAAAGATCGACGATGCGCCTTATTTCCTGTATGTGGGAAACCACAAACGCCACAAGAACCTGCATCTGCTGCTTGATGCCTTTGCGGATTTGAGGAAGGAGGCGAGTGGAGTTCGCCTCGTCATGACGGGTGAGCGGGAGAGTCTTGATGGCGTTTTGCGCTTTTTGAATCTGGGTGAGGAGGTGGTGTTTCTGGGGCAAATGCCTCAGGAAGCGCTCCCCGGCATCTATCGGCCCGCGCGGGCGCTGGTATTTCCCTCCCATTACGAGGGTTTTGGCTATCCTCCCCTGGAGGCCATGGCCTGCGGCGTGCCGCCGGTCGTGTCGGATGCAGGAGCCTTGCCCGAAGTGGTTGGGAACGCTGGCCTCATCGTTCCCCGGGGAGATAAGGATGCCTTGCGAAACGCCATGCTGCGCATCTTGAGGGAGCCGGGTCTACGGGACAGCCTCGCTGAAAAGTCGAAGGAGCGGGCGCGCTTTTTTCACTGGGAAAAACTCGCCGCCGAAACGCAGCGCGCCTACCGAGATGCCCTTTTTCAATCGCCTGGGAGGATTCCAGCCTCGCCGTCCGTATTCAGATCGTGAGAGTTCAGGGGCAGACATGCGGGTAGCGATCGTGCACGATTGGCTCACGGGTATGAGAGGCGGGGAGAAATGCCTCGAGGTGTTTTGCGAGATATACCCGGAGGCGGATATCTTCACGCTGTTTCACCAGCCGGGTTCGGTTTCTGAGGCCATCGAGCGGCATCGCATCCATACCAGCCCCTTGCAGCGGATTCCCGGCGCCAGGCGGCGCTATCGTTATATGCTTCCCCTCATGCCGACGGCGGTTCGGATGTTCTCCCTCAAGGAGTACGATTTCATTTTGTCGAGTTCGCATTGCGTTGCGAAAGGAGCAAGGGGAGATTATGGAACCTACCACCTCAGCTATTGCCATACGCCCATGCGCTACGCCTGGAGCGGATACAAGGAATATCTCGCGTGTCTGGATGGCGTGGCCAGATGGTTCTTTCCCCGCGTCGTCGAGTACCTGAGAAGATGGGACAACGAAGCCAACAGGGGAGTGCACGATTTTATCGCCAACAGCCATACGGTGGCGGAGCGTATCCGCGACTACTACGGCAGGCAGGCGGAGGTGATCTACCCGCCGGTGGATACGGAGTTCTACCGCTCCCGAAACGAGCGCGTATCGGATTACTACCTTATGGTGACGGCGTTCGCACCCTATAAGCGTGTCGATGCGGCAGTCGAGGCCTTCGGGCGGCTGGGCCGTCCGCTCAAGGTGGTGGGAGAGGGTCAGGATTTCGACCGCATTCGCGCATTGGGAAAACCGAACGTGGAGTTTTTGGGCCACCAGGATGATGAAACCATCCGTCGGCTTTACGCCGGATGCCGCGCCTTCATCCTGCCGGGCGAGGAGGACTTCGGCATCACTCCGCTCGAGGCGCAGGCGTGCGGCCGTCCGGTTCTCGCCCTGGGCGCGGGCGGCGCGCTCGAGACCGTCGTGGGTATGAATGCGCAGGAATATGAAGCGCCGCCGGGTTTCATCCCGTGGAATGAGGCAGGGGATGGGGAAGCTGCGCCTACGGGAATGTTTTTCTCCGGTTCGGAGCCGGCAGATATCGAAGAAGCCGTCGTGGCGTTCGAGAAAATGGAAGATCAGTTCTCGCCTGAGGCCGCGCGCAGGCAGGCGAAGCGATTCGCTCGTGAGAATTTCAAGAAAGCGGCAGCGGAGCGTTTCCGGAGGGGTTGGCTGAATCACCGCGAACGCTTGGAAAAATCGGGTGAAACATACTGAGCAATAGAGTAATAGTGATAAGATAAGGTTGCTTGACGGCGCCTTGCACGAGGAACTTTTGGCCAGACCCGACAAGGAACATCATGTCGTGTTGCGCAGATACGGCCAATTGAACGTGCTTTTTCTATTAGGGGGAGACGTCATCGCGCTGATTGCGGCCTGGTTCATGGCGTATTGGTTTCGTTTCGTCGCGGAAATAGTTCCCGTTCCCTCCGGATATCCCGATTTCATTGTTTATCTCGCTTCGCTTTTCTTGATATTGCTCATTTGGCTCATCGCTTCGGGCATTACGCGTTTGTACCAGTACCGGGCCGGTCTTCATCATACTCAAGAGGTCATTCGGCTCACCGGCACGTTTGTCTGGACGGTACTGTTGTTTGCCTTCTTCACGTTTTTCTATCGCCAACAAAGCTACAGCCGATTGTTGGTTGTTCTTTTCATTGTGCTTGGGCCTGTTTTTCTTTTCTCGGTCCGGCGTCTGGTCTGGTCCTTTATTCGACGCTTGAGGCGGCGGGGTATGGATATGCGGCGTATCCTCATCGCAGGAACAACGCCTATTGCCCGGAGGGTTGCCGCTCATTTGGAGATGTATCGATATCTTGGTTTTCAGGTCGTGGGATACCTCTGCGAGGGTGATACCGCAGAAGACGCGTCCGTGCTGGGGACGTTGGAGGAGGTGCGTGAAGTCGTGGCACGCGAGAGAATCCATGAAATATACGTTGCGTTTCCCCCGAATTCGTACGCCGCGCAGGAGGAGTTGCTAAACGCTCTGGCGGACTCGAGCGTCGATGTCCGCCTGGTGCCCGATATTGTTGAACACATGCGGCTGAACGCCGGGATCGAGGAACTCGACGGTTTGCCTGTGATCCTGTTGTCACAGACACCCCTTCTGGGCTGGAATCAATGGGTGAAAGTAATGGTGGATTATTTTCTGGGAGTTTTGGCCTTGCTCGTTTTGAGTCCGTTCATGGTGGTCATTGCGCTCATGGTGAAGTGGACGAGCCGGGGCCCCGTTCTGTATCACCAGGAGAGAATGGGCCTGGACGGCGTGCGGTTTCGCATGTACAAGTTTCGCTCCATGAGGGTGGATGCGGAGAAGGAGTCAGGAGCGGTCTGGACGATGAATGAGGATGAGCGGCGCACCCGGTTCGGCGCTTTCCTCAGAAAAACAAGTCTCGATGAGTTGCCGCAGTTGTTCAACGTGTTGCGCGGTGAAATGAGCCTCGTGGGTCCAAGGCCCGAGCGTCCGGTTTTCGTGGAGAAATTCCGAGCGTCCTTTCCCGATTACATGCTGCGTCACAAGATGAAATCCGGGATAACGGGTTGGGCGCAGGTGAATGGATGGCGCGGAAACACGTCGATAGAAAAAAGAATCGAATTCGATTTACACTATATCGAGAACTGGTCACTGGGTCTCGATTTCAAGATATTATGGCTCACCCTCTGGAAGGGACTGATAAACAAAAATGCGTATTAGACGGCGTCATGGGTGGAGAGAATGAGCGGCATCCGGATCATCGCCGTCATACCCGCCCGTTGGGGCTCTACACGCTTTCCGGGAAAGCCGCTGACTTTATTGCGCGGGCATCCCATGATTGAATATGTGTACAGACGCGCGTCGAGGTCAGTTCTGATCGACTACGTCTGCATCGCCACCGATGATGAGCGAATCGCCGATGCGGTGCGCGGGTTCGGCGGAAACGTGCGGATGACGCGCGATGACCACGCCAGCGGAACGGACAGGGTGGCCGAGGTCGCCGCCGGAGAAGATGCGGACGTGGTCGTCAATATACAGGGGGACGAACCCCTGATTCATCCTGATGACATCGACGCCGGCATCCAGCCTTTGATCGATGAATGCGGATTGGAAATGTCGACCCTGGCGGTGGCCTTCGTTTCGCCCGAGGAATTTCTGGACCCGAACGCCGTGAAGGTGGCGAGAGGCGAGAACGGGAATGCGCTTTATTTTTCTCGGGCACCCATACCATATTCGAGGGATGTTCTCTCCGGAGAGGACAAGGCGTATGGGGAAATCCTGGGAAATTGGGAGATGATATCTCCAAAACCGTTGAAACATCTTGGGTTTTACGCTTTCAGAAAAGAAAGTCTGTTGCGATTTACCGGGCTGGGGCCATCCCCGCTGGAGGAATTGGAGCGATTGGAGCAGCTTCGCGCGCTTGAGAATGGGTTGGCGATTCGTGTTGTGGAGATCAATAGAGATGCGGGAGGAGTAGACCGCCCCGAGGATCGGGAGCGTCTGCTGGGAGATGAGGTTATGCGCAGTGCGCTCGAGGAGGAAAAGGGCAGGTGGCCAAGTATATCTTCGTAACGGGAGGCGTTTTGAGCTCTCTGGGCAAGGGTCTCGCTTCCGCATCCATCGGCGCTCTCCTGGAAGCCCGTGATCTGCGGGTGAACATTCAGAAACTGGACCCCTACCTGAACATTGATCCGGGAACGATGAGTCCCTTCCAGCACGGAGAAGTGTTCGTGACCGATGACGGGGCGGAGACGGATCTCGATCTGGGCCATTATGAGCGGTTTACCCATGCGCGGATGAAAAAAGAAAACAACTACACGGCGGGCCGCATCTACTACAACGTCATCACGAAAGAGCGCGTAGGCGATTATCTGGGCGGGACCGTCCAGGTGATTCCCCATATTACCGATGAAATCAAACGCTGCATCCGCTATGTGGATAATGGTGAGGACGTCGTGATTTGCGAGATCGGAGGAACGGTGGGCGACATCGAGAGTCTTCCTTTTCTGGAGGCGATCCGCCAGTTTCGATTCGACCGTGAACCCGGGCACGTCATTCACATCCACGTGACGCTGGTGCCCTACATCAAGACTTCCGAGGAATTGAAGACCAAGCCGACGCAGCACTCCGTCATGAAGCTTCGCGAAATCGGTATTCAGCCGGATATCCTGTTGTGCAGAACGGAAATGCCTCTCGAAGAGGACGTGAAGCGGAAAATTTCCTTGTTTTGCAACGTGCCTCCCAGCGCCGTGATCACGGCGATTGACGTGGACTGCATCTATGAGGTTCCCTTGAGGTTCAACGAAGAAGGACTGGATCGGATTGTGGTGGATTTGCTCAAACTCGACAAAGCGCGGCAAATGCCCGATCTGAGCGTTTGGGAGGAGATCTCCCGCAAGGAGCGAGAACCCAAAATCAGCTGCAACATTGCCATCGTCGGGAAATACGTGGACCTCAAGGAGTCTTACAAGTCCTTGTCCGAAGCCTTGAGTCACGCGGGCTTCGGAAACGACGTTCAGGTGAACCTGCAGTATGTGGACAGCGAAGAGATAGAAAAGCGCGAGAGTGCTCAATTGCTCTCACAGGCGCACGGAATCCTGATTCCGGGAGGATTCGGAGAGCGGGGGATAGAAGGTAAAATCGCCGCCGTTAAGTATGCGCGCGAGCGACTGGTTCCTTTTTTCGGCATTTGTTTGGGCATGCAGTGCGCGATCGTGGAGTATTCGAGAAACATTTGTGGTTTCGAAGCAGCGAATAGTTCGGAGTTCTCGAACGAGACGCCTCATCCCGTGGTTGATCTCATGCCGGATCAGCAGGGCGTGAACATGGGGGGCACGATGCGGCTAGGCGCCTATCCCGGGATATTAATGCCCGGTTCCCTGGCGTCGGAAATATATGGCGGAGTATCGCAATTCGAGGAGCGGCACCGGCATCGTTATGAGGTGAACAATTCTTACCGCGAGGCTCTGGAAGAAAGCGGGCTTCGCTTCAGCGGTCTTTCTCCAGATGAGAATCTAGTGGAGATGATTGAGCTGCCGGGGCATCCCTATTTTATCGGATGCCAGTTCCACCCCGAATTCAAGAGTGCGCCCTACGCTCCGCATCCTTTGTTTCACGGGTTCATCGCCGCCGCTAAAAAGGCGAGCGGAGAGTTGTTCCCCTGATGCGTTCTCTCATACCGTTCATACGGCATGAAGTCTGGAAAAGATAACAATGGCGGAAAAAATAGTAAGAATTGGTGATGTCGCCTTCGGAGAGCAGGGAGCGATATGCGTCATCGCAGGGCCTTGTGTGATTGAAAGTGAAGAATTAACCAGAAAATGTGCTGAAAAAGTAAGGGAAGCGACTGAAAAATGCGGTATTGGTGGAGTTTTTAAGGCTTCTTATGACAAAGCGAATCGCAGTTCAGGAAAATCACCGCGCGGACCCGGCATCGAGAAGGGTTTGAAAATACTCGATATGGTAAGACGCGAGACAGGACTTCCGGTGATGTCGGACGTTCATAGCTCCGAAGAAGCCGAAAGCGCAGCACATGTACTGGACGCGCTTCAAATTCCCGCTTTCTTATGCCGCCAGACGGACCTCCTGCATGCCGCGGGAAGAACCGGGAAGCCCGTGAATGTCAAAAAAGGGCAGTTCATGGCTCCCGAGGACATGAAAAACGTCGTGGGAAAGCTTGAGGAAGTGGATTGCCGGCAAATACTTCTTACCGAAAGGGGAACCAGCTTCGGCTACAACAACCTGGTTTCGGACATGCGTTCGCTCGTGAAGATGCGCGAATCGGGATATCCTGTCGTTTTCGATGCGACGCACAGTGTTCAGTCGCCGGGTGGACTCGGTGAAAGTTCGGGAGGGGATAGGAGCATGGTTCCTCATCTCTCTCGGGCCGCCGCTGCCGTGGGCGTCGACGCATTTTTTATCGAATGTCACCCAAGGCCGGATGAGGCATTATCCGATGGCCCAAACATGATGGATATCGAGGACCTCCATTCTCTTCTCATCTCTTTGCACGCAATAGATTCTGCACGTCTCGGCGCACAATAATATTTCAAGAAATTTGTTCACCATTGCATCATCGGTTTCACTCCCCTTCTTTTCTCTATGGGTTCTGGAGCATTCTTGCCGCGGCGCACTCGGGTCACTGTATCATCAATGGTGGCCGAGGTCGGGAAATTACAAGTTTCCTTGTGATGGAGGGTCCTGAATTTGGCGGAAAATATGGATTGGCGTAATTTTTGAACATTTTGGTAAGATATGAGTCATATGGATTGATTGAAACTTTTCGCTCGCGATTTCATGAGAAGAACCTGTGCAACAGCAACGACTCTATGCCAGGCCCCGGTCGAATCTCTCTTTCATAGGTGCGAATGTGCGCTTGGAAGGCTCACTGCGGTTTGCAGGGAAAGTTTTGATGGAAGGCGAGTTCAAAGGAGAACTCCATGGCGACGGGCATCTCGAGATTGCGGAGGCGGGAAAAGCCGAGGGCGAGATCTATACGGGCGAATTAGTGAATCACGGCCGTACCAAAGGTTCTATATTTGTGGCGGATCGTGTTGAACTCAAGGCCGGATGCTCTCACGAAGGGAATGTGACAGCTCCCAAAATACATATAGATCCGGAGGCGAAGTTCGAGGGCAGAATGATCATGCCTGATGTTGTCCCGACGCCGGCGCCCAAGGCGATAGTTTCGAAAAGGCGTCTGCAAATTGCGGCGGGCTTGGTGCTGTTTCTGGCCGCTGGTGTTGCCACCACGGCGATTTCTCGCGAATCTCCGGATTACTTGCGCAATATCTGGAAACGCCTCGACGCGATTTGGGAAGCGAGAGTAGGTGAATGGCTGGAGTCCGGCCAGTCGAAAAACCTGAAACTTAAGCTCGAAGAACAACAGAGAAGATACATTGCAGAAGCGGCTCGGCACGAAAGTAAAGGAGAATTCGATAAGGCTGTAGCCAGTCTGAGAAAAGCTTTGAAGTTCAAGGGAAGCCGCCAGAGTGTGACCAGGTACCGCTTGGCGAAAATTCTGGCGCAGCAAAATCATACGGCGGAGGCCATACGTGAAATTCAATCTTTGCTCCAACGCACTCCGAGGCATATCGAGGGAATGATCTTGCTTGGCGATTTGTATGTTCGCAGTGGGCAACTCTCAAAAGCGCTGGAAATATACAGAGAGGCTTATCTTCGTGAACCCGAGGACATTGTTCTGAAAAGACGGCTTCAGATTGTTGAGTCGCGTGTCAGAGCAGTACGGCCCGAATCGGCCGAGCCTGCGCAAGAGGTTTTGGACCCGACCCAGGTTTTAATCAATGCAGAGCGCTTCATATCCGGAAAAGAACCGGCGAGGGCTGTAGACTTGCTCAGAGGCGCCATCGAAAAAACACCGGATAATGTGAGGTTCCATTTCTTGTTGGGCGCCGCCCTAGTTCAAATGAACCGCAGGGACGAAGCAATACGCGCTTATGAGAAAGTTGTTTCTTTATCGCCCGATTGGCTGGATGGATATATACGTTTGGGCGCTCTTTTGGCATCCAAGGGTCGAGATAAGGATGCGATCGCGCTTTATGAAAAAGCGGGCCAACTGGACTTGAACAACATCGAGATGAAAATTCGCATCGCCAATCTTCACAAGTCGAGGAAGCGGAAAAAAATCGCTCATAAAATACTTCTGGATTTATTGGAGAAAAATCCCCGTTCGTCTCGCGTTTTAGTGGAGCTTGGCATTTTCCTTTGGGAAACCGGGAAGCCTGAAGAATCGAAGAAGGTGTTCATGCAAGTGCTGGAGATAGATAAGAATTCAGCGCCGGCGATGAATCGGTTGGCGTGGTTTCACAGGAAGGATAAGGAAAGTTTGGTACACGCGATCAAGCTTTCGAAGCGCTCGCTGGAACTCCAGCCCGATACGCCGGCGTATCTCGATACACTGGCGGAGTTATTTTTTCGCAACGGAGAATCGGTGAAAGCGCTTCCGCTCATTCAAAGAGCGATTGAATTAGACCCCGGAAATCGCTATTTTCGTCTGCAATTGGAAAAATTCAAAAGAGCGAGCCGCAAATGATGCCCGAATACGATCGGATAAATATTCATACTCGCCGCACCTTCATGGGGTTGAGCAACCAAGCACTTGTTCGACCATGAGAAAGCTTGTTGGATAAGATGGTTGGAAACAAATGATATGAAAGAGTTGTAAGGAGTGATTCGCCCCATCTGGTTGGTTAGTAGTCGCCACTCTTAGTTTGGAGGGCTGTGAAATGGGTATCCTGACAATTTCGAGAGAGCTTGGAAGCGGTGGTGACGCTATTGGGAAGAAAGTGGCTCAAGAGTTGGGATGGGCCCTTTTGGATAACGACGGATTTGCGGATGCGGCCCAAACATATGGTTATGTTCGAGCCGAACTCGAACAAGTGGATGAGAGGAAGCCCGGTCTGATAGACCGCTTTTTCCGGGACAGGCAACTCGTGTACCTCGATATCATGCGCGCCATCGTTTATGAATCGGCCTTGAAAAATAATTTCGTCATATTGGGCCGCGGCTCCCATATCCTCCTTGAGGGAATCGAGGGCGTTTTCCGGGCCCGCATCGTGGCGCCTAGAGATTATCGCCAACGGACACTGGTGAAGAACGAGGGGATTACCCCATCCATGGCGGAGCAGTTCATACGTCACAACGATGATGAAAGAATGGCCTATACGCGACATTTTTTCGATGTCAGGTGGGGAGAGCCAAGTCACTTCGATATCATATTGAACACCGGGTTGTTCAGTGAGGATATGTCAGTGCGTTTGCTGGTGAACATATTGAAAAGTGAAAATTTTTCCCAATTCGAACCATCGGAATCTCAAAAGCTCCAGAATCTGGCTTTTGCGCAAAAGATCAAAGCAACAATCATGACGGATGAGCGAATCGATGCGAGTGGCATTGTCGTAGAGTGTCTCGGGCCGGGAGAACTATTCTTGCACGGGCGCGTCAACAGCGATGAAGAAAAAGAATTGGCCGAATCCATTGCCAGAGAATACGATGGGGTCGTCGAGTTGAGTAGCGAATTGGTCGTGATGCCGCCTATCGAAGGATGGTATCCGGTATGAACTGGGTGCCTGAGCGGAAAATCAAATCACCGGGTGTAAAGCTTCTTGCATTTCGCATGATGTTTATCGGCGGTTTGATGGCGGTGCTTTCCGGTTGCAGCCTGGTGGTGTTGCAAGCCGACTACCAGGAGGATCAAGCGCAAGGGAAAAAAGAAGTCGAGTCGATCCGCGGCCAACTTCTCGCGCACACGCAAATTTTGGCGAATCATGGGAAGTCATTGAACGAGTTCAAATTGCAGCTTCGAGATACGGTATCGAATGTTGAGAAAACGGTGAAGGAATTGAAGGCGAAGCCTAAGGCGTCGGTGGTTTTTCCAAAGCCGGAGCGCAAAAAAGAATCCGCTGTAAAACCTGCCAATCAAAGCGAAACGTATGTGGGTACCAGATACATCCGCCGTACATATCGGGGGTTCTCGCTGAGTTATGCCGGAGGCTATGATGAGCCGCGCGGCTCCCGTTATCGCTACAGACTCAAACCGGGAACACGCGTAGCTGTTGTTTCCGGTGACCGACGTGGTTTCACGCAAGTGGAGGTCAGATCGGGGCGCTGGTCTGGAAAAAAAATGTGGGTGCGCACCCGCTGGCTTACGAAGCAGGCCCCGAAGCGCGCAATGGGCGGCAAAAGTTAACTCTATAGTTTTTTGAGTCCCTCGCCGAGGTCGTCTCTCAACACCTCGAAATCCTCGAGTCCCACCGAATATCGAACCAGTCCGGCAGGAACGCCCCGATTCTCCGCGCCTTCTATCCCGATGTCCGCATATGCCATCTTCACGTGATGCTCCACCTGACTTTCCGTTCCACCGAATCCGGGGGCGAGTACAGGAATTTGAAGGGTGTTCACTAACTCGTCGGCTTTTTCGTGATTGCCATCAAGCTCAAAGCTGATTATCCCACCGAACGCCGACATATATTTTTGGGCTCTGCGATGATCCGGGTGGGACTCCAGACCGGGGTAATGAACACGGGAAACCCCGGAGTGGCCCACGAGAAATTCGGCAAGCTTGAGAGCCGTGTCGCTGATGCGCCGAACGCGCAATTCGAGCGTTTTGAGGCCCCTCTCCACCAAAAACGCCTCCTGCGGCCCGAGAATGGAGCCTAGCAATGCTTGTTGTTCGCGCAGCGCCTCGATGATATCCAGATTCCCCGAAACCGCACCCGCTACGACATCGTTGTGGCCGCCGATGTATTTCGTCGCGCTCTGAACCGCTAAATCGGCTCCGTGCTCCAACGGGCGAAACAAGGCGGGAGATGCGATGGTCGAGTCCACGACGAATCTGGCTCTTCTGTTTTGAGCCCATTCAGCCATTTTTTCGATATCCGGTATGCGGAGCGTGGGGTTCGAGGGAATTTCTGCGAACAACACGCGAACCGGCCCCTCCGGGAGGGTTTCGAGGGATTCCGCTGTATTCTCCACCGGAATTTCGACGCGTACCCCGTAGCGGGTGAGGAGGCCCTCTGCGATGTCCCTCGTGTGTCTGTAGCTCTCCTGAGGGATGACGATTCGCGCATTCGGCGCCAGGAGCGAGAGGAATACCGAAGAGACGGCCGCCATGCCGCTGGCGTAGAGTAGGGAGGCTTCCGCGCCTTCTTGGAGAGCGAGTCTGCGTTCGGCGGCCTCGTTGGTCGGGTTTCCGTATCGCGTATAGAAAAACGCGTCCGTCTCGCTGCTGTGGAAAGCTTCCAGATCGTCAGAGCTGTCGAAGGTGAACGTCGCAGTCTGGAAGATAGGCGGCGCAAGTGACTTCTTCGTCTGTTTTCGCTCGTCTCTTCTCATGTTTTTCGACACTGAACTCAACTCCTGTTTCATCGGCAGAGCGAAACAATGAAAATCGAGCGGACGCTAGCTTACGGACAATGCGCCGAGTCTCTTTTCGATGGCGCCTCGAACCATGTCGATGTCTTCAGGGAGCTCGATGGGAGTATTGGCGAAACGGCTGTCGACGCCCGGAATCGCTTTTTGATGATAATTGACTTTGAATTCGGTGAATTTCAGTCCATGAGCCGTAGAGATGACGACCACCCGGTCTTGGGGGTTGATTTCTCCGCGCGCGATTATTTTTTCAAGAGCGGCCAGGGCCACGCCGGTTTGGGGACAGTTGTACATTCCGGTTCTGTCCGCGCGCGCGGCGGCGTTCGCCAACTCCTCCTCGCTCGCCTGCTCCACGGAACCTTCGAATGCTTTCAGGGTCCTTATGGCTCTCTCGATGCTCACCGGATTTCCGATTTGGATGGCCGTCGCCAACGTCGGTTCGGCCTCGATGGAGTGGAATTCCTGGAAGCCTGTCATGAAACTTCGGTACAGAGGATTGGCCTTTTCCGTCTGGGCGCAAACGATACGGGGCAGTTTGTCGATGAGCCCCAAATCGCGCATCTGCATGAAACCCTTGCCCAGTGCGCTCACGTTTCCCAGGTTGCCGCCAGGTATGATGATTAAGTCGGGAACCTCCCAATCGAACTGTTGAACGAGTTCTATGCTGATGGTTTTTTGTCCCTCTATCCGAAGCGAATTCATGCTGTTGGCGAGGTATATCCCCTGTTCTTCGCACACCTGTCGCACGATCCGCATGCATCCGTCGAAATCCGTGTCGATGGCGAGCACCATGGCGCCGTTCGTGATGGGTTGAATGAGTTGCGCAACAGATACTTTCTCGCGCGGCAGAAAAACGATTGCCGGGATATCGGCCGCCGCTGCGTACGCAGCCAGCGCGGCGGAAGTATCGCCCGTCGACGCGCAGGCGACGGCGCGGAGTTTTTTCCCGTCGGCTATCATCTGCTGGGCGGCGGACACGAGGACCGTCATACCAAGATCCTTGAAAGAGCCGGTGTGACTGTTTCCGCATTGCTTGATCCACAACTCGGCGATTCCGAGTTCGCGCCCCAGGCGATTCGCCCAGAAAAGGTTCGTCCCCCCTTCATAGAACGAGATGATGTTCTCATCGTCTATCAGCGGGCAAACCCACTCTTTCTTGCCCCACACACCACTGCCGTACGGCCATATGTTGCGCTGGTAGCGGTCGTCGAACAGATGGCGCCACTCCGACGCGCTTCTCATGCGCAGGGTTTCCAGGTCGTGCGTGACGTCGAGGAGGCTGTCACATTCGCGGCACTGATAAACGGAGTCAAAAATGGAGTATGTTGCCCCGCATTCGGGATTTATACATTGGAACCAGCAGTTGCAGTCCATCTCTTCACCAAAAGCAAAAGGCGAAGCCCGGCCTCGCCCGAAAGAAAAGGATTATTGCAGAGGCTTCTCCTGGTGGCAAATTCGCACGTTCATATCACGGTATGGGGTTTTCGGATTCCATTCATTCCGTGCTACGTCGTGGCCACTTGCGGGACGCGGACCTCTTTTTCGTTGATGAAAGAGACGAGCACGGCCGCCTGGAAACAAAGGTAGGCCGCCAGCGCGAACGCGAGGTTGTAGCTGCCCGTCACGTCATAGATATATCCGCTCAGCCAGGCGCTCAGGCCCGAGCCGAGCTGGTGGCTGAACGTAATGAGTCCGAAGAGAATCGCCACATTTCTGGAGCCGAAGAAATCCCCCGTCAACGCAGAGGTGAGCGGGACGGTCGCAATCCAGGAGAGGCCGATCATCATCGGCGTGGCCCATACGGTGAAATCGTTCTTGAAGAAAATGAACAGGATGAACCCGAGCCCCCGGAAGGCGTAGATCAGGCTCAAGGGGATTTTTCTGCCGATTTTGTCCGATAGCGGGCCGACTGCCAGAACGCCCACGGTGTTGAGTCCGCCGCCCAGGGCGAAGGAAGTGGCCGCGACGGCTGCGGAAAATCCGACGTCCGTCGCAAACGGAACCCAGTGGACGGAGACGACCGTTACGGTGAAGCCGCAGGTGAAAAAGCTCGTGAGCAGGAGGACGAACGGCATCTTGGGAAGGCACTGCACCCAGTGCACATCGTAGGGGACGACCATCTTGACGCCGTTGCCGGACGTGGGCGCGCTCGGGGGGACGTCCCTGGACGTGGGAGCGTTTTTGATGAGGAAGATCGATATGGGCATCAGGGTGAACACGAAAATGACGCCGATGACGAACGAGGTCATTCTCCAGTCCAGATAGCCGATCATATACGCGAAGACGGGAAGCAAAATGAGCTGGCCCATGCTCGAGCCTGCGCTGATGATGGACATGCCCAGCCCACGCCTGTCCGGGAACCAGTTCGACACCAGGGGGGTGAAGGCGGTCACGCTGTTGCCGATACCTCCCATTCCCAGCAAAATGCCGAAAAACAGATAGACGCCCCACAGGGAGTCGACATAGTAGATTCCCAGCATGGCGATAGTCGTTAATGCCGACCCCCAGATGATGACCGTTTTGGGGTCCCAGCGGCGCATCATGAGCCCGCCCAATGGTTGGGACGCGCCGTAGAGAATCAGACAAAGAGAAAAGGGAAGAGACAATGAAGCGCGGCTGATGTTGAAATCCGCAATCATCGGTTTCAGGAAAAGACCGAATGAATTTCTGGTCGCCAGACCCAGGAACATCATGAAGAAACAGCCGGCGAGAATGTACCAGCCGTAATATATCTTTTTGGGAGCAGAGTCTTGGTTCACAAGGGCCTCGATATCCGTAAGGTGTGGGTGGTTTGCATTTGCGCTAGAGTTTATAACATTCACGGATGAAAGACACGCTCCGGAGCGCATATACACGAAATGTGCCGCGGGGTCTTCATGTTTTTCTGAACATGGCGGAGATATGGCCGAATAACGAGGAGGGTTTCCCATTGGAAGCGCCGAAATTCGTGGTTCCCCACCCCGGTCCCAAAACCCGGGCGGAACTTGAACGCTTAAGGAAGGCGGAGAGCCGCGCTGCCCTCAGCTTCGGTATGAGCCCCGAAACCGTCGTGGTCGAGCGTGCGCAAGGGGCGGTGATCGAGGACGTCGACGGCAATTTCTTTCTGGATTTTGTCGCCGGTTTCGGTTCTCTGAACGCGGGTCATTGCCATCCCAGGGTCGTCTCGGCGTTGCGACGACAGGCCGGAGAGGTACACCAGGCCATGTCGCTGGGCTCAAAAGTGCGGAACGAACTATTCGACAAAGTTCTCTCCCTTCATTCTGGTGCCACACCAAAAAGCATGATCCTCGGCTCCTCGGGCAGCGAAGCGGCCGAAATCGCTCTCAAGATGGCCCGCCGGGCGACGGGGCGCGATGAAATCGTCGCCTTCACGGGCGCGTTCCACGGCAGAACCCTGGGCGCCGTGGCCCTGATGGGCAGGAAAAACCAGCGCGAAGGGCTGGGGACGCTCGTTCCGGGTATTCATCACATCCCATATCCATACCCCTATCGTAACCCCTTCGGTGATGGCCCGGAAAAATGCGCCGAGGGGACGATTCGCTACATCAACGAGTTTCTCGATAATCCCGTGAGCGGCTGGGGTGAGGTGGCGGCCGTCATCATCGAGCCGGTTCAGGGAAACGGCGGCATGATTCCGGCCCCCATCGGATTTTTGAAGGCGCTTCGCGAGGTATGCGACCGTCACGGGGTCTTTCTCATCATCGATGAGGTGATGAGCGGGTTTTGCCGTACGGGAAAAATGTTCGCCTACCAATATGAAGACGTCGAGCCCGATCTGACCGTGATGGGAAAATCGATTTCGGGCGGCTTGCCCCTCGCCGCCTGCGTTGCGAAAAAAGAGATAGCCGACGCCTCGAATCCCGGGACCGAGAGCAGCACCTATGCGGGAAACGTCATGGCGTGCGCCGCCGGCCTGGCTTCCATCGAGGTGTATGAGGAGGAAAACCTCGCCGAACGCTCCCTGGAGATGGGTTCTTATTTCCTGAGAAGGCTCGAGGAACTCTCCGAGCGACATTCCATCGTCGGCGAGGTTCGCGGGCGCGGGCTGATGGTAGCGGCCGAGTTGGTTTCCGATCGGACGACGCGCGAACCCTTGAGCGTCGCCAAGAAGGCGAGTGCCATGGCCCTGAAAAAGGGCCTTCTTATCTATCCGGGTGGACACCACGGGAACGTCCTGGCGTTTTTGCCTCCTCTGATTATCGATAAAAAACAGGTCGATACGGCCGTGGGCATCGTGGATGAGGTGTTGCTCGAACTGGATGAATAACGGCTTGGGGCAGAGGGCGATACCAACGTACCACTTTGTGTTAAGATGCGCCCAATGTTCCAGCCGCTTTTGAGGTATGGGATGCGAAGGAAGCTCTACAAACGAATTCATTTGGCGGTTCTGCTCACTCTGGTGACGGCCGGAGCGATGCTGACGCTCTACCATGCCACCGCCGCGCAGAAGACGCCTCCCGTCTTGGTGCTGGACGTGGCCGACGCCATATCGCCGGGCACTTCCGAGTACATCGCATTCGGTATCGAGGAGGCTGCCAGGAGGGGGGCGCAGCTTCTCGTCATTCGCCTCGATACCCCCGGCGGTCTGGTGACCAGCACGCGCGATATCGTGAAGGCGATTTTCGGCGCGAGCGTTCCCGTGGCGGTATACGTCGCTCCGGGGGGCGCGCGGGCCGCCTCCGCCGGCACGTTCATCACCATGTCGGCCCACATCGCCGCCATGGCGCCGGGCACGAACATCGGCGCCGCCTCCCCCGTTTCGGGCGGGGGGAAGCAGATTCAGGGCGATATGCGCAAGAAGGCGATGAACGACGTGGCCGCATTCGCGCGGGCGGTGGCTTCTCGCACCGGACGCAATACCGAGTGGGCGGAGAGCGCGGTCCGCGAGGCGATATCCGTGGATGAGGCCGAAGCCCTGAAGCAAAAGGTCATCGACCTGGTGGCGGCGGACGTGCGGTCGCTGCTGCTGGCGGTTGACGGGAAAAAGATAAAACTCGCGAGCGGCGACACCGTCACCCTCTCGACCAGGGGCGCCGCGCAAATCGTGCTCGAGCGAAGCTGGCGCCAGAAAGTGCTCACCCTTTTGAGCGACCCCAACATCGCCTACATCCTGATGCTCCTGGGGATGTACGGGCTGTTCTTCGAGCTTTCGAATCCCGGCTCCATACTGCCCGGCGTGGTGGGGGCCATCAGCCTGCTCCTGGCGCTCTATGCCCTCAAGGTCATGCCGGTGAACTACGTGGGGCTTCTCCTGATGGGACTTGCCGTCATCATGTTTCTGCTGGAGATCCAGGTGGTCAGCTACGGGGGTCTGACCATCGGCGGAATCATCGCCATGACGCTCGGCTCGGTCATGCTCATCGATTCGCCGGACCCCTACCTGCAAATCAGCCTGAAGGTGATCCTGCCCGCGGTCGCCGGAACGGCCTTTTTCTTCGTCTGGCTCGTGGGGATGGGCTTTCGCGCCCAGCGGACGCGGCCTGTTTCGGGTTCTGAGGGAATGCTCGACCAGTCCGGCGTCGTGAGCGCATTATCCGGGGAGGGGTCGCCGGCCCAGGTCCGGGTGCACGGCGAGATATGGATGGCGGACTCAGGCGAACCCCTGGAAGTCGGGGACAAAGTCCGCGTGGTCTCTGTGGAGGGCCTCAGGCTCCGCGTCGAGAAGGAGGGTGGATAAATGAATTGGAGTTTGATAATCGCCGCCATCATCATCTTGCTGTTCCTGGCGAGCGCCATCCGCGTGCTGAACGAATACGAGCGCGGCGTCATCTTCCGGCTGGGGCGCTTCCATTCCACGAAAGGGCCCGGCCTCATCATCGTGCTTCCGGTGATCGACCGCATGACCCGCGTGGGCCTGCGGCTGGTGACGATGGACGTGCCCCCGCAGGATATCGTCACGAAGGACAACGTGTCGGTGAAGGTGAACGCCGTGGTCTACTTCCGCGTGCTGACGCCCGAGCGCGCCGTCATCGAGGTGGAGGATTTCCTCTACGCCACGGGCCAGTTGAGCCAGACGACGCTCCGGAGCGTGCTCGGCCAGATGGAGCTCGACGATCTGCTCTCGGAGCGCGAGAAGATCAACACCCAGCTCCAGGAGCTCCTCGACCACGCCACCGACCCCTGGGGCATCAAGGTCACCAACGTGGAGCTCAAGCACGTGGACCTTCCCGGCGAGATGCAGCGCGCCATCGCCCGCCAGGCCGAGGCCGAGCGCGAGCGCCGCGCCAAGGTCATCCACGCCGAGGGCGAATACCAGGCGAGCGAGCGGCTCTCCGAGGCCGCCGCCACCATCGCCACGGCCCCGGGCGCGCTCCAGCTCCGCTTCCTGCAGACGCTCTCGGAAGTCGCCACCGAGAACAACTCGACCATCGTCTTCCCCTTGCCGCTCGACCTGCTCAAGCCCTTCGTGGATGCGCCGAGCGGCGGCGGCGCGCCCAAAGGAGAGATAGAGGCCGGCGGCGCATAGCGCGCAAATGCGGGCAGTTGCGGGGAAATGCGGTGGAGCCGAAAAACTTTTTTTGCGGCTATATCTGAGTGCGCGGCGCTCAAATTTGTATGATAACTATTTGTATTACAACTAGTTAGACGGGAAACGGTTTTCAGAAATTTATCGAAAAACCCCGTGAATTTATCGATATTTACGGGAAATATGATTATTTGCATTTCTGCGCTGTCCTGGAAACCACGAGCGTCAATCCCCTTTCCGAAATAATCGGACCAGAGCGAGGAGAGCAGGTTCACGCTTTTGTAGAGGGTGTCGAAATTCCCCGGAGAGGGGGAGTTCGAACGAGTCCGCCCGTGTTCTTCCGAAATCGCCGTCTTCACTCTCACCCCAACGACTGATTCCATGAGACAGCTCCCTCTCCTGATGATCGATTCCGTCTGATGCGGGCCATGCTCCCCCGCGCCGCGCGCACGATAGCGGATTCCGGGATTGCGGGGATAACGGCAATTGCGGGGAAATGCGTAATCGAACGTGAGTGATGAGGGATTTTTCAACAATCCCGAGGAGGGAGGCTACGTAATTACCCAAAAAATTGATGCTAAATTAGGGGATAACAATCTTGTATAATATAGGTTGTATCGTTGAAGTGAGTGAAGTCGAAGAACCACAACCTAGACTGCGAGAAAAGTACAAGATCAAGAGGAAGTAAAAAACATGGGAACAATTTTATATTGTCATGACGAGGATTTTAATGATTGGGCTCGAAAGAAAAGAGATAAATACTTACAGGAAATTAAACTTATTTATGGAACTAGAGATACAAGCTACAATTTGAGTAAATGCTTTGCGGTAAGAAGATGTAGCCCAACTATAATTGATGATCGTCATACGCAGGGTATCGTAATCATACTAACCCAAGAAGCTCTTAAAGAATGGCAAAATAACAAACCCCAAAGAGCGGCATGGCAATTAGCACATGAATGCATCCATTTGCTTGATCCTCGCTTTGAAGAAGGAAACACCATTGTCCTTGAAGAAAGCCTTGCTACAAGATTTCAATATCAAATTGAACCGAATATATCTTTTGGGTCTGGGAATAATGGAGAAGCATATATTGCAGCTTTTGATTTAGTTTCAGGTTTTATGGGAAATGGATACTTGCCAGAAAAAGTCAGACAACTAAGAAAAGAGAAAATTCGTATATGTGATATTACTTACGAAGACTTAATGAGAGTAGCCCCTGAAATTGGTCATGACACTGCAAAAGCTCTCACAAAGGAGTTTCCATCATAGCTTCGGAATTTGGAGATTTCTTAAAAAATAAAAATTTAGGGCACTATTGTAAATAATTCCCTTTCGAAGGGGGGTCGGGTTTCCTGAGGAAGAGAAGTTCGACCGCCTCCGCCCTTTCGTGTTAGAGGCGAATTATACCGTAGGGGCGGACCTGAGTGTCCGCCCGCAAGGTTCGTCAATCGAGCACCATCCCCCCTTGCTTCTCCCCGCGCAATCGGCGAAAAGATAACGCATGAGTCCGGTCAACCGAAATTTGACGGCGGTGGTGGAGGCATATTTCTCCGACCTCGCAAATATCCGCGCATCGGGCGGGGCGACGAGCGAACTCTCCTACCACGCCGCCCTCGCCAACCTGCTGAAAGCCGTTGGCGGCGCGCTCAGGCCCAAGGCATTCTGCGTTCCCGAACTTGCGGATCAAGGCGCGGGCCGTCCCGACTTCGGCCTCTACGCGGCGCGGCAGGTGCAAAGGGGCGAACCCCGCGCGGGCCAGACGCCGGAGCGCGGCGTGGTGGAGGTGAAGCCCGCAGGAGACGACGCTTGGCTCACGGCGGACTCCGATCAGGTAAGCCGCTATTGGGATCGCTACCGCCTCGTGCTGGTGACGAACACGCGCGATTTCCTCCTCTTGGGCGAGCGGGCGGGCCGACCTGTAAAACTCGAATCCTTCCGTTTGGCGGATAGCGCGGAGGAATTCGAGCGGCTTTTGGAGCATCCCCGCGCTTTCGCCCGCAGCATGGGAGCCGGACTGGCGGAATACCTCACCCGCGCACTCTCGCATCAGGCGGCCATCGCGGAGCCGAAGGACCTGGCGTGGCTTCTGGCCTCCTACGCCCGCGACGGCCTCTCGCGTGTCGAGCGCATCGACGCTGACGGAGACGCGCTGGCCGCGCTGCGGGGCGCGCTGGAAGAGGGCCTGGGCGTCAGTTTCGAGGGTGATCGCGGAACGCGGTTTTTCCATTCGACGCTGGTGCAGACGCTCTTCTACGGCGTCTTCTCCGCATGGGTGCTCTGGGCGCGGCAATTGCCCTCGCCTGCCGCTACTTTTGACTGGCGCACGGCGGTCTGGCATCTGCGCGCGCCCGTGCTCGCCGCGCTCTTTCAGGAGGTCGCTGCCCCCAACCGCCTGCAACTGCTCGATCTGGTCGAAGTGTTGAATTGGACCGCCGCCGCGCTGGATCGCGTGGACAGGGAGGCCTTCTTCGCCCGTTTCAACGAGGGCGAGGCGGTGCCCTATTTCTACGAACCGTTTCTGGAAGCCTTCGACCCCGCGCTGCGCAAGCAACTCGGCGTCTGGTACACGCCGAACGAGGTCGTGCGCTACATGGTCGCCCGCGTGGACAAGGCGTTAAAAGACGACCTCGAAATCGCAGACGGTCTTGCGGCGGAGAACGTCTATGTGCTTGACCCCTGCTGCGGCACGGGGGCCTACCTTGCCGAAGTGCTTAAGCGAATCGCCGACAATCTCGCGGGGCAAGGGCTGGGTGCGCTCGCGGGCGCGCGGGTCAAGCAAGCGGCAACCGAGCGCGTGTTCGGCTTCGAGATCATGCCCGCGCCATTCGTCGTCGCGCACTTGCAGGTCGGCCTCGCCCTGGATGAACTCGGCGCGCCGCTGGCCGATGAGGAGCGCGCAGGCGTCTTTCTCACCAATGCGCTCACCGGCTGGGAGCCCAGAGCGAACTCTACACTCCCTTTCCCAGAGTTGGAGGAAGAGCGCGACCGCGCGGAGCGTGTGAAGCAAGAGACGCCCGTTCTCGTGATTCTCGGCAACCCGCCCTACAACGGCTTCGCAGGCGTGGCTGTAGATGAAGAACACGAACTGTTAGAAGCATACCGGAGGCCAGAGAGATCTCGACTCACCGATTCAAGGGCACTGAACGACCTTTACGTGCGCTTTTTCCGCATAGCAGAGAGGCGCATCGTCGAGAAGACCCGACAAGGTGTGGTGTGCTTCATCTCCAACTATTCCTGGCTGGACGGGCTTTCCTTCCCCGGAATGCGCGAACGTTACCTCGAAGCCTTTGACGCGGTGCGCATCGACTGCCTGAACGGGGACAAATACAAGACGGGCAAGGTCGCGCCCGACGGCTCGCCGGATCCCAGCATCTTCTCGACGCCCGGCGACCCGGTGGGCATTCAGGTGGGAACCGCCATTGCGACGCTGGTGCGCAAGCGGGATCACGCCCCCGCAGAGGAGGTCGCCTTTCGCCATCTGTGGGGAAGGGCCAAGCGCGAGGAATTGCTGGAAACCTCCGAAGCCGAGCCGGATGCCCTGTATCAAAGTGTCGAACCTGTTCTGCCTCTCGGTCTGCCCTTCAAGCCGACGCAAGTGAGCGAAGGCTGGTTCGACTGGCCTACTTTACCTGATTTGTTCCCGATTTCGTTTCCTGGAGTCCACACAGGACGCGACCGATTTCTCGTCGATATTGATGAAGAGCATCTGAGACGTCGAATCGCTGACTATTTCGATCCTATGTGGAGTAACGAGCAGGTCACCCAGCGCTATTCAGCAGCAATGAGAAACTCATCGGCGTTCAAAGTCTCCGATGCACGCAAGGTTCGGGAGGCATTACTCGCACGTGGCGGCCCAAACGAGCAGGGTTTCATCCGCCTGACCTACCGACCCTTCGATAATCGCTGGCTTTATTGGGAGGCAGATCGGCGTCTACTGACTGCTCCTGCACCTGACTACCAGCCGCACGTGTTCAACAACAACCTGTGGTTATCTGCTGCACAGCACCTGCGGAAGGGTGAATTGGAACCGCAAGCATGCGTCACGTCACACCTAGGATCTTTTCACCTGATAGAAAGGGGAGCAGCGATGTTCCCAACATGGCTTCGCGCAGACACTTTGGACGCGGCGAACTCTGAACGCCGCCCGAATCTCTCCGAAGCGGCGCAAGGCTATCTGCGGCGCGCCGGCTCATCCGTCGAGGATTTGTTCCACCACGTCCTCGCCACGCTGCACGACCCCGCCTACCGGGCGGCCAACGCGGGCGCGCTGCGGATGGAGTGGCCACGCATCCCACTCCCCGGCTGGCCGAACGGCGGAGCGGAAAACGCTACGGAGATTTTAGGCGAATCCGCCGCGCGGGGCCGCAAACTCGCGGCGTTGCTTGACTCCGAGACGCCCGTTCCGGGTGTAACCCAAGCTCCCTTGAGGCCGGAGATGAACGCCGTCGCCGTTCCTGCCACGGAGCGCGGGAGCCAAATGATGGACGATGATTTCGCCGTAACGGCTGGATGGGGTCATTTCGGATCGGGGGACGCCGTGATGCCCGGCGCGGGCCGCGCCGTCGAGCGGGCCTGGACGGATGAGGAACGCTCGGCTCTTGGAGACGCCTTGCCGATACTCGGCGAGACGACCTTTGACGTGTATCTGAACGAGCGCGCCTTCTTGCGGGGCGTCCCTGCCGCCGTCTGGAACTACAAGCTCGGCGGCTACCAGGTCTTGAAGAAATGGCTCTCCTACCGGGAGAAGACCATCCTCGAACGCCCCCTTAAGCCGGAAGAAGTCCGGCACTTCACCGACACGGCAAGACGGATTGCGGGGATATTGATGTTGGTGGTTCCAAAGGTTTTATAACCGACCGATCAGCCGGACAGGATGCAATAAACCGAAAGCAATGGAAACTGGAATGACCTCTGACGAAAAAACTACTCCCCCACGGCATGAAGCTTGGCGATTGCAGTACAGACAAAGGCCATATTTGAGAGATTCAAGCGATGATGCTTTGGCGCAGCGTCTAAAGGATGTAATGAACAACTTCTCAACACTGACGTCGGAAGGAAAAATCGGGTTTTTGCCAATAGTGCCAGACGGAAAACGGTGGATGATACTATTCACCCACATACTAGAAGAATATGAATCACGTGGAAATAAGTTGCCGACTCTTTCAGAAGATATGCCGTTTCCACAGCCTACAGCCCCGGATTTGCCAAAGTCAGTAATAGCCTTAAAGAAGATCAAGATGCCTAATCCGGGACAGACCTTGATTAAGTTCGGCAAACGTACTCACATGCAAGAATTATATGAACACGGACGAATCAGAATCGCTCCGGCCAGTTCCTATTCTGACCCTTCTCTCAATTATGCCGTAAATGACGATGAACTAAAATTTGATCGAGTCATACCTAGATCTGAAGTAACCATAACATTCGTGGATCAAAAAACCGGTGAACCGAAAAACGTAAAGCCAATTGGTGAAGTAACCAATACTATTAGCCTGGAAACAAATTATTATATCTATTGCGTGTCTAGCACATTGGATTATAGGTTATTTGATGATTTTAAAGCGGATTCGTGTGTGATTATCCGTGAACCAGCCGCGTTCAGCACCCGACTTCAGGATGCTGTACAAACTCTAATTCCAGATTGGCTCGATTGGAACCAGTCCGTTGATTACATTGATCCTTATTTGCATACAGAAAAAAATATTGATTTGATTTTTTCCAAGCATTTTCGATTTTGGTACCAACAAGAATATCGGTTTGCTTGGCTTCCCAAGAGAGGAGGGCGCACTCTTCTAGAACCGTTTTTTGTGGAACTTGGTTCGCTCGAACAGATTTCAGAAATTGTCGTTCTATGATTGATAAGAAGTGGCTCTCCTGCCACGAACTGGTGATCCATAGGCGTCCCCTAAAGCCGGAAGAAGTCTGGCATTTCACCGACGCGGCGAGAAAGATTGCGGGGGACTTTAATGTTGACGGATGATGCGTCTGGACGCGGCAATCCAGTCAGCTAATCTTTAACCAAGATGGACATATGCAATGCTAAAACTGGACTGGGGCGACGCGCAGATATGGATGAAAACGGCGGAGGCGCTGTACCTGCGCAGCGTTGGGAACCCACAAAAACCTTTGCCGCGGGCAGGTTATCCACACACGAACAAGTTGAACGTAGCAACCGTGTGTGCAGGCTACGCGTTTGAGTTGATATTCAAAGTTCTGGCGAGAGCGGGCGACAATGAACCCAAATCGGTACACAAACCGAGCATCGCCTATGAGCGTCTCACGCCGGAAGATAGAGTTGTGGTAGACCGGATAATCGCCAGTCACGGGTGGAATGGCTCCAGTGAGTTCTTGGCATATCTTGACGAATATCTCTGCCATGGGGATCGCAAATACTGGATGCGCCCCCCGAAAGGCGGAAATGCGAAAGTAGTATTCAACTCCGGCGGACGAAAAGGTATGGATGCTCTCAAGAAATTGCACAAGGAGCTTTCTGATTTCGCAATAAAAAGAATAGAGGAAAACCCTAAGGATCATGAAATTTGGCCGGGAGCAGGCCGACACATATAGACTTAGAGGGCGGGCAAATGGATGACCCGATAATCGCCGGAGTCCGGGCCGCGCGGGATGCGCACACGGCGCGCTTCGGTTACGACGTGGCGGAGATTTTCCGGGACATTCGGGCCATGCAGGACGCATCCGGTTCCGAATACGTCCGCCATCCAGCACGCCGCGTCGCCGCAATACCCGACGATTCGTCATCGCCGTAACGCCCGGCGCGGGCGGACACTTTCGAGCTTCTCTTCCTCGGGAAGCTCGACGCCCCTACAAAACTCCAGGCCCCCGTCATCCCTCAGTACCCCGAATCCACCGGGATTCGGCCCCCCTCTGCCGTCGCTTCAGCGCGGAGCTTAAGGCCGCCATCGAACGCTTCCGCCGAATGACGCTCGGCGTCCAGGGGAGAGTGGAATGAAAACTCCCGAATCAGGAGGCTAGATCGAGAGCCAGCCGCCGTCGATCGCCAGCGTGTGGCCGGTCACCATCGAGGAGGCGGGGCTCGCGAGGTAGAGGATGCCGCCGGCGATTTCCTCGGGCTCGCCGAGCCGGCCGAGCGGCGTGCGCGCCTCGATCTCGTCCACGAGCTCGGGCCGGCGCCGGCGCAGGTCGGCGCCGAGTTCGGTGTAGAAGAAGGTCGGCGCGATGGCGTTCACCCGGACCCCCCGGCCCGCCCATTCGACGGCGAGCGCGCGGGTCATGTTGACGAGCGCCCCCTTGGTCGCCTGGTAGGGGATGTGGGGAACCATCGGGTTCGCCCG
Organism: bacterium; assembly: GCA_022828125.1. Classification (GTDB taxonomy): domain Bacteria; phylum UBA8248; class UBA8248; order UBA8248; family UBA8248; genus Bin107. Next base: position 271,940 of record JAJEJD010000008.1, on the reverse strand, counting down.
GAACCCCATGATCGAGGCGATCGAGACGATCCGCCCCTCCCCCCGGGCCAGCATGTGCTTCGCCGCCCGGCGCGCGCAGACGAACGGGGCGGTCATGTTGACCTCGACCACCTCGTCCCAGTCCTCGTCGGGATACTGCTCGGCCGGGCCGGGCCGTATGATGCCGGCATTGTTGATCAGGATGTGAAGCCCGCCGAACCGCTCGGCCGCCTCGTCGATCACGGTGTCGATGCGCTTGCGGTCGGCGACGTCGAGCCGCCAGGGCTCGGCGGTCCCGCCGGCATCGCGGATCTCCGCCGCGACCCGCTCGGCCGCCGCCGCGTCGATATCGGTGACAGCGACATGCGCCCCCGCGCCGGCGAGCACGAGCGCGGCGATTCGTCCCAGCCCGCCGCCCGCCCCGGTGACCAGCGCGCTGTCGCCGTCGATGCGGAACAGCGCCTCGATCGAAACCTCCTCGAAGCCCGCCATGACCGCCTCCCTGAAGACCCCTCCGGTCCCGCATCTCCCCGCCGCTCGCTCGCGCGGTCAGGCACAGCGGGATTCGCGCCTAAGCACGCCCCCGCAGAAACCGGTGTCGTTCGGAGGTTCCTTCCCGGTCTCGCCCTGCGCTGAACTCCGGGGCCGTATCGCCTCTCACCCTGACACTTCGGGATTGATTGAGCAAGGAGCAGCCTGACGAGATACGGACGCGGCCCTCGATTCGACAGGGAGATCAGCGCCTGGTCCGGAAAGCCGCAGCAGGTTGCCCGGGCGGATCTCACTCGCCGAGGCCCCCGCCGGGGTGCTGGAGCGAAGTGGACCGGCCAGCCGTCCGTCGCCGGTCGCTTCGTTCCCTCCGCAGGACATCTATCGGACCCGGACGTTACCGCAATCCACAACCCCGAGGTCTACGACACCCGTTGACAGGCAGCGATATCCTGACTACCGTGTTTTCCCGAGGGCAACGAGGGCCATGTCCATCTCGGAGACTGTGGTGATCCATACCTGCCCCATGCACCCCCAAGTACGTTCGAACCGGCCAGGGAAATGCCCGGAGTGCGGCATGCACCTGGTCGCCGGGCAAGAGGCCGTGGCGCATGCCGACCACGGCCACGGGACTCACTCCCATCGAGAGCCTGACGACAGCGGCGAAAGCGGGAGCCATGACACGGTTCCGGCCGGGCATGCGGGTGTGGTCTATACCTGCCCGATGCATCCGTCCGTGCGCCAGACGCAGCCCGGATCCTGCCCGATCTGCGGCATGGGTCTGGAGCTTGAGTCCGCTGCGATGGCCGAGGACGGTCCGAACCCTGAACTGGTGGACTTCACCCGGCGGTTCCGCGTCGGCGCGGTGTTGACGATTCCGCTCCTGGTCCTGGCGATGGGGCCCTTTCTGGGCTTCGGAGGCGTGCGTGAGGCTTTCAGCGAACGCGGAGCACTTTGGATTGAAGTGCTGCTGGGCACACCGGTGGTGCTGTGGTGCGGGTGGCCGTTCCTCGCGCGCGGCTGGACCTCGTTCCGCACGATGAACCTCAACATGTTCTCCCTGATCGCGATGGGGGTGATGGCCGCCTGGCTCTACAGCATGGTGGCCGTACTGGCGCCCGGCATCTTCCCCGACGGCTTCCGTGACGCGGAGGGCCATGTCGGGGTCTATTTCGAGGCGGCGGCCGTGATCGTGACGCTGGTGCTTCTGGGTCAGCTCATGGAACTCCGCGCCCGCCAGGGCACCGGCAGGGCAATCCGCGCGCTGCTCGACATGGCGGCCAAGGCCGCACTCGTAGTCCGCGAGGACGGACGGGAGGAAGAGATCCCGCTTGACGACGTGCAACTCGGTGACCGGCTGCGGGTGCGGCCGGGCGACAAGGTGCCGGTCGATGGCGTGGCGGTCGAAGGCCGCTCTTTCGTCGACGAGAGCATGATCACGGGCGAGCCGGTACCCGTGGAGAAAACGCCGGGCGATCCACTCACCGGCGCGACCATCAACGGCACCGGCAGCCTGGTCATGGAGGCCACGCGAGTCGGCGCCGACACGGTGCTGAGCCAAATCGTCGATATGGTGGAAACCGCGCAGCGGAGCCGCGCACCCATCCAGCAATACGCTGACAAGGTGGCGGGCTTCTTCGTGCCTGTGGTGATCCTGGTCGCGGCCTGCGCGTTCATCGTCTGGGCAATCTGGGGCCCCGTACCCTCGCTGTCATATGCGCTGCTTGCGGCGGTGGCGGTGTTGATCATCGCGTGTCCCTGCGCACTGGGTCTCGCGACCCCCATGTCGGTCATGACGGCGACGGGGCGCGGCGCGCAGATGGGGGTGCTCATCAAGAACGCCGAGTCTCTGGAGCGGTTCGAAACGGTCGATACTCTCATCGTCGACAAGACAGGTACGCTGACGAAGGGGGAGCCCCAGCTCGTGGCCGTCGTGCCCGCAACCGGCTACGACGAGGTTACGGTACTGAAGCTGGCTGCGACCCTGGAGAAGGGCTCCGAGCACCCGCTGGCCGAGGCAATCGTTCGGGGAGCAGAGGACCGTGGCGTCACGCTGGCTGAGGCAGCGGACTTTGAAGCGGTGACCGGCAAGGGGGTCAGAGGCACGATCGACGGCAAGGCCGTCGCGATCGGCAACCTGAAGCTGGCACAGGACCTCGGGTTCGAGGTCGAAGCGCTGGCCGAAGAGGCCGACCGCCGGCGCGACGAGGGCGAGACGGTGATGTTCGTCATGCTCGATGGGAAGTTCGCCGGCCTGATTGGCGTCGCCGACCCCGTGAAGGACTCCACCCCGGACGCTCTCGAGGCGCTCCAGCGGTTCGGTTTTCGCATCATCATGGCCACCGGCGACAACGAGCGAACGGCAACGGCGGTGGCGGCCCGTCTGGGCATCGACGATATCCGCGCCGACGTGCTGCCCGGAGACAAGGCCCGCATCATCAGGGAATTCCAGGCAGAGGGCCGGACTGTCGCAATGGCGGGCGACGGGGTCAACGATGCACCCGCGCTCGCCCAGGCTGATGTCGGGGTCGCCATGGGTACCGGTGCGGACGTGGCTATCGAAAGCGCCGGTATCACGCTGGTCAAGGGGAACCTCGACGGCATCGTCCGTGCCCGAAGGCTGGCGACCGCCACCATGCGCAACATTCGCCAGAACCTGTTCTTCGCCTTGGTCTACAACGCCTCGGGTGTGCCGGTGGCGGCCGGGTTGCTCTTTCCTTTCTTCGGCATCCTTATCAGCCCCATGTTCGCGGCCTTCGCGATGACCGCATCCTCGATTTCGGTAGTCCTGAACTCTTTGCGTCTGCGCCACTTGCGCTTCTGATTCCTGCGCCAGCCCCCGCGTCGCCCGTGAGGGATATTCAGGCGCCCGGCAGACGGGCTGTTCCGCTGTGACGCGCGCGGCGAATTCGCGAGGCAGGTCCGCTCCGGCATCAGGGAGAACCATCATTTTCCAGCTCGGCAAGCACTCCTTCTCCTTTTGGGTTTGCTCCTTGCGGCGTGCCCGTCTCATGACGTGCGCGCGTTTGCCCGCATCAGCAGGTCCGGCTTACAGGTGTGCGGGGTTGGGCATGGCAGCGGGGCGGCGAGACTTGTCCGGGGCCGTGCGAATTCATGAAAACCCTGAAAACCGATAAACCAAGAGCTAATACTTTTATCCATCCAACATGTTATGAAAAGAAAACTTTCAGAGAAAGAGAAATGACCCCGGGTTGCCCCATTCCCCCTTTTCATGGCGGAAAACCTTGCTCTTGTCGATAAGCAACTGCCCGTCCTCGGCGAGTACGATTTTGTGTCTCTCGAGCGGCCGCGGGGCCGGACCCTCGAAATTGATGCCGGATCTCCAGAACCCGCTCCCGTGGCACGGGCACTTGAACTTGTCCTCGGAAGCCAGGTATTTCGGCGTGCATCCCAAATGGGTGCATATCGCACTCAGGGCGTAGAAGCCGTCCTGCTCGCGGATGATCCAACAGCGCTCGCTGTTGACGTAGCGGGTGTCCACCACGCCGACGGCGTAGCCGGCCGGATCCCCCGCCTTGAACTCGGTGGGCGGTTCGAACAGAACGCGAGGGAACATGAAGCGCAGAAATCCCAGCAGCGCGACGTTCATGGCGCCCAGGACGCCGAGCCACCCCGCGTAGTTCATGAACCGCCTGCGGTCGATGGATGGCTTTTTCTTTTTCGCCTCCGATTCGTAATCGGCGGGCAACTTGATTGGAGGGGCTTTTAAGAGTGTGTTCATCGCATTTAACCTCATCACCATAGGCGGCACAGCTTATCTTTCGACTTCCCGCATCCTAGAGCGATCCAGGTTAGGCACCTGCAAGAGGAAATATTACTATCAATATCTGTTTCTTCACAACCGAATTTTTTCAAATCCGCTATGACCTTCTATGCGGCTGCCGGGATACAACAGCCCCATGGCGATCACCGGAGCGTCTTCGGGCTGGTTTCGGGCATCATGCAGGAGCATTTCGAGCAGATTTTCCATAGTGCGCCACTCTTCTGTCAGAAATATATACTGCTTTATTGCAAACCACATCGAATCAACAGGTGCAGACATGATTGTCGCGACCGGCCGCCTCGTGATAGGTTGTATATGCTGCCGAAGATTAGATAGATGTTGATATGATGATGGAATTTGGGAAGTTGAAGAAGGTGCCTTGGAGTCCCCTGGACTGTGATATCGGTGATTTCAGCACAGTCCCTTTAGTCCAGTTCACCGGGATACCTTGGCGGTTGATGGCGATCATTATCATCGTATTCGTGAACAGGTTGCTGACCCCGAACGCTCCTGAAACGTTCCCTCTTGCCCCTCCCCAGTTGGATTTCGGTACCGCCCTCAGTGAAATTGAGAGGAATGCTGCTCATCCCTATGGTTTCCATGGGGACAGTGATGAACCGGGGGATTGGACACGGCCCGGCGGCGGCAAGCTGGTTTGGTGGATATTGCCGATCGTGCTGCCTGTCGGTTTCGTCACACCACATACCTGCAAATACCGGCGGCTGAGGACAGCATGTCCGTGAAGCGGACCGCGATTCTGTTTGTCCTGGTCCTTGCCTTCGGCCTTGGCGGATATCTCTATGTGGGTCGTTTTCGCAACGGTACCGGAGACAGTATCGTCACGGGTAATGGGCCGCCGATTGCGAAAGTCAATTTACCGGCAACTTTCTCGACAGGGGCGCAACTCGGACAACAAACTTATGAAGCGAACTGTGCGGCTTGCCATGGCCGGAATGCCGCCGGACAGGCAGGGATCGCTCCGCCACTGGTCCATGTCATTTATGAACCTGGCCACCATGGCGATGAGTCCTTTCATCGAGCAGTTGTCTTTGGCGTGCGGGCCCACCACTGGCGTTTCGGAAACATGCCACCTGTCAAGGGGCTCACCCGTCGCGAAGTCACCGGGCTCGTGGCCTACGTCAGGGAACTTCAGCGGGCCAACGGTATCCAATGAGAAAGCAGATATGAAGCCATTCCTGTTAGCTGTCATTCTTGCCCTGACAGTAACAGCAACGTTTGGGCATTCCGGCTTCGACACGACCACGCCGCAGAACGGCGCCGTGCTGGTGAAGGCTCCTTCCCATATCGTCTTGACGTTTACCAAGGGCATCCACATTCACGGCCATCATTTTCACGAGGTCCACACCGACGGCTCTCTCGGCCACTACCGGGACACGACACTGGTTGATCGGGCCCGGAGCCGGCAAATTCTCTGCGTTTTCGATAATCCCGGCAAATGGCTTCTGCACTGCCACACTCTTGCGCACCAGGCGTCGGGCATGAAGACATGGGTGGAAGTACTGTGAAGTATCTAGTTGTATTGCTTTTGCTCCTGGTGCCAGTTGTGGTTTTCGTAGGATATGAACTTGACAACCGGGACATCAAAAACGGACGGATTTTATATAAACAACAGTGCGCCTCCTGCCACGGCACGAATCTCGAAGGGCAACCGAATTGGCAAAGAATCGGACCGGACGGAATTTTTCCCGCGCCGCCTCACGATGCGAGCGGCCATACCTGGCATCACGATACCCGGTTTCTCTTCGACTACACAAAACGTGGCGGCAAAGCCCTGCTGGAAGCTCGGGGCGTGACCGTGGCCAAGAGCGGCATGCCCGGCTTCGGAAATGCTCTGGCCGACGATGAGATCCATGACATCCTTGCCTACATCCGTTCCACCTGGCCGGAGCGTATCCAGAACATACAGGCCGGAAGAAACCCGGGGCAGAAGCGATGATCGATTCGCGATTCACCTGTCGTAAAAACCTGCGTTTCCCGGCATTCACGTAACCACAGTTACGGCGTTGGGAACCCTCTTTCGACAACAACCAGTGGAGGCAGCAATGAAAACACCGTCAAACATCGTATCAAAGGATGCGACTGCCACGAACGGCAACCTCACAAGGCGCAACCTATTCATGCGTTACGGTATGTTGGCATGTTGCGTCGTTATGCTTTTGCCGGTAGGCGGCTATTTTCTAGGCGGAGGAACGTTATCCGGTTTGCTCGATAATTTACTTTTGCTTGTGCCTCTGCTTGCCTGTTTCGGTATGCATTTCGTGCTGCATCGTCTGACGGGGAGGTCATGTCATGGGGGCCATGAAGACATGAAGACGCCGGTACGCAGCACCGAACCCGACAGGGATACCGGATAACATCGATTCACATCCATCGTCCGTATCATGTATCAGGGCGACCCTGGCGCACTGGCTCCCGTATTACCATCCGGTGCGGATGTCGGGCAGTGTGGGGCACGATCGATTGCAGGGCGGCATTTCCAACTGACGAGAGAGAAGAGAACTCCTCCCCCTTGACGGTCAAGCTTCCCTAAGGGAAAGCCGGCCGACGAGATAAGGGCTAAGCCCGCAAGCGAGTCGATGGGGGAGTTTTTTCTGTGGCATATTCCACTACCACATTGGCCCTCGTGCTAAGGACTCGGCCTCTGTGACTCCCCCTCAAGGGGGAGTGGTTTCTTCTCTCTCGTCAGTTGCCTAAATTCCCAAAATCGCTCCACGAGGGCTTTTTCAACAAGCCCCAATGCGAGAGGGTTTGCCGCGATTTTGATCTGTTGCAGGGGCAGTTCGCGAAGCGCCCCTGCGGATTCGATTGCTCACTCGGCTCCGCCCGCATGAAATTTCCCGCCCGATGGTCTACCTGTCTATCGGGTCGCGCTCGTCGCCCCACACGCCCCGCCGGTATCGCCTGGCGAGGTTTTCGGCTTCTATCAACTCTTTGCGGTAGCGCACGTTGGGGTGTTTCACCAGGGCGCGGCCCAGACCACGCAGCACCACGAGGGCGTTCACGAGACCCCCTTCTTCGAGGAAGACGTAGTAAACCGTCTGTCCTGAGGCGTCCACGGGCTTTTCGTCGATTTCGAGAGTCACCGTCCTGTTTTCAATGAGGCGTTTCAGGTACGCATGCGCCTGTTCCGCGCCCGGCGCGCCGGGCGCAGGCGCGGACACGCCGATCAGGGCGGAGCGCAGCCCGCCGCCGAGTTGAAAGCTCGCCCCGTCGTAGACCTTGGTGACGCGCGCCTTGAGGCGCTTCCGGGGCTCGGCCCCCCGGGCGGGCGCGGGCGCGTACGGGAGCGTCATCAGGACGAGCGCGCACAGAAAGAGAGTCGTTTTTTTCATCCTCGCCTCGTTCGTGTTTTATCGGGGATAGCCCCGGAATCCCTCGCGTTCCAATGGAAATATCCGCGTCATGGGAGCTTGTTTATATCACAGGGCGATGCGGTGCGCTTCGAGCCGACCTTGCGTGCAGGGCGGGGCGCGGGGACAATGAGTACAGGAAATTGACGCGGAGCATGGAGATACTTGCAAAGGAGCAGGCCGGCATTGGCCGATGCGAGCGAGAAGCGGATATTCATCATCGCCGGGCCGAACGGCGCGGGCAAGACGACGTTCGCAACTGAGTTTCTGCCGAACGAGGCGGATTGCCCTTATTTCATCAACACGGATCTGATCGCCGCCGGGTTGAATCCGTTCGGTCCCGACCGGGTTGGCGTGCGGGCCGGCAGGCTGGTCCTGAACCAAATCCGCGAACACGCGCTGCGAGGAGAGAGTTTCGCCTTCGAGACGACGTTGAGCGGCCGCGGCTATGCGCGCCGGATTCCCCATTGGCGGAAGCAGGGCTACCGTGTCAAGCTGTTCTTCCTGCAACTGCCGACGCCCGAGACGGCGATCGCTCGCGTCGCCCAGCGCGTTCGGGAGGGTGGCCATGACGTGCCCGAGGAGGTGATCCGAAGACGGTTCGACACAGGCCGGCGCAACTTCGAGCAAATCTATCGGGAGTTGGTCGATGGATGGGCAGTGTATGATAATTCTGGCGATGAGCCTGAATTGCTGGAGGAGGAGTCGAGAGAATGACCTCACCGGAGCACAAACCGTCTCGAAAGCCTCGTGATCCTGATTTCATCGGCGCAGAGGCGGCGATGCGCAGGGCCGCCGAGCGCGCGCGCAGGCGGGCGGCGGAGGCGGACAGAGCCGCCGCGGCCGGTGGCGTGGAACACGAATTGGGCGAGATACACTGGTTCTACTACACCGGTCGGGACCCGCGCGAGCGGAACCCCCGCAAGTCAGAGTGAAGGATAATGCGAGGGTGCGCCCTGGCGTCAGCCCCGTAAAAACCCGCCCCGAGAGTCGCCCTCCGGGGACTTAAGTGTGATAATCTTGCAAGGACAGTCGGCGCACGACTCATCACTGCGTCGGCGTTGCCTGCATCAGACGAGCCGCCGGAACGGAGACGAATCATGAAATGGACCATCCTGACGCTTGCCGCGTCGCTTATATTCTTCGCACACGCCGCGAGCGCGCAGAAGCTCGAAAAGGCGATCTTCGCCGGCGGCTGCTTCTGGTGCGTGGAGTCTGATTTCGACAAGGTGCCGGGCGTGGTATCGACGACCTCGGGCTATACCGGCGGCAGGACCAAGAACCCGACCTACAAGCAAGTCACCTACGGCGACACGGGGCATTACGAGGCGGTGGAGATCACCTACGACCCGGCGAAGGTCAGCTACGAGGCGCTGCTCAACGTTTTCTGGCATTCGGTCGACCCGACCGATGACGGCGGCCAGTTCTGCGACCGGGGCGATTCCTACAAGACCGCCGTCTTCGCCCTGAACGAGAAGCAGCGCGCCGCGGCCGAGGCCTCCAAGAAGGCGGCGCAAAAGACTCTGGGCAAAACGATCGTCACCCCGATCCTCGACGCCGCCACGTTCTACCCCGCCGAGTATTATCACCAGAACTATTACCAGAACAACTCGATCCGCTACCGTTACTACCGCTTCTCGTGCGGACGGGACAGAAAGATTAAGAACATCTGGGGCGAGAACGCCTTCAAGGGCATCCCGAAACTCAACTGAAGACGCGTCGCGTAAAATCCGATTTGTGCTGAATGAACGCAGATTTTCATACGCCGGAATGAAAGCCTCGTAGTCCCTCTCTTCCCCACGGCCTCAACCGTGTGTTCGCATGGTTGAGGCCGTGGAAACCAGACCGCCTTGGTCTGCTCGCTTCGGCCGACCAATCCTCATGACCTGCCGAGTCTTCCTTACTGCTTCAACAGACAGTTTCTTACGCCGTATTTTCCCCGTTCCAGGCCTCCTCGTACTTCGCTCTATGCTCTTCGGGCAGCGGGGAGGCGAAATACGAGATTGCGATGAAGAGCACCGTGTTCACCAGCAGACCGAAGAAACCCGGCGCCGGCGCGCTGCCCACGTTGATGGGCGGCGGCCCCGAGGCGAAGAAGGTGTAGTAGGTGCCGAGCGCCACCCCGACGATCCATCCCACCTCGGCCCCCAGCTTCGAGGCCCGCTTCCAGTAGAGGCCTCCGATCAGCAGGGGCAGGAACTGCATGTGGAACATCACCACCAGCTTGACCAGGGCCCAGATGTAGGGCGGCCGGGCGAGGGCGATCCACACGGCCAGAAACCCGAAGACCAGCATGGCCCACTTGCCGATCAGGACGGATTGCTCCTGGGAGACGTCCTTCTTGATGAAGCCCCGGACGATGTCCTTCGACAGGATGGCGTTCGCGCCCACGAGGCCGGAGTCCAGGGTGGACATGCCGCACGCCCAGACGACCACCACCAGCCAGGCCATCAGCCAGGGGGCCTGCTTCTGGATGGTCACGAGAATGGCCTGGTCCATGTTCAGGCCGGGGCCGGCGAAGACGCGGCTGATCATCCCCAGGAAGAGGAAGATCACGACCATCACGAGCAGCATCGCCGCCGTCAGAATCACGTTTCGGCGATACTCGTCCAGGCTGCGGATGGTGTACATGCGCGTCATGCGGTCTCCCATCGTAAGGGGATGGGCGGCCATGAACACGAACCAGCCGAGGAAGAGCCCGAAGGATATGGCGTCGGGCGTGAACAGGGTATGCGACTCGGGCAGCTTGTCGATCATCGTGGAGTAGCCGCCCACGGCGTAAAAGAGATACGAAAGGGCCACAACCCCGAAAGACAGGGAGAGCACGCCCTGTAGGACGTCGGTATAGATGACCCCGCGCATCCCTCCGTAGATGGTGTAGCCCACGCCGATGACGAGCAGTAGGAGTACCCCCCATACGTAAGGAATGTTCGCGAACCGTTCGAGGACGGTGCCCATGGCGACGGCGTTCGAGGCGAAATAGGGAACCAGGAAGATGATGGTCCCGACGGCCCCGCAGATCCGGAGAAGCTCACTCTGGTAGAAATCCCCGTAGAAATCCTGTGCGGTGACGTAGTTGAACTTCTTGCCCACCGGCCAGAGGCGCTTGCCGATGTACCAGAGCGGGAACGCCATGAACGCGTAAGCGAACCCGTAGCCCACGAAGCCCACGCCCTTCAGGTAGAACCAGCCCACCGTGCCCAGGTAGATCCCGCCCGACATGAGCGTGGCCACGATGCTGAACGAGTTGGGAATGTAGCCGACGTTGCGGCCCGCCACGTAATAATCTTCCTCTGTCGCCTTTTCGGCGTGATAACGGTAAACGACCAGGATCGTAACGATCAGGTAGGCGACGACCGACCCGAAGATGAAGTACGGCGAGGACCAGTTCATGACGTGTCCTCCTCTTCGTTCACCACACGAATCAGCACCCAGAGCCCGTAGAGGGCGACCAGCGGATACCACAGGATCGTGAAGTACTTGTTGTTGATGATGGGATTGATGGTTGTCGTCAGGACGAGAACGAGGAAAGCGATGAACAACCATCCGTTTGTCGTAGGCTTGCCGTCCTTGAGCATGGCGTTTCCCCCCCTGGAGTGCGCCGGGTGTGCGGCGCCCGATGTGCCGCCTCGGAAGGGGAAAGCCACTTCCCCCCCTCCGAACTCTTCTGGCGGAGAGGCAGAAGCCTCTGCTTTCAACGAAATGTCTAAGAAACTTTGATATGAAAATAATGAAATGTCAAGAGAAGGGTAAATCGCCTGGATGCGAGTTTCTGGATGTCGCCCGGTGCAGAGAAGTGAAAATAGTTAAAAATGCTCCGGGAAAACAGCCGATTTTCGGGCCGTTCGTAAATATTTTTGTTCGCCTGCACGGGTTGCGTGATGCGGGGAATACGCTACGAGGCCTGGTTGCGCTCCAGCATGTCCAGCACGTCGTCGGTTTGCGTTATCCAGCCGAATTTCGATTCGAAGTTGTAGAGCGTCGCCTCGCGGGTGAAGTCAGGGCCGGTGTGATCCATCGCGTCTTCGACGAGGATGGGCCAGAATTCGCGGAAATACGCCTCGCGCGCCGTGCTCTCCACGCAGACGTTCGTGGCCACGCCGGTGAAGAGGATGTGCCGGATGTCGAGGCCGTTCAACTGGTTTTCCAGCGTCGTTCCCGCGAAGCCGCTGTAGCGGGCCTTCTTCACCACCAGGTCGTCCGGTTCGGGTTTGAGCTCGTCGATGATCTCCCACCCCCACGTTCCCTCGATGATGAGCTTGTCGCGGTCCGCAGGGCGCTCTTCGATCATCTTGAACGCCATGTGCTTGCGGACGTTGGGCGATTGCGGCCCGCCCGCGTCGCTCAAGTCGGGCTTGTAGCCGAACTGGAGATAGATGACCTTCACGCCCGCCGCGCGCGCCGCAGCGAGCAGGCGCTGATGGGCCGCGATGACGGGGTTCGTGCGGGCCTCGTCGATGCCCGTTCCCAAATCGAGCATTCCGCCCTTCTTCGCATAAGCGTTCTGCATGTCGACCACGATGAAAGCGGTTCGGGACAGGTCGATCTCCACCTCCCGGGGCCGCGCCTTGAGGATGGCCATGCGTCTTCTCCATGAGTATCAGGATAAAAATTTTCTCCGGTGCTTCTTTATAGCACAGGGAGCGGGGCGATGCGCCTTTGGGGGACAAATTCCGACCGGGTGGGGAGGAATGGCGCGCCGATGTTTACCTCGTCCGCTGGAAAACTTCCCTCATCGGTCGAGACGAACCACACCGCCGTCATTCCGGTGTCGAAGCCGACCAAGGCGGGAGGGTTCGACGGAATCCATTTTCGCCTTTGCCTTTTCACCTCCTCGTTCGGACGTCTTTACTCCCGGGCGGGGAGGATCGGAATCGAACACAAAAACGAAAAGCGAATTCTCTGAATTCCGCATCCGGACGCCGCGCAACAACAAGGTCGTGGCCGCCCCGCCCGGTGAAAAGTCAAAATGGATTCCGGGCAATCCCTCCCTCCTCGGTCGGTATTGATTGCCGGAATGACGATACCGTGAATTTAAGGCTGAGAAGGAACCCACGGTAGGGACAGGTCGCGACCTGTCCCTACAGGTCCTCGGCCCTGCCCGCCCTTATGAAAGCCCTCTTCATTGCGGCTCACCCCTCCTTGCCCCTACAATGTCAAACCCGACTGAGAAAGGAGGGTTTGCGTGATTCATATCGCCGGACAGGTTCGTAATTCGTTTGGGAGCGCAGGTTCGTGGCCGACGTAGCGACGCTGAAAGAGGGCGAGCGGTTCGACGCTTTCTTCAAGATCCGCGAATACGAGGCGCGCCAGAGCCGCGCGGGCCGGGCGTATCTCGATTTGACCCTGGAGGACGCCACGGGCGAGGTTCCCGCCAAGGTCTGGGAACCCGCGACGCAGGTGCAGGGCGAAATCGGGGCGGGCGATTTCATCAAGGTGCGCGCCATGGCGGAGAACTACCAGGGCCGAATGCAGCTCCGGGTGGAGCGCGTCCGCCGGGTGAACGAGCAGGATTACGAGAGCGGCTTCAAGCCCGAGGACTGCGTGCAGCGGACGCCCTATGACATCGACGTCATGTGGGAGGAGGCGAAGCGCATCGCGGGCGGCTGCCACCCGCTCGTGGCCGCCTATCTCACCGCCATCCTGGACGCCTACGAGGAGAAATTCCGCGAGTGGCCCGCCGCCCAGCGCATTCACCATCCCTATCTCGGCGGCCTGCTGGAGCACACTCTTTCGGTCACGAAAACGTGTCTGTATCTCGCGGATAAATACGACGTCTCGAAAGACCTGCTCGTCGCGGGCGCGCTCTTGCACGACATCGGAAAGCTGGAGGAACTCTCCACTGAGGGGGCGACGCACTACACGCCTGCCGGCCGCCTCCTCGGCCACATCGTGTTGGGGCGAGACATCGCTCGCGAGTGGGCGGGTCGCGAGGGCGTGTTCGCAGAAGGAGACGCGCTGCCGGATGATTTTCTGCTGCATCTCGAACACCTCATCCTCTCGCATCAGGGACAGCCCGACTGGGGCACGGTGAAGGTGCCCATGTCGGCGGAGGCGCTCCTGCTCCACTACGCGGACGACATGGACGCGAAGTTCAACATCCTGAAGCGCGCGGTGGCCGAGGACACCGGAGATGAGGAGTTCACGGCCAGAAACCACGTGATGGCGCGCGTCTTCTACAAGGGCGGCCCGCCGCTCCCGCCGGAGAATTCATAGAATGTTTGCTCGTGAGGCCATTCTCGTCTCCTGCGTGCTCCCCAACGCGGCTCGCCCCGGGCTACTGCCGGAGAATGAGGAAAATGTCTAGCCATATGAAAATCATGAACGAGAAGACGGGGCGCATCGTCATGCTGGCGGTGGACCACGGCTATTTCCAGGGGCCTACCTCGGGGTTGGAAGAGCCCGCGAAGACCATGAAACCCCTTTTGCCCTGGTGCGACGCGGTGAGTCCCACGAAGGGCGTCTTCCTGCGTTGCATGCCGCCGGATAGCAAGACGCCCGTAATCCTCAGGGCTTCGGGCGGAAACGCCATCGTCTATTCGGATCCCGTGGAACTCGAGCGCGAACTCAGCATCCGGGCGGCGGGGATGGAGGATGAGGAGGCGCGCGAGGCGCTGAGAGAACAGATCGCCGATGATATCGTGAACCGAGAGCTCTCGAACGAGGCCATCACCGTCTCGGCGGCGGAGGCGGCGCTCCTGGGCGTGGCGGGCGTATCGGTTTCGGTCTACGTGGGCGCGCGCTACCAGAAAGAATCCATCCTGAACTTGGCGCGCATGAGCGATGAGGGCCGCCGGGAGGGCCTGATCGTTCTGGGCATCACGGCGGTGGGCAAGGAGATGACGCGCGACGCGCGCTACTTGGGTCTTGCGACGCGCATCGCGGCCGAGCACGGGGCGGACGTCGTGAAGACGTATTACTGCGAGGGGTTCGAGCGGGTGGTGCGCGGTTGTTTCGCGCCCATCGTCATCGCGGGCGGCAAGAAGATTCCCGAGCGCGAGGCGCTCGCGTTCTGCCGCCGGGCGATTGACGAGGGCGCCGCGGGCGTGGACATGGGCCGCAACATTTTCCAGAGCCAGCATCCGGTCGCCATGATCCGGGCGGTGCGCGCCGTCGTGCATGAAGACTTAAGCCCCGATGCGGCCTATGAGATGTTCGAGGATTTGAGCGCGGAAGCCCGTGTATGATTGAGTTTCGGCTCGCGACGCAGGAAGTATGAACATGGCGGAAATCATGCGAGCGGCGGTGTATTACCGAAACGACGACGTGCGGATCGAAGAAGTGGAAAAGCCCCGCGCCGGAGCGGGCGAGCTTTTGGTCGAGACGCGCGCAAGCGGCATCTGCGGCAGCGACGTCATGGAGTGGTACCGTGTCAGGAGCGCGCCGCGCGTTCTGGGCCACGAGGTGACGGGCGTCGTGGTAGAAGCCGGCGAGGGGGTGGAGGGCTTCCGCGCAGGCGATCGCGTCTGCGTCACCCATCACGTGCCCTGTAACCGCTGCGCACTCTGCCTGCGCGGCGACCACACGGCTTGTGAGATGCTGAAAGCTACAAATTTCGACCCGGGCGGTTTCGCCGAGTTCATCCGTCTGCCCGCCGTCAACGTGGAACGGGGGACGTTCCGCCTGCCCGATGCGGTGTCCGACGATGCGGGCGTTTTCGTCGAGCCATTGGGCTGCGTCCTGCGCGGCTGGCGGCGTTTTCGTATGACGCCGGGCCTCTCCGTCCTCGTGGTGGGAAGCGGTATGTCGGGACTGCTGCACGTGCAGGCGGCGCGCCTCCTGGGAGCGGGAGCCGTCTTCGCGGCGGATATCCATCCCTGGCGCCTCAAGGCCGCCGAGCGGTTCGGGGCGCGCGCGCTTTCCCCGTGCGAAAATATGGCCGAGGCCTTGCGTGAGGCGAACGAGGGCCGCCTGGCGGACCGCGTCGTCCTGTGCGCGGGGGCGCCCGAAGCTCTTGAGACGGCCCTCGCGTGCGTCGCGACCTGCGGCGTCTTGCAGCTTTTCGCTCCCACGCCGCCGGGTCATCGCCCCGAGATGGACCTGAACCGCATCTGGAGCGAGCAGATCGCCGTCACCACCACCTACGGCGCAGCCCCGCTCGATCTGGAAGAAGCGCTCGCGCTCATACGCGTCGGCCGCATCGATGTCGAGGGTATGATCACCCACAGGCTCCCGCTCGCAAAGGCGCAAGAGGGCTTCCGCCTCGTCGCCGAGGCGGGCGAATCACTGAAAGTTGTGCTCAAACCCTGATCACAAACCCGAATCTTGCGGTCGAGCGCGAAAGAGATTAGTATTTTTCTGGGAAAGCGAGCAACGCAGGGCAGGGCGCTCTGGGTCCACGAGGTTGTTCGATTTTTTGTTGGTGGACTCGCAAGGAGGAAGGAAGTGACGACTTTTCAAATCGCGACGCTGGTGGCATTGGGCATTCAGAGCGCAATAGCTCTCGGTGTAGGAAGCGTTCAGTGTCTCCTGATATGGAAGGGCTTGAGACAGATGGAGCGCGCCTCGGAGCTCAGGGAAAGAGAGAGCGCAAGACGGCACGAGGAAGTCATGAGGGAGGGGGCGAGGCGGCACGAAGAGACCATGAAAAATCATGAGGAAAACATGAAAAAACATGAGGAGTCGATGACCGCACTCAAGACGCTCATCGAGCGGACAGGGAAGTAACCTCTACTTCCCGTCGGCTACTCCGCCCCCGTCCTCCGGGATGGGGGTTTTTTGTTGCTTGATGGTTCTCTGACCATCATCTGTTTTGGGAATCTCTCCAGGTGGCGGTTAGGCCTTGAGTCGCGCGAAGAGCCGAATCTTGCGGGGGAGCGCGAAAGGGGATAGTGTTATAGTCAGGATTGCGGGCCATGGAACGCGAGGCCGTGGAGTTCGCAGGATGAGTACAAAAGACCCGAGGAGAGAGACAAGTGACGACTTTTCAAATCGCGACGCTCGGGTTCTACGCGGTGCAGTCCCTCATCGGCCTGGCGCAATGCGCCCTCATCCTGATGGGCTTGAAGCAGATGAGCCGCGCCTCGGAGTTCAGGGAAAGAGAGAGCGCAAGACGGCATGAGGAGGTCATGAAAAAGCACGATGAGTCGATGACTGCGCTCAGGACGCTTATCGAGCGGACGGCAAAGTAACCCCGGCCTCCCACCGGCTGCTCCGCCCCCGTCCTTCGGGACGGGGGCTTTTTGCGTCTAACCTCGGTTACTCATCCAAGGGGTGGTAGGTCAGTTCACTCTCGGGCGGGGAATCGCTCTCGATCGCTTCGTCCTCATAAAGAGCATCCGGCGGGGCGCCTTCTGCGAATTTCGCCTCGTCCGCGTCCGCATCCTGCGGGGCGGGGGAGGCCTCCTTGAGAAGCGGGGCGAGTTTCGCCTCGCGGCGGATTCTTTCCGGCAAACCGCTCCAGCGCCTCCTCACGCGCGCGTTTCCTACCGCCATGCCGAGCGCCTTTTTCGCCCCGACGAATACCGCCAGACGCTTCGCCCGCGTGAGGGCGGTGTAGACGAGGTTTCTCTGCAGCATCGGGAAGTGCTGGGTGTGGAGCGGGATGACGACGGCGGGGTATTCGCTCCCCTGGCTCTTGTGGACGGTGATGGCGTAGGCGTGCATCACCTCATCGAGCGCGCCTCGCGTATATTCGACGATGTTCGAATCGAAAGCGGCGCGAATGCTCCCATCCTCGGGCGCGACGCTCTTGACGACGCCGATATCGCCGTTGAACACGTCCTTGTCGTAGTTGTTGCGAACCTGGATGAGCTTGTCGCCGGTGCGGAACGTCCGGCCTCCGCTCTGGAGCGCGGGCGCGCTTCCGGCTGGGTTGAGCGCCTCCTGTAAGCGCGCGTTCAGGCTCTGCACGCCGAGCACGCCGCGCTGCATGGGGGAGATGACCTGGAGATCGGCGATGGCGTCGATTCTGAACCGCTCGGGAATGCGCTCGCGGCACAGTTCGATGATGAGGTCAGCGCAGCGCTCCGCCTCGCTCTCCTCGATGAAGTAGTAATCGAGCGGCGCGTCTTCTTTTTCCCCCTTGCCGTTTCGGGGCATCTCGCCGCGGTTCACGCGGTGGGCGTTTTCGACGATGAGGCTCTCCTGCGCCTGGCGGAAGACTTCCGTAAGCCGCGCCACGGGCAGGGTCTCGGAGGTGATGGCGTCACTCAGGACGTTCCCGGGCCCCACGGAGGGAAGCTGATCCACGTCGCCCACCAGGACGAGCGTCGCCTGATCGGGCACCGCGCGCAGCAGATGGGCCGTCAGGTGCACGTCGAGCATCGAGGCCTCATCGATGATCACGATGTCGCCCGTAAGCGGGTTTTCCGCGTCGCGGGTGAAGCCGCCCGAGTGCCAGCTGTATTCGAGCAGCCTGTGGATGGTGGCCGCCTCGTGGCCGGTGACTTCTGAGAGGCGCTTGGCCGCCCGGCCCGTGGGCGCGCCGAGGATGACCTGGAGGCCCAGTTTCGTATAGAGGTTCGTGACGGCGCTCACGATGGTCGTCTTGCCGGTGCCGGGACCGCCCGTGACGATGAGCACCTTCTGCGTGAGCGCGCCCTCGATGGCCGCACCCTGATCCTTCGTCGCCTTGCCGCCTTCGAGCGCACGCCGGGCGAGATGGCCGAGGCGCTCTTCCGTCGTGGTTCCGGGTGCTCCCTGTCCCCGCATGGCGGCCTCGAGACGCGCATCGTCGCGCGGCGTACGTATGAGCGCCGCGAGCCGGCGGGCGACCTCGCATTCCGCGGCATAGAGCGGACGCGCGTAGACGCGCTTGCCCTCTGCAGAAGCGAGGTTCTCGACCATGTTCGCCGATTCGATCACCACCGAGCCGCCCTGGCCCAGGTTCTCGAGAACCGGGGTGAGGGCATCGGCTTCGGTTTCGAGCATCTCGGCGGCGGTCTCCATCAGATCCCCATAGGGCAGAAAGCAGTGGCCCTCGCGCTCGGCGAGCTGGTTGAGTACGTAGACGGCTCCCGCCGCGAGGCGTTTGGGCGAGTCCGCGGGGATTCCCAGTTTCTGCGCAATGCGATCCGCGCTCTTGAAGCCCACGCCGTGAATCTCTGACGCCAGTCGGTAGGGGTCTTCTCGCAGAATCCGTATGGACGCCTCTCCGTAGGTTCTGAGAATCTTCTCCGATAGATGAAGCGGGATGTCGTATTGACGCAGGAAGAGCATGATCTCCTTGACCTCGCTCTGGCTCTTCCAGCTCTCGACGATGGCTTCGAGCTTCTTCGCACCCAAGCCGGCGACTTCCATGAGGCGCTCGGGGTGGCTGTCGAGGATATCGAGGGATTTCTCGCCGAAGCGCGCCACGATTCTCCTGGCCAGCGCGGGGCCGATGTTCTTCACGATGCCCGATGCCAGGTACTTTTCGATACCCTCGATTGTCGTGGGCGCCAGCGGGCGGGCGAGTTCGGCGTGAAACTGGCGGCCGAACCTGGGATGATCCTTCCAGGCGCCCTCGAAGCGGACGCGCTCGCCCTCGCGAATGGATGAAAGATAACCCACAACGGCCACGCGCGGGAAATCCTCGTTGTCCGGCTGGACGAGCAGGACGCTGTAGCCGGTGTCCTCCGCGCGGAAGCGGACCCGCTCCACCGCGCCGGTCAGTTCGGTGCCGTCTTGCGGGAAGAGGCCCGCCTGGGGAGGAGGGGTCCTTCTTCCGGGGCGCGGTGTTCTCGGTTTGCGCGTCATGGGTCGATCCTGGTTTCGTCCGGGCGGGCGGGGCGGTTGTCACCGGATACGCAGGGCCGAAGTTCGGGCGAGGGTCAGTTCAGCCCTGGCTCCTCCCGGCTTTTTTCGCTTCATTCCAAAGCGCTTCGAGCTCTTCGAGCGTCACGTCCTCGGGCGAGAGTCCCTGGGCGCGCAGCGCTTGTTCCATATGGTGAAACCGCTCGGTGAAGCGCGCGATGCAGGCGCGGGCCGCTCCCTCGGCGCTCACCTCGAGCTTTCGGGAGAGGTTCACGGCGGCGAAGAGAAGATCGCCCACCTCCTGCTCCAGCGCTTCTCGGTCTCCTTTCCGCATCGCCGCCTTGAGCTCCGCCCATTCTTCTTCCACCTTCTCCGCCGCGCCGGCCGCGTCCGGCCAGTCGAAGCCTACCCGCGAGGCCTTTCCCTGAAGCCTCTGGGCGCGCTGGAGCGCGGGCATGGCGGCGGGGACGCCGTCGAGGATGGAGGCCGCGCCGTTCTCATCCACCGCGCGCGCCTTTCTCTTGCTGATCTCCCAGTTCCTGAGCACTTCGCCGCTGGTTTCGGCCAGGGCGTCCTCGAACACGTGGGGGTGGCGGTCGATCATCTTCTGCGCGAGGGCGCGGGCGGCCCCGTCGGCGTCGAAGAGGCCCTTCTCCTCGGCGAGTCGGCAGTGGAAGAGCACCTGAAGCAGGAGGTCGCCCAACTCCTCCTTGAGCATGGCGGGGTCGCCCGCCTCGATGGCCTCCATCACCTCGTAGGCTTCCTCTATGAGGTAGGGCTTGAGGCTCTGGTGGTCCTGCTCCTTGTCCCAGGGGCAGCCGTCCGGCGCTCTGAGGCGGGCCATGACCTCTACCGCGCGCTCGAAACCGCTTTTGTTCTCGCTCAAGGCTCAGCCTCACGGTTGGGGGATTCCGACGCCCGCAGTATACGCGCAACGCGCACGGGCGGGCAACGACTCTCTCGGGGGAGGCCGCATGATATGGGCGGATCGGATACGGGCGAGCGCGGCATGTCTTGACGGCAGACGCAGCCGCGCAGGGGGAGATCATCGTCTGCACCGGTTTCGTCGAGCGTTTCTCAGGAAACAGTCGTTTGTGTCCCGATATTTTCCCGTTTCTCCGATGGAAAATGGCAGGCAGCCTCGATTCCGCCGGGGTAAGGCGTCAGCATCGGCATTTCCACTCGGCACCTCTCTTCTCTTTGGGGACAACGGCTGTAAAAACGGCAAAGGTGCGGGGAAGGATCGATGGGACTCATCGGCTCGCCGGTCAATCGCACCCGTTCGGTGCGCTCGTTCGTGTTGATGGCGGGTATGGCGGAGAGGAGCGCCCGGGTGTAGGGATGGCGGGGATGACGCAGGATTTCCCGGGTGGGCCCGGCCTCCACGATTTTGCCGAGATACATCACCAGCACCCGTTGGCAGAGCAGCCGGACGACGTTCAGGTCATGGGAGACGAACAGGTAGCTCATCCCGAGGCGGTTCTTCAGATCTTCGAGAAGATGCAGGATGACCGCCTGAACCGAAACGTCCAGGGCCGAGGTGGGCTCGTCCAGAATGAGGAGCGATGGCTCGAGCGCTATCGCTCGTGCGATACCGACCCGCGCCTTCTGACCGCCTGAGAGCTGATGCGGATAACGGGTCAGAAATTCGGGGGCGAGACCCACCAGAGCGCAGAGTTCCTCCACGCGCTTTCTGAGCTCAGGGCCGCTGCGCATCCCCCCCAGGCGCAAGAGCGGGTCGGCAACCGCCCGAAAAGTGGTGAACCCGGGATTCAGGCTTTCCGTGGGGTCCTGAAAAACCATCTGGATTTTCCGGCGCTTCTCGCCCTGGATGAAACGGCTCGCCGGAATCCCTCCGATGTTCCTGCCCTCGAAGGCGATGGCGCCCGATGTCGGGTCCTGCAGGCGGGCGATCAAGCGGGCGAGGGTGGACTTCCCGCAGCCGGACTCGCCGACGAGGCCGACGCTCTCCCCCGCTTCGATCGTGAAAGTCACGCCGTCTACGGCGTGAAGATATCCCGCTTCGTCTCGTTCATCGGCCCCCATGCCCCGCAGCGAATTCCAGACCCTTCCCATCGCGCCGCTCGGGCGGATCGGGAACTTCTTCAGGAGGTCGACGGTTTGGAGCAAGGCCATCAGAGAGGGTACCGGCAGGCGACGAGATGGCCCGCTTCGGTCTCCAGGCGAGGAAGCGGCGGCTCGAGACAATCCTCTTTGAGGTGTTCGCACCGCTCGCTGTAGCGGCAAGCTGGGAGTTCCGCGCGCAGATCCGGCAGGTTGCCGGGAATCGAAGAAAGCTCGGCGAGGTCTCTGCTCGCATTCGGCGTGGCTCCGATGAGTTTCGCCGTGTAGGGATGCCGCGGACGCATGAACAAGCGTTCGGTATCGGCCACTTCGACCACGTGTCCCGAGTGCATGACGATTATCCTGTCGCAGTATTCCGCGGCGAGGCCGAGGTCGTGAGTGATGAGGATCGTTCCCATGTTTCTCTCACGCGCGGCGTCCTTGATAAGGTCCATGATCGACGCCTGGGTCGTTACGTCCAGACCCGTTACGGGTTCGTCCGCTATCAGGAGCCAGGGGTTGGAGGAGATGGCGATCGCAATCATCACGCGCTGGCACATGCCGCCGGAGAGTTCGAACGGATAGGCGCGGTAGCGCTTTTCCGGGTCGGGGATGTGGACCTGGTTGAGCAGATCGAGCGCTCGCCCGCGAATCTGCCGGCCGCGGAAGCTGCTGTGGCGATAGATGACGTCCTCCAGTTGACTGCCGATGGTCCGGATGGGGTTCAGCGCAGTTCTCGGGCTTTGGAAGATCATGGATATCTCGCGCCCGCGCATCTCCTGCAGTTCTTGCCCGGATTTTTCGAACAGAGAAATACCCCCAAAGACAATCCGGCCCGAGGTGATTCTCGCCGCCGGATCGGAAATGCCCATGATGGCGTAAGACATCACGGACTTGCCCGAGCCGCTCTCGCCGACGACGCCGACCGTCTCCCCCTTTTTGATCTCGAAGCTGACGTTCTCGAGCGCCTTGACGACGCCTGTGCGCGTGCGGAATTCGAGCGAGAGATTATCGACGGCGAGAAGAGGGTTCCGGGATTCCATCACGTCCTCATTCTCGGGTCGATCAGATCGCGGAGGCCGTCGCCCAGGAGGTTGAAGCACAGCACGGCGAGCATCAGGGCAGCTCCCGGGAAAATGGCCAGCCACCACTCGCCCGAGACGATGAACTTGGCTCCCTCGGCCACCATGATGCCCCACTCGGGAGTCGGGGGCCGGACGCCGAGGCCGATGAAGGAGAGTCCCGCCGCGTTCAGTATGGCGTAACCCATGTTCAGCGATATCTGGACCATCATCGGCGGCATGATGTTGGGTCCCATGTGAAAGAGCAGGATCCGGCCGTGTCCATTCCCCGAGAGGCGCGCCGCTTCCACGAACCCCGCTTCACGGCGCGAATTCGCCTCGGCCCGCGCCACGCGCGCATAGAAGGGGAAGTTGATGACCGCCGTCGTGTAGACGATGTTCTCAATCGTGTTTCCCAGAGCCGATACGATACCCATGGCCAGCACGAAAAGGGGAAACGCCATGATGGTGTCGGTGAGACGACTGATGAGCTTGTCCGTCACCCCTCCAAAATAGCCTGCGCAAACGCCGGCGACGCTCCCCGCGACGAAGGAGAGCGAAACGGCCGCCACGGATATCGCGAGGTCGAGCCGCGTGGCCGTGATCACGCGGCTGAAAACGTCTCGCCCCAGATTGTCGGTGCCGAACGGGTGCGCCCAAGAAGGCGGCTTGAGAGCGTTGGCCGTGTCGCTGGCGAGGGGATCATAGGGCGCAAGCCAGGGGCCGAACAAACCGAGAACCAACAGCAAAAAGAAAAGGACGAACGAGAAAAGCGTGACGGGATTCTCCCCCATCACGTAGCGCAGGTGCCGGAGATGGGCGCTCACGTTCAGCCTTCCAGCCCGATACGCGGATCGACCACCGTATAGAGGATGTCGATCGCCAGGTTCAGGAGCACGTACATCAACGCCATGGCCAGAACGAACCCCTGCACGGCGGCGTAGTCCGAGGCGATGAGGGCCTCGATGGCGAACGAGCCGATGCCCGGCCAGGCGAAGACTTTCTCGACCAGAACGTTTGCCCCCAGCAGGAATGAGAACACCATCCCGAGCGTGGTGAGAACGGGAAGCATGGCGTTTTGAAAGGCATAGACCCAGAGCACCGTCCGGCTTGATAAGCCGCTCGCCCGCGCCGTGCGCACGTAGTCGCTCGACAGCACCCCCAGCATCGCGGCTCTCGTCATCCGCGCGAGCGGGGCCAGGGCAAAAATCGCCAGTGTCGAGGCGGGGAGAATCATCTGGGAGAGGGCTGCGCGAAAGACCTCCAAATCACCCGCGATGAGGCTGTCGATCAGGTAGAAACCCGTTACGTGGTCGGGAGAGATGTGGATGATGCTCAGGCGTCCGAGGGGAGCGGGCGAGAGTCCCAGCAGAAAATAGAAAATATAGACGAGGAACAACCCGGTGAAGAAGGTAGGCAGCGAGACCCCGATAGTCACAACGATCCGGCAGAGGTGATCGACGAACGAGTTGGGCCGCGTGGCCGCCAGTATTCCCAGAGGGATGGCGATGGCGACGGCGAGAAGCAGGCCCATGAGCGTGAGCTCGAGCGAAGCCGGAAGCCGCGTGGCGATTTCTTCCATGACGGGCTGGCCCGTGCTGATGGATTTGCCCAAGTCTCCGCGCGAGAGATTCTGGAGGTAGACCCAGAATTGTTCGGGCCAGCTTTTGTCGAGTCCCAGCGAAGCGCGTATCTCGGCGATGGATTTCTCATCCGCCGCAGGCCCGGCGAAGAACACCGCCGGGTCGCCCGGCAAGGCCCGCGTCAGAATGAACGTCACCACGATGATGCCCATCACGACCGGCGCCGCCTGCAGGAGACGCCGGCCGATCAGGAGCAGGGAATCGCCTTTCATCACATCGTCCCCCCCTTCAAAGGACGCGCTGCTTTGTTGCGAACCGGCTTCAGGCCTGTTTCGGCAGTTTCTTGAACGGCCTCACGTCGAGTTGACGGTGGAACCAGTATTCGTAACCTTCGATGTGCTTTTGCATGGCGACATCGAGATAGGGCTGCCAGAGCGGGATGAGGGGCACGTCCTCAAATGCGATTTTGATGAACGCCTTGACGCGCTCTGCGTAGCCGGGGCTGCCCACCGGCATGTGCAGGGTCTCGTCGACCAGCTTGTTCAGCTTTGGGTTGTCGTAGTTCATCGAGTTGAACAGGCGCTTGGGCTGATAGGCCCAGAAGAAATAATACTCAGGGTAATTCAGCCAGCCCCCGAAGTTCTTGAGGTGCATCGGGAGCTTCTTCTCCACGAGCGCCTTCGTCCTCCAGCCCGAGCCGGGGATCTTGTCGAGTTTCGCTTCAATCCCCACCTTTCCGAGCCCCTCCTGGATGAGGAGCGCCGTCGGCTCCGTCCAGTAGGCGAGACCCAGGTTGAACGACAGCGTGACCTTGAAGCCCTCCGCGTAGCCGGCCTCCTTGAGCAACGCCTTCGCCTTGTCCGGGTCGGTGTCGTAGGGGAAGGGCTGGGGCCAAAGCGTGCCTGCGGGATCGGCGGATTTCGCTCCCCAAAGCGGCAGGCCACGCTCATAGGCCGCCGCCTTGAATATCTTCTCATAGGGCATGGCGTAGGCCATCGCCTGGCGGACCCGCACGTCGGCGAAGGGCTTGAAGTTCAGGTTGAGACCTACGGCGTGGATGCAGTTCTCGATGGGGACTCCTGCGATCTTGAGCTTCTTGTTGCTCGTGAGTTCCTTGGTGTCTTTCGGCGGGAGATCGAGAGACACGTCGGCGTCTCCCCGAAGGAGGAGGGCGCGGCGCGTGGAGGCGGACGCCACCTCGCGGACGATCACCCGCTTCACGCCGGGCAGGGGACCCGACTTCCACTCATCGTTGCGAATGTAGACCGTCTGCTGGCCGGGCTTCCAACGCCCCAGTTTGAAGGCCCCGCCCCCTTGCGGGTTCTTGTGCAGATACCCGGTCGCCCAAGGGTCGCTCTTCGTGGCTTTGGCCTTGGCGGCTACCGAATTGATGATGAGGGGCACGGGAACGCCCAGGTCGGGCAGCGTGAGCTTGCTCTTGCGGATGAAATTGATCTTGAAGGTGTGCTTATCCACGGCGACGAACTGCTCGGGCTTGATGAGCGAACCCGCCTTCATCTGCACGGCCGGAAAACCGCCGAGCGAAACCGCGCGGTCGAAAGACCATTTTACGTCATGGGCGGTGACGGGTTTTCCGTCGTGGAACCTGGCGTCTTTGCGAATCTTGAAGGTGATGGACATGCCGTCCGGCGCAAAGCTCCAGGACTCGGCCAGTTCCGGTTCGATCTTCTGATAGTCGTACATGACGTTGCCGTCGGGCAGCTTCTTGCGCCCATAGGTGACGAGGCGGTCATAGATGTTCACGGCGACCTGATAGCTCGGACGGTTGGTTCCCTTCCTGTGGATGTCCATGCTGTTGGGGCCGTTTCCGATTACGACCACGAGGGTGTCGCGGCCGGCGGCGGCCTCGGCGGGCAGGTATTTCAGGAGCGGCAACAGCCCCGCCCCGGCGGCGGCGCCTGCTCCGATTTTCAGAAAATCACGACGTTTGAACTGCATGTTATCCGGTATGTCCTTGTTCATGCTCATCTCCTTCGTTGTGCCCGGCGCTGCGGGCTCTGGGAAAATAGTGACCCATACGGATGAAGATTCGAGCCGAATGAACGCTGCCGCCCCATTGCTGCATTCATCAGGCTACGGGCAAGACGTGTCTTGCAGGTTTCGTGATGGTTAATTGCGGGTTTCTGATTTGTTTCCTGAATGTTTCCTGGATGTCGTGAATATCCCATGATATGGCGTAATTATGCGATTATAGGCACAAAATGTTGTGGTTATCGCTTGACAACTCTCCCTGAATGCGGGACATTGGACGGCGACGGGCAACAACACGAGGACCCCCATGAGAAAAGAATCCCGCATACGCATACTCCCCGAATCGCTCGCGAACCAGATCGCCGCGGGCGAGGTGGTGCAGCGCCCCGCCTCCGTCCTCAAGGAGTTGGTGGAGAACAGCATCGACGCGGGCGCCGAGCGGGTGGAAATCGACCTGGAATCGGGCGGCGCGGCGCGTGTTCAGGTGGTCGACGACGGGCACGGCATGAGCGAGGACGACGCGCTCTTGTGCCTCGAGCGCCACGCGACGAGCAAGATAGCCACGGATTGGGACCTGGGGCGCATCGCCACGCTGGGCTTTAGAGGCGAGGCGCTGCCGAGCATCGCCGCGGTCTCGAAGATGACCATCACGACCAGACGGCCCGGTGACGACCTGGGAACAGAGGTGCGGGTAGAGGGCGGCAAGCTCCTGCGCGTCACCGAGATGGGCGCCGCGCCCGGCGCGAGGGTCGAGGTGCGCTCGTTGTTTTTCAACGTGCCTGCGAGGCGCAAGTTCCTGAAACGTAAAGAGACCGAACTCGCCCGCTGCCTGGAAGTGGCGAATCAGGCGGCCATGGCGAACCCGAACGTCTCGTTCGTCCTGCGCCACGGGAAGAGGGCGCTGCTCGACCTCGACGCCTCGGGAGGGCTCATGGCGCGCGCCGCGCAACTCGTGGGCGAGGCGGCGGCCTCCCATCTGCTCAAGATTCCCCGCGCCGCGTCTGAGAACATGACGTTCAGCGGCTGGGCGGGCGCACCCGGTCTCAACCGCTCCACGCGCGACGCGCAGTATCTGTTCGTGAACGGACGCCCCATCCGGGACCGTCTTTTCGTCCATGCGGCGTATGCGGCCTACCGCAGCTTCCTGCCGGTGAAGCGCCACCCCGTATTCATCCTCTTTCTGGACATGCCGCCCGAGGACGTGGACGTGAACGTCCACCCCGCCAAGCAGGAAGTGCGCTTCCGCTTCGCGTCGAGCGTCTACGATCTCGTGCGCGACAGCGTCGCCGCCGTGCTGGGCGCGCGGCCCGAAAGCGTGCGGCGAGATTTCGCTCATCAGGGCGTGAGACACGCGGCTCCGGGTGTTGCTGCGGAGGAAGGCGTTGCGCCGGCCCTGCTGGGCGGCGGGGGATATTTTGGAGATCGCGCCGTCGCCGGGGATTACGGCGCCTCCTCGGATGAGTCCGCATCCGGCGCGCAACGCCCCGCATCGGACCCCGGGGCGATGGACCCCGCTCCGTCTGCGCCCATGACCCCGCCCGAATCGACGGCGCCCTCGCCGATCGAGCGCATGCTCGAGCCGCCCCACCCGGCGGACCCGGTGGTTCTTTCCCAATGCCGCTATCTCGGGCAGTGGGAGGAGTGCTTCTTGCTGTTCGCCTCATCGCAGGGTTTGGTGCTCGTCGATCAGCACGCCGCGCACGAGCGGGTGCTCTACAACCGCTTCCGCGACCAGTTCCGGGAGGGGCGCGTGGACAGCCAGGCGTGTCTCGTGCCCGAGGAGATCCGCCTCCGGCCCGAGGAGGCGCTGAGCATCGAGGCGCATCGGGACGATCTGCTGCGCTCGGGCTTCGAACTCGAATGCGCGGGCCCCGGAGAATACCGGATTCAGGCCGTGCCCGCGCTTCTTGCGGACCGCGACCCCGCAGGCGCAGTGCGCCAGATCGTGGAGGGTCTGGCGGATCTGGAGCAGCCCGTGAGCTTCGCGGATCTCATCGACGGCATCATCGCGAGGATGAGTTGCAAGGGCGCGGTGAAGGCGGCGCAAGCCATGCGGCCCGAGCAAGTGGCCGCCCTCGTCGAGGAACTCGAGAAAACGCCGGGCAGATGGACCTGCCCGCATGGGCGGCCCGTCATGCTCGTGATGGGCGCAGACCCCGTGAGAAGGCGCTTCTTGCGAAGTTGAGTCGATTTTTCACGCGAAGCCGGTGACGCTCTTGACACCCGCGCCCGCGCGCAACACAATGGCGAGGCAAGAAAAAGGAGGGCCATCGAGGGAGGCCTTTGATGCCGCATCCTTTTGAAGCAGCCTTTCGGTCCCGATTTCTTGCAGAAGCCATCGCTTGTCGGTGGCTGAGGAGGTTTCAGGTACGCCCGCTCACTTTTGGCCTTTCCGGCGCAATGGTGGCGGGCGTTTTCTTATCTGCACCGTGAAACCACAGGTGCGACCTCTGCTTTCCCTCATTCAAGGGAGTGGCGCATAAAGATGCTCAACACCCCGATAGAAGAAGCCTATACCTTCGACGATGTGATGCTGCTGCCGGCACACTCGGAGGTGCTGCCCAGGGACGTGGACCTCTCCACTTCCTTGTGCGAGGAGATAGAGCTCGGCATTCCTCTGCTGAGCGCCGCCATGGATACGGTGACGGAGTCGGACCTGGCGATCGCGCTCGCCCAGCAGGGCGGTTTGGGCGTCGTGCACCGCAGCATGACCATCGAACGCCAGGCGGCCGAGGTGGACCGCGTCAAGCGCTCCGAGAGCGGCATGGTCACCCAGCCGATCACCATGCGGCCCAGGCAACAGATACGCGAAGCCCTGGAGATCATGCAGACCTATCACATCTCGGGCGTGCCCATCACCGAGGAGGGGCGCCTCGTCGGCATCCTCACGAACCGCGACGTTCGCTTCGAGACGAACCTCGACAAGCCGGTCGCGGAGTTGATGACCCGGGAGAAGCTGGTCACCGTGCCGGAAGGAACGACGCTCGACGACAGCAAGGGAATCCTGCATCGCCACCGCATCGAGAAGCTCCTCGTCGTGGACGAGGACTTCAACCTCAAGGGACTCATCACGCTCAAGGACATCGAGAAGGTGCGCCGCTATCCCAAATCGGCCAAGGACGAGTTCGGCCGCCTGCGCGTGGCGGCGGCGGTGGGCGTGGCCGCGGACATGCGCGAGCGCGTCACCGCGCTCCATGAGGTGGGGGCGGACCTCCTCGTCCTCGACAGCGCCCACGCCCACGCGGAACGCGTGCTGCGGGCGGTGGAGGAGATCAAGAACGGCTGGCCGGAGGTCAAGGTGCTCGCCGGAAACGTGGCCACCGCCGAGGGCGCGCAGGCGCTGATCTCCCGGGGCGCGGACATGATAAAGGTGGGCATCGGGCCGGGCTCCATCTGCACGACGCGCGTGGTGGCGGGCGTGGGCGTGCCCCAGTTGAGCGCGGTGGCGAACTGCGTGGCGGCGGCGGAGCCGCACGGCGTCAAGGTCGTCTCAGACGGCGGCATCAAGTATTCGGGCGACATCGTCAAGGCGCTCGCCGCGGGCGCGCACGGCGTGATGGTCGGGAGCCTGCTGGCGGGTGTCGAGGAGAGTCCCGGCGAGCGGGTGCTCTACCAGGGAAGAAGCTACAAGGTGTATCGCGGCATGGGTTCGGTCGGCGCGATGAGCAACGGCAAGAGCCGGGACCGCTATTTCCAGGACGTGCAAAACGGCTATCCGGGTGCGGAGGAGCACGCCTTCAGCGATTCGAAGCTTGTGCCCGAGGGCGTGGAAGGCCGCGTCCCCTACAAGGGGCCGCTTTCGGCCACCGTCTACCAGCTCATGGGCGGGGTGGCCGCGGGCATGGGGTATACCGGCTGCCGCGATCTGAAGGAATTGAGAGAGAAGGCGAAATTCGTTCGCATCACGTCGGCGGGCCTCACGGAAAGCCACGTGCACGATGTCTTCATCACGCGCGAGTCGCCCAACTATCAGCGCGATTGATAGATAGAGCGTCATCCTGTGCAACCCCCGTCGGCGTCGCGGCGGGTGGGGGTAAGTGCCCGTTGCGCGTGGGCGCTTCGTCCGGCGCCCGCAAGGACGGTCGCGCCGGTTTTCGAGGGGTGCGGGGTACCGGTTTATTCATCCGGCGCGTGAAATGTCGGCCGACGGCCCGGCCGGGAGCGGGCCCGAGAGGGGAGGGGGATGAGGCGGTTCGTTTCGCCTTGACCTGAACAGAAGATGCGCGATCAGATACTCATCCTCGATTTCGGATCGCAGTACACGCAACTCATCGCCCGCCGCGTGCGGGAGTTGAACGTGTATTGCGAGATTCACCCGTGCACCCGCGACTGGCGCGAGATTACGGGCCCGCACACCAGGGGCGTCATCCTCTCGGGCGGCCCGAGCAGCGTGTATGAGAACGGCTCCCCCTCGGTCGACCCCGCGCTGTTCGAGAGCGACCTCCCCGTTCTGGGGATTTGCTACGGCATGCAGCTCATGACCCACCTTCTCGGCGGAAAAGTCGGCCCTCACGCCAAAAGGGAATTCGGACGCGCCGAGGTGGTGATTGAGGAGCCCGTCGGCATCTTTCTCGGCTCAAAAGGCGCCGAGACCGTCTGGATGAGCCACGGGGATACGATAGAAGCGCCGCCGCCCGGCTACAGGCCGCTCGCGCGCTCGGAGGGCTCCCCCGTGGCGGCGATGATGTCCGAAGACGAGCGGCGCTACGGCATCCAGTTTCACCCCGAAGTGGCGCACACCCCGCGCGGCAAGGAGATTCTCCACAACTTCGTGCACCGGATTTGCGGATGCGCGGGCGATTGGACCATGCGCTCCTTCATCGAGGAGGCGGTCGAGCGCATCAGGGAGCAGGTAGGCGACAGGCGCGTGGTGTGCGGCCTCTCGGGCGGCGTGGATTCCTCCGTCACGGCGATGCTCGTCAAGGAGGCGATAGGCGAGCGGCTCACCTGCATCTTCGTAGACAACGGCCTGCTCCGAAAGAACGAGGCCGAGGAAGTGGTCGCGACCTTCGGCGAGAGGCTCAAACTCGTGCACGTGGACGCGAGCGGTGATTTTCTGAGCGCACTGCGCGGCGTCACGCACCCCGAAGCCAAGAGAAAGAGAATCGGCGAGATATTCATCCGCGTGTTCGAGCGCGAGGCGGGGAGGCTGGGCGACGTGAAGTTCCTCGCCCAGGGGACGCTCTACCCCGACGTCATCGAGAGCGTTTCCTTCAAGGGGCCTTCGGCGACCATCAAAAGCCACCACAACGTGGGCGGGCTGCCCAAGTGGATGCGGCTCGCGCTCATCGAGCCCCTGCGTGAGTTGTTCAAGGACGAGGTGCGCGAGGCGGGTGAGGAGCTGGGGCTGCCCCGCGAGATGCTCTGGCGGCATCCGTTTCCGGGGCCGGGGCTGGCCGTGCGCGTCCTGGGCGAGGTGACGGAGCGGCGCTTGAAGACCTTACAGGAGGCGGACGCCATCTTCATCGAAACGCTCCGCAAGCACGATCACTACTACAAGGTCTGGCAGGCGTTCGCCGTGCTGCTGCCCGTCAACACCGTGGGCGTGATGGGCGACGCGAGGACGTATGAGAACGCTCTCGCGCTCCGCGCCGTCACCTCTCAGGACGGGATGACGGCGGACTGGGCGCGCCTGCCTGCGGATCTGCTGGCCGAAGCCTCATCACGCATCATCAACGAGGTGCGCGGCGTGAACCGCGTGGTCTACGACGTCTCCTCCAAGCCGCCGGGCACGATCGAGTGGGAGTAAGTGGGAAAGCCATAAAGTCAATAAGTTCGGCCAGATTCACTTTTTCTTCTTCTCGACCAACCGGATTTTGTCGATATCCACTATGGAGATTCTTTCGCCGGTCGCCTCTTCGTCGCCGGGCCGGTATATGCCGAATTTGAAATGCGGCTCTCCGCATGACTCAATACCAAAATCTCCCTCGTCTACGAGTTTTTCCTCATTGAAATACAGGCTGTAATACGATTCCGTTAAATAAATATCCAGCTTTACGTCTACCCACTTCCCCAGAACTTCATCGATGTGGACCTTTCTCGTAAAACGCTCGTTCCAGATTTTGCTTATCAAGCGGCCGTTCGAAAATTTGAACATCAACGGAGGGCCGACTCTGCAGCCTGCAACAGATTGGTGCATCTGAAAAAAATCTTCTCTTTCGTAGGTAAATCCCTTCACGAACCGGACCCTGAAGGTGAGCGTGTAGTCCGTATCTTTTTTCAAAGAGGTAGTCTGTTTTATTTCCGCCCGCTCCCAGTATGGCGCGCCGTGCCTGGCCCCGGCATCGGTGCCGCATCCTCCCACCTGATTGTTTTTCAAGGTAAAGCGCAGGAAGGTCTCTTTTCCTTCCGTTATCCATCGTACCGAAGATGATTCCGGAAGGCCGCAGTTGTCGTAAAACTCGACGTTCCAGTCTTTGTCCCGGTAGGTTGTACTGCCAGCCGTGTCGAAATACCAGGCGGATGAAAGCCCGTCGGATGTAGTTTTACATCCCGCCAGAAAAACGATAATAATCAGGAGAAGGAATTTGCGCATTTTATCCGATTTTCATCGAGTTTTTGGTATAGGGACGCTATCCGGAATTTTAGATGTCCAAGCTGAAAAAGCAAGTAAGAGTTATGGGGCAGCGCCAGTTTTAATGTCTTAAGATTCAGCAGGTTACAATAAATCAGCCCGTTCTTTCCTTTTTAATGTCCGTCGCCGTTATGAAATCCTCTTTGGGAGTCAAAATAAAATGTATCCCGCATTGAAGACCTCGCTCGTTATGGTTTCGCTGTTTTTCCTGGCTTCGCTTCTTCCGGCAGCGGGCGCCCATGCCCATGAGGCGAATTATCCCCACCTGCACATCGCTCAAAGCGATCACGGAAAGAAGGGGCATGGGCATGACATGCAAAAACCCCGCGGGGGCGGGATGAAGCATTCCGTCAAAATGATTCCCGCCGGCTACAAGAACCCGCCGGGCGTGAAGATACGCCTGGAAAAAGACGCCCACGCGAAGGGTGCGCTTAATTTGTTCCTGGACCTCGAGAACTTCCGCTTCGCGCCCGAGGAGGTCAATAAGACTTCGAAGATCAACGAGGGCCATGCGCACCTGTACCTGAACGGCAAGAAGCTGACGAGGCTGTATGCGGCTTCCTATTTCATAGACAAGCTGCCGAAGGGGAATCTCGAGATCCGGGTGACGCTGAGCACGAACATGCACGAAGACTTGAGCTACGAGGGAAAGTTCGTTCAGGACGTTGTGGTGCTCAAAGATTTGAACAACTAGGCGCAAGGAGCCGATCCCTTGCTCATCTGGACGCATTTCATTCTGGCCGTGTCGGCGATTGGGCTCGGCCTCGTCAACCTGGCGTCCGCGAAGGGAACGCGCAGGCACCGCATCGTCGGCTGGTGCTGGATGGTCGTGATGACCTACGTCACGGTCTCCTCGTTCTGGATACGCGAGCTGAACGACGGCGCGTTCAGCTGGATACACCTGCTCACGATCTGGACGATGATTTCCATGGTGGCCGCCATCGTCGCGATACGCCGCGGCAGGGTGAGGACGCACGCGGCGTTCATGACGGGCACGATGATAGGCGCCCTCATCGCGGGCGGGTTCGCCATGATACCCGGCCGGTTCATCAGCCACCTGTTCGGGTACGGCGGGTGATTCGCCGCAAGCACGGTTGCGCCCTGTGAAATAAAATGATGACGGTGGTAGGCCCAAAGAGGTAAACTGAAAGCACTGAGTTGACTCCACGGCCGCACCGGCTACACGGGCTACAAAAAAAGCAGTAACCTGACAGAACGCGCCCCTGTTAAAATCCGCCCTCGGGGAATAAACATGCCGTCTCGATTCGTTCACCTGCATCTACACTCCCAGTACAGTCTCCTGGACGGCACCACGCGCATCGACGATCTGGTGCAGCGCGCCGCCGAACTCGGCCAGCCCGCCGTAGCCCTCACCGACCACGGGAACATGTTCGGCGCGGTGAAGTTCTACGAGGCGGCGAGAAGGGCGGGCGTGAAGCCCATCATCGGGTGTGAGGTGTACGTCGCCCCCGGCAGCCGGTTCGACAAGGGCGCCACGAACGGCGGGGGACGCGCCTACCACATGCTGCTGCTCGCGCAGAACCAGACGGGCTACAACAACCTGTGCGAACTGGTCACGCGCGGCTTCACCGAGGGCATGTATTATTTCCCGAGGATCGACCGCGAACTTATAAGCCAGCATGCCGAGGGTCTCATCTGCACGTCCGCCTGCCTGCGCGGGGAGGTGAACGACCACCTCCTGCACGGCCGCGAAGAGGCGGCGCGCGAGGCGGCAGGTTTCTACAAGGACCTCTTCCCGGGCCGCTACTACCTCGAACTCCAGGACCACGGGATGGAGGAGGACAAGCAGGTCATCCCGAGGGTCATTGCTCTCTCGAAAGAGATGGACCTGCCCCTCGTCGCCACCAACGACGTGCATTATCTGGACAAGGGAGATCACAGCGCCCAGGAGGTGCTCATCTGCATCCAGACGGGCAAGACCCTGAACGATCCCAACCGCATGACGATAAAGAGCGAGGAGTTTTATCTCAAAACCGCAGAGGAGATGGAGGCGCTGTTCGGCGAGGCGCCCGAGGCGCTTGAAAACACCCTCGCCATCGCCGAGCAATGCGATTTCGAGTTCACCTTCGGCGCGGCCCACTACCCGGATTTCGAAACCCCCGACGGGGCCGACAAGAAGGAATACCTGAGGCGCACGGCCGAGGAGGGGCTCGCGGGCAGGCTCGCGCAGTTCGGGATCGAGGGCGCCGAGGCCGAGCGCTACCGCGAACGGCTCGGGATGGAACTCGAAGTCATCAACAGCCAGAGTTACGAGGGTTACTTCCTCATCGTCTCCGACTTCATCCGCTACGCCAAGGAGCAGAACATCCCCGTGGGGCCGGGCCGGGGATCGGCGGCAGGCAGCCTGGCCGCTTACGCGCTGGGCATCACGGGCATCGACCCGCTCAAGTACTCCCTTCTCTTCGAACGCTTCCTGAACCCCGAGCGCATCAGCCCACCCGACGTGGACATCGACTTCTGCATGGACAGGCGCGACGAGGTCATCCGCTACGTGCAGGAGAAATACGGGCGCGAGAACGTGTGCCAGATCATCACCTTCGGGAGCATGCTGGCGAAGGGCGTCCTGCGCGACGTGGGCCGCGTAATGGACATGCCCTACGGCGAGGTGGACCGCATCGCCAAGCTGGTGCCCAACGAGCTCAAGATCACTCTGGACGACGCGATGAAGAAAGAGCCGCGCCTGCGCGACACCGTGGCGCGCGACCCCAAGGTCAACTCTTTGATGGACACGGCGCAAAAACTCGAGGGCAACATCCGCCACGCGGGAACGCACGCGGCCGGCGTGGTCATCGCGCCGTCGAAGCTCACCGATTTCGTGCCGCTCTACAAGGCGTCGGGCGGGGAGATGATGACCCAGTTCGACATGAAGGACATCGAGGAGATCGGTCTTCTCAAGATGGATTTCCTGGGTCTCAAGACGCTCACGGTGCTTGAGCGCGCTGTGAACCTCGTGCGCGACGGCGGCGGAAAGCTGGATCTCGAGACGCTGACTCTCGACGATGCGGCGACGTACCGCCTGCTCGCGGAGGGCAAGACGACCGGCATTTTCCAGCTCGAGAGCCGGGGCATCCGCGAGTATCTCAGGAAGCTCATACCCACGACGTTCGAGGATCTGATCGCCATGGTCGCGCTCTACCGGCCCGGCCCGCTGGAGAGCGGCATGGTGGATGCGTTCATCGCGAGAAAGCACGGGCGCGAGCAGATCGATTATTTCTTCGACGAACTTCAGACCATTCTCGAGGGCACCTACGGCGTCATGGTGTATCAGGAACAGGTCATGCAAATATCGAACGCGCTCGCGGGCTTCTCCCTGGGGCGCGCGGACGTCCTGCGCAAGGCGATGGGCAAGAAGAGCCAGAAACTCATGGCCGAGCAGCAGGCGGACTTCGTGGACGGGGCCGTCGCGCGTGGCCACGACAGGAAAAAGGTCCAGTCCCTGTGGGATCAGATCGACAAGTTCGCGGGCTATGGCTTCAACAAGAGCCACAGCGCGGCCTACGCCCTCATCGCCTATCGCACCGCGTACATGAAGACGCATCATCCGCATGAATTCATGTCGGCGCTTCTCACCTGCGATAGGGAGAACGCCGACAAGGTCATCAACGACATCGCCGAGTGCCGGAGCATGAAGATTCCCGTGCTCCCGCCGGATGTGAACGCGAGCCAGAAGGATTTCACGGTCGAGCGGGAGTCTATCCGCTTCGGCCTGGCCGCCGTGAAGAACGTGGGCGAAGGGCTGGTGGACGCCGTTTTGGCGAGCCGGAACGAGGAGGGGCCGTTCAGGGACCTGGGCGATTTTTGCAGGCGCGTAGAGCACCGGCATTTGAACCGGCGGGCGCTGGAGAGCCTCATCAAGGCGGCCGCCTTCGATTCTCTTGGCGTGGGACGCGCGCAGGCGGCGGCATCGCTGGACATCGTGCTCGAAGCCGCGGTCCGCGAGCAAAAGAGCGTGGCCGTGGGGCAGGGCACCCTCTTTGGTGGAGATGAAGCCGCCAGAGGCGCGCTGCATTTGCCCGAGGTGGCCGAGTGGGAGGACGGCGAACGTCTGGCCAGCGAGCGCGAAGTGCTGGGCTTTTACGTTTCAGGACACCCGCTCGATGATCACAAGGAGGTCATCGAGCGCTTCGCCAACATCGACACGCTGCGCCTCGCCGACGTCACGAGTGCGCGCAAGCTCAAGATGGCGGGCCTCATCCGCTCCTCGCGGTTGCGCACGACGCGCGCGGGCCGGCGCATGGCGAACTTCGTCCTGGAAGATCAGGTCGGCACGGCGGAAATGACGCTTTTCCCCGACGTGTTCGAAAGTTGCCACGAAATCCTGGAGAGCGATGAACCTGTTCTCGTCGAAGGCGTGGCCGAAGTCTCGGACGACGGGGTTCAGGTGGTGGTGCGCGCCATCGAACCTCTGTCCGAGGTGGAGGTGAACCGCGCGAGCCGGGTCTTGGTAGATCTGGAGCCCGAATGCCGCACGCCGAACCGCTTGCAGTCCATCCGCGAGGTGCTGGCCAGGCATCCGGGCAACTGCGCCGTGCGCTTCACGCTCAGGTTCCCCGACCGGGAGGTGCGCATCGAGGCGGGTGAGGAGTTCGTGGTGGCGCCGACGGCGGAACTGAGCGAAGAACTCGGCGATCTGGTGGGCGCGGGAGCCGTTCGTTTTGAATAAACCGTCTATCGGGGCCGCCTTCTTGGGGCGGGTCGGGTTCCACGAGGCCTGGGATTTGCAGAAACGCCTGTGGACCGAGCGCGCCGAGGGCCGCCTCCGAGAGGACGTTTTTCTCTTTCTGGAGCACGACCCGGTCATGACGCTGGGCAAGGGGGGCAGCGAGGCGAACGTGCTTCTCAGGCGCTCGCCCGTCGACGGCGCGGAGGTTCCCCTCGTGCGGATCAACCGGGGCGGCGAGGTGACCTTTCACGGTCCGGGCCAGTTGATGCTCTACGCCATATGCGACCTCCGCGAGTGGGAGCGCGACGTGCACCTCCACTGCAGGAGGCTCGAGGAAGTATTCCGGCGCTATCTGGAGAAGAAGGGGTTTCATGCCGAGAGAAGACCGGGAAACCCGGGCCTTTGGGTGGGTGACGAGAAAATTCTCGCTTTGGGTGTCGGTGCGAGACGCTGGGTGACGATGCACGGGGTTTCGTTCAACGCATCGCCGGATCTCAGATATTTCGAGATGATGCACCCATGCGGCGAGGTGGGCGGACGCACGACTTCCCTTGAAAAACTCCTGGGAGATTCGCCGCCGCTGCCCGAACTCGCGCAGGATTTGATCCCCGTTTGCGCGGACGTGTTCGATGCGCACATCACGATAGAAACCGATCCGGCGCGGGTCACAGGAGTTCTCCCCGGTGTTTCATGAGTCCAGAAATTCGAGTAGCGGAAAGTGGGTTTTCGCCGCGAGCCTGACGGGCGTTTTTCTGTTGCTTGCCACTGAGCAGGCGTTCGCGGCCGCGAGCTTCGCCGAATGGGGCTTTACGACCAAGGCCTGGGATCTTCTGAAGAAGGGGGGCTATACGATGATCCCCCTGGGGCTGTGCTCGGTCGTCGCGCTGATGGTGACGCTCGAGCGGCTCATTTCTCTCAGGCGAAAGAAAGTCCTGCCCGATGCCCTGGTGAACGCTTCGGAGAGATACTGGCGGGGTGGTGATTTCGAGGGGGCCGCCGGCGTCTGCGAGCGGTTCGACTCACCGCTTGCGCGTGTTCTCAAGGCGGGGCTGGCGAGGCGGAGGCTGGGGATCGGCGAGATGGAGCGCGCCATG
Source organism: bacterium (assembly GCA_022828125.1). Classification (GTDB taxonomy): domain Bacteria; phylum UBA8248; class UBA8248; order UBA8248; family UBA8248; genus Bin107. Next base: position 233,589 of record JAJEJD010000008.1, on the reverse strand, counting down.
GTCGGCGCGGGCCAACACGAATCGACCGTCTTGTCGCGCAACCTCCGTGGTCTGGGCGTTATCGCGAACCTTGCGCCGATGCTGGGCCTTTTCGGCACCGTCGTGGGTATGATTCGCGCCTTCGACGTCATCAGCCGCGCCGGGACGGGGAACCCGAATCTGGTAGCGGAGGGGATATCCGAAGCGCTTTTGACGACGGCTGCGGGCCTTTTGATAGGCATTCCGGCCCTCGCGGCGTATCACTTTTTCCGCTCGCGCAGCGGCCGCCTCCTGTTCGAGATGGAATCGGTCGCCCTGGCGCTCTTGCAGAGCCTGGCGGCGCAATCCGGCGAACCCGGCGAGAACGCCGGTGATGCGCTCCAGGACGAGGATATGTGATGCGCTTTCAGGGCGACTCGGAAGAAGACTACAGCCTCCAGCTCACCTCGCTCATAGACGTCGTTTTTTTGCTCCTCATCTTTTTCATGGTTTCGACATCTTTCGTGGATTTCACCCGCAGGCTAGACATCGAACTTCCCGAGGCCAAATCGAGCGCCGAGGTGGTGGAGAAAAAATCGTTTCTCATCGAAGTCGGCGTGGAGAAACGAATCACTCTGAACGGAAAAACGGTGCTTCTCGATGACCTCGAAAGCCGGTTGAAAGCGGGCGTCGAAAGCGGGAAGTTCAAGCCTTCCCTCACTATCAAGGCGGACAAGCGCCTCGATTACGGCTATGTGATCAAGGTAATGGGCCTCATCTCCGGGGCGGGCGTTCGCGACATCTCATTGGCCACGAAATAGCGTTGAAACGGGTTTGAGCGGGGTGTTAAGCATCCGGCCTGTTTTTCATGTTGGAGAGAAGGCGTGAACCAAAGGCGAGCCGATTCCACGGTTTCCATGCCGCGCAAGGCCGAAACCACCACGCGCGTTCTCCTGCTCAGGCACGGCGCAGCGGAAGGCTCGAAAGAGGGGTTTTTCTACGGCAGCACCGACGCGCCGCTCCTCGCCGAGGGCGAGGCGCAGGTTCGGGAAGCGGCGGCGCGCGTCCGGGGCTGGTTGTTGGATAGTAAGACGGTCCTTTATTCCAGTTCGCTCACCCGTTCCGTGAGGACGGCGGAGATTCTTTCCGATGTGATGGGGTTGGGCCTCAAGCCCGTAATCGTTCCCGATATTTCAGAGCTTCACCTGGGCGATTGGGAGGGGGAGACGCACGCAAGCCTCACGGAAAAAGAACCCGAGCGCCTGGACGAACATTACAGGAATTTCGTCCACTCCAAACCGCCGGGTGGCGGAGAGTGCGTGGCCGATCTTGCAGCGCGGGTCTTGCCCGCGTTTCGCGATATCTGCGCCCGGGAGAAGGATAAAAACGTCATCGTCTGCGCGCATGCGGCGGTGAACCGGGTGATTCTGTGCGATGCGCTGGGCGCTCCGCTCGAGAGCTTTTTTCGGCTGGAGCAGGACTTCGCCGCCCTGAACGTGATTGATCTACACGAAAGCACGCCCCTCGTCCGCGCGATGAACATATGATGGGGACAACTCACACGCTTTCTGGTGCGGGGACATCACAAGAGATTCTTCAAACAACACTGCCCGAGTGAAAATCGCTCACGATTTTTCTTTTCTCGCCGCCTCGCCCATGGCCGATGACCATCACGCGGGCAGGCCGTTTTCGTCATAACCGATGATCTCATCGGCACTCCGCCCATCACGTCTGGGCAGCCTGGCGAAATACAGAGCGATGCGGTCCAGTTCATCGGCAAGCGGGTTTCCACCCTGCATCTTCTCCATCTTCGCCAATTTCTCCTGTATGGCGCGCTTGACGGCCTTGGCCATGGATTATCCGGTGAGGCTCGCGAGCCTTTTCGCCAGCGCGTGGGTGTCGCTATCTTTGATGTTAAGTTCTATTACTTCATCCTCGATAAAGCTGTAAAAGACCGCATCCTGAAGTTTTACTTTCCCCTGAAGGCCTTGATGATCGCCGCGCCCTCGGCGCCTGCGGCTTTGGTCCATTCGGCGGACATGATTTCGCCGATTTTGGCGAGGTCGGCGGCGAGGCGCTCACCCGGTTTTCGCACGCTCATGCCGCCTGCAGCGAGTTGTTCGAGATAAAAGCCGGTCAACTCGCGCGCCCGCGCCGTTCCCGCCGCTTCGGCCAATAGCGCCGAGGAGCGAAGGCAGTTCCGGGCATGAGCATCGAGCGCCTCGAAGGCGCGCTTGTTGGCGAACACGTAGTTGCGCGGCAGCCAGGCGCGCAAATCGTAAAAATGGCTCACCTGTTTCCAGAGTTTGTGGTAATAGCCGGTCGCGCTCGAGGTGATGAAGGCCTCCACCTTCCCGCTCGCAAGCGCCCGGTCGAGTTCCACGAGTTCGATGTGCACCGAGGGCATTCCGGCGAGAGCAGCGAAACGCGCCGTCGCGGCGTTGTAGGCGCGGAACTTGATCCCGCGCATGTCGTCGACGCCGCCTATCGCGCGCTTGAAATACATTCCCTGCGGCGGCCAGGGGACGGAGTAGAGCAGCACGAGGTTCTGCGCGGCGAGAATCTTTCTCAGCCGGCCCTTTGCCGCTTGCCAGAGCTTCTCGGACGCCTCGAAGGACGTGGCCAGCAGCGGCACGGAGTCGAAGCCTAAAACGGCGTTTTCGTTCTGGTGCGCGCTCAGCAGCCGCTCGCCGATGGGCGCCTCCCCGGTTTGTACGGCGCGCTTTATCTCGCCGCCCTTGATGAGGGAACCGCCTCCATGCACCACGATCTGCAGTTTCCCGCCGGTGCATACGCCCACCGCCTCGGCGAAGAGTTTTGCGTTTTGCGTGTGGTAGTTAGCGTTCCCGTACGCCGTCGGCATGTTCCATTTTTCCGCCGCGTGGGCCACGCCCATCCAAAGGAGCAGGCCAGCGGCCAGTCCCGTCAACCATTTCATACTCGATTCTCCCGTTGTCTAAACGCCGTGATGGCCTTTGATTGAAGCAAACGATGTGCAGAAGTATATGTCGTTATTCTATACTGATGAGCAACCCGAGGACTGTCAATCGGCGTCTCCCCGTGTTTGTGCCATCGAGGTCGTCGCGAGAGAGTGTTTTCAGAGGACCCTCATATCTTCCTTCCGGAGGGTCCCGTGCAACTCGTCGAGAAAATCAGGCAAAAACGGATTTGCGCGTGCGTGATGGGTTTGGGGTACGTCGGACTCCCGCTCGCGCTGGAGTTCGTTCGCGCAGGCTACCGGGTCGTTGGGCTGGATTCAGACCCCCGCCGCATTCATGACCTGCAAGAGGCGAAGAGCCACATCCTGGATGTTTCTGCTGAACGCCTGGCAGAGGGGCTGGAGACGGGTCGACTGGAGTTCACATGCGATCAGCGAGTGCTTGCGGAAGTGGATACCGTCAGCATTTGCGTTCCCACGCCGTTGGGCAAGACGGGAGACCCGGATTTGTCTTTCGTGCAATCGGCGTTCGAAAGCATCAGGCGACATCGACGAAGGGGACAGCTTTACGTGCTACAGAGCACCACATATCCGGGAGCGACCGAGGAGATCGTTCTGCCCGTTTTCTCAGGAGATGGCTGGAAGGTGGGCGAAGATTTCTATCTCGCTTTTTCGCCCGAGCGCGTGGACCCCGGCAACGAACGATATGCCACGAGAAACATACCGAAAGTGGTGGGCGGCGTAACTCCGAAATGCGCCGATTGCGCCTGCGCCTTGTATGAAGGCGCCGTCGCGCAAATCGTGCGGGTCGCCTCGCCCCGGGTCGCGGAGATGGTGAAACTGCTCGAAAATACGTTTCGCAGCGTCAACATCGCCCTGGTGAACGAGGTGGCGAAGATGTGCCACCTCCTCGAAGTGGACGTATGGGAGGTGATTGAGGCAGCGAAAACGAAGCCCTTCGGCTTCATGCCCTTTTACCCCGGGCCGGGTCTCGGCGGGCACTGCATTCCCGTGGACCCGGTTTACTTGTCCTGGAAGGCGCGGCAGGCGGGATTCGAGGCGAGGTTCATTGAACTGGCCGATGAGGTGAATAACTCGATGCCGCGGTTCGTCGTGGAACTCACGTCCAAGGCTCTGCACAAGACAGGTAAGGCGATCGATGGAGCGAGGATCCTGCTCGCGGGTGTGACGTACAAGGCGGACGTGTCCGACATAAGGGAGAGTCCCGCCCTCGACGTCTGGGTCGGTCTGGAGCGCCTCGGAGCGGTCGTTTCCTACTCGGACCCTTATGTGCCGGAAATCGACGCACCCCCGATAAAGGCGCATTCGCGGCCCGTCAGCGCCGAATCGTTGCGTGAATACGATTGCGTGGTTGTGCTCGCGAACCACAAATCACTGGATAGAGAGTGCATCCACGCCCATGCAAACTGCATCGTGGATACGCGCAACGCCTTTGCGGACTTGGGGCAAAACGGCCGTTTGTTCAAACTTTGATGCGCTCTCTTTGCGGCGATGATTTCGCATCGATGGGGCCTTTCGGCTTAAGTTCCTCAAAAACAATTAGATGCGCAGTTTTCTATCCGCTTTGAAAATTCCGCCCGAGGCAGTTGACATCGCCCGGCCATCTGGGGTTTATATACACCTTCGTCTTCTCCAGAGAAGATTATTAGTGAGTCGAAGAAGAGAAGAGAACCAATGAGAATGTACCAGAAGACAGCGAGCCTCACGAAAGAGCAGGCCAATGCCCAGCGCGGCTGGGTGCTGGTGGATGCGAAGGATCAGACCCTGGGGCGTCTTTGCACGCGCGTGGCGACGCTGCTGCGCGGGAAGCACAAGCCCGACTGGACGCCTCATGTCGACAATGGCGAGTATGTGGTCGTCATCAATGCGGAGCGCATCGTGCTCACGGGCCGCAAACTTTCGGATAAGAAGTATTACCGCCACTCCGGCTACCCGGGGCATCTCAAAGAAATAAGCGCGGGGCGCATGCTGGAAACGCATCCCGAGCGCGTGATAGAACACGCCGTGCGGGGCATGTTGCCCAAAAACAAGCTGGGACGCTCCTTGCTGCAAAAACTAAAAGTGTACGCGGGCGATAAGCATCCGCATGAGGCGCAGCAGCCTGAAGCGATTCAGTTGGACTGAATTCCAAGAGGTTTATGAAGCAGACATGGCCACGATACCGAAGCACTACGCCACGGGAAAACGCAAGACGGCCGTCGCGCGCGTCTGGTTAGAGCCGGGCGACGGCAGAATTCTGGTCAACAACACGCCGGCGGACGAGTATTTCCTCCGCGACACGTCTCTCATGGTGATCAAGCAGCCTTTCGAGTTGACCGATACGTGGGGCAGCTACGACGTGCGGGCGACCGTGAAGGGCGGGGGTCTCACCGGCCAGGCAGGCGCTGTTCGTCACGGGATTTCAAAAGCCCTGCTGGATGTGGACCCCGCATTTCGGACGATTCTCAAGAAAGCGGGCCTCATCACGCGTGATTCCCGTGTCAAAGAGCGTAAAAAATACGGCTTGAAAGGCGCGCGCAAGAGCTTCCAGTTCTCCAAGCGCTAACCACTGCGGTGGTCGATTCGGGGGCTGGCTTTGCCGGCCCCTTTTTTTGTGCGAAAAAATGGGTTGCGATGGATGTTTCTCCTGATGAAGATATGATGCGAATCGCCTAAGATTCCGGAGGGTAAGGAGATGCCGAAAATCGCCGTGGTGGGCGCCACGGGATATACGGGTTTTGAGTTGTTGAGACTCCTCGGGTCGCACGGGGGTGTGGAGGTGATGGCCCTCACGTCCGAGACCTATGCCGGCAAGAGGGTGGATGAGGTGTTTCCCGCTCTCGCCACGGTGCATGGTGGTACGCTCGTGAAGTTCGAACTCGCCGTCTGCGAGGGAGCCGACGTCGTATTCTGCTGCCTGCCCCACCGGGTGGCGATGAACACCGTGCCCTCCCTGCTGGACGCCGGTCATCGGGTGGTGGATTTTTCCGCCGATTACCGCCTGCGGGATTTCGGCGTTTATGAAGCCTGGTACAAGACGGAGCACACTTCGCCGCAAAGGATAGCGGATGCCGTATACGGGGTGCCCGAGCTATACCGGGAGGAGATCAAAAAGGCGCGCCTCGTCGCGAACCCGGGTTGCTACCCCACGGGAGCGATTCTGGCACTGGCCCCGCTTTTGAGGGCGAGGCTTATCAAGCCGGATTCCATCATCGTAGATGCGAAATCAGGCGTTTCGGGAGCAGGCAGAAAAGCGGACCTGAGCATTCAGTTTGGCGAGGTGAACGAGGGCTTCAAGGCCTATGGAGTGGGGAGCCATCGCCATACGCCCGAGATCGAGCAGGAGTTGTCCGTCGCCTTAGGCGAAGCCGTACAGGTTTCCTTCACCCCGCATCTGGCGCCCATGACGCGGGGGATTCTCTCGACCATCTACGCCGAGGGCGAGGGTGGCGCCGACGCCTCGGCGGTTCGGGCGGCGCTGCGCGACGCCTATGCGGATGAGCCGTTCATCCGCCTGATGCCCGAGGGCGCGTTTCCCAACGTGACGCAAGTGGCCGGCTCGAACTATGTGGACATCGGCCTGACGCACGATGAGCGCACCTTGCGCTTCATCATTGTCGCGGCGATTGACAATCTGGTGAAAGGCGCATCGGGAGCGGCGGTGCAGAACATGAACCTGATGCTGGGGCTTCCCGAAACGCAAGGTCTCCTGCACCCGGGATTTTGGATGTAAGCGAAAAAGAAGGGGTCTTGGACGTGAGTGGAAATGAATTTATTCAGGCGGTTGAGGGCGGCGTTTGCGCAGCCGAGGGAGTCCGCGCGGCCTCGGTGACGGCGGGCATCAAGACTTCGGGCAATCCGGATATGGTGCTACTCGCTTTTGACCCCCCGGCCGTCGCAGCGGGCGTCTACACACGGAACAAGATGTGCGCCGCTCCCGTCACCCTGTGCAGGGAGCGGGTTGGGAAATCACCTTTGCGGGCGTTTCTCGTCAACAGCGGTAACGCGAACGCCTGTACAGGCGAGCAGGGCTATCGAGACGCCGTGAGCCTTTGCGGCGAAGTGGCGGATGCGCTCGACTGCCCGGAAGCGCAGGTCGCCATGTCCTCGACGGGACTCATCGGCGCTCCGCTCCCGTTGGAGCTCATGAAGGGCCAAATCGCCAACCTGGTGTCCGGTCTTTCCGCGGATAACGGACACGAGGCGGCGGTGGGCATCATGACGACCGATACGCGGCCCAAGGAGTACGCCGTTCAGGTGAAAGAACCAGAGGATGTTTACCGGATTGGCGGCATCACCAAGGGAGCCGGCATGATCGCCCCCGACATGGCGACCATGCTCGCTTACGTCGCCACTGACGCCGTGGTTGCGCAAGGCGACCTCCAGGCCATCCTGCAGGCTGTCGTGCGTAAGACGTTCAACTGCGTCACAATCGACGGCGACACCTCGACGAACGACACGGTGATTCTGGCCGCCACGGGCGCATCCGGCGTGGCGCTCGAATCAGCGGAAGCCCTGGCGCGGTTTGAGGAAGCGCTTTATCGGGTGTGCAAGGAACTGGCCCTGGCCATCGTTCGCGACGGCGAGGGAGTGAACAAGGTTGTGGAGGTGAAAATCACGGGCGCTGCCAGCGAGGAGCAGGCGCGTCTGGCTGCCAAATCTGTCTCGGAGAGCCTGTTGGTGAAGACGGCCATTCATGGCGAGATGCCCAACTGGGGCCGGATGTTCGCGGCGGCCGGCTATAGCGGCGCCGATGTGGCGCCCGAAAAGATGTCGTTGAAATTCGGGGAGGTGGAAGTAATGCGCGACGGCGCGCCCGTCCCGGACTGGGCCGAGACTCTGGCGCCTATGCTCAAACAGCCCGAATACGGCCTCGAACTGGGCCTGGGAGTCGGTGATGCGGAGGCCGTTTTCTGGACGACGGATCTGAGTGCGGAATACGTGAGGTTCAACGCGGACTACAAGACGTGAACGCTTTTGATTCGGCGACTTGAATCGTCCGGGTTCTTGTGAGACATTCCATCCGCCGAGCGATGGCGGACGCCGTGGCGGCGGAGCTGGTCGGCGAATTACTCGAATAAAATCAATTGCTTGAAAATTCGGCCTCATCCGCCAGGAGGCTGGCAGGGCCCCCCTCGATGAAAGGCGGGGCAAAAGGAGTCTTGTCGTGAACCCAATTACATTGCGAGAGTTGCTGGAAGCCGGCGCCCACTTCGGGCATCAGACCATCCGGTGGAACCCCAAGATGCGTCCTTATATTTTCGGCGCGCGAAACGGGATTTACATCATCGATCTTCAAAAAACCCTCAAGTTGTTCAACGCGGCCCGGGAGGTGATTCGCGACATCGCGGCCAAGGGCGGCAAGGTGCTTTTTGTAGGAACGAAACAACAGGCTCAGGAAATCGTGATGGAAGAGGCTCGGAACGTGGGGATGCCCTTCGTCACCCAGCGCTGGCTCGGTGGGACGCTCACGAATTTCCAGACGATTAAAAACTCCATTGCGCGCCTGCTCGATCTGGAATCAATGAAGAACGACGGCACCTTCGAGCTTTTGGCGAAAAAAGAGGCCGTCAGGCGCGAGAAGGACATGGCGCGGCTCGAGAAGTTTCTGGGCGGCATCAAGCATATGGACAAGCTGCCGCAGGCCATGTTCGTCATCGATACGGGTCATGAGTACAACGCCATTCGCGAAGCCAAGAAACTGGGTATTCCCGTTATCGCGGTAGTGGACACGAATTGCGATCCCGATGGGGTGGATCACATCTTGCCGGGTAATGACGACGCTTTGCGCTCGATTCGCTTCTTCGTGTCGCGGGTGGCGGAGGCTATCGCCGAAGGAGTCACCTTGCGCAAGGAGACGGGGGCCGAGGACGTCGAAGCCGTCGTCGCCTCGGGCGACGCGGTAGCGGCCGAGATGATGGCGGCGGCTGCAAGTGAAGCGGAAACGAAAGCGAAAGAATAACCATTACTTTTTCGACAGCCGGATTTCATGAGGAGAGGTTCAGGGCATGGAAGTAACCGCTCAGATGGTCAAGGAACTGAGAACCCGCACCGGTGCGGGCATCATGGATTGCAAGGAAGCCCTCAAGGAGAATGAGGGAGATTTTGAAGAGGCGGTCCGCTATTTGCGGGAAAAAGGGCTTTCCAGCGCCGCCAAGAAGGCGGGGCGCGCGGCGAGCGAGGGCCAGGTATACGCTACTCTTGGAGAAGACGGGCGTATGGGCGTCATCGTCGAGGTGAATTGCGAGACTGATTTCGTGGCGCGGACGGAGGATTTTCAGACGCTTCTCGACACCGTCGCGAGCCACGTGAAGGACAATGGAGGGGACGATCTCGCCGAAGCGCTCAAAGAGGTGACGACGGAGGCAATCGCCAAGTTGGGCGAGAACATCGTCGTCGCTCGCGGAGAGCGCATTGCTTTGGGAGATAACGATTCTGGCAAGGTGGTTTCCTATATCCACCCGGGCGGGCGGATCGGCGTCTTGCTTGAGGTGGGCTGTGAAACTTCCGAGAGGGCGGATGATACCGCATTCGGCGAAACGGCGCACGATCTGGCGATGCACATTGCGGCGAGCAGCCCCCAGTTCCTCTCCGAGGATCGGATACCAGAGGTGGTACTTCAAAGCGAGCGTGAGATTCTTCTGGCCCAGCAGAAAGATTCCGGCAAGCCCGAGAACATTTTGGAGAAAATCGTCGAAGGACGCATCAACAAATACAAAAAAGAGATTTGCCTGCTCGATCAACCGTTCGTAAAGGACACCGACAAGACGGTTCAGGCGTATCTCAAAGACAAGAGCGCGGAGTTGGGCGAGGAAATCCGGGTTTCTTCCTGGTCTCGCTTCCAGCTCGGCGAGCTTTCCGCGTCGGATGGAGGCTAAGCCCTACCGACGCATCATTCGCACCGCCCGTTGTCATTGGCTTGAAATTTCTGGGGATGTCCATGCGCGGCGACCTGCGATTCAAGAGGATCCTGCTCAAACTCTCAGGCGAAGCCCTGGGAGGAGAACTGAAATACGGGATCGACCACAACGTCGTTGACGACATAGCGCAGGAAATCAAAGAAATCCACCAGATGGGAGTCGAAGTCACCATCGTCGTGGGTGGAGGGAACATCTTTCGGGGCGCAGCCGCCGCCGAGGCCGGAATGGAGCGTACCAACGCCGACTACATGGGCATGCTCGGCACGGTTATCAACGCTCTGGCTCTCCAACACGCGCTCGAAAAGGCGGACCTCGCGACGCGCGTCCAGAGCGCCATTCACATGGCGGAATTGTGCGAGCCCTACATCAGAAGGCGCGCGATACGCCACATGGAAAAAGGCCGGGTCGTCATCTTCGCCGGCGGCACCGGAAATCCCTACTTCACGACGGATACCACCGCCAGCCTCAGAGCCATCGAGGTGGGCGCCGAATGCATTCTCAAAGCCACGAACGTGGATGGTGTTTTCTCCGCCGACCCCCATCAGGACGATACAGCCGAGTTCATCGACCAGTTGACGTATATCGAGGTGCTCAATCGCCAACTCGCAGTCATGGACACAACCGCCGTGAGCTTGTGCATGGATAACAATTTGCCCATTATTGTCTTTAACCTGCTCAAGCCCGGCAACATTCGCCGCGTGGTGAAAGGAGAGCAGGTAGGGACTTTGGTGAGGGCCGCTGAAGGTTGATGCGGCGCGAATGAGACTTCGGCGAAGGGTGTATAATGGTGATGTTGAGCTTCCAGCAGGGAGAGATAGTCGATGGATGAGGTTCTCGCCGCGTTAAGGAAAAGAATGCAGGCCACGTTGGAGTCCTACAAGTCCGAGATCGCCCGCGTGCGGACCGGCCGCGCTTCCACGAATCTCATCAGTGGTGTGATGGTCGACTACTATGGAGCGCCCACGCCGCTGAACCAGCTCGCCACCCTGAATGTTCCCGAGCCCCAACTCATCATCGTTCAGCCTTTCGACATCAACTCGTTGGGTGACATTGAAAAGGCGATTCAATCGGCGGAATTGGGCCTGAACCCTTCGAACGACGGCAAGATCATCCGCGTGCCGGTGCCGGCGCTCACGGAGGAACGCCGCAAGGAGATGGTGAAACTGCTCAAGAAGATGACCGAAGAGCACAAGGTCGCGCTTCGCAACATCCGGCGCGATGGCAACGACGACATGAAGAACCTAGAAAAGAGCAAAGAGATTACCGAGGACGACCTCAGGAAAGGGCAGGGAGATGTCCAGAAGCTGACGGATCGGTTCGTCTCGGATTTGGATGATTTGCTTTCAGGCAAAGAGAAAGAGATTCTGGAGGTCTAGTTTTTCAACGGAGCGCGTATGGAACCCCGCATCGACCCACGCATCGATCTTGAGCGGCTCCCCCACCATATCGGCATTATCATGGATGGCAACGGCCGTTGGGCCCAGAAACGGTTTCTTCCCCGGGTCGCCGGCCACCGCGAGGGCGTGAAGTCGGTCGACAAGGTGGTGGCGCATGCGCGCCGCATCGGCATCAAGGCCCTTACTCTCTACAGCTTCTCTCTGGAAAACTGGAACAGACCCAAAGACGAAGTCGACGCGCTCATGGACATTCTGGCGGATTACCTCGAGCGCGAGCTTCAAAGGATGCTCAGGGAGGGTATCCGTTTCAATACGATCGGGCACGAAGAGGATTTGCCCTTGTTTGCGCAGGAAATTGTTCGGCGCGTCAGGGAGCAAACGGCTGATCAGGACGGAATGGTTCTGACGCTGGCGCTCAGCTACGGCGCGAGGCGGGAAATCACCGACGCGGCAAGGGCCGTATCCCAAGAGGTTCAAAAGGGAATTCTGCAGCCCGAAGAAATAGATGAGAGTGACATCGAGCGCCATTTGTATACGGCGGATTTGCCCACACTCGACCTCTTGATTCGAACCAGCGGCGAACTGAGGCTCTCGAACTATCTGCTCTGGCAGGCGGCGTATGCGGAACTTTATTTCACCGATATCAAATGGCCGGAATTCGGAGAACGCGAACTCGAAGACGCCATTCTCGCATATCAGTCCCGGGTGCGGAAATTCGGTCTCACCGAGGAGCAGTTCACGACCCGGAGAAGCTAGGCTTTGACCCGCCTCCTGAGCGCCCTGGTGCTTGCGGCGCCTATTCTCGTTATCTTGTTTTCCACCCCCTCGATCGTATTTCTTTTCGTGGTGTTTCTGCTCGTTTTTCGAGCGGGTTGGGAATATCAGACCTTGATCAGCCTCTGCGGATGGCGCGTGAGAGCATGGGAAGGGGCTCTCGATGCTTGTGCATTTGCGCTCGCTTTGTGGGTGGGGGGAGTGTTGCCGGTATTGGTTTTGGGGATAATCCTGCTCCGGATATTCCTCAAAGCATTTTCGAGAGAGACCCTGAGAGAAAGCCTCTCCATGACGAGTGTGTCGCTTCTCGGCGTGGTTTGGATTGGAGGATCCGGAGGATTAATTGCGATTCTCAGGGGATTTCCGAATGGCGTGGAGACCATTTTCTTTTTATTCATCGTCGTTTGGGCAAACGATATCGCGGCGATGTTCACCGGCAAGACGTTGGGAAAACGAAAATTGGCGCCTAAAATCAGCCCAGGAAAGACGGTGGAAGGGGCAATTGGAGGAGTCATCGCTGGTATCCTCGCGGGTGTCCTCACGACATTCTGTATGGATGTTCCCGGGGTTGACCCGTGGCTCGCGATTCCTGTTTCTGGTGGTATCGGGCTGTTCGCCCTGATAGGGGATTTGGGTGAATCGATCTTAAAGCGCGCGGCCGGGGAGAAAGACGCGTCCGACATCATCCCGGGCCATGGGGGTCTGCTCGACAGAATTGATGGTTTGCTCATGGCGGGTCCTGCGTTTTACTGTTACTTGTACTGGGTACGGTTCTAAGTCACCGCGAATCGGGAGCGAGCCGGAAAATGGAGCCACGAAAAATTGCCATCTTGGGTTCTACGGGCAGCATCGGAGCAAATGCCCTTGATGTCGTGGCGCAATTTCCCGAAAGAATCGATGTGGTGGCGCTTGCCGCCGGAAGAAATTGGAAGCGGCTCGTGGAGCAGGCGAGGCAGTTTCGGCCCGAGGTTGTATCCGTGGCCGAAGATGCGGATGCGGCGCGTATTCGAGATGCGCTCCCTCCCGAGACCAGGGTGCTTTCGGGTGAGGAGGGTTTGCGGGAGGTAGCAGCGGGCGCGGGTGCGAGCCTGGTGGTCTCCGCGCTGGTGGGCGCAGCGGGACTCTCGCCGACGCTGGCCGCCATCGACGTAGGTGCCTCGATTGCGCTTGCGAACAAGGAAGTGCTCGTCATGGCGGGAGAGTTGGTCACATCCCGTGTTTCGGACCGGGAAGTCGAACTGCTCCCCGTAGACAGCGAGCATGCGGGCGTGGCGCAAGCGCTCGCGGACAGGCCGAAGTCCCAGGTGGAGCGGATCGTGCTTACGGCATCGGGCGGCCCTTTTCGGAACCATTCGATTGAGGCGATGAAGAATGTGCGCCTTGAAGAAGCATTGAATCATCCGAACTGGAAGATGGGGCCCAAGATTACAATCGATTCCGCATCCATGATGAACAAGGGTCTTGAGATCATTGAGGCACGCTGGCTCTTCGGCTTGAGGCCCGAGCAAGTAGACGTGCTGGTTCACCCGCAGAGCATCGTGCACGCCATGGTGGAGTTCGTCGACGGGAGTTTCGTGGCGCAAATGAGTATGCCCGACATGCGGATTCCCATCGCGCAGGCCATTTTCTCTCCGGATAGGTTGGCTATCGAGGCGCCGAGGCTTGATTTGGAGCAGATAGGTTCCCTAACGTTCGAAGCGCCGGATCCCGAGCGATTTCCCTGCCTCACTCATGCGAAAGACGCGATGCGCGAAGGAGGGACGGCCCCCGCCGTTCTCAATGCGGCGAACGAGGTGGCCGTCGCCTCGTTTTTGTCGGGCGCGTCGCAATTCATGGATATCCCCGATGTAGTGGGGGCTGCGCTGGCTGCGCACGAGAACATGGCGGCGGATGATTTGGGGACGATCCTGGAGGCGGATCGGTGGGCGAGAGAGTACGCCTCCTCCCGGTTGAACGGAACCGCCGCAAGCTACTGAAACCAATGAGCCGTCAAGACGAGTACGAGGCCTTGCCCCGGCTTGTCGCTACGTTGGGCGGCCTAGGGCTGGTTCCTCTGGCCCCTGGTACGGTCGCTTCTCTCGTCGCCGTTGTGGCGTATTTTCTGCTCTATCAGATCAACTCTTATCTTCCCCTCTGGTTTTTGATTTTCCTGATACCCATCGCCATATGGGGGTCAGGTAAATACGAAGCGAGCACGAATCGGCAAGACCCACAGGAAATCGTCGTGGATGAATGGGTGGGTCAGTTCATCTGCTTCATCGGAATCGAACCGAGCCCGAGCGCTTTGGTAGCGGGCTTTGTACTTTTTCGTATTTTTGACATTATCAAGCTGCCGCCGGTTCAAGGCCTCGAAGAGTTGCCGAATGGTGTGGGCGTCGTGGCGGATGACGTTGCCGCGGGAATAATCGGCTGGGCCATCTTGTTCGGTTTTTCGTACTTGGGAGTGGTTTGATTTCTGGGGAGTACAGAAAAATGGCGGAGTCCGTAGAAGAGTGGCTCGGGGCGTATCTGAGTGATAAAGGCTGGCGCATCGCCACGGCGGAGAGCTGCACGGGCGGTCTCATTGCCAGCCGCATCACGGACGTTTCCGGCAGTTCCGCTTATTTCGAGCAAGGTTTCATCACCTACAGCAACGAGGCGAAAATGGCGCTTCTGGGCGTATCGAAAGATATCGTGGCGACCGAGGGCGGGCCGGGAGCGGTGAGCGAAGCCTGCGCGCGCGCCATGGCGGAGGGAGCTCGCGCGGCGACGGGAAGCGAAGTCGGACTGTCCGTCACGGGCATCGCCGGACCCACGGGCGGCAGCGCCGAGAAGCCGGTGGGCACGGTGTATATGGCCGTCACCACGCCTTCGGGCGCCGTCTGTCGGTATCACCTGTTCGAAGGCTCCCGCCTGGAGGTGAAAGCGCAAGCGGCGCAAGCGGCGATCGAGATGGTGCGCTATGCCCTAGAAGCGCCGGGCCGACTAACTGGTGCATGAATGTGCTTAGACCTGGATAAGCGGGTGTTATTCTGCCCCGGGAGATGTGGCTAACCCTGCGAAGGAGGTTCTTCATGCGTGCGTTTTTGGCGATTCCGTTCAGCGCGGATGAGCACGGAATGCTGAAATCGCTTCAGGAATCGCTATCTACCATGCCGGCTCTTGATGATTTCCGATGGGCGATGCCCGAGAACATTCACATCACCCTTCGATTTTTGGGTGACATCGAAGGTGCGCAGGCCGAGGCCGCCGCAGAGGCGTTGCGCCGTGCCGGCGAGGGCGCGCCCGCTTTCGATATTTCGATAGACCGCTTCGGCGTCTTTCCGCATCTCAAGCGCCCGGGCGTGCTCTGGACAGGGCCCTCGGAAACGCCGGAGCCTCTGGCGGAACTCGAGGCGAATCTTTCTCGTCATCTGGCCGACACGGGGTTTCCCTCCAGGGAGGGGCCTTTCCGCCCGCATCTGACGATCGCACGACGCCGGTCCCGTGATCGCCCGCCCGCAGGGCTCGAGGGAGAGCTTGAAATCGCCGAACAGCGATGGCTGACGCCTCCCCTCGTCTGCCGCGTGCGCGAGGCGGTTTTGTTCAGAAGCGAACTCAATCCCTCGGGGGCCATACACACCGTGCTGGAAAGAGTGACTTTTCACTAGGCGCGGCCGGCGGTTCACCTGCTTCGTGGCGTCTGATGCCACCTTGAATCACAAGCGCCGAAAATCCGCCGGCTTGTATTGAGACACCCCTTATTGATGAGGACAGGGGTTCACCATAACGATGTGAGGAACCCACGAAAAAATGGTATTTTGCTCATGTACACTCCATTCTCGCCCGCAACTCAAGGGGAAAATCCTTTTTTCGTCATAATTTTCGCTTTTTATACTTGATCTGAAGGGTGTTTTTACGTATATTTAGCGAAAATTAACTACCGCCGTCGTTGGGAACCATGGATAGACAGGGGAAGGGGTTATCTCCACGCAAGCCCTTTTGGGAGTAGCGGCGTTTGCCGTATTGCAGAAAACGGGTCGATCCCCTACATTCAACCTATGTCCGCCATCGCCCGAACCGGTGCGCATTCCTCCATCCAAGGGAGTTTTCCGATGAACCTCAAAAACGGGTCACCTTCCGAGAAATCCGAGAACCCGCAAGGGCGTGAGCGCCGCGAGAAGGCGCTGGACATGGCTTTCAACCAGATCAACCGCCAATTCGGCAAAGGCTCCATCATGCGCCTGGGCGAAGGGCCGGGGGTGGAGGCGATTCCGGCCATTTCCACGGGTTCGGTATCGCTCGACGCCGCCCTGGGCTGCGGAGGCGTGCCGCGGGGGCGAATCGTGGAGATATTCGGCCCCGAGTCCTCGGGCAAGACGACCATCGCGCTGCAAATCATCGCGCAAGTGCAGCGGGGCGGCGGGATGGCCGCCTTCGTCGATGCGGAGCACGCGCTGGACCCGATCTACGCCAAGGCGCTCGGGGTGCAGACGGACAACCTCATCGTCTCCCAACCCGACACGGGCGAGCAGGCCCTGGAGATCGCCGAGATTCTCACGAGCAGCGGCTCGCTCGACGTGGTCGTCATCGACTCCGTGGCCGCTTTGGTGCCCAAGGCGGAGCTCGAAGGAGACATGGGAGACCACCACGTGGGCCTCCAGGCGCGGCTCATGAGCCAGGCGCTCCGCAAGCTTACTGGTGTAGTGCACCGCAGCAACACGTGTTTCATCTTCATCAACCAGATCCGCATGAAAATCGGCGTGATGTTCGGGAATCCGGAAACCACTTCGGGCGGAAACGCGCTCAAATTCTACTCCTCCGTACGCCTGGACATCCGGCGCATCGCCGCGATCAAGGAAGGTGAGAACAACGTGGGCAACAGGACGCGGGTACGCGTGGTGAAGAACAAGCTCGCTCCCCCGTTCCGCACGGCGGAATTCGACATCATGTTCGGGCGCGGCGTCTCGCGAGAGGGCGACGTGCTCGATCTGGCCGTCGAAAAAGGCATCGTCGCCAAGACGGGAGCGTGGTATTCCTACGGCGAGGAGCGCATCGGCCAGGGACGCGAGAACGTGAAGCGGTTCTTGAGCGAGAACGCGGATCTTTTCTCGGAAATCGATGGCCAGGTGCGCGCCGCCGTCGGAATCGGCGCCGGCGGGCCGAATGTGGCGGCGGAGGAGAAAGAAGCCCCGCGGGCGGCGGCGCCGAAATAAGGCCTGAAACGGTATAACCATATAAAAATCAAAAAGATAAATTGCCGGAAATTTATCGAAAAACCCCGTGAATTTATCGATATTTATCGAATTTTTCGGGAATTCGAGGCGGGGATTTCCTCGGTCGGCGGGAGCGTCCGTGACCGCCCGTTTGCGCGATGATCACCGCGCTGGAGACGGTCATCGGCATGGCGCGCCGTATTCGGTCGGAGCGGCGCATTTTTGATGCTCATGGCCCCGCGTCCGAACGCATCCGGGATGTTTCATCGTTTCGACGCTTTTGTCCCCGTTGTACTTTTCCTGAGTCCATGAGAACGCCTCCTCGCGGCGGATTCTGCCGCATTCCGGGTGAAACGCGATGACGGCAAATGCGCGAATATGCGCATCGCTCCGGCAGACTGGAACGGGATGAGCGTTCAGAAGAAGAAAGCCCGCGCGCGGAACGGGTAAAGCATGAATTCCTCCGCACCCGCCGACCCCCCTTGTCGGGGGGGCTTTGCATCTACCCCCCTCGCGTCAAGTAGCCGACACCCCGAACCCTCACCCTGAGTAGCGGCCCCTCGACTTCGCTCGGGGCAGGCTCCGCCGTTGCCCGACACCCCTCACCCTGAGTAGCCGCCGCAGGTCAAACGCGACTGAGAAGGGTTTGTTGAAATAGTCCTCACATCTCCCTCATCCTGAGTAGCGGCGGAGCCGCGTATCGAAGGTCAGTTCCGACTGAAAAAGGAGGAACTGCAATCCCGCGCCTTTTGACCCTCCCTTCTCGGTCGGGTCAAACCTTCGATACAAACACTCCTTTCTCAATCGCGTTTGACCTTCGGCGGCTACTCAGGGTGAGGAAAGAGGCGTCGGCGGTTTCTAGGGACCAGGGTACGCATACGGGGCTTTTGAAAAACCCTCATCAATCGAACTCGACACGTAGGGGCTGACCCGTGTGTCCGCCCAATCCTCGGACAAAAACACGGAAAACGGGAGCACACACAGTCAGACATATATGTCTGACCCCTACGCCGAACTACTTAATCAGGACTTTTTCAACAGGCCCGAGAAAGGAGCATTTGTATCGAAGGGCTGCCCCGAGCGGATCCTCTCCCTCGATACGGCCGCTTCGCGCCTGCTCGGGATGAGGGTGGGTATCGTGGGGTTTTTCAACAAGCCCTCCTTCATCGAGATTGCACTCAAGAATTTGATTCCGCACTCCGGATGGGTTACATGATGGTGTCGGCACCGCAAGGAATCCCCCTGCGCGTCGATTTTACCGGAGAACCCCTGATGGCCGTACTGGAAATCCTCAAGTATCCGGCGCCCGCCCTTCGCCGGAAATGCTCCCCCGTCGAACGCATCACGGAGCAGACGGCGGAACTCGCGCGCGCGATGCTCGCCACCGTGCACGACGCGCCCGGCGTCGGCCTCGCCGCCCCCCAGGTGGGGGAGAACATCCGGCTCATCGTGGTCGACGTCTCGCTCGGGAAAGACCCCAAACAGGTCCATTTTCTCGTCAACCCCGAGATCGAAAGCGCCTCCGGCGAGCGGGTCGTGGAGGAGGCATGCCTCTCGCTCCCGGGCGTCACCGAGAAAATCCGCCGCCGCGAGTCGGTGCGCGTGCGCGCGCTGAACCTGAGCGGCGAGGAAGTCGTTCTCGACGCGCGCGATGTTCTCGCCTTCGTTCTCCAGCACGAGATCGATCATCTCGACGGCAAACTCATCCTGGATCACCTCAACAAGACGAAGCGCGACCTCGTGAAGCGCCGCCTCAAGAAACAGGCCAGGGCCGCCTCTTAGAAAACCCGGTTTCGCTCGTGCTATATTTTTTGCGTTGATGCGCGCGCGGCTTCATCGGCGCTGCGTTTTTCCCGGGAGGAATCCATGCGGGCGGTTTTTTTCGGCACATCCGAGTTCGCCGTGCCCACGCTTCAAGCGTTGATGGCCTCTTCCGTCGAGGTGGGGGCCGTCTTCACGCAGCCGGACAGGCCCGCGGGCAGGGGCCGCAGGCTCACGCCGCCGCCCGTCAAGGCCTGCGCCCTCGAAGCGGGACTGCCCGTTCTGCAGCCGGAGCGAATCCGCTCGACCGACGTCGCGGAATTCCGGCCCGACTTAGGCGTGGTGGCGGCCTACGGGCAGATTCTGAGCAGGAAACTGCTGGACGTTCCTAGGTTGGGGTTGTTGAACCTGCACCCCTCGCTTCTCCCGCGCTGGCGGGGCGCCGCGCCGATCCAGCGCGCCCTTTTAGAAGGGGACTCCGAGACCGGGGTCTGCGTGATGCGGGTCGCGCCCGAACTCGACGCCGGCGACGTGCTCTCGCGCCGCTCGCTGCCCATCGGGGCGAGAGATACTTCGGGCTCCCTGCACGACAAGCTGGCCGCCATGGGGGCTGAGCAGATGGTGGCGACCCTGCTCGCGCTCGAAAAAGGCGAAGCCACGGAGGAGCCGCAGGATGAATCCCTGGTCACCTATGCGGAAAAACTCCAGAAAGAAGAAGCGAAACTCGATTGGCGGTCCCCGGCGAGCCGCATCGACAGGCTGGTCCGGGGCCTCAACCCCTGGCCCGTGGCGCAGACCGCGTGGCCGGAGATAGAGAACGGCCCGGTGCGGATATGGCGGGCCTGGCCGGTTCCCGAGGGGTCCGGCGGAGCCGCCGGTGAGGTTCTGGGGCCGGCGGAATCGCCCGAGGGCGAGGGAATCCGCGTGGCGACGGGCGAGGGGGATTTGGTGATTCTGGAAATCCAGCCGCCGGGCAGGAAGAAGATGGACGCTGGCGCGTTCGCGAGGGGATACCCGTGCCGGCCCGGCCTCGTTCTCGGAGAGGGCGCGTGAGCCGGAACCTCGCGGCCGGCGAGAAAAACGCGCGTTCCGCCGACCTCGTTCGCCGGGCGGCGCACGCCGCTCTCCTCTCCTTCGAAAAAACACCCCTCGCGGCGGACCTGCTGGTCGAGCGATTCTCACCTGCGGATTTCGACGCGCGCGACCGCGCTTTTTTGCGCGAGTTGATCTACGGCGTCCTGAGGTGGCGGGGGCGTCTCGATTTCGTTTTCGGCCAATTTCTGGAAAAACCGAAACTTGCCCCTCCCGCCCGCGAAGCCTTGCGGCTGGGGACCTATCAGCTTTTGTTCATGGACCGCGTGCCCGCGCACGGCGCGGTGGATGGCGCGGTTTCCCTGCTGAATCGCCCGAACCTGGGCTGGGCGAAGGGGCTGGTGAACGCGGTGTTGCGCAAGGTGGCGGAGCATGAGGTATCCCCGCCCGAGAAACCGGAAGACTACCTCACGATATGGGAATCCCACCCGCGCTGGCTGGTGAGGCGCTGGATGCGCACGCTCGGCGATGAGGAGGCCCAAAGACGGTGCCGGGCGAACAACGAGGAGGCCCCGGTCGTCTTTCGCGTGAACACCCGCGCCTCGAACGCCCGGAGCCTGGCGGCGGAACTTGCGAACGAGGGCGTCGCCACACAGCCCGGATGCGTAGATCCGGATTGTCTGGTATTTCTGCCGGATGAGAGCGCGGCCGGGCTGCGCTTCAGCGATACGGCGGCCTGGCGGGAGGGCAAATTCATCGTGGTGGATGAGAGCTCGAGCCTGGTGTCACGTTTCGCGGGCGCCGCCCCCGGAGAGCGGATTCTCGATGCCTGCGCGGCCCCCGGCGGAAAAACGGCTTGCCTCGACTGGGCGGCGGGAGAGAACGGGCGCGTCGTTGCGGGGGAGAGGTCGTCTCGCCGCCTCGCTCTTCTCGAGCGCAATTGTGTTAGGATTCGGGCGGATGTGCGGCTCTTGAGGATGGATGCCATGGAGCCGCCTTTTCATGAAGCGTTCGACCTCGTTCTCGTGGATGCGCCGTGCAGTGGACTGGGGGTTTTCAGGCGGCATCCCGATGCGAGGTGGCGCCTTGAGGAAGCAGACCTGGTTGCGCAGGCGCAGCGGCAGAAGGAGCTGTTGCAAGGTGCTGCTCGTGCGGTGCGCCCCGGCGGCAGGCTGGTGTATTCGGTTTGTACGAACGAGCCGGAGGAAACGGAAGAAGTGGCGGCTTCGTTTCGAGAGCCCGGCTTCGTCCCCATGCGCGGCGGGGGCGCTCTCCCCGAAGGCGCGAAACGGTATCTGAAGCCGGACGGGAGTTTGGGGATAACGCCGGGAGACGGGCTTGACGGCTTTTTCGCCGTGAGTTGGCGCAAAGAGGGCGGAAATTGCTGAAAGGGATACTGCGGGGCATTTTCTGGTTCGTGTTCCTGGTCGCCTTGGGCGGCGCCGGGGGCGCTGCGGGCCTCTACGTCTTCCGGGGAGGAGAGGGCGTCTTTCTGCCCCAGGTCACGGGCCTCGACGTGATTCGCGCGCTGGAGCTGCTGGGCGAGAAGGGGATTCCCATGCAGGTTACCGGGCGCGTGTTCAGCGATGCGGTGTCCATGAACCACGTCGTGCGCCAGAATCCGCCCGGCGGACGCCGCATCCGCAAGGGAAGAAGCGTATCGCTCGTTCTCAGCAAGGGCCGGCGGGACGTGGCGGTGCCGGCCGTGGTGGGGGAGAACCTGATCCGCGCGGAGACCCTCATCCGCCTGGAGGGCCTTCGCGTCCGGCTGGTGGAGCGGTTGTACGATCCCGGGAAACCCATCGATCAGGTTCTGGGCGTCTGGCCGAACGAGGGTGAAAACATCAGGCGCGGCGAGGGCGTGGTGCTCGTCGTCAGCCAGGGTCCCCGTGAGCGGGCGTACGTCATGCCTGCCCTGATCGGGGAGCCCGTCAACAACGCCCTCGACAAGGTCCGCGCGCTCGGCCTGAACGTCGGGCGCGTGCGCTACGTGGACCGCCCGGGATCGCTCAGGGGCTCCATCGTCTCGCAGATTCCGCCGCACGGGCGGCGCGTTCTTGCGGGCCACCGCGTGCACGTGGACGTGGCGCGCGGCGCGGACCAGATGGCGGGAAATTTCATCGTCCTGCGCTACCGCGTGCCGCACGGGAAGCCCAGGCGCGCGCTTCGCGTGGAACTCGAATCGAACGGCAAGACGCGCGAGGAACTCTCCCGCGAGGTGAGCGCGGGCGAGGAGATTCACCTGCTGGTGCGGGTGGAGGGCGCGGCGAGAGCGCGTATATTCCTGGATGGTCTTCTGGTCGAAGAACAAACGCATTAGGAGGTTGTTGGAAAGGCTCGTTAGGGGACATTGCCTTTAGAGGGAAGGCCGCTTTCGCGCGAATCCCCGACCTCCCTCTTTGAAGGCAACCCCCCCTACCCCCCCTTGTCAGGGGGGTATAAAAAGGCGATGCGCTCCCGCCGGGCTGAGGGGGTTTTGCTTTTTCTTACCCCCCTGACAAGGGGGGGTAGGGGGGGTTGACGTGATGGGATTTCGTTTTCAAGGGAGTTGACATTACCCTCTCAAGGGGTTTTTAGGCAGTCTCATAAGGGAAGGAATCGACATGGCGAAGCCCGACATGGCGCCCGGCGAAATCCGGGTCGCGCCCTCTCTGCTCTCGTGCGCTTTCGAGAGGATGGGCGAGGAGATAGCGGCGGTGCGCGAAGCCGGGGCGGACTGGCTGCATTTCGACGTGATGGACGGCCGTTTCGTGCCGAACATTTCCGTGGGGCCACTGGGCGTCGAGGCGGCCAGGAGAGCCGCGCCCGACATGGTGCTCGACGTGCACCTGATGATCGCGGATCCGGATCGCTACATCGAAGCCTTCGCGGATGCGGGCGCGGACATCCTGACGGTTCACGTGGAGGCGCCGAGGCACATCCACCGCACCCTGCAGCGCATACGCGCGCGCGGTCTGGGCGTAGGGCTGACGCTGAACCCCGGAACGCCGCTTTCGGCGGTGGAGGGTCTTCTCCCGGAGGTGGATATGGTCCTCGTCATGAGCGTCAATCCGGGATTCGGCGGCCAGAAATTCATCCCGGCTTCGCTTGAGCGGATCCGCCGCCTGAGAGGGATGATCGAAGAGCAAGGGTTATCGGTTCTCATAGAGGTCGACGGCGGCGTGACGCCCGAGAACGCGGCGGAAATACGCGCGGCGGGCGCGGAGGCGCTGGTGGCCGGTTCCGCCGTATTCGGGGCGGAAGACTACGCCGAGGCCATACGCGGCATCCGTGGCGGGTGAGAAAGCCTTTGTCAAAGGACCAACCCCCCCTACCCCCCCTTGTCAGGGGGGCAAGAAAAAACAAAACCCCTCTACCGGCGGCGGGCGTCGCCTTTTCATACCCCCCTATCAGGGGGGCGTTCTTTTTTTACCCCCCTGACAAGGGGGGGTAGGGGGGGTTGGTTTTATTCCCTGAGGAGGGGGTCTTTTTCAACGGCCCCTTGAGGGTAGTTGCCGACCCTCAAGGGGGGAGTTGATATCTTCTCTCTCGTCGGTTGGCAATATGTTCTCGCCGGTGGGGGGTGAATAACGAGAGAAAAGGGGTTTTTCAACAGCCCCAAGAGGGTTCCCCCATCCACACGCGGTTGACACTCGCCGCATAAAATCCTTATAAGTTGGGTTTCCGCACCCGGCGTTGCGGGTGGAAAATCGTAAACATATTGAATATCAACCAGTTGGGGTGTTCATGTTTGACGGCTTGAAAGAGCGTCTGGGCGGGATCTTCAAGGACCTGAGAAGCCGGGGCGTTTTGGGAGAAAAAGAGGTCGATTCCGCGCTTCGCGAGATTCGCCTGGCCCTGCTCGAAGCCGACGTGAACTTCCGGGTCGCGAAGGATCTGGTGGCGAAAATCCGCGAGGATCTCCTCGGCGCCGAGCGCGTCGCGCACCTGGACCCCTCCCAGCAGGTCATCAAGGCGGTCCAGGGGCGTCTCACGGAGCTCATGGGGGCGAAGAGCGCGCCGCTCGAGCGCGCCGCGAGCGGCGTCACCACGGTGATGCTCGTCGGTCTCCAGGGATCGGGAAAAACGACGACGGCCGGCAAGATCGCCCTCAGGCTTAAAAGTAAGGGATTGCGCGTCCTGCTCGTGCCCGCGGACGTAGCACGTCCCGCCGCCATCACCCAGCTCAAGCGGCTGGCCGAGCAGACGGGCGCCGACGCGTTCGATTCGGAAGGTATGCCGGACCCCGTGGAGATCGTTCGGCGGGCCGGTGAAAGAGCCCGTTTGGAGCATTTCGATTACTGCATCGTGGACAGCGCGGGCCGGCTCCACGTCGATGACGCCTTGATGGACGAGTTGAAGCAGATGAAAGAGGCGGCGCGGCCCGATGAGGTGCTCCTGGTCGCGGACGCCATGACGGGCCAGGAAGCGGTGAATCTGGGAGAAGCCTTTTCCGGGCGCATCGGCATCACGGGCGTCGTGCTGACGAAGCTCGACGGCGACGCCAGGGGCGGCGGCGCGCTTTCGCTTCGCTCGGTGACGGGTGTGCCCGTGAAGATGGCCGGGGTGGGCGAGAAACTCGACGCGCTCGAGGATTTTCATCCCGAGAGAATGGCCTCGCGCATTCTGGGGATGGGGGACGTCATGTCCCTCATCGAGAAGGCAGAGGCCGCCATCTCCCCCGATGATGCGAAATCCATGGTGGAATCCCTCGGCAAGGGGAATTTCACCCTCGTGAGCATGAAAGAGCAGATTCTCCAGATGCGGAAGATGGGCTCGATGGGCGATGTCCTGTCCATGATACCGGGGCTGGGAAACAGGATGCCCGACGTGGATATCGACGAGAAAGAACTCACGCGCACGGTGGCCATCATCGATTCGATGACGCCCGCCGAGCGGGTGAAGCCCGAGATCATCAAGGGCAGCCGCAGAAAGCGCATCGCCGCCGGGAGCGGAACCCGGGTGCAGGACGTGAACCGGCTGCTCAAGCAATTCGCGCAGACACAGAAGCTGATGAAACAATTTTCAAAGGGTGGCAAGAAAAAACAGATGCAGAGAATGCGTCAAATGCTTAATTTCTAGGGAGAGAGACTTTGGCCGTAAAAATCAGACTTGCCCGCGGGGGCATGAAAAAAGCGCCGCGCTACCGCATCGTCATTCAGGATGAGCGCATGCCGCGCGATGGCCGTTTCATCGAAAGCATCGGCCGCTACGATCCGTCGGAAGACCCCGCATTCGTTCATATCGATCTCGAGAAGGCGAAGGCCTGGATAGAAAAGGGCGCCATCCCGACCCGGACGGTCAAGAACCTTCTCGACAGGGCGGGCATCGACGATTAGGGAAATCCCGTGAGCGGCAGGGTGGCCGTGGGCGTCGCGCTCAGGCCGCACGGCATCAAGGGAGCCGTTCGGGTGGAACCCTGGCTCGACGACGCAGGCGTCTACGGGCGGATCGAAGAAGTGTTCTCACGCGATGAGCCCGTGCGGAGGTTCGAGGTGGCTTCCTGGCACCAGGGCGGCAAGGGAGCCATCGTCTGGAAGTTCACGGGAATCGACACCCCCGAGGGCGCCGAGGCGCTGCGGGGGACGATTTTTTTGGCGGACAGGAAATTCCTCGACGGCCCCGATGAGGGGGTTCTCTATTTCGAGGATTTCGAGGGCTGCGAAGTCATCGACGAGGAGGGAAGCCCCCTCGGGCGCGTGGTGGACATGTTCGGAGCCGGCGGCAACGACGTCATCGTCATCCGGGCGCCAGGTGGCGAGGAGTTGCTCGCGCCCGCGACGCGCGAGGTCGTGTTGAGGCGCGAGGGGGAGCGCTGGATTTTCCGACTCCCGAAATTCGACCACGAGGATTGAGGAGGTCTCATGCGCATCGACGTTCTTACCGTGCTGCCCCGCATGGTGGAAGAGGCGTTCCGGGAGGGCGTCGTGGGGCGCGCGGTCGAAGGGGGTCTTCTGGAGCTCAAGGTCTGGAACCTGCGCGAATTCGCCGAGGGGAAATACCAGCAGACGGACGACGCTCCCTTCGGCGGCGGAGCGGGCATGGTGATGAAGCCCGAACCCATCGTGAAGGGCGTCCGGGCGATTCGCGAAGACGCCGATGCCGAACCGCTCAAGGTGCTGCTCACGCCGCAGGGGCGGCTGTTCGATCAGGCGACGGCGCGGAGGTTCTCGGAGGCCCCCCGGCTGCTCCTCATCTGCGGGCGATACGAGGGCGTGGACGAGCGGGTGAGCGAGTTGTGCGTGGACGAGGAGATATCAGTCGGCGATTACGTGCTCTCGGGAGGAGAGATTCCGGCCATGGCGGTCATCGACGCGGTCGGCAGGCTCCTCCCCGGCGTCCTGGGCAACGATGCTTCCGCCGGGCAGGACAGCTTCACCGGCGGCCTGCTCGATCATCCCCACTACACGCGGCCGGCGGAGTTCGAGGGGGTCCGCGCGCCGGACGTGCTTCTATCCGGCGACCACGAGGCGGTTCGCCTCTGGAGGAGGCGCCGGGCGCTCGAGAGAACGCGGGAGAGGCGCAAGGACCTGTTCGAGCGGGCCGAATTGAGCGATGAGGATTTGCGCCTGCTGGAATCTTCACGGACCTAGAAGGACGGCGGGGTATTGGGCAACGTCTATCTCGCGCTGATTCACCATCCGGTGCTCAACCGCGAGGGCGGCGTGGTGACTTCTTCCGTCACGAGCCTCGATTTGCACGATCTCGCCCGCGTGGGCCGCACCTATGGCGCCTCGGGCGTATTTGTGGTACATCCTTCTGCTCCACAGCGGGCGTTCGTCGAGCGGGTGATCGGGCATTTCACGCAAGGGCCGGGCCGCGCGCTGCACCCGCAAAGGGGAGAGACGCTCGAATTCCTCGAAGTTCTGCCGTCCCTGGATGCGCTCATCGAGGATGTGGAACGCAAGGAATCGAAAGGGCCGCGCCTCATAGCCACGACGGCCAGGCGGATGCCCGGCGCCGTGGGGTATGGAGAGTTCCGCGAGCTAGTGAGGGAGACGGACGCTCCGCACGTCATCCTGTTCGGCACGAGCTGGGGTCTCGCGGATGAGGTGCTGGAGATGTCCGACGTGGTTTTGCTGCCCGTGGAGGCGGAAGCCCATACGGGATTCAACCATCTCTCGGTTCGCGGTGCTGCGGCGATAGTGATGGATCGCATTTTCGGCAAAAGAGATGTATAGTGCCGTTTTTTCAGGACAAGGAGCAGGCAGGTGAACATTATCGATAAAATCGAGCGCGAGGGCATGCGCAAGGACGTTCCCGATTTCGAGCCGGGAGATACGGTGCGAGTTCACGTGAAAATCGTCGAGGGCGACAAGGAGCGCATCCAGGTGTTCGAGGGCACCGTCATCGGCAGGCAGGGCGGCGGACTTCGTGAGCGGTTCCGCGTCAGAAAGCTCTCCTACGGCGTCGGGGTGGAGCGCATCTTCCCGGTGCATTCCCCGAGAGTCGACAGGATAGAAGTCACCCGGAAAGGCCGCGTGCGCCGCGCGAAGCTCTACTACCTGCGAGACCGCAAGGGCAAGGCCGCCCAGGTGAAGGAGCGCGGCAGGAGGTAGGGCGAGACGTTTTCGAAAGCAGAGAAGACCCGGGGGAAACCCCGGGTCTTTTTGTTTGGAATTATATCGTCTCTTATTGGATTCCGGTTTTCGCGCGAACCGCCGACCTCCCTCGTCGAAAGACAACCCCCCCTACCCCCCCTTGTCAGGGGGGTAAGAAAAATCAAAACCCCCTCAGCCCGGCGGGGGCGGATGGCCTTTTTATACCCCCCTGACAAGGGGGGGTAGGGGAGTTGCCTTTATGGGATTTCCCTTTCGGCGCCGGCGTTTCTCTCGCCTCAACCCTCCAGGAAATTCTGCACCTCGCTGAACAGCGCCTCGCGGCACCATTCGTACTGGGCGAAATGCGTGGCGTCTCCCAGCGTGACGGAGCGCTTCCCCCGGCTGTTCACGAGCGCGCGGTAGACGGCGGCGAAGACGGGATCGGTCGAGCTTCTGTCGTGGTCTCCCCGGATAGTGAGGACGGGGCAGGTAATTCTGCTCGCATCGTAAAGCGGCTTGTTTCGAGAGCGATCGTAGCTGTCCGCCATCGCGCCGTTTGGCACGCGGACGGCGGGGGTTTTTCGCTTGGCGCCCTCGGGGTCGAATTTCTGTTGTTCGCTCCAGAAGCGCTTTATCGCCGCCTCCGTTCGCCACTTCGCGTGTTGCCCTTTTGGGATGCTCCCGTCCCAGCGCTCGCGCTGGTAGCTTTCGGTCACCCAGCGCCATGCGCCCTTGCGGGGGTCCCAGCGGCCTGGGCGCGCGGGGTCTTCCCAGAGCGCCGCCGCCTGGGGGTTGTCGTATGCGTAAAAGGGCGCGTAGAGCGCGAGCCGGCGGACTCTTGCCTGCTTTCCGGCGGTGAAGGCGGCCGTGGTGGTCGTGCCCCAGGACCAGCCGAGGAGGTTCAGCTTGCCTATGCCGTTTTGCCCGCAGATGAAGCGCACGGCGGCGTCGATGTCGCGCACGGCGGTGATTCCCCGCACGGCCGGGGGCCGGCCTTTGGGGCTTCTCAGCATCTCCGGCGGCCGCGTGGAGGGGCCGTAGCCCCGGATGCACAGCGCGTAGGCGTGAAAGCCGCGCGCGGCGGCGAAGTCCATCCACGAGTAGCCGGGAAGCGGCAGGTCGAAGGCGACGGGGGCGGGCGTGCTTTGCCCGTGCACCATGAGGAGCGTGCCCGCCGCATCGGATTTCTTCATGCCGCGCGGTTTTTTCTCCCTTAAGTGCAGCTTGATGCCTTCGTCGTGCGAGTCGATGAGGTGGTCTTTTCGGAACAGCTTGGGCTTGGCCAACGTAGGTTCTCCAGTCAGTTTTATTGGTTCGAGAATATCCCCATCTTCTCAGATTTCAGGGCCGCCCCCAAGCGGAGCGGCGGGTTTGCCTTGAGAACGCCCCGAATCATGGATATATTGGGGAAATCCACCGCCCAGAAGGTCTTTCATGTATTCCATCGAACGCGAACTCGCGGACGCGGGCGCCTCGCCCGTCGCAGGCGTGGACGAGGCCGGGCGCGGCCCATTGGCGGGCCCGGTGGTGGCCGCCGCCGTGGTGCTTGATCCGGAAAATCCGATCGCCGGTCTCGACGACAGCAAGAAACTCTCCCCGCGCCAAAGGGAGGCGCTCTTGCCCGAGATTCTGGAGAAGGCGCGCGCCGTCGCCCTGGCGGCGGCGGGACCGCGCGAGATCGAGAGAATCAACGTCCTGCAAGCCTCCCTTCGCGCCATGGCGGCTGCCGCGGAAGGGCTTGGGCACGCGCCCGCCCACGTTCTCGTCGACGGGAACAGGAAGATTCCCACCGCACTTCCGCAGACTCCCCTCGTGAAGGGCGATTCGCGCTGCGCCTGCATCGCCGCGGCGAGCGTGGTCGCCAAGGTGTATCGGGACCGGGTGATGGCCCGGATGGACGGGCGCTTTCCGGGCTATGGCTTCGGCAGGCACAAGGGGTACCCCACGCGGGATCATCTGGCCGCTCTCGCGCGGCATGGCCCCTGCCGGATTCACCGGCGCACGTTCCGTGGCGTGCCGGCGGCGGCCGGCGCATGAGGGCGGCATGAGCCGCGAGAGCGGGAAAATCGGAGAGGACGCCGCCGTGAGATTCCTGCGCGGACGCGGCTACGAGATCGTCGAGCGAAACTACCGGGGCGCGCGCTACGAGGTGGACATCATCGCGCGCGAAGGCGGGGTGTTGTCGTTCATCGAGGTGAAGACCCGCGCGCCGGGCAGGTCATCGAGCGGGGCGGAGTCCGTGGGTCGCGAGAAACAGCGCAGAATCGCGCAGGCCGCGCAGCACTACCTCATGACGCACCCCGAGGAGCGCTCATCCGTCTGCCGCTTCGACGTGGTGTTGCTCGAAGCGGAGGCGGGGAGAAAACCCAGGGCGAAGGAACTGATTCGGAATGCGTTTCAGTAGCACCTCTTTGCGGCCTCCTCCTTCGATGAGCCGGCCGCTGATCGTCCTCAGGGGTTTCGCTCGGCGATAAGGCGCAGGCCCAGGAGGGTCAAATCGGGGTTGATCAGGTCGAAAATTCCGTCTTCTTCATTCAATGCCAGGCTGTGGCCGCCCGTTGCGACGATTTTGGCGCCGCTCCCGAGTTCTGCTTTCATGCGCTCCACGATCTCCCGCACCAGGCCTCGGTAGCCGTACGCGATGCCCGCCTGGATGCTGTGGACCGTGTTCTTCCCGATGACCGACGGCGGCACGGCGGTTTCGACCCGGGGGAGCCGGGCCGTTTTGTCGATGAGCGCTTCCAGGGCGATTCCCAGGCCGGGCGATATGGCGCCGCCCAGGTATTCGCCCGCGGCGGATATCGCGTCGAAGGTGATGGCCGTTCCGAAATCGACGATCACCAAAGGCCCGCCGTAGAGGTGATAGCCGGCGACGGCGTTGACGATCCTGTCCGCCCCGACTTCTCGGGGATTGTCGTACTTGATGGAGATGCCCGTCCGTATGCCCGGGCCGACGACCAGCGGTTTCACGCCGAAATAGCGCTTCGCCATCTCCTCCAGGTTCGGCCCCAGGGGGGGGACGACGCTCGCGATCACCACGCGGCCCACGTCCGACATCTCGTGACGCCCGAGCCGGAACAAGCCTTCCATGAGAATGGCCAACTCATCCGTCGTGCGGCGGGCCACGGAGCCGAGCCGCCAGCTCGAAGCGAGTTCATCGCCGTCGAAAAGCCCCACGACGGTCTGCGTGTTGCCCACGTCGACGGCCAGCAAATAGGAGCCCTGGTTCATGGGAGTTCCACCTCGCCGGAGGTTATCCGCTCGATGGAGCCGTCTGGTTTTTCGAGCAGCAGGCGGCCCGCCTCGTCAATCCCGTTGTTTTTTCCAACCAAAGTCTCATCCGCGGCGCGGACGGATATCGTCTCGCCCAGACTGTCGCACAGCCTGAGCCAGCGGTCGCGGACGGCGCCGAAACCGCTCGATTCATATTCCTTGTACCAGAAAGCGACCCGCGCCAGAAGGAGATGGAGGAGACCCTCCGCGTCGGGAACCTCTCCTCCCGAGAGGAGAACCGAGGATGCCGACTCGCGCAGATCGGGGGGGAAGTCGGCTTCGCGCGTCGTGAGGTTGACGCCTACGCCTGCGACGACGGCGGGAGGCTGGTTCGGGGGTTCGAAGTATTCGCAGAGGATTCCGCCGATTTTTTTGCCGTTCACCCGCAGGTCGTTCGGCCATTTGAGCCCGACCCGGAGGCCCGTCGCCTCCGCGAGTCCCTCTGCGGCGGCGACGCCGAGGAGGAGCGTCAGTAGGGGTGAATTTTCAGCTTCGCCACCTGTGCGAAACAGTATGGAGAAATAAAGTCCGCTCTCAGGCGGTGAGAACCAGGAGCGCCCCCTTCTGCCGCGCCCTGTTGTTTGGGAGATCGCGCGTATGACGAGGCCGCCCGCTTCGCCCGCTCGCGCGCGGGCGGAGACCAGATCGTTGGTGGAGCCTGTTTCGTCAACCGTTTCGATCCGCCAGGCGAGCGTTTTCACGTCGGCGCCGGTGGGGTCCATCTAGTCCTGGAACTCTGCGATGCGCTCCGCGCTCTCGCGTAGTTTGTCTCTGGCCTCCTGGTTCTCGCGCAGGCGGGCTTTGTCCTTCTCCACGATCTCGGCGGGCGCGCGTTCGACGAAAGCGGGGTTGGCGAGCTTCTTCTCGAGGCCCGATATCGTATCGTCTTTGTCGGCGATTTGCTTGTGGAGGCGTCTCAGTTCCTCTTCGACGTCGATGAGTCCGCCGATGGGCACGAACGCCTGCCCGTAGCCGAAAACGGTGTGGGCCGACGCCCTGGGACGCTCCACGTCGGGGCCGACCTTCCAGTCGGGCGCTATTCTCGCCAGTCTCCGTATCCACTCGGATTCGCGCATGATGACGTCGATTTTCCCGGGGTCCTGCACCTGAATGTGCGCGGACATCTCCCTGTTGGGGGAAATGTTGAGCTCCCCCCGTATGTTTCTGATGCCACCGATCATCTCCGTCAGGGCCTCGAACTCCGCTTCCGCTTGCGCGTCGTCCCACCCCTCCTGCGGCTTCGGCCATTCGGCCACCATGATGCTCTCGCCCGTGCGGTTCGGGAGCCTTTGCCATATCTCCTCGGTGATGAAGGGGATGATTGGGTGCAGCAGCCGCAGCGTGCGCTCGAGCGCCTCGGCGAGCACGGCGCGGCTGGCGTCGCCGCCCTCCCCGGAGGTGAGGGCGGGCTTGGTGACCTCCAAATACCAGTCGCAGAGCTCATGCCAGGTGAAATGGTAGAGCGCGAGGGCGGCGTCGTTGAAGCGGTATTCTTCGAGCGCCTCGTCCACCTGGCGCGTCACGCCGTTCAGGCGGCTCAGTATCCACCTGTCCCCGAGTGAGAGTTCTTCTCTCGGCGGCATGGGCGGAACGCTCTCGCCCAGGTTCATCAGCGTGAAGCGGGCGGCGTTCCAGATTTTGTTGCAGAAATTCCGATATCCGGCGATTCGCTCGGTGGACAGGCGTATGTCGCGCCCCTGGGCAGCCATCGCGGTGAGGGTGAAGCGCAGAGAATCCGTTCCGAATTCCTCGATGATCTCCAGCGGGTCGATGATGTTCCCGCGCGTCTTGCTCATCTTGTGTCCCTGCTCGTCCCGCACCAACGCGTGGATGTAGACGTCGCGGAAGGGGACGTCGTCCATGAACTGGAGCCCCGTCATGATCATCCGCGCCACCCAGAAGAAGATGATGTCGAAGCCGGTCACGAGAACGGACGTGGGGTAGAAGTATTTCAGGTCTGCGTTCTCATCCGGCCACCCGAACGTCGAGAAAGGCCACAGGGCCGAGCTGAACCAGGTGTCGAGCACGTCGGTTTCGCGTCTTAAGTTCGGGTCGCCCGGATCTTCGCGCGACACGACCACCTCTCCGGTGTCGTCGTTGTACCAGGCGGGTATCTGGTGGCCCCACCAGATCTGGCGGCTGATGCACCAGTCCCGGATGTTGTGCATCCACTCGAAATAGGTGGACTCCCACTGCTTGGGGATGATCCTGATCCGCCCGTCCTCGACCGCGCGTATCGATTCCTCCGCCAGCGGCTTCGCGCGCACGAACCATTGTTTCGAGAGGTAAGGCTCCACCACTGTTCCGCAGCGGTAGCACCCGCCGATGGCGTGGCGATGGGCCTCCACCCCCCTCATCAACCCCTGCGCTTCCATATCGGCGACGATGCGTTCGCGCGCCACGAACCTGTCCAGCCCCTCGTAGGGGCCTCCGTTTTCGTTGATCTTGGCATCCGGCGTGAGGATGTTGACTTGCGGCAGGTCGTTTCTGAGGCCCGCCTCGAAATCGTTCGGGTCGTGCGCGGGCGTGACCTTCACGGCGCCGGAGCCGAACTCGGCGTCCACGAAAGAATCCGCGATGACGGGGATTTTCCTGTCCAGAAGCGGCAGGCGCAGATGCTCGCCCACGAGGCTTTTGTATCTCTCATCGTCGGGATGGACGGCCACGGCCGTATCGCCGAGCATGGTCTCGGGGCGCGTCGTCGCGATGGTGACGCCGTCCCCGCCGCTCCAGAGCGGGTAGTGGAAATTCCACAGGTGGCCGTCGTGTTCTTCGTGCTCGACTTCCAGGTCGGAAACGGCCGTCTCGCACCTCGGGCACCAGTTCACCAGATAATTGTCGCGGTAGATCAGCCCCTCTTCGTAGAGCCTCACGAAGGCCTCGCGCACGGCGCGGGAGAGCCCCTCGTCCATCGTGAACCGCTCGCGTTCCCAGTCGCACGAAGCGCCCAGGCGGTGAAGCTGGCGAATGATGGTTCCGCCGCTCTCGGCTTTCCACTTCCAGACGCGCTCGATGAATTTCTCGCGCCCCAGGGATTCGCGCGATTGATTCTCCTCGGCGAGTTGGCGCTCCACCACGTTCTGGGTGGCGATGCCCGCGTGGTCGGTGCCGGGCATCCAGCAGACGCGCAGGCCGCTCATGCGTTTCCAGCGGATGAGGATGTCCTGCAGGGTATTGTTCAGGGCATGACCCATGTGGAGCGAGCCCGTCACGTTCGGGGGCGGGATGACGATGGAATAAGGCTCGTGGTTCTCGCTGGGCGCACCGTGAAAATATCCGCGCTTCAGCCATTCGGCATACCAGCGATCTTCGGCCCCTTTCGGGTCGTAACGGGGTTCCAGCAAAACTTATTCTCCGCGTTTGATTTTTTCGATTTCTCGAATGACGATTTTCTCTACGATATAGGGGAGTTGTTTTACCACGGCGTCTTCGATGTGGCTGAGCAACGTGGGGGCGATCCTTTCAGCGGCTTCTTCGAGATGTTTCTGGATGATGGGGGCGAGTGTTTCGCTGTCGAGGGCGAGCGGGGCATCGGAAGAGGGGGCTTGCTCCTCATCGCTTGCAGGTTTCGCGCCTTCCGCCTCGGCGGGGGCCGATTCCATTTCTTCGGGTGTTTCTTCCGCAGCCTCGGCGGAAGGCGTTTCAGCGGGTTCCGCTATGGCGTCTCCCGGAGCGGGGGGCGCTTCCTCCATCCCGATTTCCGGGGAATCGGGCTCCGGCGTCGATGCGATATGTCCAGGACCGATGATGCGCTCCACTTCGTCCGTGAATACCACCGGTTTGAACGGTTTCTCGATGTTCGCCATTGCGCCCACTTCCTGGATTTCCTCATCGCTGACGCTGTTGCGCGTACTCGTTAAAACGAGGAGAGGGACCTGGGAGAATTCCGGTTTTTCGCGCAGGCGACGGCAAAATCCCAAGCCGTCGGAGTGCTCCAGGTCCAGGCCGGCGACGACGATGTCCGGCGCCGCATTCTCCGCGATTTCAAGCGCTTCGTCTGCATTCTCCGCTATCCGGACGTCGACTCCCTTATCCCTGAAGGCCAATTCAACGACGCGTTGCACCAAGAGGCTTTCATCGAGGAGAAGTAATCTGGTCGCCATGTGTTCGGTTCCTCGTCCGGGCGCTCGCCGGGTGAGCCGAAAGGAGGATAAGAGTCAGCAATCTATACTCAGATATCTTTGGAACTCTCGAGCCTTCTTGCGCCGGGCAACTGGTTGACAATCATGCCACCAGCGCAATTCCGGGGTCAACCTGCCCCTATCGGCGTTGGTACCGGTTTACGGCGCGGCGGTGTTCGCGGTACGTGCGGGAAAATTGATGGCCGCCGTCCTTGGTGGCCACGAAATACAGGTATTTCACGTTGGCGGGATTCAGGGCCGATTTGATGGATTCCAGCCCCGGGCTGGCGATGGGGCCCGGGGGGAGCCCCCGGTGGCGGTAGGTGTTATAGGGTGAGTCGTACCGCAAATCTTTTTTGGTGATGTTTCCATCGAAATGGGGGAGCCCGTATATGACGGTGGGGTCGCTCTGGAGGCGCATTCTTCGTTTGAGGCGGTTGATGAACACGGCGGCGATGAGTGGGCGTTCGCTGCCGAGAGATGTCTCTTTTTCGATTATCGAGGCCAGGGTGAGCGTCTGGTGCATGGTGAATCCCATCGCTTTCGCCTGTTTTCTGAGGGCGGGCGAGAATTTCCTCCGCATCGTGCGAACCATGAATCCCAGGATTTTTCTTGCCTCCGTGCCCACCGGGAAATGATACGTGTCGGGGAATAGATATCCCTCGATGGAAGTTGCGGGAATGTTTAGTTCTCGAAGGAAAGAAGGATCGCGGGAGAGTCTGAGAATCTTCTCTTCGTCTGCGAGTTTCGCACGGCGAATCGTTCGAGCGATTTCCCGGACGTTGTAGCCCTCGGGAATGGTGAAAGTGCGCCGGGCGACTCTGCCCTCCGATAGATGCCGGTATATCTCTCGCGGCGACATGGATGCTTTGAGCGCATAGACGCCGGCCTGGATGCTTTTGGCGCCGCCCCTGAGTCTGGCCTGGAAGTGAAACAATCCGGGGTTTCGAATCAAGCCGCTTTTCTCCAGCAACGCCAGAATCCGGGCGAAGGACATGCCCGGGCGGACATGAATGTCCTTTGCTTCATCCGCCCGGGGGTTCGCGGGCCGATTGAATTCGGCATCAAGATATTGATAGCCGATGAAAGCGGCCAGGATGATGGAGGAGAAAAGGGAGACGAGGATTTTACCGAGCCGCCTCTTTCTGGCGGGAGGCGATGTTTCCGGCGCATCGGATTCTTCGGGGGGATTTTCTTTTTCACTCATGGGAAATCGCGCGTTCCATCCTCTGATGATCCAGGTACGCCTGTAGTATGAGTTGCGCCGCGATGACGTCGCGCTTTTTCATCTTTTTGCTCGGCTTGGTTTCCGTTTCATTCAAAACCCGGTCCGCCTGCGTCGTGCTGAGCCGCTCGTCCCATTTCTCGACGGGGATCGCTAAATTGTTGCGCAAAAATTTCACGAGCCTTCTCGTGCGCTTCGCCCTGGACGTATCGCGGTTCGATAGTCCGACGGGGTGTCCCACGACCAGCAGGTGAACATCACGCTCACGGATGATGCCGCTTACCTCGTCGAGCAGTTGCGCATCACTTCGCCTTTCGATGAGGCCGAGTGGCTGGGACGTCAGACCGAGCGAGTCGCTGATGGCGAGACCCACGCGTTTTTCGCCGAAGTCCATTCCCAGAATTCGGGGATGACTCATTTTTTTGTCGTTTTCGTCTTCGTCTCGCCGGGATAGAACATTTCGATCTGGAATCGTTCGAGCGTGGAGTGGGTCGCCCTATCCAATGAGGCGAGAGATTTGTGGTAGTCAATGAGCGCCCGGGTTTCCTCCGTCAGCGCGTTGGCCAGCCTTTCCTGGTCTTCGAGAATGTTTCTGCTCGTCGAGAGGCCGACCTTGAATTTCTTCTCCTGGGCGTCGAGGCGTTCTTCCGCCAGCCTTCTGGCGACGCGCGTCGCCTCGATTCTTTTTACGTTTACGCGAACCCGGCGCGCGTTGCGTCGGACTTCCTCCATGATGGCCTGTTGCGTTTGATGGTAGGAGGCCACCGTTTTGGCGTGCCGGAGTTGCGCCTGGCGGTAGTCCGCGTTCGCTCCCCTGTTTCCGAGGGGGATGCGGAACGAAATCCCGCCCGAGAAGGTGTAATTTTCGTTCTTGAATTGTTCTTCAAAAGCTCTTCCTTCGGTTTCCGCAAGCGCGTTGTTGGATGCCGATGCGTTCAAGTTGACTTCGGGAAGCAGGTTTTGCGCCGCTACTTTCATGTCGATTTCTCTTTTGTCGATTTCGATGCGGGCGTTTTCCAGCGCCGCGTGCTTGCGCAAGGCGTCGAGCGTGAGTTGCATCTCGTCTACCTGAACCATCTCGAACTCCGGCTTGTCGCGGGGCAGAACGCTGATGCTCCAGGAAGAGGGCTCTTCCGCTACGTTCAGCAGCATTTTCAGGGTGTCTTCCCTGTCCTTGACTTCGCGCTCCGCTACGAGAAGGGCTTCTTCCCGGGAGGCGACGGTGGCTTCCGCCTCCGTTATCTCTATCGGAGCGAGCGTGCCGACCTCGACCTGAATCTTGTTCCGGCGCAAGAGGTCCTTCGCGAGGTCGAGGGATTGTCGCCTGAACTGGAGATTTTCGATGGAGAAGACGAGATTCCAGTAAGCCTGCTGAACGGCGTCCACCGTCTGGATGACCCTGCTTCGATACGCATGGAGCGTTTGCTCTTTCGTGGCCATGGCCACCTTGATCCTGGCCCGGTTGATATCGATGCCGAAATTCTTGAGCAAAGGCTGTTCGATGGTGAAAGTGAGACTGGTTTGATAACTCGGGTCGAAACGGTTCTGTGGAGAGTTCGTCGATTCCCTGATGTTTCGCAGGATGAGCGAATACTCGGCTCCCGTGATTATCTTTTGACGTATGCCGGCCGCGATACCCAAGCTGTCGGTTTCCCGTATGCCCCCGGTCGCGTTGAATGCGGTGTTCGCGGAATCGAGCTTGGATTTGCTGGCACTCGTGTCCACAAAGGCCTGGGGGTCGAATGCGGAGCGTTCTCTGGTGACGTTGCTTTCCGCGATGTCGGGGTCGA
Source organism: bacterium (assembly GCA_022828125.1). GTDB lineage: Bacteria > UBA8248 > UBA8248 > UBA8248 > UBA8248 > Bin107. The sequence goes on along the minus strand of JAJEJD010000008.1, from coordinate 195,706 downwards.
ACCCGGCGATGGTGATGTCGAAATTGCGCGCGAGGGCGATGCTCACGGCTTCTCGTATGGACAGCGAGAGGCGAGGGCCTCTTATGCTCGGCGGCGCCACGTTGCTGCGTGGACGTTCGAAAGAAGTTTCCGCAGACATGCCGGATTCCGCGGCCGAGGCGACGTGCGTAAAAAACGGGAAGGACAGGAAAACGAAAAGCACACCACAACACAGAGAAAACGATTTGGGCGGTCTCATGAACAATCTTGCTCCACGTAACTGGCGGCGTAGATCATGAATCGCTTTTGCCGTGAATCTACCCATCATTCTCGCGATCAAGTTCTCCGGCTTCTGGTGGACATATTACTCATTTCGGGACGAAAAGGGAAATGAGTTTTTGCTTTTCCATCGGTTACTCTTTGTAAATGCGGGAGATAGAGCGTTGCCCCTTCTTTTCTTGCGCAAGTGCGCGGCGCTCTGCTAGAAAGATTTTCGTGGAAAACCTATGATTCGTAGTTGCATTTCGCAAGGCGCGATTTTTTTGAGGTGAGCGAGCGGTGGAAGTTTTTGAGGGAGTGGACGCCTATGATTCTGAGGGTTCTCCTTCGGTATTGAGCATCGGGAATTTTGACGGCGTTCATCTCGCTCATAGAGAGATTTGCAGATTCATCAAAGAGGAGGCGACCCGGCGCGGCGGCCGGAGCGTCATCCTGACGTTCGAGCCGCACCCGCTCTCCGTCGTCGCCCCCGAAAGACGCCCCCCTCTGATGACGGTCCTCGAGGAGAAGCTGGCCCGCCTGGAAGCAGAGAATATCGACGCCGTGGTGGTCGAGAAATTCACGCCACGTCTGGCGCAAACCGAAGCGGGGGATTTCGTGCGGCGCATTATCGGCGAGGGCCTCAAAGCCGCGTTGGTGGTGATCGGCTTCAATTTCCGGTTCGGGAAAGGACGCGCGGGAAACGTCGAACTGCTGCAGGAAGCGGGGGCCGGCGCCGGGTTCGAGACGCACGTGCTGGAACCTTATATGTTCGAGGGGAGGCGGGTCAGCAGCACGGAGATACGAAAGCTGTTGCTGGGCGGAGCGGTGGAGGAGGCCGCGCGCCGGTTGGGGCAGCACCATATGATAGAGGGGCAAGTGGTTCGCGGCGACGGGCGGGGCCGCCAAATCGGCATACCGACGGCCAACGTGGACTATCCGCCCATCCTGATTCCCGAAAACGGGGTGTATGCCTGCCGGGTGCAGATAGACGGCAGGGAGGGTCTGCGGCATCCCGCCGTGACGAACATCGGCAATCGCCCCACGTTCGATAAAAGGGAAGTGACTCTCGAAACCCACCTGCTGGATTGGGATGGAGATTTGTATGAAAAATCCATTCGGGTGGAGTTCGTCTCCCGCCTGCGCGAGGAGAAGAAGTTTTCAGGACCCGATGAACTCGTCCGGCAAATTCACGTCGATATCGAAAACGGGCGAAAAAAATTGAGCGCCTAAGCCAGAAGGGCCGCCACGCCGTCATAGATGAAGAAAACCCCGAAGCCGAGCATCACCCACGCGCAGCCCTGCTCGATTCTCACCCACCCGGTTTCGCTGATCATGCGGCTCCCCCGGTTCGATGACCATGTGACGAAGACGGCCCATACCGCATCCGCCAGCAGGTGAACGACGGTCATTCCCGCCAGACCGGCCAACCACCCGAATTCGCTCGTCCGGGCGATAAGGCTCGCGCCGATCGTGAGCCACCACAAAATCCAGTACGGGTTCAAGAGGGTGAGCAGGACGCCGCCGGTGAGTGAGCCGCATTCGAGAACGCTTTTTTGCTCAGGCGCAGCGGCCCGGAAATTCCGGAATACGCCGCTTCCCAGGTAGATGAGGACGCCGCCGCCCAGCAGGGAAACACCTTCGCGTATCCCCTGGGTTTCAAAGAATGGCTGAAGCCCGGCGTAAAGGGCGATGATGAGCGGGACTTCGGCCAGAGCGTGGCCGAGAGTGACCCGGATTCCGGCCCACGGGCTTTGCTTGCCGCGCGCAATAAGGAATGCGGTGAGAGGACCCGGCGACATGACGCCGCTCAGGGAGATGACGGTGATGAATCCGTAAAAGGCGAGCAGGTTCATGCCTTCGGGTCTGTTTCATCGAGCAGGCGACGCAATCGCTTGACGTCCAGGTGATATTTGAAAACCTTCGTCTCATCCAGGTAGCCGACGGGAACCTCCTCGCCGTACAGGCGGGTTAGCTCGGGGTCGGTATCCACGTCGATCTCTTCGATCGCAAGGTCCGGGAAGTGCCGCATCATCGCCGCTTTCGCCTCGTCGCATAGATGACACTCACGTCTGGTATAGAGCGTAATTTTGCGCATATCTTCCCACACCCTTGCCGGATTCGAAGTTGTCCTGCCTTTCTCGAACTATAGCAAATGACGAGATGGTTTGATTCATCGACTCGAATCCTTGACAACGCATCCGCCCCCCGATATAGGGAATGACTACCAATCTTCTCGCCGGAGTGGCGGAACTGGTAGACGCGCTAGATTCAGGTTCTAGTGGGCTTCGGCCCGTGGAGGTTCAAGTCCTCTCTCCGGCACCAATAAAAAATGAAATCGCTTGGGTAAAGCTCGCCTTTTCCTGTCCGGGAGGCTTCATGAAGATCGTCGAGGGTAAACTTTCCAACGGGGTTCGCGTGGTGACGGCGGAACGCGCGGAATCAGCGGCCGTGGCGTTTCATATTTATTTCGGCTGCGGCGGCAGGCACGAGCGCGATGAGGTGGTGGGCGTTTCCCATGCGCTGGAACACATGGTCTTCAAGGGCACGCCTTCGAGAACGACGCTCGACATCGCGCGCGAGATGGAAGGAAACGGCGCGTCCATCAACGCGAATACGGCGCCCGAGCGCACCTGTTATCACTTCACGGCGCCGGCCGATGCGTTCGCCGCCGTGCTGGAAGTCTATGCGGATGCGGTGAACAACTGCCTGCTGGACAAGGACGAGTGGGACCGGGAGCGGATGGTCATCCTGGAAGAGTTGAAGATGTATGAGGACATGCCCCGGGTATGGGTGTCGGACATGCTCGAGACCACCGTCTTCAACCTGCAGATGGGCGTCATCGGGGACCGCGATACCATCAACGCGATAGAGCCCGAGCACATGCGCGAGCTGATAGAGAAATGGTACACCCCCGGAAATACGGTCATCTCCGTGGCGGGCGGCGTGAAGCACGAGGAGGTGATGGCGCTCTCCGAGCAACACTTCGGGGAACGGGCCGGCAGCGATGAGAAGCCTCTCTCCCCCGGCTTGCCCGGGGAGAGCAAGGCCAAAATCGTGGACCAGGCCCGCCAGACGGATCAGGTGAACCTCGCGATCGGGTTCCGCGCCTTCGGCCTCAATCACGAAGACGCCGCCCCCCTCCGGGTGATGTGCAACATCCTGGGCGGTAAGATGAGCAGCCGGTTATTCACCGAAGTGCGGGAGAAGCGGGGGCTCGCCTACAGCGTGGGCGCAGCACCACACCGCTATACCGATACCGGCATGGTGGAACTGAAGGCGGGCGTGGCTCTCGAGAAGGCGGTGGAGGCGACCGAGGTGATGCTCTCTGAAACGGGCAGGTTCAAGAGCGAACCCGTCACGAGAGAGGAACTGGCGGAAGCGAAGCGCTACATCAAGGGAAATCTCCAGATACACGAAAGTTCGCAATACCATGCGGGCCGAAACGGCTCGAACCTCATGCTCAAAGGCAAGGTGTATCCCGTGGAAGAAGAGTTGGCGGATATCGATTCCGTGAATGAGGAAGATATCCAGCGGGTGGCGGGCGCAGTCTTTCAGGAAGACGGGCTCACCGCCGCCGTGATCGCGGAGCGAGAACTCGGCTCCGAACTCGAAGCGGCCCTCAAAATTTAGTCTTGTAAACCTGCGATAAGCTAGCGAGCCGCCCCTTCCACCTTGGGCCGGGGGCTGCTGAGCAGGATGACGGTTCGTCTGTTCCTGGCGCGGCCCTCGTCGGTTTCGTTGCTCGCCACGGGACGGTAAAACGAATGCCCGGTCGCCGACATGCGCGCGGGCGATATGTTTTTCGATTCCAGAAACTTCACGATGGAAATGGAGCGCGCGAAAGAAAGTTCCCAGTTCGAGGGGTAGCGATCGAGCAGGTTGCCCTTGATGGGCCGATTGTCCGTATGCCCTTCTATCCGGATCATCTTGTCTTTTTGTTTCTGAAGAAAATCTGCAACTGTTGAGAGCGCCTCTCTGCCTTGTTCCTTGAGTGTGGCGCTTCCCGAATCAAACAAAAGACTGTTTACGAAGGTGACGCGGAGCAAGTCTTTGGTCTCTTGCAGGCTGACGAGTTGCTCCTTGAGCTTGCTGCTCATTTCACTCAGATCCGATTCCAGCCTTTTGGCTCGCTCGGCCTCTTCGAGCGCTCTCTTTTCCAGGACTTTCGAGCGCGCGATCGCCAGCGTGTGTTTCTTGATCGTTTCCGCCAGACTCAGGTTCGTCTGATCCAGCTTGTTCTTGATGAGTTCGGCCACGGAGGTTTTCTCGCCGATGAGTTGGCTCATCTCCTGTATCTGCGCCTTTTGAAGCTCCCTGGCTTTTGTGAGACGCCCTATCTCTTCGGCTCTGATTCTCGCGAGCTCGGCATTCCGTGCATTCGCTTTTTCCGCCTTCGCGCGCGTCTGGCGCTCGTTGTCGAGACTCGTGCGGATTTGGTTGAGCGCGAGCTCGAGGTTTTGCGCTTTCGTTTTCTCGCGCGCGATTCCGGCGTTTTTCTCCGCAATCAGCCGTCCCATTTCCTGAACCTGGGTTTTGAGGAGCGCTCTGGTTTTTTCGAGACGGGCGATTTCCTCGGTTCGCTTCCTGGCAAGTTCGCCATTCAAGGCTTTTACTTTTTCTGTTGTTGCTGCTGTCTTGGGTATAGCGGTGATGTCATTTTTTTTCGCTTCTTTCTGCTCGGATGCGATGAGTCGGTCCATTCTCAGAACCTGGGCTTCGAGAATGCCCCGGACGCTTTCGAGGCGTTTGATCTCTTTGGCCCGCTCGGCTGCGAACTCGAGAGTTTGTTTGCTCAATTTATCGACGAGCGCCTGTGTTTTGCGGTCGCTCTTGAGGTTCGCCTGAATTCGTTTGAGGGCGATTTCGAATTTTCGGGCTTTCTCTTTTTCCTGCTCGATAGCGGTGTTTTTCTCCGCGATGAGTCGGCTCGTCACTTTGGCCTGCGCTTCGAGACGCTTTATTTCTTCGGATCTCGCTTTGCGTTCGCTCGCAAGAGTCGTTTGATTTTCTTTGAGAGCGGCCTCGATGTTCTTTATCTCTTCGGCCCGGTTGGCCGCCAGCTCAATGTTGGCTTTGTTCGCCTTTTCGGCCTTGGCGCGTAATCTGCTCTGGTAATTGAGGGAGGCTTCGATGATGTCCGCTACGGCTTTGAGGTTTCGGATTTCGGCTTTTTGCTGTTTGATCCCCTCGTCTTTCTTCGCAGCGAGTCGGCTCGACTCTTTGGCCTGCGCTTCGAGACGCTTTAATTCTTCGGATCTTGCTTTGCGTTCGCTCGCAAGAGTCGTTTGATTTTCTTTGAGAGCGGCTTCGAGGCGTACTATCTCTTCGGCTCGACCGGCGGCGAGTTCGACGTTTTGCTGGTTTGATTTTTCAACTTCGGCGCGCGCCTTACGCTCGTTATCGAGGGCAGTTTGGTTTTCCTGGAGCGCGGCCCCGAGGCTTTGAATTTTCGCTTGATCCTGCTCGATAGCGGCGCTTTTCTCGGTGACGCGCTTGTCCAGCTCTTCCATCTGCGTCTTGGCGGAAGCAACCTCTTTTGCAAGCTGGGACTCCAGACTCTTCATCTTCTGGTCTATGTCTTTGAGGCCCTGAATTTCGCTTTTGAGCTTTGCGGAACTCTCTTTTTCTGTTTTGAGTTCAGCCTCACGCTGTTGGAGCAGATCTTTTGTCGTTTGGGATTGCTGGGCGAAATATCCTGTGCCGCCGAGCAGAACGGCGATAATCGCCCCTATGGAGATGCGAAGGCCCAAGGTTATTCTCCTGCCAGGGCGATAATGGGCGTTTCTTCTTCAACGCTCCGGATTATATCATTCATTATTGGTAAATTGGAAGAGACAAACCATAGTTGCGTTGCTATTAAAGCGAAGCCGGGGCCGAAGCCCCGGCTTTGTGGATGGATAAGGTTGCCTTGCTCATTCGCGCGAAGCGCCCAGAAGCTGCGTGAGGTAAATGAACATCATGATGAAATCGAGGTAGAGTTCGAGCGCCGCCATGATGGAGGCGCGCCTGCCCGTTTCGTTGTCCGTGTCCTGGGTGTAGGCGTATTCCTTCATCTTCTGGGTGTCATAGGCCGTCAGACCCGCAAAGATGAGAACCCCCAGAACGCTGATGGCGAAATGAACGGCGGAACTGCCCACGAAGATGTTGACGACGCTGGCGAGAATGATGCCGATGAGCCCCACCATGCAGAAATTGCCCACTCCCGAGAGGTCTTTTTTCGTCACGAAGGCGAAGAGGGTCAATCCGCCGAACGCGCCGCCGGTGACGAAAAACGCCTGGGCCACGGAGGTGAACGTATAGCGCAGGAGCAGGGTGGAGACGGTGACGCCCAGCGTCGCGCTGTAGAGCAGGAACAAAATCGCGCCCGCCTGCCAGCCCTTGCTTCGCATCACCGGCCTGATGGAGAAAACCAGCGCGAGCTGAACACCGATGACCAGAAATACCGAGATGGAGCTTCCAAAGATGAACTGGATGGCGGCGGGGCTGGATGCGACGTAGAGCGCGCTGAAGCCCGTGACGAAGAGCCCCAGCGTCATCCAACCGTAGACGCGCTGCATGAACGCGGCGGCGTCTTGTGCGATGACGCGTTGCCCGGTCGAGCGAGTGAAGTCTTGAGAGCGCATTTAAGTGTTCCTCCTGGATTATCCAATCATTTGGTATCTTAGGTGAAGCGGCCAAAGTTTATTGATTCAGTGAATTCATATCCTCCACACTCAAGGATATCACCATACAACCGCTAATATATCCCATTTGATGAATGTTTCAAGACCCGAAATTGTGGTTTCTTGCAGAGGCGCCATGTTCGTGCTCAAGAAACATCCGTGAGAAAGCGCTGGTTGACTCCGATTGTAAGGCCCCATATAATTAGGCCCCATAGCATTAATTCTCGGAGCAAACCCATGTTCTACATGAAAGAACTGCCGAACGAGGAAGATTTCAGGCCCCTGGTGCCGGAGTATTCCTCTCTGGATACATCCTCCGTCATGTTGTTTTATCTTTTCTTGCAGGTAGGCAGCGATATGCTTACCGCCTTTGAAACGTACCTGGCCAATCACGGCGTATCTCAGGGTAGATTCATCGTTTTATTGCTGCTGCTGCGTTCGCAAATGAGAAACAATGGTTCGGGTCTTAGCCCATCCGAACTGGCCGGGCAGGCAGGCGTGACGCGCGCGACGATGACCGGCTTGATGAAGGGGCTTCAGCGCGACGGACTCATCGAGCGTTTCAGCCACGATGGCGACAGGAGGAAAGTCATCGTGCGCCTGACGCCCAAGGGGAAAGAGAGCCTGAATGCCATTTTCCCCGACTATTACGCGCGCATAGCGGAACTCATGAATGATCTGGAGGACGATGAAAGAGAGGGACTATCCAGGCTCCTCCATAAAGTGAAGGATAAAATGTACTCATCAAAACTAGCGCCGGCCGCCGGCGCCCGAGGATGAAGCAAACCTCTGTCGAGGAAGGAGAATAAGGCGATGGCGAAACCCAAGGTGATAATCCAGCTCTACCCCATGCTGCCGACGGAAAACCGCGAAGAGCGCGAGCAGAAAAGGCCCCTGGCCAGGGACAAGGATCTATACCATCACGTGCTTCACGAATGGGTCGACATCGTGAAGGCCGCCGATGAAATGGGCGTATGGGGCATCAGCACCATCGAGCACCATCTGCATTCGGAGGGTTATGAGGTAGGCCCCAACCCGGGTGTTCTCAACGCTTGGTGGGCGAATCATGTCAAGAATGCGCGGGTGGGTGCGCTGGGTTACGTCATGGCGACGCAGGATCCGATTCGCGTGGCCGAGGAGACGGCCATCCTCGACCACATCACCAGGGGGAAGTTCTTCTGCGGCTTGGCGCGCGGGTATCAGTCCAGATGGTCGAATGTCCTGGGGCAGTTCAGCGACACCCGGGCCACCGTCTCAGACGCCCTCGGCGGGGCCGACGACGTGAAGAACCGCGACATTTTTGAAGAACGCGTCGAAATGCTGCTTAAATTCTGGCAGGAAGATTCGGTGGAAGTGAAGGGAAATTACTACGAGATTCCCTACCCGTATGAGGACGGCATCGATTATCCGGCCTGGAAGAGCGCCCGGGACGCCGGCGCAATCGGCGAAATCGGTGACGACAACCGGGTGCGGAAGGTGAGCGTCGTTCCCAAGCCCTATCAGGAGCCTTATCCGCCCGTGTTCCAGGCGGTCAGCGCGAGTCCCGATTCCATCAAATTCGCGGCGAGACACGGGTTCCGGCCCGTGTATTTCACAAAACTGGAAAAGATGGAAGAATTCTCGCACCTCTATGTGGAAGAAGCCGCCAAGGCGGGTCACAACTTTGCGCATGGCGAGCGGCAATGCGTTTGCCGGTGGATCCATGTGACAGACACCGAGGAGGAGTACGACGAGAAGCTCAAGAACTACGATCAGGACATCTACCAGAACTTCTACGTGCCCTTCTTCCCGCAGTTCCCGGACGACACGGAGAGCATCGACTGGATCCAGAACATCAAGGAAAGCGGCATCTTCCTGGGAGGTCCGGTGGACAGGCTCAAGCGCGAATGGGAAGAAACGTACGAGAAAGTTCCTTCTGAGTTCATCACCCTCATCTGGCACTACGCGCAGTGCCCCAAGGAAGAGGTTATTTACGAGCTTGAGACGTTCATGACGAAAATCTGGCCCGATCTGGAATGTCCGGTATCGAACGGCGTAACGGTCGGCGGCGTCGCCTGATTTTTGTTGACGATGAAGCCCCCGCATTCACGTGCGGGGGCTTTTCGGATTGTTTGTTGAGGAGACGAGCATGTACGAAATCATCGATCTGAGCCAGGAGATCTACACCGGCGCGCCCAGGTTTCCCGGGCACCCGGCCACCGAAATCGAATACGTCGCTCGGCACGAAGACGCGGCCAATGCGCCGATTAAGCCGAAGGACATCACGTACGCGGCCATGATGCTCCATATGTGCGATCACGGGCCAACGCACACCGATTCGGTCAGCCACATCGATGAGCGTGATACGGCGCCCAATATCGATCAGGCGCCGCTCGAATGGTTCATCACCCGGGCGATCGCGCTGGATTTCACGGGCAAGGTGGAGCCGATGGAGGAGATATCCTTACAGCTCTTGCAGGATGAGCTTTCGGCGACGGAACTTACGCCCCCCAAAGACGGCACGCTCCTTTTCACGGGCGGGCATTTCAAGCGCACCTATCCGACGGACGATTACCTCACCACGTACCCGGGTCTGGGTTATGACGCCGCGAACTTCCTCTATCGCGAATGCGGCGTGGTGAACATCGGTCAGGATGCGCCGAGCATCGACGCCGGTGTGAACACCATAGAGCTGACGTTCCCCTGCCATGTGCTTTGCAGGGAACTCCAGCGCCACAACACGGAGAATCTCGCGAATATCGAAGCGGTGGCTGGCAAGGAATTTCTGTATGTGGGGCTGCCGCTCAAGATTCGCGATGGCACGGGCTCTCCCATACGAGCCGTCGCCGTGATGAATCTTTGAAGCAATTGCGCCTTCATCACGGGTGAGTTGAAGGCGGACATCCCCCGAATCGCTTGGCCGCCGTCAAGGTTTTTGAGCGGGAGGGTTTCTCGTTTCATGAGGAGATTCTGAGACATGTCGAAGGCAGTGGATTGGTATTACCATCGCTCCGGCTGAAAGACCTGCACCAAAACGCAAGCGTTTCTTGCGGAAAATGGAATCGAGGTATCCGAGCAGGCCAGTTCCAGAAAAGACGTGGTGGATGAGAGCAACGTCGATTCGGTTCTGGATGGGGTGACGGACGTCTATTCGACCAGGAGCAGGAAGGTGATTCACCTGAATATCGAAAAAGAGAGCCCTGCGCGCGAAGACGTGCTGGCACTATTGATGGGCCGCTCGGGCACGCTCAGAGCGCCGGTCATCAAGCATAGAAACGCCCTCATCGTCGGTTTCGACGAGGAAACATATACAAAGGTTTTGACGTAAATCTTCTCTTGATGTCTCAGAGGGCCAACTGGCCCTGGGTGGGCTCCGCTCAGCAGAACCACGATTCGGTCAGGCGAGGCGGGCGGATTCGATCGGGCGCGAAGGCGGCTTTTGGCTGCGCCTGACCGGGGTGTTCGAGAATATCGGCCGCCAATTCGCGAATCCTCGCAAAAGTTACGGCGGCGTCCTCCTGGCGAGTGGCAGCATCCTCCACGAGGGTGAGCGCCTCCTGGTGCAGCTTGTCCATTCTCTCATCCGGATGTTCCCAGCGGTAGATGAAATTCTCGGCGTCGAGTTCGGTGATGTATCTCTTCATGTGAGGGGAGTCGAGTAAATGGGAACCCGGCGGCACCAGAAGCCGGATGGCCATCTGTATGGGGTCGACCTCGTCGATCAAGGCGTATTCTTCAATGAAATCAAGCAGATCGAAATAATCCTGCGCGCTCGTCCACGGCGTGAATGCGACCAGAGACGGCCGGATGGAGACACGCGCCTGCCGGGCGGCTTTCACCAGGCGAAAGACGTCCTCCCTGTTATGTCCTTTCACCAGATGACCAAGGACGAGGTCGCTTAAAGATTCCACCGCGGTAATGATAAACGCGCATCCGTATTCTTTGAACTCCGGCAGAAGCTCCTCGTGCTTGATGAGGTGCTCGACCTTGGCCGTGAAGTCGAAGGTGAGAGCCGGAAACCGCTCGTGCATGGCGCGGGCGACCCGAAGCGCATGAGCAGGGCCGTTCAGGAAATCCGGGTCCGCAAAGGTGATGTGGCGCGCGCCTTGCGCCGCCAGGTCTTCGATGTCTTCCAGAACTTTATCCTGTGGCACGACGAAGAAACGGCCCTCGTAGACCGGCGGAATGGGGCAATGGAGGCACAAGTGCTTGCAGCCTCGGCTCGCCTCGACGGCTCCCGCAGGATAGTGTACCCCGTCTCTTACGAGATGGGCGTATGCCTGAATCGCGGGCAATCCTTCCCGGTCGGGCTTGAGCAGGGGGATTTTTTCGAGATACGGACCGGATGTGTGCTCTCTCGTGGCCGCGCCGGGAACGTCGAGTTTCTCCGAGGATTGCGACAGACCTTGAACGAGTTTCACGAGCGGCAGTTCGAACTCGCCGCCGATGGCCGAATCCCCGCCGTTTTCAAGCAGATAGCCCTTGTTGAGCAGGCCGTAGAGGCCATAGAAGCAGATGTGGCACGCCGGGTTTGTCTCGCGTATTTTCGCCGCAACTTCCACGCCGAGTCTGAGCGCCGTGTGCATCGGCACGCTGATGCCGACGAATTTCGCCTTTGCGATTTTTTCGGGCGAGAAATCCTCCGCCGCAACGTCCATCGCCCAGGGACGGAAGCCCGCTTCGCGCAAGAAAGCCAGAGGGGAGGCGACGGCCAGAGGCTGGTGCCCCAGCTCATAACACGAGACGAGGACGACGGCGCCGGGCGCTCGCCACTCCGAAGCCTTATCGTTAGGGTTCACGGCGAAGTCTCTCGTTCAACAAAAAAAGCCCCGGGCGCGTGATGCCCGGGGCACGTAAAGCATGGTTTTATCACGTAGTGAAGGATTTTCCGCAGCCGCACATGCCCATGGCGTTGGGATTGTTGATTTTGAAGCCCGAACCCTGAAGGTTGTCGACGAAATCGATTTCCGTTCCGGCGATGACGGGGTAGCTCTGGGGGTCCACGAACACGTCGAAGCCTTCGGCGGAGAACACTTTATCCTCGGGATTCGCGCTCTCTTCAAAATAGAGGCCGTAGTTGTAACCCGAGCAGCCGCCTGCGGTGACGGCCAGACGCAACCCGTGGCCACTCTTGCCTTCCGCCTCGAGAATCTCGGCCACCTTCTGGTTGGCGAGCGGCGTAACCGTAATGCCTTCAAGGGCTTGGGGTTTCTTTTGGGACTGATCGAACAGCGTGACCGTTCCATCCGACATCGGTTGTTTCTCCTTGACCTTGATAAGGGCTGTTGTGATTTATCGACTTATCGTTATGACCACATACCGAATATACCTCATTTCGCCTTTTTTGCAAAGGCTTGCCCCCGATATATCTTTGAAAATATGGGCCAATCGCTCGCCAGGAACCTTTTTTCCGCCCTGCGAAGGCAGGGATCTTCCGAAAACGCCCGAAAATTCTATACATTTAATTATTATAAAACTTGACAAGAACAGACTAAGATATTATATTTTTCTTGCGTCTATAAGCCTCGGCTGCCTCCGGTTTCCGGGATTGACGAGGTTTCAGGCGCCGGGAAATTTATCGAAATACGGTGGAAATTTATCGAATTTTACCGATATTTATCGAAATTTTCATCAATTCCACCGGGAAATTCGGAGCGCACTTCCATGAATTTTGAGCAATTCACCCACAAGACGCAAGAGGCCCTCCAGCATGCCCAGGAGTCGGCCCAGACGAGAGGCCACCAGGGCGTCACGCCCGCGCACGTAATCCTCGCGCTTCTGGGTCAGCCCGAAGGCGTGCTGGCCCCGCTCATTGAAAAGGCGGGCCTGCGAGTCCACGTTTTAAGCCGCGAACTCGAAGCCTCGCTCGAGAAGCTCCCGAAAGTCGCCACAAACGGCGGGCCCATGTATGTCACCCAGGAGTTGGCGACGCTCTTCCAGGCGGCGCAGCGCGAAGCGAAGGCCATGGCCGATGAATACGTGAGCGGCGAGCACCTCCTTCTCGCCGCGCTTGAGAACGGCGACGCGGAGGTCAGGAAAATCCTGCGCGCGGCCGGTCTCGACCGCGAGACAGCACTCGCGGCCTTGAAGGAGGTCCGCGGAAGCCAGCGCATCACCGATCAGAACGCGGAGAGCCGCTACCAGGCGCTCGAGCGTTTCGCCGTCGACCTCACCGGCCAGGCCCGCTCCGGCAGGCTCGACCCCGTCGTGGGCCGCGAGGAGGAGATCAGGCGCGTCATGCAGGTGCTCTCCCGGCGCACGAAGAACAATCCGGTGCTCATTGGAGACCCCGGCGTGGGCAAGACCGCCATCGTCGAGGGGCTGGCCCAGCGCATCGTGGACGGCGACGTGCCCGAGGGTCTCAGAGGCAAGCGCCTGCTCACTCTCGACATCGGCTCGCTCATCGCGGGCTCCAAGTTCCGGGGCGAGTTCGAGGACAGGCTCAAGGCCGTTTTGAAGGAAGTGAGCGAATCGGCGGGCGAGATCGTCTTGTTCATCGACGAGCTTCACACCGTCGTGGGCGCGGGCGCCGCGGAGGGGGCGGTGGACGCCTCCAATCTCCTGAAGCCAGCCCTCGCCCGGGGAGAGCTTCACTGCGTGGGCGCCACCACGCTCGATGAATACCGGAAACACATCGAGAAGGACGCGGCGCTCGAGCGGCGCTTTCAGCCCGTGATGGTGGATGAGCCGAGCATGGAGGACGCCGTCTCCATCCTGCGGGGCTTGAAGGAGCGATACGAGATTCACCACGGCGTCCGCATCCTGGACAACGCCCTGGTCGCCGCCGTCGCGCTCTCGCATCGCTACATCAGCGACCGCCACCTGCCGGACAAGGCCATCGACCTGATCGACGAGGCCGCGAGCGGTCTGCGGCTCGAACTGGACAGCCTGCCCAAGGACATCGACCGGCAGGAGCGCGAGCTTCTCAGGCTGCGGATAGAGGAACGCGCTCTCGAAGGCGAACAGGACGAGGGCAGCCGGGAGCGTCTGGCGCAGATACGCGAGCAGATATCCGCTCTCGATGAGCAGAGCAGCGCCCGGAGAAGCAAATGGGCGGAGGAGAAAGAAGAAATCTCCCGGGTGCGCGAACTCAAGGAGCGCATCGAGGAGCTCAAGGCCGAAGCCCAGCGCGCCGAGCGCGAGGGAGATCTGGGCCGGGCGGCGGAGCTTCGCTACGGCGGGATTATCGCGGCGGAGAAGGAAATGGCCGACGCGGAGGAAGAACTCGAAAAAAGAACCAATGGCCGCATGTTGAAAGAGGAGATCACCGAGGACGACGTGGCCGCCGTCGTGAGCCGCTGGACGGGGGTCAACGTGAGCAGGCTCCTGGAGACGGAGCGGGAGAAACTCCTGCGCATGGAGGAGAACATCCACAAGCGCGTCGTAGGCCAGGACCGGGCGGTGGAGGCCCTCTCCGAAGCCGTGCGCCGCGCCCGTGCGGGCATCATGGACGAGAACCGCCCCATCGGCTCGTTCATCTTCCTGGGTCCCACCGGCGTGGGCAAGACCGAACTCGCCCGCGCGCTCGCGGAGTTCCTGTTCGACGACGAGTCGGCGATGGTTCGCGTGGACATGAGCGAATACATGGAAAAACACGCCGTCGCCAGGCTCATCGGCGCTCCGCCCGGCTACGTCGGCTACGAGGAGGGGGGGCAGCTCACCGAAGCAGTCCGCAGGAAGCCCTACTCGGTGGTGCTTCTGGACGAGATCGAAAAGGCGCACCCCGAGACCTTCCACCTGCTCCTGCAGCTCCTCGATGACGGCAGGCTCACGGACGGGCACGGCCGCACGGTCGATTTCCGAAACGCCGTCATCATCATGACGAGCAACGTGGGAACGGAAGAGCTTTCGCGGAACGAGATCGGCTTCGTGGGAGGCGGCGTGGAAGAGGCCGATCAGTCCGAAGGCCTGCTCACGGCGCTTCGCCGGGTGTTCCGGCCCGAGTTTCTGAACCGGGTGGATGAGATCATCGTCTTCCGCGCGCTCACGAAAGAGCAGATTGCGGATATCGTGGATATCCAGTTGCGAGAACTCGAAAAACGCCTGGAAGCGCAGAAGATCAGGCTGCGTCTCACCGACGCCGCCAGAAGCTTCCTGGCCGAGCGCGGCTACGACCCCGTCTACGGGGCGCGGCCGCTCAAGCGGGCGATCCAGACTTATGTGATGAACCCGCTTAGCAAGAAGCTGCTTGCCGGGGAATTCGAAACCGGTGAAACCGTGGAAGCGGACCACCCGGAGGGGGCGGATGCGCTCGCCTTCGCCGTCCTCATGGAGGCCGAAGCGGTGAAGACTTGAATACTCCCGGATGCGGGGTTGTAAAAAAGCCCGCGGAAGGAGGATTCGGTTTTGCAGGGGCCGCATATGGGGTTGTTGAAAAAGCCTTTGTCAAAGGAGTACCCCTCCCTTGTCAGGGGATAAAGGCAACCCCCCCTACCCCCCCTTGACAGGGGGGTAAAAAAGACCGACGCCCCGGCAGGTGGGGGATATGAAAAAAGACGACGCCCGCCGCCGGATCGAGAGGGTTTTGCTTTTTCTTACCCCCCTGTCAAGGGGGGGTAGGGGGGGTTGGTTTTCAGGGCGACGAGGGCGAAGTTCGAAAT
Organism: bacterium; assembly: GCA_022828125.1. Classification (GTDB taxonomy): domain Bacteria; phylum UBA8248; class UBA8248; order UBA8248; family UBA8248; genus Bin107. Next base: position 180,225 of record JAJEJD010000008.1, on the reverse strand, counting down.
CGCGCCGGTGGGGGAGTGTACTTTGCTCTTTCGTTGAAAGGGTCAAAACATCGTCAATCGAGGCTTTTTCAACAACCCCCTCCAGGGGGGAGTGAAAAAAACCAGGCATGGGAGTGTAGTTTTGTAGAGGGAAATATGAATTGATCGGCAGGGAAGTCATCAACTCTAATATATAATTCGCGTTTGGATAAGGAGAAAGTTTGATGTCGAAGGTAATCGGAATTGATTTGGGCACCACCAACTCGGTCGTCTCCGTCATGGAGGGTGGGCAGCCTACGGTCATCGCCAACCAGGAGGGCAACCGCACGACGCCCAGCGTCGTGGCGTTCACCGACGACGGGGAGAAGCTCGTCGGCCTCGTGGCCAAGCGCCAGGCGGTGACCAACCCGACCAGGACCATCTATTCCGCAAAACGCTTCATGGGCAGGCGTTTCGACGAGGTGCCCGAAGAGGTCACCATCGTGCCGTATGAGGTCGTGAAGTCGGACAGCGGCGACGCGCGCATCCGGATCGACGGCAAGGAGCACGCCCCGCCCGAGATTTCGGCGAGCGTGCTGCAAAAGCTCAAACAGGCCGCGGAGGACTACCTGGGCGAGCAGGTGACCGAGGCGGTCGTCACGGTGCCCGCGTATTTCAACGACAGCCAGCGCCAGGCGACGAAAGACGCCGGCAAAATCGCCGGTCTCAACGTCCAGCGCATCATCAACGAACCCACGGCCGCCGCCCTCGCCTACGGACTCGACAAGAAGGCGGATCAGACTATCGCGGTCTATGACTTCGGCGGCGGCACGTTCGACATCTCCATCCTCGAGGTGGGGGACAACGTGGTCGAGGTGAAGGCCACGAACGGCGATACGCACCTGGGCGGCGACAACATCGACCACCGGATCATCGAATGGATGGCCGAGGAGTTCAAGAAAGACCAGGGAATCGACATCTCGGGCGACCCGATGGCGCTCCAGCGTCTTCGCGAGGAATCCGAAAAGGCGAAGATCGAGCTTTCCAGTTCGATGGAAACGACGATCAACCTGCCGTTCATCACGGCGGACGCCTCGGGTCCCAAGCACCTGAACCTGAAGCTCACGCGCGCGAAGCTCGAGCAGCTGACCGGCGATCTGGTAGAGAAAACGCTGGGTCCCTGCCGCCGTGCGCTGGATGACGCCAAGGTCCAGCCCGGCGACATCGACGAGGTCGTGCTGGTGGGCGGTTCCACGCGGATGCCGCTGGTGCAGGAGACGGTGGAGAAATTTTTCGGAAAAGAGCCCCACAAGGGCGTGAACCCCGACGAGGTCGTGGCGATCGGCGCGGGCGTTCAGGGCGGCGTGCTCGCCGGTGACGTCAAGGACGTGCTGCTGCTGGACGTCACCCCGCTCTCCTTAGGCATCGAGACGCTGGGCGGCGTGTCCACCAGGCTCATCGAGCGCAACACGACGATTCCCGTCAAGAAGAGCGAGACCTTCTCGACGGCGGCGGACAACCAGCCCTCCGTCGAGGTGCACGTCTTACAGGGCGAGCGCGAGATGGCCTCGGGCAACCGCTCGCTGGGCAAGTTCCACCTGGTCGGCATCCCGGCCGCGCCCCGGGGCGTTCCCCAGATCGAGGTGACGTTCGACATCGACGCCAACGGCATCGTGAACGTCTCCGCCAAGGACCTCGGCACCGGCAAGGAGCAGGCGATCACCATCACGAGTTCGAGCGGCCTCTCCGAGGAGGAGATCAACAACATGGTGGCCGACGCGGACGAGCACGCCGAGGAAGACAAGAAGCGGCGCGAGGCCGTCGAGGCGAGAAACACGGCCGACAGCATGGCGTACGGCACGGAGAAGATGCTCAAGGAGAACGAGGATAAGGTTTCGGCCGAGGACAAGAAAGAGATAGAAGACGCCATCGCCGCGCTCCGGGAGGTTCTCGCGAAAGAGGACGCGACGGTGGAGGAGATCAAGGAAGCGCAGGAAAAACTCGAGGCGGCCTCGCACAAGCTCGCGCAGGCGATGTACGAACAGGCGAGTCAGGCCGATGGCGCCGCCGAGACTCCTGAGTCCGGCGGCGGTGAGAACGGCGCGCCTGCGGGCGACGTCGTGGATGCGGAGTTCGAGGAAGTGGACAAGGACAAGTCCTGATAGTCTTGCCCGGATGAGGACGGTATGCCGAAGCGTGATTATTACGAGGTGCTGGGGATTGACCGGAGCGCCTCGGAAGCGGAACTGAAGCGCGCCTTCAAGAAGCTGGCGCGGACGTATCACCCCGACGTGAACCCGGGGGATGCGAAGGCGGAGGAGCGCTTCAAGGAGATCAGCGAGGCCTACGCGGTCATCTCGGACCCCGAGAAGCGCAGAAAATACGATGCCATGGGGCATGCCGCCTTCGGCGGGGGCAGCCCCTGGGGCGAGGGCGCCCCGCCCGGCATGGAGGACATTCTGCGCGAGTTCGGCCTGGGCGATATTTTCGGCGGGATTTTCGGCGGCGCGCGCGGAGGTGCTGCGCGCGGCGGCTTCCACGCGCAGTCCCAGGCCCCCCGGAAGGGCCAGGACGTGAACTACTCGATGGAGATCGGTTTCGACGATTCCCTGAAGGGGCTCAACACCACCATCACCGTGCCCAAGACCACGAACGAGAACGGGAAAATCCAGCACACCACCGAGCGCATTCAGGTGAAGATACCGCCCGGCGTCTCGAACGGCTCGCGCATCCGCCTGGCGGGCAAGGGAGAAGCCTCCCTGAACGGAGGGCCGCAGGGGGACCTCTTCATCGTCACAAAGGTGCGCGAACACCCCTTCTTCGAGCGCAAGGGGGATAACCTGTACCTCGAGCTTCCCGTAAGTCTCGGTGAGGCGCTGCTGGGCGCGCGCGTGGAGATCAACACCTTCGAGGGGGCGATGAAGATGACGATTCCTCCCTCGACCCAGAACGGCCAGGTTTTCAGGCTTTCGGGAAAGGGGGCGCCCAGGCTCAAGGGCTCCGGCAAGGGGGATTTGATCGTCAGGGTCCGGGTCTTGTTGCCCGATCAGATGGATGAGGAGAGCAGGGAGATCGTCCGCGAACTCGAACGGCGCAACCCCACCTCGCCGCGTGCGAACATGACGGGCGTGAGCATGTAGTGACGGGCGAATCGGATATGGACGTGAGCGGATTACTTCGATGAAGAGAGGTTCAGGAGAGGATAATGGCGCGTAGAAGCGTGAGAGACGGGCGCTACACCATCAGCGCGGTGGCCGAGATGTTCGAGATTCACCAGCAGACGCTCAGGATGTATGAGCGTCAGGGTCTCATCGAGCCGAACCGCAGCGAGGGCGGGACGCGCTACTACTCCGAGGAACATATCGATCAACTAGAGGTCATCATGGCGCTCACGCGGGAGATGGGCGTGAATCTGGCGGGCGTGCAGGTCATCATCGAGCTTCGCGAGAAGCTGATGAGCGCGCTCGAGCGCCTGGGCGAACTCGAGGAACTGATCGAGAGCCGGGCGTTCGAAGAATTCCGCGAGCAGATGAACAACGCGACGCCAGAGATGCAGGCCATGATACCTTCGGTCGCCGCCAAACTCGTGCGCGTCAGGAGGAGGCGGTTGTGAGCACGAATTCCATAAAATCCTTTTTGCTGCTCGGTTTGCTGACGGGGCTGATCCTGCTCATCGGGAATCTGCTCGGCGGGACGACCGGGCTGGTCATCGCCCTGGTGCTCGCGGTGGGCATCAACGGCTACAGCTACTGGTATTCGGACAAGATCGTCCTCGCCAGCACGGGCGCGAACGAGGTGCTTCCCGAACATGCGCCGGAACTCTACGGCATGGTGGCGGACCTGGCCCGGCGCGCGAACCTGCCCATGCCGCGCGTCTACGTCATTCCCGAGGATGCGCCGAACGCGTTCGCCACGGGCAGAAACCCCGAAAACGCCGCCGTCGCCTTCACCGAGGGGATTCTGCACGATCTCAACCGCGAGGAACTCGAAGGCGTGGCCGCACACGAACTCGCCCACATCAAGAACCGCGACATTCTTCTCAGCACCGTCGCCGCCTCCCTGGCGGGCGCGATCATGTATCTCGCGCAGATGGCGCAGTTCGCCGCGTTCTTCGGCGCATACGGCAGGGACGACGACGAGGAGGGCGGCGGGGGCGGCCTGCTGGGAATCATCGTCGCCGCCATCGTGGCGCCCATTGCGGCGACGCTGCTCCAGATGGCGGTGAGCCGCTCGCGCGAGTACCTCGCCGATGCCACGGGCGCGCAAATCGCGGGCACGCCGGTGGGTCTTGCGAACGCCCTGCATCGACTGGACGAGGCCGCCCACCGCGAGGAGCTCCACTGCGCGAGCGAGGCGACCGCCCACATGTATATCGTCAACCCGCTTGCGGGCGGGGGTCTGGCGAATCTTTTCAGCACGCACCCGCCGATGGAGGAGAGGATTCGGCGGCTGATGGAGATGAGATACTAGGTTCCGGGAGGAAGTCGTTTCATGAAAGCGAAGGACGTAAAAGTCGAGACGGATAACGGCGATGGCGCGAAGGCCGAAGCCGCGGCCGACGAGCCGGCAGAAGCGGCGGACGCGGAAGAGGAAGCCGAGGAGAAGCCGCGCGTCGTGGACAGGCGGCGCGTCCGCGAAGACGGCGAGGTGAGCGAGGAGAGCGCCGGGGAGGCCGAAGATACCCCGCGCGTGCCCGCCTACGTGGAGCAGCTCCAGGCGAAGGTGGCCGCCGCCGAGGAGAAGTTCAAGGAATATGTCGAGAAAATCGACAAGGATACGGCCGATTTCCGGGCGCGCCAGGAACGCGAGATGGAGCGAAGGGCCCAGGAAGTGAAAAAACAGGCGGTCTCCGGCTTTTTGGGCATTGCCGACGATCTGGCGCGCGCCACGGCGGCCGTCGATAGCGGAACTCCCCAGGGGGAAAAAAGCGGCGCGCTGGAAACCCTCGTGCAGGGTGTCCGGATGATTCAGGGCCGGTTTTTTCAGGAACTCTCGAATCTGGGGGTGGAGCCTCTCCCGGCGATGGGCGCCGCTTTCAATCCCGAAGAACACGAGGCGGTGCGCATGGTCGAGGTGGACGATGAGGCGCAGGACGGCCTGGTGGTCGAGGAGTTGGCTTGCGGCTACAGGCTGGGCGATGCGGTATTGAGGCCCGCGCGCGTCTCGGTGGGCAAGTACGCCGGCCCTCAGCCGGACGCGCGGCCTTGAACCCGATGCTCGCGCATAGTATCTTCGCGTGTTTTCGATTTTAGGTACGAAGGGAAAACATGAGCAAGCGTGACTACTACGAAGTGCTGGGTGTAGACCGCAACGCGAGCGACGCCGAGATCAAGAAGGCGTATCGCACGCTGGCGATGCAGCATCATCCGGATCGCAACTCCGGCGATGCGAAGGCGGAGGAGTTGTTCAAGGAAGCCTCCGAGGCCTACCAGGTATTGAGCGAGCCCGAGAAGCGGAGCGCGTATGACCGCTTCGGCCATGACGGGCTCCGGGGAATGGGGCATCAGGGGTTTTCGAGTTTCGACGACATCTTCTCCTCGTTCGGGGATATTTTCGGCGATCTGTTCGGCGGCGCATTCGCAGGCGGACGCTCCCGCCGCGACGGGCCGCGCCAGGGCCGCGATCTCGCCTATGAACTGGAGATGACGTTCGAGGAGGCGGCTTCGGGCATCGAGCGCGAAATCGAGTTCGAGCGGCCCACGGAATGCGTCTATTGCGGCGGCAGCGGGGCCAAATCGCCCGATGCGATTCGCGAGTGCCCATCGTGCGGCGGCAGCGGGCAGATGTCCTACCGCCAGGGTTTCATGACCTTTTCCACCGCCTGTTCGGATTGCGGCGGCGCGGGCAGGCAAATCACCGAGCACTGCGCGGAATGCAGCGGGGCCGGGCGCCGCCTGGAGCAGCGGAAGGTGAAGGTGAAGATTCCCCCCGGCGTGGACGAGGGCGCCAGGCTGCGCCTTCGCGAAGAGGGGGAAGGGGGCGCCAAGGGCGGGCCGGCGGGCGATTTGTTCGTCGTCGTCTCCATGCTCGCGCATGAGGAATTCGAACGCAACGGGGCGGACGTGGCGAGCCAGGTATCCGTTTCGTTCTCCCAGGCCGCGCTCGGCGATACGGTGAAGGTGAGGACGCTCTACGGGGAATCCGAGCTCGATATACCCAAGGGGGTGCAGTCCTCGGATGTGCTCCGGCTCAGGGGCGAGGGATTCCAGCGCCTCGGGAGAAGAGGGCGCGGCGATCACATGTTCTTGGTGCACGTCCGGACGCCGACGAGGTTGACGCCGGACGAGGAGAAGCTGTTTGGCGAATTGTCGGAGATCGAACGTGAAAAGGCGGAGAAAAACGGGACTGGAGGCGCCGCGGGAAACGGCGCCGGAAAAAAGGGCATTCTCGACAAGTTGAGTTCTCTTTGGGGATAAGCATTCATTCGGGCGGAACGAGGAGAGGCGGGGTCCGATAGCCCCGGGGTCGGACGCCGGAGGGCAAGCGATGGAAGAGGAAAACGTAGAAGATAAAGGGTTCAAGATTTCCGACCGGAGATTCTCCGTGAGGGGGTATGAGGATGAAGAATCGCCTGCTTCCGGAGGTGAAGGGCAGTTGCTCTCCCCGGATGCGGCGGATGAAGAGATGAGTCCGCAACCCGGCGCGTTCGCGCCGGGACCGGAGGCGATGGAGCCGGAACCGGCTCCACCCCCGGAGGTTCCGCAACCCCAAGCCGAGGAAACATCGCCGCCTCCTGTCGAGGAGGCGGATGAGGAGGAAGAGGAAGACAAGAGTTTCGAGATGCTCATCGCCATCGTGCAGCAAAACGCCTTGGCGGCGATGGGCATTCATCCGCAAACGGGAGAGCGCATCGGGGCGGCGGACCCGCGAAGTTCCAAAATTTTCGTCGACTTGTTCGCTGCCCTCAAGGAGAAGACGGAAGGCAACCTTACTCAGGAGGAGGAACATCTCCTGAATCAGGTTCACTCCGATTTGCAAATGATATATGTTCGGGAGGTTGGGTTCGGCTAGGTCCGAAGGATCGGCAAGGCGCCGATTCGATGCGCAATATCCCCAACAGTCCTTTTTGTTTACCTCATGCGGGAGATTACATGGCCGTGTCCACGTCTTATGACGAGATGTTCGAAGAAGCGCTCGGTGTCGTCAAGAATCGTTTCCTGCTTTCGGTGCTGCTCGCCAAGCGGGTGGCCCAGCTCAGGCGGGGTGCCGAGCCTCTGGTTCCCTCACAATCCCACGAGACGCCCGAGGAGATCGTGTTCCGCGAGATTATCGAGGAGAAACTGGAGTGGCGAAAGACCGCGTCGGCCCTCGATATGACCGATGTGGAACAGGGATTCATGGATGTCGGGTTCGACGACGAGGCGTAGTCTCCCTCGAAATCGCACACATGCCGCTGCCCGGTCCGCCGGGCGGCGGTTTTTGTCGGGAATCAAATCTTTCGGTTGACGACTCTTCTTTACCTGTCGATTCATCACCCTTTTTTCAAAACCGATTCTTCCTGCCCGGGTTTTCCCGCTCTCGTCTTGGGAGGTTGTTGAAAAGCTCCCACATCTCTCTCATCCTGAGTAGCGGCCCCTCGACTTCGCTCAGGGCAAGCTCCGCTTCCCCCACCCTGAAAACCAACCCCCCCTACCCCCCCTTGTCAGGGGGGTAAAAAAGAAAGCCCCCTTGTCAGGGGGTATGAAATGGCGACGCCCGCCGCCGGTAGAGGGGGTTTTGATTTTTCTTGCCCCCCTGACAAGGGGGGGTAGGGGGGGTTGCCTTTATCCCCTGACAAAGGGGGTTGGGGAGGTACTCCCCTGACAAAGACTTTTTAGCAGCCCCAAAGGGGAAGTGAATTACATCATTCCCTTTTTATCGCTTCTTGAGGAACGCCCCGACTCTTTCGAGGCCGGCTTCGATGTTTTCGACCGAGTTGCAGTAGGAGAACCGCAGGAACCCCTCTCCACCCGGCCCGAAATCCGCTCCCGGCGCCACGGCCACGCCGGTGGCTTCGAGAATTTCCTTTGCCAGTTCCAGGCTGTCCGCCCCATAGGCGCGCGCATCGGCGAAGGCGTAGAACGCGCCCGTCGGCTCATGGAGCATCTTGAGGCCGATGTCCTCCAGGCGCGCGAGCATGATCTTGCGCCTTTCGTCATAAATCCCGCGCATGCGCTCCGCCTCGGGCACGCCGTCCTTGAGGGCGGCGACCGCCGCGTGCTGGACGAAGGAATTGGGCGAGACGAAATAGTTTTGCTGCAGTATCTCCAGCGGACGGACGTATTCGGGGGGCACGATGAGATAGCCGACCCGCCAGCCCGTCATGGCGAAATACTTCGAGAAACCGTTGATGACGAAACAATCCTCCGTGAAGTGGAGCGCCGTGTATTCCGCATCCTCGTAGCTGAGTCCGTGATAAATCTCGTCCGAGACGATGGGAACCCCCAACTCGGCGAGCGCCGCCATGTCCCCTCGCGAGAGCGATGCGCCCGTGGGATTGGACGGCGAGTTGATGAGGATGGCCCTGGTGTTCGGTGAGAGGAAATCGCGGACGGTATCGGCCTCGAGCGCGAAGCCGTGCTCTGCACGGGTGGGGACCCGCACGGGCGTCCCGCAGGCGGAGAGGATGAAGGCCGGGTAGCAGGCGTAGTGGGGGTCCGAGATGATGATCTCATCGCCCGCATCCACGAGAACGGAGAAGAGCATCAACAGGCCCGGGCTCGTGCCGTTCGTCACCACCACGCGCCCGGGCGATACGGATACGCCGTATTTGTGGTTGTAGAATTCCGCGATCGCCTCGCGCAGTTCCGGGATGCCCAATGCCGCCGTGTAGTGGGTGTGGCCGGCGCGCAGGGCGTCCTCGGCGGCGCGGGTGATGACCCCGGGCGTGTCGAAATCGGGCTCTCCCACTTCCAGGTGGATAACATCTCGGCCCTGGGCTTCGAGTTGATGGGCGCGCTCCATGATGTCCATCACCAGGAAGGGCTTGATGTCCGAGATGCGCGCCGGTACGGAGAGTTGCTTCATATTTTTTTGACCTTTCAGGTTTCCGGTTGTTTTTTAAGTGGTTGCTCACCTGCAAGGCTAGTGGTAAAGTGTATTTAACTCAAGAGGTTACCGACATTATTAGTTGTTGCGGCACTAAACCGCAGGAGACTTTTTCGTCCCGGATTATATTCTGAACGAGGGACGAGGCGCTGCGGAAGGGGGGAGTCCTTTGACGAAAATCGATATCATCAACCTCGTGTCGGACGATACGGGTCTCAGTAAAGTGAAGTCGGAAGAAGCGGTAGAGACGATTATCCAGACCATCAAGGAATCCCTCCAGAGCGGCGAGTCCGTCATTCTGAGGCGCTTCGGTTCTTTTCAGGTCAGGGAGAAGAACCCTCGCGTGGGGCGCAACCCCAAGACGGGTCAGGAGGCGCCCATCAGCGCGCGCCGCGTCGTGCGCTTCAAGGCGGGCAAGCACTTCAAGGATGCGGTGAACGGCGCCGACGTGAGATTTCATTGAGCCGGTGATTCTCCCGGCCCCCTAGCTGATCAGCATGGCGTCCCCGTAGCTGTAGAACCGGTATCCCTCATCGATCGCCTCCGCGTATGCGCCCAGGATTTTCTCCCTGCCGGCGAACGCCGCCACGAGCATGAGCAGGGTCGAGCGCGGCAGGTGGAAATTCGTCAGCATCATGTCCACCAGGTGAAACCGAAAGCCCGGCCGGATGAACAGCCGGGTGCTGAATTCTCCCGCCTGGAGCGTCCGGCCTCGGGCGGCTGTCTCGATATATGCGGATTCCAGCGCCCGGACCACCGTCGTGCCCACGGCCAGGACGCGGCCGCCACCCGCCTTGGCCTCATGGATCGAGGCGATCGCCTCTTCGGTGAGAATGTAGCTTTCCGCGTCCATCTCGTGTTCTTCGACGTTTTCCGCCTGAACGGGCCGGAACGTACCGGCGCCCACGTGGAGGGTGAGCCTGGCGATGCGCGCGCCTGCGGCCGATATGTCATCGAGAATCTTCTCGCTCAGGTGCAGCCCCGCCGTGGGCGCGGCGACGGCGCCGGGGTTCCGGGCGAAGACGGTCTGGTAGCGCTCCCTGTCGACCGCCTCGGCGCATCGCCCCAGGTAGGGCGGGATCGGCATCTCCCCGAAAGATTCCAGCCACTCGGCGAGGCCGTCCGGGGAGGAGAATTCGAGTTCTCTCTCAAGCCCCTGCGGCCCGAGCGTGGCGCGGTGCGCCTCATCGAAGACGATTGCTTCGCCCTCGGGCAGCGGGCGGTTGGCGCGCGCCATGGCGCGGAATCTTCCGGGGGAAAGCTGCTTGAGCAGCAAGACCTCCACCCGGCCGCCGCTCTCCCGCCTGCCGTGAATCCGCCACGGGTTGACCTTCGTATCGTTGATGACGAGCAGGTCCCCCGGACTTAAAAAACGCGGCAGGTCGGTGACCCGAAGATGCGCGAGGGCTTCGCCTTCTCTTGAGAGGTGGAGGAGCCTCGCGTCTTCGCGCCTCGGCGGCGGGTAGCGGGCGATGAGGTTTTTGGGCAGGTGGTAGTCGAAGTCGTCTAGTTTCATGCGTTTCACGCTCTGTCAGGTTCCCTTCGGAGCGATGCCCGAAGTCAGTCTTCCTCATCCGCTTCACCCGGGCGGGACGAAACGGCGGCCTCATCCGGCCCGTCTTTTTCTCCCGGATGAAGGAGTTTCCAGATCGCCTGCCGCAGCACGCCGCGCATCACACGGACCTCCCTCTCGTCCGGCCCGAGCCTGTCGAGCATCTTCCGGAAAGTCCGCGCCACGCGATCCGGGTCGTTGTGGGGGACGAAGCCTATCTGCTCCATGGATTCGAGCAGGTGATCCACGAGTCCCTCGATCTCCTCGCGCGATGCGGGTTCGCCGTCACTCGCGCGCTCGCGCTTCGCATCGCCGACTCCGGGCCGGGCGTCCGGCTGGTTTCGGCAGAACAACTCCCACAAGACGATCAGCACGGCCTGGGAGAGGTTGAACGACTCGCCGTCCGGCAGCGCCGGGATGAGGAGCCTCTCCTGGCACAGGCTCAACTCCTCGGTGAACAGGCCCTTGTCCTCCTGTCCGAACACCAGGCCGACCTTCACCCCCGAAGCGCGCGCGAGCAGAGCGCCCGCATCCTCTCTCGGGCGCATGGTGGGCTGCCGTTTTCTGCCGAGGCGCCTCGACGTCCCCACCAGCCAGCCGCAATCGTGCGAGGCTTCGCGAAGGCTGGCGAAATGCTTCGCGCCGAGCAGTAAGGGCTGCGCGCTCATGGCCATCGAGCGCGCCTCCACGCTCTTGACGTCGCACCCGGGCGAGACGAGGCGCAGGTCCGACAGGCCGAAGTGCGACATCACGCGCGCGATGGCGCCCACGTTGCCGGCCCCCCTCGGCCGCACGAGGATGACGGCGAAATCGGTGTTTTCTTCCAGAGAAACGGGTTCGTCCATGAGGTGTAATCACCATCTTGCGAAACGGGAATCCGGCGGCCGCCCGCTACGGGTGCAGCTTTCGTCCACGTTCCCGGCGCAGGCCATGCCCTTTCCTCCTCATAGCACGAAGCGGCCCGGCCTGTCATAAACGGATCGGGTGTGGCGCCGAGTTTCGGGTGAATCGGTGGGGGGTGCTTCTATTTTGAGAGAAATCCATGCTCTTTCACCGGTCGCCCCAAACCCTCATCCTGAGTAGGCGCGTTTGTATCGAGGGACGCCGGAAAACAACCCCCCCTACCCCCCCTTGACAGGGGGGTATGAAAAGGCGACGCCCACCGCCGGTAGAGGGGCTTTTGTTTTTTCTTGCCCCCTGTTAAGGGAGGCTTTCTTTTTTACCCCCCTGTCAAGGGGGGGTAGGGGGGGTTGCCTTTATCCCTGAAAAGGGGACTTTCCAACAACCCCTCTGGCCGCCGGATTCGCGCCTGATCCCTTCCGCCGGTGTCATCCGCCTCGTTTTGGCGTAATATGGGCGCGCTATGAGTTCCGACATCACACGAACATTCGAACGCGGGAACCTCCACGAACTGGCCGAATTTCTCGTGACGCCCGCCCGCTCGGGCATATTCCTGACGAGAAGCCGCATCCGCGCTCTTGCGGGGGAGATGGGCCTGCGCGCGGGCGTTCAGAACCGCGCCAGGATGCTGGAGAATCTCTTTCGGGAGGCGGGTTCGGACGGCCGGGTCCAGGAGCTGCTCGCGCGAATCGACGGGGTGGCGGAAGAGAACCTTGCCCGCTACCGCGCCTGGTCGAAGGCGTGCCCGCCGTCCAAAGCCGCGTGGAGCGACTGGACGAAGAAGACGCGAGAACTCAGACGCCACCTAAAACAGGCCCGGAAGTGGGCGCGCGCCATGCAAGAGGAAGTTTCATAAGTCCGGCGGCTCAGGTGCGATACCCGCGTGGCTCGAACCGACGCTCTGCCTCTTTAAGGGATTTATAAGCCTTACCTGACAAACCGATGAGGCATGGTGTCATGCCTGAATGTTTATAACGCGCGACCTGTATTTTATCCTCGTCGATGTCGGTGTTGGCGGCATGGTAGACGCTAGGTGGACTGTTCCATCGGGATGGATATGGCTAGGCGTCGCTTTGATCGGGGTTGTCGAGTTGCTTTGGCCGAAGCATCGCAGACAAGTGTTATTGAGTGGTAAGATCGCGACCGCGTCGGCAAAAACGCATCCCGCGATGTTAAACGTTACGAACAAGACAGAATGGCGGCAAGCCTGTCATCGTCTTGCCAGACTGTTTCGAGGATGATGATGGCTAAACCGAATTTAAGACGAACGATTGCGGCAGGGGTTCTGGCTGCGGCTCTGGCGTTGCCGATGAGCGCAACGAGGGCTACGGACTTGTTGTCGTCGCTGAATGCGGCAGTGCTCGATTGGTGCAATGCGCAATCAGGAACTTTCCACCTGCCGGATATCAGTGCGCCATCCTGCGAGGTGGGTGAGGCGTTCTACCTCGGGACGCTCATAGGAAGTTTCGGCGAGATTATGGCCCCGGATGCGGCTTGGTGGTGGAAGAAACGAGCTACCGCTCTTCCCAATCTCAAGATCGGCGTCCTGTGGTACGTTGCATCCCCCACCCCCAAGGAGCTTTGCGCCGCGTCGAAGGGGAAGTTATGTCAATGTCCTACGGCACTCGCGGCGCTTAACAACCCGGCGCAGGTGCCGGTGGTGCTGATTGGCCCTGGGGCTGCCGTATGTGAGGCGGACCGATGACCAGAGGAGGCCCCGTACTAGTCCCGGAACGCGATCTGAAAGGCGCAACCCCCGAAACGCTTGCCCGCGCCTTGTTGCGAAACGAGAATCTATGTCCGCGCCGCGTTGTTAAGTCCGTTGTCCGCGATCAAGTCGCGATAGAGGAGATTGCGACCGACGAGTCGGGCGACAGTGTCCCGCATTTGAACGATAGTGTCTAGGTCGCGAATGTTATGCTTTCCGGCAAATTCCGACACATAACGCTGCAAATGTTTGGGGCTGATCTTGTGGAATGTGTCCTTGTACGCCCGCTTCAACATCGACCAGAATGATTCGATCCCTTGGATATGTGCCATCTCCCGAACATACTCACCAACGGAATGACGATGCGTTTTGTTAAGTAAAGTTTATAATTACCCTTATTACAGTATCCCGGCGATGTATTTCCTGTCCGAGAAGGCGAATTCGCGTATCCATCCGGCGAGGGCGCGGTAGAGGTGCGTTTCCGCGTCCTCTTCCATGCTCGACGTGTAGACGGGCATCCAGCACATGAGGTGCTCGTCCATGAACCGCGCGCTCAAGGAGAGCTTCTCCCGCGCGAGGTCGGCGTCTCCCTCCTCCCAGGCGTCCGCCTCTTCCGTGGCGAGCCAGGCCAGGAATTCGAGCTCCACGCTCAGGTGGTCCATCGCCAGCACGCTGGGGTGGGCGAGGCCCTCGCTGCCTCGTCCGGGGTTGTAGCCGCACGCCCGGTAGAAATCGGCGACCGCATCCGTTCTCTTCGAGTTCAGGTGCCCGCTCTCATCCATCAGGGCGGCTTCGTAGGGCGGGGAGGAGAGCACGAAGAGGTTCGTGAAGTCGACCCGGAGTATCCGGAGGGCTTCCTCGGTGGCCTCGAATCCTTCAGGGAGGAGGAACGGGTAGTTCTCGCGCAAAAACCCGGCGAGTTCCTCGTCGAGCGGGTCGAGCATCGCACGGGCCTGCACCCGGTAGAGTTGCGCGCGGAGCCTCGCCTGTTCGGCGTATTCAGCGTGTGAGGCGCGGCGCTTCCAGCGGAGGCTCATTCGGAGATGGTGTAGGCCTCGGCCTGGGGCTTGTTGGGCCGGGCGAACCACAGCGGACGCCTGAGGTTGTCGGGGCCGGGCGCGGGCTTCGTCATCTCGATCCATTGCTTGTAGTGCTCGAAGCTCTTCTTCGTGTCGACGCTGATGTCGCCGTAGCGATCCGCCGCCCCCGCCTTCGTCACCCGCACCTTCTGGTGCCAGCAGTGCATCCCGCTCACCGGGTCGGGGTTGACCGGGAAGGTGAGGTTCTGGTTCACGCCCACCTCGCGCCACCAGATGCGCTCCGTATCGGGGTCGTCGCTCTTGAAGGGCTGGACGCCGTGCACCTGCCTCATGGTGTATTCGCCGTCACCCTTTTCATCCAGCCGAACGACGGCGGAGGCGATCTTGGGCGCGCCCTGCTCTTCGCTCAGACGCCAGCGGCCCAGGTGATGCGCCATGGCGACGATGCCGGGCCGAAGACCCTCCGTCACCCAGCATCTCGTGACGAAATGGCCTATCGCAGTCTCGACCTTCGCCAGGTCGCCCGTGGCAAGCCCCAGGCGCGCGGCGTCGTCCGTGTGTAGCCACAGCGGGTTGTTGTGGGTGATTTCATAAAGCCACTTCACGGCCGAGCGCGTGTGGATGAGGGTGGCGAGGCGATAGTTCGGCAGCAGGTCGAACTCGTTGTTCTCCCTTTGCATGTCGCGCCAGTAGACGTGGGTTTTCATGTACTTGGGTATGGCTTCATCGCCCCAGTCCCAGGCGGCCATGGTCGGGCTGTAGAACTCGAGTTTCCTGGACGGGGTGTGGAAGCCCTCTCTCGCTCTTCCCCGGCTCATGTTGCCGATGAGCGCGCCGTCTTTCCAGACCGAGCCCGTCGCCTCGTCCACGTGGGCGTCGTGCATGGCTTCTTCGGACAGCTCGTGCATGTGGGGTTCGTACACGTTTTCCTGCACGGCGAAAACGCCGTATTTGCGCATGTATTCGAGCGGCGTCAGGCCTTCCTTCTCGGCGGCTTCGGGCAGGCCCGGAACGCCGTTCTCGAACATCCACTGGTAGTATTCGTTCACCGTGATCTTCTCGCCCGGCCTGTAGGGACTCTCGAAATACTGCCGGATGCCGAGCGAGCCGTCCGGGTCGATGCGCCAGGAGAGTTCGATGTGGAGTTCGTCCTCCTCCCACACCTCGCCGGGGTTCGTCTCGCGCGAGGTCTCGAACGTCTCGCCCATCTTCTCGCGCAGCGCCCTGAGAACCGGCTGGCGGAAGCCGACCCATTTCGTGGGGTGTGTCTCCTGGCTCTGGTTGTCGTGGCGCTCCGTCGCGTTGCCCATCGGCAGAATGTAGTCCGCGAACCACGCCGTCTCGCTCCAGGTGGGGGTGAGCGCCACGTGGCAGCCTATCTTGTCGTGATCTTTCAGCATCTCCACCCACATGAAGCCGTCGGGGTTCGTCCACACCGGGTTGTAGACCCGCGTGAAGTAGACGTCGACGCTGTGGCCCTTGTCCTTCACGAGATGCGGCATCAGGAAGCTCATCTCGAAGAACGCGAGGGGGTATTCCCGGGGGAAGAGAAGCTCGTTCCAATCCTTTGGACCCGGCGCGGGGTTGGGGTGTTTGGGCACGAACTTGTGCGTGCTCGCCAGGTGGGTTCCGCCCACCGTGCCCACAGCACCCGTCAGAGACGGCAGGAAGTGCAGGCAGCGCGACACCTGCCAGCCGTGCAGGTTCCCGGTGGCGGCGGCGCGCCATACGTGGACGCAAAGGCGGCTTCCGGCGCGGGCGACGACCTGGGCGACCTCGGCGATCAAGTCGACGGATACGCCCGTTTCCTCCGCCGCGTACTCGAAGGTGAACTCCGCGTATTCTTGTTTCAGCTTCTCGATGAAGTTATCGAAGCTCGCCTCTTCGTGGGGGTGGACGGTGCGCATGTATTCGGTCCAGTTAAACCATTCCTCGACGAACTGCGCGTCGAACTGCCCGGTGTCGAGCAGATAGCGCGCGATGGCGAGCAGAATCGCGCTCTCGGTTCCGCTGTAGGCGGGCAGCCAGTAGTCGGCCTTCGCCGCCGTGTTGGAGAGCCTGGGGTCGATGACGATGAGCTTCGCCCCGCTCGTCTGCGCCTCGATGATGCGCTGGGCCGAGGGGTTGTAGTAGTGGCCCGTATCGAGGTGGCTGCTGATGAGCAGGATGGCGTCGGCGTTCGTGAAATCGGGCGAGGGCCTGTCCGACCCGTTCCAGAGGAACTGGCCGATGCGGGCCGAGGAACTGCACACGTTGGTGTGGCTGTTGTGGCCGTCCACGCCCCAGCCGGCGAGCGTCTTGAACATGTAGCCGTCCTCGCCTGGGCGTCCGACGTGGTAGATGACGCCGTTTCGCCGCTCCGCCAGAATCGCCTCACGAATGCGCCCGGCGATGTCGTCTAACGCCTCGTCCCAGCTCACGCGCTCCCACTTGCCCTCGCCGCGCTCGCCCACGCGCTTGAGCGGATAGAAGATGCGGTCGGGGTCGTAGACCTGGTTCAGCGTCACCCAGCCCTTCGCGCAGTTGCGCCCGCGCGAGGCGGGATGGAGCGGGTTCCCCTCGATTTTCCTGATCTTCATGTCGTCCTTGTCGACGTAGGCCAGAAGTCCGCACCCCGCCTCGCAGTTGAAGCAAAGCGTCGGGACCAGCGCGTAGTTCCTCGCCACTTTCTGCGGCCACTTGGTGCTCTCGTATTCCGTCCAGTTGTCCCATTGGTCCGGGCTCGGGTAGGAGGTGAGGGCGCCGTTCGTGTTCGTGTAGTTGAGTTGTCCCGCAGGGGCCGCGGGCGGGGCCTTGGCCAGCAGGTCGGGGCGGCCCAGCGAGGCGACGTCGCGCGCGCCCTTGCCGACTTGAAGATGACTTGTGCTCATGTTCTTGAAGCTCCCGGATTACGAAAGGGGAACGGCCTGACCGGCCTTCACCCAGATTTTGTCCCAAAGATACGCGCCCGCCATGGCCATGACCCCGGCCAGCACCGCGCCGAAACCGCCGAAGCCTCCCGCCCAGAGAAGAAGCAGGGGGAGAACGCACCCCACGATGACGGCCCCGCCCCAGAAATCGTTCTTGAACGGGCCTTTCGTCAGCAGGTGAATCGCCCGCTCATGCGCGACGGAGCCGAAGCGGTGCACGAGAATCGAGAACACGAGGATGCTCAGGTGCAGCAGGACGAGAACGGCGAGCAGCCCGCCCAGGACGTTCAGGGCGGACGCCTGATTCGCGATCGGGAAGAGCGTGGCGAAGAGCAGCAGGACCGCCGCGCCCTTGATACCCGATTGCACGCCGATGTCGAGCGTGTTCTCGCTACCTTTCCACAAATCGCGCGCCGAGGCCTGGGCGAAGAAAAAGCCCGTGTATATCGAGGCGAGCACGCCCAAAACGATGGTGGGCCACAGGATGAGGCCCATGAAGCCTTCCGCGCCGAAGAGCGCGCCGATCACCCAGAGGAGGGTGAAGACGCCGTCCAGCGCGATGAACCAAGTGCCCCACGCCATCCAGCTTCCCCAGTTCGAGCGCAGCATGATGTAGTAGAACCGCTCGGGCCGCTTGAGGTCGGTGATGAGCACGAACCCCGTGGCGGCGAGGAGGATTCCGCTCAGCGCGGGCATCCAGAAGGAGAACAGCGAGCTCTTGAAGCCGAACATCCACAGGAACAGGCTGATGACCAGAAGACCCGTGCTCGCCCCCTTGGTCAAAAGATAAGTGATGATCTTCGTCTCCCAGGGAACCTCGTGGAAGGTGTCGTAGACGGTGCGGCTCTCACCGGGCTTGTTCTCCCACTCGGGCACGACGTCTTCCCGCTCCATGTCCATCTCGCCCTGCTTGTAGATGCCGGACTGGCCCGCCTCGGTGGGGTCCAGGAGCTGGCGGCTGCCTTCCAGATAATAGATGTTGGGCGCCGTGTTGTATTCGGGCTTTCTCACGTGGTAGGGGCGCTGCGTGGTGAGTTTCGATATCTTCGAATCCGCGTCCTCCACGTCGCCGAACACGCGGCACTGCGTGGGGCAGACCACCACGCAGGCGGGCTCGAGGTTCGCTTCGAGGCGATTCGCGCAGAAGTTGCATTTCTCCGCCGTCATCGTGTTGGGATCGATGAAGAGTTGATCGTAGGGACAGGCCGCGATGCAGGATTTGCATCCGATGCACCAGTCCGGGTCCAGGTCCACGATGCCGTCCTTGCGCCGGAAGAGCGCCTTCGTCGGGCAGATGTTCTGGCAGGGCGCGTCGTCGCACTGGTTGCACAGGACGGGCAGGAATTCCCGCCTCGTGCTCGGGAAGGTGCCTTTTTCGACTTCCTTCACCCAGCACCGCCAGACGCCGATGGGAATGTCGTGTTCCGATTTACAGGCGATCGTGCAGGCATGACACCCGATGCAGGATTCGAGGTCGATCGCCATTGCGTACTTGGGCATGAAGATTCCTCACTTGAGATGATGCGCGTTTCTCATATCCTGGTTTTGGTAGTCCAAAGCTAGAACTTTGCGGCGGGCGTGTCAATTGAGGATGGAGGAAAAGGCCTTGGGGGGGGTGGGGGCTTTGCAGGGGTGGCCGCAAAGCCTCATCCTGAGTAGGCGCGCAAGCGCCGTATCGAAGGATGAAGGCGTCTCCCGGCGAGCGGAGCAATCGCTTCCGCATCGGGCGCGACTGTCCTTCGATACGCGGCTCCGCCGCTACTCAGGATGAAGGAGACGGGAACGCTGAAAAAGTCCCCTTTTCAGGGGATAAAGGCAACCCCCCCTACCCCCCCTTGTCAGGGGGGTCTTTTTGTTGTTCCCCCCTGTCGGGGGGAGGCCTTCTTTTTTTCTGGCTCCCTCCTTGCCGGGGTTTTGCTCTTTCTTGCCCCCCTGACAAGGGGGGGTAGGGGGGGTTGCTTTCAAAGAGGGAGGTCGGGGGCTCGCGCGAAAGCGGCCTTCCCGCTAAAGGCAATATCCCCCGACGTGGGACTTTTTCAACAACCCCTCTTCAGAGGACAAAGGCGACGCCCCGGCGAGGAGGCTTTTTCCGCGGCTCCGATTGAGGCAGAGTGATCGCGGTTTTTCGCGTTTTCGCGCGCTTGGCCGCCGGGGAGGAAAGCAGGTGGGTGGGGAGGGATCGATCAACTGGAAGCTCGCATATCTGGCGAGGGGCCTCACGCTCGCGCGGATTCTGGCGATTCCTCCCTTCGTCTGGGCTTTGCTACGCATCGATTCCGCGCCCGACCTGGGGTGGCGGGTCTTGCTCGTTGCCGCCTACGTCTACGCGATCCTGAGCGACCTGATCGACGGCCCGCTGGCGAGGCGCGCAAATGCCAGGAGTTATTTCTGGGGGCAGGTGGACGCCATCTCGGACGTGGCCTTCAACGCGGCGGCGCTCGCAGCCGCCGCCTGGGCTGGGCGTATCGGCCCCTGGGCTGCCCTGGGCGTACTGGCGCTGGGCGCGCAGTTCCTGTGGCGGTGCATGCGTGGTGCAGGGAGTACGGATGAATCCCTGCCCGAGGATGCGGCGGGAAAGTGGGCGGGGGTCTTGTTCTACGCCCTGGTGGGCGTCGTCGTCTGCGAGGCGGGTTTATCGTGGAACTGGCTTGCGCCCGTCCTGCCCTGGTTGGGCCATCTGGTCTTTCTCTATGCCCTGTATTTGCTCATCCGTAACGCGCGCTCGCCTCAAAGTAGTCTTTAGGGGGGCTGTTGAAAAAGTCCTCATTTCAGGGAATAGAGGGGGCATCCCTCTCGACTGAAAGGCAACCCCCCCTACCCCCCCTTGTCAGGGGGGTAAAAAAAGGCGACGCCTCCCCGGCGAAGGCGCGAAAGAAAAGCCCCCTGACAGAGTGGTATGAAAAGGCGACGCCCGCCACCGGTAGAGGGGTTTTGGTTTTTCTTGCCCCCCTGTCAAGGGGGGGTAGGGGGGGTTGCCTTTATCCCCTGAGCAGAAGGCCTTTCCCAACACCCCCTTCAGGCGGCGCGCCTCTTTCCGAACAGGTCCGAGTACGCCTTCGGCATGAACAGCAAGCCGATGGTCCCGTTCGCCAACATGAAGGTGAGATGGGAGACGAGGCTGTAGGCGAGGAGGTCCGCTTCCGCGGCGTAGTCGCTGAAGAAGAATATCCATGCGGCCTGGGAGGTTCCCAGGTGCGCCACCGTCACCGGGAGCGCCCCTATCATGAAGACGAGCGGCAGGAAGGTCAGAAGCTGCAGCAGCGGTATGTCCATCCCGAAGAGCGTCAGGGCGTATTTGTGCACGAACAGGGAGAGCAGGAATACGGAGCCCTTGAGCGCCAGGACGGTGAGGCCCTGTTTGAACCTCACGGCCCGGAAGGTGTTGAGCAGGGTGTGGCCGCCGATTTTCGCTCCGATCACGCCCAGTCCCCCCCGCGCCACCTGGGTGATCAGCAGCCAGAAGCAGGCCAGCCCGGCGGGCAGGGCGAACAGAAAGAGCGGCGCTCCGCCCGGGAAGGCGATGAGTCCGACCGTGGCGAAGGAGATCAGGTTCGTGACTTCGAGCAGGATGAGCATGGCGACCGTGCTCGTGATCTCGGCGAGCGGGGTCTGGAACCTGCGGTGAAAATAGAGCGCGAGCGCCACCTGGGCGAGTTGGGTGTTGATGATGGAGACGACGTAGGTGACGGCGCGCACGGGCAGCAGCGTCGGGAACGTCAGCGGGCCGTGGAACCAGCGGATCATCCGGCTCAGGACGAAGGTGTCCATCAGGAAAAAGCAGATCGAAAAACACCCCATCAGTATCAAGAAGGGCGCCAGCCTCGCCTTCGATACGGCGAGGACGAACTCGCCGAACGGGATCCGCCAGAAGATGATGATGAATATCACCACCGTCAGGGCGATGGGGATGAGTCGACCGGCTTTGCTCGACTGATGCGTATCCTGGTTTTGCTCCAAAACGAAACTCCTTGAAGGCGCAGCGGCTATTCCTGGTGCGGCAGCGAGAGGTCTAAGGTTTCGTCGATCCCGGTAGCGGGGATAGACATGGCGCTTCTGGCATCTTCATCACTGCACAGATGCTCATAAAAAATGATGTCGAATACGGTGCGGCTCATGGGGGAGGAGGGGGAGAGCCTGCCGATGATGCTCGATGCGGCTCGCCCTAGTCCCCTCGGAATCGTCAGGATTCTCGGCTGTTTCCCCAGCCTCCTCCCGGCGCGCATGAGCAGATCGCGATAGAGGAGAGTCTCCGGCCCCACAAGGTTCATTCGCGCAAGCGGCGCTTCGGGATGAAGAATCACCCACTCGATCGCGTTGATGACGTCGCCCAGGAATATCGGCTGGATCCGCACAGACCCTCCCGCCACGAGGGGGACGACCGAGGAGGCGAGCAGGCGTTTTATCTGGTTCATCGCGGGAGTGTCGGCCCCCAGGATCATGGGCACGCGGAAAATGGCGCCCGAGTCGAAATTCTCCGCTATCACATCCTCGGCCCGGCCTTTCGTCCGCAGATACTCGTTTTCGGAACTTGCGTCCGCGCCTGGAAAACTCAAATAAACGAAGGATTTCACCCCTTGCGCGCGGCTCGCCTCGGCGACGTTTTTCGTGGTGAGCAGGTTCGCCCCGAGCAGGGAATCGCCCGCTCTCGGGACCAGCGAACCCGCCAGGTGCGCCACGCAGTCCGCACCTTCCACGGCGCGCGCGAGGCTTTCGGCGTCGTCGTAGTCCACCTGAATCAGTTCGGCGGGGAGACCGCGCAGGTTCGCGCTTCGGCCCAGGTCGCGCACGAGTGCGCGCAGGCGCGATGGACTGATGGACGCATTGGAGCCTAAGCGCTCGATGAGCGCTTTGCCGACGGCGCCGTTCGCACCCGTGATGGCGATGTCGATGGGTCTTCTCCCGTCAGGCCGCAAGGCGTTCGTACGCAACGGGGCGACTCGCCTTTTGCGATACGCCTGTGCGGCGGCTTGACCTATACCGTGAGCAGTTCGTGGGTCGGCGCGGTCATCTTCTCGATGGGCAGCCCGTGCGTGCAGGCGCCGGCGCAGCTCTGGTGGCTGCAGGTGAGGCACGCCGACGCGCCCGCGCCCAGCATGGAGTACTCGGCCTTGGCGAATCGCACGTCCTCGTAATCGGTCGCATACATGCGGGTGCGGAGCACGTCCGCGATGGGGACGTTCTCCGGACACGCGCCCGCGCAGTCGTTGCACGCATGGCGGCAGTAGGAGGTTCCGTTCAGCCGCGCGTATTTCTTCAGGATCGGCACCTCGCGGCGCGATACCTTCTTCCAGCCCGAAGCGCCCACGAACTCGGTGATGTTGTCCTTGCTCGTCATCGAGATGATGAGCGAATCCACGTTGGGGTTCGAGAGCACCCAGCGGAAGGCGGCTTGGGAGAACGTGGCGCCTCCTTTTTCATAGGGCCGCATGTCGTTCAGGCGCGCGCCCATGAGCGTTTTCATAGCGATGACGCCGATGCCCTTGGCCTTCGCCCGCGCGAGGGCCAGGGGCAGCTTCGGGAACCTGGCGATGAAGTCGAACCCGCGCGTGAAGCGCTGGTAAAACGCCGGGTCCTGTCCGAAGTTGTAGGCGATGAGATACACGT
Source organism: bacterium (assembly GCA_022828125.1). Classification (GTDB taxonomy): domain Bacteria; phylum UBA8248; class UBA8248; order UBA8248; family UBA8248; genus Bin107. The sequence continues at coordinate 157,527 of JAJEJD010000008.1, read as the reverse complement.
CCACGACGCTGTTGGCGGTGGAGTAGTCGAGGCATTGAATCAGATTGCCCGCATGGCCGGACATGCCCGAATACCGGATTTTCCCCTGTTTTTTCGCGAGCGCCACGAACTCGCTCCACTCGGGGTTGCTCATTCTTTCCACGTCGTTCACCGCGTGGTTGAAATAGACGTCCACGTAGTCGGTCTGTAGTTTCTGGAGGCTCTGCTCCAGAGAGCGCATCATCGACTCTTTTTTGTCGCTCGCGCCCGCATGCGTTTTGGAGGCGATGTAGACCTTGTCGCGCTTGCCCTTGAGCGCGCGTCCGATGGTGGTCTCCGATTCCCCCCAGGAGTAGCTCTCGGCGGTGTCGAAGTAGTTGATGCCTGAGTCGAGGGCATGGAGGACGAGGTCCTCCTCATCGGAACCCAGCCGGCTGCTGCCGAAGGAGATGTCCGACATCTTGATGTCCGTCTTGCCCAGGGGGACGTAGCGGCGCACCCGGTTCTGCGCGGCGTCCGCGTTCATGGCGCGCGCGAAGGGCAGGAGTCCCGCGCCCAGGCCGGCGAAGGCGCCTTTGCGGATAAAATCGCGTCTCGGAATGAAGTCGGTATGATGGGGCATCGGCTTTCTCCAGGATAGAGAATTGTGGCGACTCGCCTATCTCACCTTATTTTTCTCTTTGGGTCAATGAGGGGAATTTGTCGGCTGTTCACAATTCCCGCATCATCTTATGGGAAAGCAGAGTGCCCGTCCGGAGTTACGACCCCTGGAAAATTCCCAGAATGAACAGCACCAAGGCGACAATAGCCGCTATCCATATGAAGCCCGCTAATCCACACCCAGGACCTGATGCCGGAACCGACTTTAACGGGACAGGCGCGTGACCTGTAATTTCCCGGAAGCGTTCCGACGACTGATCTCTTAAGGACTTAAGCGCCGCCTCGAAGCCTGCGGCATCCTCGCGTGTTGGGAATGGGCTGGACTTCCAAAGCAGCTTCGGGCCTCCACCGGCCGTGGATTTGACTTTGTTGTCTACATGAGCCTTTACCCTCGCCCGTACGTTGGCGGTGTGCCCCACATAGTGGCCGTAGTCGGTATCCAGCAGGTACACGTAGAACTTGCTGCGGCCCAGCTTCGCATCGCGCTTGGCCTGGCCGCTGAGATGCTCCGGATCATGCCAGCCGCTCCGGCGGCGACGCATCTCACATTTGTAACAGCGCGTGTAGCGGGGGCGAATCCGCCGCCCGCAGTCGACACAGATTTTGGAGCGCAACATCTTTGTTCCCTGACTCACATGCCTGCGCCTCGGCTCAACTCTACTCTTTTTGGCTGAACCGAGGTTTGGCATCCTCGTGTGTTCGCAGGTTATTGGGTCGAAAACTTCTTCTTTTTCACTCTCGTGTTGGAGCGTCTGGGCTAGTTGTTACAAAACAAGCCCCCGCATTCCAATCACGCGTCGATGACGCGGAAGCTCCTGTCCTGGGGGATGAGCATCTCCCAGCCGTTTTCCTTCACGACGACCGAGTATTCGATCTGGTAGCCCCCCAGGCCGAAGGTGCCGATAGGCGCCTCGATGTTGATCACCGAATCGACGGGCAGGGGAATCTCCGAAGTCGTCGGGTAGAACGGCTGATTGTGCTTCGATTCGGGCCCCAGGATGAAGGGGAACTCCCTGGCTTCGAGGCCGATCGTGTGCCCCGCGAAGGGAGCGTCGAACTCGGGAAAGCGCGACTGAATTCCCTTCACGAGCGCCTGATAAATCTGGTTGCCCGTGCAGCCGGCCTTGATCACCTCCAGGCATTCGTGGAACCCCTCATCGATTCCCTTCCATTCGCGCTGCACGCGCGCGCTCGGCTCGCCGATGGAGCCGCAGCTTCCCGTGTCGGCGTTGTAGTTCTTGTGGAAAAGCCCGGCGTCGAACATGAAGCCGTCGCCTTTTTCGAGCTTCCTGTCGGTGGGCGGGAAGATGAAGACGCCCCTCGGGCCCGAGTTGAAGTGGAACCAGTGCCACATGCCGCCGGGCCGGGCCACCTCCTGACGCCAGACCTCGGCCACCTCGCGCTCGCTCACGCCCTCATGCAGGAAGTCGAAGACTTTTCCGATGGCGTCTTCGTTCACCTGGGCCGCCTCGCGCAGGCGGTCGAGTTCATCCGCCGTCTTGACGAGGCGCGTCATCAGGAACAGGCCCGAGCCGGGGATGAATTCACAATTGGGGAGTTTCTCTTTCAAGGTGGCGAACAGGCTGTCCGGGCAGCCCTCCTCGTCCAGGGCGATTCTGCCGGAGGTGATGCCCCGATCCTTAAGTGCTGCGAGGAGGCCGTCGAGCAGGGTGGCGTGCCTGGCTCCGCTTGCGTGGAGTTCGCGGTAGCGCCTCATCTCCTCGTCATGCGGCTCGTAGCCTTCCGGCTCGATGTGGTTCGCCTGTCCGCCCCAGACGTAGACGTTCTCCGCGTGCCCGCCGTAGGCGGCGTAATAGGTGTTGTCCGCGCGGTTCATGATGAGGTCGGTGCCGGCATCGGGATTGTTGGTGATGACGCCATAGCTTTTTCGCGCGCGGTAGACCCGCTGCGCCCAGCCGATGTGGCCCGTCAGATAGGTGACGTTCTCGAGCGTCGTGCCGATCATGGCCGCCACGTCGTGTTCCCGCATCAGTTCCAGCGCGCGTTCCCTGTTGTAGAGCATGTTTTTCTCCCTGAAAAAATTTCTTTCACTGCACGGAATTTTGTTGGAAAATATCTCGGGGGGAATATGTATCACACTCAAACCGCATCAAGCGAGGCTGCGCGCCTTGACAGATTCGGGCCGAAGCGCAAGGTTTATTGGAAGTAAGAGTGATTGGTTATTTCTTTGATTGCGCATCTCTTTGATTCATCATCAGCGGAGGGAGTTGAGCGTGGAACTGGATCGCGCGAGTGCGGAGGCGCTTTTATTCGAGTGGACCAAAAGCCCGGGCCTCAGAGCGCACGCCCGGGCGGTGGAGGCCGCCCTTTGCGCCTATGCGAGAAAATACGGAGAAGACGAGGCGCTTTGGGGCGTCACGGGCCTGCTCCACGACATGGATTACGAAAAGCATCCCTCGCCCGAAGAGCACCCCGAGACCGGCTGCGCGGTGCTGCGCGAGGCAGGCTACCCCGAGGAGATGATACAGGCGATTCTGGGGCATGCGGAGTATCTGAACGTCCCCCGGGAGACGCGCCTCGCCCGGGCGCTCTTCGCCGTGGACGAACTGGTGGGCCTCATCACCGCCGTCGCCCTCGTGAATCCGGCGAAGGACATCCGGCAGGTGAAGCCGAGAAGCATACGGAAAAAATGGAAGGACAAGAATTTCGCCAAGGGCGTGAATCGCGCGGACGTGGAGTTGGGCGCCTCGGAACTCGGGGTGCCTCTGGAAGAGCACGTCGCCTTCACGCTCGAAGCCATGCAGGGGGCGGCCGCGGATTTGGGCCTCGACGGCTCCCGTGCGGGCTGATGTATTTGATTTTTTTGAAAAAAAGGTTGACTTTGCGTTGACGGCTTTAATGGATTTCCGCATAATTCGCGATCGGCTGGTTGGTCGATGAATCGCCACTCGGACTCACAAAAAGACATGCTCGAAAATGACATGCACGACATATGGTATCTCGCAGTGAATGAGACCCTCCAAGTGTTTTCCTACACCAGGTCAATCCAATTAAAGGACAACCAAACCAATGGCTGAGTCTTCAGGTAAAAACGGGGCTGAGAAGCAGCTTGTTGAACTCGAAACGGTGGCGATACGCTTCGCCGGCGACTCCGGCGACGGGATGCAGCTCACCGGAGACAGGTTCACGAACGCGGCGGCCATCGCCGGGAACGATCTGAGTACGTTCCCCGACTTTCCCGCCGAAATTCGCGCACCCGTCGGAACCCTCGCCGGAGTGAGCGGGTTCCAGATCAACTTCTCGAGCAGGGACATCCACACCCCGGGCGACGCCGTGGACGTTCTCGTGGCGATGAACCCCGCCGCGCTCAAGACGAGCATCGGCGATTTGAAGAGCGGCGGCATCATCATCGCCAACGTGGACAACTTCGGCCAGAAGAACCTGGCCAAGGCCGGCTATGAGTCCAACCCCCTCGAGGATGAGGAGTTCAAGGGCAACTATGACATCCACGAAGTGAAGATCACCTCCATGACGCGCCAGGCCCTGGAAGACATGGAGCTTCAGTCCAACCTGGCGGATCGGTGCAAGAACTTCTTCGCGCTGGGTCTGATGTACTGGATGTACTCGCGCCCGCTGGAGCCGACGAAGCAGTGGATCGAGGAGAAATTCGGCAAACGCCCCGAGTTCGTGCAGGCCAACACGCGCGCGCTCGAGGCGGGGTATTTCTTCGGCGAGAACACCGAGGTCTTCACCAGCAACTACATCGTGCGCGAGGCCACCTATCCGGCGGGCCGGTACAGGAACATCTCGGGCAACGTCGCCCTGGCCTACGGCTTCATCGCGGCGACGAAGAAGATGGGCATCAACCTCTTCTGGGGCGCCTATCCGATTACGCCGGCCAGCGACGTTCTCCACGAACTCTCCCGGCACAAGAATTTCGGCGTACAGACCTTCCAGGCCGAAGACGAGATCGCTGCCGTATCCGCGGCGCTCGGCGCTTCGTTCACCGGCTCGCTCGGCGTGACGTGCTCGAGCGGCCCCGGCATCGCTCTCAAGGCCGAAGCCATGGGCCTGGGCGTGATGACGGAGCTTCCCATGGTCATCGCCGACATCCAGCGCGGCGGCCCGAGCACGGGGCTTCCCACGAAGACCGAGCAGGCCGACCTCCTCCAGGTGATGTTCGGGCGCAACAGCGAAAGCCCGCTTCCGGTCGTGGCGGCGGCCACGCCGGGGGATTGCTTCTGGACGGCGATAGAGGCGTGCCGCCTGGCGGTGAAATACATGACGCCCGTTGTGGTTCTGAGCGACGGCTATCTCGCCAACGGCTCCGAACCCTGGCTGCTGCCCAAGGCTTCGGACATTCCCGAGATGCCGGTGGCTTTCCACACGGACCCGGAGGGTTTCCTCCCCTACAATCGCGACTCCGAAACGCTGGCGCGACCGTGGGCGATTCCCGGCACGCCCGGGCTCGAGCACCGGATCGGCGGAATCGAGAAAGAGGACAGGACCGGCAACGTCAACTACGAACCGGAAAACCACGAGTTCATGGTCCGCACGCGCGATAAGAAGATTGCGGGAATCGCGAAGGACATCCCGCCCGCAGAGGTCATCGGCGAGGCGAGCGGAAAGGTTCTCGTCATCGGCTGGGGCGGCACCTTCGGCGCCATCACGGCGGCGATAGAGGCCCTGCAGGCCCGGGGCGCCTCCGTATCCCAGGTTCACCTGAGACATCTCAACCCCTTCCCGGCGAACCTCGAAGAAGTGCTCGGCAATTTCGAAAAAATCCTCGTCCCCGAATTGAACCTGGGACAACTCTCCAAGATGCTCCGCTACCAGTATCTGATCGATACGATCAGCTTCAACAAAATTCAGGGCAAGCCCTTCAAGGTCGGCGAACTGATTACCAAGATTGAGGAGTTACTCTAAATGTCTACAACGACAGCCAAGAACGGCGGCGGGTTGGGCCTCACCCGCAAGGATTTTCAGTCCGACCAGGTCGTGCGCTGGTGCCCGGGTTGCGGAGACTACGCGATTCTGGCCCAGATGCAGAAGGTGCTGCCGACGCTCGAGATTCCGCGCGAGAAATTCGTTTTCGTCTCAGGCATCGGCTGCGCGGCGCGCTTTCCCTACTACATGGACACGTTCGGTTTCCACACCATTCACGGGCGGGCGCCTGCGTTCGCCACCGGTGTCAAGGTGAGCAACCCGGACCTTTCCGTCTGGGTCATCAGCGGCGACGGCGACGCGCTGAGCATCGGCGGAAACCACCTGATTCACTCCATGCGCCGCAACGTGGGCGTCAAGATCGTGTTGTTCAACAACCGCGTGTACGGATTGACCAAGGGCCAGTATTCGCCCACCTCGCTTCTGGGCTCGCGCACGAAGTCCACGCCCATCGGCTCGGTGGACTACCCGCTCCACCCGCTGACGCTGGCCCTGGGGGCGGAGTGCAGCTTCGTCGCCCGCACGACGGACAGGGATCAGAAGCACATGGCCGCGATGTTCGAGGAGATGGCGAACCACGAAGGAACGTCGCTGCTCGAGGTGCTGCAGAACTGCATCGTGTTCAACGACGGCGCGTGGCACAAGTTCACCGAGAAAGGCATGAAAGAGCAGAACGTGATTTATCTCGAAGACGGCCAGCCCCTCGTCTACGGCCCGGAGGATGATCGCAAGGGAGTCTCCCTCGAGGATTACAAGGTCCGCATCGTCGAAGCCGATTCTCCCGACGTGACCGTCCACCGCGTGGACGACGAGGCGGGCGGCTACGCCCATATCCTGAGCCGGGTCGAACTCGAAGGCGGCCCCGTGCCCCTGGGCGTCCTGAGGAAGGTGGAGCGTCCGCCGTTTGAGGGATTGATGGTCGATCAAGTCGCCGCGGCCCAGGAGAAAGGCGAGGGCGATATCGATGCGCTCTTGAATTCGGGAGATACCTGGGAGCACCACTAAGTTTTCGTCGCCTCCAAGGGCCGCCGGTTTCCGTTCCGGCGGCCTTTCTCGCGCCTCCGGGCGTCCGGAAACCATGTCCAAAACCTTCACCCTCATGCTGGTTCATGCGCACCCCGACGATGAGTGCAGCAGCACGGGCGGCCTGATTCTCAGGAGCGCGCGCGAAGGCCACCGCGTCATACTCATCACCTGCACCAACGGCGAGATGGGCAAGATGGAGCATCTCGGTGAAAACCTCGACCCCGATTCCGAGGCGGACCAGAACAGGCTCGGGGAAATCAGAATCGAAGAACTCGAGCGGGCGGCGCGGATATTGGGGGTTTCTGAAGTTCACGCCCTGGGCTATCGCGATTCCGGCATGGACGGCTGGGAGGGCAACGGACATCCCGATGCGTTCAAAAACGCCGATGAGGAAGAAGTCGTCGGCAAGATAGTGAGCTACATACGCCGCTATCGCCCCGACGTGGTCGTCACCTACAACGAGCAGGGCGGATACGGCCACCCCGATCATCTAATGGCGAACAAGGTCACCACCGAAGCGCTGGAGGCGGCCGCTGACTCCTCCCGATTTCCTGAAAGCGGACGAGAGGCCTGGCGCGTACCCAAGCTCTACCACACCGCCTGGTCGCGCACGAAGATGCTGCGCGCCTGGCGCTGGATGAGGCTTTTCGGGCAGAAAACGCCGCTCGACGACCCGGACTTCCGGGAGGATAAATACGGGACGCCGGATGAGCTCATCACCACCCGCGTGAACATCCGCAGATACCTTCGCCGCAAATGGCGCGCCCTCACGGCGCACAAAAGCCAGATCAACGGAAATTTCTTCTGGTGGTTCGTCCGCATGACGGGGCGCTGGCTCTACAACGAGGAAACCTTCGTTTCCGCTCAATCGCAGGTAAAGGTTCGAGAGGGCGAAAGATCGGTGTTCGAGGGCCTGTCCTGAGCCGCCTGGAGGTTGTTGAAACAGTCCCGGCACTCTGGATTTGTCGTATGTAACCGACCGACGAGAGAGAAAAATCACTCCCCCCTTGAGGGGGAGTCGATGAAGCCGAGCGGTTTGTGCGAAGGCTGAATCGGTGGGGGGTGAATCGCGTTTTATCGCCATTCCGGATTATCCCCCCCACCGAATCGCTTTCGGGCTTACGCCCTTAGCTCTTCGACTCCCCCTCAAGGGGGGAGTGATTACGGACTGGCGCGGTGGTTCTGTTTGGACAGGTCGCGACCTGTCCCTACGGGTACTTCTACCAGTTGGTTCTGTTCGCCAAATCACGGAATCAGGACTTTTTCAACAACCCTCTCAAGGGGGGAATATTCTTAGAAGATCGATAGGACTATTCCGACCGAGGTGGGCTTCTTCAACAATCCCCGCCTGAAAGGGGTTTGCTGACTTCAATTAGAAACCCGTTCGGGTCCTTCAGCATGAACATGCGAACGCCCCAGGGGGCGTCGAGTGGCGGGAAAACGGTTTCCGCGCCTTTTTCCACGAGGGCATCATAGGCGCGGTCCACGTCCTCGGGCGTTAGCGTGACGACGACGCCGGAACCTCTGGGTTCCCGGAGGGGTTCGAGATTCCATTTCCGCATCTCCTCATCGGGAATCGGCGCGTGGATGACGAGCGAGGTTCCTCCCACGTCATATCGCACGTGTTCTTTCTCCCGGCTCGCTTCTTTCAGACCCAGCGTTTCGGTATAAAAACGACACGACGCCTCGTAGTCTTTGGTGATGAGAAAAACGGCGGGCAGCGATTCGAACAATTCAGACTCCTTGCAGTTCTTATGCGCTCGTTTGGAGAATCGGCATGGCCCATCCCCTGGTCGAGTTGAAAGAGGTATCCAAAACCTACGTTGCGGGCGATGTGCTCATCCACGCGCTAAAAGACGTGAACTTCCGGGCGGAGCAAGGCGAGTTTATCACGGTTTCGGGCCCCAGCGGGTCGGGCAAGAGCACGTTTCTGCACCTGATGGGCGCGGTGGACGCGCCGTCGAGTGGCGAGGTGTTTCTGGGCGGACGAGAAATATCGCGCCTGAGCGATGAGGGCCTGAGCGAAATTCGCCGCAAAGAGGTGGGCTTCATCCATCAATTCTTTCACCTCATGCCGACGATGACCGCGTATGAAAACGTCGCCCTGCCGCTCCTGCTTCAGGGCCGGAAGCGAAGTGAAATCAAGGAGATGGTCGAAAACGCCCTGGCGCGCGTGGGGCTTGAGAGCCGGATGCGGAGTTTCCCGAGGCAACTCTCGGGCGGTGAGATGCAGCGCGTGGCCGTTGCGCGCGCCGTCATCCACAAGCCACGCCTCATCCTGGCCGATGAGCCGACGGGAAACCTCGATTCCGAGAATTCACAGAACGTCCTGGAACTCGTCTCAGAACTCCACCAGGAGGACGGTTTCACTATCGTCATGGCGACGCATGACCAGATGCCCATACGCTACGCCACCCGGAGAGTCGGAATGGTTGACGGCCGCCTGGAGGATGGTTGTTGAAAAAGACCATAAGCGCTCCCTGCGCCGAACCACGTTCTCTCTCCTATGTCGTGTCCACCTACGGGAAAACGTGGTTTTCGCAATCTCTCATCGGACGACCCCAAACCCTCATCCTAAGTAGGCGCGCGAGCGCCGTATCGAAGGATGGGAGGCGCAAACGCTCCCTACTCGGTCGCGTTTTACCCCCGCAGGCGCGAACTTCGCCCCATTCGACAGGCTCAGGACAGGCCCTTCGATACGCTCAGGACCGCCCTTCGATACGCGGCTTCGCCGCTACTCAGGGTGAGGGATGTCGGGGAACGGCGGAGCCTGCCCGGAGTAAAGTCGAGGGGCCGCTACTCAGGGTGAGGCGGAGTGGCGGGTTGTTCGGGATGAGTGACGTAGGGGCGGCCCCCCGTGGCCGCCCGTATCGAAGATGCCTACCCCCGTGGTTGTCCCGCATCAGGACAGGCACGGGGGCCTGTCCCTACGGTGAACAATTCGATGATCGGGATGCCCTCCCCCAAAGGGGTTGTTGCCCTCCCAATCGAGAGTGTTCCCCGTCATTCCCGGCGAGAAGGGGTTTTTCAACAACCTTGGAGGTGGCGGGCTGATGAGCCTCACCTTTTCCCTCTTGCGCCTTCTCGCCTGGCGTCGTCTCAAGGAAGAGCCGTTTCGCCTGTTGCTCACGTTGGTAGGGGTGGCCCTGGGCGTCGCCGTATTCATCGCCGTCAAGATGGCGAACGAGACTTCCATCCGGGCATTTGAGAATAGTTTGGTCGCCATTTCGGGCAAGACGCAACTGGAAGTCTCCGCGGGCGGTCTGGGCGTGGATGAAAATCTCATCTTGAGGCTCCGGGCGATGCGGGAAGTGAAAAGAGCGGCGCCCGTCATCCAGCAGCACGTCTGGATAAAAAAGGCGGGCGGCTCAGGGGCCAGGTGGCGGCGCGGCGTCCCTTCGCAAGGACGAGCCGTCCTGGCTCTGGGCCTCGATTTGCTCGGAGACAACGATTTTAGAGGCTATGAGTTTGAGAATAAATACTCGCGCGAGGAAATTCTCTCGCGCATCGCCGACCCGCAGGGTCTGTTCATCGCCAGAGGCGTAGCCGATGCGCTGGGCGTCGGAGTTGACGATTTCGTCGAGATCGAAGCCGCGCGAAGAATGCGCTTTCGTGTCCGGGGCGTCCTGAAACCGGAAGGCATGGCGAAATCGATGGACGGCCGTCTCCTCATCATGGACATCGGCGTCGCCCAAGAGGTGTTCGAGCGTTTCGGCCGTCTGGACAGGATCGATCTGATTCTCGAAGGTGGAAGCGAAATCGAATCTATCCGCGAAAAAATCCAGCGCTTTCTCCCGCCCGGCGCGATTGTCGAGCGGCCCGCGCGGCGCGGACGCGACGTGGAGAAAATGCTGGCATCGTTCCAACTCAATCTCACCGTACTGAGCGTCATCGCGCTGCTGGTGGGTTGTTTTCTGATCTACAACACGATGTCGGCTTCGGTCTTGCGGCGCAGAGGCGAAATCGCCACCCTGCGCTCACTCGGCATGACAGCGAGAGGCATTGTCGTCCTCTACGGGGCGGAGGCGCTTTGCATCGGTCTGGCGGGTTCGAGTCTTGGCGTCGCGATGGGAGCCTTCATGGCCCAGGGCGCGCTATCGTTCATCTCCCAGACGATCAGGAACCTCTACGCGTTTCTGGAGGTGCGCCATGTTTTCTTGGGCCCAGGAGAACTTCTATGGGGATTCGGTGTTGGACTGGGCGTTTCTCTCGTGTCGAGTCTTTTCCCGGCAGTCGCGGCCTCGCGCCAAAGTCCACACCAGGGCATTGTGGAGAGGCAGGGAATCGTGGAGGTGCGCCCCAAAGTCATCGCCGTTTACGTCGCAGGCGCTTCGGTCGCCGCCATCATCGCCTACGGGCTGAACTTGCAGGCCCTGGCGGGGGGAACCCCTTTACCCGGCTATCTCTCGGCGGCGGCGGTCATCCTGGCCACCGCGCTGGCGAGTCTGCCGGTCGTCTTGCTGGGTTCGATCATCATCCGGCGGGTGCTGGACGGCGTCTTGAAAGCGTGGCTCGCTGCGCACGGTCTGGGCAGGCATCCGCACCGAAACGCGGTCACGCTCTCCTCACTGGCAATCGCCGTGTCCATGCTGGTGAGCTTGATCATCATGATCGATAGCTTCCGCGCCACGGTGGAAATCTGGACGCAACAAACGCTGAGAGCTGACTTCTACGCGGCGCCCGCATCGCGCTTCATCAAGGGTTCGAAGGCGAGCGTTTCAGAAGACGCGATCCAGGCCATCGGCGGCGTTTCAGGCGTCGCGGCGGTGGGTGGCTTCAGGGCCGTTCGCCTGCCCTGGCGCGGAGAGCGCATCACGCTGGCGGGCGGTGATTTTCGCATCGAGGCCGAAAGGGGCAGGCGGCTGTTTTTGGAGGGCGACTCGAAAGAAACGATCATGAGGGCGAGGGCGCGCGGCGAGGCGATAATCACCGAGACGTTCTCGAACCTCTACGGCGTCAAGAAAGGGGACCTCCTGCGCCTCCCGGCTCCGGGGGGCGTGGTCGCTGTGCGCGTTGCGGGCGTGTATTACGATTACACCACCGACGGCGGGTTCATCGTGGTGGATCGCGAATTCCTGAAAAAACACTGGGGGGATGATCGCTTAAGCGCCCTTGCGATATATCTCTCGGAAAACGCGCGCCCGGGAGACGTCCGCAAATCGCTCGAAGAAGTTCTCGACCCCACCATGGTGCTGATCTCCAACAGCGGTCTCAAAAAGCGCGTATCGAACATCTTCGATCAGACGTTCGCCATCACCTATGCGCTGGAGTTCATCGTCGTTCTAGTGGCTCTGCTCGGCGTGGCGACGGGCCTGAGTTCGAATATCCTGGAGCGCGTGCATGAAATCGGCGCGCTGCGCGCAATGGGCTTGAACCGCAAGGGCATCATAAGCGCCATCATGGGGGAGGCGACCATTTTGGGCGTCCTGTCCGTGCTCGCCGGTCTTGCGGCCGGCGTGTGTCTGGCAGCCATCCTGATCTTCATCGTCAACAAGCTCAGTTTCGGCTGGACGATCCAGTATATCTTCGCCTGGAAGGGAATAGCGGCGTATCTGCTCGTGGTGATTCTCGCCTCGCTGGCGGCGAGCTGGCTTCCCGCGAGAGCCGCGGCGGGCATCCCCATTCGGGAGGCGTTGAGCGAAGAATGAAGAAACTTGTTCCATCTCTTCTGGCCGCCGTCATCATCCTGGGCGCTGCGCCCGCGCATCCCGCGAGTTGGCGGCAGGCGCTGCCCGGCTATCGCTACCAGTTCCCCCGCGACCACGGCGCGCACGAGGCGTTCCGCACGGAGTGGTGGTATTTCTCGGGAAATTTGCAGGATGCCGAGGGCGGGAAATACCCGTTCATGCTCACGTTTTTCAGGGCGGGGCTTCGACCGGGAGCGTCCCGAAATTCGAAAAGCCGCTGGGCGCTCAGGAATCTCTATTTCGGGCATTTCTCGGTCCTGGATGCGAAGCGGAAGAAACACCGGTTTTCCGAGCGAATCAGCCGGGGCGAACTCGAGCAGGCGGGCGCGTCGGAGGAGGGTCTCAGGGTCTGGCTTCGCGACTGGCGCGCCGAAAGCACGGGAGGGGAAGGCGGATCCTCGATTCACATCAGCGCGGCGGCGCCCGAGATGAAGCTGCGCCTCGATCTGAAACCCGCGAAACCCCTCGTTGTTCACGGTAAAGACGGAGTGAGCCGGAAGGCGCCGGGTCCCGGACGCGCCTCCCACTATTATTCCTACACGCGGCTTTTCGCCTCGGGCGTCCTCGAAATGGAGGGGAGGAAGATTGAGGTGCGCGGAACGGCGTGGATGGACCATGAGTTCGGCTCGAACCAGTTGACGAAGGATCAGGTGGGGTGGGACTGGCTGAGCCTCCAGTTGTCCGACGGACGCGATTTGATGTTATATCTCATGAGGCGAAAAGACGGGAGCGTGGAGCCTACGAGCAGCGGCACGCTGGTGGAGGCGGACGGCAGCGCGGCGCATCTGCGTCTCGGGGATTTCCGCTTTAAGGGTCTGGATACATGGAAGAGCGAGCGGAGCGGCGCCGTCTATCCCATGGGGTGGGAGGTCGAGGTTCCGGCGCACGGCCTTCGCTTGCGGTTGGAGCCCTATGCCCGCGCGCAGGAGATAGAGTCCAAGGGCAGTACGGGCATCACCTATTGGGAAGGAGGCGTTTTCGCCGAAGGCGCCCCGGGCGAAAAAAAGCTCACGGGGGTGGGCTTTGTCGAGATGACGGGGTACGCTCCCGAGGGACGACCCAAATTCTGATTTTCATACTCCCCTCGGGGAAATGGCTTCGTATGTCTGGAGATGCGAGATGACGGAAAGCGCGAATATCGGAATCGTAGGGCTCGGCCTCATGGGAACGGCCATGAGCCAAAAATTGATGGAAGCGGGGCACCGCGTGCGGGGGTTCGACATCGACCAAAGCAGGCTTGATGCCCTCGCCGAGAACGGGGGCACGCCCACGGGCTCGGCGGCGGAGGCGGCGGAGGATGCGCAGTTCGTCATCATCTCCCTGCTCTACAGCCACGTCGTCCGCGAAAGCTGTTTGGGCGATGGCGGAATCGCGAGCGTGGCGCGAGAGGGCTTGATCGTCATCGACACCTCGACTTCGAGCCCCGACGATTCGGAAAAACTCGGTGAAGACCTCCGCGCCAGGAATATCGGCTTTCTCGATGCGAGCCTGAGCGGTTCGCGCAATCAGGTGCTGGATGGACAGATCGTCTCCGTCGTCGGGGGCGAGGAGAATGATTTCGAGGCGGCGAAGCCGATTCTGGCCACGTTCGCCCGCTCCATCCACCACATGGGGCCGTGCGGGGCCGGCGCGCGGACGAAGCTCGTCATCAACCTCGTGCTGGGCCTGACGCGCCTGGCACTTTCGGAAGGTCTCGTTCTGGGGATGAAGTCGGGCCTCGAAATGGAGGGCCTGCTCGAAGTACTCAAGGACAGCGCGGCCTACAGCAAGGCCATGGACCAGCGCGGCCCCCGCATGATCCACGCGGATTACGATAATCCCCTCTCGCGCATCAAACAGCACCACAAGGACGTGCGGCTCATGCTGGAGCAGGGCCAGAAGCTCGGCTCCCCCATGCTGCTCAGCTCCGTGCACCAGCAGGTGCTCCAGGCCGCAGAGTATGGCGGGCTCGCCGACGCGGACACGTCGGCCATTATCGAGGTATTCAGGCGCATGGCGGGCATTCCCTCCCGCTAGGCGTATGGCTCATACACATTGGAAGGATCCAAAGTCATGGTGAAAAGAATATCCCCGGTTGTACTGAAGGAATTGATGGAGAGCGACCGCCCGCATGCCGTGCTCGACGTGCGCGACCCGATGGAGTTTCACGAAAAGCAGATATTCATGACGACGAACGCCCCGCGTGGCGAGATTGAGTTTCTGGCCGCGCGCCTCGTGCCCGTCAAGGCGACGCCCGTGGTATGCATGGATGAGGGCGGTTCGAGGGCGGAGCACGTCGCGGCGCTTTTGGAGGAATGCGGTTTTACGGACGTCTCCGTGCTCGAGGGCGGTTTGGGCGCGTGGGAGGCGCAGGCGTTTCCCACGGCTTCAGGCACGAACGTGCCGAGCAAGGATTTCGGCGAGCGGATTCACGTGGAAAACGAGGTGCCCGAGATCACGGCGCGGGAACTTTTCGACCTGATCGAGAGCGATACGCCGCCGCGCATATTCGACACGAGAACGGAGGTGGAATTCGAACGCTTCTGCGTTCCCACCGGGCGGAGCCTGCCGGGGGGCGAACTCATTCTCCATGCCTGGGATCTGGACCAGGACAGGGAAACGCCCCTCATCATCAACTGCGCGGGCCGCACCCGCAGCATCATCGGCACGCAGGCGCTTCATCGGCTGGGCGTCACACACGCGCGCGCGCTCAAAAACGGCGGTATGGGCATCATGCTCGAAGGCTTGCAGCTGGAGGAAGGAAAACCGAGCGAGATTCCCGCTCCCTCCGAGCAAAGCCGCGCCCACGGGGAGGTGCTCGGCGCGCAGGTGGCCGAAGAGGAGGGAATTCCCTTCGTATCGGTCGAGGAACTTCGCGCGCTTCAGGCCGAAGCCGGGAGCCGCACGCTCTACGTGCTCGACGTGCGCCTGGCGCCCGAGTTCTCGGAAGGCCACATACCGGGGGCCATCTCCATCCCCGGCGGGCAGGCGGCGCAGCGCACCGACGAGGTGATTGCGGTGCGCGCGGGGAAGGTCGTCGCCTATTGCGACAAGAACGCGCGCGGCGTCATGGCGGCCTACTGGCTTCGCCAGATGGGGCTCGACGTGAGCGTGCTGCGCGGTGGCCTCACGGCGTGGTGTGAGGCCGGGGGAGCGATGGACAAGCCCAGCGAGGCGGCTTCGGGAGAAAGCCCGGCGGGGGCGGGCGAGGTTCTCCTCCTGGAAAAAGCGCGGGCGCAGACACGCGCCTATTCGGCGGGGGAGGCGAGCGCCAGGAGGCAGAGGTTCGGCGCGGTTCTGGACGTGGATTTGAGTTCCTCCTACGAGAGGGGCCATCTGCCGGGGTCCGTATGGGCCTCTAGGGGCCGGCTGGAAGAGCAGGCGCCCGAGCGGGCGGTGAACAAGAGAGCGCGGGTGATGTGCGTCTGTGAGGACGGGCGCAAATCCGCCCTGAGCGCGCTCGCTCTCCAAGGACTCGGCTACCGCAGAGTCGGTTATCTCGAAGGCGGCAAGGCGGCCTGGCGCGAGGCGGGGTTTTCCCTCGATACCGGGCGCGAGGGGCTGGATGAACTGCCCAAAGACGTGCAGCTCAAGCCCTACGACATCGGGCGCAGCGCGATGGAAGGCTACCTCACCTGGGAGGAGAACCTCGGGAAGAAATACGCGCGGAAATAAGGGGTAGCGTCTATTCCGGCCGCGTGGGGTTCGGCGACAGGCCCGGCCGCTGTTTTCTCGCGTTCAAAGAGGCGATGATCTCCAGTTCCAGATTTTCGTTGTAGGCGTTCACCTGCCTCGGAATCGTGAACAGATCCACGACCCACCATAGGCCATAAGCGATCAAGGCGAGTCCGCTCACTACGGCGGTCGCGCCGCCCGCCTCGGGGTTCGATTCCGCCATGACGAAGCCGAAGATGAAGACGAGGATCAAGACCCACGGGGCGACGACGTAGACGACGCCCGTCGCGATTCTTCCCAGATAGAATTTGTGCAGTCCCAGCCAACTCAGAAAAAACCAGAGCGCGAACGTGACGCCCGTCGATTTCCGGCGGCGGTCGAGTTCGATGGTCAGGACCTGGAGTTCGCGCTCGTCCAGCCCGCTCTTGAGCGTGATGAGCCTCTCGCTCAGGTTCATCATCACTCGCAGTTGTTGTGCTTGCGCCACATTTCCGCGTTGTGGCCCTTGGGGACGTTGGCGCAAGGGTCCGGGTTGGAATAGCCCCTGAGCGCGTTGTAGGTTCTTATCTGCTTCTCGGAGAGAACCTTCAGCGTTTCGATGTGCGCGGCCAGATGGACGTAGCGCAGTTCCTTTTTCGTTTCGGCGATGGCGCTCAAAGACGCGCGAAGCAGCGCGTCGGTGATGGTGCGGTTGCGGAAGCCGCTCTCGAGTCGCCGCTCCAGGTCGATGAGGCGCTCACCGTGAAGTATGGCCCGGCTTTTCATCCGCCGGTATATGGCGCCGATGGCCGAGCGCTGAGTCTCGTCGAGGCCGATTTCATTCTTCATCTCCAGCAGGTGGCTCGGGCCGGGCACGCCGTTCAACTCCGCCGCCTTGGCCAGCCCCCAGCCGCCGCCGCGCTTGAGTTCCGCGATGTCCTCCGCCGAAAGGCTCTTGATCTTCCGGCTCTGCTGGCCGGCGTATTTGGAGCGGTGCGACGATGCGTTCTCTTTCGCCTCCGCGGCGAAAACGGGTGTCAGCAATGCGAGAATCAACAAAACTCTGAACATGGAAATCTCTCCTTACACTTGCTTCCGCCCCGCGTGCGTGGTGAGGCGTCTTTTGCTTTGGCGGCGTTTTCGAATCAGGCGTTGATGATGCCCGGTTCGTTGCGGCTGATGTCCCACCCCTTCGATTCCATGAATTGCTTGAACTTGTCCCAATTGAATTTTCCGGCTTGATGGAACTCAAGGATGGATTCCCGGGACAGGTGTTTCTTCATCCATAGGTAGAGCGGCTCTCCGAGCGTATCGTGGTGTCTGGCGGCGAATTCGACCAGCGGAATTCCTTCGGGTTCAAGCATGATCCAGTAACTGCTTCTGTATTTTACCAGCTTCAAATCTTCTTCCAAAGGCTTGTGGTCGTTCATTTTCTGTTCGAATCCTCGTGATGATTGCGTCGGGTCCGTGCGGTTTTCGCTCGATTCGGCGCCGGCGGTTCGCCCGCAATGCGCTCGCGTGTCGTGAGAATATAGCAAGGCCACAGGCGCGATGGAACAAAATAATTTCGTGACTTAAACCCCGGAATCTTCACTCCCACTTTCTGCGCATCATCTTCACGAGTTCTGTTCCCGATTCGCCCGCGTCGAACCTTCGGGTGAATTCCTCCTCGATTTCCATGACGATTCGGGTTCGCTCGCGCACCCTTTCGGTTTCATCCTTCGGCACGACGGCCACGCCGTCCGCATCGGCGACGACGATGTCTCCGGGTGCCACCCGCACCCCGCAGCAGGTGACGGGGACGTCGCGCTCCGCCGCGACGAGGCGTCTGGAATAGGGCAGGGGTCTTGGGCCGCGGCACCATACGGGAAGCCCTAACTCCCTGATTTCGAGAACGTCGCGCGCGCGCCCGTCTGTGACGACGCCCGCCGCGCCCCGCCTGTGGATGACGCGCGCCCCGTTGGCCCCCAGAACGGCCATGTCGCTCGCTTCAGTTGCGAGCACGACAAACTTGCCCGGCTCCATCTCCTCGTGCGTTCCGTAGAGGCTCACCCGGGCGGGGTTCACCTCGCCCCGGACGGGTTCGAAGCGCATGGTGGCCGCGGGTGCTGCGACGCGCTCCTCGGTGAAGGGCGTGAGCGGGGCGACGTCTTTCATGATGAGGTCGAGGCCCAGAAATATCGAGGCGTCCGCGACCGCCGTCGTCGGCGCGCGGGAGAAGAATTCGAGAGCGTCTTCCATGGGATTCTCCATCGGGTGTGAGGCGTGGGTGTGAGGATTTCCTTGGTCTATGGAAGTCTCCAGTTTGAAATTAAATCCCCAATATAATAAAGTTTTGTTGTACGAGCGTTCCAGAGGACCCAAATGTAAACCCGAGTCCTTAAGGAGTGCGCCGAATAATGACTGCCGAAATGATCGAAATCGCCTTTTTCGGAATCGCCATCCTATCCTACATTTACAGGATTGACAGGCGAATCTCCGCCTTGGAAGCAAGAGTGTCATCTCTGGAAGCCAGGGTTTCATCCCTGGAAGCGAGCGTGGCGTCCCTGACAGAGAGCGTCGCGTCTCTGGCGGCCAGTGTTGCATCCCTGGACGCGAGAGTGTCTCGTCTCGAAGGCATGTTCGAGGGTTATCTGGCGGGGCAAAAATCACCTGAATAATCGAGGGTTTCTAATCCACGACGGCGACGGCCCGGCAGGGGGAGCCTTCGATCCCCGGCATCTTGAGAGGCAGCGCGATGACTTGGAAGCGCTCCTGCGGTATGGCCGAGAGGTTCGTCATGTGCTCGATCTGGATGATCCCGTTTCCCAGCAGCGTCCGGTGGACGACGTAGTTCTCGGGCACGTTCTCGGGAATCTTCTTCACCTCCTCTTCCTGTAGAAAATCGAAGCCGGCGGCCTTCACCCCCTTGTCCACGAGCCATCTGGCGCCGTCGCCGGTGAGAAAGGGCGAGTTTCTCAAATAAGCGTCCGAACCCCAGAATTTATCGGTAAAATCGGTGCGCAGAAGCACGATGTCGTTTTCCCGGACGAGGCCTGAGCGCGCTTCCAAATCCTCGGCGGAGATGGCCTCATCCGCCCCCCTGGATGAGAAATCGAGCAGACAGGCGGGCCCCATGAAGCGATCGAGCGCCACCTCGTCCGTCGTCTTACCCCAGCGGTAGATGTGGCGCGGGCAATCGAGGTGCGTGCCCGCGTGGGCGAATATGGAAAGCCAGCTGTCGACGAAGACGACGTCGGGTTCTTTTTGGGGTGGAAAATATTTGCGCCGCACGGAGGTTTCGGCGTTCATCATCTTGCCCACGGCGGCCGCCACGGGATCCATTTCGTCGTAGTGGGCGAGACTCAAATCGATGATGGGCATGGGGGTTCCTTTCCGTATAAGCGAATTCCGGCAATCGGATGTTCGAGAGTCGGGTGCATCCTGTCATAAAGAGGGCTGTTTGAAAAACTTATGGGGGGAAGTCCTGTCCGCCGCCCCGGTGAGGACGCATCGCTTCTCACGCTCTCCTTTTGGGGATAGAATTTCGCTTGTTTATCTAGCTTCAGCCGAGAGGGAGGAGGGATGAAGAAAGCGCTTTGCCTCACTTTGCTCCTTTGCCATTTAGCCGTTCCGGCCGTCGTATCGGCCAAGTGCTCGCCCGGTCTGGTGCGCCACATGCCTTTCAGGAAGGCGGTTCCCGTGTCCTACCTCCAGGCGGCGAAGGCCCCGCGCCGGATCAGCATCCAGTGGTTCGGCCACGCTTTTTTCCGCATCATCTCTCCTAAGGGAATCCGGGTCGTGACCGATCCGTTCTCCCCCCATCGGGGATACCCCATCCCCAAGACCAGCCCCCACGTGGCCACCACGAGCGAGGTGGCGATGAACCACAGTTCCGTCGAGGTGCTGGGCGGAAACCCCGTCGTCTTGCGGGGCGTGCTCGGATACGGAGAGAAATGGAACGAGGTGGATTACAGAATAGGCGACGTGCGCATCCGCAACGTGCCCATCGTTCAGGGCATGGGTAGTGATGATTTCGACGCCGGAGAGTCCAAGGCCTCTTCTTTTTTGTTCGAGACGGGCGGTCTTTGCATCGCCCATCTGGGGGATCTGGGATCGCCCATGAACCCCGAGCAGCTCAGGAGGCTGGGGAAGATTCACGTGGCCCTGGCGATCATCTCGGACCCGGGCGCCATGAACCCGAGAGTCATGGCGGATTTCGTCCACAGACTGGGCCCCAACGTCGCGGTTCCGATGGACGTCCGCTCACTCGAGGAGTTGAACGTCTTTCTTGGTGCTTTCAGGCGCGTCAAGAGACTGGAGAGCGACACCTACGTCTTCAGCCGCAGAACGCTGCCGCGCCCAACCGAGGTGGTGCTCCTCAAGCACAAGGCCTGGGAGTGGAAGTAGGGAAATCTTGGGTATCTTCCTGCCAGGCATTCGCCGGAATGACGGCCCAGGGTCGGTTCGTAGTGGCACCCCCTCCTTAGGGCTGCCCCATAGGCCCCTGTGCCTGTCCAATGCCCGTGTCTGGCCCGACAATGGACAACCTAGGGGGGCGGACAATTCCCAGAATTGCCCGACTACGGGAAGGGAGAGGGATGATGCCGTTTTTGTAGGGACAGGTCGCGACCTGTCCCTACGGGTGAGCGTAGCCTGTTTTTGAATGTCTTTATTCCGAAATGATTTAATCCAAAACGGACAATGTCATCTCTTTTCATTTTACAATTACTTCCCCCTTGACAGGGGATAAAGGCAACCCCCCCTACCCCCCCTTGTCAGGGGGGCAAGAAAAAGCAAAGCCCTCTCAGCCCGGCGGGGGCGCATCGCCTTTTCATACCCCCCTGACAAGGGGGGGTAGGGGGGGTTGGTTTTCAAGGAGAGAGCCTGCGCCGCCCGGGTTCGGATTTTGGCCGTCATTCCGACGAAAGCCGGAATGACGAACAAATCGCCTCACTTTTTGCAGTGGGCCGTTCGCGAACGGCCCCTACTTCCTGTGATTGCATGAAAATTGCGCCATGTGTGGGTGGAAGCGCGCCCGCCGGATCAGCTTTTTTCCGCCTCCACGCGGTAGCTGTTGAACGTCGCGTTTTCGTATTCGGACAAGGCGTCGCCGGTGAGCTGGTTGGCCGCACCGTCCTCGGGCAATCCGCCCGCAGGCACGTGCACGACGCCCGGCCTGATGCCCTTGCTCACCCTGGCCTCGAACACGGACTCTCCATAGTCGTTTTTAAGACGCACGCTGTCGCCGTTCTCGATGCCCCGGGCGGCGGCGTCGGCCGGATGCAGGGTGGCGACGTTCCAGCCGTGGCGTAGCAGCTTCTTCGCATTGTTGAAGGTCGAACTCGCGCGGAAGTAGGTTTTCGGCGTCAAGAGCTGAAGCGGATAGTTCGCCTCCTCGCGGCCCGAGTCTTCTTCGGGCGGGAAATGTCTGGGGACTTGCTGCGGGATCTCTTCGAAAAAGACCTGCGCGCGCCCGTGTGGAGTCGTGAGGTCCCAGCGCGGAGCGGCCTCCGGGATATCGAGAATGATTTGCCCCTCGGTCTCGAGCTTCTCGATCGTGACATCCTCGAACCAGGGGAAGCGCGCGTCCGAACGCGCGGCTTCCAGGAGCTCTTCTATCCATTCCCTCGATGATTTCCACGGAAAGTGCGCGCCATAGCCCATTTTTTCGGCCAGACGGCAGACAATCTCGAAGTCATCGAGCGACTCCCCGCGCGGAGGCATAGCGCCCGGCGTATAGATGAGGATTTGTTTGGGCGTCATCTCATGGACGAGGTGAAAAAATGTATTTCCCGCCTCCATGCCGTCGGTGATCGCGCAGCGCTCGAGCCAGGTGGATGCCGGCAACACCACGTCCGCGCATTTCGCCGTCGGCGTCATGAAGATGTCCGACACCGCGCAGAAATCGAGTGCGCGCAGGGCGCGCTCGGTCTTGTGGGCGTTGCCCGCCTGCCCGACCGGGTTGCCCCACATCACCAGCGCGGCGTGCACGGGGCCGCCGTAGGAGTCGGGGTTCAGGATGGCTTCTCCGATCCTCCCGGTCGGGATGGTGCGCTTCACCGGATTGGGGAGCGCCCAGCGGTCGGTCATGATTTCTACAAGGCCGGTCCCGTCCGCCTTCTCGAAGGGAAAGCCCGCCTCTCGCGCCCCGTGGCGCAGCACGCCGCCCGAGGCGCCCGCCATGAGGTTCAGGATGTGCAGCGCGCGGACTGCCTGTTCCCCATGCACGGTACGCTGGTAAGACCCGTAAAAGACGATGACTTTTCCTCTCCGCATCGCTTGGGCGATGGAGCGCACGTGCTCCGCCGAGACGCCGCATTCGCGCGCCGCGCGCTCGGGCGTCCAGGGCTCGGCGGCGTCGCGCAGGTAATCGAGCGCGGGTCTGCAGCCGGTTCCGTTCACCTGGAACGTCCCGCGCAAGGCCGGCTTCGCGCAGGCGACGAACGGCCTGGCCGAAGCCGTGTCATGATCCCAGACGAGAGGCGCGCCGTCCGCACCTCGAACGAAGCGAGCGGTCTCCACGTCCACCAGGAACGCGGCGTTGGTCCTCTGCCTGAGGAAGGTCTCATCAAGCGCGCCCTCTGAGAGCATGAGTCGCAGCACGGCCAGCGCAAGTGCTGTGTCCGTGGAGGGGCGAATCGGCACGTGCACTTCGCCGAAGCGCTCCACTGTCCGCGTGCGGAGGGGGTCCACCACGATGAAGCGGGCTCCGTTTTTCTTGGCGCTTTGTAGGGACTGGAGCAGGCCGCGGTATCCCGTCTCCACCGGGTTGTTGCCCCAAAGGACGATCCACTCGCAGTCATCGGTCGGCTTGTTGTTCACCTGCCAGTGGCCGAACACGTCGTCGCTCGCGCCAAGGAAGGCCTTCCAGCAGAGACTGCCGCGCTTGTAGGGCTGCACGGCGCCGCCCCACATGTTCATGAGCCGCATGATGGTGGCGGGCTCGGCGTCTCGGCCGCCGGGCAGGGTGTGCTGGGCGGAGTAGTGGTACATCATCACGGATTCGTTTCCGCCCTTCGCCTTGGCGGCCTCGAGCCCCCCGGCGACGAGTTCGAGCGCCTCATCCCAACTCACGCGCTCGAAGCGGTTCGCGCCGCCCGGCCCGGAACCCTTCGCGCCCACGCGCTTCATCGGGTAGAGGAGCCTGTCGGGGTGGTAATACCTGTCCGGCAACTGGAACCCCTTGATGCAGGGCTTGATGCGCATTCTGGGGTTCGCGCGGAACGAGGTGATCTCCTCGCCGCTCGCTTCGACCTCGAAGCTGCAGGGGTTGTTCCCGCAGTGAGGGGAGCAGAGCGTATAGGTTTTTCGCGTTGCGTCCGACATCGCTGCCTCTTCCAGGTTTTCACATGGGGACTGCTTTACATGATTTCTTTCGCATCCTAACATAGGCCTTCTTTTGTTTCTGAGCAAATGGAGTTAGCCATCATAGAGCGGAACGCGACGATGTCGCTTCCATCTGCATCCGACACTTCTGGAGGTAAGAGAGAATGAGCACAGACGGAACTGCGCAGGCCGAATACGTGCCCCCCACCTGGGATACCAAGATGCCCTTGCCGTCGAATCCCGAGACGGGCGAGGACGCGAACGACTACTACATCATCGACTGCGAAACGCACGTGATGCCTGAGGATTACCGGCGCTTCATCAAGTATTTCGAGGGCACCAGCACCTTCGAATATGCGCACAAGATGTGCAACCAGTGGCAGTGGATCGACCACAGGAACAACAGGCCGGCGGCCATCCACCCAGGCATGGACTGGCATATCGACAAGATCATCGGCGACATGAACCGCGCGGGCGTGGACCAGATAGCCCTCATGCGCGAGTCGTTCATCGACACGGCGGGCGACAGCGCGCCGTTCTCCACGAACCAGCACGTCATCGACGCCATCGAGAAATATCCCGACCGCGTCATCGGCGTCTCGAACGTGGGGCCGTTCTCCAAGCGGAAAACCAAGGATTTCCTCTGGGAGATGGAATACCTCCACGACAACTACAACTTCAAGTTCACCAAGTTTTATCAGCCCGAGGACTGCCCCATCAACGACCGCAGGCTCTGGCCCGCCTATGAGATGTGCCAGGACAAGGGCATCGTGGCCTTCTTCCACACCGGCATCACCATCCGGCTGGGTCCCACGCGCTACACCCTCCCGATTCTGCTGGACGAGGTGGCATCCGACTTCCCGGACCTCAAGATCGTCGCCTACCACGGCGGCTATCCCTACTGGGAAGACCTCGTCATGCTGATGTGGAAACACCCGAACGTGTACGTGAGCTACTCGATTCTGCTGCCCTGGCTCATGCGCGCGCCGCACCGGTTCGCGCACATGGTCGGCACGACGCTGCAAATCGTCGGCCCCGGCCGATTCGTGTGGGGCAGCGACTGGCCGGCTTCGGATCCGTATCAATCGGTCGAGGCGGTCCTGAAACTCCATATCGACGAGGAATTACAGGAGAAATGGGGTTATCCCGCCATCACGAAAGAAGACAAGGCGGGCTTCCTGGGCACCACGCTCGCGCACCTCGCGGGCATCGACCCGGTGAAGAACCACCAGAAATTCCCCGGCATGAACGGCGCGCCGGAAGGAAAGACGCCGGAGGGCGACATCACCCGCGCGATTATGGCGAAGAACGGCAGCTAGCCCGTAGCCGGCCTCTCGCCCGATAGCATCAAATCCCGCCCGGGTTCTCCCGGGCGGGGTTTTGTTTGGGATCAAACCCGATGATGGCCCTTGGGGATGAATTTCCCCTTGCCGTGAATTCTCGCGGAGTTGTAGAAAAAGCCCTCTGAAGGAGCGCGCTAAATTTCACTCCCCTCCCTTGTGATATTTTGCCGACCAGGTAGAGAAATGGAATTACTCCCCCCTTGAGGGGGAGTCGAAGAGCTGAGGGCGCAAGCCCGAAAGCGATTCGGTGGGGGGATAATTCGGACTGGCGATAAAACGCATTTTACCCCCCACCGATTCAGCCTTCGCACAAATCGCTCGGCTTCATCGACTCCCCCTCAAGGGGGGAGTGGATCTCTTCTCTACTCGGTCGGGTTCAACCTCCCTCATCCCGAGTAGGCGCGCTTGCGCGCCGTATCGAGGGAGGACCCGGGCGCATCAAGAGCCTGTCGAAGAGAAGCGCCCTTCGATACGCGGCTTCGCCGCTACTCAGGGTGAGGCGGAGCGACGGACTGCGCAGGACGAGACAGAAGATTGAGCCGCATCGGGCTTCTTCAACAAACCCTCACATCTTCCCCATGACGAACTTGATTACCAGGCTCGTGGCGATGAGGAACAGAGCGATACGGATGAGCCTGAAGAAAAGCGCCTGGTCGATGTGCTCGCGAACGCGGATGCCCGCCCAGTACCCGACGTATACGGGGATGATCGCCATCAGCGCGTTCGTGAATCGCGGTTTCGTATAAAAGCCCTGGAGCCAGAGACTCAGAATGATGACGCACATGCCCGTCGAGTTGAACGCGTTCATCAGAAATATGAACGGGTTTTTCGCCAGCCTGAGCATGCTGAAATAGATGATGTTGATGGCGCCGCTGATGGTCGTCGTCCCGTATACGAAACCAAGGGTCGCCCCCATGAGGGCGCCCACGATTCTCTGAAAGCCCGCGCCCAGTTCCTTGAAGAAACCCAGGCGGCTCTCCACGAGCAGGTATATGTAGGCCATAACCCCCATCATCAGACGGATGAAATCGGGGTCTCCGAACCCCAGGAACCACACCCCGAGCGGCATGAACGCCATGGCGACCAGGAGATACAGCCATATCTCCCTGATAGAGCGCCATTCCGAGCGGAGGCGGTAGGTGTCGGTGAAGTTGGATAGGAGGAGCGGGAGCGCGAGCAGGGTGACGATTTCCTTGGGAGCGATGAAGAGCGCGAGGAGCGGGGCAGCCACCAGCGGCGTGCCGAAGCCGATGGACCCCTTCACGAATCCCCCGAAAAAGAGGACGCAAACGACGATGGCGATCTCGAAGTCGCTCATGTGAATCTCAAGGAAAAAGAGGGGAGTCTATCCCGATGCGCGGCGTAAGGCGTGCCCGGCCGGGAGCAGGTGAGCGTGTGGACGAACGCACGGATTCTTTCCGTCACGCGCCATGGCGGGTTTTCCCGGATCGTTCTCCGTCCATGCAAAACCCGCCTCACCCCGCGATGTCTTCGCCTCCGTCGACGCGAATCAGATCGCCCGTCATCCACTGCGTGCCCGAGGCGGCGAGCGTCGCGATGGCGTCGGCTACTTTCTGCGGCGTCGTCAGCTCCCCGTGCGGGTTGATCTTCTTCGTGCCTTCGATCATCTCGGCGTTGCCCGGAATTTTGCGGAGCGCGGGCGTGTCCGTGACGCCGGCCTGGATGCTGTTCGCCGTGATGCCCTTTGGCGCGAGTTCGACGGCGAGCTGGCGGATGTGGCTTTCGAGCGCGGCCTTGGCCGCCGACACGGCGCCGTAAGTCTTCCAGATGCGGTGTCCGCCCGCGCTCGTCATGGCGTAGATGCGGCCCCCGAAGCCCATGAGTCCGCGCCGCACGAGCGCCTGGGTCCAGTAGACGAGGCTGTTCGCCATGACGTCGAGCGTCATTTCGAGCTGCCTGGGGTTGATGGCGTCTTTCTCTTCATCGGCGATATAGGGCTTGAGCGTACCGAAGGCCAGGCTGTGCAGCAGGATGCGCACCGCGCCCTCCGCGTTCCCGCCCAGGTGCTCCCCTATCTGATCCAGAACGCTCTCGCGCTCCTCGTGGCCCGCCGCGTTCACGTTGAAATAAAGCGATTCCGCGCCGTTCGTCCTGATTTGCTCCCGAATGCGCTCCACGTTGGGCAGCGTGGCTTTCCTGTCGAGGTGAACGCCCAGAATGTTCACGCCCAGGCTCGAGAGTTTCAGGGCGTTCGCCTCTCCAAAGCCGCTGCTGGCTCCCAGAATGAGCGCCCAGCTTCCCGCCAAATCCGAGTTCGACACGTCTTTCTTCTCCTTTTGAGGCTGCGGTTCATCGCGTTTTCATTGTTTATAGCACATCCGCGCGGGATTGGGGGTCAGCCCCGACTGAGGAAGGAGGGGCTGCTTGGCTTGAAGGGCCGTTCGCGAACGGCCCCTGCAGGGGTTGTTGGAAAACCTCTCGGCGGGGGCATCGTCTACGAACCCCCACCCCCCTCCTTATCAGGGGGGAAAAGCGATGCCCCCCGATGAGGCGGGGAATCCCGATCATCGAATTGTTCATCGTAGGGACAGGCCTCCGTGCCTGTCCTGCCCTCCGTGGTTGCCCTTTGTCAGGACAGGCACGGAGGCCTGTCCCTACAAAACCATTGTACCCCAGTGCTTTCAGGGGGGCTTTTTTGGTTTTTTCCCGTCAAGGGGGGTAGGGGGGCCTTTCCGGTCGAGAGGGGTGTCCCCCTGCCCCTTGAAAAGGGGACTTTGTCAACAACCCTTTCCCACAGTCGGGTTCGCCCCGCAATTCCCCGCAGTTGCGCTTGCGCCGCTCAGGGCGCAGGTGCGTATGAAGTCGAGGCGCGTCGTTGCACCAGGGGATAGGGAATTTCCGAACAATTCGATAAATATCGATAAATTCACGGGGTTTTTCGATAAATTACCGAAATAAAAATACCCATTATCCATTGAAATATTTAATGGATG
The DNA here is from genome assembly GCA_022828125.1 of bacterium. GTDB lineage: Bacteria > UBA8248 > UBA8248 > UBA8248 > UBA8248 > Bin107. The sequence continues at coordinate 130,032 of JAJEJD010000008.1, read as the reverse complement.
CAGCCGTATTTCGCGGATCCGGGCTGCCGCCGGGAAGACTCGATATTAAAGGCTTGGAGCGCTAGTGTATTTTGTGTTGGACGATGGGGAAATAGAATGGTAGATTTTCACTTGTATGAATTGCTTTCATCGGAGAGTGTTTTGACCTCGCGGGAATCCGGCAGGCGAGCGAGGCATTGAACTTATGGGGAGAATACGACTCATGCGAAAAATGGCTGGTATCGTTCTGGCGGTTGGAGTGGTTTTCGTGATTGCGGGATGTGCGCCGCCCGAGCACAACGTCTGGTTCAAGCGCGGCGTGGGCGTGAAGATGGACCAGGCGGTGAAGGACCTGAAGAGTTGCGCGATGAAGGAAGAGTTCATCTACGATGCGAAGGCCAAAGGCGGCCCCGTCGCGACCAGTTCCGCGTCGTCTTATGCGCAGAGCAATTTCGATTCGTGCATGATGGCCAAGGGCTTCAAGAAGAAAATGATGAAATAAGTTCCGAGGGCGTGTGCGGCGAACCTGCCGGAAAGTTGAAGCGAACTCCCGGCGCGCCTTCTTGATGGATCGTTTCGCAAGCCTCGAAGAGCCGGAGAATTCGTTCTCCGGTTCTTTTGTTCCAGGGCGTGAGTGTCTAAAACGCATATCGCTGATAGCTGGGAGATAAGAATGAACCAGGGCGAGGGGCCGTCCCGCCGCGAAGTCGAGCAGGCGGCCGAGCTGAAAACTTTTGAAGACCACCGCGCCGAGGGGCCGGACGCCGTCACGTGCGGCGTGCTCACGGTGAGCGACACGCGGGCGGAAGAAAGCGACACGAGCGGGAAACTGATCATGAACATGCTGCGCGACATGGGCCACAAGGTCGCCTTCTACCGCATCGTGAAGGATGAGCCGGACCAGATTCGCGGAGCCCTGCTCGAGGCGTGCGCCGACCCCGGCATCCAGGTGGTGATATCGAACGGGGGGACGGGCATCACCAAGCGGGATACGACGTACGACGTCGTCGTTTCCATTCTGGAGAAGGAAATGCCCGGCTTCGGAGAATTGTTCCGGCATGTGAGTTTCGAGGAGATCGGCACGGCCGCCATGCTTACCCGCGCGACGGCGGGGACTTGCCGCGACACCATCATCATGACGCTTCCCGGCTCGGGGAACGCCTGCCGCACAGGCATGGAAAAAATCATCCTTCCCGAGATCAGCCACATGGTGCGGGAAGTCCTGAAAACATAGGATATTTCTGGTAGATACGGGACGCCACCGCTCCCCCGCGTTATGGAAAAATTCTCAATCGGCCCCGGAATGCGGGGATGTACCGGTCGAAACGAAGCGCGAGCCCCGCCCGGTCCACTCGGCGGCGTATTCACGTCGGTCAAGTTGACACGAGATATCCAAAAGACTAGCTTTAACGCGCATTTTGCACGGGGCAGAGGCCCCTTTCGCTTGATAAGAGGTTCGTTTCCATGGAAAGTCATGCGGTATACCCGGGAACCTTCGATCCGCCGACGAAAGGGCATTTCGACGTCGTTCGCAGGAGCCAGAGGCTTTTCTCCAAGGTGACCGTGGCCATCTCCGTTCACCCCTCGAAAACGCCGCTGTTCAGTTTCGAGGAACGCAGGAATTTCTTCCTGGAAGAATTCGAGGCGTCGAACCAGATCGAGGTCGCGAGCTTCGAGCGTGAACTGCTCGTCGATTTCGCCATGAAAGTGAATGCCCAGGCCATCATTCGCGGCCTGCGCGCCGTGAGCGATTTTGATTACGAAATGCAGATGACGCTCATGAACAGAAGGTTGAACGAGGAGATCGAAACGATTTTTCTCATGCCCAGCGAACAGTACAGTTTCCTCAGTTCGAGCCTCGTCAAGGAAGTCGCTTCACTCGGCGGAGACGTGGGCGAACACGTATCCGCTTCTGTACGAGAAGCGCTCGGTGAGCGGTTCCGCAGCTAAATTCATTTTTTAACCCTGGAGTTATTCATGCGTTTTGCATCCCGAATGAGCAAGTTGCCTCCCATTCCCACGCTGGCGATGAACACCAAGGCAGCGGAAATGAAGGCGCAAGGAGTCGACGTCATCTCGTTCGCTGCGGGAGAGCCCGATTTCGATACCCCCGAGCACATCAAGGAAGGGGCCATCCGGGGTCTGCGCGACGGCGCCACGAAATACACGGCGGTTCGGGGCATACCTTCCCTGCGAGAGGCGATTTGCGATTGGGCCGAGGAGCACAAGGGCCTGCGGTATGACCCGAAAACGGAAGCCATCGTCACCGTGGGCGGGAAGCAATCGGTCTTCAACGCCCTGCACGTCCTCGTCGAGGAGGGTGATGAGGTCGTCATCCCCGCGCCCATCTGGGTGGCGTATGAACCCGTCGCGACTTTGACCGGGGCGAAACCGGTTCTGGTGGAAACCAGTGAGGAAAACGGCCACAAGATGACGGCCGGGCAGTTGCGCGAAGCCGTCTCCGAGCGGACGAAAATCGTGGTGATCAACAGCCCGTGCAACCCTTCGGGCTGCGTCTACAGCCGCGAGGAACTGGAGGCGATCGCCGAGGTGGTTTTATCGACCGGCGCGATGGTCATGTCCGATGAGATTTACGGGAAAATCACCTATGACGGCGAGGAGCATTTCTCGATCGCCGGTTTTTCCCCCGAAATGAAGGCGCGCACCCTCGTTCTGGACGGGTTCTCGAAAACCTACGCGATGACGGGCTGGCGTCTGGGCTATACGCTCGGGAGCTCTGAAATCATCGAAGCCATGGACACGCTGCAGGGCCAGAGCACGAGCAACGCCACTTCCTTCGCCCAATACGGGGGGGTCGCGGCCCTGAGGGGCTCTCATGAGTTCCTGAACGAATGGCTGGTGCAATACGACGCGAGAAGACAGGCGATCGTCGAGGGACTGAACTCGATAGAGGGGCTGAGCGTCGTGAACCCCAAGGGCGCGTTTTACGCCTTCCCCCGGGTGAGCGGCATATTCGGGCGGCAGGGGCCGGACGGAATATTAAAAAATTCAATGGATGTGGGGTTGTACCTCTTAGAACACGCCCACTGCGCCGGCGTTCCCGGCGCCGGTTTCGGCGCCGATGACTACGTGCGTTTCTCCTACGCGACTTCTCTGGAAAACGTCAAAGAAGGGATTGAGCGAATCAGAGCGGCCTTGGGACAGCTTGGTTGATGTATGGCTTGGGGCGCGCTCTTCAAATTCTCGCCATGGTGGATTGCGGGGTCGCCTTGCTCATAGGCGCTTTGAATCCCTCCGCTTATGCCATCCAACTCGTTATATTGGGTTCCGCGGTCATTTTGTTTTCCGTCGGGCGTTTGCTCCAGAAGAAGGCGCGTGCGACGGCGACCTCAATCGGTGAGCAGGATCAATCATCCATGTCCGAGAGCGAATGAGGGTGTCCCCAACCGCGCCGCGAAGCTTGTTTTGCGATTGGTGGGAGTCGTCTTGTGAGCGTTACCTGCGTGAGAATTTCGGGGATGTAGGCGAGCAAATCCGGCAAAATTTCACCCAAACGCTTTTTTCTCCCCAGGCGGAACCCATCCTGCCTGAGCAGGCTCTCCCGATTTCTTTCATCCATTTGAAGTTGTTGGCCGGTGAGGAGTTGGGGTTTGTTCTTCAGCGCATGGAGAAGCTGACGGCGCTGTATGGCGCTCAGGGCGTAAAGCCGGCGATCGGCACCCTGTACCTGGCGCTGACGGCCCTTACGTCGAGGCGCGGAAAATTGTCCTCTATGGCGAAGGCGCAATCGGCGTTTTTCAGTTTGTTGCTCCGGCGGTTGGCGAACATGTTCGACGAAGGGGTGGGCGAAGGCGCCATACGAAAAGAACTTTCCGATGTTTGGGAGATTCATACGGAGCAAGCCGCGGGAACTGCCTTAGAAGGCGCTCGCGGCCTTTGGAGACGTTCCAGCGACCCGAATGTCGGTTTGCGTCCTTTGCCGGTGAATTTGGATTCGTGGCTTCATGACAATGGTTTAACCGAAAATGTCGCTGAAGCCCGAAAAATGTATGGAGATATGGCGGAAAATTATCATTTGTCCGAATTGGTGGAGCGTTTGGCGGCGATAGAGGGATTGAGAATTTCAATTGATTCTGGAGGTGCCCTGGAACGAAGAACCGCGTGGGAGGATATGCAGGCTGTATTGATGAGGAGCTTCAATGGCGCCATGGAAGGCATGACGCCTTGGGAGTCGAAAACCCTGCGCCCCGCGCCACCGTTGTTAGTTTCTTTGCTTGCATGGGCGAACAAACTCCAGTTGCTGGATGAAGGCGAAACGCCCACGGCTTATCCCGGACGGGAGAGACTGCCTGATTGGCTGAATGATTTTTTGAGCGAACAACATCGGGATGGCAGTATTCTATCGTCATCAAGATTCACCGTGGGTGGTGAGACTTACATCGTGGTCGGCGTTGATGCTTCTGCATCCCCCGAATTGCTTTCAATCGTTTTCGATGCGCCGGAGCGGACGGATTCGGCCGCGCTGAAATTGATCATTCGATTCGGAGATGGTACGAAAAAACCTTTTCCATTCGATTTGGAGAATGGACGAGACCTTTTGGCCGCGATATGTCTGGCGAGGCAGGACGATTTTCGACTCGACGTCATCGTCCGTGGCTCGGACAAGGATTGGCGTTTCGGGACGTCTTTGTACTTGATGATGGCGCAAGAGCATCATGAGATTTGGGTGCGGCGCCTCCTTTCTTTTCTGGATGAGAAGTTTGGAAGTGACGAGGACAGAATTCGCCTCGAAATACTGAGGGGCATAAAACGGGAAAACGACAAATGATGGCCAAACCCGAAAACGCAGACTTCTCGACCTTTCTCAGGATAACCGCTCGCTTATGCCCGCACCCTCCAGACGAGTAATACCGCAATGAGTCTACTGGCCGCCATGGCTGTGAACACCCAGAACCACCCATTAGAAATCGCCAGAGACAGCCATCCAAAGAATATGGCTTGGAGCGCGCCGTAAATATACCCATGGGCATCCAACACGCCCGCCGCTGTTCCCGCCAGCCGCCTGCCGGCCAGGTCTACTCCCAGCGCTTGCACAGTGGACATGTTGACGCAAAACCCACCGACGATGAGCAAAATGACGGCGAGGGGAATGTTATCGGCGGGCGCATAGGCGATCCCCATCATCGCGGCGGCGCTTAGAAAGGCGGCAAGTATGATGACGATGGAGCGGTTGCTCTTGAAGAATCGATCGGAAATGATTCCACCGAAGATAGGCCCGAACAAATACCCCAAAGGATATGCGAAGGTCAGCAAACCCATCTCTTTTAGATTGAATCCACCCACCTGAGCGTAATACAAAGGCGCCCAAGACACGACTCCATAACGAACCACGTTGTCCAGTCCTTTTACGTGGCACGCCAAAAAGAAGCGCAGATTGGTCATCAAGTGAAAATACGCCTTCAGTCCATGTTCACTCTCGCTGCCTGCCGTTTCTGCTTCGCGGGATACGTCATCTGACTCTATATACTCAGGGAGGTTTAGATCAGAGGGTTTGTCTTTGGCGATAAAATAAAAAATGATTCCCAAAACGGCGATGATCATGGGGGGGTAGCGGATCGCGGTTCGCCAGCCGTATTGCGCCGCCGTCCAGGGTACGACCGCCCAAACGATGAGGAGCGCTATTCCGGCGGCTGTTCCCACGAGCCCAATCGCCTGCCCCCGCTCGCGTCTGGGCCACCATTGCGCCACCAGGCCGAGTCCTGGCCCCCATGTGGCCGCGTTCACAAAACCGACCATCGCCCAGGGTATGGCGAGCGAAGTGATGGAATTCCCGAAACTCGCGATGAAGTTGAACAACGACGTGGTTATGGCGGCGAAGAGTATGGTGTTTTTGTAGCCTACTTTTTCCGCAATCCTGCCGAAGACCAGGTCGCCGAAAGCGAACCCCCAGAACATCCATGAATTGATCCACCCAGTATCGACTCGCGTGATGCCCAAATCCTGGATGACCGCGTATTGCACCAGACTGAAGTTGAATCTGCCCAGATAGTTGAAGGCATAGAAAACGCAAAAAGCGATGAGAATACGCCATTTCCAGTGGTGAAACTCGGGAGGCAGGTCATGATAATCGACCTGGGCAGCGCTTCTTCGTTCGTTCATGTTTGGAGGTTTGCTTCGGCTTCGCTGAAGCGTCGTCTGATTCGCAAGTTCATTTTCGCCATCTATAGATGTCTCGGAATTTCCAAGAGGATTTGCTCAACTCTTGCACCAGAATGCGACCAATGATGGTTTCCATATTTGCTTATCTTTCAAATTCTAACAGATGATAGTTCTTTTTTCCCTTCCGAAGCAGGATGTATTGACCGAACAATATGTCTTCGGCAGACAATACGCTTTCCTCGTCCGTGATGCGGTGATTGTTCACATAGATACCGCCACCTTTTAATTCTTTTCGCGCCATCGTTTTCGACTTGGAAAGGCCGGTTTCCAGGAGGATGTCTATGAGCGGACATGGGGGTTCACCCGAGCGCAGGGTTTTGGGCATCTCCTCCGCTGCCGAGAGCAGGTCGGTTTTCTCGATTCCATCCAGTTGCGCGCCAAAAAGAATTTTGGCGGCGCGCTCTGCGCTGCGCGCTGCGGCAGAACCATGTGCGAATGTCGTCAATTCCTTAGCCAGGAGATGTTGTCCTGCTCGTTTCTCCGGGGACTTGAGATGCTCTTTTTCAATCTCATCGATCTCATCAACGGGTAAGAAGGTGAAGTATCTCAGAAACCTGCCGACGTCCCTGTCGTCCGTCTGGATCCAGTATTGCGAGAATCGGTATGGGCTGGTTCGCTTCGGGTCCAGCCAGATGTTCCCTTCTTCCGTTTTTCCGAATTTCCTGCCGTCGGAAGTCGTAATGAGGGGAAAAGTCATCCCCAATGCGGGTTTTCCGTAAACGCGCCGGATAAGCTCGATTCCCGCCGTGATGTTGCCCCACTGGTCGGAACCGCCGATTTGCAGGGCGCAATTCTCTTTCTCGAACAGGTGGAGAAAATCATACGCCTGAAGCGCCATGTAGCTGAACTCGGTGTATGAAATTCCTGCATCGGCGATACGCGACTTCACAGATTCTTTCGCCATCATGTAGCCGATGGAAAAATGTTTGCCTACGTCGCGGAAAAAATCGATGAGACGGAGTTCGTTCAGCCATTCCGCGTTGTTCATCATACGCGCAGAGTTTGAACCCGCATCGAAATCGAGGAACCTTTCGAATTGGGCCCTGATTCCTTTGAGGTTGTGTTCCAGAATTTCCGCGCTTAGGAGGTTTCTCTCTTCTGATTTTCCCGAAGGGTCTCCAATCATCCCGGTTCCGCCGCCCATGAGGGCAATCGGCCGGTGGCCTGCGCGTTGAAAACGCATGAGCCCCGTAATGGGAATCAAATTTCCAATGTGCAAACTGTCTGCCGTGGGATCGAAGCCGCAATAGAGGCTTATTCCACCTTTTTCCAATGCGCTCGTCAGTTCCGCTTGGTCCGTATGATCGTGGACCAAACCACGGAGCTTCAATTCATCGAACAATGTCATGGGCACTCCCCACGGGGTTCCTGCCGTATTTGAAGCGGCTTGAAGATGTTTCACCAACGAGAATGCTATCCTTCAGCCGATATTGTATCTTATTCGATATATATCAGGAGAGGGGGCAGGCTGAAAGTTGTACGACGGCTTTCGGCATACTCGAGATGACGCTTCGCTTTAATTTTCAGGGCAAGAAAGTGCTCCTGACCGGCGCCACGGGAGACGTGGGCAAGGCGCTCGTTCAGGGATTTCTGGATTCGGGCGCCAAACTCGTCGCCACGGGGCGAAGTCCAGAGAAACTGCGTCTCATCGAAGGTTCCGAGGAGATGCTGAAAAAAATTCCCTGTGACTTCGAAAATTTCACGGATGTGAAATCCATGATCCGGGAAGCTATCGCATGGCTGGGTGGATGCGACGTCCTGGTTTACACGACGGCGAACATGCTGGTGAAAGACCCGCTCTCGCTTGTTGAATCCGATTGGAGGCGCGCCCTGAACGTGAATCTCCTGGCGCCTTATTTCTGTATTCAAGGCGCGATGCCCGCGCTCATGAAGTCTCCGGCGGGGCGGATTATCCTGTTTGGCTCCGGGGCCGGAAAATCGGGGGGACTGGGCCATAATCTCACGTATGGGGCTTCAAAAGGCGGTGTCTTGGCCATGACGTTCAACCTTGCCCGAGAGCTTGCGAAAACCAGAGTGACCGTGAACTGCCTGGTTCCCGGGCCGATTGACGGGCCATTGATGCGAGAGTTCGGACCGGAATTGTATAACAGGGCGCTGGCGAAACATCCGATGGGAAAATTTGCGATTGCTGCGGAATTGGTGCCGCCCACATTGTTTCTTGCAAGCGAGGAAGCTGCGCATATCACCGGAGAAGCCCTGGATGTAAACGGGGGGTATTTTACGGATTAGTAGCATGCTCCGGATGCACGGATGGGATACCAAAACCGTTTGATGCGAATTTTGGAATAAGGAGTTGATTTTGCACGATAAAACATCAGGCAAGGAACAAACGGGGGTAAGAACAGTTGAAATCGAAGGGGTGTCCCTGCAGCTGAGCGGACGCACCGATTCCGACCAAGCGTGGATCGGTCAGGCGGAGGTGCTGCGTCAGCTTCTGGCCTGCTGGATGCTCGTGGCGGAGGAGGACGTTTCTCTTTCTCCAAGAATCGTCGGCCCCCCCGGTATCGGGAAGACGACGCTGGCGATGGCGGCGGCGCGGGAGAGAAACCAGGAATTGTTCATATTTCAGTGCACCTCCGATACCCGCCCGGAAGACCTCTTGATCACGCCCGTTTTGGCGGAGTCGGGAAAAATCGCCTATCACGCATCCCCTCTGGTTACGGCCATGATACGCGGAGGCGTCTGTGTGCTCGATGAGGGCAACCGGATGAGCGAGAAGAGTTGGGCGTCGCTGGCTCCGTTGCTCGATCACCGCCGTTATGTGGAGTCTATCGTGGCCGGCGTCACGGTAAAGGCGCATCCGGATTTTCGCTGCTGCGTAACGATGAATGAAGACGCCTCGACATACGAGGTGCCCGACTACATTTTGTCGAGACTCCAACCCACTCTGGCGCTTGAATTCCCGAACAAAAAAGATGAAATGACCATCCTGAAGTATCATTTGCCGTTTGCGCCCGAAGAGATGTTGGCTTTGACGGTGGAGTTTTTGCAGGAAGCCCACGAACTGGACCTGGAGTATTCCCCAAGAGACGGAATCCACATTCTTCAATTCGCACTGAAGCGTCTTGCGCAGGACCCGGAGCATCCACTCTCCCGAGACGAAGCGTGGCGAGAGGCGCTCGCCAAGGTTTTGGGAGATGAGGCATTGGACCTGAAAAGCCTTGCGCAAAGAAGACGGCAAGCCCTCGGTGACGAACCCCCGCCGCTTGATTTCGGCGATCTTTTCTTTGGGGGCGACAGCCCGTTGCACCCTGGCCGAGACGATTGATTCATGGCCTCACGAGATTTCCTGAACATCACCGAGCGGATCAGCGTACTTCCTGTCATCCACGGGTCGGGAGACTTTGCCGTCGAAGTGCGCGACAGGATTTTGCGGCTTGAGCCTGATTGCGTTGCGATTCCTCTGCCGCCGTCTTTTCAGGATGAAGTGGAAGCGGGTGTGGATGAACTCCCCTACGTCTCCATGGTGTCGGTAAATGAAGATGCCCCATCATACTTCGGGGATGATGAAACAGTGTTTGATGAGCCATGGGAGCAGCCCTCACAGCCGGAAGATGATTTCGGTGCTGAAGAAGACTTGGCGGCGGATGAAACGAATTTGTCTTCCTATAATTATGTCCCCATCGACCCTTGCCAACCCGTGATTTCCGCCCTCAGGGTAGCGATGGGGGAGCGTATTCCCAGAGTCTTCATTGATATGGAGGTAGAGCGTTTTCAGCAGGATGTTCATACGCTGCCGGATCCGTATGCGCTGAAAAAAGTGCCGATGGAGGCTTTTGCAGCCACTCTTTTGACGGCGGCTCCAAAGCCCACGGCTTCCTCGCAGCGCGCCGCGAGAATCCGCTGGATGGCCAACGCCTTGCTCGAGCTCGAAGCGCGATACAAGCGCATCGTCCTGGTATGTTCCGCGTTGGATTGGCCTTGGATTCGCTCGGCCTGCCGGGAAGGGCCATCCGGCGGGGATGAATTATTCGAGTTCCACCTGGGCGCGTCGCTCAATCCGCCCCGAAGGCATGGAGTATCGGAAGATACCCTGGCTTTCCTCTTGGGGGAGTTTCCCTATCAGACGTATTTGTACGCAAGAAACCGCGAAGAGTTCCTGGGGGACTCCAACCTTTCCATCGACGGCATCAAGGAACTGCTTCTGGAGGCGAGAGCGTCGTGGTTGAGAGAACATCGACCGGCGCAGAATTGGGTGACGCCTCAAAGACTCCAGATATTCTTGCAATATGTCCGCAATCTGACGCTTCAGGGAAGGAGGCTGACGCCGGATTTATTCACCCTCGTCCTCGCCGCCAAGCAGACCGCGGGCGATGCTTTCGCCTTGGCGATATTGGAAGTCGCGCGAGAATACCCCTATCAGCGTGAAGCCCCGGAATTCTATGAAGACGATTTTGTCCACGTTGGCGTGGATCGTGCGGTATTCCCGAATGGAGACGTCGGGACGCTCAAGAGCCGCCTGGGCGGATCAGCCGTCACCTGGAGGAGTATTTCTCTCAAACCGAAGCCCACGCCGTTTGAAAAGCAGAAATGGGCCCAGAGGTGGAATCCTTTCGGCATGTGTTCCTGGCCACCGGAAGATGACGCCATAGAGAGTTTTCATACCCACGTGCGCGAGCAGGCCAAGGCGCTGTTGGGAGAGGATTTGGCGCGCACCGAGAAATTCACGACGTCGATAAAAGATGGCCTCGATATCAGGGAAACGCTTCGCAACTGGCATACGGGCGAACTCTATGTAAAAGAAATTCCCCCTGCGCGAGGGAACCTGGAGGTCGTCGTCTTTTTGTTCGATACACCGGCGGCTCTAGAGAAGTATTCCTGGCGTACGATGTGGTATGCGGAACATGATGAAGAATCAACTCTTTGCATGTATGCGACCCCGTTCGAGAACAATCTGGTTGGTCCCGGCATCGCGGAATCGCAATATGGCGGGGCGTTCTTTGTTTTTCCTCCCCGGCATATCGAGGATGTCTGGCGGGATTCGCGCTTTCACTACACAAAGACATTGGAGGAGCGACTGATTGCGGGGGCGTGTTTTCACTCGCAAGAGCGCTTCATCGCCCTGGTGAGTCCGCACCCTCCAAATACACGCTGGCGGCAGATTGCGCGGTTGTATAAGAAGCATTTGATTCACATTCCGATTGGCCGGTTTTCTGGAGAAACAATCGCCCGAATCCGTCGCTTTCATGTTCTGAACGGGAAAAATATCAGAAGCTATGCTGCGCGCTTTATCCGGGAAAAGTAATCCTTGCGGTTTTCCTGGGATTTGCTCGTTTTTGTGTCGCAGCATGAGAATGCAGGGAGCCGGGCTATTCGATATCTGCTAGAATGAGTGAGTTGTTACGTTTGAATGATCAACTGATAAAGGAGTTGTGACGATGACTATCCAGGAACTCTTAGTCAGATTTCCCGAAATACCGGTGGATTTACATCATGAGGAAATCCTGTCCCGATTTGCAGATGTTTTTGGAAAACCTCTTTCCATCGCTCAAAAACCTTCTGCGTGCTCGACCGAGCATGACGCTGCAAACCATTACTATATGAAGCTTGTAAACCCGATGGGCATATATCGTCTGGGACTGATGAAACGCGAGATGCTGCTCTCACAAATAGCTGAACTGATTGAAAAGCAGGAAATGGACCCGAATTTTGCCGAGACGCTCGTTCCATCTGGAGTTGCGGCGAGTGAGGTCAGAGGTCCTGGCTGCGGATAAGCATTGCGCATGCAACAATTCCCTCACTCTTTTATGGGTGAGGGATTTTCTTTGCGCGTTGAAAATAGTCAATTCATGATGCGGGTCTGATACATGCAGGCTGTCTCCAAAGTTGATCTTGTGGGCGCATTCGCAAGGGATTTCCTCGACGCACCGGATAAAGCAAAAATCATCGGTGTGTTTCGCCGAAGTTTATATGTAGAAAATACACTCGGGCGGATCGCGTGTATTGGAGATCGGGGTATCGGGCCGGGACCCTTGAATGCGCTTTGTGAATTCTCGGGCGACGTGGATTTCACGCAAATCGTAGAACCGGGAAGCCCCGCCAAAATCCGGGATGGCTGGATGCAACTTGGCTCCCGGATGAAAATCGATATCTCCCGTCCGGTGGCGTGGGAGCCTGAGCCGTTCCCGGTCGGGTGGAATTTGGAGTTTTTTCTGGAAAATCTCCCGGTTCTCGTTCAATGGATAGCCGAAACGGGGCCTCGGGAGGGTCTGGCCCCGCTCATCGCGCAGGTTGTGAGCGGCGAGGAAATCTCGTACGAGGACGCATTTCAAGCAGTCTCCTGGAAGGGAATATCGAGCTTCCGGCTTTGGTTGTCGCACTCTCTGGATCAAGCGGAAAACCTTGAATTTCCTGCCATTGCCCGCAGGCTCGTTGGCCTTGGGCCGGGACTCACGCCGTCGGGGGATGATTTCTGGTGCGGTGTGATGATAGCGTTGCGCGCGCTGGGCTTTATGGACATTTTGGAAAAAGTTTCCGGCAGCGTCTTGAAACAGGCCAGAGAGCGGACGAATAAAATCAGTCGCGCGCATATGGAGTGCGCGGCCGGAGGGCAGGGAGCTGAAGCCCTGCATGAGACGATTTCGGCGCTGGGGATAGCGGATGAGGCGCGCTTGCGTTCCGCTTTGCGTGAGTTGGACAAGATAGGACATAGCTCGGGCTGGGATTCTCTGGCCGGTGTCGTTTGCGTCCTGGAATCCGTGGCGTCATGGAAGGGCCGCCGGATTCCGGCATGAATTTCCGGGAGCGTGGTTGATGAGCAATGTAGCCGTGTTGGGGGCCGGCGCCATAGGCGGCGTGTTCGGGGTCCGGTTATGCCGAGCGGGCAGGCACGACGTGACGCTCTGTGTGCGAAAGCCCATCGACAGACTCGTGGTGGAAACGCCCGATTCCGTCATCGAATCACCGGTGGAGTGCGTCACCTCTCCCTCTGAGGCGGGACCGGTCGATTGCATTCTCCTGGCGGTGAAGGGACATCAGGTGCCTGATGTCGCGCCTTGGCTGGAGGCTCTCGTGGGCGGCGATACCATCGTCGCAGTGTTGCAGAACGGCGTGGAGCACAGGGAGCGAGTGGAGCCGTACGCCCGGGGAGCGGAGGTCGTACCCGTCGTGGTGAATTGTCCGGCGGACAGGCTGGCGCCCGGCCACGTGGCGCAGCAGGGAGGCGCTCAGCTCGTGCCCGAAGAAGGCCGGGGCGCGCGATTTCTTGCGTCCCTTTATGAGGGCACGGACATTCCGGTGAAGCCGACAACCGATTTCAAAACAGCCTCTTGGGCGAAGTTGTGCAACAACATCGGCGCAGGCCCCGCCACCGCGCTGACTGACAAGGGCAGGGGCGTGCTGCACGAGCCCGACGTCGCCGAACTCTGCCGCGGGCTCGTGCGAGAATGCGCCGCCGTGGGGAGAGCGGAGGGCGCGAAGCTGGCGGATGACGTCGCCGAGCGGACCATCGAGCGCTTACAGGATGCCGACCCCGAAGCGACGACTTCCATGCTCGTCGACAGGCGCTCCGGGCGCCCCATCGAGGCGGACGTCATGACGGGGGCGGTCGTTCGCATCGGCGCCAGGCGCGGAATCCCCACACCCCTGAACGCGGGCGTTCACGCCCTGCTGGGCTCTATCAATATGCCTGCTACGGAAACAACAAATTGAATATCAATTAGTTACGTTGTGTCATTGAAGTGACGCACGATGTTTTTATTTTTCGGTTTTACCCCGTGAATTTATCGAATTTTATCGTATTTTTCGGAAATTCCCCCGGCACCGGATGCGCCGGTCGGCTCGGCCGTCATACGAGAATCCCCCGGATACGCGCGGGTGGGAAATGCGGGGAAATGTGCGGAGTCGTTTCGATGTCTCGCTCCCCTTTCCCCCTGAACCCTGCCGCCGTTTTGTTGTATCATGAGCCATGCGTCGCGGCTCCCCGCATCGTTCATGGCGGGCCGTGGATCGAGAAAGGCCGTCTACAGCATTACCGAAAAAATCATGACAGGAGAAATAACGATGGAAGATGTGCGCGTGGAGCGGATGGCGGAGATCATCACGGGGTATTCCTCAAAAATAAAGCGGGGCGACCTCGTCGGCATCCGCGGCAGCACGGCCGCCGCTCCCCTGATCCGCGCGCTCTACGCCGAGTGCGTCCGGCGCGGCGCGCACGTCTCCGCCGAGGTGTCGCTGCCCGGGCTGGAAGAGATTTTCTACGAGCACGCAAGCCGCAGGCAGCTGGAGTTCCTCTCGCCGGTGCGGAAGTTCGAGATCGAGAACCTCGACGTCGTCATCTCCATACTCTCCGAGACGAACACCCGGCGGCTCTCGGGCGCGGACCCGAAGAAACAGGCGATGATGTCCAAAACCAGACAGCCCGTCATGGAGACGTTCATGAAGCGCGCCGCCCAGCACGAGAAAACGGGGAAGGGGGGTTTAAGGTGGACGCTCACCCTGTTCCCCACCGAAGCCTACGCCCAGGATGCGGAGATGGGCATCCGCGAATACGAGGATTTCGTCTTCGGCGCCTGTTTCGCGAATGAGGATGGAGGCATCAAGCGCTGGCGCGCGCAGGACAGGTATCAGGCGCGCGTCATCCGTTATCTCAAGGGCCGCAAAGTCGTGGAAATCGGGGCGCCGGGCACGGATCTTCGCGTCGGCATCGCGGGGCGTCCTTTCATGAACTGCTCGGGGCACAACAATTTCCCGGACGGCGAAGTCTTCACCGGCCCCCAGGAGAACAGGATCGACGGAAAAATCCGCTATTCCTTCCCCGCCTGCATCTCGGGGCGCGAGGTGGATGGCGTGGAGCTCGAGTTCGATAAGGGCGAGGTCGTCAAGGCGACGGCGGAGAAGAATGAGGCGTTCCTGAAATCCATGATCGGCATGGACGACGGCGCCAAACGGGTGGGGGAGTTCGCCTTCGGTCTCAACGCCGGCATCCAGCGCTTCACCAAGAACACGCTCTTCGATGAGAAAATCGGCGGCACCCTCCACCTCGCCTTAGGGAAGGGCTACCCCCAGAGCGGTTCGAAGAACAACTCCGCCCTGCACTGGGACATGGTGTGCGATTTAAGGGACGGCGGCGAGGTCTACGTGGACGGAAAACTCTTCTCCAAGGACGGGGAACTCCGGATTTAGCCGATAGATGAAAGGCGGCGCGGGTGGGCTTCGGGTGTGGAAGCCGGGCCCGCAAGATGCTATTCTCCACGCGCTGTTTTTGGGTACACACCTACAGGGGCGGGTAGCTCAGCTGGAAGAGCGGTGCCCTTACAAGGCATAGGTCGGAGGTTCGAACCCTCTCCCGCCCACCACTACACAGGCGAGTTGCCGGCAGGTGACTTCGCCGGGTTCCTGTATTCTCGACCGGCCCATCAGGGGCTGTTGAAAAATCCTCTCTTAGCTTGGGATTGACCACCGTCGTCATTCCGGCGAAAGCCGGAATCCATTTTCAAGTAGAATGACAGTACGCCGGCTTTTCATTTCCTGACCATTCGCGGGAAGCAATCAGAAAATAAAATAAAGGCAAAACAAATGGATTCCGGCTTTCGCCGGAATGACGGTGAGTAATCTCGAAGGTCGGCAATCACTTCCCCCTTGAGGGGTCTGTTGAAAAGTCCCGTGGAGCGATTTTGGTTGAGCGCGCGCTTTTGAAGTTCACTCCCCCCTTGAGGGGGAGTCGAGGAAGCCGAGCGGTTTGTGCGAAGGCTGACTCGGTGGGGGGTAAAATGCGTTTTATCGCCACTCCGAATTATACCCCCCACCGAATCGCTTTCGGGCTTACGCCCTCAGCTCTTCGACTCCCCCTCAAGGGGGGAGTTGATTTCCTCTCTCCTTGGGGAGTAATGATCCTCAAGAGAGAGTGGTTTTGGAATTCTTCTCGGAGGGGAGCGGTCTCCTTAGGGGCCGTACACCGGGTAATTAACCGACCCCTATCAGTTCCGGATCCCACCCAAAAACGCGAAAACCCACGCCGGAGCGTGGGTCTCGGAATGATGGGTAATCCTGTCTTGTCATCCAGGATTGCGCCTCAGGACAAACATAAGCCGTCATATTTTCAGTGTCAATCGGAGGTCAGAGGCCCGGCGTTCCTCGTCGGGCGCATCGATCGGTTCCAGGACGCGGTTGAAGCCCGGCGGGTTTTCCGTATCATGAGAATGAGGATTGACAAGAATTGTGAGACGCTTCATCTTGAACAAACGGATAAATTTATCCCATGGAGCCGATGAATGATAGCGCTGGAATCAATCACCACGAACGACATGATAGGCATCGCCCAGTGCGTTCTGATTTGGTACGGGCTTCACACCATGCGGATGGCGTCGAAAGATCGGGACAAGGCTCTTGATAATCAAAGAATCGCTTTAGAGGAACTCATCAAGCGAACCGCTTCGCAATAATTTTGAAATGCCTCCCTTTTCTGTTTCGAATTTCTGATTTCCATTCCGCTGTGTCGGCAAAACAATGTGTGCCGGAGCAACACCGGGGGTGGGGAATTTCTCCCCACCCCCGATTCGTTGTGTCTCAACCTGTGCGGCAGTAGTGAAACCCGAGCCGCTTGTTGCGTCTTACCTCGCCACTGCGCCGGGCCGACGCTTGGGGATGATCGGCACGAGCAGGTAGGACTGGTGGTTCGGCCCCGAGTGCAGCGTGGTGCGCCCGCCGAAGACTTCCTTGCAGCGGTCGACGGGGTGATCGTGCAGGAACGGTCCCGAGCCGCGCGAGGGCACGTAGGCCTGCACCGCGGGGCCGGGGCGGTCGAAATCCTGTCCGGCGATGTTGATGGAGAGTTGAAACCCTTTCGGCAGCACGATGCACTGGGGCCAGATTTCCACGTCGAGCTCGTAGATCCGCTCCGGCGTGAGCGGCATCTTGTCGTCGTGCGTGTGGTAGGGCCGCCAGGGTTCGGACAGCTCCTCGTCCAGCTTTCGGTGCGAGGCGCGCAGCCAGCCCTGGGCGAGCGGCGTCTTGGGGTCGACCGTGCCCTGGAAATAGACTTCGCGGTTTTTGGGCGAGAACGCCTGGACGGTGACGAACAGGTCCGCATCCACCGTGGAGGAGGAGATGAAGAGCTTGGCCGACATCGGGCCGGTGATCTCGGTCTCCTCCTTGAGCGGCGCCGTCCTGAGCGTGATGCCGCGCGTGAGCGCCCGGAAGGTTTTGGAGCGGTTGGCCCTGGGCGGGTTAAAGTCGAGCTTGCCCTTGCCGCCCGCGTGGAGGTAGAGCTTCGTCCACTTGGTGCCCTTGAGCGGCCACTCGTGTTCCTTCCGCAGTTCCACCTCGTCGGTGAACGGCCGGCGGATGTTCAGCCACACGCGGGGTTCTTTCTCCCAGCCGTTCTGCTCGCCCTTGAGATAATAATCGAAGAAGCGCTTCTGGAGCTCCATGCCGTATTCGAGATAGAACCACTCCTCGTGCCTGCCCGGATGGCCTTCGAGCCATTTCTCTTCGGACGCCGCCTGGGTGTAGGCCTCGAAGTTGCCGCGCGGATGCAGGCCGAAGCCCGCCCAGCTCCCCGCGCTCAGGAAGGGCACCTTCACCTTCGACCAGTCGGGCGAGCGGGAGCGGTACCAGTCGTCGTCCATTTCGCGCGCCAGGAAGTTCGCGAGCGTGTCGGCGCGGTTGTCTTTTAATTCTTCTTTCGAGAGCGTCGCCGGGCCCGTCGAGCGCGTCTCCATCCAGTGGTCGCGCGGGCCTTTTGGGTTTCCGTGTTGGACCGCCTCGACCTGGCGCGGATACCAGATTTCCATGAACTTGTTGGAGAGGATGCCCCCGTGGCGCGCCCAGTCGCGGTAGTGGTCGGCGGCGCCCTCCCAGGGGATCATCGCCGTCAGGTGCTTGGGCTGAAGCTCCGCGACCTGCCACTGGTTGATGGCGTAATAGGAGACGCCGTTGAGCCCCACCTTGCCGTTCGACCACTTCTGCTGCCCCGCCCATTCGATGGCGTTGGCGAAGTCCTTGGTCTCGCGCGGGGAGAAGATGTCGAGATAGCCGGGCGAGCGGCCCGCGCCGCGCGAATCGAGCCGCACGCAGGCGTAGCCCCAGGGCACCCATATCTCGGGGTCGACCGTCTCCCAGGTGAGCCAGCGGTGCTGGGAGCCTTCCAGGATGTCGGGGTGCATCTTCACCAGCGAATCCCAGAGCGGCTTGTAGTGTTCCTGGTACTTGACGCCCTTGCCGTAGGGGCCGCCCGCCATCACGACGGGCACCTTCGCTTTGGTGTCGGGCCGGAATACGTCGACCCGCAGCACCACCCCGTCATCCATCTCGACGGGCAGATCACGTTCGATAATCATACGCACCTCCTGAGTTCGAGAATGAGGCCCGCGGCGCCCGAGACGGGGCCGCCCGCTCTTTCCGCGTTTCCATGAATAGAATGTGAGGAAATTATGCGCGAACGCCGCGCGTTTTTCAATTTGGAGACTTTATGACTTTTGCATTTTCCCAGCCGAGGCGTCGGCGCGAGGGAAGGAGAAAAGCGGGGTTGTTGAAAAAGGCCTCGTCGGTCGGTTTGATTGCCCTTTCACCTGCATGAAAACCAACCCCCCCTACCCCCCCTTGTCAGGGGGGTATAAAAAGGCGACGCCCCCGCCGGTTCGCTCACCACCGGTTGAGGGGGCTTTTGCTTTTTCTTGCCCCCCTGACAAGGGGGGGTAGGGGGGGTTGCCTTTATCCCCCAACGAGGCTTTTTCAACAATCCCGAAGCGTCTCGCCCGGATGATTTCAAGGCCTCGGACCATTTCCCCGCGAGCGATAAGCGGCTATATTCGCAGATGCAGTTGCGCTCCAAAGCCCGCCGCCGGGACGGAGTTTCCCTTGATTCAATTCATCGACCGAATCGATCGCCACATCTCGGGCTGGATGAACCGCTACGGGCGGCTGTTCCTGCGAATCTCGCTCGCCGTCGTCTTCATCTGGTTCGGCATCCTGAAGCCCTTGGGAGTCAGTGCCGCGGCGGAACTCGTGCGCCGCACGGTCTACTGGCTGCCGCCCGATTTCTTCATCCCCCTGCTCGGCTGGTGGGAGGTGGCGATAGGGGTGGGGTTGCTCTTCCGCCCGCTCATCCGCGTCGCGCTCTTTCTGCTTTTCCTCCAGATGCCGGGGACGATTCTGCCGCTGTTCCTGCTACCCGAGGTCTGCTTCACGCAGATTCCCTTCGCCCCGACGCTGGAGGGGCAGTACATCATCAAGAACCTCATCCTGCTCAGCGCGGCCATCGCCGTGGGCGGCACGGTGCGGCGGGAGGAGAGTGGGCATCTGCGAACGTAAGGTGTGCCTCTTACTTACTTGTAACCGATATCTCTTTGCCACTTTGTTGAGGTATTTGTATCACTCCCCCCTTGAGGGGGAGTCGAGGAAGCCGAGCGTTTTGTGCGAAGGCTGACTCGGTGGGGGGTAAAATGCGTTTTATCGCCATCCGAATTATACCCCCCACCGAATCGCTTGCGGGCTAACGCCCTTAGCTCTTCGACTCCCCCTCAAGGGGGGAGTGATTCTTCTCTCTCGTTGGTTGGCAATGTTGTTCTAGGGCAATGTCTGTAGCCGCGCAGATGAGTTGAATTCGGAACGAGGAGGACTTTTTCAACAGCCCCCTCAAGGGGGGAGTAGTTCCCAAACTCGCATTCGCCATTTTCGCTCCCCGCTCTCTCTTTACACTGCCGCTGGAATAATTCAAGACTTACGGTATCCGGCAATATGCCGTTCATTACAGGAAGACCAAGGAGCCAAGATAATGCTGAACTTCAACGACCCTTCTGACGCTATCGACGAGACGACTTTCATGGCCGGCACAGCTTTGGAGCGCGCCCGGAGTACGATTGCCGATCATGAGCGCACACTTCTCACTGCCAAGGATCGCGCCGTGGTTCTCGCCGCCCTCGATGCGCCCCAGGAGCCGACCGAAGCCTTGCGCGAGGCGATGGCCCTGCACGAAGCGCGGGTGGCGCGTAACGGCTGAGGACATACCGGATTCGCAAGGGAAATTCATCGAACCGCTCGACCCGGCAAAACGCCGCGCGTTCTACGCCGACATGGGGTTTCAGTCGCTGCCGTCACGCCCGCTGAGAATGTTCATCAGCATCGAGACGGTTCGCAAGGCACTGGCCTGAAGCGCGTTTCAGGCGTGTGCGTCTGGCGCGTCCGCTCTCCAGACCGTAAAGTGTCCCCATGACTTTCTTGGCTCTCTCGCTGGTGCTGACCGCTGCTTTTTGTCACGCCACCTGGAACCTGCTGGTCAAGCGCATCAACGGCGGGCCGGAACTCGTCTGGCTGTTTTCCGTTTTCTCGGTTTTGATCTACCTGCCGGTCGTCGTGGTCGTTTATCTGATGGAGCGCCCCCTCATGGAGTGGCGCGAGATCGGGTTCTACGTCGGCAGCGCCGCACTGCATATGGCCTATTTCCTTCTTCTCCAGCAGGGCTACCGCAGGGGCGATTTGTCCCTGGTCTACCCGGTTGCGCGGGCTACCGGCCCGTTCCTCTCGACCCTGTTCGCCGTCTCCGTCCTGGGTGAGAATCTGACCGTCCAGATCGCCCTCGGCGGCCTGGCGATCATCGTCGGCATCGTGTTCCTGACCGGCGGCTTCGACTGGTCTTCCGCGCGGCGCACGAGTTCGCTCTTGTTCGGGGTTTCCACCGGCGTGCTCATCGGCAGCTATACGGTCTGGGACGCCTATGCGGTCAGCGCGCTCGCCATCCCTCCGTTGCTGCTCGATTACGCGTCGAACTTCGCGCGCGCCACGTTTCTGATGCCCTACGCCTTCACGCGCAAGAAGCTCATCGTGAAGCATTGGCGCGAACACAAGCTCGCCGTGCTCGGAATCGCCGTGTTCACCCCGCTCGCGTATATGCTGGTGCTGACGGCGCTCGTCTTCACGCCGATCGTCTACGTCGCGCCCGCGCGCGAGGTCAGCGTCCTGATCACGGTGGCGATGGGGTCGATCCTGCTCGGCGAGGGCGAGTTGCGCAGGCGCATGGGTTGGGCCTGTCTGATCCTCTCAGGCATGGTGATGCTGGTTCTCGGCTAGCGGCGCACAGCGCATTTCTTGCGGTTGAGGAGTATCGGGCGGACAGGATTCTCAAAGTTGCTGAAGACCATCTCGACGCGCCGGCGAATACGCCCCGGGCCGCTGGCCGATGCGATGAAAAATGCTATAGTGGCCCTCCCGGAATCGTCTTCATACTCAACATTTCTCATACAGGAGCGAACCATGAGCGAGCCGCAAATCAGTGCGCAGGACGTCCTGAACGCCAGCGCCGGCTGTCTGCAAAAGCAGATGTACGTCTACTTCACGAAACCCGCGAACGGCCTGGGGCCCGTGATGGAGAATCTCGAAGATCACCTGAAATTTCAGGTCGAACTCGAACAGAAGGGGATCATGTTCGGCGCGGGGCCTTTCTGGACCGACGACGAGCAGCGCTGGGAGGGAGAGGGGATGATCATCATCCGGGCCGACTCCATCGCGGAGGCGAGAAAGATCGCCGAATCGGACCCCATGCACGCGAGCGGCGCGCGCACGTTCACCTTGCGCCCCTGGCTGCTGAACGAAGGCATGGTCACGATGAAGGTCACCTATTCGGACGGAGGACGCGAGGTCATATGAACTGGACACCGAGACGAGAGAGATTCCGCGCCCTACTCGCGGGCGAGAGGTGCGTTCACCCCGGTTCGGTCTACGACCCTCTCACGGCGCGCATGGCGGAGGACCTGGGTTTCGAGGTCGGGATGTTCGCAGGCTCCACCGCCTCGCTCACCGTGCTGGGCGCGCCGGACATCATCCTGTTGACGCTCACGGAATTCGCCGCACAGGCACTGCGGATCAACCGCGCGACTGGGATGCCCCTGCTGGTGGATGCGGACCACGGCTACGGAAACGCCCTGAACGTGAAAAGGACGGTCGAAGAACTCGAAACCGCCGGCGTGGCGGGCCTCTCGATAGAGGACACGGTGCTGCCCCAGCCATTCGGTGCGGATGGCGCTCAGCTCACCACGATTGAAGAGGGCGTCGGCAAGATGCGCGCCGCTCTCGAGGGGCGCCAGGACCCGAATCTGGTGATCGCCGGCCGGACGAGCGCGCCCCGCGTCACGGGTACGGAGGACGCCGTCGCGCGCGTGACGGCCTATGAGGCGGCGGGGGTGGACGCCATCTTCGTGGTGGGCGTCCAGAGCCGCGCGCAGTTGGAGGCCATCTCGGCTGCGGTGAACCTCCCCATCATCCTGGGCGGGAGCGCCAAGGAGGTGCGGGGGCTGGATTATCTCGGCGGTCTGGGCGTGCGGGTCGCGCTTCAGGGCCACCAGCCCATCATGGCGGCGGCGGGGGCGGCCTATTCCACGCTTAAGGCGCTCAAGGACGGCGCGCAGCCCGAAGATCTCGAAAACGTGCCCGCAGGCGATTTCATGAAGAAATACATGAACGACGCGGACTACCGGCGGCAGATAGAGTCGTTTCTGGAGGAATGAAGCCCGTGCGCGAATCGCCGATCTCAAGTGACGAAAAGCGGTGCGGGGGGCTATACTTGCCCCTCAGTCAGGCATTTGTAATCGATCCGGGGAGAGCCTCATGGCCATAGAGCTTGCATGGTACATGTCTTGTGACGGCGACAGCGCCTATATCGGCCAAAAATTCGCCGAGCATCCCCCGAGCCATGAGACGTTCACCCGCATCGCGCAAAACGCGGAGCAAAGCGGCTTCACCACCATCCTGGTGCCGACGTCGCAGGTGAGCGGCCACTACGGGCCGCAGGCCCCGACGTGGGACAGCATGGTGAACGCCGCGGTCATAGGACCTGCGACGAAGACGATAAAGCTGCTTCTGGCCGTTCGCGTGGGCATCATCGACCCGGCCATCTGCGCGCGGATGATGGCCTCGCTCGACGAACTCACGGGCGGGCGCATCCTTTACAACATCGTGACGGGCGGCGGCGCGCTGGCGAGCTACGGAGAGACGCTCGACCACGATACCCGCTATGAGCGCACGGATGAGTACCTCGAAATACTGGAGGGCCTCTGGACGCAGGAGAAATACTCCTTCGAGGGCAGGTTCTACAACCTGCAAGACGCCACCGTGTATCCCCGGCCGGTGCAGAAGCCGCGGATCCCCTTCTTCATGGCGGGGGCTTCGGAGATAGCGCAGGACATCGCCATCAGGCGTGCGGAGTATTCGGTGTTCTGGGGAGAGACGCCCGGGCAGGTGGCCGAGCGCGTCGATTACATGAACGGGAAATGCGAGCGCGCGGGAAGGGCGCGTCCGCTCAAGTACGTGACGCGCTTCCAGATATTCGCGCGCGAGACGGAAGAAGAAGCATTCGAGGCGGCCGAGGAGGTCATGAGCCGGGTCGACCCAGAGGTGCTGGCCCATCGCGGCAAGGTCATCTCCTCGTTCGAGAGCAAGGGCACGAAGGATCAGCAGGCCCGCACGCGCGAGGAGATGGTGGGCCCCAACCTCTGGGCGGGCATGGGTCGCATTCGCTCGGGCTCGGCCGTCGCCATCGTGGGTTCGTATGAGCAGTGCGCGCGGAAGATCATCGAGATCGAGCAGGCGGGCATCGACTTGCTCATCCTCTCGGGATTCCCCCTGCACGAGGAATGCCAGACCGTGGGCAGGCACGTCATTCCCCTCGTGCGCGAGATGGAGAGGGAACTCGACCTCGTGCGCGAAGAGGATGAGGCGTTCCTGCCCCTGAGCCAGGGGGTCACCGTCTAGTATTCCGGAACATTGCAATATACTGGTGGACTTCGAAAAGAGTCCGTTTTCTTTTACCGATGAGGGCGAATTTTTATGAATTTCGATTTGAACGAAGAACAAATTGCGTGGCGTGATAAGGCGAGGAAATTCGCGGAAGAGGAAGTCGCTCCCATATCGCTCGAGCGGGACATGATTTCCGATCCGCGGGAGACCTTCGACTGGGAGATCATCAAGAAGGGCTCCAGGCTCGGTTTCCGCACCGCCGTCGTGCCCAAGGATCGCGGGGGCCACGGGATCGATTTCGTCACCCAGGCGCTGGTGATGGAGGAGATCGCGCGCGGCGACAGCGCGATTTCGAAAACCTTCAGCCAGTGCTGGAAGTGGAGCCACCTGATAGCCGCCTCCTGTACGGACGATCAGAAAGACAGGTTCCTGAAGCCCTTTCTGGAAGACGACACCTATCTCCTGGGAAAAGGCGGCACGGAAGAGTCGGCTGGTTCGGACAACCGCATGCCTTCCGACGACCCGCGGACGGGCTGGAAGCTCCAGGCGGTGCGCGAGGGCGATGAGTGGGTGCTGAACGGGCGCAAGCGCTACATCGCCAACGGGAGCGTGGGCAAGCTCTTCTTCATCGACGGCAGGACCGACCCAGACGTTCCCATCACGCAGGGCACCACGCTCTTCCTCGTGCCTTCGGATACGCCGGGATTCCGCGTGGGCAAGGTGTACGACAAGATCGGCTGGCGCTTTTACCAGAACGCGGAACTCATCTTCGAGGACGCCCGCGTGCCGCACGCCAACGTGGTGGGCGAGGTGAACCGCGGCGTTCAGGCCAGGAAGGGCGATACGTCGGAATTCGGCGACCTGGAGCTCTCCGCCAACGGGCTGGGCGTGTGCCAGGCGGCGGTCGACATGGCGATGCACCAGGCCAGGACGCGCTGGCAGGGCGGTAAATACATCATCGAGCATCAGGCGATACAGCTCAAGCTCGCGGAGATGCACATGCTCACCGAGGCGCTTCGCGCTTACGTCATGCGCACCGCGTGCGACCTGGAAAAGGGTGCGGACCGCGACATGAAGCACACCATCCTGCTCATGAACTTCGCGACGGACGTCATCCAGCGCGTCACCCACCTGTGCATGGACATCCACGGGGGCGCGGGCGTCATGAAGGACGTGGGCGTGGAGAAACTCGTGCGCGACGCGATCGTCTGGACGCACCTCGCGGGCGACGCCGTACAGCGCATCAAGGTCATCAAGCACCTCTAGGCGGGGGAATCCCATGAGCGAAAAAAAGGTTTCCCTGGCCGTCATCCTGGG
This sequence comes from bacterium, assembly GCA_022828125.1. GTDB lineage: Bacteria > UBA8248 > UBA8248 > UBA8248 > UBA8248 > Bin107. The sequence continues at coordinate 104,868 of JAJEJD010000008.1, read as the reverse complement.
CGACGGCGTGGGCCACGACGTGCTGCCCGTGGCGACGGAGGTGATCCGGGCGGCGGCGGGCGCCGAGGGAGTGGAAGTCACGCCTGAAATCTATGACTACGGCGCGCTCCACTATCTCGAACACGGAACCCCGCTGCCCGAGGACGTGAACGGCCTGGTGCGCGGCCTGGCGGAAAAACACGACGCCATCCTGTTCGGAAGCGCGGGCCTCGACCCCAGGATCCCCGAAGACGTGAACTGCCGCGATCTCCTGCGCGCGCTGCGATTCGAACTCGACCTGTACGTGAACCTGCGGCCGGCGCCGCTGCTGCATCCTGATTTTTCTCCCCTGAAACGGGACGCCGAAATCGACCTCGTCGTCGTGCGCGAGAACACCGAGGGGTTGAACGTGCGCGTGGGCGGCAACTTCAAGAAGGGGACGCCGGATGAGGTCGCCATCCAGGAGGACGTCAACACGTATAAGGGCGTATCGCGCATCTGCCGCTACGCCTTCGAGTACGCGCGAAAACACGGCTATCCCAAGGTGACCATGGCGGACAAGCACGGCTCCATCATCCACGCGCACGGCCTGTGGCAGCGCGTATTCTGGCAGACGTCGGAGGAATTCCCGGACGTGGAGGGAGAGCACTACTTCATCGACACCCTTTGCCAGGACCTCCTGTTCAAGCCGGAGGATTTCGGCGTCATCGTCACCAACAACATGTTCGGCGACATCCTGAGCGATCTGTGCGCGGGGCTGGTCGGAGGCGTGGGTCTCGCGGCGTCGGGGTGCATTCATCCGGGGCGCGTGTGCATGTTCGAGCCCGTGCACGGCACGGCGCCCGACATCGCGCTTAAGGGAATCGCGAACCCCTTCGCGGTGTGTCTTACGGGAAGAATCCTGCTGAGCACGCTGGGTCTTGATAAGGCGGCGGACCTGATCTGGGAGGCGATTCGCTCCGCCGTCCGCGAGAAAAAGACCACGGCCGACCTGGGCGGTTCGCTGAACACCAGGGAAGTGGGCGATTACCTTTGCGCGCACATCGAAAAATCGGGCGCGTAAGGTTTTGAATTTATTTTCATGAGCGAGAGGATATTTGATGCCCTTTGAAGTCGGCGCGCCCGCGCATGCGGGCCAGATCGTCGTAGACGCCCTCGTCAGGGAAAACGTCAAGAGGCTGTATTGCCTTCCCGGCTCCCATCTTCTCCAGTTCTACGACGCGCTCAGAGTCGCCCCCTCCATCGGCCTCGTCACCTGCAAGCAGGAGCCAAACGCCTCCCTGATGGCCGACGCCTACGGGCGGCTCACCGGGGAGCCCGGCGTGTGCCTGCTCACGGCGGGGCCGGGCGGCGCGAATTCGGTCGCGGGCGTGGCGCAGGCCTACGGCGCGGCCTCACCCATGGTGCACATCACGGGTTCCGTGCCGCTGGGTGCGTCTCGCGAGGCGTTCCACGGGGTGGACGACCCCGACTTCCTGGTCGAGATGTTCCAGAAGGTCACGAAGTGGAGCGTTCGCGTGAAGCGTATGGAAGATATCTCGGGCGTCATGGCCAGGGCGTTCCACGTCGCGAGAAGCGGGCGGCCGGGGCCGGTCCACGTCGAGATACCGAGGCTCAGCGATTACAGCCCCCACCTGTTGCAGGATGCCCCCATCGCGCTGCCCGAATACGCGCCGCAGCCGGTGGAGGTCGTCGCCCCCAATGCGGAGGACGTCGCCCAGTACGCGCGCAGGCTTCTGGCGGCGGAATATCCCGTCATCTGCGCGGGCAAGGGGGTGATGCGCAAAGGCGCCATGGAAGAACTCGCGCGCCTCGCCGATAAGTTCTCGATCCCCGTCATCTATCCCCAGGATGCGATGGGCGTGATCCCGGAAGACCACCCCCTGGCGGTGGGGCATTACTTCGCCTTCAGGAACACAGGCTTCATGAACGGCGTCACCGGGAAGTGCGACCTGATGATGTTCATCGGCCTGAGAGCCGCCACGGCGGAGGTCGAGCACATCGAACCCTACGCGCCTTCTGAGCGGATATTCATCGGCTTCGACGATGCGGAGGATGCGCACTACGGCGGTGCGGACGAGATAGTCGCCGACCCAAAGATGTTCCTGGGCGCCCTGGAGGCGCATCTGGCGGAAGAGAGCGGACGGGCGGGAGACGAGGTGAGGGAGCAGATCGCGCAGGGCAAGGCGGATTTGAGGAGGCAGGCCCTGGAGGTCATCCAGGGCCATGAGAGCGAGACGCCGATTCACCCCGCGCTCTTGATGGAGAAGCTGAGCCGCCACATCAAGCCCGACGCCATCGTCGTCAGCGACGTGGGCAACTGCCAGATGTTCGCGCGCTATTACGTGCCGCTCACGAACCAGTTCTCCTTCATGCAGTCGGGCGTGTGGAACGCCATGTCCTTCGCGCTGCCGACGGCCATCGTCGCCAAGATGGAATACCCCGGGCGCGACGTCATCGGCCTGGTGGGAGACGGCGCGTTCCTGATGACGATCGGCGATTTCGTGACGGCGAGCGAATACGGCGCGAACATCGTGATGGTTGTCCTGAACGACGGCTCCTACGGCCAGATCGACCGCCAGCAGCAAAACCTCTACGGCGCGGCCTACGGCTGCGATTTCAAGAGCCCCAATTTCGCCGGGATGGCGCGCTCGTTCGACGCGTTCGGCGTGCGGGTGGAAGACCCCGCCGAGCTCGACGACGCGGTCGAGGCGGCGCTCTCCGCGGGCAAGCCGGCCATCGTCGAGGTCATGACGCGCGAACAGCCCCTCCCGAACATTTCATGAGGGGGCTGTTGAAACGGCCCCCTGAGAGGGTAATGTCAACCCCCTTGAAAGCGAAATCCCATAACGTCAACCCCCCCTACCCCCCCTTGACAGGGGGGTAAAAAAGGTCGACGCCCCGGCAAGTGGGGGATATGAAAAAAGACGGCGCCCGCCGCCGGCAGGGGTTTTGCTTTTTCATGCCCGTCGCCGGGTGGAGGGGGTTTTGCTTTTTCTTGCCCCCCTGTCAAGGGGGGGTAGGGGGGGTTGCCTTTGTCCCCCGGCGAGGAGGGCTTTTTCAACAACCCCATTACGGGCCGGTTCGAGCCGATTCGCGGATGTATGGGGTTTCCGCGCTCAGTGATAGTTATTGAGCTGCATCTTGTTTGACACCAATCATAACCACCCAATCATCGAGGAGTTTCACCATGGATATTCGTCTGGACGGAAAAAAAGCGCTCATCACGGGCGGCAGCCGCGGCATGGGCCGGGGCATGGCGCTCAAGTTCTCTGAATCAGGGGCGGAGGTGGCCATCGTCGCGAGGCGGCCCGACGTGCTCGAAGAAACGAGAGGCGAGATCGAGGCCGCCACCGGGGGCAGGGTGTTCGCCTATTCGTGCGATATGGGGGACGCGGAGGCGGTCAAGGCCATGTGGACGGCGGCGCTCGATGATCTGGGCCAAATCGACATTCTGGTCAACAACGCGGGCACTTCCACGCGGGGGCCGTTCGAGGAGATAAGCGACGAGATGTGGGAGGAGGATCTGGGCCTCAAACTCTTCGGCGCCATCAGGACCTGCCGCCTCGCTTTCCCGGCGATGAAGGAGCGCCGCTGGGGCCGCATCATCAACGTCGTCACCGTGGCGGGAAAGGCGCCGCCCGCTACGAGCGCGCCCACCTCCGTCTCGCGCGCCGCCGGCATGGCGATGACGAAAGTGCTCGCGGGCGAGGGTGCTCCCCATAACGTGCTGGTGAACGCGCTGTGCACGGGCCGCATCGTGACGGATCAGATCGCGCGGCGCTATGAACGGGAGGAGCCTGACGTTTCTTTCGAGGAATACGTCGCCGATTACGGGCGCGACATTCCGCTCGGCAGGATGGGAACGGCCGAGGAATACGCGAACATGGCGTGTTTTCTCGCGTCCGACGCGGCTTCCTACATCACGGGTACGGCGGTGAACATCGACGGGGGATTCTGCGCGGTTGTGTAGAACGGGGGGGCGTGTGCAGGTATCCTTCGGGAGATTCGGAAGGGGAGCGGTGTGTGCGGGTATGTCAGGCAGGAATTTCCACTCCCCTCATGAGGGGGCTGTTGACCCCCCCTGAGAGGGTAATCGTAACCCCTTGAAAGGGAAATCCCATAAAGCAACCCCCCCTACCCCCCCTTGTCAGGGGGGTATAAAAAGGCGATGCGCCCCGCCGGGTTGAGGGGGTTTTGCTTTTTCTTGCCCCCCTGACAAGGGGGGGTAGGGGGGTTGCTTTTCGAGGAAAGAACCTGCGCCGCCCGGGTTCGGACTTTTTCAACAACCCCCCAAGAGGGGGAGTCATTTCTCGCCTTTCCCGTTAATGCGGCCTGCCTCGTCCCCCGGATACGGACACACCGCCCGCAGCGGACACTCTTCGCACTTGGGCGTGGGGCGGCAGAAGGTATGTCCCAGGCGCACGAGGAGGGCGTGGTATTCGTTGAAAAGGGGGGCGTCGCGGGGCAGGCGCGCCGTGAGGCGCTCCTGTAGAGCGAGGTAGTCCTTGTCCCCGTTTTTCGACGCCTCGAAATGCCCGAGCCTCGAAAATATGCGCTTCGTATAGGCGTCCACGACGAAAACGGGTCTCTCCGCCGCGTAAAGCGTGATGGAATCGGCCGTCTCGCGGCCCACGCCGTCCAGGCCCATGAGTTCCTCGTGCAGCTTTTCCGTCGACAGGCTTAAAAAATTGTCCACGTCTCCTTCGTGTCGATTCCAGAGATAAGTGATGAACCCCTTGATTCTTTTGGCCTTCATGTTGAAAAACCGCGCGGGCCGGATGAGGCGGGCGAGGCGGTCTCGCCGCACCTTCTTGAGCGCGCTCTCCGTCAAGAGGCCTTCTTTCTTGAGGTTCCCGATTGCGCGCGCCGCGTTCATCCACGAGGTGTTCTGGACCAGAATAGCCCCCAGGCAGATCTCGAGCGTCGTCTCCCCGGGCCACCACTCCTGCGGGCCGAAGCGCGCATAAAGGCGCTCGTAGATATCCATCAGGCGCTTCCGGCTGAGGCCCGATACTTGAACTGCGCGTTTTTCCTCACTCATGCTCGCCTCGCTCATTCCCGTAGTGTAGATTCCTACTTTTATATGGGCAGACGGCACAGCGCAAAGACGCATTCATAGCCCTTGCGCGGTTTCGTTACGCCACAAGATGGGTGATACAGGCGAACCGCGTTTCGCAATCATGGATTCATGACTCCGGGCTAAGGAACATATCGTGAAAGAAGGCGCGAAAATCCTGGTGGGCGACTGCGCCGGCGTGAAGGAAGGCGAGGACGTGCTCATCGTCACCGATGAAGAGCGTCTCCCCATCGCGCAGGCCCTTTGCGCCGAGGCGGGCGAACGCGGCGCAAGGGCTACGATGGCCGTATGCCCGCCCCGGAGCATCGACAACGAGGAGCCGCCGCGCGCCGTGGCCGAGGCGATGCGGGCGTCCGACGTGGTATTCCTGCCCGTCACCCACGCCCTCGCCCATACGCGGGCGACGAGGGAGGCGATAGGCGCGGGCGCGCGCGTGCTCTCGATGACGGCGTTCACGCCCGGACAGATGGAGCGCGGTGGCCTGATGGCGGATTTCAGGGCGAGAAAGCCGCTTTGCGACGCCCTGGCGGCGCGCCTGAGCGAGGCGCGCGAAGTGCGCGTCACCAACCCGGCGGGCACCGACCTCACGTTCTCCCTTGAAGGACGCGCGGGCAACAGCCACGCCTGCGTGCTCGACGGGCCGGGCTTCACCGCCGTCCCGAACATCGAGGCCAACACGTCGCCTCTGGACGGGACGACGAGCGGCGCGCTCGTGGTGGACGGCAGCATTCCCTACTACGGCGTGGGCGTGATCGAGGAGCCTGTGACTTTCCGTATCGAGGAGGGCTTCGTGCGGGAGATAACCGGCGGGCGGCAGGCGGAATTCTTGCGCGAACTATTAGCCGCGCAGAACGATAAGTGGGTCTACAACGTCGCGCAGTTCGCGATGGGCCTCAATCCCGAATGCAGGGATTTCACGGGCGAGATGCTGAACGACGAGGGCGTGAACGGCACCATCCACATCGGAATCGGCACCTCCGCCAACCTCGGCGGCGACGTGCAGGCGAAGACCCATTTCGACGCCATCATCCGCGCGCCTTCCGTCTGGTTCGACGGCGAGGCCGTCATCCAGGACGGCGAGATACTCGTAAACGCGGAATGATGGATAAAGACTTGCAAATCCGCCTGGGAATAGACATCGGGGGCACGTTCACCGACCTCGTCCTCATCGACGAGGCGCGCGGCGCGGCCCATATCGCCAAGGTGCTGACCACGCCCGGTGATCCCGCCGAGGGGACGCTCGCGGGTTTCAGGAAAATACTCGAATCGGCGGGTATCGACGCATCCGATCTGGCGAGCATCGTGCACGCCACCACTCTCATCACCAACGCGCTCATCGAGAGAAAGGGCGCGCGCACGGGCCTCATCACCACGCAGGGGTTTTCGGACGTCATCGAGATCGGCCGCGAGAAGCGCTTCGACCTCTACGACCTGCACCAGGAGATGCCCGAACCCCTGATAGCGCAGGAGTTGCGGGCCGAGGCGCCCGAGCGCGTCCACGTGGACGGCGAGGTGGCCCTTCCCCTGGACGCAGAAGCCGTGAAGCGCGAGGCGGAAAGACTCGTTCGCCTGGGCGCGGAATCCATCGCCGTCTCCTTTCTCCACGCGCCCGTGAATCCTGCGAACGAAAGGGCGGCCCGGGCGGCCATCGGGGAAGTCGCGGGCGATACGCCCGTTTCCATCTCGTCCGACGTGGCCCCGGAGACGGGCGAGTACGAGCGCGCCTCCACCACGGCGGCGAACGCCTACGTGCGGCCCATCGCGGATGCGTACCTGACGCGCCTGCTCGCGAGTCTCAGAGATTCGGGCTTTGCGGGCGATCTCTTCATCATGCTCTCGAACTCGGGCTTCGCGGCGGTCGAAAGCGTGCGCGAGCATCCGGTGCGCATCATCGAATCGGGGCCCGCGGGCGGCGCGCTCGCGGCGGCGCAGATCGCCCGCTCGCTGGGGGAGGCCCACGCCCTGGGGTTCGACATGGGCGGGACCACGGCCAAGATCTGCCTGATCGAGGACGGCGAACCCGCGACGGAGAACCGATTCGAGGTGGCGCGGACGTCGAGATTCCAGAAAGGGAGCGGCCTGCCCATCCTCTCGCCCACGGTGGACCTGGTCGAGATCGGCGCGGGCGGCGGGAGCATCGCTGAGATAAGCGACTTAGGCCTGATACGCGTCGGCCCCCAGAGCGCGGGCGCGGCCCCCGGTCCCGCCTGCTACGCCCAGGGGGGGACGCAGCCCACCGTCACGGACGCGAACCTGCTGCTTGGCTATCTGAACCCCGATTTCTTCCTGGGCGGGGCGATGAAGCTCGACGCCGAACGCGCGCGCGAGGCCGTCTCCTCACTGGCCGGTGAACTGGGCATGAGCATGGAGGATGCGGCGTGGGGGATTTACGAGATCATCACCGAGCAGATGGCGAGCGCAGCCCGCGTGCACATCGCCGAGAAGGGCGGCGACCCCAGGAACTACGCCCTGATCGCCACCGGTGGGGCCGCGCCGCTTCACGCCTGCCACATGGCGAAAAAGCTCTATATCCGCCGGGTCGTCTGCCCGCCGGACGTGGGCGTGGCCTCGGCCGCCGGCCTCCTGGCGGCGCGGCCGAGGGCCGACGCCGTCCGCGTCCTGGTGTCCGACGTGGATGCGGTCGACTGGGCGCGCGTCGAGGAATCGTACCGGGAGATGGCCGCGCAGATGAAAGATTCTTTGGGCGAGGGGATAGAGGTGGACGGGCGCTGGGAGTTTCTCTGCGCGGCCGACATGCGCTACCGGGGGCAGACGGACACGGTGAGCGTCCCCCTGCCCGAGGAGGGTGGGATGCCGGTTCGCGATAGTTCAGCCATGCAGAACTTGTTCGAGCGCGCTTATGAGCGGCGGTATCTGCGAAAGATCGAGAACGTGGCGGCGGAGGTGGCCGCCTGGCGGCTGACCATGCTGGGCCCCGGACCCTCCGATACGGAAGTCCCGCCCCTCAAAGACGATACGGATTTCGATAAAGGCGTCAGAAGAATATACGCGGGTCCCGAGCGTGGATTCTCGGAGGCGCGCGTATATCACCGGTATTCGCTGCCCGCCGGACGGGAGTTCTCCGGCCCCGCCATCGTCGAAGAACGTGAATCCACCATCGTGGTGCCCGAAGACGCGCGCTTCAGGAAAGACGCGGGCGGCCACATAGTCATCGAGGTTGCCGGATAATGGCGTTCGACCCCATTACGCTGGAAGTGCTCTGGCGAAGGCTCATCGGCATCGTGGACGAGGCGGCGGCGACGCTCGTGCGCACCTCGTTCTCGACGCTGGTGCGCGAGTCGAACGATTTTTCCTGCGTGATCACCGACGATCAGGGCCACTCCCTCGTCCAGTCCTCGGCCAGCATCGCCTCGTTCATCGGCACGCTGCCGATAACGGTTCGCCATTTTCTCAGAGCCTTTCCGCCTGAAACTTTGGAGCCCGGCGATATCCTCATCACCAACGACATCTGGTACGGAACGGGCCACCTCCCCGACGTGAACATCGTGAAGCCGGTGTTCTACCGGGAGAAATTCATCGGCTTTTCGGCCAGCACGGCCCATCTGCCGGACATCGGCGGCAAAATCCGCTCTCCCGACCCGAGGGAGGTCTACGAGGAGGGTCTCCAGATCCCCATGATGAAGATGTACCGGCGCGGCGAGCCCGACCGGACGCTCATCGACCTCATCCGCTACAACGTGCGCGTGCCCGACCTGGTGATGGGCGACATCAACGCCCAGCTCACGGCGAACCGCCTGGCGGAAAAACGCCTGGGCGATCTGCTGGATGAATACGGTCTCGATGATCTGCGCGCGCTGACGAAGGAGATTCAGGGCCGCTCCGAAAAGGCCATGCGCGACGCCCTGCGCCGTCTGCCGGACGGGGAGTTCGCGTCCGAAATCGAGACCGACGGCCTGGCGGAACCCATACGGGTGCGGACGCGGATCGAGAAAACGGGCGATTCCCTGGTCATCGACTACGCGGGCTCCTCGCCCCAGGTCGACCGCGCCGTGAACGTGGCCTACAACTACACCTACGCCTATTCGGTCTACCCCATCAAATGCGTCCTGTGCCCCGAGGTCCCCAACAACGAGGGATGCTTCCGGCCCATCGACGTGCGGACGGAGCCGGGCAGCATTTTAGAACCCTTACACCCCGCTGCCGGAGGGGGCCGTATGCTGGTGGGCCACTACCTGCCCGCCGCCGTCTTCGAGGCATTGGCCCCCGTCATCCCCGAAGAAGTCCCCGCGGCGAGCGGCTCTCCGCTCTGGTGCGTGAACTACACGGGGCTGGACAAGCGCGGCGTGCGGACGGCGGGGCTGTTCTTCCAGAACGGGGGCACGGGCGCCACCGCGCGCGGGGACGGCCATGCCTGCCTGAGCTATCCCAGCAACGTCTCCCACACGCCGATCGAGGTGATCGAGCGCATCACGCCCTTCACCTTAATCGAGAAGACGATACTGAGGGACTCCGGCGGCGCCGGGAAATTCCGCGGCGGCTGCGGGCAGCGGATCGTCTTCCGGAACGACTCGCCCGCGCGCATCACCGTCTCGTTCATGGCCGAGCGCACGAAATCGGCGGCGCCCGGTCTGTTCGGCGGGGGGCACGGCGGGCGGGGGCAGGTGCGCATCAACGAGCGCGAAATCGACCCCAAGGTCACCACCGACATGGAGCCGGGCGATACCCTGACGCTCATCACGCCGGGCGGCGGGGGCTACGGGGAGGCGGAATCATGAAGCCTCTGCTCGGCGATGATGCGTGGGCGTTCGTGGAGCGCGCGCGCGTGGCGCGGCTGGCGACGGCAAGCAGGGACGCCGCGCCCCACGTCGTGCCCGTCGTGTTCGCCGTGGTGGACGGGAAAATCTACATTCCGGTGGACGGCAAGCAGAAAAAAGACATCGAGCGGCTCAAAAGGCTCGACAACATCCGCGAGAACGCGCAGGTCACGTTTCTGGTGGATCATTACGAGGACGACTGGGCGAAACTCGGCTTCGCCCTCATCTTCGGGAGCGCTGTCATCATCCACGCCGAGGCGGACGCAGCGGTTTACGAGAAGGCTGCCGAACGCTTGCGTGAAAAATACGCGCAGTACCGCGGCGCCATCACGATCCACCAATGGATGATAGAGATAACGCCAAAGCGCGCCGCGTCCTGGGGCGCGATGCAAAGGGGAGAGTCTACTGAATGAAGCTCAGTTATCAGATCGCCACGCCGGATATCTCCACCCCCAACCTCCCCAGCGCGCAGGGGACGCTTGAGGGAAACCTCGACTGCATCGCCGAGGCGGGATTCTGCGGCGTGGAGCTTTCGGTGAGAAAACCCGCTGAACTCGATTTAGACGAGATAGAGAAGCAGATCAAAAGCCGGGGACTCTCCGTCTCGATGATCCACACGGCGGCCATGGGCTTTCAGGACAGGATATGGCTGTGCCACCCCGTGCCCGAGATAAGAGAAGTCTCCTACCGCCGACACCTGGACGCGCTCGATATGGCGCAGCGGTTCGGGTGCGGCATGGTGATCGGTTCCTCACGCGGGAATCTGTGCGAGGACGAGCGGCGCGATGATTCCCTCGGCTGGATGCGCGACGCGCTGCTCGGTCTCGCGGATGAGGCCGCCGCGCGGGGCGCCAGACTTTATCTGGAACCCTTGTGCAGCCACTGGATCAACAACGTGACCACGGCTGCGGAAGGCGCCGCCCTTTGCCGGGAACTCGATCACGAGGCGTTCGTCCTCATGCTCGACACCTACCACATGAACGCGGATGAGGCTTCGTTCACAGACCCCATCGTCGAATCGGGAGAGCTTCTCGGCCACATGCACATCGCCGAGAACAACCGCTACTATCCCGGCGGCGGGCACATTCCCTTTGGCGAGGTCATCGGGGCGCTGCGCTCGATAGGGTATGACGGCTGGCTGACCTGCCAGATCGTCTCCAAACCCGACATCCGCACGGCGGCGAAGCTGGCGGCGGAGAATTTGAGGGCGCTTATAGATGGTGGGGCGTCATAGGGCATTCTCCGTTCGCCGGGGTTGTTGAAGAACCCCCGGTTCCTGGACTTGTCTTATGTAATCGACCGACGAGAGAGAAAAACCACTCCCCTCTTGAGGGGGCTGTTGAAAAACCCTGCAATGCCGGCAATGGGATACCGCCTTGCCGAAGGGATTGTAGGGGCCGCATATATGCGGCCCGAGTTCCGCCTTCGAAAAAGCTGGGACGCATACTATGCGTCCCCTACAAAAACCGCCCCCTCCACGGTCGCGTCGAATCCTCGTTAATCGGGGTTTTTCAACAGCCCCTTTTTTGAGGGGATCCATACCCGACGCCTCAGGAGGGACGCGGACCCTCGTCAGGAGAGATAAAGCCTTATTTCTCGAGTGAAAAAAGGCGCCTCGCCAGTTCGGCATCGGGTATGGAAATTTTCCCCTCCCATGCGAGTTCGGCCAGAAGCCTTCCGGTGAGCGGACCGAACTTGAATCCGTGGCCCGAGAAGCCGGCCCCGAACGCGATGCGCGGGTTCTCGGGATGCAGGTCGATAATGAAATCCTCGTTCGGCGCGTTGGTGTAGAGGCAGTGCTCAGCACCCGCGAGCGTCCAGTTCCTGCAGGTGAAAAAGCGCGCCATGAAGCGCCTCACGTCGGCGATTTTCTCCTGGTCGACGGCGTCGGGCGGGTTGTCCGGGTCGTCATCCACCCCGACTCTCAGATGCCGGCCCACCTTGACGCCGGCGCGCCCGAATACGGGCATTCCGTAGAACAGGTTGTTCTCGTCCTGTTCCCTGTAGGCCCAGACCGGGAACCGGCCGGGCAGGTAGGCGTCCGGGTCGTCCTCGGGCGTGAAGTATCCAACCGTCTGGCGGGCGATGTTGAGACTGGGTTTCAGGAACGGGAGCAAATCCTTCGCCCAAGCGCCCGCCGCCACGACGAGGCGCTCGGTTTCTAAAGTTCCCGCGCTCGTTTCGACCTTCACGGGATCGGCCGCCGGGTCGAAACCGTGGACGACCGTGTTCTCGTGGATTTGCGCCCCGCTCTCCCGGGCCAGCGCGGCCAGCGATTCGACCGCCTCTACCGAGGATATGAAACCCCCCGTCTTGTCCAGCAGGGCGCTCTCCGCATTCTCGAAGGTGAACTGGGGAAACTTCCTGCGCGCCTCGTCCGCGGTGAGGAGTTCCACGTCCACGCCCTCTTGCGCCACCGCCTGGACGTAGGAGTGGTAACGCTCGCACGGCGGCCCGGTGTATATTCCGGGATTGGAATAGACGAGTTTTTTTCGTAAGTCCTTTTCGAGCCTGGGCCACTCTTCGGCGTGCACCCACTGCATGAGGCGGACGTATTCGGGCGCGACATAGGCGCTTCTCGTGACGCGGGCGGCGCCGTGCGAACTGCCCCGGTCGTGGCCGATCTCGAAACGCTCCACCAGCCCGACGCGCGCGGCGCCCAGGCGCTTCAGGTGATAAAGGGCCGAGAGGCCGTTGATTCCGCCGCCGACCACCAGAGCGTCGTAAGTATTACCGTTCATGTGGGTTTGACCTCGTGGAATGATGGCTGCGCTATCGTCTTTCGCGTCTTTTTGCTTCGGGTGCTTCAAATGGGCGGTATGAAAATATCCATATCAAATCGCCGTGATTCCGCCAAGTGGGGGTAACCGATCACTCCCCATCTTGGGGGTTGTTGAAAAAGTCCGGGAAGCGATTTTGGTTGAGTACATGCTTTTGAAGTTCACTCCCCCCTTGAGGGGGAGTCGATGAAGCCGAGCGGTTTGTGCGAAGGCTGAATCGGTGGGGGGTAAAATGCGTTTTATCGCCATTCCGGATTATCCCCCCACCGAATCGCTTTCGGGCTTCCGCCCTCAGCTCTTCGACTCCCCCTCAAGGGGGGAGTGATTTTTCTCTCTCGTCGGTCGGTTACATAGGACAAATCCAGAGTTCCGGGCTTTTTCAATACCCCCTCAAGAGAGGAGTGATTCCCAGGTTCACACGTATAGCAGAAATGAAACAGAGAACCCCTCCCGTGAGGGCGAAAGCCGCCTTGTCGTGGTATGGTGGCGTTTCATCAAACAGGTGGAAGCGGAACGAAATTCACACAGGTGGAATGGAGGTCGAAATGAGCGCCGATGGACTGAATTTTTTCTCAATACATGAACTCGCCCGGCAGATCGAGGGCAAGGAAATCTCCCCGCGTGAGGTGGTGGACGCGCATTTGCGGCAGATCGAGGCCCTGAACCCCGAGCTCAACGCGTTCATCACCGTGTGCGCGGACGAGGCCCGTGAGGACGCGGCAAAGGCGGAAAGCGAGATTCAGGGCGGCCACTACCGCGGCCCTCTGCACGGCGTGCCGGTCGGCATCAAGGACATCATCGATACCGCAGGCGTCCTGACGACGCAGGGGTCGAGCTTTTTCCCCGACAACGTGCCGGCGGAGGATGCCGAGTGCGTGAGGAAGCTGAAAGAGGCGGGCGCCGTCGTCGTCGGCAAATGCAACACGCACGAGTTCGCGGCCGGTTCCACCACGGTGAACCCCCACTACGGCCCCGCGCGCAACCCCTGGAATCCCGAGCGTGTCTCGGGCGGTTCGAGCGGCGGCTCGGGCGCTGCGGTGGCGGCCTATATGTGTCCCGGCGCGGTGGGAACCGACACGGGCGGCTCCATCCGGGGGCCTGCGAGCGCATGCGGTACGATGGGTCTCAAACCCACCTACGGCCGCGTGAGCCTTCGCGGCATTTTCCCGAACTCTACGACTCTCGACCATGCCGGCCCGCTTGCGAGAACGGCGCGCGACTGCGGCATCATGCTGCAGGCCATGGCGGGCTACGACCCGGCGGATGCGGGTTCCAGAGACCGCGAGACGCCCGATTTCTGCGCCCTGATAGGCGAGGGCATCGAGGGGATGCGCTTCGGTGTCTGCGAGGACCTCTATCTCCCGGAAAACGACGCATCGGTGCAGAAAGGCTTCGAGAATGCGATAGAGACCATGAAGGCTCTGGGCGGCGCCATCGTCCATGTGCGCTATCCGAACGCGGATAGAATGAGAGACGTGCGGCGCATCATCGCCAGCGCCGAACTGGCGGCGGTTCACCGCGAGCGGCTCGCGACGCATCCGGAAAAATTCGGCGACGACGTCCGCGAGCGCCTGGAAATTTCGAGCCGCGTGACGCTGGAAGAATACATGCACGCCATGAGAGAGCGGCGCACCCTCACCCGCGAGATGGAGAAGGTGTTCGATGAGATCGATATTCTCCTGGCGCCCGGCTATCCCTGCCCCGCGGGGCCCGTTGCGACGATAATGGGCACGGTGAACGGGAAGGAGCACCTCTTCACGGGCCTCGGCAGACCGCAGACCGGCCCCTACAACCTCTTCGGTTTCCCGACCATGGCGGCGCCTTCGGGCTTCAGCGAAGACGGCCTGCCGATATCGATCCAGATCGTGGGACCGCCCTGGGAGGAAGCCCGCGTGCTGCAGGCCTCCCATGCGTTCGAGGAAGCGATACCGGAGGTCCGGCAGAAGAAACCGGCCATGGTCGGCGGGTGATATATCGGATCATTTTCTTCTTATGAGGGTATAGAGATATGACGCAAACAGATGGCTCCACGCTCGTTTCGGCGGCGTGGCTCGCTGAAAACCTGGAAAATCCGAATCTCCACGTCATCGAGGTATCTTCTGCGAGTGACGACGCCTCCTACCGCGAGGCCCACGTGCCGGGCGCACACTGGTGGTTCTGGAAAGGGGCGCTCTGGCACGAGACGGACCGCGCGTTCGCCGCGCCCGAAGCCCTGGCCGAACGTCTGGGCGGGATGGGCGTCGGGCCGGATGATGAAATCGTCCTGTACGGCGAGCCGGTGCAGTTCGGAACCTATGCGTTCTGGGTCCTGAAGATGGCGGGCTTCGATAATCTGAAGCTGCTCGATGGCTCGAAGAAAAAATGGATAGCGGACGGAATGCCCGTATCGAGTGAAGCGCCGGATGCAGAGGCCGTCGCCCACCCCGGACCGGATGGGGGCGATATCTTAAGCGTGGGCAGGGACGATATTCGCGAGAAGCTGGGTGCGCCGGGCAGGGTGCTGCTCGACGTACGCTCCCCCGAAGAATACAGGGGCGAGCGGGTGATGCCGCCGCCCGGCTTCGACCACGGGGCCGAGCGCGCCGGGCGCATTCCAGGGGCCGCGCACCTGTTCTTCCGGGAACTGCTGAATGAGGACGACACTTATAAAGACAAGGAGGAACTCGCGCGGATTCTCGGCGGAGCGGGCGCATCCCCCGGTGACGAGATCGAACTCGTCCTTTACTGACGCCTCAGCCACCGGGCCAGTCTGGTCTGGTTCGCCATGCGGTATCTGCTGGGCTATGAAGACGTGAAGATTTACGACGGCTCCTGGACGGAGTGGGGGAGCATCGTCGGTTTTCCGATTGAGAAATGAGGGAACCCTCGTAGCGTGTAACAAAGACCCGGGCATTATTTCACGGGATAGTGCGGCTCCTCTCCCCGGAGGACGCGCAATACGTCCGTCGCCGCCTTTCGCCGCATGTCATCCAAAGCGGCCGTGCTGTACCACGCGCTGTGCGGCGTGACGCGGCAGTTGGGAAGGGCGAGCAGCGGGTGATTCGGCCCCGGGGGTTCAACTTCCAGCACGTCGAGGCCCGCGCCCCGGATGGCGTTTCTCTTTAAGGCATCGGCCAGCGCATTCTCGTCCACGAGTTCGCCGCGCGCCACGTTGATCAGAACGGCGTCCGTCTTCATGCGATCGAGCGCTTCGGTGTTCACGATGCCGCGCGTCTCGGGCGTCAAGGGCGCATGCAGGGAGACGTAGTCCGATTCCTCCCATATCTGTGAAAACGGAGCATTCTCGGCCTCTAAATCTTTGAAAACGGATTCGGGCGCGAAGGGATCGTGCGCAATAATCCGCATCCCGAAGGCGCGCGCTTTTTCGGCGAGGGCCGCGCCGATTCTCCCGATTCCCACCACGCCCAGCGTCGCGCCGCGCAGCGGGGCGATGGGCCGGAGCGCGGCGATTCCCCAGCCGCCTTTTTCGGCTTCCGCGATACCTTGCTCCAGCTTTCGGGCGAAGTAGAGGATCAACGCCATGGCGTGATCTGATACCTCATCGACGCAGTAATCAGGTACATAGGTGACCTGGATGCCCTTCGCTCTTGCGGCTTCGAGGTCGACGTTGTCCACGCCCACGCCGCCGCGTGCGAGGATTTTGCAGCGCTTTAGCTGAGAGATGACATCTGCGGTGAAGGTGGGAATCGAGCCGATGATGACGCCTTCCGCCTCCGCGCAGAGTTCGGCCAGGGATTCAGCGTCCGCTCCCATGCCAAGGCGCAGGCGGGAACCCAGAGGCGAGAGTATCTCCTCCTCGACCGTGGGGGGGCCGAAGCGCGTTCCGGCGACGGCGATGAGCGGGCCGTCTTTTGCAGGTGGGCTTAAAACCATAGATCCCTCGGAAATCCGCGTTTTCGTGCGGCGGGAAGAATGAACAAGCGCTTCGGCGTAAATAAAAAACACCGCGGCCCGATGACCGCGGTGTTTGAATCAGCAGGATGGAGCTAGCGCAGCACGTTGTCCGATCTGCGCGGCGGGTCGTTCGCAGGGCGCGGCTCGACCGGCTCGTTGTTCTTGAATTCCTCGGTGAGTTCCGCGTTGATTTCCGCCCATACGGGGTCGTCGTCTTCGCTCTCCAGAATGGCGTCAATGGGGCATTCCGGCTGGCAAACGCCGCAGTCGATGCATTCTTCGGGGTCGATGATCAGGAAGGGCTCCCCTTTGTACTCGCCCGGGTGCATACAATCTACGGGACAGACGCTCACGCACGTCGCATAACGCTCGCCCAGGCATTTCTCCCCGATGACAAATGTCATGGATGATTCCCTCCTACGGATGATGAAGATTTTTGCGATCTGAACCCCGAGGGACGGCCCCCTGGCGATTCGCGGTTATTTGTCTCAAATTCACCTGGATACCCCAAGCGCAGAGCGATGCTAGCAGATGCCGCTCCCGAAAATCAAGAGTATAGAAGAACAAAATCAAGATTCTTTTTACCTGAAGGCGGGGTTTTTTCAACCTGTCGGTTTCGGCGAGGCGTCGAAAATTTTCCCGAGCGCGCGGAGCATGGCTTCGACCGATTCTGGAGGGACGCCGCCGAGTTCTTCGTGGAAATCGAACCCCTTGAGCCAGCGGAACTTTTCGAGCGAGGCGGCGCTGATGTGCGAGTCCACTCCCAGCGATTCGAGCGTGGAGACGACGTCTTCCATCTCCTGCGCGCGCCTTTCGGCGACGATGAGGCTCGTGCCCGCGAGACTCAGGGCCAGGTCCCTGAGCGGAAGGCCCTCCACGGTGCCGGCGATGGATTCGAGGAGTTCCTCCACCAGCCCGCAGCGCCTCGCCGCCTCGATGGATTCCAGGAAAGTCATCATCAGCCCCTTGGTGAACACGCTGCGCACGACCTTGAGAGCGGAGGCGTCCCCCACGCGTTCGCTTAGCACCTGAAGCTGCATCCCGTAGCGAGCCATGGCCTCGCTCAGGCGCCTGGCCTCGGGTCCTGAGATAAGAGTAACGACCTTGTGTCCGTATACTTCCGCGGGGTCGCAAATCGCCCCGTCGACCGGGCTGCCTCCGCCGGCCTCGATGACGCGGCCGATTTCCTTCTTCATCTCGGGCGTCGTGGTGTTCAAATCCAGGTATACGGCGTCCCGAATGAAAGAAGAGGCGTTGCGCGCCGCCTCCAGAGCGCTTTCCGGCGTGACGAGCGATAAAACGAGGTCCGAGCCGGCGAGCGCCTCTTCCATGGACTGCGTCATCTCGATGGCCGGGTGAGTGGAGGCGTCGATGTGTTCGGGCCGCCAGGGTGGTCTTTTCCAGACGCGCACCTCTGCCGCCCCGGCGTCCGCCAGTCCCCGGGCGATGGGCCTGCCCGCCATGCCGAATCCCAGAACGCAGACGGTGGGAGAATTTTCGAGGCTCAAGAAAGTTTCTCCATAAGACTTCATGTGAACGGGTATATGGTTCCCGGCCATGTTCCACGAACTTTAGATATTGTGAAGTGATTATAAGGCAAGGCGGGCGCACGACTCTAGCGCGTCCGGTATTTTTCATTCATCGCACGGGCCAGGACGGAGGACGTTCCTCCACGCGGGGTTGTTGAAAAAGCCTTGAAAGGGAAACCCCATAAAGGCAACCCCCCCTACCCCCCCTTGTCAGGGGGGTAAAAAAAGGCCTCGCGCCCGCCGCCGGAGGGGTTTGGTTCTTCTTGCCAGCAGCGAGGGGTTTTGCTATTTCATACCCCCCTGACAAGGGGGGGTAGGGGGGGTTGCTTTTCAAGGAGAGAGCCTGTGCTGCCCTTCCAGAGAATCTCACAACGCCTCTCATCATTTGTCGTATGTAACCGACCGACGAGAGAGAAAATCACTCCCCCCTTGAGGGGGAGTCGAAGAGCTGAGGGCGTAAGCCCGAAAGCGATTCGGTGGGGGGTATAATTCGGACTGACAATAAAACGCATTTTACCCCCCACCGATTCAGCCTTCGCAAAATACGCTCGGCTTCATCGACTCCCCCTCAAGGGGGAGTGATTTTGGTGTTCTCATTTGTGTAAAGCGACTTCGTAGGGGTCGTGTGTCGGGTTTTCCAACAACCCCACACGTGGCGACTTCCGTAAAACGCGCTCATGATGAGACAAACGCCATAGCCGCACGGGAGGACGCGCGCGGCCTGCTCTCTCGCTTGCGCGAAAGTCTAGTTCGTTACCTTCAGCCTGTAGTCGGGCGTCGGGTTGAGGGGGCAAGAATAGTGATACTCACCCTCTTTGAGCGTGATGTGGTAGTCCCTCGATTTTCCTTTCACGAGGCCGCCTCCCGAGACTTTCGGCAGCGTAAGGCGTCCTATTCCTGCGCCCCGCAGGTAGAATCCGAGTGGATAGGGTACGTTCTTGTTCGTCACCCGGAAAATGTAGGGGCCTGGCTTCAGCGTGATGGTACTGGCTGTGGCGAGGCGCTTTTTCCCGCTTTTCGAGTTGATGGCCTTGCAGTCGGCCGACCCCGTGGTCTTGAAGCCATGGTCCTCCCCCTCGGGTTCGGTGAACTGACAGCCCGTCTGGGTGAGGGTGATGACGGTCGGCTCGGCGGCGAACACGCCAGTCGATGCGAGAGGCAGCAAGGATACCGCAAGGAAAATCATGAGCGCTTTGTAGAAATTTTGCATGGCAGGTTCCTTTTCGGGTGCGTGTTCTCGGCTCTTGCGGCTTTTGATAGGTCGTCGGGGTTCAACCGGCGAGCCGGCGGTTCTTTGGGATGTTCGGCGCATTTCAGGACGCGAATTCACTTTGGAAAGAATACCAAAAAAACTTGGCTCGTGGATGAAAAAACGCCAAATCCATCGTAAGCCGAATGATCAGGCGGGGAGGCTGAACCAGATATGGATAACGCCTTCGTCATATGATGCGCCCACTTCGCCGCCATGAGCCTCGACGAGAGCTTTCGCTATCGTCAGCCCGATGCCCGCACCCCCGCTTTCGCGTGAACGCGATTTATCTGCGCGGTAGAACCTCTCGAAGATGAGGCCGACGTCTTCCCCCGGGAATTCCTCGCAGGTATTTGAAAAAATTAAACTTACCATATCTTTTTTCTTATTCGCATCCGCGCGGACGCGGAACTCACCTCCCTCGGGTGTGTACCGCCATGCGTTCTGAACAATGTTTCCAATCGCCTGAACAATTTTGTCCTTGTCCGCCTGAACGACGGGGACGTCACCACAGAAATCCACGTTCACCCCGATGCTTTTGGCTTCGAAATCGTACCGATAGAGTTCGATGACGCGCTCGACCAGATGCGGCAAATCAATTTCCTCTCGTCGTAGATAGACCTTTGCGGCCTCGGCACGGGTGAGTTGATGAAAATCCTGGACCAGGCGTACGAGACGCAAAATTTCATCCTTCAACGTGGAGAACGTGTCTTTGGCGGGCGGAATAACACCATCGGCCAGACCTTCGAGGTAGCCTCGTACCGTGGTGAGCGGGGTTCTCAGCTCATGCGCGATATCCACCAGCATGGTTCTTCTCAGGTTTTCGATTTTTTCAAGATTGTCGGCCATCTGGTTGAACTTCATCCCGAACTGGCCGACCTCGTCTTTCGATGAAATATCCGCGCGCGCGGTGAAATCGCCCAGCGATACTTTCCGGGATGCTTCCGCCATCGCGTACAGCGGGCGCAACACCCTTCGGGTGAGAAAGAAACTCAAGGTGACGGCTATGATCATGGCAAATATGCTCGTGTTGATGATGTGGCGATGCACGGCGTCCAGGAACATCCGGTGCGTTTCCGTTGGCGAGATGTTGTATTTGCGCATCAAGGCGGCGAAATAATCGGCGGCAAGGAAATCGATCGACAGCCAGATAATCGTGATGACCAATGCGATGACTGGTAGATTGACTGCCAGGAGTTTCCAAAGCAGACGGCTTCGTATTCTAACTATCACGATGTTCTTCTTTTTCGGCAAAACGATAGCCCACGCCGCGCACGGTGAGGATGAAGCGGGGATTGGCGGGGGCGCCCTCGATTTTTCGGCGGAGTTTTCCGATGTGGACGTCCACCACTCTGGCGACCACGGCGTCCGACGATTGATAGAGTTTGGTGAGTAGTTCATGTCGAGAGAAAACCCTCCCGGGCGCGCTCATAAGCGTCAGGAGCAGCACGAATTCCGAGGGAGTGAGCCATATGGGTTTGCCGTTTCGGGTGAGTTTGTGTTTCTCGGGTTCCAGCAGCAGATCGCCGAAAGAGAGTTTCGTCTTCCTGCACGTGTATGCGCAGTTCGTGCGCCTGAAGATGGCTTTGACGCGCTCGGCGAGTTCCCTGGGGCTGAAGGGCTTGACGACGTAATCATCGGCACCCAGCGAGAAGCTGTAAAGTTTATCGACTTCCTCTTCCTTGGCCGAAAGCATCAGGATGGGTACGTTGGAATCTTTTCTGAGGCTCTTGCAAACTTCCCATCCGTTCACCTTCGGCAGCATCAGATCGAGAACGACGACAGCCGGCTCGCACTCGCGCGCCAGTTGCAGGGCTCGCTCCCCGTCATGAGCAATAATTGTGCGGAAACCTGCTTGGCGTAAAGACTTGTCGATGAGCGATGCGATGTTTTTCTCATCCTCGACGATGAGAATGGAATCTTTTTGGTTCATGGAATGGATTCTCCCGCCTGAATATCCTGTTGACATGGTATCAACATAGGCGGCAATGCAACGTTAAGATTTTGTAAGGAATTTTTTAAGGGAGTCAAGAAAAAAACGATACGAGGCAGGGTAAGGCGCGGTTCTCCCGTCAATTCATGGAATGGTGTGCGGCGCCGGTTCTTCTTATTCTTCCAGACCCATCAGGCGGGCGGGGTTTCGTTGCACCATCCAGCGAATCTCCTCGTCCTCGAACCCAAGGCGCAGCATCGTGGCGATGAACATGCGCAGCATTTCCGTCGGCGGGGGGTTGAGGTCGAGTTGCGCGTCGGTGCTCATCACGCATCGCTCGGGGCCGAGCGCGCGCGCGGTTTCGGCCACTTTCACCGGGTCGAGGTCGCGCCACATGGGGAAGGCCGATATCCAGGTGAACTCGACGATGTAGCCCAGGTCCGCCACCTCGCGCAGTTGCGCCTCGCTCGCGTCGATGATGAAGATAATGGGATGGGTGAAGATGAATTTTTTTACCCCGATCTCCTTCGCGCGCCTCGCCAGGGCGACGCCCTCTTCTGCGGAGAGATGGCCGGTGGCCACGGCCACGTCCGCGTCGCGGGCGATTTCCAAAATGGCGTCCGCCTCGGGGCGTACCGCGCCGTCTGCGTCCAGTACGGTCAGGCCCTGCGCGGGCGGGGGTTGGTTATAAGCCTCCGCGATGCGCTTGCTGTAGGCCCCGACGGCGATGTCGTTCGCCGCGGAATAGGTGGGCATCCAGATGACCTTCACGCCGAGGCGCGCCGCGCTTTCCGCCGCGAAGGGCGAAAGCCCGCCCACGTTGGCGTTCAGCGTGATGGCGCCGAAGGCCGTGACGCCCGGATAGACCTCGTTCAGGATCCGGGCCTGGGCGATCGTGGGCCACAGATGGCTCTTCATCACGAAGCCGCGCATGCCGACGTCGCGCGCGAGTTCCGCCCATTCGTGGTCCAGCACGCGCCCTGGTTCTTCCACGAAGACCTGGGGGAAGATGTGAGCGTGGACGTCGATGGCGCCTTCGAGGAGATCGTCGGCCTTGGTGCGCATGAAGAAAAACCCTCCGGGTTCGAGTAGAAAAATCGTCTGAAATCAAGAAAATCCATCATGCGCCATGACGGGACGGCGGGCAAGCCGGTTCCCGCCGCGCCGTCCAGGTGATATTCTCTCGTAAATGTTTTTATGAGCAGGAATAACGATTTCTCCCTGAAAAGGATTTCCCATGCCCCAAACCCAGAGCATCGGAACGCCGGTGCGCGATATCGAAACGCCCGCCCTGCTGGTCGACCTCGACGTCATGGAGGAGAACCTCGCCCTGATGGCGAAGCGCCTGGAGGGAACGGGCGTGAGTCTCCGCGCCCACGCCAAGACGCACAAGAGCCCCTGGCTCGCGCGAAAGCAGATGGCGCTCGGCGCGGTGGGGGTTTGCTGCCAGAAGGTGAGCGAGGCCGAGGTGATGGTGGATGGCGGCGTTGGGAACGTGCTCGTGAGCAGCGAGGTCACGGCCGTCTCGAAACTCAGGCGTCTGGCTGCGCTCGCGCGCCATGCGGACCTGATGGTGGTGGTTGACCACCCCCAGGGGGTGGCGATGCTCGCAGAAGCCGTGACGGCCGCGGGAGCGGAAATCGGCGTGCTCATCGACGTGGACGTAGGCCAGGGACGCTGCGGCGTGGCGCCGGGCGCCCCGGCGGTGGAACTGGCCCGGCGCGTGGAGGCGGCGGAAAGACTCGAACTCAAGGGGATTCAGGCCTATCAGGGCAAGGCCCAGCACGTGGACGGCTTCGCCGAGCGGCGCGAGGTCTATGCAGACGCCATCGCGCGGATGCGCGAGACGGTGGACGCGTTCGAGGCCGCCGGGCTTCCGCTGGAAATCAGGAGCGGCGGCGGCACGGGTTCATGGCGCTGGGACGCGGAATCGGGCGTGCTGAACGAGCTTCAGGCGGGCAGCTATCTCTTCATGGATTCGCACTACGGCAGCATCGGCGGCGAGGACTCGGAGACTTATGACGATTTCAAGCCCAGCCTCTTCGTACTGACGACCGTGGTGAGCGCGCCCGGCCCCGGCCACGTGGTGATGGACGCCGGCCACAAGGCGCTCTCCTCGGACAGCGGGCTGGCGCCCTGTCTCGAACTCGAAGGCGCCGTGCACGCGCGGGCGTCCGATGAGCACGGCGTGCTGGAACTCTCCCTGGCTTCGAGGCGTCCCGAGATCGGCGAGACGCTCCTGTTCCAGCCCAGCCACTGCGACCCGACCATCAACCTCTACGACGTCTACCACGGCATACGCGGCGGCATGGAAGAGGGCGTCCTCGAAGCCGTGATCCCCGTGGCCGCGCGCGGCTGCGTCTGGTAGGTCAACCCCGACCGATGAGGAGTTCTTGAAAAGCTCCGCGTCGGGGGTATCTTTTTCCCCCTGAGGAGAGGGGAAAGGGGGGTTAGTTCTGTAGGGACAGGTCGCGACCTGTCCCTACGGCGGCGTCCCTCGATACGGCCCTTGCGGGCCTACTCGGGATGAGGTCGAGATGGCGGTTGCTCGGGACGCCGGAAAACAATCTCCTGCCGGAAAAGCAACCCCCCCTACCCCCCCTTGTCAGGGGGGCAAGAAAAAGCAAACCCCCTCAGCCCGGCGGGGGCGCATCGCCTTTTTTACCCCCCTGACAAGGGGGGGTAGGGGGGGTTGCTTTATGGGGTTTCCCTTTCAAGGGGGTTGCCATTACCCCTCAGGGGCTTTTTCAACAAACCCTTGCCAAGGGGGTTTATTGGGCAACCCCGGGAAGACAGGATGCGGCCCCTGTGAACCCTGGCTCTTACGCCGGCTTTCCGAACGTGGCCACCCTGTCCACGCGGCACTCGAACAGCACGCGCTTCTCGTCGATTGCGGGGTCCCTGAGCGCGTAGGGCGGGTCCGCGCCCGTGTATTTCGTCCAGATGCGGTCGAGCTGCTCCGTCGCACGCTCGCCGCCCGGTCCGTCCTCGTGTATCTCGTTCACCACCGTGCACTTGATGCTCATCCAGTGGTAGGGGTTATCAGGGTTCACGAGGAGGATCGTGAGTTGCGGGTTGTTTCGTATCCATCCGCACTTGGGCCGGTGCGAGGCGGTGTTCACCAGAATCGTGTCGCCCTCGTAGTCGAACCACATGGGCGTCATGTTCACGCGCCCGTCGGGGCCGATGAGGCCGAGCGTGACGGTGATTTTCATGTCCAGCAAATCCCTGTAGATGGGGTCGAGGTCCGCGAGACCGCTCGCCTTCGCCCGCTCGCCCACGGCGAACTGGCCCTCCTGCAGACCCTCGGACACGTCCTTGAACTTGGCTACGGTGAATTCCGCCATCGCGCACGTCCTCCTGAAGCGTGAAAAAGTGATATGTGGATTTCTCGGATGCTAGCAGGGGGCGGGCGGCCCGGCAAGGGGAAGGGCGGGTCGCCGTGAAACTGTCTCAGGTCTTGTGCAATCCCGCCTTTGCTGCCGTGTCGTTGCGTATGCCGACGTTTTGACGTAGGGTAGAAGGAGTATTTTTTTTCTACCCTGGGAGTCGGCGATGGGTCTCAACATCAAAAATGAGGAAACCTGCAGGCTCGCTGCTGATTTGGCCCGACTGACCGGCGAGACGATGACCGGCGCGATTACGGTCGCCCTGCAGGAACGTCTCGAACGTGAGAAAAGGCTGCGCGACACGGAAGTTCGCGCTCAAAAACTGCGCGCCATCGCGGAGCGCTGTGCGAAACTCGTGGGTCCGGGGCCGTCCGCCGTGGAGCATGGGGACGTGCTCTACGACGAGCGGGGATTGCCGAAGTGATCGTCGACAGTTCGGCGCTCCTCGCCGTTCTCTACCGTGAACAGGACGCGGAATGCTACGAGAAGGCTATCGCCTCGGCCGCGCGCCCCCGGATGTCGGTCGCCAACGTGCTGGAAACTGCCATCGTCCTGGAAGGCCGCGGCGGCGAGGCGGCGGGGCACGAACTCGATTTGTTCCTGAGGGACGCCGAAATCGAATTGGTGCCCGTTGGTCTGGAACATATGGAAGCGGCCCGGCGCGCATGGCGGCGCTTCGGCAAGGGGAATCATCCGGCATCGCTGAACTTCGGTGATTGTTTCGCCTACGCGCTCTCCGACCTGCTGGACGAGCCGCTGCTGTTCAAGGGCCAGGACTTTACCCATACCGACATCGAGGCGGCATGAGCGGAAAGGGAATGTGGACCCGGACGAGTAGTTAAAAAAGTTGAATCCGCTCTTGATTTATGCCCATATCGGGCATTATAATACCCATTATGGGTAATTTGTCTTCGCCACATCTCTCACGCATGACTCGCCGTCAGGCACCCGGCTCCGACGCCGCATCCACAGGTCTCGCGGGTGCGCTGTTCACGACCACCCAGCAGCGGCTCCTGACGCTGCTTTTCGGCCAGCCCGGACGGAGCTTTTTTGCAAGCGAGCTGATTCGGTTGACGGGGTCCGGCTCCGGCGCCGTGCAGCGTGAACTGAAGCGCTTCGCCTCAAGCGGTCTGGTAAGCATCACCCCTATCGGCAGGCAGAAGCATTACCAGGCCAATCCGGATTGTCCGGTGTTCGAGGAGGTGAGCGGCATCGTGCGCAAGACGCTCGCCCTGACGGAGCCGATCTGGCGGGCGTTGGAGGTTCTCCTCGATCGCGTCGAGCTCGCCCTGGTGTACGGGTCGGTCGCAGAGGGAACCGATACGGCGGACAGCGACGTCGACCTGCTCGTCGTCGCAGACGGCGTGATGCTGGAAGAGCTCTACGAGGCGCTCTCGCCGGTGGAGACCGGCCTCGCCCGGAGGATCAGCCCCACGCTTTACACGTCCCGGGAGTTCGAAGAGCGCAGAGCCGCCGGGAACCCTTTTCTGAAGAACGTGCTCGCCGGTGAGCACATCATTCTCATCCGAAGCGAAGATGACGCACCCGCAACTCGATAACCTGGTGCATATCGGCAGGCTCAAGAGCGAGCCGGCTGCCGATAAGGAAATCGAGGGTCTGGTCCGCTCGGGCGTTCGCCGCCTGAACGACGCCGAGCGTGAAGAACTGAGCCTGGAGAGCCGTTTCGATCTGGCCTATAACGCCGCCCATGCGCTGGCGCTCGCCGCGTTGCGCCTGCGGGGCTACCGCTCCGATTCGCGCTATCTGGTTTTTCAATGCCTCCAGCACACCGTCGATTTGCCGCAGGCGCAGTGGCGCGTGCTGGACGAAGCCCACCGCAAGCGCAACCTCGCAGAATATGAGGGTGCCTTGGATGTGGGCGAGGAACTCATTGCCGCGCTGCTGCGGGCGGCGCGGGAAGTAGAGAGCCGCTTGAGCGACGGGATGGAGTCTTGAAGAGGAATCATTTCTGATTGCTCTGGAAAATCCCGTCTCTTCTTCTCTTTTCGGCTGATGGTGAAGGAGTGACGAACGAGCGACGGCATGAGCGCTTATGGTGTGCTAGGATTCGCGAGGTCGAACTTCATCCTGCATGGAGGGCGGGTTCTTGAACCGCGTCGTATCGCTCCTGCCGAGCAGCACCGAGATCATCCACGCCCTGGGATGCGGGGAGCGCCTCGTGGGCCGCTCGCACGAGTGCGACTACCCCGCCGGAATCGCGGCGCTTCCCCCCTGCACCGCGCCCAAGTTCGACCCGAACGGCACGAGCCGCGAGATTGACGAGCGCGTGAAGGCGGTGCTGCAGGACGCCGTCTCGGTCTACAGTGTCGACACCGCCTTGCTCGATGAACTGGCGCCTGATCTCGTGGTCACGCAGTCCCAGTGCGAGTTGTGCGCCGTGAGCCTCAAGGATGTCGAAGCGGCCGTGCGCGAACTGGTGCGCTCGAAGCCGGACGTTCTCTCACTCGAGCCGAATGCGCTCGAAGACGTCTGGCGCGATATTGCATCAGTTGCAAAAGCCCTGGGAGTCAGTGAGCGGGGCAACGCACTACTGGATGAATCCCGAACAAGGCTTGCAGCCATTTCCGGGCGTGCGCGGGAGACGGGGCACCGTCCGCGTGTCGCCTGCATCGAGTGGTACGACCCGCTCATGGCGGCGGGCAACTGGGTGCCCGAGCTCGTGGAGATCGCGGGTGGTGTGGACGTCCTGGGCGTCGCCGGCGAACACTCCGCCTGGCTCGAATGGGAGGCGCTGGAAGAAGCCAGGCCTGAATCCATCGTGCTGATGCCGTGCGGTTTCGACATCGCGCGCTCGAGACGCGAATTGCCCGCGCTCACCGGGCGGCCGGAGTGGACGCGCCTCGAAGCCGCCCAAAAGGGGCAAGTGTTCGTCACGGACGGGAACCAGTTCTTCAACCGACCGGGGCCGAGGCTTGTCGAATCCGCCGAGATTCTCGCGGAGATTCTCCATCCTGACGCTTTCGCCTTCGGCCACGAGGGCGCGGGATGGGAGCGTCTCGAAGCGCGTGTGTCCTGATACCCACCGGAACGAGTGATGAACGAGAACAATTGGGCGATTCTCCATGAGCGCGCGTGCCGCAATGGTGAGGAGTTCTACGTCGACCCCGAGACGGGGTGGCGCGTCTTCACCGAGGTCGGGCTGCGCAGGCGCGGGAGTTGCTGCGGCAGCGGCTGCCGCCACTGTCCCTACGCCCACGAGGCGGTGCCGGTGGAAGAACGCCCCCGCCCCGCCCGCCGGTCCACCTGGATGACGGGCGCGGAACCTCCCGCGGAGCCCGCCGACGTGCTCTTCTGGAGCGGGGGTAAGGACAGCTATCTCACCTGGCGGGCCTTGCAGCGCGAGGGCCAAAGACCAATCGTTCTACTCACTACCTTCGACGCGGCGAGCCGGAAAATCGCGCACCAGGAACTCGATATCGAACTGGTGGCGCGCCAGGCGGAATACCTGGGCGTCCCCTTGCTGGGCGTACCCCTCCATCCGGGAGAGGCGTATGAGGCGCGCATCGCCGAGGCGGCTCGCATGATTCCGAAGGTAGCGCGCTTCGTCTTCGGCGACCTCCATCTCGAACACATACGCGACTGGCGTGTCGAGGCGTTCCGGGAATTGGCCGCCGATCTCGGCGCATCGCTCCACTTCCCGCTGTGGGGCGCGCCGTATGATGAACTGATGGACGACTTGGAAGCGAGCGGCGCGGTCTGCGAGGTGTCGGCGGTGACGGAGGAGGCGCGCGGCGTCGTGCGCGTCGGGCAGCGCTTCGACCGCGCGATGATGACGCGCCTGCCGGAGCGCATCGACCGGTTCGGCGAAAACGGGGAGTTTCACACCCTCGTCAAGGTCTGGGCGGGGGATGGGGGAGTGTTAGGCTAAGACCCCGGCGGCGCGAGCCGTACGAGCCGGGAAATGAGTTGGGGGATGTCCTGTTGGACGGTCTCCCACACGCGCATCAGGTTGACGTTGAAATATCCATGCACAAGGCGGTTTCGCATGCCGATGATTTCGGGCCATGGGATATTGGGGTGTGCCTCTTTGGCGTCAGGGCCGACTTGGGAGGCGGCTTCTCCGACGATTTCTATGGCTTTCAGGATGGCGAGTTGCGCCATGCGGTTTTGCTTGAACTCCGCGAAACTCAAACCGTCGGCGAACGCCGCCGCCTCGCGCGCCGCCTGCAGCATGTCGATCAGCCAGGCTTCTTCACGCCGCATAAATCGTCTCGGTGGACTGGAGGATGGCTTCGCGGCGGATATGGTTACGGCTTTGTTCGACCCCTGCGCGCTCGACGAGATCCACATCGCGTCCGAAAATCCCCTTTAATTCCTCCTCCATCCGGACCATGTCGAAGAGCGTATGGCGCGCGCTTTCCTCAAAGCTGACGAGGAGGTCGACGTCGCTGTCGGGGCCGAAGTCCTCGCGCAGCGCCGAGCCGAAGACGTCGAGCTGCGTGACTTGCCAGCGTTCGCAAAAAGAGGTGATTTCCTCGCGCGATGCTTCATGGTCGAAACGCATCATGAGACTCCCGGGAAACGGAGATTTCGGGCGACGCGCACATTTTCTCACAAACCGCGCGGCGCGTCTCGCCCCGCAATTGAGCCTCTAAGGCCGCTCCCAGTCGGCGACGCCACCGGGCGTAACGCGAAACAGGGGATGGGGAAGGGGACTCTCCTCCGACAGGTATTTCTCGTATTGCTCCGGCGCACGGGTTTCCAGCTTTTTCATCAGGTGACGCCATTCGAATTCGAGTTGGCCGCTCGTAACGTCTAAATGCTTGGAAGTTCGGCTGCGGCCTATCTTGGTTTTGTCGAAGCGGTAGCCGCGCTTGATGGATTCCGCATGCACGGCTCTCAGGTATCCGGCGATGAGGGCGGCGGGCCTGGCTCCACCCCGGAACCGCTCCAGTTGGGGATGTCGGCGGTAGCCCTTCGTCTCGCCCGCCAGAATCGCCTGGGCGAGCAGGGCTTCTCGCCACAGGGCGACGAGGCCCCTGGCGTCCAGATATCCGGGATGAAGGCTCCACAAGCGCATCGTTCATCACTCCTCGGCGAAGGGAGGGGTAGTGTTTCCGCCGCGCCGCCTATTTTTCCTTTCTCGGCTTTCCGTTGATGAACGCTTCGCGGACGTAGCGGACGACCGACCAGATGTCCTCGTCTTTCAGCAGGTGGCCGTAGGACTGCATGAAATTGAACTTCTTTATCTCGCTGGCGTCGATGCGGCCGAGCTTGATGACCCAGAAGAGGAACCCGTCGCCGAAGCGAGCCATCTGTTCTTTTAAGTGATAGTTCATCGGCGGCGGCTGGATGTGGCTGATGAACGGTTTCCCGGGGTCCTGATCCTCCACGGGGCGGGCGCCGTTCCCGAGGCCCTTTTCGCCGTGGCACTGGGAGCAGGCGTCGGTGAAGATTTCCCGGCTCACCGCGTCTTTCGGCTGGTCCCCTTTGCTGAAGCCGCGCACCCACCTGATGAGCTTCCTTATCTGCCCGTCATCGAGTGCTTCGCCGAAGGAGGGCATGGCGGTGGGGACGCCGTTTTTCACCTTGTGGCCCTTGGTCCGGTTTTTGAGTACGTTCATCTTGCCGAACTTCACGACGGCGAACATGTAGTCATCCGTCATGCGCTTCATGTAGGGGCTGGTGAACACCTGGGGCCTCGGCCTCACCGTCCGCCAGATCGGCCCCTTGCCGTCGCCCTTAACCCCGTGGCAGGAAAAGCAGATCTCCCCGTAAATTTTCTTGCCCCGCCGATAGTCCCCGCCGTTTTCCTTCGCCGTCTCGGGATTCGGGGGTATTCTCCTGGCCGCAAGAGAGGCGGCGGGCGCGGTGAGGCTGAATGAACAAGCCAGGGCGATCCACACCCCCTTTTCCCTTAAAAACTTCATTTCCTATCCTCTTCCAGCGGTCTCGTCGATACGGATTGGAGGCTGAGTCTCGAGCGCACCGGTTGCTCACCCGATTATGCCGGCCAAGCCACCATTATTTCTTCGCGCAAGGGTTTTTGGCGGCGCAAGGGTTTTGGGGAGCGCAAGGGTTTTGTGCAGCGCACGGATTGCTGGACGCGCCTGGGCTTTGGGGTGCGCACGGGTTCGTGGCGGCGCATGGATTCGCGGGCGCGCCGGGGTTGTTCGGCGCACACGGATTCGCAGGTTCGCCTGAGTTTCTCGCAATGGGAGAATCCCCACCGGGATTCTTCGGCGAGGCGAGGTCGCCTCCGCCGGGGTTTGCGCCAGCGACCGCGGGTTGCGCCGTCTTCATGAACGCCTTGCGCTTCGCCTCCCACTCGAGCATGCGCTCGTACCGCGCGGGTGTGAGTGAAACCACATAGGCTTCCAGGTCCTTGTATTCCTGCGAATAGGGGTTCATGGACGGGTTGCCGATGAACGTCCTGGCGCACCAGTCGTTGAACTGCCCGACGCTCGCCACCTGTCCCGCAGGGCTCAGGCGCGGGAAGTGGTCCGCCGCTCCGATGAGCGTGGGAACCGGAACGGGATATCTCGCGCCCTTTACGTCCACCACTGTGCCCCGGATGGTGCGTCCCCTGGGATGGCAGCTGACGCAGCCGGTGCTGCGGAAGATTTTCCTGCCCCGGGCGACGGCGTCTTTCACGCTTACGTCGCGCTTCCGGGTGGAGAGGGAAGGCGGATGCGTGATGGCCGGCTCTTTGCTCGCCGCCCGGGCCTCGCCGCCCGCAGGGGAGGTGGACGGTTTGACGATGCGCGGGTTCTTCTCCGTCCTGGCGCAGGCGTTCTTCGGCGCACAGGGGTTTTGGGGCGCACAGGGGTTGCTCGGTGCGCAGGGATTCTGGGCTGCGCAGGGGTTTGCGGCGCACGGGTTCTTGGGTGCGTTCGCCGCATGGGCGGGAAGGGCGGCCCATATCGAGGCGCTCAGGAGCGCGCCGGGGAGGACGAGCCTCGATTTTCTCAGCATGGCTCTACCTCCTCGATGAGATACGTTCGATGCGGCAACAGGAAGGGGAACAGGGTCATGGATTCTGCCTCGTGAGGCGGCGGCGCAGAGCGCACTATATCAGAGTCCAGAGGGCTAGGGGAGCAGCCGCATCCCAAGAACGGCGACGAACAGGGCGATAAAGACGGCCAGAAAGCCGCAGTAGGAGTGGAGCTGCCTTAGATCATCTTTACCCGGATTTTTCCTCAGCTTCCGGCCCAGCCAGGCCGTCGTCCAGAACAGGACGAGCGTCAGGGTGGCGAAATAGCTGTGCGCCGTCTCGTAGAGGGGGCCTTCCAGGGCGAAGCGCATCCCCCCCAACCCCAGTGCGTAGCCCACGGAGAAAAGAGCAATAAACCAACGCCCGAGCCGCATGTGAAGGCGGGCGACCCGCGCCGTCTCGGGGCCGGCGCCCCCCTTGCGCGAGCGCCTCACGCGCAGGCCGTTCGCAAGCACAATCAGGCCCAGCGAGAGGGTGATGATCTGAAAAGCCGGGTGAATGTACGCCGCCAGATTCATGCGCCTCTGCTCCGGGGAGGTTCGATAAGCCGCGTTTCCATCTCCATCCCTGTTTACCTTGCCCGATGGGGAGACGCAAAGCTATAGTAGCTGAAACGTAAATAAGGCCCATCAACTCGCAGTTCCTTGAGTGCCAGAGTGAGGGAATCATGAACCTGGAAGACCTGCGCGCCATCGCGCGCGGCAGCAGAGTGTTCGATCTGGGCGTCGAGTTGTTTCCCGGAATGCCCCACGTGCCGCTCCACGGCCCGTTCGGGTACTCGATGATCAGGGAGCACGGCGACTTCATGTACGCGGGCGGCGCGTGCTCGGCGGTGGATACGTTCTTCTGCACCGGCCACACGGGCACGCACATCGACGCCCTGGGCCACGTCGCGCGCGACATGAAGCTCCACGGCGGCCTGGACGCCGCCGAGCACCAGAGCAAGACCGAAGGCTTGAAAACCCACGGCATCGAAAGCGTCGCGCCCGTGGTGCGGCGCGGCGTGATGATCGACATGGCGGCGCACTTGAAAAAAGACGTGCTCGAAGCGGGCCGGCCCGTCACGAAAGAGGAACTGGGAGCCGCCGCAGCAGCCCAGGGCGTCAGGATAGAAGAGGGCGACGTCGTCCTCGTGCGCACCGGCCACATGCGCCACTGGCCGGGCCGGGACTACTATCACCAAAAAGGCGGCGTGCCCGGGATCGACCTGGACGCCGCCAAATGGCTCTCGGATCAAGGAATCTTCATGGCGGGGAGCGATAACTTCGCGGTCGAGGTGCTGCCCGCCCCCTCCCTGCCGGTGCACTGCCACATGCTGGTGGACAGCGGAATCCACCTGCTCGAAGTCGCCGTGCTCGAAGAGTTGAGCCGGGCGCGGGCGCATGAGTTTCTCTTCGTCTGTCTGCCGCTCAAGGTGCGCGGCGGCACGGGCTCGCCCGTCCGGCCCGTGGCCATCCTGTAAGCGACTCTTTTTCCAGTTCCGGTGAGATAGTCATGCCCCGCGTGTTCGAAGACAGGGCCAAAGCGCTTCTGAGCGATGCGGGCGTGCGCGTTCCCAAAGGGCGTTCTGCGAGCACTGCGGAGGAGGCGGCGGATGCCGCGCGCGCCATAGGGGGCCCCGTGATGGTGAAGGCCCTGGTGCCCGCCGGGAAGCGCGGCAAGGCGGGGGCGATTCTCGCTGCGGATACGCCCGGTGAGGCGGAAGACGCGGCGCGGAAGCTCCTGGGGCGCACCGTGCATCATTTCCCCGTGAAACGCCTGCTGGTGGAGGAAAGGGTCGCGATAGCGCAGGAGTGGTATCTCTCTATCGCCTTCGACAGCGCATCGCGCGGGCCGCTCGTGATGTTCAGCACCGAGGGCGGCGTGGAGATCGAGGCGCTCCTGGAAGATAACCCGGACGCCTTGAAGCGTCTCGAAGTCGATATCCTGGAGGGCCTGAGCGAGGAGCGGTGCGTCTCGTTCCTTCGCGCGATGGGCGTGCACGGGGAGGGCCTCTACCGTGCGGCGATGGCTCTGGAAGCATGCTACGCGCTCTTCCGAAAGAGCGATGCGCGGCTTCTGGAAGTCAACCCGATCGTCCTGACCGATATGGATGAAGTTGTCGCCGCCGCGTGCGTGCTCGATCTGGACGCGGACGCCCTGTTCCGCCATCCCGAACTGGAAGCGTTGCTGGATGAGGACTCGGGCGGCGGCTGGCGGCCGCCCACCCCCGCCGAGGCGCGGGTCGCCGAGATCGACGCCAGGGTCCCGCCATTCAACACGGCGCGCTTCACGGAGATCGAGGACGGGGAGATCGCCCTCATGTGGAGCGGGGGCGGGGGCGGCCTGTACCTGCTCGACACCATGGCGCGCCTGGGCGGCAAGCCCGCCACGGCGTTCGACATCACGCCGGGGCCGCTTGAGGAGAAGTATTACGAGATCACCAAAGAGATTCTCCGTATGCCGAACGTGAAGGGCGCGCTTGCGGGCAGCAACATCACGAGTTTCTCTCGCGTGCAGCTCAAAGTCCGCGCCATCGCCCGCGCTGTGGAGGAGACGGGGGTCGACCTCGCGAAATTCCCCTTCATCGTGCGCTTCGCGGGCGCGGGCGGTGAGGAGGCGAGGGAGATAGCGGAGAGTTGTCCCGGCCTTCAGTATCTGGGAGACGAGGTGACGCTCGAAGAGGCCGCCGAGCGCATCGTCGCGCAGGTGGAAGCCGTCAAACGCGGGGAGCCGTGGACGAGCACAGGAGGCGCGCGGTGAGCATTCTCTTAGATGAGAATACGCGCGTCGTCGTGGCCGGCATCACCGGCTGGCAGGCGCGCGCCCACACCGGCTTCATGCGGGCGTACGGCACGAATGTCGTAGCCGGCGTGGTGCCCGGACGCGCGGGTGAGGATTGCGACGGCGTGCCCGTCTACGACTCGTTCACCACGGCTCTGGGTGATCATCCGGCGGACGCCGCCGTCCTGTTCGTGCCGGCCGCCGCCGCCGCGGAATCGGCGATTGAGGCGGCGGAAGCGGGTGTTCCGATGATCCTCGTATGCGCCGAGGGCGTCCCCCAGCACGACGTGGCGCGGATGATCGCCCACGCCCGGCGCGCGGGCGCGCGGCTCGTGGGCCCCAACAGCCAGGGCGTTATCAGTCCCGGACGGGCCAAGATGGGCGGCACGGGCGGGGGTTTGCCCGTCACGAACCTCCTGTTCCGGCGCGGGCCGGTGGGTGTGCTGAGCAGAAGCGGCGGGATGGGCAGCGAGACCTGCTGGCTCCTGACGCGCGAGGGCATCGGCCAGAGCACCTACGTGAGCGTGGGAGGAGACGCGATGGTGGGCGCTCCTTTCAGTGAACTCATGCCCCTGTTCGAGGAGGACCCGGATACGGAGTGCGTCGTCCTGTTCGGAGAACCCGGCTCGTGCGCCGAAGAGGACGCGGCGCGGCTCATGAATGACGGCGGCTTCACCAAGCCGGTGGTCGCCTTCATCGCGGGGATGGTGAACGAGTCCGCCCCGCAGGGGGTGAGCTTCGGCCACGCGGCGGCCATCATCGAGCGCGGCGAGGGTTCGCCCGCGCGGAAAAAGGCGCTGCTCAAAGAGGCGGGCGCCGCCGTGGTGGAGGACATGCGTGAGATTCCCGCCGCCGTGCGCGATGCGCTGGGGGCTGGATTTTCTCGCCCTTAGCTGATAATTCTAACCGGTATTCCCTGAAAAATCCGAAACTGGTGGTTTCGTATTTCGTCGTCCCAAGAAAATATTTTGTAAAGACAAGGAGAAATTGCAAATGCCGAAAATGACAGGCGCCCAGGTCATGGCCGAGATGCTCAAGGGCTATGGCGTTACGCACACTTTTCTGGTTCCCGCTGTTCTCAGGCGCTCGATGGCCGAGATGGAAGAGCGCACGAACATCGCCCGCATCCAGACGCACGGCGAGAAATCCGCCGCCTACATGGCGGACGGCTACGCCCGCGCCGGCAAGAAGCCGGGCGTCTGCATGGCGCAGGTCATCGGCGCGCTGAACCTGGCGGCGGGCTTAAGGGACGCCTATCTGGCGAAAGCCCCCGTCCTCGCCTTCACGGGCGGGCGCGTGCCCGAGACCAAGTTCCGAAAGGTCTACCAGGAGGTGGACGACGTTCCCGCCTTCGAGCCGGTGACGAAGTTCAACGCCACGGTGGACGACGCCTCGCGCTTCCCGGACATGCTGCGGCAGGCCTTCCGCACCGCAATGTCTGGATGCCCGGGGCCGGTGCACCTCCAGTTCGCAGGGAACGAAGGCCAGCTCGACATCGAAGAGGCCGAGATGGAGGTGATCATCGAGGAAGATTTCAAGGAACTACCTCCATACAGGCCTGAACCGGAAATGGCGCGCGTGAAAAAAGCGGTCGAACTGCTGGAGAAGGCCGAGCGGCCCGTCATCGTCTCGGGCGGCGGGGTTCGCTCGTCGGGCGCTTCCAAAGAACTCATCGCCCTGGCCGAGAAGCTGAACATCCCGGTGGCGACCTCTCTGAACGGCAAGGACAACATCCCCGGCAACCACCCGCTCTCCGTCGGCGTGGTGGGCACCTATTCGAGAAAGAGCGCGAACCGGGTCGTGAACGCGGCCGACTTGGTCTTTTTCGTCGGCACCGAGACGGGCGGCATGACGACCCACTTCTGGGCCGTGCCGCCCATCGGCACGCCCGCGATTCAACTCGACATCGAACCAGAGGCGCTCGCGCGCAACTACCCGCTTCAAGCCGCCGTCCTGGGCGACGCCAGGGTGAGCCTCCAGAAGATGCTCGACGCGGCGAGCGGGGATTCCGCCGCCTCGCGCGCGGGCTGGGTGGAGCGGGCGCAGGGCTACGTGCAGGGCTGGCGCGATGAGTTCACCGAATACCTCGAATCGGACGCCGCGCCCATGCGCCCCGAGCGCATCTGCCAGGAGCTCACGGATTCACTGCCGTCCGACTGCGTCGTGCTGGCCGATACGGGCCACTCGGGCATGTGGATGGGCGGCATGTACGACCTCTCGCACCCCGACCAGAGTTACATGCGGAGCGCGGGCCACCTGGGCTGGGCATTCTCGGCTGGCCTGGGGGCCAAGTGCGCCGTGCCGGAGCGGCCGGTGCTCACCTTCAACGGCGATTCGGGCTTCTGGTATCACCTGTCCGAGATCGAGACCGCCGTGCGCTGGAAGATAAACGCCGTGACGCTGGTGAACAACAACGCCTCGGGCAACCAGTCCAAGCGGGGCTTCGACCGCGCCTACGGCGGCGAGCAGACGAAGCAGGCCTATGAGCTCTGGACGCTGAACGAGGTGAATTTCGCCGAGATCGCCGAATCCATGGGCGCGCTGGGCATCCGGGTGGAGAAGCCGGGCGAACTCAAGAGCGCGCTCGACCGGGCCTTCAGCGCGAACCGGCCCGTCGTCATCGACTGCGTGAGCGACATCGAGGCCATGGCGCCGCTGGCTGTTACGGAGTAGGGAGGCGTTTTGCAGGGGTTGTTGGAAAGGCCCGATTTCGTGATTCGGCGAATGAAACTGATTGAGGGGCAGGAGACAACATTCTCCCCCTTGAGGTTTGTTCCAATTCAGCAGAGAGGATTAACTCCCCCCTTGAGGGGGAGTCGAAGAGGCCGAGCCCTTGGGCGAAGGCCGATTCGGTGGGGGGACATGCCACAGAAAAAACTCCCCCCACCGGTTCGCTTGCGGGCTTGCGCCCTTACCTCACCGACTCCCCCTCAAGGGGGGAGTTAATCCTTTAACTTCGGCAGGAAGTGACAACCCTCACAGGAAGGGGCTTTCAGGAAGTCGTCAGGCCTTCTGAGATGCGCTCGGCTCGCTCGCAGCGGCGAGCTTCCTCTCCAGAAAATCACGCGTCACGCGGATGAAGGCATCCGGCTCGTCCATGAAGACGTGGTGGTGCGCGCCCGGGATGACGGCGGTCTCCACGTGGGGAACCTTCTCGCGCACCCATTCGAGGGAATCCGATTTCAGGCGGTCCGATAGTTCCCCCGCAACGAGGAGGGCGGGGGTACTGACACGCCGCCAGCCCGCGCGCTGATCCGTTTCGGGGCGGGTGGCGTGAAAGCGCCTGTCCGCCTTGACCGTCCATCCGCCGTCGCCGTTCGGCCGCACGGCGTGGCGCGCGATGTGGGCGATGGTCTCGGGATTCACCTTGTCCGACGCGGGCAGGAGCCTGAATTTCTCGACGAACAACTCCCGCGACGCCCAGGGTCTGGCGGGGCGGTTCCCGAACGCGCGCACCTCGGCCAGGATCGCGTCCGTCGTCTTAAGCGGGGAATCCACGACGATCAAGCCCTCGATATCAGGCGGCTCGAGCGCGAAGAGGTTCAGCGCGATGACGCCGCCCATCGAGTGGGCCAGCATCCAGGGTTTCCTGCCGCTCGCCTCTTTGGCCCACTCCACCCAGGCGGTAACGTCGCGCAGCAGGTCCTCGAAGATGTATTCATCCTGCCAACCGGTGTCCCCGTGGCCGCGGTGATCCGTCGCCACGGGCCGGAGCATGTCCCTGTAACCGGGGGCGATGTGATCCCACCAGCGCGCGTGGGCCGCGGCGCCGTGCAGCATGAGGATGATGGGCCTGTCCTCCCCCTCGCTCCCGTGGTCCAGGGCGTGCAGCCGCACGCCGCCTCTTTCGATGAAAACGCTTTTCGGTTCCGACATTCGTTCTGACTCCAGATTCGATGAGGCCGTTTCAGATTTCGGGGGAGAATCCACCATCGGCGCGGGAATGGCAAGCCCGCCGGGGGTTCACGCTCTCGCGGGCTTTCAGATGGTCGTTTCAAGGGGTGGTTGTTGAAAAAGTCCCCCTTGTCAGAGGACAAAAGCAACCCCCCCTACCCCCCCTTGTCAGGGGGGTATAAAAAGGCGATGCGCCCTCGCCGGGCTGAGGGGGTTTTGCTTTTTCTTGCCCCCCTGACAAGGGGGGGTAGGGGGGGTTGGTTTTATGGGATTTCCCTTTCAAGGGGGTTGCTTTTCCCCTGATGCGCGGCGGCTCGCTCTCTCAAGGCTCCAGGATGCGCACCTGCTCGCCGCGGAGGCCTACCACGACCTCATCGCCCACGGCGAAGGCGCGGCGGCCCGGGTGGTGGGTGTCGTCGACCAGCAGGATGTCCTCGCCGATGGCGACGGAGTAGCGCAGGAGGTTGCCGAGAAATTCACGGTGCTGCACCCGGCCGGTCAGGACGATTCCGGGCACTGTCTCGCCGGATGCCGCGATGGCGACGTCCTGGGGCCGGAACACGGCGGTCCGCTCCCCGCCCGCCGGGTGGGACTCTCCCGCCAGCGGCAGGACGATGCCGTTCGCCGCGGCGAAACGCGCGCCGTCATCCCCCGTCTCGACGCGCCCTTCCATGAGGTTCGCCGTGCCCAGGAAGTGGGCGACGAAGCGGTTGACCGGTTCGTCGTAGAGTTCCATGGGCATTCCCACCTGCTGGAGGACGCCTTCGTCGAGCACGGCTATCCTGTCCGAGATGGTGTTGGCCTCTTCCTGGTCGTGGATGACGAAGATGGTGGTGAGCGCGAGTTCGCGCTGTAAATCCAGAATCTCGCGGCGCATCTGTACGCGCAGGTTGGCGTCGAGGTTCGAGAGCGGCTCATCGAGCAGCAGCACGCGGGGCTCGACGACGATGGTGCGGGCGAGGGCGACGCGCTGCTGCTGACCGCCGGACAGCTGAGACGGTCGCCTTTCGCTAAGTTCCAGAAGGCCGACCATGTCCAGCGCCGCATCGACGCGCTTCGGTATCTCGGCAGAGGGCGTCCTGCGCTCCTCGAGGCCGAAGGCGACGTTTCTGCGCACCGTCATGTGCGGCCAGAGCGCGTAGGACTGGAACACCATGCCGACGTTGCGCCGCCAGGGCGGCAGCCGCGTCACGTCGTCCTCGCCGATGAGGATGCGACCGCGGGGCGTCGGGCCGAAGCCCGCGACCGCGCGCAGCAGGGTCGATTTGCCCGAGCCCGAGGGGCCGAGGAAGGTGAACAACTCGCCCGGTTCGATTCGCAGGTTCACGTCTTTCAGCACGTCGGTCGTGTCGTAGGCGAGGCTCAACTGCTCGATGACGACGCTGGCGGCGTTTTGCGATGCCATGCTCATACCCCCGCTACGATGGCCATGTCCGGCGTTTGCTGCGTTTCCTTGCGCTGGATGATGCGGTGCGAGACGTAGGTCGCGATTCCGACGATGAGCACGGCGATGATGCCGAGTGCGGCGCCCGGGCCGCGCCCAGCCGCCGACTGCATGAACTCGTAAATGCCGAAGGCGAGGGGCGCGTCCGATTCCTGCGAGACGAGCATGATGGTCGTCGAAAGCTCGACCGCCGCGGTGGCGAAGCTGGTGACGAAACCGGCCACGATGCCGCCCGACATCAGCGGCACGACGACCCGGTAGATGGTGCGGCCCTTGGTCGCCCCCAGGTTCTCGGCGGCCTCTTCGAGCATGACGCTCAACTGCTGCAGCGCCGCGACGCAGGCGCGCAGCGCGTAGGGCAGGCGCCTGATGGCGAGGGCGACGACGATGATGACCCACCACGACGCCAGCGGCTTGTCGATGATCGGCACGTTGAACGCGTAGAAGGTGCGCAGGTAGCCGATGCCGAGCACCACGCCGGGTATCGCCACCGCTCCCATCGCAGCGTAGTCCAGCCATTTCCGGCCGATCAGGTTCGTGCGCAGCACGATGTAGGCGATGGCCGTGCCGAACAGCACGTCGATGCCCGCGGCGAGGCCGGCGTAGAGCAGCGTGTTCGTGATGAACTCCGAGGATTCGGAGACCACGCGCATATAGTGCGAGAACGTGTAGGCGTCTGGCAGCACGCTGAATGACCAGACCGTGCCGAGCGAGAGAATGGCGAGGCCGAAGTGCGGCGAGAGCACCAGCAGCAGGATGAAGATAACGACCCCGTAGCAGCCGGCCTTCTCCCAGGGTCTCAAGTCGCG
This sequence comes from bacterium, assembly GCA_022828125.1. GTDB lineage: Bacteria > UBA8248 > UBA8248 > UBA8248 > UBA8248 > Bin107. The sequence continues at coordinate 64,395 of JAJEJD010000008.1, read as the reverse complement.
CTTCATCAGCCCGCCGCCGCCCTTTTGGACGGTGGCGTAGTCCTTGCCCCGAAGCGCCAGGAACGAGATCCACAGCGCAAGCAGGGAGAAAATGACGAGGATGACCGAGATCACGTAGCCCATCGGGTCCGAGATGCCGATGGAAGCGATTCGCAGGTAGGCCTGGGGCGCCAGCATGTTGTTGATGTTGAGCAGGAGCGGCGTGCCGATGTCGTCAAAGACCTTCAGGAACACCAGCGATGCGCCCGCGACGTAGCCCGGCATCGCCAGCGGGAACACGATGCGCCGGAACAGGCGCACCCCGCTCGCGCCCAGGTTCTGGGCGGATTCCTCCATCGACCGGTCGATGCTGTTGAGCGAGGCCGAGAGGTTCATGAGGATGAACGGGAAATAGTGGATGCTCTCGACCAGGATGACGCCGTTCAGCCCTTCCATGAAGGGAATCGTGAAGCCGAACCACTCATCGAGCAGCAGGTTGACCGAGCCGTTCTCCCCGAGCAGCAGCAGCATGGCCACCGCGCCGACGAAGGGCGGCATGATGAGCGGGAGCACGCCCAGCGTCTGGATGAGGATGGCACCGCCGAAATGGAAGCGCGTCGTGAAATAGGAGAGCGGGAGCGCAAAAATCGACGCCAGCACCACCGCCATCAATGCGACGTAGATCGAATTGATGGCGGATTCCTGGAACAGGCTGTTGCGGAAGAAGTCGACGAAGTTGATGAGCGTCAGCGCGCCCGTATTCGGGTCCTGGAAGGCGACGTAGATCACGTTCACGACGGGCACGACCAGGAAGGCGAGCAGGAACAGGCCGACGATGAGGCCCACCGCCGCCGGCCCCCACTGGCCGCGCGCCATCGCTTCCAGAGACATTCTTCCCCCTTCTCCGCGCAAGCGCGAGGGCTACAGCATGGACGCCGCCTTCTCGGCCAGCGCCCTGGCCTTGGCGTAGTTGGCCTTGACCTGCGCGTCCCACTCGCGTTCGATCTCCGCCTGGCGGCCCGTCACTTTCGTGGTCGCCTTCTTGCGCTTCTTCTTGAAGATCGCGTTGAATTCCTTCTTGCTCGCCTGTGCCGCGGTGATGGGCACCTTGGCAACGAGCGCCTTCGCCTCATCGATCAGCTTGCTGGCCGCCATGTTCTTCTTGCCGCTCATCTGGGCCTCGGCGGCCTGGATGGCCTTGGTCGCCGCGCGCAGGTCGCTCAAGCGGTAGGTGACCATGACGTCGAAGAGCGAGTTGATGACGTTGTAGCGGTTCTTGGAGAGCTGCAGGTCGAACTTGACCGCGGCGCCGATGGACTTGTCCTTGAACGGGTTCGGGAAGTCAGCGGGCGCTTTGGCGTAGGTCGCCGGGTTCACGGGCAGGCGCCTGATTTTCTTGTCGAGCAGCACCTCCTGGCCCCCGGGCGAGAGCAGGAACTCGATGAACGCCGCCGCGGCCTTGGGATGCGGCGCGTTCTTGACGATGGCGATGTTCGCGGGCACCAGCGTCGTCACCGGCGGGTAGATGAACTTCACCGGGAAGCCCGAAGCCTCGGACGAGAGCCCGAAGAAGTCGATCACGATGCCTAAGCCGAACTGGCCCGAGTTCACGCCGTCGGGCACGCCGAAGCTGCGCTCGGTGACGGTCTTGAAGTTACCTGCGATGGCCTTCCACTCGGCCCAGCCCTTCTCCCAGCCTTTGCCCTGCAGGAGGGTCTCCACCGTCAGATGGGTGGTGCCGGAACGCGAAGGCGCGCTCATGCCGACGTGGCCGTGGTAGACGGGTTTGGCCAGATCGGCCCAGGTCTTGGGCTCAGGCAGCTTCTTGGCCTTCAAGTAGCGGGTGTTCCACATGATGCCGTAGCCCGAGGCCGCGAACCCCTTGTAGTAGCCCTCGGGGTCGTTGATCGGGAAGGCGCCCACCTTCTTCGGAATGCCCTTGATCTTCACCTTGTATTTCTGCAGGAGGTTGTCGCCCTTGAGCACTTCGAAAGCGTCGGGCGCGGATGCCCAGAACATGTCGGAGCGGTTGTTCGAGGCGGTTTCCTGTAAATACTTGATGCCGGCCGTGGTCTTTTTCTTGAGCATCTCGACCTTGACGCCGGGGTGTTTCTTCTCGAACGCCTTCTTGACGGTGGTCGTCGTATCCGGCGGATAGGACGTCACGATGACGAGCTTCTTCTCGAGCGCGACCGCGCCGAGGGGCGCCGCCAGGACGGCGAGTGCCAAGCCGAAGGCGACGGCAAAGAGTGTCGTTTTCTTCATTGTCATTGGTATATCCTCCAGGTTTTCCCCAAGGGGGCTTCTGTGTCATGAGTCTTCGGTTTTTACAGTGAATCCGGCCTGAGTCGGAGACGGAAGTATACCACAATTTTTGTCAAGACAAGCGGCGAAGAGTGCGCCGCAGGCTCGGAACGCGCGCCCCGGTTCATCGCTCCTCGGGCCAGACGGCTTTCGCCAGCCGCCAGCCGCAGAACGCGCCAATAAACTGGGCGATGACGAAGGGGATCGCGTCGAACGGCTGAATGCCCGAGAACGTGTTGGTGTAAACCCGTGCGATGGTGACCGCCGGGTTGGCGAAGCTCGTCGAGGCCGTGAACCAGATGGCCGACATGATGTAGAGTCCCACCATCGCGGGGATGTAGGCGGGGTTCGTTCGCAGCCCGCCCAGGATGACGAAGATGAGCCCCGCCGTCGCGATTACCTCTGCCGACCACTGGCCGATCCCGGCCCGCTGTTTCACCGAGACCTGAGCGATGTCCAGGTCGAACATAAGATGCGCGGCGAGTACGCCCAGGATGCCCGCGAGGATTTGCGTGGCGACGTAGGGCGCGGCCTCGCGCTGTTCCATCTCCCCGTTCAAGGCGAAGACCATGGTGACCGCGGGGTTGAAGTGCGCGCCCGAGACCGGCCCGAGCAGGGTGATCATGACGAAAAGAATCGCGCCTATCGCCAGTGAGTGCGGCAGGAGCGCTGCGCCCGCCTGCCCGTTCGCCAGGGCTTCGCCCATGATGCCCGAGCCCGCGATGGTCGCGAGCAGAAACGCGGTTCCGACTGCTTCGGCAAGGAGTTTGCGGCCCATCGGTTCACTCCCTCATATACGGCTGATGGCGTCGAGGCGCGTCTTTAGCGTAGCGCGGTCCATGTCTTCGAAGGGCAGAACCAGAAAGGCGTTTATCCGGGCGCTCAGACGGTGGTAAGCGACCCGGAATGCCCGGTCGATCTCATCTTAGGGCGCGCCGCCCGGAAATCATGCAGCCCGATTCGGCGGCGAGATCCATTCAAGCGGAGCGTCCTCGCGCTATGACTTGTTCAACTCCACGTCGATGGTGATCCGCACCTCGTTCCCCACGACGAGCCCGCCCGCTTCGAGGAGTCGGTTGTACTTCACCCCGAATTCCTTGCGGTTGATCCGGGTGGTGGCGCTCGCGCCCATCTTGACGGTCCCGCGCCCCGTCGTGACCTCCCCGCTGATGTCGGCGACCTTCAGGACCACTTCTTTCGTGACGCCGCGGATGGTCAGGTCCCCGACCAAGTCGAGGCCGTCCGCGCCCGCATTCTTCACGGATTTGGACTTGAACGTGATGGAGGGATGCTTCTCGACGAGAAGGAAGTCGTCGGTCCTGAGATGGTTGTCGCGCCGTGCGTTGCGCGTGTTGATCGAGGCGGCGTCGATGACGATATCCGCAGCCGCCGCTCCGGGGTTCTTCCGGTCGTAACTGACTTTGCCCGACACTCTTTGGAACTCCCCCTGCACCCAGGTGACGCCCAGGTGTCGCACCTTGAAGGAGACCGTCGTGTGGGTGGGGTCGATTCTCCACTCGGCGGCTTGGCCAAGGGAGGGAATCGTTAGAAATGCCGCCGCGATGAGCGCCGCTCCATACTTCGCGAATCTGTTCATGAGTAATTCCTCTATATGAATGAATATCGGCGGCAAAAACGCGCCCGATTTTAGGCGCGATGGAGCAAATGCGCAATTGCGGGGAAGTGTTCCGCTTTCATATGGCGTCGATTCGGATTCGCATCCGGGGGGCTGTTGGGAAGGCCCCTTTTCAGGGGATAAAGGCAACCCCCCCTACCCCCCCTTGACAGGGGGGTATAAAAAGGCGATGTGCCCTCGCCGGGCCGAGGGGGTTTTGCTTTTTCTTGCCCCCCTGACAAGGGGGGGTAGGGGGGGTTGCTCCTTTGCAGGGGCTTTCTCAACATCCCCCCGGCAGGCCTTTCCGGCGCATGATTTCCCGGAGACCGACCCCGGCGGTACTTCGCTACGCGTCTCCATATCGTTCCTTTCTTGCGCCTCCTCAAAAAAACATATACGCGCAATTATCAACTCTACGCGCAAATTACGTGGCGCGTAACCCTGTAATGTTGCGCGTAGAACTCTGAGCGCAACATTGCATCTGATTCTTTTTGTATGAATGGGTGGTAATGAAAAAGGCGGCGGCTTCCTGTGAGTTACGTAACTTTGCTACGCGTCCCCATACTGATCCGAAGATTCCTCCTCCGACTTTCGCCCCTCCAGGTACTTTCCGTATTCGTCGTGCGTCGTCTCGGCGCACAGATCCGGGCCGCGCTTGTACGCCGCCCGCGATATCAGGTGCGCGGCGACGGGCGCGGTCAGGAACAGGAAGAAAATCGCCAGAAGCGCCTGCGTCGTGACGGTGGTGCTCTGGAAGATGAGGCTCGCGCCCAGCAGTATGCCGCCCATGCCGAAGGTCGTCGCCTTGGTGGCCGCGTGCATGCGGCAGTAGACGTCGGGCAGGCGGATGAGGCCGATGCTGGCGACCAGCATGAAGAACGAGCCCCCCAGCAGCAGGATGGCGGCGAGTGCGTCACTCAATGATCTTCCCCCTCTCCAAAAACTTCGCATACACCGTCGTGCCCACGAAGCTCAGGATAGCCAGGGCGAGCACGGCGATGATGAACAGCTTGTTGTGCGTCTGGATGGCGAAGAGCGCGATGACGCCGAGCACGTTCGTGGCGAGGGTGTCCGCCGCCACCACGCGGTCCGACGTCGTGGGGCCCTTGGCGAGGCGGATGAACGCGAGGAGCACCGAGGCGCCCATCATGACGAGGCTTATCTGAACGGCGAGCTCTATCATTCCACGGCTCCCACGATGGGTTCTTCCAGCCCCTCCCGGATGCCCTCGGCCACCTCGTCGGGGTGGTCGATGTCCAGCGTGTGGACGAAAATCGTCTCGTCGTCGTCCGACACGTCGATGCTCAGCGTGCCGGGCGTGAGCGTGATGGAATTCGCCAGCATCGTCACGCCCAGTGGCGTCTTGCACACCGTCTTGTAGGGGATGATGCCCGGGCGAATGGATAATTTGGGGGCGAGGACGATCTTCAGCACCTGGACGTTCGCGACCAGCAGCTCCCAGGTGAAGCTCCGCAAGTATCTGAAATAGCTGCCGATGCGGAAGAACGTCCTGTCCTGGTAGTAGGATTTCTTCAAGAACCGGATGATGAGGAGCGCCATGATCAGCCCGACGAAGAAGTGCCCCGGCGTCGCGCTGCCGTGCAGGAATATCCAGATGGTGGCGATGGTGAATGCGAGCGTGGCGAGCGGCATCAGGCGTCTCCTATCCCAAATCCCGCATGGCGGCGATGTAGAGTTCCGGGTTCGTCAACTGTGCGGCCACGAGTTGCGCCCACTCGAAGAGCCAGTAGGCGCCGATTCCGAAGATGACCGCGAAGGCCGAGAGAAAGGCGACCGAGCCGTAGATGCCCGCTCCCGCCGCGCCGACCTCGCCGCCGCCCGTCCCCCAGGCGTAGCGCTGGTACGTCGTGAAATTATAATAAAGCGATATGACGCCGAATCCCAGGGCGACCCCCGTCGCGAGAATCGCGCCCTGTGCGAATCCCGCCTGGAGCACGAAGAGTTTGGCGAAAAAGCCCGTGAACGGCGGGAAGCCCGCCAGTGAGAGGAACCCGACGAGCATCAGCAGGCTCGCGAAGGGCGCCTTGCCCATCATGCCGCCCATTTCTTCCAGATCCACTGTGCCGGTGAGCTTCTGGTTGAGGCCCGCGCCGAGCAGCATCGCGCTTTTCAGATACGCGTGGCCGACGATGTAGAAGACCGCCGCGGCGAGCCCGGCCTGGGAGAGCAGGGCGACGCCGAAGGCGATGTAGCCCAGCTGGTTGATGGTGCTGTAGGCCAGGATGCGCTTGATGCTCGTCTGGGGCAGGGTGCCGAGCGCGCCCATGGCGATGGTCAGGAGGCACAGGAGGATCAGCCCGGGTTGCAGTATCAGGAACGCCGCCGGGAAGATGAGCGTGGCGCAGCGGATGATCGAGTAGATGCCCACCTTCACCAGCACGCCCGCGAGGATGGCGCTGATGGGGGTGGGCGATATCGAGTGCGCGGAGGGCAGCCACAGGTGCATCGGGAAGATCGCCGCCTTCACGCTGAATACGAAGACGAAGACGAGCGCCGTCACCACCATCAGGGGCGTGGGGCCCAGGAGCTTTATCTTCACGGCCAGGTCGGCCATGTTCACCGTGCCCACCTGGGCGTAGAGCAGCGAGACGCCCAGCAGGAATAAGGCCGAGGCGATGAGGTTCAGGCAGGTGTACTTGAAGGCCATCTCGAGCTGGTCGAGGTTGTAGTAGAAGCCCAGCAGCGCGTAGGTGGACATCAGCATGACTTCGAAGAACACGAACAGGTTGAACAGGTCGCCCGTGATGAAACACCCCTGCATCCCCATGAGGAGGAAGTGCAGCAGGGGGTGAAAGGCCTCTTTGCGCTGCTCATCCGTGAGATAGCTCCTCGCGAAGACGGCGCACGCCCCCACGATGGAAGAAGAAAGAAACAAGAGCGTCGCGGCGAGCCTGTCCGCCGCCAGGACGATGGCGTACGGGAAGGGCCACAGGCCCATCCTGTGGACGAAGATCGTCCCGTCCGCCGTCGCGTGCAGGAGCACCCCTGCGAAGATCAGGTTCGCCAGCAGCGCGATCAGGCTCACCGACTCCTGCAGCGCGCGGTTCTTGCGCACCAGAAACAGGAACGTGCCCACCGCCAGCGGCAAGACGACGAACATGGGGAAGAAGGCGTTCATCCCTTGAGCCTCCTGATCTCGTCGATGTCGTCGGTGCCGAACTTGCGGTAGGTGAAGAACGCCAGCACGAGCAGGAACGCCGTCACGGCGAGGCTGATGACGATGGCGGTCAGCACCATGGCCTGGGGCAGGGGGTCGACGTAGGCGAACGGATCGAGCGGCCCGCCCGTTTTGGGGACGATGGGCGCCTTCCCGTCTCCCACCCAGCCGGAGGCGACGATCATCAGGTTCGCGGCGTGGCTCAGCACCGCCATGCCGAGCACGACCTGAATGATCCTGCGCTGCATGATGAGGTAGGAAGCCACCGTCACCAGCACGCCGATGATCATCGCCAGTATCCAGACCACGTTATCGTCTCCTTGTTACTCCGTCCCTGAGGGAGAATTTCGTCCCTCGCGAGATATGCAATCACTCCCTCCCTTGAGAGTCTTTACTACTCAAGTAGAGAGGAAATTCACTCCCCCTTGTCAGGGGATAAAGGCAACCCCCCCTACCCCCCCTTGTCAGGGGGGCAAGAAAAAGCAAAGCCCCTCTACCCGGCGGGGGCGCATCGCCTTTTTATACCCCCCTGACAAGGGGGGGTAGGGGGGGTTGGTTTTCAAGGCGACAGCTTGCGCCTCCGCCCGGGTTCGGGTTTTGGTCGTCATTGCGACCAAGGATGCCCTTTTCAACAACCCCCTCAAGTGGGGAATGATTACGCCCCTCATGAATCCTTCGCCTCCTCCTCGCAGAGGTTGGTGAAGATGCACATCACCACCCCGACCACCACGCCGTACACGCCCACGTCGAACAGGAACGCGGTGAACAGCTCCACGTCGCCGATGAAGGGCAGCTCGAAGCGGTAGATCGAGCTCTTGAGATACGCGCCTTTTATATAGCCCCACACCCCCGTCAAGGTGGAAAGCGCCAACCCCGCCAGGAAGATTCTCTCATACGGCCAGTTGAACCGCCTGCGGCCTTCCTCCTCGTCCACCGCTATCCACTGGAGCACGATGCCCACCGCCGTCATCAGGCCCGCGATGAAGCCGCCGCCCGGCTGGTTGTGGCCGTAGATGAGCAGGAACATGGAGAAGAGCAGCGTCAGGTGCAGCACGACGGGCGCTATCGTCTGCAGGATCAGTGATCGCATTTCATCTCTCCCACCAGTCGCATGAGGGCGTAGACGGCGATGCCTGCGATGACGAGCACGGTGATCTCGCCCAGCGTGTCGTAGCCTCGGTAATCGACGATGATGGCGTTCACCACGTTCTTGAAGCCCGCCACCGGCTTGCTCGTGCGCATGAAGTAATCGGCGATCGTGCGGAACTTGTGCGTGTTCATGGCGGCGGCCATGACGAGCGTCGTACAGACGCCGAGACCTATCGCGATGCCCCAATCCCTAATCTTCTTCGCCGCCGATGACGGCACGGGCTTGAGCTCGGGCAGGTAGTAGAACACCAGCAGGAAGAGCACGACCGAGGCCGATTCGACCATGATCTGGGTGAGGGCCAGATCGGGCGCTTTTAAGAGCAGGAACAGCCCCGCGATGCCGTAGCCCATCGTGCCGAGGGCGAGGATGGCCGGGACTCTCCGCCTGAACAGCGCTGTGGCGAGGGCCGCGCCCGCGATCATAAGCGCGATGACGACGAGCAGGAACGACGCGCCCGCGAACCCTTTTGGGAATACGTTCGCGCCCCACTCCATCCGCCAGACGAGGTAGAGTACGGCTATGGTGGGCAGGACGAACATCCAGCGCATGTAGCGTCTCAGATTCCCGTCCTGGATGAGCAGGAGAATCTCCCAGGTGCCGTTTCTCAGCCAGTTCACGAAGCCGTCATATATCCTGTCGGGAGCGGGGGCCTTGCCCCAGATGCGGGCACAGGCGTCGAGGACGGTCTTCACGTGCGCGAAACCGAAATAAAGCGCCAGTCCCAGCGCCATGGTGATGACCGACATGATCAAGGGCAAGTTCACCCCGTGCCATAGCGCCAAATGAAGTTCCACTTTCGCCCCGCCGCCCAGCGTGGCGGATGCGGCGGGCGCGACGATGGCGTTCTCGATCAGCCCCGGCGCGAGACCGAACGCGAGCGCGAGAAGAACGAGAATCGCGGGCGCGGCCAGCATCCCCATCGGCGGATCGTGTGGATGCTTGGGGGCTTCGCCCTCCGCCGCCTGCCAGTAGGGCTCGCTTAAAAATCTCAGGTGATAAAGCGCCGTGAACACGCCCGCGAACACGGTGAGATACGGCCAGAACCAGCTCCAGTTCCCGGGGCCGCCGGGGTGGAGGCTCACCTCGTAGAGCATCTCCTTGGTGATGAAGCCCCCCATGGGCGGGATGCCGATGAGGCTCAGCGCCGCGATGACGGCGAGGACGTGCGTTTTCGGCATGAGTTTTTTCAGGTTGCCGAGCAGCCGCACGTCGCGCGTGCCCGCCTCGTGGTCGATGATGCCCACCGTCATGAACATCGCCGCCTTGGCCGCCGCGTGGTTGTAGAGGTGGAGCGTCGCGCCGATGATCGCCCCCTTCCCGCCGTAGCCCAGGAAGGTGACGATGAGGCCCAACTGGCTGATGGTGCCGTACGCCAATATCGCTTTCAGATCATAAGCCCTGAGAGATAATAAACCTCCCGCTATCATCGTCGTCATGCCGAAGCCCGTCACGACGTAGCCCCAGGCGGGGTGCGCGCCCAGGATGGGGTAGAAGCGCGAGAGCAGGTAGATGCCCGCCTTCACCATGGTGGCCGAGTGCAGGAACGCGCTGATGGGCGTGGGCGCTTCCATCGCGTTCGGCAGCCAGATGTGGAAGGGCCACTGCGCGCTCTTGGTCGCAGCGCCCAGGATGATCAAGAGGAATACGCCGAGCGATACCTGGCTGGCGATGTCCGGCATGAGCACGAGTTCCGAAAGCCGCCACTCGCCCGCCACGTCGCCCAAGAGCAAAAATCCCCCGAGCATGGCGAGGCCGCCGCTGCCCGTGATGAGGATGGCCTTGGTCGCGCCGTAGTTCGAAGCGTCCCTGTCCGACCAGAAGCCGATGAGGAAGAACGAGGTGATGCTCGTGAGTTCCCAGAAGATGAACAGCGATATCAGGTGATCGGAGAACACCACGCCCAGCATCGAGCCCATGAACGCGATGAGAAAGCCGTAGTAGCGCCCGAGCGCCTCGTGCTCGTGCAGGTACCAGTGGGAGTAGAGGACGATGAGCGCGCCCATGCCCGCCACGAGGAGGCCCCACATGAGGCTCAGGCCGTCCACCATGAAGGAGATTTCCACGTTCGCCGCGGGCACCCAGGCGATGGCGCGCGTGAAGGTCTGCCGCCCGCCCGCCGCCCATTCGCTGTAAAGATTAAAGAGCGCCCAAGTGCTGACTACGGGCGCAACCATGGCGAACCACGCGGCGTGTTTGCGGAAGCGCTCTGCGAACCAGGGGATGATGAGGGCGGCTGCGAACGGGAAGAAAACGATGATGAAGGTATTGTCCAAAACGAGCGCGCCTCAATAATCTTTTTATGAGCGAGATACTTAAGCGAGCGTTTTGCGTATTCTGGATAATGGCATAATCGCTTGCATCGGACAACGAAGCGCCGACCTCCTGCGTTGAAAGGCAACCCCCCCTACCCCCCCTTGTCAGGGGGGTATAAAAAGGCGATGCGCCTTCGCCGGGCCGAGGGGGTTTTGATTTTTCTTGCCCCCCTGACAAGGGGGGGTAGGGGGGGTTGCCTTTATCCCCTGAGCAGGGGAACATTTTCAACAACCCCCTTCCGAACGGAACTACAAGGAGGCTTCCATCTTGAGCGAGACGACTTACAACCTCTACGCCCTGTGCCAGGGCTCGCGCGCGTGCGACGCATCCTGGCTTCTTTACTTGAGCGAATCGGGGAGGACGCGCACGCTGCCCTATTTCTTCTGGGTGCTGATGCCCGAAGGCGAGGGCGCGCCGGTCGTCATCGACACGGGCTTCAGCGAGGAATCGCAGAAGAAGCGCAATCCCGATTACGCCGACTACCGCCCGCAGCATGAGTTGCTCAGGAATTTCGATCTCAAGCCCTCCCAGGTCGAGACGATGATCGTGAGCCACCTGCACTGGGATCACTTCATGTCGCCACGGCTGTTCACCGGGGCGCAGTTCTATCTCCAGAGGCGCGAGCTCGATTTCTGGCGGAGCGACGCGGCGGAATACCACTTCATCAACCATTTCCTGGGCGACCTCGAAGAAGCGGAGAAGCTGCTTGAGGCCGGCCGTATGAAACTCGTGGACGGGGAGGCGGAGATCGTCGACGGCGTTCACGTCCACTGGACGGGCGGCCACACGCCGGGCCACCAGATCATCCGCTTCCGCACGGCGCGGGGCTGGGCGGTGCTGGCCGTGGACGCGTGCTATCTCTACCGGAGCCTCGAATCCATGATACCGCCGGGCATCCACATCCACGTGGACGACGCCCTGCGCGCCTTGGAAACCGTGAAGGACCTCGCCGACGCCCCCGACCTCATCTTCGCCGGCCACGACGAGACGGATTTGAGAAGGGAGGAGGTGTTCCCGGGGGTGAGGCGGTTCGTGTAGGAGAGTGGTTGTAAAGGGGTTGTAGGGGCGGACCGATGTGTCCGCCCGTTCGGCTGTTGAAAAGGCCCCTCCCAGGGGATAAAGGCAACCCCCCCTACCCCCCCTTAACAGGGGGGTAAAGGCGATGCGCCCTCGCCGGGCTGAGGGGGTTTTGCTTTTTCTTACCCGACGAGGGAGCTATGAAAAGGCGACGCGCCCGTCGCCGGTAGGGAGGGCTTTGCTTTTTCTTACCCCCCTGACAAGGGGGGGTAGGGGGGGTTGCTTTTATCCCCTGACAAGGGGGGAGTGAAAGGGTTGCCGGGGTGCGCACGCGCGGCTCGCGAGCCGCCCCTGCAGAATCTTTATCCTCTTACGCCAACGGGCGGACACGCGGGTCCGCCCCTACGGGAGTCAATTTGCGCCTGCTCCGTCTGACCTTGCGGTCGCCTCCGCAGCCGAGCCACAATACACTCACACGGCCATACACGAACCCAGACACCGACAAGGAGACGCCATGAACAAGCCGTCCATCGCGATAGTGACGACCGGCGGGACGATATCGTCGAAATACGACACGCGCGGGGGCGAGAACGTGCCGGCGGCGAGTGCTGAGGAACTCATCGCTTCGGTGCCAGAGCTCGCCGGCGTGGCCGAAGTAAGCGTCGTCGAGCACTCGAACGTCACCAGCGACGTGATGGAGACGGCGACGGCATTCGCGCTGCGCGACCGCCTGCGCGGGGTTCTGGCGGATGAGGAGACGGCGGGGGCGGTCGTCACGCACGGGACGGCCACCATGGAGGAGACGGCCTATCTCCTGGACCTGACGCTCGGCGGGGAGAAGCCCGTCGTCATCACGGGCGCGATGCGGAATTCCGTCGCCCGCGACGCGGACGGCCCCCGGAACATCTTCTATGCCGCGAAAATCGCCGGGGCGCCCGAGGCGCGGGGCAGGGGGGTGATGGTCGCGCTGGACGGGGAGATATTCGCCGCGCGCGACGTCATCAAGGTGCACAGCCAGCGGCCCCATGCCTTCGCCTCGAGAGACGGCGGGCCGATAGGGGTCGTCTCGGATGCGGGCGCCTTCTTCCACTACTGCCCCGAGCGGCGGCTCCACTTCGAGGTGTCGGCTCTCAAGGAAAACGTGCAGTTCCTGACCGTGACCCAGGGGGTGAACGACCTGCTCGTGCGCGCGTGCATCGAAGCGCGCGTGGACGGCATCGTGGTGGAGGGCGTGGGCGCCGGCAACGTGAACGTGCCTTTCTACCACGCCCTGTGCGATGCCCTCGACGCCGGAATCCCCGTGGTGATCGGCGTGCGCATCTTCGCGGGCGCGCCGCACGGCGCCAAGGCGCACGAGGGCTCGTTCCTGAGCCTTCTCGAGCGCGGCGCGATATCCGCAGGCTACCTGAGCGGCATCAAGGCCCGGACCCTGCTCATGGTGGCCCTGGCGCATACGGAGGACCCGGACGAATTACGCGATATCTTCGAGCAGGCCGGGGGGAGGGGGTAAGGGAGAGGGCAGAGAGAGGTGTGAGGGTGTGTAGGGGTGTCGAGCTTCCTGAGGAAGAGAAGCTCGAAAGTGTCCGCCCGGTCGGCTCGCGGGTCTTTCCTGACCTGTAGGGGCGGCTCGCGAGCCGCCCCTACGAAAGTCTCTTCCCCTCTGTCGATGGTAAAATTCACTCCCCCCTTGAGGGGGAGTCGATGAAGTCGAGCGTTTTTTGCGAAGGCTGAATCGGTGGGGGGTGAAATGCGTTTTATTGCCAGTCCGAATTATACCCCCCACCGGTTCGCTTGCGGGCTTACGCCCTTACCTCACCGTCTGGCTTTCCCCTCGGGAAGCCAGACCCTCAAGGGGGGAGTGATTCTCCTCTCCAATCTGGTCTGACCCCGCATTTCCCCGCAATTGCCGTCCTCTCTGACATCGCGGATTCCGGTATCGTGCGCGCGGCGAAGGAAAGCGGTAATCGCCGCCCACGCGCCGTCATCAGGATGCGGCGGGAATCGTTTCGGGGAGAGAAATCATGTTCAGGGATGCAAGGATGGCGATGGAAATGAAAATAATTATATTTCCCGTAAATATCTATAAATTCACGGGGTTTTTCGATAAATTCCTGAAAAATTTATCTCTTTTAATTGATTGTAATCAAAAGAGTTACCATATAAATCTTAGCGTATCTCACTCAGATTCAGCGGCAAAAAAAGTTTTCTGGTTGCCGCGCATTTGCCCGCAACTCCCCGCGTTTCCTCCCGCACCGCATCACGCCCGAAAGCCCGGCTAGCATAGCGGCGTCCCGTGCCTTGGGGTATGGTGGCCCCCAACCATTCACCTCCAGATAGGGAACGCGACATGAAAGTAGGGCTCTTCATCACCAACCAGCAATACCTCGAAACCGACATGGTCAGCGCCCTGGACGAGCAGTACGCCATGGTGCGCTTAGCACGCGACAAGGGCTGGGACTCGCTCTTCACCGGGCAGCACTACCTGAACGAGGGCAACAACAAGCAGCTCCAGATCGTGCCCTTCCTCGCGCGGCTTCAGGCCGAGGCGGGCGAGATGACGCTCGGTCTCGGCATCCTGCTCATCAACCTGCACAACCCGGTCTACGTGGCCGAGACGGTGGCGACGATGGACGTCCTCTGCCGGGGGAACTTCGTGTTCGGCATCGGGCTGGGCTACCGCGAGGCGGAGTTCGACGCCTTCCGCGTTCCCAGGGGGCAGCGCGTGCGCCGCTTCGAGGAGTGCCTGGAACTCGTGAAGCGCCTCTGGACGGAGGAGGAGGTCACCTGGGAGGATGAGGTCTGCAAGCTCGACGGCGCGCGCATGAACATCCGCCCCGTGCAGAAGCCCTATCCGCCGATATGGGTGGCGGCGAATAACGATAAAGCCATCGAGCGCGCCGCGCGCATCGGCGACAACTGGTTCATCAACCCCCACTCCACCACGGCGACCATCAAACGGCAGATGACGCTCTACCGCGCGGAACTCGACCGCTGCGGCAAGCCGTTCCCGGCGGAATTTCCCTGCATCAAGGAGGTCTTCTGCAGCCACGACAGGAAGAGCGCCCTCGAGATGGCGGGGCCATATCTCTTCGGCAAATACCGGGATTACGCCAAGTGGGGTCAGGACGACGCCATGCCCGAGGATGAGAGCTTCGATCAGGAATTCGACGATCTGCTCAAGGATCGCTTCGTCCTCGGCTCGCCCGAGGAGTGCTACGAGCAGCTTCGCCCCTACTGGGAGGAAGTGGGGATGAACCACCTCGTCATCCGCACGCACTGGGCGGGGATGCCGCTTTCCACGGCGCTTCACAGCATGCGGATGATCTCGGACGAACTCATTCCGGCGCTCCGGAAGATTTGAGGGTTTCCGTGCACGTCGGGCCGAAACGTGGTATAGTGATGCCACTTCAAGACAGCGCATGGCCGCAAAATGTGGGGGTTCGAAATGTCTGAAAAAAGGATGATATCTTTCGTTCTCAACGGAGAGCCCGTCGAGGTGATGGTTCCCGTGAACCGCTATCTGGTGGACCTCATCCGCGAGGACTTAGGGATGATGGGCACCAAGCGCGCCTGCGATCAGGGGGCGTGCGGCTCCTGCTCGATCATCATGGACGGTGAACTCATCAGTTCGTGTCTCGTCCTGGCGGTGCGCGCCGACGGCGCGAACGTCGAGACCATCGAAGGCCTCGGCGGCCTCGAAGACCTGCATCCCCTGCAAGCCGCCTTCGCCTCCTACGGCGCCACGCAGTGCGGCTATTGCACGCCGGGGATGATCGTCTCGGCCAAGAAACTGCTCGAGGAGAATCCCGACCCCTCCGAGGAGGAGATCCAGCACTGGCTCACCGGAAACCTCTGCCGCTGCACGGGATATCGCCAGATCATCTCCGCGATTCGCGCCGTGGCCGAGGGCAGGACCGAACCCGAATCCCCCATCACGGTTCCCACGGTGAAGGCCTACGACGACTAGTTTCCTCCTCCCCTAAAAGGAGGCCGCCATGAAGCGAATGATCGAACACGTCGCCCTGCGCGTCACGAATCTCGAAAAGTCCATCGCGTTCTACCGCGACGTGATGGGCTTCAAGCCCGTCGGCCGCCGCCTCATCCACGGTGGCGAGATCGACCAGGTCGTCTTCCGCGTGGGGGAGGACATTCTTGTTCTCTTTCACGCCGATGATTTCGTGTCCGACAACGTCGAGGTGAAGGGCGGGATGGACCATATGGCGTTTTGCATGGATGAGGTCGAATACAACAAGGTGATCGAGCGCCTGCGTGCGAGCGGCAGGGAGCCCCACCGGGGCGAGGAGAAGAACCTGGGCGCCTACGGCGTGGGCTACGCCACCTATTTCTACGATCCCGACAACGTGGAACTCGAGATCAAGCGCTACGACGATCCACCCGAACAGCCGGGGCCCGAGTGGTACGAGAGCGGGCGGAAGATGAGCGTTTCCTAGGCAATCAGTCCCGACTCCCACGCGTTCCGGCGCCCCGTGCCGGATTGTTCTCCAAAGTCCGGCCTACAGCAGCTTAATATTCCCTCGGTGCGATTTGAAGTGGTTTCCCGGTTCGTCCCGCGGCTTCCAGGCCTCACTCCACGAGTGAAACGCAAGATGAAAATGCAATACCTGAGAGGCGAAAACACGAATTTAACATGAAATTCTTTATACATATTATAGTTGGATTACGATATAATGAGATATGAGTAGGGAGGGGTTCGGCGGCCACGGGCGCTGACGACAACAGGCGTTTCCATGCCGAGCACGGGACTTGCAGCGATCAACTCCGGGAAGGAATCCAAACACGAAGACGGAACTCAAACGGGAGGGCTCAAAATGTCTACAACAAAACTCACGGCGGCGGCCTTGGCCGGTATCGTCGCAACCGCACTTCTCGCGTTCGCGCATCCGGTGGTCGCGGCCGAGCGCACCGTCAAGATCGCAGCTTGGGGCGCGAAATCCGGACCGTTGCGCTCTTTCGGCGTCAACTCCGAGGCTGTGCTCAAAGGAGCGATAAAGGCCATCAACGATTCGGGCGGCGTGAAACTGGGCGACGGCACCATGGCCAAGATGGAATTCACCTATTACGACTCCGCCTGCAACGCCGATCAGGCCATCTCGATTGCGCGCAAGGTCGAATCGCAAACCGCAGCTTTGGCCGGCATCGGTCCGACGTGCTCCGGCGCCGCGGCGGCCATGTACGGAATCTTCCAGAAAAAGGTGGACGACAAGTCCGACAGCGGGCTTCAGTTTCCCATTCTCACCGACACCGCGATTCGTCCCGGTCTTGCCAAAAAGTCCCAATGGACGTTCCGCAACGTGCCCAACGAGATCACCATGTATGACGCGTTGTTCAAATGGCTGCGTTCCAAGTATCCCGACGTCAAGACGATCTACGGCGGAACCGAGACCGACCAGGCCCACTCCAGGATCACCTTCGCCGCCGTCATTGTCCAAAAGGCCAAGAAATACGGCTTCGAGTGGGTCGGCGGCGGCATCGAAGGGGTGAGCGGCAAGATTATAGCGGGCATGAAGAACGTGCTCAAAGTCTCGAAATCGTCCAACTGGCTGCTCGCCGATACGAACTTCTCGGTCCAGGCCCGCGCCTTCAAGAGATCGGGCGCCGACATGATGATCATCTCCTCGCACCCCTTCACCACCTGCGGCATGCTCAAGGAAATGAGACGCCAGCGAATCAAGCCGAAGGTGCTCGTGGGACTCACCAGTTCGTCTAGCGCGGAAACCCTCAAGGGTTGCTCCGCCGCCGCGGAGGGCATCTACATCCCGACCGGCTTCGCTCCGATCACGAAGGCCGCCGCGAAGGTCGCCGCCGCCGCCGAAGCCAATGGCGGGGCCGCCGATCTGCACAGCGCGGCCGCCTGGGAGAACGCGCACATCATCAAGCAGGTGGTCGAGGCGACCGGCGTCATGGCCAAGCCCGAGACACTGAAGGCCGACAGGCGCAAGGTCCGCGACGGCCTCGAAGCCCTGGTCAAGGTCAATGGGCTGATGGGCGAGATCGGTCGGGTCCAGAACGAGGGCGAATCCATCAAACCCTACGTCTTCGTGCAAGCCCAAAAGGGTGCGTGGAAAGTCGTCCACGATCCACGCTAACGCAGTCTCCGACCAGGATCGCGACTGGTGGATCCTTGATGCGGCGACATGGTGAACAGGAGTTCGAGTAGATGTTGTTCACCATGTCGCCGGGCCGGGACTGGCGTCTTTCCCAGGAAAGTGCGAGAAAGCATGATTAGGAAGGTCCGATCACGTATCCGGTATTAGTCTCGCGCGACGCTGATTGTCCCTGGTCGCTGAGGGTACAAATGAGATCAGACCATGAGTGATTTTTTGCTCGAGTTCGTAGAGATCACCCAGACCATCGGCGACGGCCTGTTCTTCGGCACGACCTATGCGCTGATCGGTATCGGCTTTTCCTTGATTTTCGGCGCCATGCGAAAACTCAACATGACCTACGCTGCGGCGGCTCTGGCCGGGGCGTACGTAGGCCTGGCCGCGTTCACCTTCATCAACGCCCCGGCCCCGGTAGTGTTCCTGATCTCCGCGCTCGCATCGGGGCTGATCGGCGGCGCCGTGTATATCACCTGCTTCAGGTTCATACCAATCAACAACCACCTTGCCGCCTTGATGGCTTCCATCGGGGCGCTGTTCTTCATCGACGAGATCGTCGTGCATACGACCGATGGTTCACCGCTTACTTTTCCGGCACTGTTCGACGACGTGATGTTCGAAATGGGCCCTTACGGGGTGCGCGGCGATTTGTTGTTCGTGTTGGCGGTGAACATCGTCAGCACAATCGGACTGCTCTACGTGCTCTACCGAACCCGGCTGGGTCTGGCGACGCGAGCAGTCTCTCAACAGGACGTGGCGGCTCAGCTCTGCGGCATCGACGTCCATCGGACCAACGCCATCACTTTCGTGCTCGCGGGCTTGCTCGGCGGTATCGCTGGTTCGATGACGGCGTCCGCGGTCGGCGTGCTGTCGCCGCTGATCACCGTGCCGCTCACAGTCAAAGGCCTGATCGTCTCGGTGATCGGAGGCCTCGGATCGATTCCCGGAGCCATTGCGGCCGGGTTGCTGGTCGGCGGGCTGGAAAATGGGTTCCTGTACTTCCGGGGCGTCAACGAACGCGATATGTACGTGCTTCTGCTGCTGTTCGTTTTCCTGATTTTCAGACCCGACGGCCTCTTCGGCTCAGCGATAGACCGGGACTAGCCGCCGATGTCGTACTACCTTGGCCTCGCCCAACTCATCGGGATCCACACTCTTCTCGGCTTGTCCGCGTATGTCCTGATGCTGACCGGGCAGCTCTCATTGGGACAGGCCGGCTTCTTTGCGATCGGAGCCTACTCCGCAGGCATTCTCACCGTGATTTTCGAAGTACCGATTCTTCCGGCATTGCTCGCGGGCGCGGTCATCGCCGCGTTCTTCGCGTTCATCGTCGGTTTTCCCGCCCTGAGGGTAAAGGGTCTGATGCTGGTGGTCGCGACCATCGCGTTCGGCGAGTTCGTTCGTCTGTTCTTTTTTAACCTGAGCTGGCGCGTGCCGCGCGGAGACATCGTAGTCGGACCGGACAGCACCAACGGCTTCCGCGAGATCCGGTATTTCGTGGCGAACGGATGGTCGCCGTGGGAGATCACGGCCTTCGTCTGGACGTTCGTCATCCTGGTGATGGCTGCGCTGTGGTGGATGGACCGTTCGCGCGCCGGCGCGGTGTTGCGAGCGGTCGGCGAAGATGAACTCGCGACGCAAAGCGTCGGCGTCAACCTCACCGCGGTGAAGGTGACGGCGATGACCGCCGGCGGCTTCATCGCCGGCATCGGCGGAGCCCTCTACGCGCACACGGCGACCTACGTCGATCACCTCACCTTTACCGTGCTGCTGGCGACCTTCGCGGTCTCCTATCCGATCCTCGGCGGCCTCTCGAGCGTGTTCGGAACCCTGGTGGCGGTCGTCTTCATCCAGGGCGTGCTCGTGGAAGGGCTTCGATTCATGGGGGATTGGCGCAACATCGTGTTCGGGTTGCTGATCATCATGGCGATGAACCTGAAGCCTTCCGGCCTGTTCGATGCGCGCACCGCCCAGATCCTGAAACGTGCGGTCGGTCTCGGTGCGCAGGAGAAGTCCGATGCTTGAGCTGCGCGGACTGTCGAAACACTTCGGTGGAGTCAAGGCCGTCGATGAGCTGGACATCACTGTTCAAGAGGGCGAGATCTTCGGGTTGATCGGCCCCAATGGCTCGGGCAAGAGCACGACCATCAACCTGATCTGCGGTGTGTATCAGGAAACGGCCGGTACGGTTCGATTCCACGAGGAACTGATGAACGGCAAGCCGCCGCACCAACGCCTGCGGGCGGGAATCGCCCGAACGTTTCAGAATATCCGCCTGTTTCCGAATCTCACCGTATGGCAGAACCTGTGGGTGGCGCAGAACTCACCCGAGGATCTCGCCACGCAGGGCTTTCTGTCACGCTGGTTCGGCGCTACCCGCCAAACCCGGCGGGAGATCGCCACCCTGCTCGAACTCGCCGATTTGGAACACAAAAGCGATGAACTCGCATCCAACCTCGCATTCGGGGAACAACGGCGACTGGAGTTTGCCCGCGCCGCGGCGGCCCGCCCGAAGTTGTTGTTGCTGGACGAACCTGCAGCCGGCATGAACCGCCAGGAGATCCATGATCTGAGCCTGCGCATTCGGCGTATCCGTGATTCCGGCGTAACGATTCTGCTCGTCGAGCACGTAATGGAACTCGTCATGGGTGTGGCGGAGCAAATCGCCGTTCTCAATTTCGGGCAGAAGATTGCATCCGGGACGCCAGGCGACGTGCAGCGGAACAAGGCCGTGCAGGAGGCTTACCTGGGAACGTCCGACTCGGATGCCCCCTCTCTCGATACGGGCGATTGAGAACATGCTGAGCGTTCGGGATCTCGTCACTTCCTACGGAAAAGTTCAGGCGCTGCGAGGCATCTGCCTCGATGCGGCCGAGGGCGAAATCACGTGTCTGCTCGGTCCCAACGGCGCGGGCAAAACGACGACCATGTTCACCATTGCAGGCATCCTTTCCCCCGAATCCGGCTCCGTCGTGTTGAGCGGCGACGACATAACGCGGTTGCCGGCCAGCAAGGTGGTCTCAAGAGGCCTCGCTCTGGTGCCCGAGAACCGTCTTGTCTTTCCCTACATGAACGTCGAGGAGAACCTCCATGCCGGCGCCTACTCCCGGCGGGCTTCCGAGGCGGAGGTCGCGGCCGATGTCGCGGACATGTACCGGCGCTTTCCTCGCCTGGAAGAACGCAAGGGTCAGCTTGCGGGCACCCTGTCGGGAGGCGAGCAGCAGATGCTGGCCATCGCCAGGGGCCTGATGAATCGCCCCAAGATTCTGCTCATGGACGAGCCATCCATCGGGCTGGCGCCGCTGATCGTCAGGGAGATTTTCAACATCATCCGCGAGTTGAATGCGGAAGGCGTCACGATTTTCCTGGTCGAGCAAAACGCCCACATGGCGCTGACGGTGGCCCACAAGTTCTACCTCATCGAAAACGGAGAAATCACATTCTCGGGATCGCCCGGTGAACTCGCAGAAGACGAGGTCATTCACCGGGCCTACCTCGGGTCGCAGAAGGATTAACGAATACCGGAGTCGTGGGAGCGCGTCTTGATCGATTTTGTCCAGAATACGGTCGACGGCATGATGTTCGGTTCGTCCTACGCGCTTCTGGCGATTGGATTCACGATCATCTTCGGCGTGATGCGCCGGATCAACCTCTCCTTCGGCGCCACCATCATGCTCGGCGCCTACATCGGCACGTGGCTGCATGTGCATCATCAGGTCAGTGTGTGGGTCGTCGCCTTGACGACACTGGCGAGCACCGTCCTCGTCGGCATCTATGTCGAACGCTTGTGCTTTCACGCCATCCGCCGCAGCGCCGTGCTCGCGTCGATGGTCTCGAGCTTCGTGATCTGGATGCAGTTGGAGGAAGCCGCAATTCATCTGCTGCCCGAGCGCACCTATGCTTTCCCCGCTTTGCTTGCAGCCGATTCCTTCGAAATCGGACCCTTTCTGTTCCGGGCGGAACAGACCTCGATGCTGGTCCTGGCGATGATCATGGTAGGCGTTTTGCACGTCCTGTTGTATCGCACCCGTTTTGGTCTGGCGTTGCGGGCGGTCTCCGAAAGCTCTCTGGCTGCCGCCTATATGGGTATCAATGCGGCTTGGGTCACGCTGTGCGCATTCGCGTTGGTGTCCCTGATGGGCGGGGTGGCTGGCTACGCCATATTGTCCACCGATGCGCAGATTACCCCCTTCTTCGGCTTGTGGGCCACCTTCAAGGGTCTCATTGCGATGATGCTGGGTGGGATGGGGTCGCTGCCGGGCGCGATTCTGGGCGGCTTGCTGCTGGGCGTCGTCGAAGCCCACGCGCTGTGGTATCTGGGCAACGAATACAAGGATCTCAGCGCATATCTGCTGCTGTTCGGGATGCTGGTGCTGCGGCCCGGCGGCCTCATGGGTCAACGCATTCTGAGCCGCGAGGCTCTCGCCTTCCGGCGGGTTTGAGGGATGGACGACTACGTCATCACGGTGCTGTCGAACATCGGCATGATCTCGTTCATCGCGCTGTCGGCCTACCTGCTGTTGCTGACGGGGGAGATCTCCTTCGGCCAGCAGGCCTACTTCGGCCTGAGCGCGTACGCGGCCGGTGCTGCGACCGCCATGTTCCAGATGCCGATCTGGGCGGGAATTCTCGTCGGCGCGTGCGCGGCCGGAATCATCGCGATGGTCGTGGGGGCTCTGACGCTTCAGCTCAGCGGTCTCTACTTTTCGGTAGCGACTCTGGCTTTTGCGGAGATGGCGCGCCTGATCCTGTTGATCGTCGAAATTCAGGTCGAGGTCGATGGAGAGATGGTGGGTCCGGAGGGCGCAAACGGATTCCACGGCATCCGCTGGATGTTCGAGCGCGACATCAGCCTGACCGAGTTCATGCTCCTCATCTACGGGTTGCTCGCGCTGACGGTGATCTGCTTGTTGCTGGTCGAGCGCTCCCGTCTGGGTTCGGTTCTCAGGATGCTCGGCTCGGATGATCTGTTGGCCGAGATGCAGGGCCTGAACACCGTGCGCTATCGCATTCTGGCGGTGGGGGCGGCCGGTGTGATCGCGGGCGTCGGTGGGGCTCTTTACGCACACTTCACCACCTATGTGGAGCCGCAGTTCTTCAACGTCATGCTGGGCGTGCATGCCCTCGCCTACGGTCTGATCGGAGGGCTTGGCACGGCATTCGGGCCGCTCATCGGCGTCGCCATCGATGTCGGCTTTCTGGAGGCGATTCGCTTCATCCAGGGCTACCGGATGATCGTGTTCGGCGGCCTGGTGGCGATACTGTTGATCTTCATGCCGCGCGGCATCCTCGACGAGGAGCGGGTGCATCGGTTGAAGGCCGTGTTCTCGAGGCGGAATCATGCTCGCGCTTAAGAAGGTCGAAAAACGTTTCGGCGCTCTGGCGGCGCTCGACAGGATCGACCTCGAGGTCGCGGCCGGAGAGGTTCTGGGCCTCATCGGGCCGAACGGATCGGGCAAGACGACGCTTCTGAACACCGTGACCGGCGTGTACCCGCCGAGCGGCGGGCGCATTTCCTTTCAGGGCGCGGACATCACCGGATGGCGAGGGCACCGGATTGCACGCCTGGGAATCGCGCGCACTTTTCAGAATATCCGCTTGTTTCCGGCCATGACCGTCTTCCAGAACGTATGGGCCTCGCAGCACAGCCGGGTTTCGGGCGGGCTGCTCGGCCTGTTGCGAAGCCGGCCGACGCGCAGATGCGCCGATACCAGAAGAGTCGATGAAATACTGGAGCTGTTTGGACTTCTGAAAGATCGTGAAGTGCTGGCGAAAAACCTCCCCTTGCCGGCACGCCGGCGCCTGGAGGTCGCGCGCGCGTTGACGACCGACCCGCCGCTGGTGTTCCTCGACGAACCGGCGGGCGGCATGACTCCGGCCGAGACCGAGGACATGGCCCGGCTCATCCATGAGGTCGTCGCTCCGAACCGCACCTGTGTGGTGATCGAGCACAAGATGGCGCTGATCGCGGGCGTATGCACCCGTATTTGCGTGCTCGATTTCGGCCGCAAGATTGCGGAAGGGCTGCCGGGCGATGTGCTCGCCGATGCGAAGGTCCGTGAAGCCTATCTGGGCAGGGACGATGCGCCCGATGCTTGAAGTGCGCCGGCTGGGCGTCTCCTACGGCGGCATTCGCGCGGTCGAGGAAGTGTCATTGGAAGTCCGGCCCGGAGAGATCGTTTCCATCATCGGCGCAAACGGCGCCGGCAAGACTTCGATCCTTAACGCGATCTCGGGCATCGTGCCGCCGGAGAAGGGCGATATCCTCTTTGAGGGAGAGTCGATTGGCGGCCTTCCGTCGCACGCCGTCGTCGCCCGCGGCATCGTGCAGGTTCCGGAAGGGCGGATGATCTTCGGGACCTTGAGCGTGGAGGAAAACCTCCAGGCCGCCGCCCATCAGAGCGGCCGGTTCGTGTTGCGGCGCCACGACCGCCCGGGCCTGCAGCGCCTGTTCCCCGCCCTTGCGGACAAACTGGACAGTCCGGCCGCCGGCCTGAGCGGCGGCGAAGCGCAGATGCTGGCGCTCGCCCGCGGGCTCGAGTCCGGTCCCCGGATGCTGCTGCTGGACGAACCCTCGCTCGGCCTGTCGCCCAAGTTGGCGGAGGAGGTTTTCGGACTGATCTCCCGGCTGCGCGATGAGGGGCTCACCATCCTCCTCGTCGAGCAGAACGTCAGGCGGACCATGGCGCTCGCCGACCGGGCTTACGTTCTCGAAAGCGGTCGTATCACGCTCCACGGCACTGCGGCGGAACTGATGTCGGACGAGCGGCTCGTGTCGAATTACCTGGGCATTCCCGCGCCCGAATCACTCAATCCATCCTCAGAGGAGGCGCAACCATGCTGAAGACCCTTTTATTCATCGTTTTCGTCGTTGGCGGATTGGCGCTGCCGCCGATGCCGGCGGCGGGCGAGCGAAAGGTGGCCGAGGTGGAATGCAAGCCGGCGGAGAAGAAGCTGGTCTACGACTGCATGATCTCCCTCAAGGGCAAGAAGAGCGGCATGCCGGTCGCCGGCGCCGAGTTTACGGTCGGCGCCGATATGCCGTCCATGCCCGGCGCCCACAACGTGCGTCCGACGCCCGCGAAACCGCACGGACCCCCCGGAACCTACCGGGCTCGGGTTCACCTTGAAATGACGGGAGAGTGGGCGCTCAAGCTGGATTTCACCAGGCCGGGCCGGGACCGCCTGATCAAGAAACTCCATTTCGGCGGGATGAAAGGGCGCGGCGAGCGCAAATCCGGCATGCCCCATGGCGGCGAAGGCAAGGCGATGAAGCACGGGGGCCACGGAATGAAGCCGAAGAAATAACCGGGCGAATGCGGGCAGTTGCGGGCAAATGCGGGGCAGCCCGAAAATTTTTTTTATTGCCATATCTGAGTGCGCGACGCTAAGATTTTCAATATAACTCTTTGTATTGAAACAGGTTAAACGGAAAATGATTTTCAGTAATTTATCGAAAAACCCCGTGAATTTATCGAATTTTACGGGAAATATCATTATTTTCATTTCCATCGCCATTCCCGAATCCCTGAACATGATTTCTCTCCCCGAAACGATTTCCGCCACTTCCTGAATACGGCGCGACGGCGGCAATCACCGCTTTTCTTCGCCGCGCGCACGATACCGCAGTTCGTGGTTTCAGGAATTACGGCAATTGCGGGGAAATGCGCTCATGTCCGGTTTTATGGAAGTCGCAGGGACGGCCCCCTGTGGCCGCCCGCGCCGCTTTCCCGAGGAGGGGATGAAGGTGCGCGTTTGCCCGTGGGCGTTAGAAGGCGAAAAGGTGATAATACGATGGAAGGATATGTTGTCCGCCCTTGGTTGTGTTGCTCCGATGTGGACGATCTTTGCAGGGGCGGCTCGCGAGTCGCCCGCAGAGGTTGCGAATCGACCCGATGCGGAGGCGGTTCTTGCCTATCGACTGATGGGCGAAAATAAAGATATGCACGGGCGGGGCGACTGATGAACAGTCGCGGGCCGAAGCCGCCACGAGAGGGATTTATAATGTCGATGTCCTTGGGTTCCTGGCTGCGTCTGGCATGCGCCGTCTGGGTCGGCGTGATGGCCGGGTTCTTCTTCGCCTTCTCGTTCGTGGTCATGCCCGGCCTTGGCGCGATGGAGCCGCTCGCCGCCCTGGCCTCCATGCAGGCGGTCAACCTGGCCGTGAGAAACGCCGTCTTCGCGCTCGGTTTTTTCGGCGCGTTGATCCTTTGCACCGCCGCCGCGCTTCATGCGCTCCTGCGCCGCGACGCCCCCGCGTGCTGGTTGGCACTTTCCGCCGCCCTCATTTACTTGATAGGCGCTTTCGGGGTGACCAGCCTTTTCAACGTGCCCTTGAACGGCGAAATCGCGCCCCTGGATCCGGCCAGGCCCGAGAACGCAGGCGTGATGGTCTCCTACATCGCGGAATGGACCCTCTGGAACCACGTCCGCACCCTCGCGAGCCTCGCTGCTTTCGTTCTGCTGCTGTTGAGTTTATGGATTGGTCGAAGCAAAAACTAGAGGCGATAAAATTCTCCTATTGAGTTGTGTTCTACTTAGATATCCGGTGGGGCAGGTCTAATGGATCTTCGTTTGTTATTCTGCTACCCAGTTTCAAATCGAAAGGGGTTACATGTCTAAGTATGAGACTCCGCTAACACGACGCTTCTGGAGGGAGATTGGCGGCACTCTCGTGGAGGAGTTTCCAGCTGTTCGTCGCAGCTCTGATCGGGCCCCACGATATTTGGATGGAGTCGTGTTACTTGGTGGACCGCATGTCATCGCAAAATCTACCGAAGTTGCGATCAAGAACCAAGATATCGTGATTATCCAAACAAAGGCATACAGATTGGACATGTATCTATTAGGGCAGGCGTTATTTTCGCGAGGCCTAATGGAGAGATTTGAACCCAACAGCATTGCTACAGTTGCAGTTTGCACCAAGGGAGATGCCGCCTTGGAGCCTTTGGCTGAAAGGTATGGGGTAAAGGTAGTGGTATATGACGATTGAGCAAGTACGCCTTGCAACTCAACGTGCTCGACAGCGTTTGCAGGATAACCTCAGCGTATTGGGGTTCGTCAAGACATACAATCCGCTCTTCTTTATAAGTAGTAGGTCCGATAATTCTTCGTAAGGGCGGGCACAGGCCCCCCCTACGAAGCATCTCTGCAATCCACCAATCCCTACTTCTTGATCGACAGAAACTTGAGCACCACGCCGTCGGGGTCTTTGCAGAAGAAGATTTTTGAGCCCTGGATGGGGCCGCTCGGCACCGTGGCGGGTTCCGGCGAGCACATGGCGGTTCCCTGTGATTTGAGTTTCTCGTAAAGCGCTTCGGCGTCGTCCACGACGAAGCCGATCTGTAGGCAGCCCGCGTTGTTGGGAGAGGTGTTTATCGCATCGCCCGCCGCGCCCTTGTATTCCATGAGTTCGAGATGAAGCCCGTGGCCGCCCATGTGCACCACGCGGAGAATCGCGCCCGGAACGCCCGTCACCTGTGCCGAGAAATCCGGCGTGCGTTCCGAATCCGATTCCACCTCGAAGCCGAAGTTATCTGCGTACCATTTCGAAGACGCGTCCGCGTCCTTTACCGTAAGCGATACGTTATGAAAGCGCTCGATGCTCATGGATATTCTCTCCCGTCATTGCGTGAAAAAGACGCTCCTCGCAGTTCGCGCGTGGAGCGCCTCTTGGTGGTTGCGTTCTCCGTCCGGGCCCTACTCTGAGGAGGGCTTGGGCTTCAGGTCCAGCGATGCCGAGTTCATGCAGTACCGCAGGCCGGTGGGCGCGGGGCCGTCGGGGAACACGTGTCCCAGGTGCGCGTCGCAGTTCGAACACACCACCTCCACGCGGCGCATCCAGAAGGAGTTGTCCTCCTTCTCGCCCACGTTCTCCGGCTTGAGCGGCTGGAAGAAGCTCGGCCAGCCCGTGCCCGAGTCGAACTTGGTCTCGGCGTCGAAAAGCTCCGTCCCGCAGCACACGCACGCATAGATGCCGTCATCGTGGCAGTCCCAGTATTTCCCGCTGAAGGCGCGCTCGGTGCCCGCCTCCCTCGTGACGTGGTATTGCTCGGGCGTCAACTGCTCGCGCCACTCCGCATCGGTTTTCTCTGTCATGTCGAATCTCCTTCATGATTTCCGGTTCGCCTGTAGGGGACGCATACGGGGTTGTTGAAAAAGTCCCTTGAAGCGATTTTGGTTGAGCGCAAGTTTTTGAAGTTCACTCCCCCCTTGAGGGTCGGGCTTCCCGAGGGGAAAGCCCGACGAGGAAGCCGAGCGGTTTGTGCGAAGGCTGACTCGGTGGGGGGTAAAATGCGTTTTATCGCCATTCCGAATTACCCCCCCACCGAATCGCTTTCGGGCTTACGCCCTCAACTCTTCGACTCCCCCTCAAGGGGGGAGTGATTCCTCTCTCCTCAGGCTTTTTCAACAGTCCTGAATGCGCCCCCTGCATCGGATAGAATCCTCAAAAAACGCGCGAAAGACAAGCGCTGCGCAAATCGCTCAGGCGTCCTCACAGGTGGGGCAGGGCCTTCAGGACGTTCACCTGGTTCGTGTTGCCCATGTGGTAAAGCTGTATGGCGTCGCGGTAGACCTTCTCCACGGGCGCGTCCTTCATCACGCCCATGCCGCCCCAGATTTCCACCGCCCTGGTGGCCATGTAGTTTAGCGTCTCGACGGCGAGCACCTTGGTCGCCCGCGCGAGTTTCTGGTCGCTCACTCCCTCGTCAATGCTCCAGGCGGCGCGCCAGAGCAGCGTTCTCGCGGCTTCCAGACGGGTGAACATCTCGAGCAGGAGCGCGCCGATGAGGTCGTGCTCGATGATGGGCTTTCCGCCCTGCACGCGCTCGCGCGCATAGGAGAGCGCCAGGTCGTACGCGCGCCGGGCGATGCCCAAAGAGGTGGCCGTCGCCTCCACGGTGCCGACGTTGACGACGCTCTTGCGACCTTCCTGGAACCTGTCCTCCTCGCCCAGGCGGTCTTCCACCGGCACCCGCACGTCGCGGAAGATGAGGTCGTGCTGGGGATAGCACCTGAGCCCCACCTTGTCGTGCAGCCTGCCGACCTCGAAGCCCTCGTGCGGCGGAAAAATCATGAACCCCGTCACGCCCTTCGTCCACGGGACGCTCCTGTCCGTCCGGGCGAATGCGGTGACGTATTTCGCCTGCGCGCCCATGGCGATGAACTGCTTCATGCCGTTCAGGACGTAAGAATCCCCGTCGCGCACCGCGCTCAGGGCGGGGCCTGCGGCCGGGTCCGCATCGAAGGGGAGGGCGTTGTCGCTGCCAGCGCCCGGCTCCGTGATGGCGATGCCGATGCAATAGAGCGGGTCTTCGAGATAGGCGGGGATAACGCGGGCGAGTTGTTCGGGCGTCGCCACGGCGATGAGGCCCGCGATTCCCTTCCAGTTGTGGCTGTACACCTTGGAGACGGCGGGCGAGCCGGTGGAGAGTTCCTCCACGACGACGCACTGGGTGAGGACGCTGGCCCCGTCGCCCCCGTGCGCTTCGGGTACGCCCAGGGAGTGGAAACCGAGCGCGGCGCCGCGCTTCACCAGGTCGTAGGGGAACTTGTCCTCCCCGTCGGGTCGTTTCTCGAGTTCAGCCACCTCTGGCAACATCTCCTCCATCGCGAATTTTCTGGCGAGAAGCTGCAGGCTTTTCTGTTCTTCACTCAGTTCGAAGTCCATGCGGTTTCCTTATCGGTTGATTTTTCCGGTGGTTAGTTAGATGAGAGGTTTCCTTTTCGCCTGAATGTGATGCCTCGTTATCCGTATCCCGATGGGGCTGCTGAAAAACCCCTGGTCAGGGGATAAAGGCAACCCCCCCTACCCCCCCTTAACAGGGGGGCAAGAAAAAACAAAAGCCCCTCAACCGGCGGCGGGCGTCGCCTTTTCATACCTCCCTGTTAAGGTGGCTTTCTTTTTTTACCCCCCTGTTAAGGGGGGGTAGGGGGGGTTGGTTTTCCAGCCAGGGGAGGGCGAGTGAAGCGTGATTCTCTCCGAACCCCTCATCCCTCCTTGCCATGAACCCTCCCTCCCCGGTCGGCTCCATACGCCGAATCACGATACCAGGGTCTTTTTTTACACCCCCCTATAAACCGGCTTTCTCGCCGCAGACCGCAAGCGCCGCGGCGAGGTAGACTCGGGCCGCCGTCACCACGTCCTCGATGAGCACGTGCTCGCCCACGGCGTGCATCAGCCCCTTTTCGGCGGCTTCCGGGTGCATCCGCCCGCCGGGGCCGTAGCAAACGCACGGGATGCCGTAGCGGTTGAAATGCGTGGAATCGGCCGCGGGCCGCCTGATGACGGGCCGTGAAGCCTCGCCCGTCACTTCCTCGTGCGCCGCAAGCGCCGCCCGAACCAAGGATGAGTCCGGGTCGAGCAGCGTGGGCGGGTCGTTCACGTAGAAGGTGAGCGAGGTCCGCCCGGCTTCGTCCGCCGCTTCATCGAGCACGGCGCGCAGCTCGCGCTTGATGTCCTCGGTGTTCTGCCCCGGCACGGTGCGGATGTCGAGATACAGGCTCGCCTCGGCCGGGTTTCTGGAAAGCCGCCAGGGCCACCCGCCCCGGACGGCGGCTATCGTCACGTTGGGATGCTCCCCCATGCAGGAGTGCCTCGCCTCGTAATCGGGTATCCAGCGCTCTATGGCGGTCTGTATCCCGTGGATCGCGCGCACGGCGTTCGTGACCCCCGGGCGGTTCGAGAAGACGCTGTGGCTGATGGTGCCGGATGCTGTGATCTTCGCCCACACGACGCCCATGTTCGCGTTCGAGACCTTGAGCCCGGTCGGCTCGGCGAGGATGGCGCAATCCGCCGTCACGCCGTGCAGGATGAGGTGCCGCGTGCCCGTCCCGTAGCCCGAGTAGGATTGGCCCTTGAACTCATCCACGGGCGCTTTTTCTATCTCGCCCACCACGCCGGCCAGCGTGAGGTCACCGCGCAGGGGGATATTTTCGCGGCATATGGCTTCGATTGCCGCGAGCGCGCTTGTAAGCCCGCTCTTCATGTTGTTCGCGCCCAGACCCCACAGCCAGCCGTCCCGGTGGACGGCCCTGGGCTTGAAGCCTTCGCCGCTCAGGTAATCCTCATCCCCGTCATAGGAGGTGTCCATGTGGCCGGTGAAGAGCAGGTTCATCCCGTCGCCCGCGCCCTCGCGCACGCCGACCGCGTTCGGCCTGCCGGGGTCGACCTCCTGCAGGCGGGTCTTGAGCCCCGCGCGCGCCATGCGCCCATCCAGATAGCGCGCCATCCTGGACTCCCTGCCCGTGGGGCTGGGGATGTCCACCATATCGGCGAGGAGTTCGCGCACGGCGTCTTCGGTGATGTGGCGCGCGCAGCGCGCGAAGTCAGGGTGCGGCATCGGTTTCTCATGCTCCATTAACGTATCGGGAGCTCCAGCGTATCATGGACGAGATGTTTTCCGGTATCTCAGCTCACATCCGGGCGCGCTTGTCTTTCGGCTGGGTTGCCTTGAAAACCAACCCCCCCTACCCCCCCTTGACAGGGGGGTCTTTTTTTATTCCCCCCTGCCGGGGGGCCTTTCTCTCTATACCCCCATCCTGTCGGCGCGTTGCTTTTTTATACCCCCCTGACAAGGGGGGGGTAGGGGGGGTTGCTCCTTTGAAAAAGTCCCCGAGGAGGGAGGGATCCCGATCATCGAATTGTTTGCCGTAGGGGCAGGCCTCCGTGCCTGTCCTGATGGCAACCATCCTGAAAAGGACAACCACGGAGGGTTGTCCCTACAAAACCATCGTACCCCCACCATTTGAGGGGACTCTTCCAACAACCCCTTGCGCTGCGCCTTGGCGGGAGGGGAAAAGGTCACGAAGAGCAACAGGCCTGTCTTCAATCGTCGTTGCGTTGTTTCCGGGGAAGCGGGTTGATTGTTCGCCTGCGGGGAACTTCTTCGACTAGCCGGCTTCTGACCCGGTCCGGTGCCGCGAGGTGAGCAGATAACGATACAGCTTGATTGCAAGACTCTCTTCGTGCTCGTCCAGCCAGTGCTGGGCGGCCGGCGTCAGCACCATCGTCCGGCAGGGTTCGTCAGCAACCACCGAGGCCTCCTTTTCATCCAGGGGAGCGGTCGGCCAGATCGCGTCGCCGGGACCGTACTCATAGAGACGTGAACCTGCGGAGTCGTAGGCGCAAGCCCGGCCTGACAGCAACAGTTGCAGGTCTTCTCCCGGCGCATCGGGTCCCGCGAGGGCCTCTCCGGCGTCGTATTGGCGAGGCTCTAGCCAGCCCCGAAGTTCCTCTATCAGGTCCTCGAAATGAATCTGCCGCTCCAGATAGCGCTCGAGTTCATCGGCAGTGTGCGCCAGCAGTAATTCGCGCCGCTTGTCCGAAGTGCTCACGTCCGCCTTCCATGTCTCGATGACGGTTTCCTCGCAGCGCTCCAGGGCGGTATCCGCGTTCGGTTCAATCAGCAGTTCCTGAAATACCGAAGGCGGGAGGTTGCGCTCCAATTCAGATTTCAACTGTTCGCCGGGGGCGCTCAGAACCACGGGAACTCCCGCGGCTTGCGCCGTCTGCAGGAACCTGGACAGGACGCTCACCGCCGAGTAGTCGAAGCCGGAGACGGCGGCGAAGTCCAGCATCAGGCAAGCGGGACGCGAAGCGCCGCTCAGGGATTTCTTGAGGTGATCGGCCAGGGGACAGACGCTGCCGAAGAAGATGTAGCCGCGCAGCTGGTAGGCATGTACGTCCTCGCCTTCCGTTAGCAGGATGGCCCGATCGGGGACGGGCCGTGTCTTGTTGCTTCGATGCTCGCGCGCAGTGAAGCGGGATTCGATCAGGTCCACGCGGCTCAAGCGCACGACGAAGAACACGAGGGTGGCCAGCATGCCGGCGCCTACGCCCTCGAACAACCCGAAGGAGATGATGACAACGAAGATCAAAACGATAATGCCGTATTCTGACCAGGGGAGCCGCTTGCAGCTTCTCAAGAGACCTTCGTCCAGCATACCGGAGCCCGCAAAAAACAGAATTCCTCCTACGAGCGGTATCGGGATCAGTTCCAGCATACCGTCGCCAAGGAGCAATGCGCCCCCGATGACGAGGGCGGCGACGATTCCTGTCAGGCGCGTGGTGGCCCCGAGCAGCTTGCTGCGCAGCGAGGCGGGCACGACTGTGCATGCCACAGTGCCGCCGCCCAGACCGGCGACCAGGCTCGCGAAACCGGCCGCCCTGAACTCCCGGTCCCAGTCCAGCTCGTGATTCGCGGCCAACTCGAGGCCGGCGAAATTCATGATCACGCAGATCAGAGCGATCAGCAGAAGCGTCAGCATGTTGGGGATCTGCGAGGCCATCGCGGCCCAATCCAGATGCGCCAGATCGGCGATCCCAAGAGCCGGCCACAAGCTTCCGTCAGCGGTGCTCTTGAACAGCAGACCGGCTGCCCTCGCCTCCTCGCCGGAAATATCGAGGGTGGCCAGTACGAAGTGGTATGCGCCGACGACAATCGCCACGCTCACGGGCAGGATCAACGCGTTTCGCCAGCGCTTCATGGCGAGGTACAGAGCGATCCCATACGCTGCGCCCGGGCCCCACTTCCATAACGCCGCCGGCTCCAGAAGCGCCGGAATCGTGCGCCAATCCGGCTCTGCTCCCATCATCGACATGGCCGCCAGGCACACGGCCCCTCCGATGCCGGCCACGAATCCGCCCGCCACCGGATACGGGATGAAGCGCACCAGGTTGGAGAGCCGGAAATGCCCGATAACGACACAGCAGACGCCGGTGGCCATCGCGCTGAGTATGAGCGCCCCCGCCGTGGTGACGAACAGCGCTTCGCCCCCGGCGTCCATCGTGGAGCCGATCAGCGCCATCACGAGCACGAGCGCGGGAGAAAGCCCCGAAATCGCCCCGCGGAAGCCGCCTGCGAGGGCGATGACCAGACAGGCGGCGAAGTTTCCAAACAAAACCAGACCGATGCCCTGGGAGGAATATGGGGCCAATGCGCCCGAAAAAATGAAACTGCCGAAGGCAATCTGGGCGACGAGCAGGCCCAGGCCCGAGGTGAGGCCGGCGAAAAGCGCCGGAACGACCTTATCGGAAAGGATGTCCGCGCGAAGCTCGGATGCAATATCTCGGTACAAGGTTTCCCCTCTTACGATATTTCATTTCGTAATCCAGGTACCGCATCGAGCCCTCTCTCCCTTAACGTAAAAGGTGCTTTAGCGTATCATAGCGGGGTTGCTTTCCGGTATCTCCGCTTTTATCGAGGTGCGCTTCTGAGTCACTCCAAAAGCATGCGCGGATACGATTATACCCGCGGCTCGGTCGGCTGGGCCATCACGCGCCTCTCGGTGCCGATTTGCGGCGAGCGCATCCTGCGCAATCTGGATGGCATCTTCGAGATCTACTGGCTTGGCCAATTGGGACCCGAAGCGCTGGCGGCGGCGTCTTTGGGCTTCATCACCTTGTTGTTCATCCGCTCTGCTCCTTTCGGGCTGAGAATCGCAGGCCAGGCGCTCGTGGCCCAGCGCGTGGGGGCGGGCGACGCGCAAGGCGCCTCGATCATGGCCGGACAGACCATCTTCCTGGTCGGCGTCTTCAGCCTCGTCGCCACGTTCCTGGGCCTCTGGTTCGCTCCCCTCCTGATGGGCCTGATGACGCGCGACCCGGCGTTGGCCGCTCTGGGCGTCGTCTACATCCGCGCGGGCTTCACCGTGCTGCTCGCCGCAGAAGCCATGTTCGTGGTCGGCCAGATTTTAAGGGGAACCGGTGAGCCGGCCATCACCATCGCGGGCGTCGTGGCCTCCACCGTCCTGACGCTCATCTTCATCCCGCTCCTCATGTTCGGCTGGGGGCCGGTTCCCGCTTTGGGTCTCGCGGGCAGCTTCCTGGGCATCGGCGTGGGGAGGCTGGGCGGTTTCCTGACGATGCTGGCCTTTATCGTGAAAGGATATTCGAGGCTCACGCTCCGGTGGACCGACCTGCGCCCGCGCGGCGCGGAGATAGCCCGCGTCGCGCGCCTCGCCTGGCCCGCCATGGCGCAGAACCTTCTCGAGCGCAGCGCCCTTTTGCTCATGGTGCGGATGCTCTCCCCATTCGGGGCCAGCGCCCTTGCGGCCTGGAGCATCGGCAACCGCGTGACGATGATCGCCAGGATGCCGAGCTTCGGCCTGCAAAGCTCGGTGCGCACGCTGGTGGGCCAGAACCTGGGCGCGGAGAAGCCGGAGCGCGTGACGCGCACGGTATGGCTTGCCGTCGTCGCTCTCGTCGTCCTGATGACGGCGGCGAGCGTCTGTTTGTTCGTCTGGGCGCGGGAGATCGTCTCGTTTTTCGGCATGGGGGGAAACGCCACGGCCGTCATGGCGCTCCGGATCCTGTGCGCGGGCTTGCTGATGGAGTCCGTCCGCCGGGTGATGGCGGGCGCGTTCCAGGGCGCATCGCGCTCGAAGCCGCCCATGCTGGTGGAGGGCGTCGTCCGCTGGGGTGTGCAGATTCCCGCCGCCTGGCTGCTCTCGTTCTGGCTTGCGGTGGGCGCGGGCGGCGTCTGGTGGGCGGTGAGCGGGGGCCAGATACTGAGCGGCGCGCTCCTGTTCGCGTGGTTCTTGCACTGGTCGAGGAGCGGAGACATTCTGGGGTTCATGGGCGCCCGGGGATTGAAATCGGCGCGCGAATCCACATAATCTGTCTGCGCCGCTTTGGGTGGTCTCTTGAATATTGTCCGAGAGATGGTGTGATTGGCGGAGCGCGCGCCTCTGCGCGAGGCGTCTCCGCCGGAGGAGGTTTCTGGAAATGAACAAGGCGTTGGCGGCGGGGCTTTTTCTCCTGGCGGGATTCGGATTGGTCGTGACCCTGACGAAAAGAGCCGAGCCCCCGAGGCGTCCGCAGGCGCCCGTTACCGAGGATATGGCCCGAATCAACCAGGGGAAGAAGCTGTTCTCGCGCAACTGCATGCGCTGCCACGGGCCCGAAGCGAAGGGTTCTCGAATCGGTCCGCCGCTGGTGCACAAGGTTTACGAGCCCTCCCACCACGGGGACGCCGCTTTCTTCATGGCCGTCTCGCGCGGGGTGAGGAGCCACCACTGGAAGTTCGGCGACATGCAGCCCGTGCCGGGCGTGAAACCAGAAGAAGTGGCCCTGATCGTCAGGTACGTGCGCTGGCTGCAGAGAAAGGCCGGAATTTTTTAGAGGATAGAGGCTGAAGAACGAATGAACGAGCGAGATGCGTTGTATGAGTTGAGACGAAAACGTCTGAGACGCATGGTCGCCCTGTGCGGACGCGCGCACCCGTTCTACAAGCGCCGCTTCGCCGAGGCGAACCTGATCCCCGAGGCGGTCAAGGAACTGGACGACCTCCAGAAAATCCCCCTCACGAAAAAAGAGGACTTCATGGCGGCGCCCGAGGATTTCAGCCTCGACCCCTCCTGGCTGCCCGAGCTTCCCTTCGAGGAGCGCACGATGTGGAACGTGGCCTACACCACGGGCACCACGAGCGGGCGGCCGTCTCCTTTTTTCAACACCACGCACGACCAGTACCACATCATGCTCCAGGCGCGGGTGTGCAACGAGGCGGAGGGCTTAAGGACAGGCGACGTCATAGCGAACCTCTACCCGCTCTCGCCCATGCCGCTGGGCGGATTCTTGTGCTGCGTGCGCTCGGCGGAAATCATGGGGCTTCCCGTGGTGAGCGCGCTCACGGGCAGCCCGCATCCCGAATATCCCGTGCGGCGCTCGCTCGATGAGGCCGTCGAGGTAGTCGCCGATTCGGGCGCCACCGTCATCTGGGGCGTGCCGAGTTTCGTCCGCCGCTTTCTGAGGCGCGCGCGCGAGCGCGGCGTGAAGCTCGACCGCGCGCGCATGGTGCTCACCACGGGCGAGGCGGTGAGCGACGCACTGCGCGAGGAATATATGGACCACCTGCGCCATTTCGGGGCGGATGACCCCCAGGTGCGCGTGCGCTACGCGGCCACTGAGATGCAGGGCGGCCTCGTGCAGTGCGCGAACGATGCGATGCCGCACAACGTGGTGCCCGAACTCTACCTGCTCGAAGTGGTGAATCCCGAAACAGGCGAGCGTATGCCGGAAGGAGAAGAGGGGGTGATCGCCCTCACGCACCTGCATCGCCGCGGCACGGTGTTCCTGCGCTATCTCATCGGCGACTTGATTGCGCTCAGGTGGGAGCCTTGCCCGCACTGCGGGCGGGTGGGCGAGCGGGTCGTGCGACTGCCTCGCAGAACGGGCGACCTGCTCAAGGTGCGCGGGATGCTCATGAACCCCGATATCATCATCGACCTCCTGGCGAAAGAACGCGCGATCAGGGAGTTTCAGATCCGGATCCGCAAGTCGGCGCCCGGGGATTCAGATTCGATGGACGAGATGATCATCCGCCTGGAAGCCGAGGATTCAGAGCGCGAGCGGCTCGGCGCCTCCCTGCCGGACAGGGTGCGCGGAGCGGTGATGATACGGCCGGTGCTCGAATTCGTGGCGCCCGGCGTGATCCACGACCCGATGCGCGACGTGAAGGCCCGCCGCCTCGTGGATGAGCGGTGAGGTCAATCGCGACCGGGGAGGGAGCGATAGCTCCGACCGATGAAGAAAGGTTGTCCCTCCACCAACTACCAGGCGAAGTTTCCCGCATCATCGAGGGGCGAGAAGGGGTTCCAGGCGACTTCCCAGAAATGCCCGTCAGGGTCCTTGAAATATCCCGAATGGCCGCCCCAGAAGACGTCCTGCGCCTGTTTGACGATGACGCCGCCTGCGCGTTCGGCTTCGGCAAGCACCTTGGCGACCTCCTCGCGCGTGCGGACGTTGTAGGCCAGGGTGACCGCGCCGGTCGGCTCACCGCTGCCGGCCCCCGGCCCGATGTCCTCGATGAGCTTGTCGCGGGGATACAGCGCGAAACCGATGCCGTTCAGCGTGAAGCAGACGATGGATTCGGCTAACTCCTCGCTCGCAACGCGCCAGCCGAGCGCCTCGTAGAACGCGCGCGCACGCGGGAGATCGTCCACGCCCAGGGTGACGATGCTGAGACGCTGATCCATATCGTCTCCTTCTTGCCGTCGTATAGCGGGGAGGTTTGGGGTGCTATGTAGCTCGCCTAGACGCCGAGATACCGCATGCGGGTTTCCTGGTCTTCGAGCAGGTCGGCGGAGGCGCCTTCCCACTGGATGATGCCTTTTTCGATGAGATAGGCGCGCTTGGTGATGCTGAGCGCCATGCGGAAGTTCTGCTCCACGAGCAGGATGGCGATGCCTTTTTTCTGAATCTCCACCAGCACGTTCTCGATCGTCTCGACGTAGGCGGGCATGAGACCCTCGGTGGGTTCGTCCACCATGATGAGCTTGGGCTCGGTGCCGAGGCCGCGCGCCATGGTGAGCATCTGCTGCTCGCCGCCGCTCAACTGGTTGCCCTTGTTGTTGATGCGCTCCTTGAGACGCGGGAAGAGGGAGAAAATCCAGTCGAGATGGGCGTCCAGGTCCTTGGCGCCGTCGATGGGGATGCGGCTGATCTTGAGGTTCTCATACACGGTGAGGTTGGTGAACACCTGGCGGTCCTCGGGGATCCATGAAATCCCCGCGAGCGAGACGGTGTGCGCCTCGGCCTCGGTGATGTCGGCTCCCTCCATGGTGATATTGCCGCTGCTGGGCGTCAGCAGCCCCATGATCGTCTTCATGGTGGTGGATTTGCCCGCCCCGTTCCTGCCGAGGAAGGCCACCGCCTCGCCTTCGCCGACTTTCAGGCTCAGGTCATGGAGCACGTGGCTCAGGCCGTAAAACGTGTTGATGGAATCGACTTCGAGCATTATTCCCTCAGATATACGCGCTGGACTTCTGCGTTCGCGCGAACTTCCTCCACCGTGCCCTCGGCGAGAAAGGCGCCGTTGTGCAGCACGGTGATCTTGTCCGAAATGCCGAGCACCACCTCCATGTCGTGCTCGACGAGCACGATGGTGAGCGGATCGGCCAGGCTCTTGATGAACTCGCCTGTCTGGATCGTCTCCTCGGGGCTCATGCCCGCGGTGGGCTCATCGAGCAGGAGCAGCTTGGGGTCGGTGGCGAGCGCGATCCCGATTTCGAGATAGCGCTGCTCGCCGTGCGCGAGCGTGCCGGCGAGTTCGTCGCGCTTTTCCGTCAGGTTGATGCGCTCCAGTATCCCGTCCGATTTTTCGACCAACTCCTTGTGGCTCGGGACGGTCGACCACAGGTTGAACGTCATCTTGCGCGACTGCGCGGCGATGCGGATGTTCTCCAGCACACTCAGCTTGGGGAAGATGTTGGTGATCTGGTAGGTGCGGCCGATCCCCATGTGGGAGCGCTCATGGGCGGGCACTTCCGAGACGTCCGCCCCGTCGAAGATGACCTGGCCCGAGGTGGGAATCAGATCGCCCGCGATCATGTTGAAGAACGTCGTCTTGCCCGCGCCGTTGGGCCCGATGATGGAGCGCAGCTCGCCCGAATCGACCGCATAATCCACGCCGTCCACGGCGATGAGGGCGCCGAAGTGCTTGCTCAGGTTTTTCGTTTCCAGGATAGGCATTTTGTCTTTCCGCTATTCGGCTTCGGTTGCCGCCTCGTCCTCGGCGTTTTTCGCCAAAGCTTCCGCCACGGCCTTTCGATTCAACAATTTCTTCTCGCGGTACTCGAGCGTCATGTTGCGGATGGTGCCCAGGATGCCCGAGGGCACGAAGAGCACGATCAGCACGAAGATGCCGCCCACCCACGCTTCCCAATACTGGAAGATGGCCAGGTACTTCACGAACTCCACGCTCATCAACTGCCGGAGATACCAGTAGATGAAAGAACCCACCGCCGGCCCCAGGAAGGTGCCCGCGCCACCGAAGAGGGTGATGATGACGATCTGCCCCGAGGTGATGAAGTGGATGTTCTCGATCGGCACCGTCTCGCCGTAGATGATCGCCAGCGCGCCCGCGATCCCCGAGATGGCCCCGCTCATCGTGAACGCCATGAGCCGCACTTTCGCCACGTTGTAGCCGCAGATGCGCGCGCGGTTCTCATTCTCGCGGACGGCTCTGAGCACGTGGCCGAACGGCGAGCGAAGCACCTGCCAGATGGCGGCGATGAATACGACGCTCACTATGAAGACGAAGTAATAGGTGATGTTCGCGTCCATGATGCCCACGCGAAGATTGATCGAGCCCAGCCGCATGTTTTCGAGACCGCCCAGCCCGTCCGTTCCGCCCGTGAGGTCGTCGAATGTCTGCGCGGAGTAGTAGAAGATCATGCTGATGGAGAGCGTGACCATCGCGAAGTACACGCCGCGCTTCGTGCTGCAGATGGTGCCGATGAGCCAGGCGACGAAAGTCGATACGATGACGCAGGTGATGAGAGAGATTTCCAGGGGCAGCACCTTGAATGCGCTGACCATCCAGTCGGGTGCGTAGGTGCCGGGCTTGATCCAGGCGTGCATGATGCCCACGGTGTAGCCGCCCACGCCGAAGAAGGCGCAGTGGCCCAGGCTGAGCATCCCGGTGTTGCCGAGCAGGATGTTGAAGGCGATACCGAAGAGCGTATAGATGAGAATCTGGATCATCAGCGGCGTGCTCGGCACGAAGCCGCGGAACTCCGCGACGATCTCGGCGGTCTCCTCCCAGTCGTTGTCCTCGAGCCAGATGATGGATTCGTTCAAGGCGTCGAACAGGAACGGATAGATCACCAGGATAGCGGCGAGAATCAGGATGCCGTAGTTGTCGAAGACTTCCGAGAGCCACGCCCAGAATTCCCTGGGTGTGAATCGGTTTTTTGGAGCAGCTGAGTCCACTTTAGAAATCTCTCCCGAGACGCAAAGGATCCTTAATCAAAAGCGCCTTCCTGGCCGAACAACCCTCTTGGTCTCAAGAGCAGGATCACCGCCATCACGATGAAGAGCAGGATGTCGGACGCTTTTTCCCAGAAATCGGGGCCGATCACGGTGCCCGTCCAGTTCTGAACCACGTATTGGGTTCTGCCCACCAGGGGCGTGAGCGCCCATAGCTGGCCGAGGATCAGCCCGCCTATCACGGGACCGATGAAACTCCCCATGCCGCCCACGACAACCACGATGAAGGTCTGCACCAGTATGAGTTCGCCCATCGTGGCGTCCACCGCGAACAGGGGCGCAATCATGACGCCGGAGAATCCGGCCAGTGCGATGCCCAGTCCGAACGTGAGGCGCCAGATGCGCGACACGTTGATGCCCAGCACCTTCACCATCGTGTTGTTGTTGGTTCCCGCACGGATCATCATGCCCAGGTTCGTCTTGTAGATGAGCACCCAGAGGAGGGCGACGAGAATCGCCGCTGTGATGATGGTGAAGCTCCTGTAGGCCGTGATGTCGAGCGTACCCGTCTTGAAGAGCGAGAACTGGAACATCGGCGGGATGTTGAAGGGCTTTCCCGGCCTGCCCCAGATGAGGCGCACGAAGTCCGGCAAGAAGATGGACATGCCGAACATGATCAGCACGCCCGAGAACCGCTCGTTCTCCGTATTGTATATTCTGCTGATGACGTATCTCTCAAAAACCATCCCGAGGGCGAACATGACGACGGGCACCATGGCGAGGGCCACGATGAAGCCCGCGTTCGGCCCGAGAAAGGGAGAGAATACGAGGTCCGAGACCGTGAAGCCCACGTACGCGCCCAGCATGTAGAAGGCGCCGTGCCCGAAATTGATGATGCCCATAAGACCGAATATGATCGAAAGCCCCAGGGCCAGCAGAACCCAGAAGGAGCCCTGCACCAGACCCAGGAACAGGTGCTGGACGAACTCCGAGAACTCAACACCTCCGGCTGCCAAAACACGCTCCTTGAGAACGGGGAAGTCGCAAGAGTGAAATGTCTAGGATGAAACGCCGCCTTTGTCAAACGCCGTGAGGAAAAGCCGGGGCGGCTGAAATCCAGCCGCCCCGGCCGGCGTCTGATGGTGTTTCGATGCGCCGTTTCCTAGGCCCTTCTCTCGCTGGCGGGTCCTTTCAGGCCTTTCGCCTCGCAGGAGACGGTGTTGCCCTCGCCGCTCGAGGAGCCGATGACCTCGATGTGGTCGAATTTATCCTTCATCTCGGCCTTGGATTTGCCGCGCATCACGAACACTTCCGAGATGCAGACGTGGTCGCAGGCGCGAATCTCGCACACGCCCTTGCTGTACTGGAACTTCTTGCCTTCGAGCACCTTCGCGAGCTTGAAGTGGTCGCGGCGCTTGTAGAGCTTGGTCTCTCTCGCCGTGTCCAGGATCAGCCGCGTGAGGTCGTGGGCGAGCATTCCGTAGCTCGAGCACGGCCGTTTGCGGCGCGCCAGGAACTTGTCGTTCAGCGTTTTGGCGGCCGGATACTTGCTCGCGAGAGAGGGGTGCCACATCATCGCCGCGTTGAAGCCGTGATAGGAGCCGAGACCGGCGGCCTCAGGCATGGTGATCTCGGTGGCGCCGAGCACGATCTTCACCTTCTTGTCGAGACCGGCTTCACGCGCCTGCTTGACGAATGCGACCTGTCGCTGTCCCCAGTTGAGCGCGTAGACGACGTCGGGCTTCTCTTTCAAAATTCTCGGGAACGTCGCCGAATAGTCCATCGAGGTCGGGAAGGGCACCCACGATACGGAGCTGTTCGCGTTCCAGGTGAGGTTGAAGTCCTTCGTCAGCTTCTCGAAGGCGGGGATGAACATCTTGGGCCAGATGTAGTCGTCGAACACGCAGTGGATTTTCTTGCCCAGGTTGTTCTTGGCGATATAGGTGAGCGAACTGGCGCAAAGCTGATACGGCGTGGTGTTCGCCGTGAAGAACAGGGGCGACATCTTCTTCGCGTTCCCCGGGGTGGACATGATGTGCTGGGGATAGTTCGCATAAATGATCTTGCGCTTGCGGGAGAACTCGTTCAAGCGCACTTCTTCGGGGCCGACCATGGAGCCCGCGAGGAAGTCGATCCTGTGGTTGTCGATCAGGTCGAGCGCGTGCGTGGTGGTCTGATCCCATTTGAACTGGTCGTCGCGGAAGAGCAGCTTGACTTCGCGTCCGTCTACGCCGCCTTCCTTGTTGACGTCCTCGATGGCGATCTTGACGCCTTCCACCTGGTCGAATGCTTCAGTGGAGTAGGGACCCGTCGTCGGGTGGATGGAACCCCATTTGATCGGCCGGGCGCCGAGGCCCTCTCTCAGGAAGGGGGGCGCGGTCTGCGCGGCAACGATGCCGCCGATGAGGCCTGCGCCTTTCAGGAATTTTCTTCTGTCCAAACGACTCATGGATTTCTCCTCCTTGTGGTGATGAATGACATGAGGACGTTGCGAATCATGCTGCCGATTCCCCTTTGAAATTGTTGCTATACGAGGATCATAGAATCTGGGCATGGCGATGTCAACAACTCAAAAACGGGGGGTTTCCGGCTTTTCCTGTTCAGACAATTTCATGGATGAACCGGTGCGTCGGGACGCATCCTTTTTGACATTCAAAAGCGCCTGTGTCTCTTATGCCGGGTCATTTTCTGAGACATCGTTTTAGCGGGCAATCATCATTCGAGGAGTATGAAAATGTTCAAGAAGATTCATCATGTGGGCCTCATCACGGACGACATGGAGCGCACTGTGAGGATGTTCCAGGAAAAGCTCGGCTGCGAGCCCAACCGCGTGCAGGTGGCCGACACCGGCTGGGCGCACGCCACGTTCCTGCGCATGGGCGACGTGGAAATCGAGATTATGCAGCCCTACGATCCGGAGAACCTCTACACGAAGATGCTCGAACGAAACGGCGGTCCCTGCCTCTCGCACATCGCGCTCTCCACACCGGATACGGGCGCGGCCGGCAAGCATTTCACGGACAGCGGCGTGCAGTTCCTGGACGGTTTCGGGCCGGGCACCTACACCCCCAGAGGGTATGAAATCCTCTTCCTGCACCCCGATGAGACGGAAGGCATCGTGATCCAGGTGGCCTCCGACGTCCCCGCCAGGGATTTGGGGTATTGAGACTATGCGACGAGAATGAACGGGCGCTTCTCACGCTTCTCTGATTCAGGGGGCTGTTGAAAAGCCTGTTTCAGGGTTGGCGGCATGGAGGTTCACGCGGCGCAGGCGCGATGGTTTTGTAGGGACAGGCCTCCGTGCCTGTCCTGCCCTTCGTGGTTGTCCTTCGTCAGGACAGGCACGGAGGCCTGTCCCTACGGTGAACAATTCGATGATCGGGATTCCCTCCCCACCGGAGGCTTTTTCAACAGCCCCCTCAAGGGGGGAGTGATTCTTGCTCCCTCATCGGTCGCCCCAAACCCTCATCCTGAGTAGGCGCGAAAGCGCCGTATCGAAGGATGAGGGGCGCACCTCTCCGGTAGGCACGAACTCCGCCCTTCGATACGCCGCCTCCGGCGGCTACTCAGGGTGAGGCGGAGCGGCGGGTTGCTCGGGATGAGAAAGGCATTACGCGCCGGGGCGGGGAATGCGCCGCAAGCGCTATTCCCTTGGGGGCTTTTTCAACAGCCCCTTCAGGGGAAGGACAGGCTTACCGGGGAAGATGCGTGACCAAGGGAGGTTGGTGATTCTCC
Organism: bacterium; assembly: GCA_022828125.1. Classification (GTDB taxonomy): domain Bacteria; phylum UBA8248; class UBA8248; order UBA8248; family UBA8248; genus Bin107. Next base: position 20,271 of record JAJEJD010000008.1, on the reverse strand, counting down.
CTCACGCCCCCAAGTAGTATTTCTTCACGAGTTCGTGGCCGGCGAGGGCTTCGGTGTCCTCGCCCGCGAAAGCGATCTCGCCGTGGACGATGATGTAGCCCCTGTCGGCGATCTTGACCGCCTGGTTGAAGTTCTGCTCGGCCATGAGGACGGTGAGCTGGTATTCCTCTTTGAGCTCTCGGATCTTGGAGATCACCCGGCTCACGAGGATGGGAGCCAGGCCGACGGAGGGCTCGTCCACCAGGAGCACCTTGGGCGCGGACATGAGCGCGCGGGCCACGGCCAGCATCTGCTGCTCGCCCCCGCTCATGCTGCCGGCGAGCTGGTTCTTGCGCTCTGCGAGCACAGGAAACGCCTCGAAGGAGAAGGCGAGGTTGCGATCGATGCCGCGGCGGGCTTCTTCGCGGTAAGCGCCCAGGAGGAGGTTCTCCTCCACCGTGAGGCGCGGGAACAGGCGCCTGCCCTCGGGCACGAGCGCTACGCCCAGGTTCACGATTTCCTCAGGATTCCGGCCTGCCAGGTTGATTCGCTCGCCGTCGGCTTCGAGATAAATCTCGCCCTCATCGGGCTGGATGATGCCCATGATGCACTTGATGAGGGTGCTCTTGCCGTTGCCGTTGGTGCCCAGGAGCACCACGGTCTCCCCGTCGTTCACCTCGATGGAAACCCCGTGCAGGACGCGCACGGCCCCGTAGCCTGCGGATACGTTGTCGACGACGATGCTATGCGCCAAGGTAGGCCCTTTCCACGTCCTTGTTGTTGACGATCTCATCGGGCGTCCCCTCGGCGATCTTCTCCCCGGCGTCGAGGACGACGATGCGCTCCGAGAAGTTCATGACCGCCCGCATGATGTGCTCGATCATGATGACGGTGAGGCCCTCTTCGTTCAGGCGCACGAGAATTTCGAGAATGTCGTCCACCTCGGTGTTGGAGAGACCTGCCATGGCCTCGTCCGATATGAGGAGCTTCGGCTTGGCCGCCATGGCGCGGGCGAGTTCGAGCTTTCGCAACTCGATCTGCGTGAGTCCGCCGGTGCGCACGTCGGCTTTGTCCGTCATGCTCATGAGTTCGAGTATCTCCATGGCCTCGCCGCGAAGCTCCACCCCGTGGGAGTGCTGGTGAGCGGCGTATTCGAGCGGGATGCAGAGGTTCTCGAGCACCGTCATGCTGACGAAGGGCTTGGGAATCTGGAAGCTGCGAGCGATGCCAAGGCGTGTTCGCTGGTAGGCGGGAATCCTGGTGATGTCCCGGCCGGCGAAGACGATGTTTCCCTCGTCGTTTGCGAGCGCGCCCGAGATGCAGTTGATCATCGTCGTCTTGCCCGATCCGTTCGGGCCAATGAGGCCGAAGCGCTCGTTTTCCTTCACGTGCAGGTCCACGCGGGTGAGCGCGCTGAAGCCGCCGAAGCGCTTCGTGACGCCGTGCACGTCGAGGAGATTTTCGGCCATTATGCCTCCCTCCCCGCGAGTCGCGCGCGAATCTTTCCGAACAGGCCCACGAGGCCGTCGGGCGCGAACACCACGAAGCCCACGAGCAGGCTGCCCACGATGAGCAGGTTCATCTCGGAAGATAGGGTGACGGTGGCTATCTGCTGGGCCGTACCGACCAGCACCGCGCCGACCAGTGGGCCCAGCCAGGTGGTGGTGCCGCCGATCATGGGCATGGCGAGGCTGTTCACCGCGTAGTCGAGGTGAAACGCCGAAGTGGGTTCGATATAGACGACGAAATAGGAAAACGGCGCGCCCGCGATTCCCATCAGCGCACCGCTCACCGTGGTGGCGAACAGCTTGAGCTTGAGGATGGGCACGCCCATGCACTCGGCCGCCTCCTCGTTGTCGCGGATGGCGGCCATTCCCCGCCCGACCCAGGATTTCTCGATGAGCCAGGCGACGGCCACGGAGACCACAGCGAGCGCCGCCATGACGAAGAAGAGGAACTCGTCGTAGTTCGAGAACATCGGCACGCTCCTGGGCTTCAGGATGGCCGTGCCCGCGCCCCCGCCCACGTAGCTCCAGTTCGAGATGATCATCTGGAGCACGACGGCCAGCGCCAGCGTGGCGATGGAGAAGAACACGCCCTTGAGCCTCAAGGTCAGGTAGCCGATGCCGAGCCCCAGAAGGCCCGAGACGAGGCCGCCCATGACGAGCAGCACGTAGAGGGGCGGCTTCCAGGTCTTGATGAGCGCGACGGCGGTATAGGCGCCCATGGCGAAAAACGCCGCCGTGCCGAAGTTCACGTAGCCGGTGTAGCCGCCCAGGATGTTCCAGGCGGTTGCCAGGACGACGTACTGCAACACGACGTAGGCCGCCTTGTAGTAGAAGCGGTTTTCCATCTGGGTCGTTATGAGGAAAGAGCCGACGATCAGTACGGCGGCCACGATCAGGAAGAGCTTCCTTTCCTTGCTCAAGGAGCTACCTCCCGAACAGGCCGGACGGCCGGACCGCCAGGCAGATGAGCAGTATGCCGAACGAGACGGCCAGCGCCCACGAGGGGCCGAAGAATGAAGAGGTGAAGCTCTCCGCGACGCCCAGGATGAGCCCGCCCACGAGCGTACCCGTCATGCTGCCCAGCCCGCCGAGCACGGTGACCGCGAACACGCGGCCGATGTATTCGCGCCCGATGGTCGGCTCGACCGGACCGATGATGATGAGCAGCGAGCCCGCAATCACGGCGGTGGCGATGCCGATGCCGAAGGCGACCGTCTTGATGCGGATGGGGTCCACCCCCATCAACTGGACGGCGAGGCTGTCCTGCGCCACGCCCATGATGGCGCGGCCGAAAAAGGTTTTTGTGAGAAACAGGTACAGGACGGCGGCGAGTATTCCCCCCACGAGGAAGGGCACAAACAGCCGGTAGGCGATTCCCACCGAGCCGATGGATGTGGACTTGCCGATGTAAAAGGCGCGGACGAGGCGGTAGTCCACCCCGAAGGTGATGATGAGAATGACCTCGATGAGGAAAAAGAGTCCGAAGAAGAACACCAGTCCGCGCAGGGATTCCGCTCCCGTTTTTTCAAAGCAGTTGTAGTAGATCCGGTATACCGCGACGCCCAGGAAATAGGAGGGAACCGCGAAGACGAGGCCCGCGAGTATCGGGTCGAACCCGAAGTGCTCGTTCACATAGAAGGTAAGATAGGAGCCGAAAATGATGAAGGCCGGATGAGCGATGTTCACGACGTCCAGCAAACCGAAGGAGAGCGAAAGCCCGGCGCTCATCGCTGCGTAGAAACCACCCAGCAGGAGGCCCGCAATGAGCGCGTTCAACAAGAATTCGATGCTGAGCATGCGTGCTCTCCTCCCGCGAGCCGGACGCGGACCGGGGGGCGCCGCCCCCCGGTCGCAATTTTATGTCCGGTTCGTTACTTGCCCTTCGCGTATGGGTAGATGAAGTTTCCGGACTTGAACTCCTCGGGATACACCACCACCATCTTGCCCTCTTTGCTGAACTCGCTCATCTTGTTGCTCTCGATGTTCTGCAGCTGCACCTGGAACGTCCGGGAAGTCGCCCATTCGCCGTTCTTGCCGAACTTCACGTCTCCGACCACGGTGGAATGGGTGTTGTTGCGGATGTAGGCGCCGATCTTCGCCTGATCGAAGCTCTTGGTGGCCTCGATCGCATTTCCGAGCAACTGCACGTAGGCGTAGGCGAACGGCGGCAGGTAGTAGCCCAGCGGGTCGAGTTTCTGCTTGGGCGCTTCTTTCTGGTATTTCGCCAGGAATGCCTCGATGCCGGGGAACTTCAGGGTCTTCTCCGGCGCCCAGAACCAGTAGTCCGTGATGCCGTTCAGCAGTTTGCCGAGGTTCATCTGAATAGCGGTGTACTGAAGTCCCACCATGCCGCCGCCGAAGAGTTTGGGTTCCAGTTTGATCTCATGTGCGGCCTTCACGATGCCCACCGAACCGCCCGGATAGGAGCCCACGTAGAAGAGGTCCGGGTTCGCGGCCTTGACCGCGCGCAGAATCGGCGTGAAGTCGGTCGTGCCGGGGAAGGGGTAGCGCTTGTCGTAGACGATCTTGAAGCCGAATTTCTTCGCGTTCCGGCGGGCGCCGGCCACGGCGTTGCGCGCGAATTCCGCATCCGCCGAGAGCAGCGCTATCGTCTTGGGACGGGGCTTTTGCTTCGCGGCGAGTTCGAAGAAGCCGCGCGACCAGTCCACGATGGGGTCGGGCCCGGCCGGCATGATCTGGAAGTAGTTGTTGTATTTGAACTTCGCGTTCGCGTCGAGGCCGAACAGGCCCATGAACACCATGCCGCGCTCCATCGCGATGGGCAGCGCGGGAACGATGAGGTTCGTCCCGTAGCCCGATACGATGAAGTCCACCTTGTCCACGTCGAGCAGCTTGGCGTAGATGCCCGGAACGTTGGCCGGCTTTGTCTGATCATCGTAGTAGACCAGCTTGACCTTGCGGCCGAGCAGTCCGCCCTTGGCGTTCACGTCGTCGCGCCAGATCTGCATGGCCAGAAGCGCCGCTTTGCCCGCGGGGCCGAGCGGTCCGGTCAGCGCCATGCTGAAGCCGATCTTCACTTCCTTGGCCGCCTGCGCCGCAGGCGTGAAGGCGATGCTCACGGCGAGGAGCAGCGCAAACCCGAGAATAACGTGCTTGATTATCCTGCCCATTTTTTTCTCCCTCTCGATTTCAACTAAAGAGCCTTGGTTTCGAGACGCCACACCGCACGAGGTGCGGCAACAAATTCACATTTCCATTTCATTGATTCGGCGGCGAAATTTACCACAAAACAATCCGCTTCACAATAACTTAACAATCATAAAGGGATTTCAGGGAGAGAAGCACGGATGGGAAAAGCTCTATGCAGATATCGCCCATCGGTTTTCGCCCTACGCCTTCACTTTCTCATTCGCGAGGTGCGCAATGGCGGAGGCGAGTATTTCAGCGCCCTTCACCATATCGTCGAAGTGCGTGAACTCCTCCGGCGTGTGCGAAAGCCCCCTGACCGAGGGGATGAACACCATGCCCATGGGGCAAATCTCCGCCATGCGGCAGGCGTCGTGCACCCCGCCGCTCGAGAGCGTAAGCGAAGCGTGGCCCGTCTCCTCGGAAGCGCGCCGGAGCGCCTTTTGAATGTTATTGGACGCAGGGCATACGGCCAGTTTCTTCACGTCGGCCAGACGACCCTTTACGCCTCGCTCCTTCCCGATGGCGGCGAGCGTCTTTTCCATGCGCGCGAGGGTGCGATCCATCACCGCCTGGCTCCTGCTCCTCAGGTCGAAGGAGAGCCTCGCGCCTCCGGGAACGATGGACACCCATCCCGGGAGCGCCTCCATCTCGCCGAAGGTGATCGTCAGGCGCTGGGAGTCGGGCGCGCGATTCACTAAATTTTCCATGCGCACCATGAAGTCCGCCGCCGCGATGCCCGCGTCCTTGCGGTAGGGCATGGGCTGTCCGCCCGAGTGCGCCGTGACGCCCGTGAAATGAACCTCGCCTCTCGTGTATCCCACCACCCTGTCCACGATGCCGATGGGGATTTCGGCCGATTCCAGCACGGGGCCCTGTTCGATGTGAAGCTCCAGAAAAGCCTTGAGCGAGCCATCTTTAATCCGGCACGAGCGGACGCGCGCAGGACTCCCGCCCACAGCCTCGATGGCCTCATAGAGCGATTTTCCGCTGGGCGGATGCACCGTGTTCTTCAAGTCCTTCACGCCCACGACGCCCGTGGCGACGCTGCTGCCGAATACCGTCATCCCGCACGCGGATTCCTCTCCCACGAAGGCCACTATCTCGATGGGGTGATCGTGGGCGAGTCCCGTCTCCTCGATGCGCCGGTAAGCCTCTAAAGCAGTGAGAACGCCGGCGGGGCCGTCGAAGCGCCCGCCCGGACTTTGGGAATCGAGGTGGGAGCCCGCCATCACGGCGGGAAGCCCGCGCACGCGGCCTTCTTTTCTACCGTAGAGATTCCCTACGGCGTCGACGCGCGTCTTGAGGCCCGCTTCCTTCATCCAGCCCTCGGCGAGGTCGCGCACTTCGTTATAGACCGGTGTGAAGGCCACGCGGTCGAGGCCCGTTTTTCCGTATTTGCCGATCTTCGCCTGGGCGTTGAATTCACGCCTCATGCGTGCGCGGTTCGCGCGAAGAGGGAACGTGTCTTTCGAGGGCATCAGACGGCCTCCTTGTGGTTCAGGTATGGTCTAGAACAGATCCTTGGGTACAGGCACTTCCTCGTAATCCTCGGGCCTGAGCGGATTTTCCGGCTCCATCTCCAGCATCCCGAAATAGTGATAGGTTTGCCGAAGATGCTGAAAGGCGTGTCCCAGGGAGAGGATCATCAGCTCATGTACGGTGATGGGCCCCATATAGCTCGACACTTTCTTGGCGAGCGCCTCGCCGCCGTCCGTGAGGAATCCGGTGAGCCTGGTCTGGATTTCATCCCCATAGGCGCAAATGTCCTCGGTGGTATCGTAATCATCCGCCATCGTCTCGTACCGCCGCACCATCTCCTCGGTGTACTCGCCCGATGCGTGGGCCTGCATCACCAGGTCCGGACGCTCGAAGCTGTGCCAGGTGAGCTGGCGAAGCGAGCGGGGCCTGCCGGGAGATATCCAGTCGAGGGTTTCGTGCGGAATCTGGCGGATCACGCGGCGCAGGGCGTCGAAGACCATCTCGAAGTAGTGGAGCATCTTTTCGGAAGAGAGGGGGCCTGCGCCTTCCTGCTCGATGCCGAAGGCCTCTCGAAGCTTATCCACGTCGTAGCCCACCACCACGTTCTCTCCGCGCACGGCGACGGGCAGGGACTTGATTCCGAGTGCTTTCAATTCCGCCTGTGCCTCGGTGTCGTTCGTGCAGTCCCGGTTGACGACTTCCAGACCACTGGACGAGAGAAACTCTCTCGTAAGAGCACAGGTGTATCACCCGTGCCGCGTGTAGACTTTGACGGCTTCCATCGCTTTTCTCCCTGATGAGCGCGAATGTGATTTTGTATGGATGGAGCATATCAAAACGACGTGGATGAGAAAAACACACGCGCGCGCTTTGGCGAATATGCCCGCGTGTTTTACTATCCCGAAGGCGCGGCGCGCCTGGTTCGACGTTGTTGACTCTGAGCAGGGAGACTCCGATGGCCAAATGGTTCGTGAAGGGCGATATCGACGGCTTCTTCGGCCTGTGGATGGACAACCTCATCAACCTTCTGCTCATCGTGAGTTTCCTCAGAGGGCTGCTGGATTTTCCAGATTCGCTCATCTTCGGGCGCGTGTTGCCCGCCGCGGCGCTGAGCCTCCTCGGGGGAAATCTTTTCTATACTTGGCAGGCGCGGCGTCTGGCCGCGCGCGAGGGCCGCGACGACGTGACCGCCATGCCGTACGGCCTCAACACGGTGACGCTTTTCGCGTTCATCTTCTTCGTTATGCTGCCGGTGAAGCTCAAAACCGGGAGCGCCGAGGCGGCCTGGAAGGCCGGACTGGCGGCCTGTTTCGTGAGCGGGGTGATCGAGACCGTCGGTGCGCTGGCGGGCGGGTGGATCAGGCGAGTCGCGCCGAGGGCCGCTCTGCTCTCCGCACTTGGAGGCATCGCGCTCACGTTCATCGCCATGGATTTCGCGTTCAGAATCTGGGAGAGTCCGCTCCTCTCCATGATCCCGCTGGGAATCATCCTGGTCCATTATTTCGGCGGATTCCGGTTCCCCTTCGGTGTGCCGGGCGGCGTCGTGGCTGTGGCGGTGGGAGTGGTTCTGTCCGCCGTCATCAGAGGATTTCCGGGCGGTATCCCCGCGCCTGTGGGTCTGGCGCTTCCATCCTTCGCCTTCGGTCCTTTGTCAGACGCTCTATTCGGTCCGCTGGCCTGGGATTATCTCGCGGTTTCCATCCCCATGGGCCTGATGACGCTGGTCGGCAGCCTGATGTGCCTCGAAAGCGCGTCTGCGGGCGGGGACAATTTCGACACGGGTAGTTCTCTGGCGGTGAACGGCGCAGGATCGCTGCTCGCGGCGTGTCTGGGTAGTTGTTTCCCCACGACCATATATATCGGGCACCCTGCCTGGAAGGCGGTCGGAGCGCGCTCGGGCTACAGCGCCATGAACGGTGTCGTGATGACGGTCCTTTGCCTCACCGGCTCGATAGCGGCGCTCTCAAAGATCATTCCGGGCGAAGCGCTCTTTGCCCTCATGCTCTGGATCGGGGTGATGATGCTGACCCAAGCCTTCCAGGCCGTACCGAAGAACCACGGGCCGGCCGTGGCCATCGGGTTGATACCCGCCATCGCCGCGTGGGGTCTGTTGATGGTGGAATCAGCCCTCAGGGGAGCGGGAACGAGCTTATGGAAAGTAGGGCAGGATGCGTTCGCCAAAGTGGGATTCCACCTCGTCGGGATGATCACCTTGGAGCGCGGTTTTCTTTTCACGTCCATCATTCTGACCGCCATCGTGGCGAAACTCGTGGACCGCGAGCCGAAACAGGCGGGGGGCTGGGCGCTGGCCGGCGCGTTATTGAGCTGGTTCGGGGTCATCCACGCATGGCGAATCACGCCAGGGGGCGTCGTCAGCTTCTTTGGTTGGGGGGCGGCGCCCGGCATAGCTGTCGGCTATTTACTGATGGCGGTTTTGTTTTTTGCGTTCGCGGTCAAACCCTCGGATTCTGAAATATCTTGAGCGGGCCGATCCGCTTTTGTTGAAGGTTAAGGGCTTCTGCTATTTGGAGAGGATATAAAGATGCAAAATGAATCGGTGTTTGATTTGGTATCCATCGGAGGAGGGGTCGGTGGTCTGGTGGCGTCCGTTGGCGCCGCGCAACTGGGAGCAAAAGCCGCGCTTGTGGAAAAGGCGAAGCTCGGCGGCGATTGCCTGAATTATGGATGCGTGCCCTCAAAGGGCCTGATCCGCTCGGCGCGGCTGGCCGCGCAGGCGCGCTCGATGCCCGAGTTCGGGATTGATGTAAGCGACGTGCGGGTCGATTTTCCCCGCGTCATGAAGCGGATGAAGGCGGCCCAGGCCCACATCGGCGAGCACGATGCGCCCGAGCGCTTCGAGGGCATGGGCATCGAGGTGATATTCGGCGATGGGGCCTTTACCGGTCCCGATACGTTTCAGGTAGGGGACAGGACGCTGCGGGCCAAGCGGTTTTTGCTGTCCATGGGGAGTTCTCCCTTCGTGCCGCCCATCGCCGGTCTTGATAGCGTGCCCTATCTCACGAACGAAACTGTTTTCGATTTGGAGGAATTGCCGAAGCGCCTGGTGGTGCTGGGAGCAGGCCCCATCGGCCTGGAACTATCCCAGGCGTTTCAACAGCTCGGCGCCGAGGTGGAAGTGCTGCAAAGCGCGCCGAAGCTTCTGCCGAGGCTCGATGAGGAGATGGCCGAGATTCTTGCCGATTCCTTGACGAATTCCGGCCTCAAACTACACTTCAACGTAAACACGCAAAAGGTCGAGAAACGCGGCGAGGAGATTTTCCTGAAGGCCGATACGCCGTTGGGAAAACGAGAATGGGTCTGCGATCAACTACTCATCGCGACCGGCCGCTCGCCCAACGTGAGCGGGATGGACCTCGAAAAGGCGGGCGTGAAGCACACTCCGCGCGGTATAGAGACGGACGAGTATCTCCAGACCTCGAATCCGCGCATCTTCGCCGCCGGCGACATCCGGGGCCAATATCTCTTCACCCATATGGCGGAATATGAAGCGGGCGTTGCGCTCAGGAACATGCTCTTCAGCGCGCCTTTCGGGATTCCGTTGCCGTTTCTCAAGAAAAAGACGAACTATGACGCCGTGCCGTGGACCATCTACACGACGCCTGAGGCGGCGCACGTCGGCTTGAGCGAAGCCGACGCCGAAGCGGCTTTGGGGGCGAATCGTACGCAGGTGCTTCGTTTTCCGATGAGTCGCGTAGACCGCGCTGTTTTGGATGGAGAGACGGAAGGCATTTGCAAGGTTGTCTGCGACGAGAAGGGCAGGCTCGTGGGGGCTGATTTGGTCGGGTCTGCGGCGGGAGAGATATTGCACGAGTTTGTATTGGCCGTCCGTAAGAAGATGCATATAAAAGAGGTGGTGGATACGGTTCACGTCTACCCCACCCTGGCGCAGGTGAACAAGAGGGTCGCGGGCAGGTTTTATGCTGAAAAGCTCTTCACCCCTGCCTTTCGAAAGAAGATGCAGCGTCTTTTCGGGCTCACAGGGAGCATCGAGGTGACCGACCCCGCCGATCTGAACGGTCACGGCACGGAGAAATAGGGCAGCTATACGCCGAAATCCTTGATTTTTGGTTCATCCAGACCCAGGGCGTGACCGATTTCATGTAGCAGCAGATCGCCTATCTTCGCTCTGTAGCGTTTCGGGTCTTGCTGGCATTCGCTTTTAACGACCGATGCGTACAGTTCTATCGCGTTCAAGCGGGGAATCCACACGGCGACGGGGTAGCATCCTACTGAGCGTACGATTTCCGGCGGCGGGAGCGCCAGCAGCCGGACGGGTATGCCCCTGGCCTCGATTTCCCGCGCCATTTGCGGATGAATATCTTCCTTGAGGACGTCGTCGAGGATATATTCCATCAAGAGCACTTCCTCTTCCGATACTTCCGGAAAGAAAGACTCCATGAATTCCACGAGCGCCGCTTCATCCTCGGGGATATCGGGTTCTTTGGGAGGGAAGAGAGCGTTTCTGTATTCAGAGAGCTTGGCGCTTCCCATGACGGCGAAGAAGATGATCGCTCCCAGCGCAATTACGCCCGCAAACCAGGCCAGACCGATGAGGGGTTTGATGTAGGGTTTCCACCACCAGTATTGCAGGAAATTCCAATCACCCAGGAGATTCGCCATCGAAAAGATATCCCAAAGATGAATCGGGGAGAGTTTCTAAAAGATGGCGGTGGAGCCGCTCGACCCGGGGGCTGGGAAAGTATTGACCCGTCTTGTCCATTACGGCTACCGCGTTGCGCTTCTGGGAGGCTCGCTCAACCTTCGAGGCTCATGAGCATTGGTTCCTCCAGCGCGTCGGCCACCCACCGCAGGAATTTAACGCCATCCGCCCCATCGATGATGCGGTGATCGTAGGAAACCATGAGTGGGAGCATCAGTCGCGGTTCGAATTCTTCTGCGTCTTTCGCCCAAACCGGCTCCATGCGCGCGCGGGAGACGCCGAGGATGGCAACTTCGGGCCAGTTTACTATCGGAGTAAAATACGTGCCGCCGAATCCGCCGAGGTTCGTGATGGTGATGGAACCGCCCTGCATTTCATCCGGAACGAGTTTGCGTGAGCGCGCGCGTTCTGCGACTTCGCCCAGTTCCACCGATAGCTCAATGATGTTCTTTTTGTCCGCATCACGAATCACCGGAACGAGCAAACCATTTTCGGTGTCCACGGCAACGCCAACGTGAACATAGTTTTTGTAGATGATTTCTTCTGTCTCCGCATCCACGCTCGCGTTGAATTGCGGGAAGACCTTGAGGGCCGAGGCGATGACTTTTATGAGAATGGCGGTGACGGTGAGTTTGCCGCCTGCAGCCTCCGCTTTTGGAGTGAATTTTCTTCTTAAATCATCAAGTTCGGAAATATCGGCTTTTTCGCATTGTGTTACGTGGGGGATATTCGTCCACGCGCGGGTGAGATTCACGGATGTCGCTCGCCGGATTCCCGACATCGGTTCGCGCTTAACCTCTCCCCAACGGGCGAGGTCGGGCAGTTGAACGGGTACGCTCATCAGCGCGGGAGCAGGCGCATCCGGTACGGCGGCGCCTCCTTGCGCCGCCACGAATTGCCTGACGTCTTGCGCGGATATTCTGCCTCCAATCCCGCTACCCGGTACATCTCTTATGTCGATGCCAGCCTCACGAGCGATTCTGCGTACCGAGGGCGCCGCAGGCGCGGGCTCTTTTTTGCTCTTTGGCGCAGGTATTTCAGAAGTCTCCGGTGCAGGGGTCTCGGTGGATTCCAGAGAAAATCCGGCAGGCGCGGATTCCGTCGCGGCGGCATCTTCACCCGTTGTCTCGAAAGGCAACGCGGGTTCATCTGCCGGCATGGGCCGGGCTTCTTCCGAGTCCACCCGTTCTTTGGTGTCTGAGGAAATTTCCTCAAAATTCTCTGCGTCCAGAGTGGGTGTCGCAATCTCGCTGCTTTCCTCGATGACGAGAATGGTTCCCCCGACTTCGGCGTCGTCGCCGGGTTTGAGATGGATTTCCGTTATCTTGCCTTCGACCGATGAGGGGACTTCGATGAGCGCCTTGTCGGTCTCGACTTCGATGACCGACTGATCCACTTCTACGGTGTCTCCCACATTCACTAAAACGGCAATTACTTTTCCGGACGTGATGTTCTCCCCTAGTTCGGGGAGTTTGAGTTCGATGGTCATGGAACTCCCTCGGGATTTGTATCAGGACATCATCGGGTTGGTTTTTTCGGGGTCGATATCCAGGTCGTTCATCGCTTTGTTCACGAGTTCGGGGTATATCTTCTTGTCGCGCGCAAGTCCGTACAAAGTGGCGAGCACGATATAGCGCGCATCGATTTCAAAGAAATCTCTCAAGGATTCCCTCGATTCGCTTCGTCCGAACCCCTCGGTTCCCAGCGAGATCATGGGTCTGGGTACCCATTTCGAAATCGAATCGGGCGTGGCCTTCACATAGTCCGAGGCCGCCACGCAAACGCCGGGCGCGCGCGCGAGGCATTGCGTCACATAAGGAGTTTTCGGTGCGCTATTCGGATGCAGCATATTCCATCGCTCGACTTCCAAGGCGTCGCGTCTGAGCTCCTTGTAGCTCGTGACGCTCCAGACGTCCGCTGCAATCGAGTATCGTTTCTCCAGTATTTCCTGCGCCTGGAGCACCTCGTTCATGATGGTGCCGCTGCCCAACAATTGCGCTTTGAGACCCGAGTCCGACTCAGAGCGCCTGAAGAGATACATGCCCTTCAATATGCCCTCCTGCGCTCCTTCGGGCATCGGAGGCATGGCGTAGTTCTCGTTATAGGCGGTGAGGTAGTAGAAGATTTTTTCCTGTTCCTGGTACATTCTGCGAATTCCGTCCTGAATGATCAGCGCCATCTCGAAGGCGAAAGCCGGATCGTAAGTGAGAAGGTTGGGAACGGGATAGGCGAGATGGTGGCTGTTGCCGTCCTGGTGCTGGAGTCCTTCCCCGTTCAGGGTGGTTCTGCCGGCCGTCCCGCCGATCAGAAAGCCGCGCGCGCACATGTCCGCCGCTGCCCAAATCAGATCGCCGATGCGCTGAAAACCGAACATCGAATAGTAGATGTAGAACGGGATGGTGTTCACACCGTGGGTGGCATAGGCGGTTCCGGCGGCGATGAAAGAAGCCATCGAGCCCGCCTCGGTGATTCCTTCTTCGAGAATCTGTCCGTCTTGCGCTTCTTTGTAGTAAAGGAGGCTGTCGCGGTCGACGGGCTCATACAACTGACCGGAGTGGGAGTAGATTCCGATTTGCCGGAACAGCGCTTCCATGCCGAACGTCCGAGCCTCATCGGGTACGATGGGAACGATAAGTTTGCCCAATCCCTCATCGCGGAGCAGTTTGCTCAGGATTCTGACGAACACCATGGTCGTGGAGACTTCACGCCCCTCCGTGCCTTCGAGGAATTCCTCGAACAAGGTGTCAGGCGGCGGCTTTAGCGGCGTGGAGACGCTCCGCCTCGTGGGAACGTATCCACCGAGTTTTTCCCGCTTTTCTTTCAGGTATTGAATTTCGGGGCTGTCCTCCGCCGGTCGGTAAAACGGCGCCTCTGTCACTTCTTCATCGGACATGGGAATCTCGAAGCGCGTGCGGAACTCCTTGAGTTCATCTTCGTTCAGCTTTTTCTGCTGGTGGGTGACGTTTCGGCCCTCGCCGCCCTCGCCCAAACCGTATCCTTTTACCGTCTTCGCGAGGATGACCGTGGGGCGAGCCCTGCATTCCATGGCGGCCTTGTAGGCGGCGAACACTTTTTCGGGGTCGTGTCCTCCGCGTCGCATTCTGTTGAGTTTCCCATCGGGCACGGTGTCGGCCATCGCTTTGAGCCGCTCATCGCCACCAAAGAAATGCTCGCGCAGGTAGTTGCCCTCCTTGACCTTCTCGACGCTGTATTTCTGGTATTGGCCGTCGACCGTCTCGTTCATCCGCTGGAGGAGCGCGCCCTCATCGTCCATCGCCACGAGGGGGTCCCAGTCGTCTCCCCAGATGACTTTGATGACGTTCCACCGCGCGCCCCGGAAGGCGGCCTCGAGTTCCTGGATGATTTTTCCGTTGCCCCTGACGGGGCCGTCGAGGCGCTGCAGGTTGCAGTTGATGACGAAGATCAGGTTGTCGAGTTTTTCCCGCGCGGCCAGGGTGATGGCGCCCAGCGATTCGGGTTCGTCCATCTCGCCGTCGCCCAGGAAAGCCCATACCTTCTGGCCCGTCGCGGGCTTGAGGCCGCGATCTTCCAAATAGTGCAGGTAGCGCGCCTGGTATATCGCCATCAGGGGAGAGAGTCCCATCGATACCGTGGGATATTCCCAGAAATCGGGCATCAGCCAGGGATGCGGGTAGGAGGAGAGGCCGCCGCCCTCTTTGAGCTCTCGCCGGAAGTTTTCGAGATTCCTCTCCGTCAGGCGTCCCTCCAGGAACGCTCTGGCGTAGATGCCGGGCGCGCTGTGGCCCTGGAAGTAGATGATGTCGCCGCCCGAGGGATGGTTCTTGCCCCGGAAGAAATGGTTGAACCCGATTTCGAGCAGCGTGGCGGCCGATGCATAGGTGGAGATGTGCCCGCCGATGGAGGCGTCCTCCCGGTTGGCGCGCACCACCATGGCCATCGCGTTCCAGCGGACGAGGCTCTTGATCCGCCGCTCGATCGCCCGATCACCGGGGAAGGGGGGCTGCTTTTCCAGCGGGATGGTGTTGATGTACGGCGTATTCGCCGAAAACGGGCGGACGACGCCCGCGCGCACCGCATGGACCTGCAAATGGCGAAGGAGGGTCTTCGTCCGATCGGGGCCCCTGGTTTGAAGTACGTAGTCGAGCGATTCGAGCCACTCGTCGGTTTCTACCTCGTCGAGTTCCGTTTCCTGCGCCGAAGCGGAGGCGCCCGCCGAGTCGGGCAGATACCTCGAATCGCCGGAGCCGTCCTGCTGCGCCCCGTTCGTCGAGATGGACGAGCTATCCTCCCTTACCGGTACTTCCTCGATATCCTGAGGATTCGTCTCCATGGATAGCGCATCTCCTCACTCAAGGCAGCATCGATATGGCCCGAATATATCACGTTCGGCCCGTGAACGAAAACGCCCCGATTCATGAGGCGGGGCGCTCCGGGAGGCCGGGCGGCCCCGGCGCGCAAATGCGGGGAAATGCGGGGGCTGAAAAAGTTTTTTATTTCGATAAAATTCGGAAAAATATTCCGTTTTTACTTGAAGGAATAAATGCAACTATTTGAAATAACTTATATTTAATCAGTATTATCGCTTTCATGAATTTATCGAAAGACCCGTTCAATATTTCACCCCACGGACAATCGTACGACTGGATACCCTGAAGCATGATAAATTACTGTATTCAAAGCGGTAATTATCATACTTTCCTTTTCCTCTCCCCTTGCGTTTACGTCATATTTACGCTATAATGGACGCATATTTGATGCCGGACGTATGCGTTTTGATTACGGATCGTCCATATCCTCCGGCCTGTGACACAATTTCCGCGGAGCACTCATGCCGAAAAGAAGCGAACGCAAGCTTACCAAACGTGTCGTCGACGCGCTATCCGTCGAGAAGAACGACGCCGTCTTCTGGGACCGGGAGCTGGCGGGCTTCGGGGTGCGGGTATACGCCACGGGCCGGAAGGTCTACGTGGTGCAATCGAGAGGGCCGTGGGGACCGAAGCGCGTGACGCTTGGCAAACACGGCGAGATGTCGTGTGACGAGGCGAGGAAGACGGCGACCGGCGTCATCGACCGCATCAAGCGGGGCGAGGAGCCCGAGCCCAAGCCGCCCGAGGCCGCGCCCACCGTGGCGGGGCTTGCCGAGCGTTTCATGCGCGACCATGCCGAAACGCACTGCAAGCCCGACACCGCTGTGTCGTACCGCTCCTATATCGGGAACCACATTCTTCCAGGGCTGGGCAGAAAGGCGCTCACCGAGGTCGGCCGGGCGGAGGTATCGGCGCTTCATCACGGCCTGCGCGAGACGCCCGTCGCGGCCAACGCGGTCTTGGGACTGCTCTCCAGGATGTTCAAGATGGCCGAGGCGTGGAGTTTGGTTCCGGCCGGGAACAACCCGTGCCGGGGGCTTCGCCGCTACCGGACGCGCAAGCGGGAGCGATTCCTGACACAGGATGAATTTCGCCGCCTCGGACGTGCGCTCCGTGACCTGGAGACGGAGGGGAAGGCGTGGCTGGCTGCCGTCGCGGCGATCAGGCTCCTGGCGCTGACCGGTTGCCGGAGGGGCGAGATACTGGACTTGCACTGGGACGATGTGGACCGCACGGCGGGGGAACTCAGGCTCAAAGATGCCAAGGCGGGTCCGCGCATGGTTCCCCTGACCAAACCCGTATTGAGGGTGCTGGAGGGGGTTCCCCGCTCGCCGGACGATTCCTGGGTGATCTCCAGAGGAAACGGGAAGGACCGCCCGTTGAGCCTCTCCTACTACTGGGAGGCCGTGAGGGAGCGGGCGGGGCTTCATGATGTCCGCATTCATGACCTCCGGCACTCGTACGCCAGCCGGGCGCTGGCGCTCGGCGAGAGTCTGTCTGCGATCGGCAGGCTGCTCGGCCACCGTCACGTGGTGAGCACGGCGCGCTACGCGCACCTGATGCGCGATGCTGAGAAGGCGGCGGCCGCCCGTGTGGGGGAGAGCATCGGCGTCCACGTCACGAACGGGAGGGTCGAGTGATGACGAAGCCCGCCATGAAAACGCTCTCGAACCGGCTGGTGAGGAAATTCACGGTCAAGAAGGACACCGTGTATTGGGATCGCGATCTCACCGGCTTCGGCGTCAGGGTCTACCCCACCGGCTCAAAAGTCTACATCGCCCAGGCGCGGGGGCCCGAGGGGCCGAAACGGGTGGCGGTGGGCCGCCACGGCGTGATCCACGCCGATCAGGCGCGCAAGCGCGCGGCGCTCGTCATCGCGCGCATCAAGGCGGGCGAGGAGGCGGTTCCCGAACCGATCAAGCCCGCAGTCGGTCCCACGGTGGCAGAGCTCGCGAAGCGCTATCTCGCCGAATACGTCTCCGTGCGGTGCAAGCCGCGCACCGTGAAGACGCTCCGCTCCGTGGTTTTGAGGCACATCGTCCCGGCGCTGGGAAAGCTGCCGCTCACGGCGGTCGGGCGCGCCCACGTCTTGGGGCTGCATCAAAGCCTCCATGAGACGCCCGCTATCGCCAACCAGGCTGTCCGCACGCTGTCCGCGATGTACCGCTTGGCAGAGGAGTGGGGCATGATTCCAGAGAGGACGAACCCGTGTCGCGCCATCGCCGAATATCCGGTCGGCCGCCGGGAGCGGTTCCTCACCGAGGCGGAATTCGACCGCCTGGGACGCGCGCTCGACCGGATCGAGACGGAGGGAGGCGCGTCGGCGAGCGCGGTGGCGGCGATCAGGCTCCTGATCCTGACCGGGTGCCGGAAGTCCGAGATCCTCACGCTGCGCTGGGAGGAGGTGGCGCTCGATCAAGCGGAACTGCGGCTCTCAGACTCCAAGACGGGCGCGCGGGTCGTTTCGCTCTCAGAGCCCGCGGTGAAACTCCTCGCGGGTCTGCCGCGCACCCCCGGCAATCCCTGGGTGCTCCCCGGCACGAAGCCGGGTACGCACCTTCGGAAGCTGGACGACGCCTGGCAGTCCGTCCGCTCGCGCGCGGGGCTTCACGACGTGCGCCTCCATGACCTGCGTCATTCGTTCGCCTCGAGAGCTCTCGCGCTCGGCGAGGGGCTTTCCACGATAGGGAAATTGCTCGGCCACGCCCGGATCGAGACCACTTCGCGCTACGCGCATCTCGCGCGCGATTCGGTGCGCGAGTCCGCCGAGCGGGTCGCCGCGAGCATCGCCGAAGACCTGCTGTAGGGCGCCGGGCGCAACTACCGGGAATCCGGTTTATGATGATCTGACCGCCGCGCACGCAAGAACCAACCGTGAATGCGGTTTTCCTATATTTCCATCAGGCGATCGAAACGCGTCCTCTCCATCGCAGGCTGCCGCCCTTCACCTGGATGCAGCGCTTCGGTCTGCTTCTCTGTCCCGATGCTCTCGGCCTTGCCCCCTCCTATAGCCTCCAGAGCCGCGATCCGCTCCCCCGTCGCGGCTTCGAGCCGCTCGCACAGGACCCCCGCATCGTCGGTCACGAGTTCCGCCCGGTCCCGGGCGCGGCTGATCTCGACGTATAGCGTCTTCTGGTTGGTGAGTTCGGGGTGGTTCGCCTCCATCGCGGCGATGACGGTATCGACCGTCCGGCCCTGGAAGGCATGGACGGTCGAGGCCCAGGCGCGGTCGACGTGGCGAAGCTGGGGATCGGCGCTCGTCATGTCGAGGACGCGCCCGTCCTCGATGCGGAAGGTGACGCGCCCGCCCCTGACATCCGTCACCTCGGCGGCTTGGCTGTTCATGAGACCGAGGTCCGGGTCGTTCCGGGTCCAGCGGACCTTGTCGCCCTGGCGCAGTTCCATCCGCTCAACCTTGTAGACCTCGACACCGCCGCTGCGCGCCGCGAGACGGCGGGGCTCCCAGCGGATTTCCCGCCCGTGCCTGCCTTCTAGAATCACCGCGGCGCCCTTGTGATCGACGCCCGCCACACGCAGCTCGTCTCCCTTCTCGACGCCGATGCGCTTGTAGGGGCGGTGGAAGGCTACGACGTCACCGGGGGCGTAGTTCGCGGCGAGCGATTTCTCGGGATTCGTGTAGCCGCGCGAGACGAGGCGTTCCGTCACGAAGGAGGGACCGTGGACGACGCCGTCCCGGACCAGGCACTCGCGTACGATGGCGTTGATCTTTTCGCGAATCGCGTGGCTCGGCGCCATGAGCCCGGCGTTTGCACGCGCCTCGGGCGGGAGCGCAAGCCAGCGCGCGGCGGCGGCGCCCGCGAGGTTGTCGGGTTTCACCTCGGCCACGTTGGAGCCCAGCTTCTCGAAGGCGCTCTTCACGTCGCCTGAGAGAGTGGACTCGACGGCGGCCTTGAGGTCCTGGTCGCGCTGGCGCATGATCTCCTCCATCACCGCCGTCTGCATGCCCGCGGCCTGCAGCTGCGCGAAGGGTTTGCCGGCGTCGACGGCGTCTAATTGTTTCGCATCGCCCACCAGAACGACCCGGGGCAGGCGCAAGGTCTGCGCGATACGCAGGAGTTCGCGTACCTCGCGCGTGGAGGCAAGCGATCCCTCGTCCACGACGAGGGCGGTCTTCGCGTAGCCCGCGCGCAACTGTTTTTGGGCTTTCCTCTTCAGGCGGCCCCCGGCGACATCCGCGTTTCGCGTGAGGAAGCGCTGCAGCGTCTCGCTCGCGATGCCGGCTTCTGCTTCGAGTGTCCGCGCGGCCGAGGCAGAAGGCGCCAAACCCTTCACGTTGTAACCTCGCTTTTCGAGGAGCGCGCGGGCGCGTTTCAGCATCCTGGTCTTGCCGGTGCCGGCGTAGCCCTGCACGCCGACGACCCGGTCGGAGTCCGTGAGGATCAGTTTGACGGCCTCGCGCTGGCCATGGGTCAGCGGGCCGTTTCTGAGTGCCTTGTCCACGGCGCGGCCGCGCATGGCGGGCGCGCCCCGTCCCCTGCCGGCCTCCACGAGCGCGATGGTCTCGCGCTCTGCCGCCGCGGCCTTCTCCGTCGTGATCATATCCTTCACTCCGGGCAGGTCCGCCGCGTGCAGGACGCCGGTCTTCTCCAGCCTCTTCACCTCGCGCTGTGCTCCCGCCATCGACACCGCGCCCGGCCGCCAGGCGAGTGCGCCAGCGAGCAGGGCGGCGCGGTCGAAGACGGCTTCTCTTTCCGCCAAGTGCGCTACGGCCCATTCCACGGCCTCGCGGGCGGGCTCGACGTCCGCCGCGCTCCGGGCGGAGTCGCGGGATACGGCGCTCCTCGCCATTGCCTGGACGGCGAGGACCCCGGCGTTGAAGCCGAGATCAGCAGCCTGTTTTTGCCATACGGCCGCGATCGCCGTCTTGTCGACGTCCCGCTTGCGCGCGCGGGTCATGAGCGCGGCCCGCCGGGCTGCGCGCTGGTTCTCCGCCGTGGCGCCAAGTCCACGCTCGGCCATCGCAGCCTCTATCTCCGCCCGCCGGGTCGAGAACGCCTCGATCACGTCCCTGGGCACGCCCGCGACCTCGAAGCGCCCGTCCGCGTGGGTCTTCTCGACCCGGTAGCCGAGTTCTCCCAGTTCCCTGGCGAGTTCGGTCCGGTAC
>JAJEJD010000018.1 GCA_022828125.1 bacterium | reverse complement strand
CGATTCGGTGGGGGGTATAATTCGGACTGACAATAAAACGCATTTTACCCCCCACCGATTCAGCCTTCGCAAAAAACGCTCGGCTTCCTCGTCGGGCATTCCCCTCGGGATGCTCGACCCTCAAGGGGGAAGTGAATATCCTCTCTACTCGGCCTGCAAAAACTCGAAAGTGGGGAAATAAAGTTTCCTCCCTCCCTAATCGGCCCTACACAACAGAACACGAAATCGGAGGTTTTTAACAACCCCAGTGCGCGATGTAATCCCCTCTCGAAGGGTGTAATATCTACCTGGAAAATTAAGGGCCTCAAAAGAGAGAGGCTAAGTGTATTTGAATCGAGCGCGCCTTGCGCGAAGGGGGACGTTTTGAGCTATGAACAATGTCAATTTTTCGCAATTGAGCGATAGCGCCAAAGAAAAACATAGAGAACAATTTCATGAAATCGTGTCGAATCTCCAAGAAGGTAAAATGTCCTATGGGTCTATGTTCATTCGCCATCTCGTTTTCATGAATGGCGGGGCTTTGGTGGCGGTATTGAGCGCTAAGGCGGCATTGTTCTCCAATCAACTGAAGAATGTTGATTGGACGTTTTGGCCGATGGTCTTTTTTTCCGTTGGCCTTGTTCTTGTTGCATTAATGAATCTCATCATTTTTTTTCGATATGGCTGGGCTACTCAAAAAGTCTTCGATAGCTATAGAAGTTTTTTTAAGGATGAAACTAATCACCAAAAATTTCGTGAAGAATTGAACCTGCTAGAGACACGTGTAGGACAAAGGCGTCGGCTTGAAAATTCACTAGGCTTTCTAGGGCTTTTCTGTTTTATTTTGGGCGCTGTGTCAGGCATATACAATTTTGCATAAGATTCCATGATAGAAGCGAGTCCCCCCTTTCGCGTGTGAAATATAATTGGACAAGGGCTCGGACTAATAACATAATATCAATTAAAAACAACAATATACAAGACTACGCTAATCCTGCTGGGGGTAGCAGATAAAATCAAAACCCTCAAGTCCACCAGTCCACCGCGTAGGAGCCGGCGAAGAGGAGGCCGCCCACGCCCAGCAGGCCGACGGCGGGCTTCGTCGCACCGATGGAGAGCGCCCCAAGGCCGCCGCAGAGCATCAAGGCCCCCGTTCCCCACATGACCTTCACGACGATCGCCTTGGCGTCGATGACGTTCAGGGGCCGCTCGTCTGCGGGCTTTTCCACCAGCGCTTCGTCGCACTCGGGACAGGGATCGGCGCCGGACGTTTCGGCCCCGCTCTCAGGGCATTTGCTCTCGGACATTTCTGATTCCTTCTGCTCAAACTGATGAGCGGCATAGGGGCTTTCTTTTCCTAGACGAGATTTTCTCACATCGCGGAAGAAGGGGAAACGCGCCGGATATCTTTCACCGAACCAAGCCCGCGCTTTTCGCCCGCGTGCATCGTATGGGATGATGGCCGGAATTCATCCCGCATCGCCCCGGAAATGAATGAGGAGAAACTGTCGTGCCACATGAAATCGACCCCGAGCGCGTCGTCGTCACCGAGTCCGTGGCGGGTTCGGAATACCCGGTTCACCTGACCTACGTCGAACTGCTCGACGGCGTGTATGCTCCGATAGGGCTCAGGATGCCCGAAGGCTCAGGGCCGCACCCCACCGTGCTGCTCGGGCGGGGGAATGGGGGCGGCGGCATGGCCTGGGTGCGCGAGGCGACCCGCAACATGGGCTACATCCAGGAATGTCTTCTCGAGGCGGGCTACGCCTGCGCCTGGCTGAGGTACCGCGCCGAGGTGGAACTCGGCTACAACAACGGCGGCCGCCTCGTCGAGGACATCCGCCAGGGACGCCAACTCCTGAACCGCGCACCGCTCGAGTATGAAGACGAGATTTCGATCATCGAATTCGTGAAGACGCTGCCCGAGGTGGACGGGGACCGCGTCGGCCTGATGGGCGTGAGCCATGCGGGCGAGATGATCTTGAAGATAACATCCGAATACGGCGGCGCGCGCGCCTGCGTGGCCTGCGAGCCCGCCTCCCATGAATTTCTGGACCTCTCACCGGACGATACCGCCTTCGTGAACGAGGAGACGCAGCTCAGAAACATCGAGGGCATGATGATGGAAGAGGTCGAAAAAGTCCGGGCGCGCATCAACCATGAACTTGCGCTCGAAAGGATGAAGAGCATTCAAACGCCGATCCTCATCATGGGAAGGGATGAGGACCACCTGCAGGGCATCTTCCGCGCCACGTATGACCTGATGGTCGAGGCCGGGAGGGACGTCCAGTGGGTCTCCTACGATCATCCCATGCACGGATATATCTTTCCCGAGCGCGGAGGGGACGGGGAGTACGCCGTCGATGAGACGCAAGCGGAGGCGATCGGCGCGTGCATCGCCTACCTGGACAAATATATGAAGAACTAAGCTATACTACGTCCCCATAACGCGCCGTGAGCCCCAAAGCGTCACCGGACCCCCGCCGCAAAGACGGGATCTTGAGCTCATGAAATCCCAGACGAGAATTTTCTCCTGCCTTGTGGATGATTTCCTGAAACCCGATTCGCTCATGTTCCCGGCATCGGAGAATCTCAGGAGCGTTATCTCCCGGATGGCGGAGACGGGCGCTACGTGCGTTCTCGTGACGGATGAGGAGAACGCTCTCTCCGGCATTTTTACGGAGAAGGACGTGACGCGCCGCGTCGCCCTGCGGTGCGACGGTTCGGAGACGATAGAGCAGGTGATGACGCCCCGCGTTTACTCCGCGAAGCAGGGGGACTACCTCTATCACACCATCGCGCGCATGCGCCGCCTCGGCCACCGCCACATGCCGGTGGTGGATGAGGGGAACCGCCCCCTGGGCCTGCTCGACCTGGAGGACGCCATGGCCGTGGCGGCCGCGCATGTGGTAGAGCACATCGACGCGCTCACGCAGGTCCCCGAGCTCTACGGCTTGCAAGAGGTGAAGGCCGTGCAGGCGGTCGTGGCGCAGGAGCTTCTCGAAGACAACCTCCCCGCGCCGGATATTCAGGCGCTGCTCACGCACGTGAACAACGACATCTACAGCCGCGTGGCCGAAAAAGTGACGGAGACCATCGAAAAGGCGGGCGGAGGCGCGCCGCCCGTCCGCTTCGCCGTGATCGTCATGGGTTCGAGCGGCCGGGGGGAGAATTTCATCAACCCGGATCAGGACAACGGCATCATCATCGAAGACTATCCGGTGGAGCGGCACAACGAAGTCAATGACTACTTCATGCAGTTCTCGGAACTGCTGACCTGGAATCTCGAAGCCATCGGCTTTCCCCTCTGCGACGGCAACGTCATGGCCACGAATCCGCTTTGGCGCAAATCAATCTCCGAGTGGAAACACCAGACCCTGCGCTGGTTCCAGAAGAGAAGCACGTTCCAGGTTCAGTTGAGCGACGTCTTCTTCGACTTCGACACCGCCTGCGGGGATTTGAGCCTGGGTCGCGAATTGCGCAGTCACATCACGACGTTCGTGCAGAAAGAACCCACCGTGCTCCAGGCGATGTTCCAGACCGAGGACGACAGGCACGTCGCTCTCGGCCTGTTCGGCATGTTGCGCACCGAGAAAGTCGGGGAAGGGCTTCCTCCGGGCGTGAACCTGAAACACGGGGGCATCCTCCCCCTGGTCGGGGCCGTGCGGCTGCTCGCCCTGAAAGAGGGGATCGAGGCGACCTCCACCTACGAGCGCATCCGTCTGCTGCACGAGGCGGGGGTTTTCAGCGACGATGAGGTTGACGACTACACCGCCGCCCTCGAGCATCTGACCTATCTGCTCCTGCGTCAGCAATTGAGAGATTTCAGGCGCTTCAAAAAAGCGACGCGCTATGTGAGGAAATCGGCAATCTCACGACGGGAGAAACAGGTGCTCAAGATGTCGCTCAAGGCGGTTCGCTCGCTCAAGGAGCGGATACGAACGGATTTCACCGGCGAGATTCTGTGAGCATTACGATACGGAGTTGCTAAAAAAGCCTCCCTCCTCAGGGGATAACGGCACCCCCCCCTACCCCCCCTTGTCAGGGCTGTTGAAAAAGTCCGAGGAGAGAGGAATCACTCCCCCCTTGAGGGGGAGTCGATGAAGCCGAGCGGTTTGTGCGAAGGCTGAATCGGTGGGGGGAGAATCGCGTTTACCGCTATTCCGGATTATACCCCCCACCGAATCGCTTGCGGGCTTACGCCCTTAGCTCTTCGACTCCCCCTCAAGGGGGGAGTGAAATTCAAAAGCGTACGCTCAACCGAAATCGCTCCACGGGACTTTTTCAACACCCTCACGCGGGCGTCTTGAAACGGTCGAACACCCGCCCGAAGCGCCAGGCGTAGAACTCCACGCTCTCGTACAGGCCCGCGCGGTTGTAGGGCTCCTCCGCCCAGAACGCGCGCGCCGCCTCGATGCCGGGAAAATCGAGCAGCAGCACGCTGCCGTTTCTGGTCTCCCCGTCATCGGTGACCAGGGGGCCGCGCACCATCACCGAGTCGCCGTGCTCGGTCAGGTAGGCGACGTGCTCTTCATGCAGGGTCTTTCGAATATCGCTGCCCGCCTTGTCCAGCGCATGGACGTAGAACTGGAGGTTCCCCTCCTGCCGCGGGCAGTCGCGCCAGGAGTGGGGCACGGTGGCGCGCCAGCGGTGAACCGAAGGCCGCTCCTGAATCCCCTCGATGATGAACGGCTCGTTCGCCACGTGCTCTTCCGCGGCGGCGCGGTCGGGCAGGTCCAGGATGCGGAAGCTGCCCAGTTCGAGCTTGCCGTCGTCGGTCAGGAACGGCCCCGCGAAGCGGGTGGCGTCGTCGAAGCTCTTGAGATAATCGAGATGCGCCTTGCGGTGCACGTCCCTCAATGCGGCCGCTTCGGGCCTGTCGTAAATCTTGATGACGAATTCCATGGATTTTTCCTTCGCATGAAAAGAAATAAGAGCCTGTTGTGTGATCTCAGGTGGTAGTTGAGACGCCCGGATTCTATGCGCGGATGCGCCAGGCCGCAACGGCGGAGCGGGGCGCATTACGAGGAAGGTTGAAGAGCGAACTGTTACTTTTGGGCTGTTGAAAAAGCCTTGATGAATGAAGGTTCACCGTGACCTATGAGAGGAAAGAAAACCACTCCCCATTGCGCGGCATCGCAAAGCGACGAGAGAGAAAGAATTACTCCCCCTTGAGGGGGTAATGGCAACCCCATAAAAGGGAAATCCCATAAGGCAACCCCCCCTACCCCCCCTTGTCAGGGGGGTAAAAAAGGCAAACCCTCCACCGGTGGAACAGGGTTTTGGTTCTTCTTGCCGCCCACAAGGGGTTTTGGTTCTTCATACCCCCCTGACAAGGGTGGGTAGGGGGGGTTGCCTTTCAAGACGAGGCGCGAGCGGAACGCGCGAAAGTGGCCTTCCCGTTAAAGGCGATGCTCCCCCGAAGAGGATTTGTTCAACAATCCCTTGCCAGGAAGACGGACTCTCACCCGCCTCGGGCCGGGCATCCTCACCCATCACACCGGAACGCCTTCATCGGGAAAGTGTGCAGGGAGCGGAACCCCTCGCTGGTCACGATTCCCATGTCGCCCATCTGCACGCCGCGGCCTTCCGAGTCCATGGGGTTGGGCTGAATCACCATCACCATGTTTTCCCGGTACTTGAAGTCGGCGGGCGGCGCGAGGTAGTTCGAGCCCCTGATGCCGATGGAAGGCTGCAGCAGGTCCGTGCCGAAGCCGTGCGCGAGCGAATCGTAGATCTGGAAACCCCGCTCGGGCAGCGGGTCGGTGGCCTCGAAGACGGCCTGGGCGGAGTTGCCCGCCTTCATCGTTCTGCCCACGCCCTCGTAGACCTCGACCGCGGCGTCGAGCAGCGCCTGATAGGGCGGTGTGGGGTCGGCCCCGATGGTGAAGGTGCGCAGGCTCTGGCCCGCATAGCCATAATACGCTGCGCTGATCTCCATGATGAGCACGTCGCCCGCTTCGAGCTTTCTCCGCGTGGGGTTCTGCCAGGGGACGGGCGTGCGGGGGTTCGCCATCGGCGTGGCCGTCACGAACTGCACCATCTGCTCGCCACCCTGCTCTCTGAAGGCGGCGGCCATCCGGCCCGAGAGTTCGATCTCGGGAATTCCCGGTTTCGCGTGTGTCCGGGCCGCTTCCATGGCGAGGTCCGTGAGCCGCGCCGCCTCGGTCAGCCACTCGATTTCCTCGTCGCTCTTTATCAGCCTGAGGTCCCGGAACCTGGCGCTCACATCCACCCACTCCGTCTCCGGGAAGCGCCCTGAAAGATAGTCCATGTGCTCGAAGGGCAGCAGAATCTTGAATCGGGGGTTGATGCCCACCAGGCCGACCCGCGCATTCCCCAGTCCCAGGGCGTCGAGCTGATCCGCCATGCGCTCGGGGTTGCCGTACGCTCCGTGGCGCACGTCCTCGAAGATGCACTGCATCTGCGCGTTGTGCAGGTGGTTGTACAGGCCCGTGAAGAGGGAAGGGGGGCCATCTTTGGGGAAGATCAGATAGCAGTGGTTGAAATCCCGGTAGCACGAAAGCCAGTAGATGTTCGCCTGGGCGTTCCGGTTCGTGCCGCCCATACCGAAGAACAAAAGAGCGTCGAGTCCTTCTTCTTCCATCAAATTTTTCGCCATCCCATGACGCCTGTTCATTTCTTCGCCGGAAAAACGCGGGTACCATTCTTCGGACATATCGCCTCCTTGCGCGATGACTCTTCGTGGGGGAGAATAAAGTCGTCAACGGAAATTTTCAGCTTGCGCGGCGCATTATAGCGGGCGCGTCGAGAATATACGACCGGGGAGGAAGTGTATGAGCATCATCGGCCATGGCGTGATTTCAAGGAAAGCGGGCGAACGCACGGAAGTGGAGGAAATCGAACTCGCCTCCCCGGGTCCCGGCGAGGTGCTGGTGAAAATCCAGGCCAGCGGCGTCTGCCATACGGACTTGCACTACAAGCTCGGGAAAATCGGGGATGAATTTCCCTACCTCCTCGGCCATGAAGGCTCCGGCATCGTGCAGGAAGTGGGGGAGGGCGTATCCGACCTCGCCGTGGGCGACTACGTCGTTCTGGCCTGGCGCGCCCCCTGCGGCCTCTGCCGGTTCTGCTCCATCGGCCAGCCCAACCTTTGCGCCGCCAGCCTGAACGCGACTTCAAAGATGCACGCGAAAAAAGACGGCCGGCCTATGAGTCCTTCTCTCGGCATCGGCACGTTCTGCACGCACACCCTCGTTGCCGCGAAGCAGGCGGTGAAAGTACCCACCGTCTGCACGCCTGAGCAGGCCTGCCTCATCGGTTGCGGCGTCATGACGGGCGTGGGCGCGTGCCTCTACACGGCGCAAGTCAGGCGCGGGAGCAGCGTGGCGGTGTACGGATGCGGCGGGGTGGGCTGCAGCGTCATCATGGGCGCCAAAATGTCGCGCGCCTCTAAGATCATCGGCGTCGACATCGCCGAGAACAAACTCGACTGGGCCAGGGAATTCGGCGCAACCGACGTCGTCAACGCCTCAGAAACCGACCCGGTCGAAGCCATCAAGGAACTCACGGGCGGGAACGGCGTCGATTACGCCTTCGAGGCCGTGGGGACGCCCCAGACGCTTCTGCAGGCGATGTGGTCGCGCGATCTGGCCGGCACCTGCACCCTCATCGGCGTGCCCGCCCCCGACATGATGATGGAACTGCCCATGCTCCAGTTCTTCGGCCTGGGCGGCGCGCTGCGCGTATCGTGGTACGGGGACTGCCTGCCTTCGCGGGATTTCCCGCTTCTCGCCGACTGGTATGAAAAAGGGGAGTTGGACCTCGACCGCATGGTCACGAAAGTCATCGGCCTGGAAGATGTGGAGCCCGCATTCGAGGCGATGGAACGCGGCGAGACCCTGCGTTCCGTCATCCGAAACCCGGACTAGATGACATAATAAACTACATGAGAAACTGCTTGCATATCGTGGTTTACCAATTAGATGTAGATATAAATTTTACTCGTCCAGCGCGTCGGCGAGCACTTCGGCGATGTGGAGGGCCTTCCTGCCGACGCCGGTTGCGATTTGCTGCCGGCAGGATACGCCGTTGGCGATGGCCGCCGCGTCTTCATCGCCCGCTCTGAGCGCCGGGAAGAGTTTCGTCTCGCCGATGGCGAGCGAGATGTCGAAATGCTCTTTCTCGTAACCGAACGACCCGGCCATCCCGCAGCAGCCCGAAGGAATCTGCGTCACCTCCAAACCAGGGATCATGCCCAGGATGCCCAGTGACGGGCCTGTGCCCACCAGCGCTTTCTGGTGGCAGTGGCCATGGAAGAGGGCTTTTTGCTGTTGCGGAGTCTTGAATTTCAGGTCAAGTTCGCCCTTATCATGCAGGCTTTGCAGGAATTCCTCCAGCATCCAGGAATTCTCCGCCAGACGCCCCGCCGCATCGCCCGCCACGAGGTCCGGGTATTCGTCTCTGAAAGTGAGCAGGCAACTCGGCTCGACGCCGATGATGGGCAGGCCGGCGTCTATGGCGGGGGAGAGCCTCGCGATGTTCTCCTCCGCCAGCTTCTGGCCCTCGCGCAACAGGCCGTGCGAGATCATGGGGCGTCCGCAGCAGCCCGTCTCCGCCAGCCCGACCTCGAAGCCCGCCGCCTCGAGCACCTTCACCGCGGCCCTGCCGATTTCGGGATAATTGAAGTTCGTGAACGTATCGTTCAGGAACAAAACCTTTCCGCGCGCGCCGGCCCCGTTTCGTGAGGCGGGGCGGCTTTCGAACCACTCCTCGAAGGTGGGCGTCACGAGGGGAGGGAGCCTCCTTCGCTTGTCTATTCCCAGGAACCTGTCCAGCAGGGAGCGCACGAGGCTATTCCCCAGCGTCCAGTTCACGATCGGCGCGACAGGGATGCTCAGCCGGTTGATGCGCGCGATTTGGCCCATCATCCGCACGCGCAGGGGCACGCCGTTCTTGTCGTAGTAGGCCTGGAGCACCTCGGCCTTTATCTTCGCCATGTCCACGCTCGAGGGGCATTCCGCCTTGCAACCCTTGCAGGAGATGCAAAGGTCCATCACCTCATATAGCCGCTCGCTGCCCAGGTCCTCTCCGGGGATTCCGTTCGCGATGACTTCCCTCAGCGCGTTCGCCCGCCCGCGCGTGGAATGTTCTTCTTCCATCGTCGCCTGGTAGGAGGGGCACATCGTGCCGTCCCGCTTGCGGCACGCGCCCACGCCATTGCAAAGCTCGATCGCGCGCGCGAAGCCGCCGTCACTCGAGAAATCCATGATGGTCGGTATCTCGGGCGTCTTGTAGGAACCGTCGAAACGGAGGTTTTCGGTGAAGGGGAGGGCGTTCACGATTTTCCCGGGGTTCATCCGGTTCTCCGGGTCGAAGAGCCGCTTCACCTCGACGAACGCCCCGTAGAGTTTCTCGCCGAAGAACTTGGGCACCCACTGGCTTCTCGCCAGGCCGTCGCCGTGCTCTCCGCTCATGGCGCCGCCGTATTCGAGCACGAGGTCCGCGACCTCCCCGGCGATGGCGGCCATTTTCTCGATCTCCTCATCCTCTTTGAGGTTGATGAGCGGGCGCAGATGCAACAGGCCCACGCTCGTGTGGCCGTAATAGGAGGTTTCCGTATCGTGTTTCTTCATGATGGCCTCGAAATGCCGGTAATAATCCAGGAGATGCTCGGGGGCCACCGCGCAGTCCTCCACGAAGGCGCAGGGCTTCCAGTCGCCCCGACGCCCGAGGAGAAAACCCAGGCCCGCCTTTCGCATGTTCAGGCAATCCTGCTTGTGGGCGGGATCGTCCAGCGGAACGCGCGCGTAGCCGATGTTCTTCGCTTCGAGCTCATCGTGGAGGCGACGGACTTTCTCTTTGGCCTCATCGTCGTTTTCGGCGAAAAACTCGATCGTCAGGAACGAATCCGGATCGCCCACGACGAAGCTGTCCATCAGCCGCTGCGCTTCGAGGTTTTGCTTGGCGAGTTCGATGATCACCCTGTCGATAATCTCGATCGCCGCCACGTCGTGGGCCAGAATGGTCGTGCTCGCGGCGAGGGCCTCCTCGATGCTGTGGAAATGCACCACCAGGACGCCGAGCGCTTTGGGCTTGGGACACACGCGCACCTTGGCCTCCGTCACCACGGCCAGCGTGCCCTCGGCGCCCACCATGAGCTTGGCGAGGTTGAAGGGCTGCGATTCCCGGGCGAGTTCATCGAGGTTGTATCCGCTCACGCGGCGCATGATGTCGGGGTAGCGGTCTTCAATCTCCACGCGCTGCTCATCCACGATGTCTTTCAGCGCCTTGTGGAGCCTGCCCGTGCGCGAATCCTCGCGCATGAGATTTTCCAGAGACGCCGCATCCAGAGGCCCGAAAGAGAAGGGTTCTCCGTCTGCGAAATAGCCGGAGACCTCGATGACGTGATCCACCGTCTTACCGTAGACGATGGAGCGGGAACCCGAGGAGTTGTTTCCCAGCATGCCGCCGATGGTGGCGCGGCTGCTCGTGGAGGTGTTCGGGCCGAAGACGAATCCGCGCGGGCTCAGGTAATCGTTGAAATGATCCTGCACCAGCCCGGGCTGGATGCGCGCCCATTCCTCGTCGGCGTCCAGTTCAAGCACCCGGTTCATGTATTTGGAAAAATCGAGCACCAGCGCTTCTCCCACGGTCTGCCCGGCGAGGCTGGTGCCGCCGCCGCGGGGCAGGATGGCGACGTTGTGCCTTCGGGCGATACGAAGCGTTTTTTGTACGTCGGCATTCGTTTTCGGCAACACGAGACCAACGGGCTCTATCTCGTACATGCTCGCATCGGTGCTGTAAATCTTTCGCGTATACGCATCGAAGCGTACTTCGCCTTCAATAGATTCGCGCAGTTCCTCTTCAAGTGTTGCAGCAACTTCCATTAGATACCTCGTTGAATCTAAACGGTAAAATGTTAAATTATCATGGTTTACCTTAAGTCTTGAAAACCAGATTCATCATATGTCACGTGAACAGCGCAGACAAGGGAACCATCTCCCCATTGCGCTCTCTTCTTCACGCTTATTTGCCAAAGAGTGGGGCGACGCGTAAAGTTTCGGGCCAGACGCCCAAGAAGAAGGGAAAGCGCTTTGAACTACCATGAACTGGCGCGCTGCGCCCTGGAAGATGAAAGACCCGGACGAAAAGAGGCCCTCACCGTCATCGGTGCGCCCGATGATGATATCCTTCAACTTCTCGACGCCGCTTTTTCGGTGCGCCGCGCCTATTTCGGTAAAAAAGTGCAGATTCACTACCTCATCAACGCCAAGAGCGGCATTTGTCCTGAGGATTGCGGCTATTGCTCTCAATCCGCTGTTTCCAGCGCTCAAATCGAGAGGTACGAGCTGGTGGATGAAGGCCAACTCCTCGAGGGCGCCTCAAGGGCCGAGGCGGCCGGTTCGAGGCGCTATTGCATCGTCATCAGCGCGCGGGGGCCGTCGGACGCGGAAATCGAAAGACTCTGCCAAGCCGTCTCCGAGATTAAATCACGCCATGGCCTTTCTGTGTGCTGTTCTCTCGGCTTGTTGGAAGCTTCCCAGGCCGCCAGGCTCAGCGAGGCGGGCGTCGATCGCCTCAATCACAACCTCAACACGAGCGAGAGCTATTATCCCCGAATCTGCTCCACGCACACCTATGACGACCGAATGGACACCTTGGGCGCGGCACGCGGGGCCGGTCTTGAACTATGCTCGGGCGTCATTTTCGGGCAAGGGGAGAGCGCCGAGGACATCATCGACGTGTGTGAGGCGCTGAGTGCGCTCGCCCCCGAATCCATACCGGTGAACTTCCTCAACCCGATCGGCGGCACACCGCTCGAGGGGAGGCCTTTGCTCGGGCCGGTCTTCTGCCTCAAGCTGCTGTGCCTGATGCGCTTTTACAATCCCCGCTCCGAAATTCGCGTCGCCGGGGGAAGGGAAGTCCAACTGAGGGAAATGCAGCCTCTGGCCCTTTATCCGGCCAACTCGATTTTCGTGGACGGCTACCTCACCACATCCGGCCAGGAGTCGGCCGCCGCTCATCGCATGATCCATGACGCGGGATTTGAACTCGACGTCGAAGGCCGGACCGATCCGGTTCTATCGGAGTGATAGTCAAGCGAGGGGTGTGCTTCGAAGTTCACGTCCAAAGTGAATAATATTAATTATTATAGGTATTTAAGATAGCACATATAATGTTATAAATTAGGTATTATTGAGTTTCTGACTAAACTTCCGATGAGCAATCCAGGGAAATCCTGCGATGAGGTCGTCGCTGGAATCAACGCCTCTAAGCGAAAAGATGTGAAAATCCCGTACTAATCCCTGAATTCATCCCGAACTTCGGGGCCCGCCATCGCCACTCCGATGGGCCTGAGCACGTGCAAAATGCGAAGCGCATCCTTATGGAATCCCAGTACTCCCGTAAGCCGCTTGTAGGCCTGCGGCGCCTCATCCGTATCCGCCCCCCGGAGCACGACGCCGATGTCCTCAACCCACTCGTTCATTTCCTCGCGCGTGATCGCGCCGCCCTTTCGGATCAGGCGGCCCTTGCGCCATCTTTTCCGGCCTGCCGCCTTGGTTCTGCTCATCACGCGGCCCGCGCCGTGAACCGTGGAGTAGAGGAGGGATTTCGAGCCCGGCGTCTCCACGCCCTCGGCGATGACGGAAATATCACCCATGCTCCCGCCGATAAAACATTTCTGGCCGGGCCAGGCCGGCGTGGCGCCCTTGCGAACCACGATGCAGCGGCTGCCGTCGTGCTCTTCCTCCCAGGCGAAATTGTGGTGGTTGTGCACTTCCCATACCGAGCCGGCTCCGAGGATGTCCAGCACCCGGGCCCCGACATAATCCCTTCCGGCATAGGCGTAGCGCCCCGCAAGCTTCATGGCGGCGAAATAGTCTTCTCCAAGGGAGGAGGCGAGAGAGAATACGGTGGCTGGAGCGTGCATCTCCTCACGGGCAGGAGGGGCGCTGAATTGACGGTTTTTCGCCAGATTCAAGAATCCGGTGCATGTTTTGTGGCCAAAGCCTCTCGATCCGAAATGGATCCCGACCCAAAGCGCGTCGTCCGCCTCTTCGACGAATAAATCCACATAGTGATTACCCGCGCCGATGGTGCCCAACTGCGAGCGGGCCAGCGGCTTCAAATCCTCGAATCCGGGCGACAGCTTCCACGCGGGATCATCGAAAAGCGGGTCGTCGAGGGGTTCGGGATTTTTCCGGCCCATGCCGAATTCCAGGTTGCGAAATATCTCGTCCATGATGCCGGGGAGTTCCGGGCGCACGTCCGAGGCCTTCAGGTTCGTTTTGATGGCCTTGTTCCCGCAAGCGATGTCATAGCCCACGCCGCTCGGCGATACGGCATTCTCATAGGCGATAATGCCGCCGATGGGCATGGAATAGCCCAAATGGTGGTCGGCGCACAGAGCGCCTGCCCGCGCTTCATCATCGGCGAGACAGCACTCAATCTGGCGAAGAGCGCCTTCATCCAAGGGATGTCCACGTACGGCAAGGGGTTTTCTTGCAGGGGGTGGCTTCATGACTCAGTCTATCACGCAGGGGAATTCAAACGAAAGCGCAAGCAACGGTCCGGGATTTAATTTTACATAACATATCTTATCGGCATCAAAGCATGTAATGAATTTCTGTAATGGTTCTTATTTGACGGGTTTTTCGCCGCCCAATTTCGCACGGATTCGTTCGGTCAGAAACGGACTCTCCGGGTGCTTTTTGCTTAACTCTTCATAAGTCTTGCGCGCATCCTCGACTCGTCCGAGCTTCTCCTGACAATCGGCAATGGAGATATACAGGTCTTCAGACGTGAAAAGACTGCCTATTTCAAGAATCGACTTCCATATCGGGACGGCTTCCGCGCAGGCTCCCTCGAACATCAATACCGAGGCGATTCCGCGCTTCGCCAATTCTTTGTCGGTCTCTGACGATACGCTGCTCTTCGCCACGAGCTCATATTGCGCCCGCGCGCCTTGATATTGTTTCCTCTCGCGCAGCAAGGCCGCGAGTCGCAAGCGCGCCAGCAGACCCGGTCGCGAACGCGGGTAATCGTCGGCCACCTTTTGGAAGGCGGTTTCCGCCGCTTCGCCGCTATTGCCATCCAGAGAAGCGATATTGGCCAAACCATAGGCCAGGAACGCTTTCTCTCTCGCGCGCTCATCCCACATACGGTAGCCCACAAAAATGGCCGCCGCCAAAATAACAACGCCAAGACCCAGGTAGAGATACTTCTGATTCTCTACAAACCAAAGAACTGCTTTTCTTCCATGGGTTTGCAACGCGTCGGGCTGCCGGATTTCTTTTCTGAAAGTTCTGGCCATCTAACCATGATCCTTTAATGTTGAACTACGAATCAGCGCCACTGGATCTGTCGGAAACATATGAACAAATCTCTTGTCGGTTCACTGCATGCATAGCCTCTGGCGCGATTTCCGTATTTAGAATTGAGCGGGCGGCACAATAAGCGGAACGGGCTGATCCGTCAATAGCTTCTGGAAATGCAGATCGGCACAAATTAGCAAGTCAAATCCAGGCGAGTCTCAACGGCCCTTATCAAGTATCCCCAGTATTTCCCTGAGTTCTTTGCGAACCCACGTCAGATCGAGGCTTTCCTGGCCAGAACTTTCAAACGGCAATACAGGAGTAGTGCCCGGTTTGGTTTCCGCAGGTTTTTTCGCCTTGTTTGCTTCAGCTCTCGCTGCTCTTTGTTTTTGAAGCTGTTTCTTGGCTCCGGCAATGGTGAAGTTCTCTTCGTACAACAATTGTTTAATCGAAAAAACGAGTTCCACGTCTTTCCGGCGATATATGCGTTGCCCGGAATCCCCTTTCGCCGGGCGGAGCATTCGGAATTCACTCTCCCAATAACGCAGTACATGGGGTTTTGTACCCGTCAATTCCGCCACTTCACCGATCTTGAAAAACAATTTGTCGGGTATGTGTTGATTCTGGGCGCTCTGGTCCATGGTCAACTCCCTATTTTCTTGATCTACGGCGAACTACAATGGCATCGGAAAACCCGGCAAGGCGAATTTGCTTCCTGAACGCCAACGCCTCACGGAGACTCCAGAATTTTCCGGTTCGTACCCTGTAAAGCTTCCTCGTGCTTCCACTTTGAAGACGGGAGTTCCTTCCGCTTTGAAGCCGGGAGGCGAGCTCACCACGAAATCCGGCATCTTCCGCGCGATCCAAAAGAAGGGCCGCATCTTCCAAATTCCTGAATCTTCCTGCCGCCACTCTCCACTGATTATCGGAGCGGTACACCCTGGCCTCGATCTTGCTTTTCTTCACCCGGTTTGCCAGGGCCCGGGCCTTGGCCAGGCTCGAAAATGAACCGAGGCGCACCTCTGTGATCTGACCACCGCGACGCCTCGCAGGGCTTGTGCTTGCCACCCTGCTTGTGCCTGCCACCCGAAAGGCGGAAAAACCCTTGCTCTTCAAGCGTTTTGAAAACGAGTCCGCACAACGATCGGTGCTGCAGGAAGCCACCTGAACGCTATAGTAAAAACCCTGAGACGACTTGCGGGCGTCTGCTGTACTTTGGATTTTTGTTTTCGGCGCTTCCGGCTTTTTCTCGACTACCTGCTTTTTGCGGAGAATCGAGCGAGCGGGCCCGGTTTTGGGAACCGGAGCTTTTTCCCCGGGGGTTTGAATGACCATCGCCGCCTCGCGCCTCGGTTTTGCTTTCACCCTCGGCGGCGCGGCGGGCTTTTCCATCGCTGCAGGAGTGGCGGGCGGCGCCTTTTCAGCCGGGCTTCGGGGCGTGGGTTCTTGTCGCATCGCCTTTTTTTCAGCCGACCGTGAGGGTGTGGGACGTTGAGGCTGTATGTTTCGATCCGTTGCGCTCTTGGCTCTTTGTGGCGTCGCCGCGCCCGCGTTCTGAGGAAAGCGTCCGGGAGTTCGCTGCGCGCCTTGCCTATTCGCGAGAAGCATTTTTCTTTGCTGTTCCTGCTTCATGCGGGCTCTATTAAGCTGCGCCTCTTTTTTTACTTTGGGAAGCCACCAAAATTGATAACCCGCCCAAGCTACTCCGCCCAGCATGACACACACGAACAGGATGACCATCAAGACGTCGACGAAACCGCCTCTGCGTCTTTCGTAACTTCCCCCGTCATCTCCGGAACCTTCCTCTGAATCGTTTTCCCTTTCCTCATCATCGCCTTCCAGAAGATTCACCTCTTTTCTCGCCATGATAAGAACCCTCTACCTCTATATGCGAATCACTCGCTCTCACGGGCAGTCGCCGCTTCAGATATGATTTTCTCCGAAATTTGTCCCGGTACTTCCTCATAGTGAGAAAATTCCATCGAGAAATCACCCCGATCTGCGGTCAGCGACCGCAGCGCGGGCGCATAGTTCAACACCTCCGCCATGGGAACTTGAGATTTGATGACCTGTTTGCCGGCGACGCCCGGGTCCATGCCGAGCACCCTGCCCCTGCGTGAATTCATGTCGCCGATGATGTCACCCATATATTCTTCCGGCACAACGATTTGCATGTTCATAATCGGTTCGAGAAGAGTCGGCCTGCACTCCTGAACGCCTTTCTTGAAACCGAGAGAGCCGGCAATCTTGAAGGCCATCTCGGAACTGTCGACGTTGTGAAAACTGCCGTCGTAAAGCGTGATTTTCAGATCCGTAACGGGATAGCCCGCCAGGGTTCCGGAATCCATCGCTTCCACAATCCCCTTCTCCACGGCGGGGATGAAGGTTTTAGGAATGGCGCCACCGACAATCTTATCCACGAACTCGAACCCGCCGCCACGCTGCAGCGGCTCGATCTCAAGCCAGGTGTCTCCGAACTGTCCCCGCCCGCCGGTTTGTTTCTTGTAGCGGCCCTGCACCTTGGTTCTGCCCTTGATCGTTTCCTTGTAGGGCACACGCGGGGTCTGCATCTCCACTTCCACACCATATTTGCGCTTGATGCGCTCGACTACCACCTCGATGTGCAGAACGCCCAGACCCGAAAGAAGCATTTCTTTTGTCTGGGGGTCGCGGCTGATGGTGAGTGCGGGATCCTCATCGCGCAAACGCGCGAGAGCCGTGCTGAGTTTTTCCTCATCGCCCTTACTCTTGGGCGCGACCGCGTAGGAGATGACGGGCGAAGGGAACTTAATGGGTTCGAACACGACGGCGCCGGCATCGTCGCAAAGCGTATCCCCGGTTCTCGTGGTTTTCAGCTTGGCGAGCGCGGCGATATCTCCCGGCACCAGTTTGTCCGAGACGGGAGACTGTCCTTTGCCCTGAATGAAGAGCAAGGAACCGATTCTCTCTTTCTCCGATTGCGTGGTGTTCAGAACGCCGGTGTCGGAAGAAACCTCGCCCGAGACCACCCGGAAATAATTCAACTTGCCGGCGAAAGCGTCCACGACCGTCTTGAACACCAGGGCGCGGAAAGGTTCGCCTGAGTCCGCTTTGATGCTCACTTCCTCGCCGTTCGTATTTTTCGCTTTGAATTCATGCGCCGAAGGCGAGGCGCCGAACGCCTCAATTGCCTGGAGCAACAGGTCCGTGCCGACGTTTTTCAATCCACAACCGCACAAAACCGGCAGAAAGGAACCTTCCTGAATCCCCTGGCGTAATCCCTGGACTATCTCATCCGCCGAAAGTTCCTCTCCCTCCAGATATTTTTCGAGAACCTCTTCATTCGCCTCGGCGGCGAACTCGATGAGATGCCCGCGATACTCTTCGCAGGTATCGGCTAGTTCTGCGGGAATATCGCTCTCCACACCTTTCCCATTCCCCTCGACTTGATAGGTGAAAGCTTTGCCCGAGATGAGATCGACAACCCCGTTGAAACCGGCGCCCGGGTTCATGGGCACCTGCAATACCACGAGACGTTTGCCAATCGTCTTTTCCGCAAATTCCATCGCGCGGCTCAAATCGGCTTGTTCATGATCCATCTGATTCAGAAATATGAATTGAGACAAGCCTTCTTCCTCGGCCCAACCCAAAACTTTTTCGGTAATCACCTTGGGTTCTGAATGAGAATTCAGCACGACGACGGCGTTGTCACATGCGCAAATGGCTGCGACGGTATCCGATATGAAATTCGAATATCCCGGCGTGTCGAGAAGATTGATACGATGCCTGTTCCAATCGGCGTAGGCCACCGCGCCCAGGATGGAGGAATTTCTTTTCACTTCTTCGGGTTCCGAGTCAAGTATCGTGTTGCCTGCGTCCACCTTTCCCTGTCTGTCCGTGCTTCCAGCGGTGAAAAGGCAGGCCTCCACAAGGGAAGTTTTCCCGTTTCCTCCCTCTCCCACGAAAGCTACGTTTCGGATTGTGTCTGTTTCGTGCGCCGCCATTTACTTCAACTCCTCTGATATCAGTCCCTTGGCAACGTGACGTTTAGAAAGAGCCTCGCGCCCGACTCGGTGATGAGTACGAAAACAAATATGTTTGAAATCGTGCCATTCAAGGTTCGTTTTGTCAATCAGATTGAATTACTTGCGGGGCATCATTAAAGCTGGGTATGAACTATAGGGTTGTGCGTTTGCGCCAAACTCTCGAAAATGCTCGAAGTTATCGTCTTGCTTTTCCCCTTCGGCTTCGAGGTGTGCTCCTCCCTCTCTGGCGGAAGCTTACCCGGAGCGGCGTACCCTCAAAATCAAATCGCTCTCTCAATCTGTTTTCCACGTACCTTCCATATTGCTGCACGGGGATTTGGCTCGCAAGGCTCGCAAAAAGTATGACATGAGGCGGAGAAACGCCGCTTTGCGTAGCATAATACACTTTCGGACGCCGCCCTCCCGAAACTGTGGGCGGAGGGTGCGCATTAACGATTTCCGCGATTGCCCGGTTCAATTGTCCGGTGGGCACACGCCTGAAATGAGACTCAAGAATCTTGTCTATTACGTCGAATACCCGCTCGCACCTCTGCCCCGTCAGCGCGGAGACCGAGAGAACGGGCGCGAATTGGATGTGAACCAGTTTGTCCTTGATTTCGCGTACCGTCTCATCGAACGTCTTGCTTTCCTTTTCGACAAGGTCCCATTTGTTCAACAAAATCGCGCAGGCGCGGCCGGATTCCTTGATGTGGCGGGCTATCTGCGCATCCATCGTTTTCGGGCCTTCGGTCGCGTCGATGAGCAGCAAAGCGATCTGGGCGCGTTCGATACTTCGGTAAGCCATAATCATGCTCACCGCCTCCACCTGGCGCTTTCCGATCTTCCCTCTTCTCCTGATACCGGCTGTATCCACGAGACGGTAAGATTTTCCCTCTCTCAAACACAGGGAATCCACCGGGTCTCGTGTTGTGCCCGGGACAGGACTCACCAGAGAGCGTTCGCTTCCCAGGAGTTGATTCACAAAAGAGGATTTCCCCACATTCGGGCGGCCGACGATGGCGATACGATGCTCATCCGCATCTCCGGTCTCCTCGCTTCCAAGCTCACCCGAAGCGATGCGAACCGCCTCATCCATCGCCTCGGACACGCCTGAACCATGCTCCGCCGAAACGGGCCAAACGTCCCCAAGGCCCAGTTGGTAAAAATCCCATTCCGCCTCTCGCGCG
Source organism: bacterium (assembly GCA_022828125.1). Lineage (GTDB taxonomy): Bacteria > UBA8248 > UBA8248 > UBA8248 > UBA8248 > Bin107. The sequence continues at coordinate 271,089 of JAJEJD010000018.1, read as the reverse complement.
CGCTTGGAATCTGATTTATTCAGGATGAGCAGCACTGGTTTCTTCGAGACGCGGAGCATTTGCGCGATTTCATGATCCCCGGGAAGGAGCCCCTCGATTCCATCGACCAGAAATAAAACCACATCACTCTCCGCGATGGCGGCTGTCGTCTGTTCCTGAATTTTCGGCAAGAAGGGGTCGCCTTCCGATGCGGCGATCCCCCCCGTATCGATAACGAAAAATTTGCTGCCTTCCCATTCCCCGTCGCCGTAGCGTCTGTCCCGAGTAACCCCGGGCTCTGCTTGCACTATTGCATCGCGTCTTCCCGTAAGACGATTGAAAAACGTAGATTTCCCCACATTCGGGCGACCGACGATAACAAAAACAGGAGAAGCCATGGAGGCGGTTCCAGATAAGAAGCAGGGTTTAGCGTCTACGAGCGTTTCTCCGGGTTTTTCTTGGGCTGACGCCTGTAAACCGCATGATACCTCTTGCAATTCCTTCCGCAAGCGCCTGACGGTATTTGGAGCTGCTAATCCGCTGCGCTTCCCGTCGATTCGAGATAAAGGCGACCTCGACCAATATGCTCGGCATCCGGGCGCCGAGCAGCACGTAGAACGGCCCACGCTTGACGCCCAGATCGCGTATTCCGCGATAACCGGGTCTCAGACGAGAGAGCATCGCCTGCTGGACCTGCCGGGCCAGTTGCTGAGATTCCGTGACTTTCGACCTTAATCCCAGATCGTTCAGGATTTTTTGCAAATCGCTCATGCGTTCAAGGGTCGTCCCGCTTTCTCTGGCCGCCAGCCGGAGTGCTCTGGCCGATGACGCCTCGCTCAAAAGATAGGTTTCGATTCCGTGGACGCGCCGTGAATGCGCGCTGTTCGCATGAATCGAGATAAATATGTCCGCATCATGTTCATTGGCAAACGATGTTCTGTAAGACAGGGAAATATATCTGTCGGTCGTTCGAGTGAGATAGACCCTGTTGCCCGGCATGATGCGCCTTAACACCCGCCTGGTTCTGAGTGCGATGTCGAGAGCAACTCGCTTTTCTCTCAAGCCGGATAAACCGACCGCGCCCGGGTCCTTGCCCCCATGGCCGGGGTCCAGGACGATTCTGCCCAGACCGTGGCGAAACCTTTGAGCCAAATTCATCTCGAGGCGGGTCAGTTTCTTCCGACGTGGAGGCGTCTTGAGCGCGCGGGTGGATTTACCGGGTTCCGGGCGCTTGCGCTCTCCCCTTTTGGAGTGTTTCGGGACGCTCGTGGTTTTGGCCCAAACGTCAACCACGAGGCGTTGCGGATTCGGGAGGGTGAAAATCCGGTGTTTGACATCACGTTTTTTCGCTATGTCAATCACGAGGCGCAGCCTGTCATTCCCCGGGTTGCCGAACCTGAGGCGAGATACGATGCTGCTTCCTGGAGAAAATTTCGGAATTTGGACGCTCCGCTCAATGCGCCCGCGAGGGATGTCAATAAAAATCCGCGTGGGGTTTTTCAGGGTGTTCGATTTGAAATCAAACGTTTTGCGGTTCAATATGAAGACTATCCGCGCATAACCCGGGGTGGAGAATTCCCGGACTCCGAGAATTCTTGTGTCCAACGCCCGCGCACCAAGGGCGTTCCCCCCCTCTTGTGACCAGAAAACGAGAAAAAAACCAAGGATGAGAAATGAATTCCCCAACAGCCGTTTTGTCTTTTTTTTCCTGCGCGACGTGGCGAATAGATTTCCGGCCACAGAAAACTCTCCCGTGGCGGGCGGCGAATCGGATGCGGAGATACCCTATGTACCCTGCTGCCAGCTCTTCAGGTACTTCTCCTGCTCATCGGTCAGCGTATCAATCTCCACCCCCATGCTCAGCAATTTCAGGCGGGCAATGTCGTCGTCCAGTTCCTGGGGCACCGGGTACACTTCGTTCCCCAGATTCTTGCCTTCCTTCACGATATATTCGGCAGCCAGAGCCTGATTGGCGAAACTCATATCCATCACGCTGCTGGGATGCCCCTCGGCAGTGGCGAGGTTCACCAGGCGGCCGCCTCCGATGACGACGATCCTTTTTCCGTCCTTAAGGGTATATTCATCGACCAGTGAGCGAATTTCCCGTTTCGACCTGGCTACTTCCTCGAGTCCCGCCACATCGATTTCCACGTCGAAATGCCCCGAGTTCGATATGATGGCCCCGTCTTTCATCTTTTTGATGTGTTCAAGGCGAATGACACTCGTATCGCCCGTGACGGTACAGAAGAAATCTCCAATCTCGGCCGCCTCGGCGATTGGCATTACGCGGTATCCATCCATCAGCGCTTCCAGCGCATTGAGAGGCGACACTTCGGTGACGATGACATTCGCCCCCATGCCCCGCGCTCTGCTCGCCAGTCCCTTCCCGCACCAGCCATAGCCCGAGACGACGAAACTCGAGCCCGCCAGCAGCCTGTTCGTGGCGCGAATGATCCCGTCTATCGTGCTCTGACCCGTTCCATAACGGTTGTCGAAAAAATGTTTGGTATTCGCGTCGTTCACCGCGATGACCGGAAACTCCAGCACGCCATCCGCCGCCATGGCGCGAAGCCGGATTACGCCGGTCGTCGTCTCCTCGGTGCTTCCGAGAATATCGGAAATCAGCTCCCTGCGATCCGTCAATATCTGCGTCACGAGGTCCGCGCCGTCGTCCATCGTGATGTGGGGCTTGCTGCCCAACACGGACGCCATATGGCTGTAGTAGGTATCCCTGTCTTCCCCTTTGATGGCGTAGACGGGAATCCCCTCGTTCTCCACGAGACTGGCGGCGAGATCGTCCTGGGTCGAGAGCGGATTCGATGCGCACAGGCTCACCTCGGCGCCACCGGCCGCCAAGGTTTTCATCAGGTATCCGGTCTCCGTCGTCACATGCAAGCAGGCGGCTATGCGTACCCCTTCAAGCGGTTTTTCTCTTTCGAATCGCTCCAGAATATTATGCAGAACGGGCATGCTCCTCGAGGCCCACTCCATTCGTAATGCGCCCTGCCCCGCCAGGCTTTTATCCTTGATGTCAAAATCCATTTCTTCTCCAGAATTTCCCGCGATTAAAATCGGTCGTCCGGTCTCGCTGAATTTTACGCCCCGGCAGCGGTCTTCAGATCGGATGCCTTGTCCGTTTTCTCCCAGGTGAACTCGGGCTCACTCCGGCCAAAGTGTCCATAAGCCGCCGTGTTCTTGAAGATGGGGCGGCGCAAGTCGAGGTGGTCGATAATTTCTCTGGGCTTGAGGCCGAACACTTCGCGGACGGCCCTTGAGAGGACATCGGAGTCTACGCGGCCCGTCCCGAAATCCTCGACCAAAACGGAAACGGGATCCGCCACGCCGATGGCGTAGGCGAGTTGCACTTCCGCTTTATCCGCGAGCCCCGCAGCAACGATATTTTTGGCGATATATCGCCCCATATAGGCGGCCGAGCGATCCACCTTCGAGGGGTCTTTGCCGGAAAATGCGCCGCCGCCGTGCCTGCTGTATCCGCCGTAAGTGTCCACGATGATCTTTCGCCCCGTGAGTCCCGTGTCACACATGGGCCCCCCAATGACGAAAAGCCCGGTCGGGTTCACATAAAATTCGGTGTCCCGTGTCGTCATGTTTTCCGGCAGGACAGGTCGTATGACTTCACGAATGATGTCTTCACGTATCTGCTCGAGACTGACGTCCTCGGAATGCTGGGCAGAAATGACGACATTGTCGATAGCCACCGGTTCGCCATCTTCATAGCGAACGGATACCTGACTTTTGCTGTCGGGGCGCAGGTAGTCCAAAACCCCATTTCGCCTCATATCCGTGGTCCTGCGAACCAACTTGTGGGCCAACATGATGGGCAGAGGCATCAATTCTTCGGATTCGCGGCAGGCGAATCCAAACATCATCCCCTGATCGCCCGCCCCTTGTTCACGGAAAAGACCTTGCCCCTCCGAGACCCCTTGGTCGATGTTGGGCGATTGCCTATCAATTGCCGTAACGACCGAACATGTATTGCAATCAAAACCGTATGCCGAATTGTCGTAGCCGATGTGTCGAATCGTCTCGCGCGCAATTTCACGCGCATCGTAATTTGCCGCCGTCGTAATCTCGCCGGCTACGAATACGATTCCTGTCGTGATAAGCGTTTCACAAGCAACGCGGCCTTCGGGGTCTTCACGAAAAATGGCGTCTAATACGGAATCGCTTATCTGGTCGGCAATTTTGTCGGGATGCCCTTCCGAGACGGATTCGGAAGTAAAAATGTAATTTTCCCCATGATTGGAACCCATCTAAAATCTCCCACAAAAATTGGAGGTTGTCATCAAATCCAACCGAACGCCTCACTATACTAGATGTGTTTTCCGGCGTCTTTTATCATTTCTTGAATATGGACGGAAGCGCGCGGGAAAAATGTTGTTTTTTCGTCAAACTGTCTACGAGAAAGTTTCTGAATGCCGGGCGGACAGGCAAAAAAAATCGTTCGGATTCGTTTTGTTAATCATATATTTATCAATAAATTAAATCTCTTTCTGTAGAGTCTGTATGAGTATCTGCCCTTCCAACCTCCTGCGCGGCGACACGAAGCCCTATGCAATTTCTCCAAAGCCGGTCCGAACCATATCCGCCAATTCTGCAACGGCGGCATTTTCATCTGAACCACACGCGCTTATCAGGAGTTCCGAGCCGGGGGTTGCGGCAAGCATCATGACACCCATGATACTCTTTCCGTCCACCTCCATATCGCGGAAGCGAACAAGAATTTCGCTCTCGAATTTACTCGACAGTCTGACGAATTTGGCCGCTGCCCTGGCGTGAAGCCCCATTTGATTGCTGATGCTGACTCTTTGTTCCGCCATGATGGGCGTTTATTCCTCCTTGGCTGGGCGTTGTTTCACGGAATTGATCATTTCGCTCGGCTGGGCCAGGTTCCGCCTCCCATACTCCACCAGAAAACGCGCCGCTTCGGAGACGGTCTTGCCCTTGATAAACGACAATTTCAGGAGCATCGGCAAATTCACTCCCGTCACAACCTCTACCCCGGGATGGTTCAGCATAGCGAGCGCCGCGTTCGTAGGAGCGCCTCCCATCATATCCGTCATGATAATCACGCCCTCGCCAGCATCCACCTCCATCACTGCTTTTTCTATTTTTTCCGTGAATCCGGCGGGGTTGGCGTCAGGCCGCAGGGAAAGGGCTTTCATTTGGGTTGCTCCGGACAAGACGGACTCGGCCGCACTCAACAGCGCGTCCGGATAGTCTCCATGGCCGACGATCACCAAACCAATCATGCAGCGAAATACCTCTTCTTTTCCTCTTCCCGGCTAACTCGTCGTCCCGAGAGCAATTTGAGCGGAAAGTGTGCGACTGAACTCCTCTGCGGAGAAATAACCCATTCTTTGCAGCAACAGGTTTCTGGCCGCCACCTCAATGAGTGTGGGGATATTCCTCCCGGGAGCAACGGGAATTTTCACGTGCGGCAGGCACTTGTCCAGGATATTTTGGGTTTCGATGTCGATTCCCAGACGCTCGAAAGGCAAATCCGGGGTCAAGGGAATCAACTCGACGATCATCTCTACATTTTTTTCGTATCGAATCGCCACGACGCCGAAGAGGTCTTTCAGGTTCAGTATTCCGAGTCCCCTCACCTCTATGTGGTGTTTGAGCAGTTCGGTGCTTTTTCCGACCAACTCATTCCCACGCAACTGGATGTCCACCACGTCATCGGCAACGAGCCGGTGTCCCCGCGTGACCAAATGGAGAGCGCATTCGCTTTTCCCGATACCGCTCTTGCCTTGAATGAGCACCCCCACACCGTACAAATCAACGAGGACGCCGTGTAGCCGCGCATGAAGAGAGAGGTGCTCCTCGAGATAGCCCGACAATTTCGGCATCAACTCCTTGCCGGGCAATCCCGAGACGATAATCGGCACGTTGGACTTATCAGATGCTTCCCGGATGCTCGGGAAGATTTCTTTCCCACCTGTGACCAGCACGGCGCACAAGGGCAGTCGAAAATATTTGCGCACGGCCTCGCTCCGCTCCTCCTCATTGAGGTTCTCAAGAAAACGAACCTCCGTGCTGCCCCATACCTGAACCCTATCGGGATGTACGGCTTTCAGAAAACCGGCGAGCGGCAAACCATTTTTTTGAAAGTGCGTATGATTGATCTGGCGGCTCATGCCAGACTCGCCCGAAAGTACGGATAACTTCAGCTCTTCGCGTAGATCTGCATACAATTGAGATACCGAGAGTTTGCTCATCATGTTCCTCAATGCTAAATGCACCCAGGAGATCCAATGTCCGCTCCGGGATATCCAAATGAGCATCCGATACGAAACCATTGAGACGCCATGCTGCGCACCAGAAAATGGAACGTCCACCTGTGTGAATAATAACAAATATTTTTCTTTTTTTCAGATAAACCAAAGGACCAAGGATCTTCCTGAGTCACCCCTGGGAGCCATAGGGTGCGCAGGTGAGAATTATAAACCCATGAGCAAACCGCGCTTAGAGGTTATTGACGTATTTTGCGTCTTCTGCTGGTGGGCGAGATGCGGAGTTCCTTGCGGTATTTCGTCACCGTTCGCCTTGCTATCGCCACGTTGTCCTGCTTGAGCCTATCCGAAATTTGTTGGTCGGTGAGCGGCTTCTCAGGGTTTTCCTTCGCGACCATGCTCTTGATGATTTCCTTTACAGCCACCGAAGAGGCGCTCTCCCCCGCACTCGATTCCAACCCACTGTGAAAAAAATACTTAAAGCTCAAAACACCCTGTGGAGTATCCATATACTTGTCCGTCGTAACACGACTCACAGTCGATTCGTGCATCCCGATATCTTGCGCCACATCCCTCAAGATCAGGGGCTTTATATGACTCACGCCATGATCAAGGAAATCTTTTTGGAAGCGCACAATACTTCGGCAAACTTTCAGAATCGTCTGCTTTCTTTGCTCTATACTTTTCACAAACCAGGCAGCCGCCCTTAACTTTTCTTCCAGATACTTCCGCGTGTCGGGCGAGATTCCCGCCTTGTCGACCACCATGGCTGCGTACTTGGAGTTCACGCGCAGGAGTGGCAAGTCATCGTCATTGAGCATCACCTCATATTCATCCCCTCTTTTGGCGACACTCACATCCGGGACCACTATCTCCACTCTTCGATCGGAAAAACGCAACCCTGGACGAGGATCGAGACTCCGGATGATATCGATGGCTTGAACGATGTCTTCCACATCGACGTCGTTGGCCTTGGCGAGCTTCGCATATGAAGTCTCACCTATCTTCTCAATATTCTTTCGCACCAGGATTCTCGCCAAATCCACGATAGAACAGTTTTCGTTCATTGATAATTCATTATTATTCAATTGTATGAGAAGGCATTCTTGAAGTGTTCTCGCAGCAATTCCGGGCGGATTGAAACCCTGCACCAAGACCAACGCCTTATGAGCTTCGCGAGACCCAAGCCCCACGTTGGCTGCCAACTCTTCCACGTCGGCCTCGAGATAGCCTTCCTCATTTACATTCCAAATAATTTGCCCGGCAATCCTTGCTATCGGTTCAGGAACCACCGAAAGACTCAATTGCCACTCCAGGTGTTCATACAACGTATCGGGCCGCGCCAAGGTCTGCTCATGAGTGGGAAAATCATCATTGGGGGTTGAAGACGAAAAATCATCAAAATTGTCCTGCGCGATGTTTTCCCAATCGATCTCCACCTCACCCCTCTCATCGTTTTGATTCTCGGGAACATCGACTCTCAATTCCGGCATCTCACCGTCAACAATTTCTTTTTCTTCATCCTGAATTTCTTCCAACAAGGGATTATTCAACATTTCCTGCTGAACGGCTTGCTGCATTTCCATGCGGCTCAACGGCAAAAGGCCAATCGCCTGCCGCATCATGGCGGTCATGACGAGACGCTGCTCCGCCCTTATTGCCATCTTATGCTGCAAGGCCACGTGGATTCCCCTCACCTCAAAAACGAAATTTTTCGCCCAGATAAACGTTCCGAGCCTTCTCGCTTACGGCAATTTCTTCCGGTGTACCGGACTCCAGTATACGCCCCTCATTGATGATGTAAGCCCTGTCGGATATCTGCAGGGCCTCACGCACGTTATGGTCTGTAATGATGACTCCAATTCCACGAGCCTTTAAGCCCATCACGATCTGCTGAATGTCATGAACCACGATAGGGTCAATGCCGGCGAAAGGCTCATCAAGGAGCATAAAAGTGGGATTAGTGGCCAATGCCCGAGCAATTTCTACACGCCTTCGTTCACCGCCGGAGAGTGCATATCCCTTCAAGGATTGAATGTGCTGGATATCCAAGTCCTCTAGAATCTCGTTCAATCTCCGCTCGCGCTGGTCCGGAGCGCGCAAAACCAATTCAAGCACCGCCATGATGTTTTGCCTTACCGAAAGGCGACGGAACACAGACGCTTCCTGAGGTAGATAGCTGATTCCCTTCTTGGCGCGCATGTGCATGGGCTGGCCGGTGATTTCCCTGCCATTCAAGAAAATTTTCCCCACATCTGGAGCTACCAATCCGACAATCATATAAAATATCGTCGTCTTGCCGGCCCCGTTTGGCCCGAGCAAACCGACGATTTCGCCAGGATGCACTTCGAACTCCACGCCGGAGACAACCGTTCGACCGGAATAGCTTTTTGTTAACTCAGTGGCGTGAACGGAAACGGCACCTTCACGTCGTATCGCAGTGCCATCGGTTCGGGTTGACATGAGTCTAGTTCGATTTTTTACGGCGGGGTGTCTCACTCGAAGGAAATAGAGTAACGTTGACTCTTTGGCGCTTCGAGCCATGAACTATCGTTTTGTCTTCTTTCAAGTTTAACTCTATTTTGGCACCGACTAACCGATTCTTGCCTTCCCATACGCGAGGGTTTCCCGTCAAAACGGCGATGCCGGTGGATTCTTGATATTCGAGCCGGGCAGCTGTGGCGAACCTTCGTTTTGCCTGATTCATCTCTACGTTTCCAATGGCCACGATTCTATCGATTTCCCCTGCCCTGTCCTTGGGAGTTGGCCTTCGCTTCGAGCCGAATTGTCTGTTTTCCAGCGTATATATTTCGAGACGATTCGCCTTTAGTCTCATCTTGCCCTGGTTCGCTTTCACATTTCCGATAAACACGATGAGATTCTTCCGACTGTTTACTTCCATTTTGTCGGAAACAATGTGAATCTGCGCCTTGCGGTTTATGTTACTTTTCTTGTTTTTTTCCTGGGCGGATAAGTTAGAGTTGCCCCACACCAAAAAGCCTAAGCATATTCCCAAGCCAATGAGGATAAGAGGTTTCAGGCGGTAGTTTTTCGGTTTCAAAACAGCCCTCCATCAGGGATTGGCCGTATGCCCCCTTAGTTGGCGCGAGTTAGCTTATTTCCTCTTTCCTCCTTGAGGGAATACTCGCTCGCACCGTATATCGTAGCGCTCACTTTCTCCTTGAGTTTGTATTTCCCAATATCGGTTCGCCCCTGCAGACCGGTTCCGACCAGACGAAAATTGGCCCCTTCCATGAAAACCCGCGAATCCGAATCAATGCGTTTTTCTTTTGAGCGAAAATACAAAGAATCCGTTTTCATTGAAACGCCATTAGAAGCCAAGATGGTAACATTGCCGCTGATTCGAATGTTTCGACTTTCATTCTGCATGGTTCCTTCTTGAGCAGTCACATGCGCGGGCTCACCTTCTTTCGGATAAAACCGAAGCTTCAGGTTCTTAAGAACAGTGAAGCCTTTTTGGCGGTACACCTTGGCGGAGTCGGCCCACAACTCCCATTCCTTGACCCCTTTCGTGTTTTGGACAACATGCATTTTATCTATGTTCAAGTCCGCATCCGGGTCTGTGAGCGAAATTTCTCCTAAATTGAGCTGATGATTTGCAGAACCCAAGATGAAATAGGCAATAGTACCGCCCATCACGAGCAGAAAGCCCAGCAATACCGTTCTCAGCATCTTACGGAAAAGCATCGCAAACCTTCTGAAGCACAGGCGGTATTCGACGACAGCACATGTCATATCTGCGGTATGAAACTCATCCCTCCAGAACCATGAAATTTATTTTCTCGTACCGACTACGTCTGTTGCATCAAAGAAGATAAGCAAAAACAATGCCCTGTAAGAGTGCCACCCTTTCGTTTCTTTGTAAAGAAGAAATATCTCACGGCCGGAAAAAGGATAGGTGTCGGCTTTCATCTCCCACAATCTTAAACTTGACGTGTGTCGATACGGAGAAACGCCATTTCTCGACGTGGTTAGGCCACTCGATCAATACAATATCGCTCTCACCTATATGATCCCACAAACCCATTTCCATGAGGTCTGAATTTTTTGGAAGCCGGTACAAATCGATGTGGTGCGTAGGCGGCAAGGTTGGATAGTGGTGAATATAGACAAACGTGGGGCTTCTGATAATCTGTCCTTCTCCCCCCGGCATCGATGCGATAAAACCCTTTGCGAATGCAGTTTTCCCTGCACCCAAGTCACCATCGAGCAAAACGACCTCGCCGGGTCTCGATACTTTCGCCAAGCGAGCACCCAGTTCGACCGTTTGCTCTAGCGAATTACTTCGCATCTCAAAGGGAAATTCAAGCAGTTTCAGAATCTCCTACTTCCATGAGCACTTTCCTTCTCGCCCTGGGAAGGGTTTGCAAAATATCGGTTGCCGTGATTCCGAGCCCACCCACTTCCAGGGATGCCAATTCACCGGATAAACCATGCAAATAAACCCCGCATATCAAAGACCACTTTCGGGAAAGCCCCTGGGCGAGCAAAGCGCCAATAACGCCCGCCAATACGTCTCCACTGCCTGCAGTGGCCATATTGGAATTTCCGGTGGGGTTGTACCAGATTTCCCCGTCCGATGTGGCGACAATAGTTCCCCAGCCCTTTAAGGCGATGTCAAGATGATGCTGCGAGGCAAATGAGCTTGCGTGTGTAATGCGATCTTCTTGTATTTCTCTCGTCGAGATTCCAAGAAGCCTCGCCATTTCTCCAGGGTGTGGCGTCAGGATCAGTTGAGCGAGTCTGCCGTCCAGGATAGTCAAATCCTGAGCAAGCGCATTCAGGGCATCGGCATCAAGGACGACGGGTGCGCCAATGTGTTGGGTGAGCAAATGGACAAGCTCAATCGTTCTCGGGTGCGTCAGAAGCCCGGGTCCTACAACCAAAGCGCTCATGTCTTCTGAGCGCTCAACTAGAAAATCGAATGCCGAAGCGTCAATGGACCCAGACTCGGTGGCCGGCAAAGACAACGTCATGATTTCAGGGTATTTACCCTCCACCAGAGAAGAAATATTTTCAGGCACCGCAAGCGTCACCCGGCCTGCACCCGCGCGAAGGGCCGACATGGCCGTCATCAATGCGGCTCCCGACATACCGGGCGCGCCGGCTATCAACAAAAGATGGCCGGCATCCCCTTTATGCGCATCGGGGTGTCTTTCGGGCAAATTTGCAGCTACATCGGAGGGTTCCGTGACGTGGAGCAAGATGTTTTCTTCTTTCAGGCACTCGTGCGGAATCCCGATATCAAGAGATATAACCTCGCCCACATGCTCAGCGGCCGGCATGAGAAGATGTCCCCGCTTGAGACCGCCCAACGCCAAGGTGATTTTCGCGTCGATATATGGAGGTTGGGCCCCACCTGTAGTAGCGTCGAGCCCGGATGGTATGTCGATAGCTACTATCGGGGTCTCATGAGCGGAAAGGATACGGACGACTTTCTCCGGAAGGCCACGGGTAGGCGGCTGAAATCCGGTTCCCAGAATGGCGTCTACTATCAGGTCCGAATTTTTCACCAAAGCTTCCAAACGTGAGGTATTCTCCTCCCCCACTTCGGTGATTGCAATTTCCATCTTTTTAAGAGACTTCAAAAAAACGGCCGGGTCACCTTTGGCCTCATTCTGCGGGAACAAAATAGCGACATCCACATCAGCCCCGGCATTGGACAAATGCCTGGCAATGACGAAACCATCCCCACCGTTGTTGCCTTTCCCGCAAACAATCAGAACACGGAAATCTTTTCCACCATATGTTTCCCATATATTTTGGGCGGATTTTGCACCTGCCGTTTCCATCAAGCAGGTGGAGGGAATGCCATATTCTTGAATCGCCCGATTGTCGATATTCGACATTTCCTGGGCTGTAACGACGGGTATCGGCATGTTCAGGCAGGGCCTGCTCGTTCGATGATATCTGACATCTCGCGCACAGCTCTCTCAAAGCCGACAAAAACAGAATGCGAGACAATGCTGTGTCCAATATTCAGTTCCTGCAGGTGGGGCAGAGAGGCCACAGCTTCCACGTTGAGATAAGTGAGACCGTGGCCGGCGTGTACGCCAATGCCGAGTTCGTGGGTCTGCAAAGAAGCATTGCGGAGTGATGCCAACTCTTTTTCCTGGGACACATGACCTATGGCTTCAGAATATGCCGCCGTGTTCAATTCCACGAAATCTGCGTCTAACTCCTTGGCGGCTTCAATCTGCTCGAGATGCGGGTCGATAAATAGACTCAAGAGAAGCCCCGCTTCTCGCAGCGGCTTCATCAAACCGGCTATTTGCTCGATGTTGCCTGCCACGTCCAAGCCGCCCTCGGTCGTTATCTCTTCACGTCGCTCCGGAACCAGGGTGACTTGCTCCGGCTTCACATCAAGTGCGATGCCCTGCATTTCCGGTACAGGTGCCATCTCCAAGTTGAGCTTGCCTCGAACCACCTGGCGCATCAATTTCAAATCCCTGTCCTGGATATGTCTCCTGTCTTCACGTAGGTGAATGGTGATGCCTATCGCGCCTGCACGCTCAGCAATAAGCGCGGCCGCCACTGGATCGGGTTCGTTCGTCTTCCGCGCTTCACGGATGGTGGCAACGTGGTCCACATTCACACAGAGCTTGGCCATCTTATCCCTCAACACCACAAATGCAACACGATGCCATTTGGACGTTCCTCTCCCAATGCCGAAATTCAGTGGCACTCCTATGCTCTATCATAAATTGAGGTTTAAGGAGAAACTAGGCTTGGCCGGGCGCCAGGTCCGTCGGTGATCCTTGTGGATCCTCGCGAGGTTTTTCCTCCGGTTCAGAAGAGACAGGGGTGTTTCCTTCACCAACCTCGTCTTTTCGCTTGCGACTCCTGGAAATCTCCCCGGTTTCCATCAAAGACTCGATGTCTTTGAGATCGATGGTTTCATACTCGAGTAGCGCATTGGCGAGTAAATCGAGCTTATCGCGATTTTCCTCGAGCAATTTGTATGCTCTCTCATAACTCGACGAAACCATATCTTTCACTTCGTTATCAATTTCCAAGGCCACCTGGTCGCTATAGTCCCTGTGCTGGGAGATTTCACGGCCCAAAAAGATCTGTTCATGTTTTTTCCCATACGCCAAAGGACCGAGTTTCTCGCTCATCCCCCATTCACAAACCATGCTTCTCGCCAAGTCGGTCGCCGTCTGGATATCAGCTTTTGCCCCTGTCGTCAGTTCTTCAAAGACCAACATCTCCGCCGCACGTCCACCCATCAGACAAGCAAGCTGGTTCGTCAAAAACGTCTTGTCGTTGCTATACCGATCTTCAAGAGGAGAGGACCATGTGCTTCCCAACGAAAAACCACGCGGGATGATCGTTACCTTCTCTACCGGATCCGTCCCGGGTATCAGTAATGAAACAAGGGCGTGCCCCGCTTCGTGGTAGGCCGTATTTTTCTTCTCCTTTTCACTGAGCGCCATGCTGCGCCGCTCCTTGCCCATCAAGACTTTATCCTTCGCTTCCATCAGGTCTTCATTTTCAACAGAGCCTTTTCCCCGGCGCGCCGCAAGAAGTGCGGATTCGTTCAAAAGGTTCGCCAGATCAGCGCCCGCAAATCGCGGAGTTCCACGCGCTATAAGATTCAAATCGACGGTTTCATCGAGCGGCACCTTTTCCGCATGCACTTTCAGAATCGCCAGGCGGCCTTTAATGTCAGGCAGGGAAACAACAATCTGGCGGTCAAAACGACCTGGACGGAGGAGAGCCGGATCCAGCACGTCCGGCCGGTTCGTCGCCGCCATCAGGATGACCCCGTCATTCGACTCAAAACCATCCATCTCGACCAGAAGTTGATTGAGCGTTTGCTCGCGCTCATCGTGACCACCCCCCAAACCGGCGCCCCGATGCCGCCCGACAGCATCAATTTCATCGATGAAAATGATGCAAGGCGCATTTGCTTTTCCCTGCTCGAACAAATCCCGGACTCTCGACGCCCCGACCCCGACAAACATCTCTACAAAACTGGAGCCGCTTATCGAGAAAAACGGCACATCCGCTTCGCCCGCGATGGCGCGCGCCAGCAGGGTTTTGCCCGTGCCTGGAGGACCAACCATAAGAACACCCTTGGGAATACGTGCGCCCAGGCGCGTGAACTTCTGTGGGTCGCGGAGAAAATCAACGAGTTCTTCGAGCTCTTCCTTTGCTTCCTCGATGCCGGCCACATCTGCGAACGTAATCTTTTTCTTCGCGGATTCGGGCATCATTCGCGCTTTGCTTTTTCCAAACGAAAGAGCTTTGGAGCCGCCCATCTGCATCTGGCGCATGAAGAAAATCCAAACGCCCAGCATCACCAGCATGGGCAGCCAACTCAACAACATGTTCATGTACCAAGAGTTTTGTTCTACGGGCTGCGCCGTGATGCGAACGCCCTTGGCTCTGAGGGTGTCGATCAGCTTCGGGTCCTTGGGAGCGTGGGTATGGAAGGATCTGCCGCTAAGGTAGCGGCCCCGGATGTTGTCACCCTGGACAATCACTTCGCTCACCTGTCCTTCAGATACCGCTTGCAGAAAATCGCTGTAGACAACCGTTCTGTCCGTCGAACGTGGGCTATTGAAGGCCTGGAACAAGCCCACCATTATCAACCCGATAATCAGCCAAAGCGCCAAATTCTTGTAAAATTGATTCAAAATGCCTTCCTTCTCTTTCCGGTGAGCGGCTCTTTAAACCCTGAAAACACGTTATCAGGATTTTTCTCATCCGTCTACGAGTGAAACTTCAAATCACTAAGCCAACGAACTTAAGAACTTACTATCTTCATTCTCCAGCAACGCTTTAAGGGTAACTCCCTGCTTTTCATTCCCATCAAGCAGGAATTCCGCTGAAACCTGATGGCCTATGATCCATGCCACCTTGTCTCCGGCGGTCAGGAGAGGTATCCGGTTCCTGGAGGCTCTCGGTATTTTTTGTTCTATGAGGTAATCCTTGAGTTTCTTCTCTTTCGTTCGCCCCAAAGGACGGAATCGATCACCATCGCGCCGGGTCCGGATACAGGCGTCCACCCCCAGCTTTTCCAGATCAAACCGCGCCTCCCACGCCCCTTTTGTGTGATGCGTGAAACCGCATGAAGCTTCTATTTCCAAACGTAGCGAATGATGAACCGTCTTTCCTGGAATCCGCAGCCTTTGCTCTTCAAGCAGCTTGGATTCCATATGGGAACAACCGAAGATCAGGCGGTCATATTCCCTTCTCGCCACCAGGCCGCCCGGCAAACTCAACACTCCTGAGGGCTTATCCCCCATCGCCAGGCCATCCAGGTCTTCAATCCATTTTCGCAGAGCACGCCTGCGAGCGTGAGCAGGCGATTCGTCCCTGAGCATGTCCAGCACCGAGCGCCAAAGCTCGGCTCTATGCAACGGAGAGAGTTCCTTCACCTCACGTAACGGAAAAGCAATGAGCTCCTCATTATCCTCACGGATGAATTTCGCACTCAAATCCCTGGATAATTCATCCATGAGAGAGATAAGCGGGGCCGATATCTCCGCACTCTTGGCGATTCCGCTGACAGCCGCATCGCCTATATGTTCCCGTACGACCGGCATAATTTTTTTGCGTATCCGGTTTCTGAGGCGACTCTCGTCCGCATTCATTTCATCCTCGACCCAGGAGATGCTCTGCGCCTCCAGATACTCCAAAATCTCCTTTCGCGACACATTCAGCAAGGGCCGGATGATGTGGAACCCATCATCTCCTTTCGACGAAAACGGGGTCCGCCACTTCATTCCTGAAATCCCTCTCACGCCTGCTCCTTCAAATAAACGCATGAGCACGGTTTCGGCTTGATCATCCATGTTGTGGGCCAACGCGAGGGTATCGGCGCCAATCTCCCTGGCGACTGTCAGAAAAGCCGAACGTCTCGATTCGCGAGCCGCTCCCTCGAGTCCCAATTGCGCTATTCGAGACACACGAACGTGCTCGCAACGGAAATCAATGCCGTACAGCTGACACACATGCCTGGCATGCTCAGCGTCTTTTCTCGACAGGCTCCCGCGGAGCCCGTGCTCGACATGAACGGCACACAGAGGCTGTGATTCGGGCAGAAGCGACTTCAAGGACATCAAAAGAGCCGTGGAATCCGCGCCACCGGAAAAACCAACGAGCAAAGGGGTAGTCCTGGCCTTATAAACCGATTTTTTGAGACCCTTCCTCACCTTGGTCTCAAATATTTTTTTTGCTTTCGAGGAAGTTCCTTGCGAGGCGCCTGACATCACCTGAGATATCCTCCCCTGAGCGGCGAGGAAATGGTAGCGGCGGAGGGACTTGAACCCCCAACACTACGGATATGAGCCGTATGCTCTAACCGGTTGAGCTACGCCGCCAGAATGCATCCCGTCAGGGAGATTGCTTGGGTCGGAATATGGCGAAAAAAAACATGGCCGAGAGAATATAGAAAAAAACCTGCATGCCGATGTCTTCCATGCGAAAGCCTGCCATCAAGCACAAATATCCCAAAAAGAGCAATATCAGAATTTCGATTTCACGCCTCATTTGTCGTTTGCTCCCCGTTCTAGGCCTTCGGAGGAAGACGGTATATCCTTCGATTGCGTTTGCTGTAATCTCAGGTCCGGTGAAAATTCCGGACAAAAAATCGCCCCGTTCGGTTCATTACGATACTTCAGGCGGCAACCCTCTCGCCAAGCGCAAATGGCACACTCGCGAACTCCCTGGTAAGCCACGCTCGAATATCTCCTTCCAAAACTCGCCTCGCTACAGGTGCAGAATATAAATGCCCCGGCCCGAAAACGTCAAGTTTTCCATTTTTTACTTTTCCCTCGTCCTAAACCCCGGCCCAATCAACGTTTGATAAGGAAATCCAAAATCTTTTCGAAGGAGAATCCGAGAACCTCATAAATTATCCGACGGAATCCATTTCTTCGGAAACCAGATTCTTGAGAAAAGATGCAGCCTCGTTTATCGCCACAAATTGTGTATCCCCTGTTTTTCTCGATTTCAACTCGATTTTCCCTTCCTTGAGTCCCTTTGGTCCGACGACTACCTTGTAGGGAAAACCGATGAGGTCGGCATCCTTGAATTTCACGCCCGGGCGCTCATCCCTGTCATCAAGCGCGACATCCAGCCCTGCGGACGCGAGCGAATCGTATATACCATCGCAAATTTTCATGGTTTCATCATCCACTCTCACCGGAATGATGTCCACATGATATGGAGCGATGGGAGTCGGCCAGATAATGCCGTCCTCATCATGGTTCTGCTCGATGGCTGCCGCCACTGTGCGGCCCACGCCAATGCCGTAACAACCCATGACGATGGTGTGCGTCTCGCCACTCTCATCCTGATAGGTAGCATCCAGGGATTCGGAATACTTACAACCCAGTTTGAAGACATGCCCCACTTCGATCCCGCGCCTGATGCTGAGCTCCGCTTCACAACTGGGACAAGCATCTCCTTCCTGGGCAACGGTAAGGTCTGCAAATTTACTTGCCTCAAAATCACGACCCTCGCGCGCGCCCGTGTAGTGATGGCCCGTTTGATTCGCCCCGACAATGAGCCCGCCACTATTTTCAATGGCGTAATCGGCGACGAGTCGGACATTCGACAAGCCTACAGGGCCTGCGAAACCCACTTCGGAATTGGTGATCTCCTCTACCGTCTCGGCGTCAGCAAGCTCGATATCCACCGCAT
The DNA here is from genome assembly GCA_022828125.1 of bacterium. Classification (GTDB taxonomy): domain Bacteria; phylum UBA8248; class UBA8248; order UBA8248; family UBA8248; genus Bin107. The sequence goes on along the minus strand of JAJEJD010000018.1, from coordinate 253,174 downwards.
CAAGCGCATTCTTCAGTTTGATTTCATTCAAATCCCTGTGGCCTGGAATCATTGCTGCCACCGGCTCACCATCCGCAACATACAAAAGAGTTTTCACCATGCGATATGGAGGCAAAGAAAAAAATTCGGCAACCTCCTCTATTGTATGAGCGCCGGGTGTATGAACTTTTTCAAGTTCGCCTCCCTCATTCTCCGGTAACTTCAATGATACCGGCGATTTTTCGACGTTCGCTGCGTACCCGCACGAATCACAAACGGTGATCGCTTCCTCACCTGTATCAGCCATGACCATAAACTCATGCGAAAAACTCCCGCCAATGGCCCCCGAGTCCGCCTCCACAGCGCTGAACTTCAAACCACAACGCCGGAAGATGCGAGTGTAGGCTTGCACCATTTCTTCATAACTTTGCTCAGCGCCCGCCTCGTCTCGGTCGAAGCTATAGCCGTCTTTCATCGTGAACTCCCGCCCTCGCATCACGCCGAAACGGGGCCTTATCTCGTCTCTGAATTTCGTTTGAATCTGATACAGGTTGAGGGGTAGTTCCCGATAACTCCTTACTTCGCGCGCCACCAGATCGGTGATTACCTCCTCATGTGTGGGACCCAGACAAAAATCACGCTCATGGCGATCTCTCAAGCGGAGCAATTCTTTACCGTACACTTCCCAGCGTCCCGTTTTTCGCCAAAGCTCAGCGGGATTCAGTGTTGGCAGGAAAACTTCTTGCGCGCCTGCGCAATTCAACTCTTCGCGCAAAATCTGCTCGACTTTGCGCTGCACACGCACACCGAGGGGCAAAAGCGTATATACTCCGGCCGCCAAGCGGCGAATCATACCCGATCGCACCATAAGTTTATGGCTGACGACTTCCGCATCAGCGGGCGCTTCTTTTAATGTGGGTAAAAACCCGCGTGAGAATCGCATGAATCAGATTTTTCTCAGGAGTGAGCTATCTCGAATTGACCTCGTTCATATTGCTCTGCAAGTTGCTCTACACGCTCAACCAAATTTTTCTTGATATCCTCATAGGATACCAAGCCCGATTTTTCACCTTTCATGAAAATCAAAGCTCGTTTGTGGCCGCCGGCCACGCCGATGTCTGCATCTTTCGCCTCACCAGGACCGTTCACTTCACAACCCATGACGGCCACCGTGATGGGAGCATTGATGTGGGCAAGCTCTTGTTCTATCTCCATGGTGAGCTTATCCACGTCAATCTGGACACGCCCGCATGATGGACATGCGACAACATTCACGCCCTTTTGGCGCAACTTGAGGCTTTTCAGAATTTCGTAGCCCACACGCACTTCCTCCACCGGGTCCGCTGCCAAGGAAACGCGAATGGTGTCGCCAATACCTTCTGAGAGCAGAATGCCCAAGCCGACAGCACTTTTTATGCTGCCCGTCTGGAGGCTTCCACTCTCCGTGATGCCGAGATGGAGAGGATACTCGACGCGTTTCGCCATCAACCGATAGGCTTTCACCGCCCTCGCGACATCGGAAGCTTTCAGGGAGATTTTCGTGTCATAAAAGTTTCGCTTCTCCAGCATGGCGACATGGCGCAAACCACTTTCCACCATCGCCTCGGGGGTTGCGCCGCCGAAACGATCGAGCAGATGCTTTTCCAACGAACCAGCGTTCACACCCACGCGAATGGGCAGGCCGTGATCTTTCGCCGCGGCGACCACCTCACTCACCCTTTCCTCTCCATTGATGTTGCCGGGGTTGATGCGCAAGCAATCTATCCCCGCATCCGCCGCCATCAAGGCGTAGCGATAGTCGAAATGGATATCCGCCACCAAGGGCATCTCGGTGCGTTTTCTGATTTTAGAGAGCGCATTGGCCGATTTCTCGTCAGGAACGGCCAAACGCACAATTTCACACCCGGCGGCTTCCAGGCGGTCGATTTGAGCTACGGTTGCCTCCACATCGTGCGTGTAGGTGTTGCACATCGATTGTACGACGATGGGAGCGCCACCACCGATTTTGACGCCCCGTACTTCGACTTGGGAGCTTTTTCGCCGGTTCAGGGGGAACAAAGACGGATCCGCACACGGCACCGCTTCGCTGGTTGCATCCGCTTCAACCATCGGCAGAGTGGTGCTGTTTTGCTCTTTGGGAGGCAGGCCGACTCCCGGTATGGGTTCCGTGTAAAATACGTCGTCCGTAAATGGCTCAAACATGGTCAAAATCCCTATTTGCCGCCTTTCTGGCTTTCAGGAGATAATTTCATTGTATCTCTACTTTTTCCCTTTTGCTCTTCTTTTTTCGTTATCGTTGCTGAGTCACTCCGAAAGAGATAATACACGCTGTCCTTATAGGTAGCAAAGATCATCAAACCGATGAGAAGAACCGTGCCGACCTGCATGGCCATCTCTCGGACTCTGAGGCTGATAGGTTTGCCACGCAAGGCTTCGATAAGCAAGAAAAAAATATGCCCGCCATCGAGAACCGGGATTGGCAACAGGTTCAAAATAGCCAGGTTAATGCTGAGCAATATCGTAAACATGATGAGATAACGGAATCCGCGTTGCGCCTGCTCCGCGGCCACCACAGAAATACGAATCGGGCCGCCAATGTCCGCCGGAATAGTCTTCGTGAGCATCGAATACAGCGTAATGACCGTTAAGCTGGCGATGCGGTAATTCTGCTCGAATCCCTTCCCCAGGGACTCAAAAAAGCCAAAACGCTCGGTGTAAGTGCCTTGACCGATGCTGATACCGATTCGGCCATAACCCAGCTCCTTGCCCGTCGCGCTCTTTGATGTCGGAATGATGGACGTTTCAAAGGATTTCCGGTCGCGTTCCACCGTCAAAACGAGTTTTTCATCGGCATTTCTTCGTACGATTTCGACAAGCTCGGACCATTTCCGAATCCGCTTCCCATCAATGGCAACGATGTGATCGCCTGCTTGAAGGTTGGCCTTTTGTGCAGGCGTATCGGGCAAAACACCGCCGACCCACGTTCCGGGGACGGGAATACCTCCAAGGTGCAACCCCCAACTGAGAAGTATCGCCAAAGCGACATTAAACAAAGGCCCCGCCGAAATGACAGCCAATCGGTGGCTAACAGGCCGTAAGTAGAATGATTTCTCCGGCTCATCCGGTTCTTTAGGCACATCTGGATTATCGGGTTGCGCTTCGGGGTCTTCTCCCACGAGCTTTACATAACCGCCCAAGGGGATCAGAGACACGCGATATTCAGTCTCTCCTCGCTGAAAACCCCAGATGCGACGACCAAAACCCAGGGAAAATGTAGAAACGCCGATTTTAAGGCATTTCGCGACGAGATGATGACCCAACTCATGGATAAAGATGAGCAATCCGAGAACCAGCACGGCCCAGAAGATCGTCTGTCCAAAACTCATTACCCAGTTTATGACTTGCATCGCCATTCTTGAAAGAATCCTTTATTGCTGGCCACTGTGAGACGGCATTTGCAGAACTTCTACGTTCGGCGGCACGATGAACCGAAATTCCTCTCCTGTGATTCTGACGTTTTCTTTGATATTTGAAAACCGCAGATGGCTTTTGTTGCCGATGTTATCAACATAAGCCAGAGTGAGGATTCTAAAATTTTCAGGCTCCACCTCGATCCACATTCGGCGAAACGTGGCGCTCGCAGCCTTCGGCTCCAAGCGAATGCGATGGGGCTGTCCGGCCCTCCAAATCCCCCCGCTTCGTTTGGCAATTCCAATCTCTTCTATGGTTACATGAAAATTCTCCTTCAAATCCCCCTTGCCCGCCAGGAATAACAAAGGAGTGGCGCCGGCCCCAAAGCCTCCGGTTTTGGAAACCATCACCTGTTTGAAGCGAGCGGTGTAGAGCCAAAACGTACGGCCATCTGAAACCAGGAGTTGCTTTTCAGGTTCGACGTACTCCATGCGCAATCTGCCGGGTTTCTTCCACAACAGGGTTCCGCTCGACTTCGTCGTTCGCCCAAGAGATTTCAATTCATTTTTCTGATCAAATGAGGCTTGCAGAGATCCTAGAGTCTCATATTTTTTTTGGAGCGCGGTGATGATTTTCTCCGTCTTTTGACGCGACTCTTCCGCTATAGACGCGCCGAAAACGGAGGTTTGTAAAAACGAGAAAAACAAGGAACCAAATACCAGTATGAAGAGATATGATTTGCGCAAGCTCTCGAAGTCCTTTGTAGATGACTACTCCGAAACGGGTGAGATGAATCCTTTATGACCTGGAAAAGCATTTTCTGAAAATTGCACGATGCCATCAATACAGCGAACATTCCCCTCGGCGATGAGTCGCACCGCCAGTGGGTAGATGCGGTGCTCATAAGCGAGAATCCTCTCCGAAAGGGTTCCTTCATCGTCACGGGGCAGAATCGGTACAGCGGCTTGCAAAATAATCGGTCCCGTATCCACCCCCTCGTCCACAAAGTGGACCGTGCAGCCGGTCACTCTCACACCGGCATCCAAGGCTTTTTTTTGTGCGTGCAGACCCGGGAAACTCGGCAGAAGCGAGGGATGAATGTTGATGATTCTTCCCGAGAAACGGCTCACAAACTCCGGCGGTAAAATGCGCATGAAACCAGCGCAACAGACGAGTTCGATTCCGTGATTTTCAATCTCATCGCCCACCTTTCGATAAAAGCCCTCCTCTTTCGGCGCCAGATGTCTGGCTCGTATGCCGGCCATCGAGGCGCGCTCAAGCGCATACGCATTTTTTTTGTCGCTCAGCACCAATACAACTTCCGCCGGGAAATTCGCGTTCCCCCCGGCGTCAATTAGGGCTTGCAAGTTGGACCCACGACCCGAGGCCAAAACACCCACACGCAATCGTGTTCCTGAATGCACTATAATACGCCCTCAATGACAACGGATTGGCCGCCCTTCGGTTTGTTGGTGACTTCGCCAACAAACATGGCTTGTTCTCCCGCATTTTTCAAACATCCGAGCAAAGACTCGGCTCGCTCCGATCTCACGAGAAAGACAAAACCCAAGCCCATGTTAAAAATGCGATACATCTCCGCACTCTCAACCGGGCCGAATTCTTGAATCAATGAGAATATCGCGGGCGTCACCCATTTTTCAGGATAAAATTTCGCCTGCAATTCATCTGGCATCACACGGTTTACGTTTCCCGGAATTCCGCCTCCCGTGATGTGCGCGATGCCGCTAATACCCTCTTCACTTCGAACGGAATGGACCCCTTTGGCGTAAATCCGAGTCGGCTCCAATAAGAGATCTTCAATGGGAACGCCTAGCTTTTGCGCCGCCACATCCCGTGTTTCTTGCGATTCGAATATTTTTCGCACCAAGGAATATCCGTTGCTATGAATTCCTGAAGAAGGAAGTGCGAGTATGGCGTCGCCAGTTTTCACAGGTGTTTGCTTGTCCAAATTTTCCCGTTCAACCACCCCCACAGCGAATCCAGCAAGGTCGTACATGCCCGGCCTATACATGTCTGGCATCTCGGCCGTCTCGCCCCCAAGGAGCGCGCACCCAGCCTCCCGGCATCCACTGGCAATCCCGGATACGACTGCCTCCAATACGCCTTGGTCAATCTTATCCGTTGCAATGTAGTCAAGAAAAAAAAGCGGTTCTGCCCCCATGGTCAGGATATCGTTGACACACATGGCCACCAAGTCGACCCCTATGGAATCATGACGCTCGTACTCTTGGGCCAAGAGCAATTTCGTGCCGACACCGTCGGTGCCTGATACAAGGACTGGATCTTCATATTCTCCGCCGAGACGGAACAAACCTGCAAAATCCGTCGTCCCCTTCAGAATACGGCCACTTTGACTAGAATGGGTGGATTTTACAATTTGGGCGATAGCCTGAACGAAACCCTCGCCCAACTCGATATCGACGCCCGCGTCGCGGTATGTCAGACGTTCCTCATTCAAAGGTGATGTTCCATGATTTAGCAAGCGGAATCACTCGGGATATATTCAAAATCAGCCATGGACTTCCATCAATTTCTTGACCAAAGCTACATTATGTCGGTGTCCACTTCTCTCAGCGGTTACTTTTCCTCGGACAGGACGACCGGCTAAATATAGATCTCCGATGACGTCAAGAATTTTGTGGCGAACGAATTCATTGGGAAATCGCAATTGGGTATTCACGACACGAGCTTTGTCCACAAGAATTACGTTATCCCAACGACCTCCCTCGGCCAAGCCCATTTTTTCGAGCGACTCCAACTCATTGACGAAACCAAAAGTACGGGCCGGTGCGATTTCTTCCTGAAAACCCAATGCATTCTTGTGTTCATAAACGTAGGTTTGCTTCCCAATCGGTTTGGGATAATCAATAAGGTATGAAACCGAAAAAGAATCCGCCGGCTCGATACGAACGTAACCCTTTCCGTCATTCGGTTCACCTACCTCATATACCTTATCAATCCACAAGTCCTCGCGTTTTTCTTTCTGATCCTCAATGCCTGCTTCTTCAAGCAAGCGACAAAACTCCACTGCCGACCCATCCATGACGGGCACTTCCTCACTCATTTTGATGAGTATATTGCTTATCTTGTATGCGTGCAGCGCGCTCATGAGATGCTCAATCGTTCGAGCAGTCACAGTTCCATTGCGCAAGTTTGTCGCATGGTTGGTGCCATCCACGAAATCGACACTCGCCCTCACAGTATCGGGGCTTGTCAGGTTGCCGAACTGTATCCCGCTCCCCGGCGGCAGGGGCTCGATGATCAGTCCGGTTTTTAGTCCCGAGTGAAGCCCCCGGCCATACAATACGACACTTTTCGAAATGCTCCTTTGATTTGTTTCCCTCGGCACCGTCGATGCCGGCAAAATGGGCTCTATATTGTATGCTTTAATTTTTCGTATTAAAGCAGGTTTCGTCATGCCCACCGCCCGGGCGGTCTCATCGATATTCCAGTCGTGCTCCTCCAAATGGAAGGCAAGGTACTGTCGCTCCCACTGAGTTCTGGCCACATTAAAATTAGACGGGGTATCGTTTTTTGATGTGCTCACATCGAAATCAGAAGCCTCGCGTATCGCGTACGGCAAGTGGTCAATGTGAATCTCCGGTCCCTGCGATGTAGATGCCGCTTTGGTCACTGCACCTTTTAGTTCAGCAATATTGCCCGGCCAGTCATAGTCTTCCAGGACCGCAATGACATCCTCAGAAAATTCTTTTTCATGCCTGCCAATTTCAACACATTCACTCAAAAATCTGTTAGCCAAAGGCAAAATATCCTCTTTGCATTCGCGCAGAGGGGGCAAATGTATTGCATCAGCGCCTATTTTTGCGGACAGGGCTCGCACGTTGGCCTTGTCTTTCGAAGTTCCCACATGCTCAACGGATGCCATTAAACGTATCGCCCCCTTTGTATGCGCAAGGAATCGAGTGAGAAATTCCTCTCCCTCCACCATGGGCAACTGCTCCAGGCCATCAAGATATACCGTCCCCTGGAAGGTAGCGGGCGCCAGCCGCTCCAGCACCTCTCCCCATCCTTTTTCTCCCGATACCGGAAACAGCGAACGGCAATGAACAGGCCGAAAGCCTTCTTCTTTTCCGTCGCCGTTCTCGTGAATTGCCCTTGCGATAAAACGCTTGCCGGTTCCTCTTTCACCTGCGATCAGCAAGGGGCCAGTATCTTTCGCCGCTCTCCTGATAGCTCTTCGAACCCTCTGAATATGCTTGCTGGCACCGTCAAGTATCACGTCGCCAACATTATTCGCCTTGAGATCCTTAGCCCTTCGCGCTTGAACGGCGGAATCGACTATGCGCAAAACCGTATCAATGGACAGAGGTTTTTCGATGAAATTGAAAGCACCCGACTTTGTTGCCGCCACTGCGGTCTCAATGTTGCCGTGGCCCGACATCAGGACGACTTCGATATCTGCGTTGGACTCTTTTACTGCTTGTAAAGTCTTGATTCCATCAATGCCGGGCATCCACACATCAACCAGAACCACATCGGGAGCTTCGGTCCGGACCAACTGAAGAGCAGTTTCTCCGGACTCGGCCCGTTCTACGCGATATCCTTCATCCAGCAAGACATCTTCCAGGCTCACGAGTATTTCACGCTCATCATCGACGATAAGCACATGTCCCTTATCCAATGGAAGCCGTCCTTTGCTTTTCGGGCGTGATGTCCACAGCAGGCGCCAGTGGCAACGTTACGCGAAAAATGGAACCAGACGGATGATTATCTCGCACGCCTATTGTTCCATTGTGATCCGCCACAATACGGTGACATATAGCCAAACCCAACCCGGTGCCTCTATCCTTGGTCGAAAAGTAAGGCGAGAATATATGGCCTTTCACATCTTCCGATATACCCTGCCCTTGGTCGGCCACTTCAACAACTATCATATTTCTGTCTTTATCACTCCACGCTTGCAAATCAATCTCGCCCTTGACCTCGTGGGATTCAAAGGCATTTTCCAACAAATTGATAAATACGCGCTGCAACTGCTCGGGATCCGCCATGACAGCAGCATTCCCAACATCGATATGAATCGAGAATTTCACATCTCCCTTCCTGCCACGATATAAATTTGCAACATCCTCAATAAGGGGTACAAACCCGCAAAGCCTCAATCTGGGCTCCGGCATGCGAGCGAATCGGCTGAATTCATCCACCATATCAATCAGGCTTGTTACCTGATTGATAATGGTATCCGTGCAAGATTCGAATACTTCGGCAAAATCATAGGCCTCATTATCAAATTTCCGTCTCATTCTCTGGGCAGAAAGTTGAATCGGCGTAAGTGGATTTTTGATCTCGTGCGCGATGCCACGGGCCACCTCCTGCCATGCGGCCACTTTTTGAGCCCGTATCAAAGCCGTCATATCATCAAACACAATGACGGCACCAAGCCTGCCACCATCTGCGCTCTTCAGCAGAGTCAAGCTCGCGCGTAGTGTCAGTACGCGGCCATCAATCATGACCTCAACTTGCTCCGAAGCGCTTTGGTGTTCTCGGGCTCGCATAGAACGCATCAACTGACGAACAGGCTCAAGATGTGTGCTTTCGAAAACCTCCCTGAACATTTGCCCTACGGCATTCTGCGGTTCGATCCTCAGCAACTCCCCGGCTGCTTTGTTGAGGATAGTAACGCGCCCTCGGCGATTGATTGATATTACACCCGCTCCGATATTTTCGAGCATCGCCTCCATATACCTGCGTCTTCTGTCGATTTCCAGGTTGGAACGGCTCAAGATTTCAGAAGATTCTTCGATTTTTTCTTTGTTCGCCGACAATTCTTCCGTCATGCTGTTAAATGCGTTGACCAAAATCCCCACTTCGCCATCTGCCTGCGCATCCACGCGATGTTCGAGATCGCCATCTGATACCGCCCTCGTAGCTTCCGCTAATTTCTCGATGGGAACCGTAATCCCTCGAGCGAGGTAGAAGCCAAACCATATGGCCGCGAAGAGAATGAGCAAAGTGACCACCAAAAAGGTGATGATGTAGTTTGCCTTGATTGGATTCTTGGACAGTTCCAACTCTTTATAATTCACAAAGGAGTCCGATATGCCTCTGACCTTCTCCACAAGTCGATCCGGCACATATTTGGATACAACGACAAATCCCACCACTTTTTTTTCTATCTTCAAAGGCGCCACGCCATAGATGACATCTCCTTTTTCCCAATTCTCTATACTTGAGCGCGACTCCCCATCAATCACTTGATCCACGTATCCCACCAGTGGCGAGAACATCGCGGATCGTTCTAACCCAGGACGCCTGACCGATACGAGCTCCTGCCGCTCTCTATCGTAGAGTTGAATGAAATCCACTCCCAAGCTCTTTCTCTCGGACTCCAATATTTTTTCAATCGCCTTAGGGTTTTCCAACGTCCCGGGGTGCGCTTTCTCCAGCATAAGCGCAAGTCGACTCGCACTAAATAGCGCGTTTCGCTCCACCTCACGATAATAGGTTTGAGCCACCTCGAAGGACCCTTTAAGCGCGCGCTCCACATTCATGCTGAACAAAGCGTTAAAGCTTTGGTTTATCAAGCCGCTGGCCACCACGAAAAGAGCCACTACAGGGATGAGCGTAAATCCGACAAACGCCAATACGAGTTTTAATTGCAAGCGTGAACGACCGGCGCCCGTTCTCCCCTCGTAGTAAAGACGCACCAAGTGCTTTGCGACCAAAAGAATAACCACCATGAGCAGAATGATACTCAGATTCACTAGCGCAAATACGACTACATTGTTTAGCAGGGGGACTCCCGGCTCAAGCTCTTTGAAGTAAATCCAAGCCGTAAACGAGAGAGTCGCAATGATGATCAAAGCGATGAAGGATCGCAGAAGTGTTCTTCGTCGGCGCGAAGAAATATCCTGATTTTTCAGTCGCGTTGGATGCACAATTCACATCCCTTCAGAACTAAATATCTGGGAATAGCTCCAATCAGACTGCTTCCCCCAAAAAGCAAGCAAGTAATTAAAGGGGAAGACAAAGTCCACATGATTCAGCCGCGCTCTGATTTTCACATAGTATCGACTATTGGGGGGCAATATCTTACCAGGGACAATGGGTGCGCCGTTCAACTCGCGCATCCAGTCCGTCATTTCGCCTTGGCTTTTCGTCACTTTTCTTTCGATCTCTTTCTCCCCTTCTTTGAGATGAAAAGTGTATGTTTTTTTCAAGGCGCTATATTTCACTTGGTGATGCAACTGCCGCGAGGTGACTTCCGAATCATAAATCAGCTTGCGAGAGCGAAAGAGACTTACATCAAAGATGAACTTCGTAGTCACACCGCTATGAATAGCTTCCAACAATTTCGGCGAAAATGCACCCAAAAGAGAACCAAAAACAAGCAACTGCCCATTCTTCTTGATAACAATAATATCTTTTATCCGGATTCCGTCCTGGTTATCCGTTGCGGAAATCGCCGGCCCCGCCAAAGCGAAAATCATACAGATGGCTATGGCAAGTTTCCTAAGAACAAATGTTTCCCGGGAGTTAGATAACATATGTTCTCCTTTGCCTTGAAGTTCAATGCTATCGCATATGAAAAAAGCTCTCAATACCTTTTTGACATCCCCGGCTTCACGCCCATGAAGCACTTCCAGATTGTGCCCTGTGACCTAGTCCTACTGTTATCGCTGCTCAATGTTTGCCATGATTTCCCTGAGTTCATATAGGGTTTCGAGAGCTTGGCGAGGTGTCATGGAATCCGGATCAACGCTTTTTAACAAATTTTCGATTTTCGGTTCTGTTCCTGAAAACAAAGGCAATTGCCCATTGCCCCGACGATTTTCCAAATCAGATTTTTCGGCGCTGGAACGGGAGACCGTCTCCGTACTCTCAAACCTGGAGAGCAATGTCTTTGCTCGGTCGATAACCTCTTCCGGAAGTCCTGCCAGCCTGCCAACCTGAATGCCGTAGCTTCTGTCGCAACTACCATCGGTTACTTTTCGCAAGAAAACGATTTCATCACCCCACTCCCGAACCTCGACCGTTAAGTTTTTCACACATGTGAGCTCTTTTGAGAGTTCGGCCAACTCATGATAATGGGTCGCAAACAAAGTCCTCGCCCTGTGCTGGACCTTGTTATGAAGATACTCGACAATTGACCATGCAATGCTGACTCCGTCATAGGTACTCGTACCTCGCCCGACCTCGTCCAGGACGATGAAACTCTTCTGGGTCGACTCTCTTAATATGGTAGCCGTTTCCACCATCTCCACCATGAAGGTGCTTTGCCCCTCCAAAAGTCGATCATGCGCACCAACGCGAGTGAACACCCTATCAACCAAACCGATTTTCGCGCTCTTGGCTGGGACGAAACTACCAATCTGCGCCATGAGAATGATAAGCGCCGTTTGACGCAGGTAAGTGGATTTGCCGGCCATATTCGGCCCTGTAATAATGAGTATTCGGCGGTCGTCACGGATCGACAAATCGTTCGGCACGAAAGAGAGGCCGGGATTCTCCGCCTCTATGACGGGATGCCTCCCATCCATGATTTCCAGAGCGGTAGAATCCATAATTCGGGGTCTGACATATCCGAATTTGCGCGCAACGAGCGCCAGGGACAAAACGGCATCCAGAATCGCTATCCTCTCGGCGGCGGCAAGTATGCGCTTGGCCTGTTGAGATATTTGCGTTCTTAAGCGTCCAAAAAGCATGAACTCGAGATGATGGGCTTTTTCCTCTGCGCCGAGTAAGTCTTCTTCCATCTTTTTCAACTCGGAAGTGATGTATCGTTCAGCGGAAACGAGGGTCTGCTTGCGCGTATATTCCATCGGCGCCTGCTCACTGAATCGTTTGGGTATCTCCAGATAATATCCAAAAACGCGATTGAACCCGATTTTCAGAGGCAGCCCCGTTCGTTCTTTTTCCCCGCTTTCATAATTCCTGAGCCACGAATCACCCTCTTGCTGCGCCTTTCTCAAGCGGGCAAGTTCCTGGTCGTAATCAGTGCGAAATATTCCACCTTCTCGAATGGAAACGGGCGGATCATCTACAATCGCGTTCTTCAGTTCCAACGCTACGTCTTCGAGAGAATCCCAGCCCGACAGGATGGAACAAAACAATTCAGACGCCATCCCTTTGAGCGCCTCACAAACTTCGGGCAACATGGCCAAAGATACGCCTAATCCGGCTACATCTCGGGCATTCGCAGTCTGGGAACCCACACGTCCCAGGAGCCGCTCGATATCCTGAATGGGTTCGAGGGCTTTTTTGAGTGTATTCAGAATTTCAGAATTGTTCACGAGTTCTTCTACTGATTCGGCGCGATATTCGATGGCTTTTTCTTGAATCAATGGGGAAAGCACCCATTTTTTCAGCAGACGTCCTCCCATGCCCGTCAACGTTTCATCCAACAAACCGAGCAGAGTGCCCCTTTTCCCCCGATCCACCGCCGAACGGGTAATTTCCAAATTTCGCAACGTGGCGGCATCGAGAATCATGGAATCGGAGAGTCGGGAAAAAAAGACAGGCTTGAGATGAGGAAAATCGCCAGGCTGGTTTTCTTTGAGATACGTTAAAACACCTACGGCGGAACCTGCTGCTACCGGATACGCCAGAACATTCGCTTCATCCGGAAATATGGTGTCCCTGCTATTGAAATCAAGCGGCTCGCAAAAAGTGGCGGCCGGCCTTTTTTCGACATGAATACTCAGTTCATCAATTTTGTTTTTCAACCCATCCGAAAGGGAAAATACATCCGGGAAAATAAGTTCACGAGGAGAGAGCCTCTCCAATTGGTTGCAAATCAGCGTCTCTGCGGCATCGCCTTCCACCTGCGTCGCACAAAACTCACCGGTCGAGCTATCGAGCCACGCCATTCCCCAAAGCGTCTCTCCTGCTCCGGCCGATACGGTGATCCCCGCCAGGTATTGAGATTCCTTGCTGTCCAGCAACTCAAGGTCGGCAATCGAAGTGCCCGGGGTCAGGACTCGGGTTACCTCGCGTTTTACAACCCCCTTACTTTCTCTCGCGTCTTCCACCTGCTCACATATGGCGACTTTATGACCGGCTTCCAGTAATCGCCCACAATATGAGGAGGCCGAATGGCAAGGCACACCGCACATCGGGATAGGACCCTTGTCATCACTCTGGCGCGATGTTAACGCGAGTTCCAACACCTTCGCCCCGAGTTTGGCATCTTCATAGAACATTTCGAAGAAATCACCCAACTGGAAAAACAGTATCGCGTCGGGATAGCGTCTTTTCATCTCCAGATATTGGCGCATCGCAGGAGAAGGACCTTGGCTATTTTTGCCGGATGTATTTTTTTCTTTCCTGGCTTGCAGGGCGCCTTTAGGGGGGGACATGCCTACTCCGCCTTCGATTCGCGGGGGGACAGGCTGATCTGAGACTTCGGATCCGTTTTTGACGTGGGTTCATCACGTGCGGCAACGGATTCATCGTCTTGTGTATTTCCCATCGTAAGAAGCTTGCCGCTTTGCTCCCGCACCTCATCCAGATTACTCTCTAACGTCTTGACTTCCCGCTTTAATTTTCCTATCTGACCCCTGAACTTCAATCTGTCCAATACCCCGCCAAGCCATGCCACCATGAACCCGCATACAAACACAGCCAGCAGAACATAAAAAAGAGGCAAGTTGACGCTGCCCTGATAGTAGGCAACGGTCACCGGCTTCATGTTGATGACGCCGAAGCTCGATATCGCCAATGCCAAAATCAAGCCGATGATGAGTCGAAGGCTACCCATATCACTACCAAGCCTATCAGGTTTCAGATTTCAAAATCGGGGCGGATTTGATTGCAGGTCGTTTCTAAATTCCCAGAAATCACCCGCACGCCAGCGAGAACGGGCAAGAGATTATGTTCTCTCCAACGAGAAACAATGTGCAAATGACTCCAAATTCCTGCGTCATGGCACCCACAATTATCTATTCGAAATTTTCACGCTTTTGCCGATAGAGCCACTCTCCATCAAGCAGAAAGGCCATTCTTTTTTCTTCCTCACCCATGCGCGCAGATTCAGACTCCGTGTAATGGTCAAACCCCTTGAGGTGCAGAAGACCATGTACGAGCAGACGCTCCGCCAAGACTCCGTAATCCACCGCTTCGGCCTCCGCTTGGCGAAGCACCTCATCCACGCAGATGACTACTTCTCCTAAAAATGTCTCTTCCCCCTTTTGTTCACCCACGAACGGAAAGAAATCCGCCGGCGGAAAAGCCAACACATCCGTTGTTTCATCTTCCCGCCGATATCGAGAATTTAACGCTCGCATCTCCTCGTCTCGGATAAATACGATGCTGAACCCGTCATCTTCGGACTGGAGAGCTTTCCGTATGACTTCCAAACGTTGCTTCAGCGCTTTGCGATCCAGCGCGAACAGCTTTTGCTGGTTTTTGATGAGGACTTCCATTCGCAGCTCCTTTCTTAGGAGCGTCTTCCTGCCCTGGATAATGAATCCGGTGATGATGAATGCCTACCAAAACGCGCATGAAAGCGTTCTGAATGTTGCTCAAATCCCTGAGCGTGAGGCTGCAATTATCCAACTGCCCCTCTGCAAAAGCACTCTGGACGATTCTATCCACCAAAGCGCTGAGGCGCCCATGAGAATGATCCGAAAGCGAGTGCGACGATGCCTCCACCATATCGGCCAACATCAGGATGCCCGCCTCTTTCGTCTGAGGTCTTGGCCCCGGATAGCGAAAAAACTCTTCTGTCACGCCATCCCCATTTTGGTTCTTCGCTTTCTCGTAAAAGAACCGAATCAAGGATGTGCCATGATGTTGCTGAATCAAATCGATAATTTCTTTGGGCAGTTGATGGCTTTTGGCAAGTTCTACTCCCTCTTTTACATGGCTGATAAGGATGAGCGCGCTCATGTTGGGTTTCAGTTTATCGTGACGGTTCTCCCGCCCCTGGTTTTCGATGAAATATTCCGGCTTCATCATCTTACCGATATCGTGGAAATACGCACCTACACGGGTTAGTAGCGGATTCGCGCCGGTCGCCTCGGACGCCTCCTCCGCCAGGTTGCCTACGAGAAGGCTGTGGTGATAGGTGCCCGGCGCGCTGACGACCATCTTTCTCAATAGCGGGTGATTCTGGTCGGCCAACTCCAGAAGACGCATGTCGGTCGTGAGTTTGAAAATCGACTCGAGCAGGGGCATGGCCCCCGCGACGATGATGACGTTCGAAAGGCCGCCGAGCAAGGCGATGGGAATATCCGTCCACTGCATGATTGCGGCGCTGAAACCCTCTTGCATATTGAAACCCAGGGCGAGCGCAGCGCCCAACAAACCCAGCATGAACGCTACGATGAGCACGGAAGTCCTGCGCCGGTATTCTTTCCACCGGATGGCCGCCAGTACGCCGCCACCGAGAGCGACGATGCTGAAATTGATGTGATTCGGCAAAATCAGTCCGGTCAGAACGGCGGAGAAAATCGCCATCAATACCGCCGATGAGCGTCCCAGCAAAACAGCTGCAAGAAGAGAAGCAGAGCAAAATGGAATAACATAGTAAAACGAATGGAGCGGGATCCCCCGGAAAGTTTCATGCAATACTTCGGAGAAGAGAATGCCCAATTTCAGCAAAACAACCTGGCTCAAAAGCAGTATTACAAAAAGTGTGACGTTGTTTTGCGATGACAAGAAACTCACATCGTATTTCTGCACACAAATCCATGCCAAGATGAGCAGAATGAAAATCACCAAAGCCGTGCCGGTGAAATTGCCGATCACATGGCTTTGTCGGTAGATTTTCTCCAAACTCTTGAGTTTTACAATTTGTCCTTCGCTCAACCGTTCTCCCTCGCGAACGATCATCTCCCCTTGTTTTAGCACCTCGGAAACAGGAAGGACGGAGGCCGCGGTCTTTTCCCTGCTCTCCAGAGTCGCCCTGTTGTTGAACGTCAACGTTGGCTGAACCATCTTTAAAACCTGGGAGACCAGCAGAGCCCGAACACGCAGTGGAACCCTGAGGGACATCTTGCGAGTTTCCTGCTTGAGCAGTTTATCGACCTGCCTGAGTTCCAGAGGATTCATGGACGGGCTGACGGAGACGCGATTCCCCGTTCGAATATCGCGCGCCGTGATCCCTTTCGCCGCATGGGTGGCGTATAAACGCTTATCGCTCACAATTTGGTTTGAATATGCTACCCGCAACAGCTTGGCGATATCCTCCTGTACCCAGTTTGCAAATCTCTGCTCTCTCAACCAATCCGAGAATTTCTTTGGAACCGTACCGCCCACAAGCTTATGAAACGCACCCTCCGCCTTGATAAAGGCGGGTGCAGCATACATTTCCCGGTAAGCTTCCGACTCGGAGAAAAGCGGCGGACTCTTCTGTTTGGCCCGTATAGCCAACCGCTCGGTTTTCACCCTCTCGAGCTCTTTGTCTACCGTCCGCTGTATTGACTCAAAAGCGCCGTTCAATCTGCTCAAAACGACTTTTGACAGTTGGGTATCTATATCGTAACGGGGCAGGACTTTATCTCTGGCTGCCTGGCGTTTCGCATTCGTGGCGATGGGATCGACCACGCGCATATCCTGCGGGGCTTTAATGTCCCTGGGAACGACATCACCCACCTCGAAAGACACGCGTGGCGCCGAAAGATCGGTTGTGAGCAGAAAAGAGAGCACAACGGCGAGCGTTCCGCCCAGAATCCATGGATAAGCCCTGGTGTCTGCAAACGCCAGGGCGCAATCCGTGAGCGAGCGTCCCGCCGACGCCAGTAGACGCAAAAAGATGTTTTTGGGTTTTCCGGCAGTTTTCCCGACGCCGGCTCGATGGATCACGCGATCAACCTCCAGAATCCTTCCGCAACGAAGGGATCGTGGACGTATCGGCTATATGTGAACGCCCCCGGCATTGCAAGCACTCTTCGGAGAACTCGCCTATAAACTGTGGGCCTCGTATGCAGAAACGATTTTTCTCACCAATTGCGTGCGAACCACATCTCGTTCACTGAAATAGACGAAAGAAACTTCCCCTAAATCTCCCAAGACGTCTTGAGCGTGAATCAGCCCGCAGCCGGAGGTTTCGGGCAAATCGATTTGCGTAATGTCCCCCGTTACGACCGCTTTGCTCCGGGTGCCGAGGCGGGTGAGGAACATTTTCATCTGCTCGGGCGTCGTGTTCTGCGCCTCATCCAATATGATGAAAGAATCATTCAGCGAACGACCTCTCATATATGCGAGTGGCGCGATCTCTATCTCACCCCTTTGAATGAAACGCTCCACCCGCTCGAATTCCACCATATCGTTCAGCGCGTCAAACAGCGGCCTGAGATATGGGTTCACCTTCTCCTGCAAATCACCAGGCAAAAACCCGAGCTTCTCGCCTGCCTCCACAACCGGCCTCGTCAACACAATGCGGGCGTATGCCTTCTCCAGCAACCCGGAAACCGCCAAAGCCATGGCCAGATAGGTTTTCCCCGTTCCGGCCGGCCCGATTCCGAATGTCACTCCCTTTTCACGAATCGCCCTGATGTATTCACTCTGGACCGGGCCCTTGGGAACGACGTACCGTTTCTTCGATGAAACCGATATCCGATTCGTCACCAGGGAACGAAGCGTAACGTCTTGTTCAAGCGCAACGGCCTGGGCCAGCGTCTTGACGTTCAACGGGTCGAACCGAAATCCCTCCTCCACGCATTCCGTCAACTCATCCAGGAACAGTCGGGCCTTCTCGGCGGCATCGGGCGGGCCTTCAACCACGAACCCCTCTGATGCAATTCTGATTTTTACGTCAAACGCCCTCTCTACGGCCTTGAGGGATTCATCCTGATTTCCAATGATATGAACCAGCCTATCCGGCCCGGCCAGCGGGCTTGCAGACATCCTCGTCGCCAAAAGATTCAGGCTCCCCGTATTTGCATGTGTCGGCTTTCGAAAACCCAAGCTCCATACGCCATTCGATCGTACGCCCCAGAATTTCAGGCGTCAACAAAAGAACTCTATTTTTATTTCGCCTTTTATTCCCTACCCCTCGGGTGGCTCTTGTCCAAGAGTCCCCGCAGTTTTTGCCTATCTACATGCGTGTAGACCTCGGTGGTGGAAATATCCGAATGTCCGAGCATCGCCTGAACGGCCCGCAGATCGGCCCCGTGATTGAGCAAATGAGTCGCAAAGCTGTGTCGAAACACATGGGGGCTCACGCTTTTGTCCACACCTGCTTCTTTGGCCCATCTCTTCACCCGCGCCCAAAAGGCTTGGCGGGTCATGGGTCCTCCCCGGCCCGTGAGAAACACATAATCCGATTTCCGGGCGCGCAGCAGACTCTGTCTAGCGGCGCCAAGATAATCCGCAAGCATATCTTTCGCTGCATCTCCTATGGGAACAAGGCGGGATTTATCCCCCTTTCCGTGAACAATGCAAAAACCCGATTCAAGTTCAACTTGGTTGAGTTTGAGTCGAATGATCTCACTGACGCGCATGCCGGTGGCATACAAAAGCTCGAGCATCGCCCTGTCCCGCACCGCCTGTGGTGTTTTGTCGTCAGGCGCAAGCAAAATCTTGGACATATCTTCCTGCGAAAGCGTCTTGGGCAAACGCTTCCATTTCGAGGGCTGCATGATGTCCGCCGTAAAATCCTCCTTTACGTATCCGTCGCGAACCAACAACCTGACAAGCGCGCGGATGGACGCCAGGTGCCGCCGCAGCGTGGTGTCCGATTTTCCCTTCTCCCGTTTATCCTTGAGATAATCGATGACGCTGCTCTTCGACCAATTCGCCGGTGAAACGTCCTCTTTTTCCTGGAGCCAGCAGAAAAACGATTCGACGTCGCGCCCGTAACTCTCGACGGTATTCACCGCGCGGCGACGCTCGATAAGAAGGAAATCCCTGAAAGTTCCTAAGATATCGACCAGGCTCGTATCCAGCGAAACCTGATTCTTTTTTTCGTGCTCTTCAGCCGATATTTTTTCCTTTGTCACCGCATGATCCCCATTGCTCAGGATTTTCTCCATGTGAGGCGAGTGAAACGGCGCCAGGTTTCATAAGAAGAAGCGTCGATCTTTTTCGCCATGAAAATATAGAAGCAGGCAGCCAGGGATACCTCGAGCATCATCATCGCCAATTTGAGGGCCGACGAGCGCTCCGCATCCCACAATTGCAGATGAACGAGTTGAAGGTGAACGAAATATGCGAGGACTCCCGTCAAGATTCCAAGCGCCAGAAGCCTGCTCAGGGAATGAGCCAACTCCCTTTTCGGAAAACCGCTCCACTCCCGCATAACACCTCTCAATAACAGCACCGCGTTCAAGGCGCTCGAGCACGACGTGGCGAGCGCGAGGCCGACGAACCCAAGAGGGAACATCAGGGCGACGCTGAGGACCACGTTGGCGAGGACAGCGAAATTGGCGCACTTCACCGGAAAACTCGTGTTCAATCGAGCGTGAAACACCCCGGCCAAAAGTCTCGTGATCCCGAAAAACATCAACCCCGCCGCGTACGCCCGCAGAGCGGCTGCGCTCGCAACGGTATGGTTTTGCGTAAAGGCGCCCCGCTCGAAAATAACTTCCATGATCGGATGGGCTAAAACCATCAGTCCGAATGTAGAGGGAATGGTGATGAACAGCGTCAGGCGCCCCGCCTCGAGCATGGCGTTGCGCTCGGAATCTCCAGATGCGGAATTTTCCCTGTTTTGCGCCGCATAATCAGACAATACCGGCAAAACGGCGGACACCACCGCGAGACTCAATATGCCATGAGGGAGCTGAACCAATCGGTTCGCATAGTAGAGATAAGAAATGGAGCCTTCCGCGAGGAACGAAGCCAGCCACCTGTCGACGAGAACGTTGATTTGAAAAATAGCGCCTCCAAGAGCCGCCGGTCCCATCAGCGCCAAGCATCTACCGACACCCTCCACCCTCCAGGGAATAGAGGGAAGCGGTAAAATTCGCAACTTCCCCATGAAGGGGAGCTGGAAGAAAAACTGCGCCGCTCCGCCAATTACGACGGCCCAGGCGAGCCAGCGGATTGCCTCCGCCCTGCTCAAGAAATAACCCGCCAATAAAAGGGCGATGATGATGACCACGTTCTGGAGCGCGGGCGCAAGAGCAGGCACGAAGAAGCGGCGCGCCGCGTTCAACATACCGGCTGCGACCGCCCACAGGCCGATAAAAACGATGAACGGAAACATGATTCTGGTGAGTTGCGCCGCGAGTTCCAGTTTTTCCGGGTTACTCGAAAAACCAGGCGCCAGCGCTCTCATCAAAGGGTCAGCAAACCAGATCCCTATAGCGCAACCCGCGCTTCCCGCGAAGATGAGAAACACCAACATGCCGCCGGCGAATTTTTTTGCCTCTTTGGGCCCGGATTGCTCACGCACGTCGGAGTAAACGGGAAGAAACGAGGAACTCAGCGCCCCTTCCATAAACATGCGCCTGAAAAGATTGGGAATCGCAAATGCGACGAAAAAAGCATCGGCCATCATCGCGGCGCCAAAGAATTTGGCGATGAGCAAATCCCGGAAAAAACCCGCAACGCGACTGATGAGAGTCGCCAGGCTGACTGGACCCGCAAACCTGGAAATACTCTCCTCCGTCGGGGAATCGCCATTCCCTACCGGCGCAGCGGCAAAAGCATTTTCTTCTCGTCCCGGATTAGAGGATTCAGGTGGCGTGGTCACAGAGTTCCTGACACCAGGGCGGTGAGCTTGACAACCCTTTGTTCCGTGGTATTTTACCGGGGCTGTGGAACAGCCTCAAGAGAGACTTTTCAACCATCTTTACGGAGAATGAAACAAATTGCCACATATTCGTTCGGCCAAGAAGCGCAATCGCCAGAATATCGTTCGCCGCGCCAGAAACCGCGCTATTCGGACTCAATTTCGCAATACCATCAAACAAGTCTTGGTGAATAGTGAAGAAAACCCCGAAGAGTTGCTGAAAAAAGCCCAGTCGCAATTGGATCGCGCAGCCACCAAAGGAATTATCCACAAAAAAACAGCGTCGAGACATGCGGGAAGATTGGCCAAGCGAGTTCATGCGGCCTCTTCGAAATAACTAAACAACCTTGTGCGTCCCGCTTCTGGAGGACCGCACATCCACCAAAAACAATTCCAGCGTCTGACGGGCGACCTTCATGTCGCTCGTCCGCTTGAGCTTGCGATCCACTTGAAGCAGTTTCCCGTATAACTCGCGCAAGTAAGCGGAACGCAATCCCCTGACCTGACTTTCAAGCCTCCTCGCCACGAAGGGCTGCAGACCCAGCACCTGAGAGATTTCCTGGGCGCCCCGGCCACTTCTGAGCAAGGCCTTTGAAATCGTCCAACGCCGAATCAGATTGCGCAACAACCCGATGAACATGACGGGGTGTTCGGTTTCCATCATCCGGCGCAAGAGAACGAGCGTCCCACCCAAACTCCCCTGGCTGAGTGAATCACCCAGCTTATAGAGCAATTCTTCTTTGGAGTGGCCGACGATTTCGCGAATCTCCTCCTCACCGGCGAGCGTTCCCGGCATCACATATGAGGCGATCTTCTCGAGCTCGGTACTGAGCCTCATCATGGAAGGTTTGACCATGGCGACCAACATATCGGCGGCCTCCGGCCGCAACTCGAACCCCAACTCCACGGCGCGCCCGTGAAGCCATTTCTTTAATTCCTCCCCCTCCAGGGTATCGACCCGACAAACCAGACTCGCCTTCGAGAGGCGTTGGAAGAAAGTGGTACGCATGTCGACGTTTTCCACGCAAAATACCAGAGCCGTGGACGCGGATGGGTGGTCGAGGTAAGAGAGAAAGATGGATTCATCCTTCTCACCCGGTCTGGTGAAATTGAGGATTTCGATGAGGCGCTTCTCCGCCATGAATGGCATCGTCTGGGCAGTGGTGATGATGGTGGGCGCACCGGCCTCGGCCCAGTCGAAACGGTCATGGTTGAAATCATCCGGCCCATCACCAAGAACCTTGAGTCGAATGACGCGCAGGTATGCATCCCGTAAAAAAGAGTCTTCGCCTTCCAAAAGGTATATGGGTTGCGTCGGCGCGTTTTGGACATTGGAGAGCGCTGCCAGGGAACTCTTCGGCTTTTTGCGGCTCCGGGCCAATCTAAAAGCCCTCTAACACGAGGCTGACGACGTCTTTCGATAAAGAATCGGCCGCTTGTTGATTGGCGTTCGAGCGGCTCGTGTCGCTTTGCGCTATCGATGATGAAATGGCGAATTCGGCATAGGACTCCAAATCCTGATTGATGAGTAATTTCCTCCGCCCTTTGTCATGTAGACGTATTCGGGTGCGCACGACGACGCGGTATTGCTGAACTCTGTCAGCCTGGGTGAAGCCAATCGGAGAGAGACGATATTCGCGCACAACACCTTCGAGAGCGATGTCCGCATCGGGGGAGTCGGAAATCCGGAGGCGGCCGTCCCGCAAGAATCTTCCCCTCATCGCTTTCGTAACGGCGCGCCCAAGGCCCGGTTCGTTGGTATGGTTCTGGAATGGTGATATCGAAATGGTCTGCACCGCTTCGAGTTTCTTGGGACGTAAGGTTCCTTCGAGTTCGTAGCCACAGCCCACTAATAGAAAAATGCTCAGCAGCAGAGCGAAACGGATATTGTGAACTGTCCTCAAAGGCGCCCCACTCAAATCAAAACCTCCAAGGAGAGTTCACGGTTCTTCACACTGCTAAAAGCGATTTGCTCACTCAGCATAACCAATTCGTCATATTTCTCGTCATCCGGTTCGCAAACAAGAATATCGACATCCCAGGGATTTCCGATGACGCCTCGTATCGCACCGTTCATAATCTCTGTAGCCACGGGAGCGAAGTCATCGGGAACCTGCGCGAAACCGGAAACCTGCATCGATAAATTCTTCGCCGATGCCCTCATCATTCTTCCAAAAATATCCTTCGCATGCCGGTAGAGCTGTGTGAGGGTCAAGTCCTCCACAGAACCGACACCTGCGAACAACACATACTCCGGTGCGAGCCGCCCCTTCGAGGCAAACATGGCTTGCGACTCCCAAGCGCCACTCAATTTGCCCTGCTCTACGAGACCGCTCACCTCGCACTCCAGCAAGCCGTCGATTTGTCGCAATCGCCCTTGAAACGGAAAATGCTCGACTGCGAACATGCAAACGGCGGCAAAACTTTTTACCTCGTGCAGTCCCTGAGGAAACAAGCGAAGTCGTATCACCTTATACCGCCGTTTTCTCTTGATAGAGACGATCCAGAATACCGTTCACGAAGCCGGGAGCATTTTCCGGTCCGTATCGTTTGGCCAGGCGAATCGCTTCATCCATCGTGACCGCGGGCGGAATATCCAGAACAAAGTACATTTCACAAACGCCCAAGCGCAGTATGCTCCTCGATACGGCATCCATGCGCTCCAGCGACCAACTCTCGCTCGCTTCGTTGAGCAAATCGTTAATCTGCCGGTCTTTCTCCAGAATGAGTGCCATCAACCTGTCGGCGAACATTTTTGAACTCTCATCCGCCGGATGCAACCGCCAATAACGCTCCACCTCTTCCGGCGTAAGACTTCCGAGGCGGTCAGTGTGATACAGGATTTGAAACGCAAGCTCTCGTCCCGCCTTTCTGTTCTCCACCATCACTTTCCCTCTTCGGGGGCGTCGTTTCCATCCTCATCCATTTTCGAAAACAAGTTCGCCATCTCCACGGCCGCCAGTGCGCCCTCGTATCCCTTGTTTCCCATCTTCGTTCCCGAGCGCTCGATGGCCTGCTCAATCGTGTCCGTCGTGACGACGGCGAAAATGGTCGGCACTCCCGTCTGGGCGCCCACCAGGGCGATGCCCTTCGTCGCCTCGGCGCATACCAGATCATAGTGAGATGTTGCGCCCCGTATCACGCAGCCCAGGCATACGATGGCATCGTATTTCTGCGATTTCGCCATCCTCATCGCAGCCGCCGGAAGCTCGAACGAACCCGGCACCTGCACGTGCGCGATATCGGTCCCGGATACGCCGCATTGCCGCAAAGCCGTCTCGGCCCCCCGGACGAGGTGCGTCACGATGAAATCGTTAAAACGCGACGAGACGAGACCGATCTGCAGTCCCCGTCCGTTCAGATCGCCCGCCACCGGATTATCCATTTCCTCTCCACATTCCTATGTTACGGACGCTGCAAGAATGATTCCCTGCCATCTTTCCTCTTCTTTTGCAAAGACGGCAAGGGCGGCTCCATCCCCACCGTCACCCTGTCCTCGAGTTCGAGGCCATAGCCTTCGAGCGCCACTATCCTGCGCTCGTCGTTCGTCATGATTCGAATCCGCCGCAAGCCCAAATCGACAAGGATTTGGGCGCCGATGCCGTAATCGCGCAACCCTTCCAGCGGCGCGCTCTTGATTCCGATTTTCTGCTCCACTTCACGCGGTCCTGGAGAAACCTTCTCTTTTCTGGAGAATTCTTCTCCCATCGAATCGGGTTGTAAAAAAACCAACACCCCCTTGCCCGCCTCCTGAATTTTGGCCAGCGCGTTTCTGATTCTGTCCGGGCAATCAGAGCGCAAAAGCGCCAGCAAGTCCCAGATGGCGTTCACCGGCTGCACCCGAATATGGGTGGGCTCGTCCGGGTTCAACTCGCCCATCACCAAAGCGGCGTGAATCCTGCCGCTGCTTTGATTGTGGTACGCATATACCTTGAAAGTGCCGAACGCCGTCGGCATCTCAGCCTCCTCCACACGCTCCACGAGACGATCGTGCCGCATGCGGTAAGCGATGAGATCCTTGATGGTTACGAGGGAGAGATTATTTTTTTTCGCTATCTTCCGCAGGTTGGGCAGACGCGCCATCGAGCCGTCTTCATTCAAGACTTCGCAGAGAACACCCGCGGGCTGCAGGCCGGCCAGGCGGGCCAAATCCACCGTGCCCTCCGTGTGGCCCGCTCGCCGGAGTACGCCACCCGGCTGCGCCCGAAGCGGGAAAACGTGGCCGGGCGTCACCAGGTCCGACGGCCTGGCGTCTTGCTGTATCGCGGTTTGTATGGTGTGGGCCCGGTCGAAAGCGCTGATGCCCGTCGTAACGCCTTCGCGAGCCTCGATGGAAACCGTAAAAGCCGTGCCGAAAGCGGAGCCGTTCTCGCCGCTGGGCACCATCATCGGAAGCCCCAGAGATTCCACTTTCTCGGGCGTGAGCGCGAGACAAACCAGACCGCGCGCGTGTTTCGTCATGAAGTTGATTACTTCCGGAGTCACCTTCTCGGCCGCGAGGATGAAATCACCCTCGTTTTCACGATCCTCATCATCCACGAGGACGACGATGCGCCCCTCGCGAATATCGCCGATTGCCTCTTCAATCGTCGAGAAAGGATTTTCGTCGAAGTTTTTTTCCTCCCCCGGCTCAGGCATAGCCTTGCTCCTTTAATTTTTCCATCGTGATGCCGTCGCGAGACCTCGATTCCGCGTGGGGCGCGAGCAGCTTCTCCACGTATTTCCCGATCAAATCCGCCTCCAGGTTCACAGCGGCGCCGTCTTCCTTCTCCGTGAGCGTCGTTTGCTCGCTCGTATGCGGAATAATCGACACCGAAAAAGTCTCACCATCACACGCCGCCACCGTCAAGCTGATTCCATCGACCGCAATAGAACCTTTATAGACGACATAGCGCATCACCTCCACCGGAGCCTCGAATGTGAGCCAAATCGAGTCACCCTCATTCTTTCTGCCCTTTATCCTCCCCACGCCGTCCACATGACCGCTCACGAGATGCCCGCCGAGGCGTTCTCCCAGCGCCATGGCGCGCTCCAGGTTGCATCGGTCGCCGACAACCAGTTCTCCCAGATTCGTACGCCTCAGCGTCTCGACGGACAAATCGGCTTCAAACTTCCGGTCGTCAAAATCAACAACCGTTATGCAGACGCCATTTAGCGCAATCGAATCGCCGAGCCGCACGCCGCTCAAAACGCCCGGCGCCTCGATGGTGATCCGCGCGCCCTTGGCGTCTTTTTGCAATGAACGAATCGCGCCGATGGCCTCAACAATTCCGCTAAACACCTGTCCAGTCCTTCGCATCTTTCCAAATCGGTCTTTTGAAATATCCTTGAATCAACAAATCATCCCCCAAAACTTCATGTGTTACATTAAATAACCCGGGCAGAGATTGCAATTTCTCTTCATCAAGGCCTGAAACCGCGCCCGGCGCCTCATGGTCCCCCACCACCAGGGGCGCCAGAAAATAAAAGAGCCTATCCGCCAAGCCTTCCTGAATGAAGGAACCGTGCACCCGTCCGCCGCCCTCCACAAGGATATGGCGAACGCCGCGGCTTCCCAACAACTCCAGGAGCGGAGCGAGCGACACCCGGTCCTGGGGGTCTGCTTCCCCTCGAATGATTTCCGCACCCGCTTCGCGCAACGCCTTTTCCCTGGCCGGGGGCGCCGCGTCCGTAGCCGCAAGGATGGTGGAACTCCCCGACCGGGGCGCCAGTATGCGGGCATGGGAAGGCGTCCTGAGTCTTGAGTCCAGCACAACCCTCGTCAGCGGCTTGCCGGCAACACCACCTGGCCGTGCGGTCAACAACGGGTCGTCCTTCAGTACTGTCTCCACGCCGACCAGGATGGCGTCCACCTTGTTCCTGAGTTGATGGCCCGCGTCTCTCGCCGCCTCACCCGTTATCCACCTGCTCTGCCCGCTCCGGGTGGCGATTTTTCCGTCCAGACTCGCCGCGGCCTTAAGCGTCAGAAAAGGCCGACCACGCCGCCACCAGAGAAAATAGGCTTCATTACAGCGCACAGCCTCCTCGGCCATTATACCGGTTTCCACCCCGACCCCATGCGCGCGCAGGTGCTCAAATCCCTTTCCCTGTACTTGCGGATTCGGGTCCGAAACGGCGGCGATGACGCGAGCGACGCCCGCCTCCACCACGAAAGGCGCGCAAGGGGGCGTTCTGCCCTGGTGAGAACAGGGCTCCAGTGTAACGATCAAGATGCCGCCTCGCGCACGATCGCCCGCTTCCTGAAGCGCCAGAACTTCTGCGTGCGGCTCCCCCGCCTTTTGATGCCAGCCCCGGCCCGCTATCTCTCCGTCGGCGTCAAGAACAATGGCCCCGACGAGCGGGTTGGGGCTCGTCATTCCCTCCGCGCGCGCCGCAAGAGAGAGGGCCTGGCCCATCAACTCGTTTTTCCGCTCGGCGGAGAGGTGTACCGTCAAAGGGAAATCCCGCTCAATGGATTTCGACCGTCTGGTATGAGCCGTGCGTGATGGCCGCCTGGGCGGCGGCGAGCCTCGCGATCGGGGCCCGGTACGGCGCGCAGGAGACGTAATCCATTTTCATCATGTGACAAAACTCGACCGAGGTGGGTTCCCCGCCATGCTCCCCGCAGATGCCCACCTCGAGATTCTCCCGTCTCGCACGGCCGCGCTCGATGCCGATTTGCACCATCTCCCCCACTCCTTCGCGATCGACGGCCACGAACGGATCTCTGGGAATCAGCTCTTTTTCGATGTATTTGGGCAGGAACCAGCCCGCGTCATCACGACTCAAGCCATAGGTCAACTGCGTCAGATCGTTCGTGCCGAAACTGAAGAATTCCGCGCTGTCGGCAATCTCTCCCGCCAGGAGGCAAGCCCTGGGAATTTCGATCATCGTGCCCGTGAGATATCGGGGCGTGACGCCTTTTTCCTCGATCACCTTTCCGGCGATGTCGTGCACGATGTCGCGGTTGAACTCCCACTCCCCTATGCCCGAGGTGAGAGGAATCATGATTTCAGGCAACACGTCCACGCCCCGCGATTTCATCTCGCAAGCCGCCTCGATGATGGCGCGCACCTGCATTTCGGCGATTTCAGGATAGGTGACCACCAGGCGACAACCCCGGTGGCCCAGCATGGGATTCTGCTCTTCGGTTGCCTCGGTGGCGTGGCGCACCGCGTCGAGACCCACGCCCAGCAGCCTGGCCACCTGCTCCATGTCTTCTTCCGTTTTGGGCAAGAACTCGTGAAGCGGCGGGTCCAGCAGCCTGATCGTCACGGGCCTTTCTTTCATCACCTCGAAGATACCGATGAAATCCTTTCGCTGCATGGGCAGGAGGTGATCAAGCGCATCCCGCCTCCCTTCCTCGGTAGACGCCAGGATCATCGCGCGCACGTAGTCGATGCGCTCCCCCTCGAAGAACATGTGTTCCGTGCGGCACAGGCCGATTCCCTCGCAGCCGAATTTGATGGCCGCCTCGCTATCCGTCACCGTATCGGCGTTGGCGCGTACTCCCAGAGTTCTGATCTCGTCCGCCCATTCCATCAGGGTGGCGAAATCCCCCGAAAGCTCGGGCTGCTTGAGTTTCGCCTCACCCAGAATCACCTCACCGCTCGTACCGTTCAAGGAAATAAAATCGCCTTCCAATACCGTCTCGCCGTTCACGCGCATCACTTTCTCGCTCGCCTTCACGTCCAGGGCGCTGCAGCCCGTCACGCAGCACTTCCCCATCTGCCTCGCAACGACGGCCGCGTGCGAGGTGAGTCCGCCCCGCGCCGTGAGAATGCCCTGAGATACGTTCATCCCGTTGATGTCTTCGGGGCTCGTCTCCTGCCGCACGAGAATCACGGGGTCCCCCGCTTCGGCCCGCTCCACCGCATCCGCCGCGCTGAAGACCACCCGGCCCACCGCGGCCCCGGGCGACGCGGCCAGACCCGTGGCCACTACTTTCAATTCCCCCTCGGCGTCGATCATGGGATGCAGCAGCTGATCCAGGCTGTCGGGGTCCACCATTTTCAAGGCGGTTCGCCTGTCTACCACACCTTCCCTCACCAGTTGGATGGCGATTCGCACGGCCGCCGCCGCCGTACGCTTGCCGTTTCTCGTCTGGAGCATGAAAAGACGCCCGTTCTGAATCGTGAACTCCATGTCCTGCATGTCTTTGTAATGGGCTTCGAGCTTCTCGGTGATGCTTTCGAACTCTTCGTAGCATTCGGGCATCTTCGCCTTGAGGCTTTCGATGGGCTCGGGCGTCCTGATGCCGGCCACCACGTCTTCGCCCTGGGCGTTGAAGAGAATTTCCCCATAGAGGACATGCTCGCCCGTCGCGGGGTTGCGCGAGAAAGCGACCCCGGTGCCGCAATCCTCCCCCATGTTGCCGTACACCATGCACTGCACGTTCACGGCGGTGCCCCAGTCATGGGGAATGTGGTACAGCCTGCGGTAGGTGAAGGCGCGATCGTTGTTCCAGGATTTGAACACCGCCTCGATGGCCAGCCGGAGTTGCTCGTAGGGGTCCTGGGGGAAACCCGCACCCGTTTTTTCTTCGACAAGGGCGGCGTATTCATTCACCAGTTCGACCAGGTCGTCCGCCGTCAGGTCCAGATCGGACTCGACTCCCTTGCGCTGTTTCATGGCCTCGATCTTCGATTCGAAGTCGTGGTGCTCCATTTCGAGAACCACGTTGCCGAACATGTTGATGAACCTGCGATAGCTGTCGTATGCGAAGCGTCGGTTGCCCGATCTTTTCTCGAGGGCGGCGACCGTCTTGTCGTTCATCCCGAGATTCAGGACGGTATCCATCATGCCCGGCATAGAATCGCGCGCGCCCGAGCGCACGCTCACCAAAAGCGGATTCTCATCGCCGCCGAATTGCGCCCCCATCGCCTCTTCCAGACGCGCCATCTGCTCCCTCACGCCCTCCCAGAGGCTCTCGGGAAACGCGTTTTGTTTCAGGTAATCGACGCAAACCTGCGTGGTGATGGTAAAGCCCGGCGGCACGGGTATGTCCAGACTCGCCATCTCCGCGAGATTCGCGCCCTTGCCACCCAACAGATTGCGCATATCGGCGCTGCCGTCGGTTCGCCCGGCCCCAAAGGAATAAATCATCTTCTCCGTCATCACCTGCATCCTCCCGCGCCCCTCGCGCGTCTGTGCAATAGATATGGGTAGCTGAAAACAGCTCCGATCATTTCGTCGCCCTTAATTGTATTTTCGTGAAATCCGCATTCGCCGAAAACAGCTCCCCCACGCCGGCCATCAACGCAAGGCGGTTTTTCCGCAAGGCGGCGTCCTCGGCCATCACCATCACCTCATCGAAAAAATCATCCACCACCGGACGAATTTCCGCAATGGAGTTGTTCGCCGAAACATAGGCTTCTTCCAGAGAGGCGGCGTCTCCCGCCTGCACGTTCGCCAACGCTTTCTCCACCGCTTCTGAGACCGCGCCCAAAGATGCGTTCAGCTTCTTCTCGGCGTCATCCACGAGAAGACGCTCATCCAGGCCGGCCGCCTCATCATGCTCACCGCCCTCTTTCGCCTGCCGGATGATGTTGCTCACCCGCTTGAAGGTCGTCGTGAGCGGCTCGAAGGTCTCTTCGCTCGAGGCCAGCCGCTCCAGTGCGCGAAGCCTCGCGCGCGCGTCCAACACGTTTCGCCAGCCGGAATCCTCTCCCGCAGCGAGCACCGCCTCCACCAGGTCGCCGCGCGCGCCGCCGCGCGAAAGATAGGCGGACACCCGGTTGCGCAGAAAGCCCAGAATTCTTTCAGCCGCCTCGGCGGAATCTCCCTTGAACTTATCCGCGAGAGGCTCGCTCGCGACCTTCACCCATTCGGGCAGCGAGATTCTGAAACCCCGATCCTCCAGAATGAGCAAAATCGCATTCGCCGCGCGCCTCAGTGCATAAGGGTCTTCCGAACCGCTGGGCAGGTAGCCCAACCCCAGCATGCCGACGATGGTGTCCATGCGGTCTGCGAGCCCCACGATGGCGCCCGCACTATCTTCGGGGAGATCATCACCCTCGCCCCTGGGGAGATAATGCTCGTATATGGCGCGGGATACCGCCTCGCTCCTGCCCTCGCGCTCGGCATAGCGCCGGCCCATGACGCCCTGAAGCTCCGGGAATTCATACACCATGCCGCTGGTTAAATCCGCCTTGCAGAGATATGCCGCCTCGTCCACGGTTTTCGCCAACGCGCCGTCTCCCGGCGCGAGCTTCCCGCAAAGCCATGCGCCCAGGCGTCTGAACCGCTCCACCTTGTCCCAACTCGTGCCCAGCCTCGGGTGATAGACTACGCCCTTCAACTCCTCCGCCATGTCGGCGAGGGGCGTCGCCAGGTCCTGTCGCCAATAAAATTCCGCATCCTCCAACCTCGCGCGCACGACACGTTCATATCCTTTCCGAACGACGCTCATGTCCTTCGCATGCGTATTGCTCACGCCGATGAAGGAGGGAATGAGCCTCTCTCCCCCCTTCTCCCTGAGCGCAAAACATCTCTGGTGCACCTCCAGGGTGGAGATGATGACTTCACTCGGGAGATCGAGAAATTTATCATCGAAGCCGCATGCCACAGGAAACGGCCACTCCACCAGATGCGCCACCTTCTCCACCAAACGCTCCACGGCCTCCGGGTCCGCCGCCGGTTCGGCGTCCAGGGACCCGGCTACTTCCAGGACGTCCGCTCGCACCATGGGAACCCGCCCGCCGCCCTTTCCGTCATCGACGACAGGCTCCACAGTGCTCTCATGCAATACATGAATATATTCCTGGTAATTATTGATATTTAATTGTTTATTTTTATGAAACCTATGTCCGTAGGTGACCGAGGAAAACAGCGGGAGCGATGTATCCTCATCCGATGCAGGACCATCGATGCCTTCTTGCCCATAAAGGGCCAAAATCCATTGCACAGGCCGAACAAAGGAAAACTTGCCCGCTCCCCAGCGCATGGATTTAGGAGACGGCAACTCCTGGATCACTTTCGTCAGTAAAGACCCCAAAACGGCTTTGGTCTCATCCCCTAAGTCTTCTCGGAAATACATCAGGCGCGCACCCTTGGGCGTATCCACCTGCTTGAGTTCGGACACCTCCACCTCATTCGTCCGGGCGAAGCCGAGAGCCGCTTTCGTTGGATTCCCGTCTTCATCGAACGCGTTTCTGACGGGAGGGCCCAGTATCTCCTCTTGGAGCGGTTTCTGGCGCTCCGATAAATCGGCTACATGCAAGACGAGCCTTCTGGGCGTCCCGAACGTCTCCAGACCTTCGTAATCAAGGCGCGCCTCGCCGAACGCCGCCTCCGCCCGCTCTCTGAGCGCAGCTATCATCCCCGGCATGTAGGTCGAGGGGATTTCCTCGGTCCCGATTTCAAAAAGCAGTTCCTTGCCCAAACTGAAACCCTTTATTCCTCGCCCACGTGCGACTTCGCTTGTTCCGTATCGAATTGGGCGGCGTATTGGGCGATATGGTCGTTTCGCTGCGTTTTGTCCCTGATGAGAGGGAAACCGGCCTCATAGCGGGATTTCAGATAGCTCTCGGCGCACGCGCGCGCCATTTTTCTGATTCTGCCGATATAGCGCGCCCGCTCACTCACGCTGATGGCCCCTCGTGCATCCAGAAGATTGAAGGTGTGCGAGCACTTGAGCGCGTGATCGTAGGCGGGAAACGTGAGGCCCTTCTCCACGAGGCGCAACCCTTCGGCCTCGTATTTATCAAATATATCAAAATGAATTTTTACATCCGCTTCCTCGAAATTGTAATGGCTGAACTCCACTTCCGTCTGATGGTGCACGTCGGCGTATTTGATGACTCCGCCATCGGTATCCCGCGCCCAGACGAGGTCATACACGCTTTCCACCTCTTGTAAGTACATGGCGATGCGCTCGAGCCCGTAAGTCAATTCCGCGGACACCATTTCCAGGTCCAGCCCGCCCGCCTGTTGAAAATATGTGAACTGCGTGACCTCCATGCCGTCGAGCCACACCTCCCAGCCCAGACCCCACGCGCCCAGGTTCGGGGATTCCCAGTCGTCCTCGACGAAGCGGATATCGTGCTCGAGCGGGTCGATTCCCAAATCCTCGAGGCTTTCCAGGTACTGCGCCTGCACGTCGATGGGCGAGGGCTTCAAAATCACCTGGTATTGATAATAATGCTGGAGCCTGTTCGGGTTCTCCCCGTAGCGGCCGTCCGTGGGCCTCCTGCTGGGCTCGACATAGGCCACCTTCCAGGGCTCGGGGCCGAGGGCGCGCAGAAAAGTGGCCGGGTTCATGGTGCCCGCGCCCACCTCGATGTCGTATGGCTGCTGGATGACGCATCCTTTTCGAGACCAGTACTTCTCCAGTCCCATGATCACTTCCTGAAACGTCAGCGCATCGCTCAACCGATAAACTCCTTATGCAGTACGCGCACCGAATTCTCGGAATCCGCCTGGCTAACCACGACGGATATGGAAATCTCGGAAGTCGAGATCATCATGATGTTGATGCGGCTTCTCGCCAATGCGGAGAAAACGCGCGCCGCCACGCCGGCCTGGCTCTTCATGCCCACGCCCACGACGGAGACTTTCGCGATGTCGTCATCGCGGGAGATGGTGGCCCCGCCGAAGGATTCATTCGACTCCACCATGATTTGCTCGGCCTGATGCGCCATGTCGCTGTTCACGGTGATGGAGATGTCGGTCAGGCCGTTTTCGCTCACGTTCTGGACAATCATGTCCACCATGATGGATTTTTCGGCCAACTGGCCGAAGAGAGCGGCGGCGATTCCGGGCCTGTCGGGCACGGCGCTAATCGTGAGTTTCGATTGCTTCGAATCGCAGCTCACGCCGCGAACGGCGGGGGATTCGATTCCCGTCGACTCTGGAATGATCAACGTTCCTTCTCCTTCATCAAACGCGGATCGGACGACGAGCGGCAGGCCATACTTTGCCGCCAGATCCACAGAGCGCGCCTGCAGCACTTTCGCGCCGAGGGATGCGAGCTCCATCATCTCCTCGAACGATATCTGCTCCATGCGCTTCGCGTCGGGCACAAGGCGCGGGTCGGCCGTGTACACTCCGTCCACATCGGTATAAATCTCACAGCGGTCCGCTTCAAGTGCCGCAGCCAACGCCACGGCGGTGAGGTCGGAACCCCCGCGTCCCAGCGTCGTCTCCTCATCGAACGCGTCGACCCCTTGAAAGCCCGCGGCGACGACCACCTTCCCCTCGTCGAGTTCCTTTACAATCCTCTCCGGGCGGATGGAGCGCACGCGGGCGCGGGTATGGGCGCCTTCCGTCAGAATGCCCGCCTGCCCGCCCGTCAAGGATATGGCCGGTATCCCGACCGCATCGAGGGCGATGGCCAGCAGCGAACTCGCAATGCGCTCCCCCGAGGTGAGCAGCAAATCCATCTCCCGCCCCACCGGCTGAGGCGAAAGCGCATGCGCGAGGCGAATCAGCTTATCGGTCTCTCCCGCCATCGCGCTCACCACGACGATGATGCGCTTCCAGGAACCCCTCGCCGCCGAGACCCGCTTCACCACGCCGCGAATCTTTTCCAGGTTCGCGACCGAGGTGCCGCCGAATTTTTTTACGACCAGACTCATTTTATCCCCATCATCCAGCGAACAACCGCTTTTTCACTGCATCCAGCGAATGGACGCGCCCCGTCCCCCCGAGTTCTTCAGAAAAACCGACGGCCGAATTTCTTTGTTTTCCCTCTCCGCCACGCATCAACTCCCAAAGAGCGGCCAACCCTCCCGGGCGCTTCGGCGGCGTGAGATTTTCTCCATCGAAATCCGCGATGGTGAACGGGACGGCATCGGCAGTCCATTCCTGGGATTCCGCGCTGAACCCATGATCCACCGCCACGAGTATGCGGCAAGGCTCGCGCAGCCTCTCCAGCAGGGGCGAGATGACCCCGGCGTCGAACTTCTCGATGGCCTCGATTTTCTCCTCGGGTTCGCGCCATGGGGACATACTGTCCACATCCTCTATCAAGCAGACGAAATCATGACCAGAAAGCACCTCGCTCACCGTGGCGGACACCTCCTCCCCCGGCTCATATACATCCGCGCCGCCTAGTTTGGCAAAACCCTTTGCGAGTTGCGAGTCTGTTATCAGCGCTGAATTCCTGCCTCCCGTTTTCTCCGACATCCGCTCGACCTCTTCGGCGAGGCCGCCTCCCCAAAGCCATACGGAGTTTGCCGCGAACATGCGGGTTTGCGCCTTTTCCCTCAAACCCGCATGGGTGGAGAGCACCATCTGGGAATCGTTGACGAAATGAACGAAGCGCCGAGCCGCCTCCGCCACCGGCATATGGTCTCCAATGGGGCTTCCGGTAATCGCATATGGGGGCGAGAAGCCACGAAAAGATTCTTGCGGAAGCGTCGCACCCGCACGCTTGTAAAAGAGAAGCGCCTCACAACCGCCCAGGGATTCGTAGCGGAAAGATTCCCCCTCATCCGGCGGCATCTGCCGCTCCAGGTAAGCGATGAGTTCGCGGTTCTCCTCGTCCGTGACGCCGAAGCCCGTCGGGTCGAGCATGACGACGCTCGTAGCGCCGGGCCTTAAGCACACGAAATTGAGCCGGAACACGGCCTCCCCCGTTTCTGGGAGGTGGCCGGCGGCGGCGGCCATCATCAAACCGGAAGAGAGTGCGCCGGAGGAGCCGTAAAAATTCTTGAGAAATCCATCCAGAGAGGGATACGCATCTTCAGGCGTTGGAGACCACAGTCCAGAAAACCCCGTATCGGCCAGGCGATCCAGCGCAGGCGTGCGCGCCTTCTGTAAAGGCGTTTCACCACCAAAGTCCGCCACCGGCCTGTCGGCGAGGCCGCGTGCGAGAACCATTACGATTTTCCGCATCAGGGATGAACCCTTGTCTGCTCGATCACATGAACGCCATGCCGTCCGATTCCACACGCACGAGCGCGTAAGAAGGCTGCACCACGTCGAGGCGGGAAATTACCCCGAGCGCGTTTTGCATGTTTTCCTCCGTCGCCTTGTGGGTGAGCAACACCAGACGGGCATAGCCGTCTTCGCCGGCGCGGCCCTTCTGAACGACGGTTTCGAGGCTGATGTCGTGCTCGCCGAAAACGCCGGAGATGCGGCTCAATACCCCCGGCTTGTCCAAAGCCGCAAAGCGAACGTAAAAACGCGTAGAAATTTCCCGGGGAGTCAGGATGTCGAGGCGCGCGCGCTGGTCCGGCAAAAAAGCGGCGGCGGGAATTCGCGAGTCGCCTCCGTTCTTCAGCCACCTCGCCACCTCGATGATGTCACTCACCACGGCGGAAGCCGTCGCCTCCGAACCCGCACCCTTGCCGATGAAAACCTGCGGCCCGGCATTCACCCCCGAGACGGCCACCGCGTTGTAGACCCCGCCCACCTGAGAGAGGGGATGGCTTTCGGGAAGCATCATCGGATGAACGCGGATATCGAGCTTCCCGTCCTTCTCCCGGGCCATGGCGATGAGCTTGATTCGGAAGCCGAGCTCCTGGGCGATGTCGATGTCGACGGAAGTGATGTGGCGTATCCCCTCGGTATGATATCCCTCGACATCCACGGGCGTGCCATAGGCCAGGTTCGCCAGAATCGCTATCTTATGCGAGGCATCGACGCCGTCGATGTCAAATGCCGGGTCGGCTTCTGCGTAGCCGAGTTCCTGGGCGCTCTTGAGCGTTTCGCCGAAATCTGCGCCCGCCTCCGTCATGCGGCTGAGAATGTAGTTGCATGTGCCGTTCAGGATACCGGCGAGCCTCTCGATTTTATCCGCCGCGAAAGCCTCGCGCAGATTTCTGACGATCGGAATGCCGCCCGCGACGGACGCCTCGAAACCCAGTGGGCAACCCGCCTTCTCCGCCGCGGCGAATATCTCTTCCCCGTGAATGGCGAGCACCGCCTTGTTCGCGGTCACCACCGGCTTTTTCCTGTCGATCGCCCGCAGGATGTGGCGTCTGGCATCGTCTGTACCGCCGATAAGTTCCGCGACCACGTGTACCTCCGGCGCGTCGATCACGGCTTCGAAGTCCGTACCCATATTTTCGGGAGCCACCCCGCGCGCCGTCTTTTTCTTGGTGAAAACGCTGCGATCCGCAATTCTGGAAACGCACACCTCTATGCCGAGGCGTCTTTTGATCAACTCCCGCTGCTCATCGAGCAAATTCACCACGCCGCTTCCGACTGTGCCCAAACCCAATATGCCGACGCAAATTTTCTTCATGTCTTCTTGGCCCCGGGGACGGCGGACTAGCTCGCCGCCCGCCTGGGCGCTTTCTCCTGAAACAGGGAACGGAGGTTTCTGAGCGCCTGACGTGTCCGGTGCTCATTCTCCACGAGAGCGAAGCGAACGTGCCCGTCGCCCAGTTCGCCGAAACCAATCCCGGGCGAGACGGCCACCTCGGTTTTCTTCAACAGGAATTTG
The DNA here is from genome assembly GCA_022828125.1 of bacterium. Classification (GTDB taxonomy): domain Bacteria; phylum UBA8248; class UBA8248; order UBA8248; family UBA8248; genus Bin107. The sequence continues at coordinate 215,750 of JAJEJD010000018.1, read as the reverse complement.
GAAAACTCCAGAGAGCCCATCTCCCTGTACTGTTGAGGAATCTCCGCCCATACGAACATCGTGCCCTTGGGCTTCTGAACGGGCCAGCCGATTCTCTCCAACCCGTTGCACAACGCATCCCGGCGATTCTCATAAATCTGGCGAATCTCCTCGACGCACTCCTGAGAGCCGTTGAGCGCGATGATGGAAGCAATCTGGATGGGCTGGAACGCGCCGTAGTCGAGATAGCTCTTGATGCGCCTGAGCGCGCCGATAATGTCGCGGTTCCCCACGGCGAAACCTATCCGCCATCCCGGCATGGAGTAGCTCTTGGAGAGCGAGAAAAATTCCACGCTCACATCCTTCGCACCCTTCACCTGCAGTATGCTGGGCGGCTCGTAGCCGTCGAACCCCAAGTCGGCATAGGCGAAATCATGGACCACGATGAGGTTGTATTCTTTCGCGAAGGCGACGACTTTTTCGAAAAAATCGAGGTCCACGCAAACCGTGGTGGGGTTGTGCGGAAAGCTCAATACGAGGATTTTCGGCCTCGGCCATATCGGCCGGATGATGTCGGTCATGTTCTCGAAGAAATCATCCCCCTGGGAGAGCGGCACGTGAACCACGTTGCCGTTCGCCAGCACCATGGCGTAGGTATGGATGGGGTATGTCGGGCTCGGCACCATGACCAGGTCGCCCGGGTTCGTGATGGCCAGCGCCAGATGCGAGAGCCCCTCCTTCACGCCGATGGTGACGATGGACTCCTCTTCGGGGTCGATATTCACGTCATAGCGGCGGCCATACCAATCGGCGATGGCCGCTCGCAGCCGGGTGATGCCGCGCGAGGCGCTGTAGCGATGGTTCCTGGGGTTCGTCGCCGCCTCCACGAGTTTTTCCACGATGTGCGGCGGGGTGGCGAGGTCGGGGTTCCCCATACCGAAATCGATGATGTCGTCGCCCCGGCGGCGGGCCTCGATCTTCAACTCGTCAACGCCGGCGAAGACATAGGGCGGCAGGCGGGTAATGCGCTGGAACTCATGCATGTTCAAAAATCCTCAACTGACCGGTAAGGATATCAGGTGACGGGAGGGCGCCGGGACGTTCCGGCCCGAGCCGTCGCTCGTCATAAAAGCGCGGCCCTCGGGATCTCCCTGTAAATTCCCCTCCCTCAATCCCTGGGAGGCGTGCAGGGCCTCCTCCGCATTGTAGGAGCTTCTCACGAAAGGGCCGGCGAACACGTGCGCAAAACCCCTCGCCTCGCCCGCCAGACGGTAGCGCGCATAGACGTCCGGGTGAATGTATTCGCGAACGGGAATCGCCTTTTTCCTGGGTGAGAGATACTGCCCGATCGTCATTATCTGGCAATCGACCCTTTCATCCCTCAAATCATCCATCAAGGAGAGCACGTCCTCTTCGGTTTCACCCATGCCGACCATCACGCCGCTTTTCGTCACCATTTCCGGGTCGATCTCCCTCGCCATGCCGATGACGCGCAGCGAGCGCTCGTAGTCGCCGTTCGGGCGCGTGCTCTTGAATAGCCTACGAACCGTCTCGATGTTATGGTTGAAAACATCGGGCGCCGCGCGAACCACCCGCTCAACCGCGTCGAAATCGCCCATGAAATCACTCACCAGCACTTCCACCGTGGTCTGGGGCAGCAATTCGCGAATCGCCTCAATCGTCGCCACGACATGGCCGGCTGCGCCATCGGGCAAATCGTCGCGATTCACCATCGTGACGACTACGTGCTTTAAGCCTAGGTTTTTCGCGGCCTCCGCCACGTGCCGCGGCTCGTCTACGTCCAAAGGCTCGGGCGCGCCCTTCGTGACGGCGCAATAACCGCAAGTTCTCGTGCAGACGTCCCCGCCAATCATGAAGGTGGCCGTATTGCGGGAAAAACACTCGAACAGGTTCGGGCAACGGGCTTCCTCGCACACGGTGTGCAGATGCTTGTTGCGCATCAGCGCCTTGACTTCGTGTGAGCGGCTCGGGTTCGGCAGCCGCTTTACGAGCCATGGCGGAAAGCGTCGAGAAGCCATCGAATTGCCTCCAGTCCCGGGAATCGGGAGGCTCATCTTAGGAACGCAAAGCGCGGGTGTCAAGCTTAAAGTTATTTATAGCAAATAAACCACAAAACATTGTATTCTAATATACTTTATATTGCCATAATTCTGGCCCGTTGCAGCTTTGTCCGCGCCCGCATCTCGGAGAGCGTCTTTTGGGCCTCCGCCTTGTCCCGGTAGTGCCCCACCCGGACGCGGTACCACTTGCCCCTGGCGCCGAGATCGACATTCTTGATAAAAGGCTGAAAACCCGCGTCCCTCAGCTTTCGGACGACCCGGAGCGCCTCGTCGAATTTTTGGACCGAAACCACCTGAATCGTATACCCGCTCGCCTTCGTCCAGGGTTTCGAAGCGCCTGCATCCGCCTCTGCCCGCCTCGGGGTTTCGTTGCCGACACCGTTTGTATTTTCTTTCTTCTCGTCAGCTTTCTCCTCGATAGGCTTTTCCCTCTCGGGAGGTTCCTCCACCGCCGCTGCGGGCGGGGGTGCCGGCTTCGGGGGTATTTCCTTTTTCACCTCCGGCAGCTTGATGGGTTCGATGGGCTGCTTGTTTTCCTGGTCCTCCTTGAGGAGGTCCTGGTAGAATTTCGGCTTGATGACATCTGCGGGCTTCTTCGCCGTCCCTGTCTGCGCTTCGCGCTCGTGCGTTTTTATCAGCGCGGCGACCGTCTCGCGTTCCGCCTCTTTTCTCTCGCCCTTTTGCCCGGCCTCCGGTTCAGGCTTGGCCTCAGCCATAACCTTTTTGCTCGACGCGCCGCTGGTGCCCCAGAGGTAGCCGAAGCCGAAGGACGCTCCCATTCCCGCGCAGATAACGAGCGCAAAAACACCGGCCTGCGCTTTGCCGAAAACGATCCTGTAGGGTTTCGCGGATGCGCGCTGCCGGGGCTTCATGGGGTTCTCGTTTCCTGGGCGGATTCTGACTACATCTTCTCGGGAGCGGAGACTCCCAGCAAATTCAAACCGTTCCTCAAGACGACCTGCACGCACCTGGCAAGGCACAGACGGGCGCGGGTGAGTTCCTCGTCCTGCCCCAATATACGGTTGCGATTATAGTAGGCATGGAATTGTTTGGCGAGGGCGACGAGACCGAATGTAACGTGATGGGGCTCGAGTCTCTCCGCCGCGGTCCGCACCACGTCGGGCCACTCGAGAAGATTCTTCATGAGTTGGCGCTCCTCGGCCGACACGAGCACGCCGGGCGGCAGGGCATCGAGACCATCGAGCGGCACGCCCTCCTCCGCCGCCTGCCTGAATATACTGCATACGCGCGCATGGGCGTATTGCACGTAATAGACCGGGTTCTCGCTGCTTTGCTCTTTCGCCAGATCGAGATCAAACTCGAGCGCCGCGTCCGCGCTCCGCATCAGGAAGAAAAAACGCGCCGCGTCCACGCCCACCTCATCCACCACCGTGGACAACTCCTCGAACTCGCCCGAGCGCGTGCTCATCTGCACCGCCTCGCCGCCGCGGCGCAGGCTCACGAACTGAACGAAGAGAACGTCGAGCTTTTCGGGGTCATGGCCGAGCATCTCCATCGACGCGCGCACCCGGGGCAGATACCCGTGGTGATCCGCCCCCCAGATGTTGATGTAGCGATCGAAGCCTCGCTCATATTTCAAGTGGTGATAAGCGATGTCCGACGCCAGATAGGTCGGGCGGCCGTCATCCCGCACGACGACGCGGTCCTTCTCATCGCCATACGCGCTCGATGCGAGCCACCTGGCCCCGTCTTTCTCGTAGAGTTTTTCGTTCGCTTCGAGCGCGGCGATCGCCTCCTCGACCTTATTCCCGTTTTCCGTGAACAAAGAAGACTCGCTGAACCATTCATCGAAGTGAACCCGGAACCCGTCGAGGGATTTTTCGATGTCCTCCAGTATCAAATCCTTGGCGATGACGCCCGCTTGCGAGAGGAGCGCTTCCTCATCCTCCGGCGTCTCGAGGCCCTCGCGGAACTTCCGGGATTTCACGATCTCGCGAATGTACTCCCCCTGGTAGCCGTCCTCGGGAAAGGGAACATCTTCCCCCTTCACGTCCTGCAGATAACGCGCGCAGGCCGATTTCGCCAGCGTCTCTATCTGGTTGCCCGCGTCGTTGATGTAATACTCCCGGTGCACGCGAAAGCCGGAAGCCTCCAGCACGCGCCCCAGAACGTCGCCCAGCGCGGCGCCCCGGCCGTGGCCGACGTGAAGCGGCCCCGTGGGGTTCGCGCTCACGAACTCCAGGTGAACCGATTTTTCCGCTCCCGATTCGTTTTTTCCAAAATCATCCGGTGCGGACAGTATCTTCCTGAGCTTCGCGCACAGGTAATCGCCATCGAGGTACAGGTTGATGAAGCCGGGCTTTTCGATCCGAACGTCGGTGAAAAACCCCTCAGGCGCCTCGAAGTGTTTTACGATCTGCTCAGCAATCACCATGGGCGCCTTGCGCTCGGCCTTCGCCAGCGTCATCGCGATGTTGCAGGAAAAATCGCCGAACGCCTCGTTCGGCGGCGTCTCGATGACGACCGCGGGCTTCTCCTCCGAAGTCAGGTCGCCCGCCGCGCGCGCGCTTTCGAACGCGTTCTCGAATATGGGAACCATCAATTGCTTCAGCACATCAACCTCATCAGAAAATCACCCCCGGAACGAGGGAACAAATACTCCTCCGGCGGGATTCCGTCAACGCGAAACGGAGGTTTGGCCGGAGCGTCTCGGCAGGCTCTTTCCACCGTGATATTGCAGAAACGCCTCCGCGCACCCGATGATCTCACGTTCCAGGGGCGCGGCGAACCGGATGGAAAAACACTTCTCAGGCGTCAGGCGAAAAACCTCTTTCATCGCGGCGACGGCGCCGGCGCGCAGGTGCATCTCGCGCGCAGTCGGCTCCGGACACCTCGCGCAACGGAGCTCGCCCGTGGCGATATCGAAACGCGTCGTCTCACTCCCCGGTCTTTTTTCGCACGCCGCGCAATAATCGAGGCTCGGGTCGAGACCCATCGTCTTGAGCAGCATGAGGAGGAAGACCCCCTCCATGCTCGCCGCGCCCGCGCCTGCTTCGAGCGCTTCGAGCGAGGAGCGGAGCAACCAAAAGTGCGCGCTCTCGCCCTCGTCCACGCCCAACACCGCATCGAGTATCTTCAATAGACGCGACGCCATCCGCATGGCCTCATAGTTCTTCCAGAGTCTTTGATAAACCCGTGTCGTCTCGCATTTTCGCATCGTCCCCAAACCGGAACCCGTGCGCCGGCTCCACTCGAGGTGATTCTCGCTCGCCGGTTCAAGTCCCACGCCCATCCTCGATTTCGCCGATCGCGCGCCCTTGGCCACCAGGCGCACCTTTCCCTGCTCTTTGGTCAGGAACGTCACGATCAGGCTCGTGTTCGAGAACGGGCTTGCGCCCAGGACGATGGCTTCGTCGTTCAGAATGGCCAAGAAAACGCCTCCCGACAGGTCTTCTTTTGGGGGTCTTGACGAAACCGGGCGGATGAGAGATAGTTTGCGACCGGAACGATTCTATTTTCTAACGCCAGTTACCGCAAACGGGAGGAACGAAACCAATATGCCGGGAGTAAAAGTACACGAGGGTGAATCCATCGACAAGGCTTTGAAGCAATTCAAGAAACAATGCGAAAAATCAGGCATTCTCACCGAGATCAAAAAGCGCGAATACTATGAGAAGCCCAGCGTAAAGCGCAAGAGAAAGATACTCGCCGCACACAAAAAGCGCATGCGCGCCCAGAACCGCTAAGCCTAGACATTCTCATACCCGAGTTCGGAAAGCGCGGCATCCTTTTGCCGCCAGTTCGGCTTGATGCCTACTTTCAAGCCGAGATATATCTGCTCGCCGAGGCGCCGTTCGATCTCCTTTCTCGATAATTCCCCGATCTTCTTGATCCGGCTGCCTCCCTTGCCCACCAGAATGCCCCGCTGGCTCTTGCGCTCCACGTAGATTTCCGCCTCGACGTGCAACAGGCCGGAACGCTCGGCGCGCTCCATCTCGCGCACCTTCACCGCCACGGCGTAGGGGATCTCCTTGTGCAGCAGGCGGTACACCTGCTCGCGCACGAACTCCTCTATCAGGAGCGCTTCGCTCACGTCCGTCGTCATGTCGGGAGAGAAATATCTGGGGCCTTCCGGAAGCGCCTCGATGATGTCTTCCACCAGCGGCTCCACGTTGTCCCCCTTGAGCGCCGAAATCGGATAGGCACTCTTGAACCCCTCGCCTTCGGCGTGTTTCGCCAGAACGGGCAGGAGCTTCGTCTTGTCCTTCAAGCGGTCCACCTTGTTGATGACGAGAAACGCGGGCACGCCCGCATCCTCTATCAGCGCGAGCGCGTTTTCCTCCACCTCCCCTTCCGCGTCATCCGTCATGAACAGGGCGAGGTCCGCACCTGCGCAGGCGGCCTTCACCTCTTCGAGCAGAAAGCGCCCGAGTTTCGAGGCAGGTCGCTCGAGGCCCGGCGTATCGAAAAAAGCCGCCTGCGCGTCATCCGTGTTCAGCACGCCGAGAAGTCTGCGCCTCGTGGTTCCGGGCTTTCGTGTGACGATGGCGAGTTTTTCGCCCAGGATGCGGTTGAGCAGGGTGGATTTGCCCACGTTCGGACGGCCGATGATGGCGATGAAGCCGGAACGAAACCCCTCGGGCGTCTCATCGTGCGCATCGCCGCTTCTCAGGATTTTCTCGAGGTCGAGCGTGCGCGCGTCGCCCCGGGTCCCGCGCGCCTTCTTTTTCCTCGACACCCGGGCGACCTACCGGAACGACCCGTCGATGCCCAGCTCCCGGAGCTGGAGACGCTCGACAGAGGCCGGCGCGCCGGTCATCAGGCAGGTGGCCTTCTGGGTCTTGGGAAACGCGATGACGTCGCGGATGGAGGGAGCGCCCGTCAGCAGCATCATGATCCGGTCCAGGCCGAACGCGATTCCCCCGTGAGGCGGCGTGCCGAACTCGAGCGCCTCCATGAAGAAGCCGAAGCGCCGCTGCGCCTCTTCTTCGTCCATGTCCAGGGCGGCGAACATCTTCTGCTGCACCTCGCGCTGGTGGATACGCTGACTGCCGCCGCCGATCTCGTTCCCGTTCACCACCATGTCGTAGGCCTGGGAGCGGATGGCGCCGGGGTCGGAATCGAACAGACTGACGTCCTCGGGCACGGGCGCCGTGAAGGGGTGGTGCAGCGCGTGGAACCTCTTCTCCGCCTCGTCGTATTCGAGAAGCGGGAAGTCCACGACCCAGCAGAAATCGAATTCTCCATCGCCGCGGGAGACGAGTCCCAGACGCTTGCCGATTTCTTCGCGTAATTGGCCCAGCACCGATGCGCTCACCGCCGGGGCATCGGCCACCATCATCAACAGATCGCCGACTTCGACTCCCGCCCGCGCGCCTATCTCCTCCAACTGGCCGTCCAGGAAGAACTTCGTGATGTTCGACTCATACCCGTTTTCGGTGCGCTTCGCCCAGGCGAGGCCGCCCGCGCCCAGCTCCTGCGCGCGCGCGATGATGTCGTCTATCTCTTTTCGCGAGGCCGACGCCATGCCCGGCCCCGCCATGGCGCGCGCCACGCCCCCTTTTTCCACCGCCCCCTTGAACACCTTGAACTCGCTCGCCTGCGCCACGTCGGTGAACGTGGCCAGCTTCATGCCAAAGCGCCTGTCCGGCCTGTCGGTCCCGTATTGCGCTATCGCCTCCGCGTAGGGGACGCGCTCGAAAGGCGTGTCGATCTCGATCCCGCCCACCTCTTTCCAAATCCTGGCCACCAGACCCTCCATGAGTCCGAAGAAGGTATCGCGGTTCAGGAAGGAGCATTCGACGTCGATCTGCGTGAACTCGGGCTGCCTGTCGGCGCGCAAGTCCTCGTCCCGGAAGCATTTGACGATCTGGTAGTAGCGATCGAAACCCGCGACCATGAGAATCTGCTTGAACATCTGGGGACTCTGGGGAAGCGCAAAGAAACTCCCGCGAGCGAGCCGGCTGGGCACCAGATAATCCCTCGCCCCCTCGGGGGTGCTTCTCGTAAGCACCGGGGTCTCGACGTCGACGAAGTGGTTTTCCGTCAGGAAATTGCGAATCACCTGTGTCGCCTGATGGCGCCGGATGAAATTATCGCGTAAGGAAGCGCGCCTCAGGTCGAGATAGCGGTACTGGAGGCGCAGCGCTTCACCCGCGTCGGAGTCGTCCTCTATCTCGAAAGGCGGCGTTCTCGCCTCGCTCAGGACTTCGAGTTTCGTTATACGAACCTCGATTTCGCCGGTGTCGAGACTCGGGTTCGCCATCCCCTCGGGGCGCTCGATGACCACCCCCTGAACGGCGAGCACCCATTCGCCGCGCACCCGCTCGGCGAGGGCGTGGGACGCCTCGTCATAGGAGGGATCGGCCACCACCTGGGTGACGCCGTAGCGGTCGCGCAAGTCGATGAAAATCAGCCCGCCGTGGTCGCGGTTCGACCCCGCCCAGCCCATCAGGACGACTTCGCTGCCGACGTCTGATGCGCGAAGCGCTCCGCAGTCGTGGGTTCTTCCTTTTTCCAAAAGCTCGCTCAAGATTTCTTATCCCTCATTCATTTCCGCGCTTGTATATGTGAATCCACTTCACTGGCGCGGGAGCGTATCGGCTTCGCAACCGGAATTCAAGCATCCTGCGTCCGCCTCTTCATTATACGGGAAAGCCAGACGATTCCGCCCAGGCCGATCCAGACGGCCACGCCCACCGAAGCCCAGGCCGCCGTCCATTCGGTGGGCAGAACCTCGCCCCGCGAACCGGGGTTCGTGACGTCCAGAATGTAGCCCACTTCGATCGAGGAGAGCGCACCGAACAGAAAGCCGAACCCGGTGAGGCAGCCCAGCGCCGTGCCGAGGTGGCGCTTGGGCGCGATTTCGCTCATCACGACCAGGAATACCGTCGCATCGACGGCCATCGTTACCGCCCAGACAAGCAACACGACAAGCAAAAGCGGAATCGGCGCGTGAAAGAGATACCCTACTCCGTACGTCATCGCGCCGCTCAAGAACATACTCCACCCGATGCTCGGAAGCCTTCCGAACCTGTCGGCCGACCATGCGCCGATGAAGTTCGAAAAAGCGGATATCGCGATCATGAACGCCAGGGCCGTTGCTGCGTTGTCCACGGCGTCACCTCTCGGAAGTCCGTGAGCGACGAACGCCGAAGCCAGGAACGTGACGCCCCACCCCCTGAATGCGAACAACTCCCAGCGGTGCATGACGTAGGAGCCGATGAGCACCCAGCACCTGAGCGGCAGGCGGGGAAAGGTGAATTTCTCACCACTTTCCGGTTCCTCCCTTCCGGGGTCGGGCACCCCGAGCAACACCATCAGGATGCCGACAACCGGGCCGAGCGAACCCGCGGCGAAGGTGAAGCGCCAGCCGAAATCGGGAAGCAGGTAGCCTGTCAGGAACATCGAAACCGAAACGCTGAAGCTGAAGAAGAAAGCGTAACCGGACACCGTCTTCGCACGCATTCCCGGCGAGGCGTTCTCGGCCACGAGGCGCAATCCCGGTCCGAACACGCCCGCAAGCCCCACGCCGCACGCGCACCGCAGCAGGGCGGCCGTCCAGAGACCCTCGGCGAAGAAGGGGAACATGAGGTTGGTGAGGCCGAGCCAGGCGGCCGAGAAAAGAAAAATCGTTCTCGCACTGAAATAGTCGGTCGCCCCGGTGAGCACGGCGGAGGCGACGACGTAGCCCACGTAAAAGGCAAAATAAATAACGCCGGCGTCCGCATTGGTGAGGGACCATTCCGCCTTCAGTATCGGGATGGCGGTCGGGTAGTTGGCGTAGACGAACATGATGGGTAACTGGGAGAAGCTCAGCACCCACAGGGACGCCTGGCTCATGCGCGCTTTCGGGGGAGTGTCCATGAATTCAGCGATCGGTTCGTTCTCTGGCTAGGCGAAATCGTTTGCCCAAATCTTCTTGAGCTCCTGCATTTCATCTCCCGTCAGTGGACCAGCGTCCGCACCGTTGAGGGCTTCTGCGAGCTGCTCCTCTCCCGAGAAACCCACCAGCGCGCAGGAGACCTCATCGCGCATCAGGACGAACCGCATCGCCGCCTGCGCCAGCGTGCATCCCTCGCGAACGAGGAACGCGAGCTTCTCCGCGCGCGCCACGTCTTCGTCGTATTCAGAACCCAGCGAGAGAACCGGCGGGCGCTCGTCCAGAAACCCCAGCAGGTTCGGCTCGGCGGTCAGCGCGCCGAGCGCCAGGGCGCGAATCGCCAGCACCCCCATCCCGATGGATGCTGCGCGTTCGATGAGCAGCTTATAGTCCACCGCGCTGAAACCCTCGGGCACCGAATACGCCGCGCTCGGGTTGAGCAGGTTGAAATACGCCTGCACCGTGTGGAACTCGCCGCTGTCGACCATCTCGGCCAGCGAGGCGGGATGCCCGATGCCGGTGAACCCGAAAAAACGCACGAGTCCGCGGTCGCGTAATTCCCTGAAACCATCGAGCACGCCGCCTGCGCGATATATATCGTCGAGATCGAAGGCCACCTCCCCCACCGGCCAGTTCCGCTCGGGAGCCACGTAGTTATGGATCTGAATCAGGTCGACGTGGGAGCGGCCCAGCCGCTCGAGACTCTTCTCCACCGAAGCGACCACCGCCGCTTCGGGCGCTTCGCGCTCCCCGGCGGTGAGGCGGATCTTCGTCGTGAGAACAACCTCCGCCCCCAATCTCTTGAGCGCGGCGCCCAGGTTGGCTTCGGACTTTCCGCTCCCGTAGCCCATCGCCGTATCGAAGAAGTTCACACCCCCGTCCAGCGCGCCGCGCACCGCGCGTAGCTGCGCCTCGCCGTCGTCGCCCACCATCAGGCGGCTGATGCCGCCCGTGCCGAAACCTATCTCGGACACCGAGATGCCCGTATTCCCCAGGGTGCGCCTGCGCATCGTCATCCTCTGAAAAGAACCCTTCCATTCGCCCGGGGCGAAGCCTACCACGAGCGGGCGAGAAGGCGAAGGAGAATGCGGTTGTTGAATAAGTCATGATTTCGTGGTTCGGCGGTGGAGTCGACCATAAAGGAATGAAACTTTACTCCTACCTTGCAGAGCGCCAACCAACCACTCCCCCCTTGAGGGGGAGTCGAAGAGCTGAGGGCGTAAGCCCGAAAGCGATTCGGTGGGGGGTATGATCCGGAATAGCGATAAAACGCATTTTACCCCCCACCGAGTCAGCCTTCGCACAAACCGCTCGGCTTCCTCGACTCCCCCTCAAGGGGGGAGTGATTTTTCTCTCTCGTCGGTCGGTTAAATACGACAAATCCAGGGTTCCAGGGTTTTTCAACAACCCCGGAATGCGCGCGCGGCGCATTTTGATGTAGGATAGGCGTATTCCTTACATGGAGTGAACGTGCACCCCCTGCATCTGCTGGCGGTCGGCTACATCGCGGGTCTGTTGACGGGCGGGCTTTCCTTCGACTTCGAGCGGGGAGAGGCCGCCTCCACCCTCACCGCTGCGCTTGTATTGGCCTTCTCGGTCATGCTCGCCATGAGCCGCCGCATCCGGGGGAAGAGGCAGGGCGTCCTCGCGGCGCTCCTCCTGATCCTGGGATTCGCCGCATCTTTCGCCGCCCCCGCGCTCCATCGCGGCGCCACGCCCGCACATCACCTGCTGCGGCACATCCCCTACGAGCACATGAACGTCACGGGCCATCTCTCCCGGCCCGTGGAGCGAAACGACGGCGAGACGCCCAGACCGAGGATATACATCGACGTGGAACGCGCCCTCATACGCGGCGTCGAGGTTCCCATGACCGGCGTCGTGCGGATCACGCTGGCCTCGCGGCTCGAAAAAACACCCGAAGTCGGCGACAGGCTGCTCATTCGGCGCGTGCGCCTGAGACCTCCCGAGCGCTTCAAGAACCCCGGCGCGTTCGACTACCGCGAATTCCTGCGCCTGAGAGGCGTCCACGCCGTCGGATACAGTTCCGTGCGCAACCTTCACCTTTTGGAACCAAGGGAAAAATGGGGCTGGCGGCGGCTCTTGTTTCAGTTCCGCGAGCGCATGAGCGCCCACATGAACGCCGTCTACCCCGAGCGCGCCGCCGGTCTCATCGAAGCGATGACCGTCGGATTGCGAGATGGCATCGGCACCGAACTCAAAGACGCCTTCAGGAGGTCGGGCGCGGCGCATCTGCTCGCCATCAGCGGCCTGCACGTGGGCTTCATCGCCGCATTTTTCTTCTTCGCCCTGCAAGGCGTTCTGCGCAGACTCCCGCCCCGGGTTTTTCCCCTGCGCCCGTTCGTGCTCACGCCGTCCAAACTCGCATCGCTCGGCGTCATCCCCCTCGTGATTCTCTTTGCGCTTCTGAGCGGCGCCCGGATATCGACGGTGCGCGCCACGATCATGATCGTCGCCTACCTCCTCACCCGGCTCCTGGAGCGGCCGGGAAGCGCGATCCACTCCGTCCTGCTCGCCGCCCTGCTTATCCTGCTGGTCGAGCCCGGCTTCATCTGGGACGTGGGTTTCCAGCTCTCCTTCGTGGCGGTGAGCGCCATCGTCCTGGCGGCGGACAGGCTCCCGCGGCCCGAGGCGCGCCTGAGGATATGGGAGAAAGCGTGGTGGCTCGCGCGGGCGCATCAACTCGCCGTCATCCAACTGGTCGTCACCGCCGCGGTCACGCCGCTCACGGCGCTCCATTTCCATCAGGCGCATCCCATCGGCCTGCTCGTGAACTTCCTGCTCATTCCCGTCGCCTCGCTCCTCGTGCCTCTCTCCTTTGTAACGAGCGCTCTCGCCGCCGTCATACCAGCGCTCGGAGTCGCGCTCCTGCTCCCCGCCACGTGGCTCACCGGCGCTCTCGCGCAATTCATGATCTTCGTATCGACGTATTCCGCAGAAATCCCCTGGTCCTCCATCGTCGCGCCGAGTCCCCAGGTCTGGCTCGTCGCCTCGATCTACGCCCTCATGGCTTTCGCACTGCGCTCAAGGCGCGCGCGGCGGCGGCGGACCGCCTGGGCGGGCGTGTGCGGCCTCACGTTTTTCCTGCTCCTCCCCGACGCCGGCGCGCGGCCCGTAATGCCAAAGCGCACCACGCTGCTCCTGCCCGACGCCGGAGGCACGGACGCCTTATTCTTGCGCCTCCCCGATGGAAAGGGCTTGGTGGTGGATGGTTCCGGAAGCCGGGCCGGCGGCTTCAACGCCTGGGGAAACGTGCTCGCTCCCCTGATGCGCCGGGAGAACGAGTTGACCTGGCGCGCGATGCTCAGCCTCTCCAGGTATCCCAAAGACCGACTCGCCGCGAATGCGTTCGCCTCAGGAATACGGGTCGATAGCTTGCTTCGCATCAGCGACCTCGGCGCTTCGGCGCCTTATCGCTCCCGCTCCAGGAGGCGGCGCAATTCTCCCCGCACCATCTGGCGGATGAGCGGAGGCGGAGTGCGGGTTTCCTTGCGTTCCTGGGGAGGAGGCGCGACGGGATTCGAGGTCGAAAACGCCCGCTCGCGCTGGCTGCTCATGCTGCGATCGAGATACCCGACTTTCGACGCCAGGTGGTTCCGGGGGAAGAGATACGACCTCGTGCGCCTGCCCGAGGGCCTGCTCAGAAAGCGGGAAGTCCTCGACTGGCTCGAGGCGCGTCCGCCCCGCGCCGTCGTAGCCGCTCCCCAGAGGGTGAAATGGATGAAAGCCGACCTCTGGCGGGAGACGAGCAGGAGGCAGAGAAGGCTGGGGGTGTATCGCCCCTGGCGCGGCGGGATGCTCCGCGTCCATGCGGGCGACGACCCCGATGGAAAACACTTTTCCGTCGAGCGGTTCCGCGCCGCTGAAGCCTGGCCCGGCAGCGAGACGGCCGGGTGGCGTGCGTTTCGCAGGAGTCTCGCGCCTGAATTTTCGAGCCGCGTAAAGATGAAGCGTAGAGCTGTTTACTACCGGTGAAGCGAACCCGCGCGTCTAGGGGCTATTGATAAGTCCCCTTTTCGGGGGATAAAAGCAACCCCCCCTACCCCCCCTTGTCAGGGGGGCAAGAAAAAACAAAAGCCCTTCTATCGGCGGTGGGCGTTGCCTTTTTATACCCCCCTGACAAGGGGGGGTAGGGGGGGTTCGGCAGGATGGCGTGTTTTCTCGTAGGGGCGGACTTGGGTGTCCGCCCAATCGTTCGGACGAGAACGCGGAAAAACGGGAGAACACATAGTCAGACATATATGTCTGACCCTACGCCGAATCGCGGGACCGGGGGTTTTTCAACAATCCCGCAAAAGGCCTCGAATCAGTCGCCCGCATCGGGCGGCGGCGCGGTGGCGGCCCCTCCCCGGAAGGATTTCACCGTCCGCGTCCACCGGGAGGAGAGCACGTCCCGGTCGATCGGGCAGTCGATGACGTGCACGCCGCCCTGCGACTGCGCATCCCGGATGGCGCTCCCCAACGCCTCCGCCGATTCCACGCGATGCCCATGTGCGCCGAACGCGCGCGCCAGGGCCGTAAAATCGGGATTGTTCAGCGAGGTGGCGATGTAGCGCTCATTGAACACGTGCTTTTGCGAGTGCCTGAGCGCGTTGTATTCCCCGTCGTTGAAGATGAGGTATGTGACGGACAAACCGAGCGCTGTCGCCGTGGCCAGTTCGCCGCAGGTCATCGTGAAACTGCCGTCCCCCACGATAGCGCACACCGGCCTCTCGGGCGCGCCGAGTTTCGCACCGACCGCCGCGCCCACGGCGTAGCCCATCGACTGGTAGGCTTCCGATAGCAGGATGCTCCTGGGACGGTGAATCACGAACGCCTGCTCCATGAGCCAGCTCTGGGTGGCGGAGGAATCGGAGACGAAAATCGTATCGGGCGAGGTGTTCTCGCGCAGCGTCTTCATCACGAAAAGACCGTGGAAGGGCGGCTCGGCCGGTTCTGCCAAAAACGAGCGCAGCCTTTCCTCATAGCGCCTCTTCCCCTCGCGCACGCGGACGTGTCCTTCGGAAAGAGCGGCGTCATCCGCGTCTGCGATTCTCCTGAGCAGGCCATCGAGCGCGGGCTTGAGATCACTCACCAGGCCTATGGATGCGGAGTAGTTCCGGCCGATGCGAGTGGGGTCGATGTCTATCTGCACGAGGTTCTTCGGCATCGGCGCCTTGAAGTAGAAAGTGGCGAACTGCCCGAAACCCGTCCCTAAGGCCAGACACAAATCCGCCTCCTCGAGCATCTCCTCACAGCCCAGGAAATGCACCAGGCCGAAGGAGAGCGGGTCTGCTTCCGACAAAATCCCCCGCCCTTTCACGGAGGTGACGACGGGCGCGCCCAGCCTGGAAGCCAGAAGCTGCACCTGCCTCTCACAGTGCGCACTCACTACGCCGTTCCCCGCATAGATCACGGGGCGTCTGGCCGCCAGGAGCATTTGCGCGATTTCATCGAGCGCGCGCTCATCGACGGGCGGCGGGGGCGGCGGCCCCTCGAATTCGGGTTTGATGATCACCCGCTCCTCTTCGGCCTGGAACAGGTCCGCCTTCATCACCACCTGCACAGGTCCCGGCCTTCCCGCCGCCGCCCAATCGAAAGCAGCCTCAATAGCGGGCGCGATGCCTTCGACTGAATCGGGCGTGAACGCTTTTTTGACGCAGCCGGCGAGCGCCTTTTCCATGTCCACGTCGTGGATGGCGCTCCTGTTCCGCATGTTGTCGGCGAGCGTGGCCGTCACCGCGACGACGGGAACAGCGTCCTCGTACGCGGAGCGGAGCGCGGTGGCGACGTTCGTGCCGCCGGGACCCGGCACGGTGAAAACCACGCCCGTCTTCCCGGACACCTTGGCGTAGCCGTCCGCCGCGAAGCCCGCCCCCTGCTCGTGGCGCGTGACGACCGGCGTCGCGCCCGCGCCGTCTATCATCGCGTCGTAGACCGGCAGCGTGAGCGTGCCCGGAATGCCGAAGATGTATTCCGCGCCCCCCGCCTGAAGCGCATCGAGAAGGACCTGCGATCCGTTTCGCGCCACCTGTAACTCCTCCGGTTCCCTCATGGAAAGAAAGCCCGCCAAAGCTAGGCGGCATCCGCGCGCGTGTCAACTTCCATACCCGTTTGCGCGCGCGGGGGGGATGGACTACCTTCTCGACTGATTCATACGGGCGCACATGGCGGGAGGCGGCGGTAGAGATTGCCGGGGTTCGTTGCGAACAAACCCGACTTTGTGGGGGTTGTTGAAAAGCCCTCTTGGGGGGGAGCGGCCCCGTAGGGACAACCCCTCCTCGGGGTTGTCCTGCCCTCCGTGGTTGTCCTTTGCAGGGTTTCGGACAGGCACAGAGGCCTGTCCCTACGGTCGCCGTTCAGGGAGTTTTTCAACAAGCCCTCATCCTTCAATCGGGCTTGACCCTCATGGCTCGGGTCCGCCTCCCTCATCCCGAGCAGGCGGGCGGGCGCAGAACGGAGAAAGCGATGTTCAGCCAGCAGGCGATAGACGCCCTCAAGGAGGCGGAATCGGTGGTCGTCCTCACCGGGGCGGGCGTGAGCGCGGAGAGCGGCGTGCCCACCTTCCGGGGGGCGGGCGGCCTGTGGCGCGAGTACAGCGCCACCTCGCTGGCGACGCCCGAAGCCTTTCGCGCCGACCCGAAGCTCGTCTGGGAGTTTTACGACTACCGCCGCGAGGTGCTGGAGCCCCTGACGCCCAACCCGGGCCACTACGCCATCGCCTCGCTGGAGGAGCGCTTCGAGCGCTTTACCCTCATCACGCAGAACATCGACAACTTACACCGCGTCGCCGGGACGAGGGAAATCGTGGAGCTGCACGGCAACATCTGGCGCGTTCGCTGCACGAACATAGGCTGTGAGCGCTACACGCTCGCGTGGGAGAACCGCGACGTACCGATCGATCCCCTGCCGCCAAAGTGCGAGGCGTGCGAGAGCCTCCTGCGACCCCACGTGGTGTGGTTCGGCGAGATGCTCGACCCCGAGCAGTTGCGCCGGGCGCTCGTTGCGGTGGATGATTGCGATTACCTGATCGTGGCGGGCACGTCCGCCGCGGTGCAGCCGGCCGCCTCCATGCCCATGACGGCCTCGCGGGGCGGCGCGTTCGTGCTCGAGGTGAACCCCGAGCCGACGGACATCAGCCCGTACATGAGCGAGGCGGTGCAGGAGCCCTCGGGCGTCGCCCTGCCCCGCCTGCTCGAAGCGGCCCTTGGAGGATAGTGATGGCGCGGCCCAGACTCACGGCGGTGCGCGGCGTGAAAGACGTCCTGCCCGAAGAATCCTCGCGGTGGCAGGGAGCCGAACGACTGGCGCGCGAGATTTTCGCGCGCTACGGCTACGGCGAGATAAGAGTGCCCGTGTTCGAGCGCACCGAACTCTTCGCGCGCGGCATCGGCGAGGAGACCGACATCGTCTCCAAGGAGATGTACACCTTCGAAGACAAGGGGGGCGATTCCATTACCCTCCGCCCCGAGGCGACCGCCTCGATCTGCCGCGCCTACGTGCAAAACGGCCTCCACAACCGAGCGAGCGTCTCCAAGCTCTTCTGCATCGGCCCCATGTTCCGCTACGAGCGTCCCCAGGCGGGCCGCCTGCGGCAGTTTCACCAGATAGACGCCGAGGTCTTCGGCTCGGTGGACCCGGCGGTCGACGCTGAACTCATCGTGATGCTCATGGAATATCTGGACGCGATGGGAGTCGAGGGCCTGGCGCTTCAGATCAACAACCTGGGCGATGCGGAATGCCGCCCGGCCTACGCCGCCGCTCTCCAGGAATATCTCAGAGCAGAAACGAAGCACCTGGGCGCTGAAGTCGCCGAGCGGATCGAGCGCAACCCGCTGCGTTTTCTGGACAGCAAGAACCCGGACCACCAGGAGATCATCGCGCGCGCGCCGAGGATAGACGCGTTCTGGAACGACGCCTGCCGGGCGCATCTGGAGAGCGTATGCCGGCTCATCGAGAGCGCGGGCGTCGCGTATGAGATCAACCCGAGGCTCGTCCGCGGCCTCGACTACTACTGCCTCACCGTCTTCGAGGTGACGAGCGAGAGCCTGGGAGCGCAGAACGCGGTGTGCGGCGGCGGGCGCTACGACGGCCTCATGGAGGAGCTGGGCGGCCCGCCCACGCCGGGCATCGGCTTCGCGGTCGGCGTGGAGCGGCTCCTGCAGCTGGCGGGCGAAAAGGCCCCGGCGCAGAATGAGGAAATCCAAGCCTACATCGTAGCACTCGGCGACGCCGCGCAAGCCCAGGTCTTCGGACTCGCCGCAGAACTGCGCGCGGGGGGGATTCGGACGGAACGCTCCTTCGGCGGGGGCAGCATGAAAAGCCAGATGAGGCGCGCCGACCGCTCGGGCGCCGGATTCGTTTTGCTGCTGGGCGATGACGAGGCCGCCAAGGGGGTGGTGAGCGTCCGCCACATGAATGAGAGCCGACAGACCGAGGTGAAACGAGAGGAGGTGCCAGGTTATATAAAAGATAATTTATGATTAAATAACATATATTTACAAGTTATTATTCAAGTTGATTCTTGATTATTGCAGAGCCATTCATAGACGCTGATGACCCCCACCTCGCTGAAACCCATATCCTGATAGAACGCGCGCACGTCCTGATCTTCGGCGGAGACGATGAGTTCGAGCGCCTCTGCGCCGCACGCCTGCGCCCTCCGGGCGGACGCCTGGAGCAGCAGGCGGCCCAGGCCGCGTCTCCGGTGGCCGCGCATGACGCCGATGTCGGGGATGTAGACGGCTTTATCGCCCGAGGCCAACCGGTTCGGGTCGACGGCCAGTATCGCCATCCCCGCGCCCTCGGGGCTTCCCGATTCGCCGTTATGAAATTCGAGAATGAACGAGTTTTCCGGGTCCGTGTCCGGCGCGTCGTACCAGGCGCTGATCGTCTCGGCCGTATGCGGCATGAAGTTCCACATATTCTCGAAAATCCCGTTGAACAGATCGGCGAGGTATCGCGCATCGCCGGGCAGGGCCGCCGCGCGAAGCCGGTAGCCCGCCGGCAGGCGCGGTTCTCCCAACTCCGCGAGCGCGTCGTGCTTCAGGAAGCGGAGGTCGCGCACTTTCCGCCCGCCGCTCAGATATATGAAACGCCCCGGGAGCGATACGGGCAGATACGCCCAGATGCCGCCCAGGCCGTTCTCGCGCGCCTCGGCGAGGGCCGCCTCCAGCAGATGACGTGCGTAGCCCGCCTTGCGGGCTTCGGGCCGCACATAGAGAGCGTCGATGCAGGCCCTGTTCCTCGCTCTCGCCTCCCTGTTCACCACCATGCGGCAGTAGCCCGCCGGGGTCTCGCCTTCGCCCTCTCCTGGCCAGGCGAGCCAGACCTTCGTGCCCGGCGCGCCGAAACCGGCATCCACCTCCTCGGGCGAGAGTCCGAAAGCCTCCGCCGCCAGGGCGGTCAGGGAATGGCGGTGCTCCGGCCCGATGCGCTCCACCCTAGCCGCGGTGGACATAGATCTTTCCCTCTTCGATCATCTTTTCGAACTTTCTCATCAGCCAGCCGCGCACCACGACCCGCACGGCGGGGACCATCAGGGCGAAACCGGCGGCGTCCGTCAGGAGGCCGGGCGTCAGGAGCAGCACGCCGCCCACGAGCACCATCGCGCCCTCGACCATCTCGGCGCCGGGAAGCCTCCCCTCCGCCATTTCCGCCTGGATGCGCGACACCACGTAGAACCCCTGGGTTCTCGCCGCCCATGCGCCGAGCGCGCCGGTGAGGATGACGACACCCAGCGTCGGCGCCAGGCCGATGGAAGTCCCCAGATCGATGAGAATCATCAGTTCGATGATGGGGATGAGCGTGAAGAGCAGGAACAGTTTGAAGATCAAGAGGCCTCTCCTTGGCGGTGCATTTCGCGGATTTTAGCATGAGTACAGGCGAGATGGGTATATGGGGATTTATGCAGAGTTAAGAGAAAAACAGGTGATGGAGGAGAAGAATCGTCAGGAGGAGCAACCCCTCGCCGATAGCGCCCTTGACGCATTTTGTCATATATGACAACATTTCGGATGAACGACGATACGGTAGGGCCTGATGAAAATCTCAGGAATTCATGGTTCGGGATATGCAGCCGACCGGCGAGAGAGGAGAATTCACTCCCCCCTTGAGGTGGTTGTTAAAAACCCTGTTGCGGCAGCGGGCTTCACAGAAGCCCTGACACCCTCATCCTGAGTAGGCGCGTAAGCGCCGTATCGAAGGATGGAGGCGCAACTCTCCGGCGGGCGCGAACTTCGCCCTTCGATACGCCGCCTACGGCGGCTACTCAGGGTGAGGTTTTGTGGCCGCCTGCGCGGTATGAAAGAGGACCGCCGTAGGGGCGGCCCCCCGTGGCCGCCCGCATCGGATATGTTCACCCCCGTGACTACGCTTCGCGGGGACAGGCACGGGGGCCTGTCCCTACAAACCCTCTATTTGCAGGGGCCCGTGCGGATTTTTTCAACAGCTCCCCGTAGCGACGCCTACCGTGTTGCAAGCGTCGCCGAGATCGATCTCATCCGGGCGAGACTTGGCCGCCTGAGGAAGGAGTTGCAGCAATGAATGAAACCGATTTCGAATTGGTTCGGGGAAGCGGAAACGTCTTTCGGGACTTCGACGACCCCCATGCGGATTTGAAGCAGGCCAAAGCGATCCTCGCCGCCCGGATCATCGCGGTGCTCGACGAACGCAACCTTACGGTGCGAAAGGCCGCGAGCATGACCGGTTTCGCCGCGGCGGATTTCTCGCGCATACGCAACGCGGCTCTCGGGCGCTTCACACTGGATCGGCTGATGAAGATGCTCGCCGCCCTGGATGGGCGCATCCGGGTTACCCTCCAACTCGACGCACGCCAAAGCGGACAAGCGGCCGTGTCGGGCGCCGGCCGGTAGCCGGCAACACCCCTCGCCTCTTTTCAGGACAGGTGAAAAACCCTTATAAAGTCCCTTAAGACATTTCGACATTTGCACTCGCTGCGGCCATCACACCGATGAGACGGAAGGAGGCGAAGACATGGCATCCACGATGAAAGCAATGCGGCTTCACGAGCTTGGCGGATCGTTTCAGCTCGAAGAAGTTCCCGTGCCCCAGCCGGGGCCGAACGACGCGCTCGTGCGATTAAAAGCCACGGGCGTGGGCCTCACGCTGGTCATCATGCGCAGCACGCCGGGCCTGGTGGATGAGTACCCGAGGATACTGGGGCACGAAATCGCGGGCGAGGTCGTCGAAACAGGTTCCCACGTCACGAACGTGGGCGTGGGCGATCATGTGACGTGTCACTTCTACCTCACCTGCCACAACTGCCGGTACTGCCGCAGCGGACGCGAGACGCTGTGCGAGTATTTCAGGGGCTACTTCGGCCTGGTCCTCGACGGAGGCTATGCCGAATACACGACCGTCCCCGCCGTGAACCTGTGCAAGATTCCCGACGGCGTGAGTTCGCTCGACGCCTGCGTGGCGGCGGACGCCATCTGCACGCCCTACCACAACTGCGTGGCGGAAGCCCAGATAAAGCCCGGCGACGTGGTGGCGATCGTGGGCGCGGGCGGCGGCGTGGCGATTCACGCGGTGCAGATGGCGCAGGTGTGCGGCGGCCACGTGATCGGAATCGACGTGTCGGAGAAAAAACTCGAGATGGTATCCCAGCTCGGGGCCTTCGCCACCCTGAACCCCGCGCAGACCGACACCGTGGAGGAAATCCTCTCCCTCACCGACGGCCGAGGGGTGGACGCCTACATCGACTACGTGGCGTCGCGCGAGACGCTCGAAGCCGGCGTGGCCAGCATCGGGCGCGGGGGCAAGCTGGTGATCGTGGGCTACCGCCCGGCGGCGGCCTACGACAACGTATCGCCCAACTTCACCGTCGACCCGCTCCAGCTGCTCACCTACGCGCAGGAGATCCACGGCTCGCGCTATTGCTCGATGGAGGAGCTCAAACAATCGCTTGAACTGATACGGCAGGGGAAAATCAAACCCATCGTCACCGAGACATACCGGCTCGAAGAGACCGAAACCGCCTTCCAGGCGCTCTTGGAAAACCGCGTCACCGGACGCGCGGCGGTGGTGTTCGACTAGCTCTCATACGCGGAGACGCATTCGTTTTCATATTCCCAAGGAGAAATACCGATGGTGGAATCCGTAGACAAGGAAGTCATGGCCAAACAGGAACGCCGCGTGCGGGCGACGCGCGCGGAGGGCTGCCGGGTGGAGCTGAAAGCGCGCAAGCACGCCTTCGTCGCCGATGAACCGGCGCAGGGCGGCGGGACCGACACGGGCCCCACGCCGCGCGAACTGGCGCTCGGCGCGCTTTCCGCCTGCATCACGGTCATCACGAACAAGGTGGCCGAAGGGCTCGACTTCAACGTCATCGCCCAGGAGGTGGAGGTACGCGGCACGGCCGACCCCAGAGGCGCGAAGGACCCGGACAACGGCATCAGCCCGAACTTCGATTACGTGGAAGCGAAAATCCATCTGACCACCGACGAGCCCGAGGAGCGGGTGGAGGAGCTCAAGCGGCAGCACCACGGGCGCTGCCCCATCTCCGCGCTCTACCGCGAGAGCGGCTGCGAACTGGTGGAGGAGTGGATCATCAAGCGGCCGTGAGGGGGTTGGGAAAAGCCCGTGGAGCGATTTTGGTTGAGCGCACGTTTTTGAAGTTCACTCCCCCCTTGAGGGGGAGTCGAAGAGCTGAG
Source organism: bacterium (assembly GCA_022828125.1). Classification (GTDB taxonomy): domain Bacteria; phylum UBA8248; class UBA8248; order UBA8248; family UBA8248; genus Bin107. The sequence continues at coordinate 193,173 of JAJEJD010000018.1, read as the reverse complement.
GGCGTGAGCCCGAAAGCGATTCGGTGGGGGGTATAATCCGGAATGGCGATAAAACGCATTTCACCCCCCACCAGTTCAGCCTTCGCACAAACCGCTCGGCTTCACTGACTCCCCCTCAAGGGGGGAGTGAGTCACTGATCTCCTCAGTCGGGGCTGGCACCGGAATCACGGGGTATGACGAGCCTGGAGGCGGAGCGGGGAGCGAGAGAAACCTGCGAGTCTACTCCACTTTCGCCTTCACGTTCCTGGCGAACTCGGCGAATATCTTGTTCGCCTGGTTCTTGATGACGGTGAAGCCGAGAGAACCGAGCTTGCCGAACACGTCGACGCTCGAATCGATGCGCACTTTCGTCTCATTCTCTGAGACGGCCTCGAGCGTCACCTCGTTTTTCTGCTTGAGGCTCGCCGCGATTTTGGAGTCCTTCCCCTCGCCCACCGTGCGGATGTACTCGGGCGCGCGTACCTCCTCGATGTTGACCTGAAGCTGGAAGCTCGCCTTGAGGAAACTCACTTTTTGCTCGACCCGTACGCCGTAGGTCGCGTCGTCTATTTTCTCGACGTCCTTCACGCCGGGCACGCAGGCGGCGAACTCCTCGACCTGCCAGATGAAGTCCCACACCTTCTCCCGGGGGGCGGCGACGGTAATCTCCTGGTTGAATTCCATGTTGGGTGTCCTTTTTGCTCAGTGTGACGCGAAATGATAATCAAACGAGGGTATGATTCTAACAAGACGCCGGGCTTTACTCCACAGACCCTATCTCTCAGGAACGTAGATGCCAGCCGAATCCCTCATCCTGTTCGCCAAACCGCCCCGCGCCGGCCGAGTGAAGACGCGCCTCGCCCAAAACCTCGGGCGCGAGGGGGCCGCGCATCTGTATGCATGTTTCCTGCGAGACGCCGCCGGGACGGCGCGCGCGCTTTGCGATGCGAGACCGGGCGTCTCGCTCGTCTGCGAATGGGCGCTGGAGGAGGCTGAGTCGCTCGGTGACTTTCCGCTCGCAGACTACCTGCCCGGCGCCTTTCTCCACCGGATGCAGACGGGCGCGGACCTGGGCGCGCGCATGGCGGCGGCGCTGGGGCGATGCCTGGCTTTCGGGAGACGCGCCGTACTCATCGGCACGGATTTCCCGGATCTCCCGCATGAGGTTCTGATCGATGCGTTCGAGAAGCTGGAGTACGGGGATGAACCGACGGTCGCGCTCGGCCCCGCTGCCGACGGGGGCTACTACCTGATCGGGATGAACCGGTTCCTGCCTGAAATTTTCACCGGCATCCCCTGGAGCACGGGCGAGGTGTTCCCGCACACGATGGAGAAAGCCGCCGCACTCGGGGTCGGGACTGCCCTCCTCCCCGAATGGCGCGACGTGGACGAGGCGGATGATCTGGAGGCGCTCAAGGGCCGCCTCTCCCGGGATTCTTCGCGCGCCCGGCACACGCGGGAATACCTGCGCTGATCCGCCCGGGGCGTTTGCGCCGCATAGCTCAAAATGAAAGGATTGGCGCCTCAGTCCGCCGAACGATGAGGAGCGCGCATTGCCGAACGGAACCGTCGTAGAAGCCACGTATACCTATTGCGTCCACTGAGCCTGGTGTCTCATCGCGACCGGGCGGTTGCGAACACTGAGCGAGCAGGCGGGCGGGCGCCTCGCCATCCGATACCGCGCCTTTCTGCTCTCGCCCGAGCCGGACCATCGCCCGGCCCGCAAGGAGGCCATCATGGGCCACTGGGCGATGGCGAAAAGCCACCCCGGCGGCGAGGCGATCAACCCCGAACTCATGGCGCGCCGCGAATTTCCTTATCCTCATTCCACGCCGGGCGCGGTCGCCATCAAGGCCTTCGCCGCCCAGCTCCCCGAGCGGGAGGGCGAGTATCTCGAAGCCGTGGAGCGAACGCATCTCGTCGAGTGCCTGAACATCGACGACGCCGACGTACTCGTGGCCGCCGCCGAGCGGCTGGGAGCGGAGCCCGCGATCATGCGCGAGGTCATGGCCGACCCGGATATGGAAAAGCGCGTCCTGGCGGATCACATGGAAGCCGTGAACTCAAGTATTCAGTCCACGCCCACGGTCGATTTTTCGGGCATATACAGGATCACCGGCGCGCAACCCATGGCCATATTCGAACAAGCCTTAGAGCGCGCCCTCGCCGATCAGGAAGCCTGAACCCACTATGCGAGAAGGCGGCCGGACTGCAAGAATTATCGCCGCCCTTGCGGTCCTCCTGATACTCGCGGGCTGCGCGAACATCCGCGGCCTCTTCCTGCCCAAAGAAGAGAAGAAGCCGGCGCTTGAAACAAAACGACCGCAGATGAAAAAAACCGAAGAGCCGCATTTTTTCCGCGTCCTGACGCTTCCCGATTACGATACCGCGAAAGAGGCGCATGACAAGACGGCCATCCTCGGGATTCCCTTTCGCAAGGTGGCCCTCGAGTTCAGGGATAAGGCGGTCGCCGTCCGCAAGGCCGAGCCTTCGGAGTTCAGCGTCGGCGTGCGGGCCGAGGTGCGGGATTTGAAACTCGGGGGAACGTCGAGAATCATCGAGTCGGACGAGGGGTTTTCCATTCTCCAGAAAACGACGAGCGCGCATTACGAACGCGCCCTGGCGCTCATGGGGAAGAAGAAAGACGAGGCCGCGCTTGCGCTCATCCGCCGCGATCTCGAGATCAACCCTGGAAACGTGGACGCCTGGCTCGCCCTGGCAAAGGTGATGGACGAGGCGGGGAATCTCGAAGAAACACTCGCCGCATATGACAAGGCCCGCGAACTCGCCCCCGAGAACCCGGCCGTCTCCAACAGGTACGCCAGATACCTGGTCTCCCAGTACCGCTACGAAGAGGCGGAGAAGGTGCTCAAGGCGGCGGAGGAATTATCGCCCGAAGACACGGGCGTGCTCCTGAACCTCGCCTCCCTGCTCGTCTATCTGAACAAGGAGCCGGCCTTCGCCTCGCGCCTCATCGAGCGCGGCTCCAGAATCGACCCCGGCCGCGCGGAATGGTACCGCCTCTCGGGCGTGATCCGGAAAAGAAGGGAGCTGGGGATCGCACCGAAAGCGAAAGGAACAAATTAGAAACCGTAGGGACAGGTCGCGACCTGTCCCTAACACTCCTTTGTCTCTTTTTCCTATATTCCTGAAACCCTGCCTTTCGGCCGCTCTCCCCTTACTGGCCGGGGTTAATAGAATGGTCGTCATTCCGGCGAAAGCCGGAATCCATTTGTTTTGCCTTTGTTTTTTATTTCCTGATTTCTTCCCGCCAATGACGAGGAAATGAAAAGCCGGCGTATTGTCATTCTGCTTTAGAATGGATTCCGGCTTTCGCCGGAATGACGGCTGTAGGGGCGGATCGCGAACCGCTCCTACGGGTCGAACCCGACCGGAGAAGAGCCGCCCCAAAAACCCTCCTGGCAGAAGGGGTAAAAACCGCGGCGCGGCCTCTCGCCTGGAAAACCAACCCCCCCTACCCCCCCTTGTCAGGGGGGCAAGAAAAAGCAAAACCCCCTCAGCCCGGCGGGGCGCATCGCCTTTTTTTACCCCCCTGACAAGGGGGGGTAGGGGGGGTTGCCTTTATCCCCTGAAAAGAGGGCTTTTCAACGGCCTCTTCCTCAGTCGGCGAACCCTCCTTCATCACTCGCGTTCAACCCCTTGGCCCCCTGCGCTCTTATGCGTCATAATGCGCCGTTCTCGATTCACATGCAGATTCACAGAAAAACACCAAATCATAGAGGGTATACGCATGAGCGCCGACCTTTTGATCAAGAACGCGAAAATCGTGACGCCGACCGACACCTACGAGGGCTGCGTCTATGTTGATGAGGGGCGGATCGCCGCCATCACGCATAAGGCCGAGGCGAATGCCGCGCGCGAAATCGACGCCGCGGGCCGCTACCTCCTGCCGGGCATGGTGGATGAGCACGTCCACATGATGGACCCGGGCTTCACGGACAGGGAGGACTGGACGACGGGCACCGAGGCGGCGGCCAGGGGCGGCATCACCACCGTGATCGACCACCACCGGAGCGACCCGCTCGTCTACACGCGGGAGATTCTCGAAGACAAGACGGCCTACATCGACTCGCGCTCGGTCGTGGATTTCGGCCAACTCGGCGGCCTCGACGTCGACAACCTCGAACACCTGCGCCCCATGTGGGAGGGCGGCGCGCTGGGCTTCAAGGGCTTCATGTGCGATCTGCACGGCGTGCCCGATCTCTCCGAAGGGGTGCTGCTGAACATCATGCGCGAGGTCAATTCCTTCGGCGGCACGGTGATGCTGCACTGCGAGAGCGACTCGATTCTCCGCAAATCGAAAGAAAAAATAGACGCGGACAACCGGACGGACTACATGTGCATCAGCGACTGGCGAAACCCCGAGAGCGAATACGTGGCGACGCTGGACGCCGTGGCGCTCGCCGAACTCACGGGCTGCAAGGTGCTGGTGGCGCATGTGAGCCAGCCCGTCCTGCTCGAAGCCATCCAGGCGGCGCGCGGGCGCGGCGCGCGGATTTTTGCCGAAAGCTGCCCCCAGTATTTCTATCTCGATCATTCGCACCTAAAAGAACTCGGGCCGTTCGTGAAATTCACGCCGGTCATCCGCTCGGCGGAGACGCGCGACGGGATGCGCGTCGCGCTCGGGCGCGACATGGTGGACACCATCGGCACCGACCACTGCCCCTTCCCCCGCCAGCGGAAGGTGGACGGCCTCGAGAACATCCACGACGCGCCCTTCGGGATACCGGGGGTGGAGACGACGGTGCGCCTGATGCTGAACGCCGTGAGCGAGGGCGTGCTGACGCTCAACCAGATGGTGCGCATATGCTGCGAGCAGCCCGCGCGCGTCTTCAACATCCACCCCCGCAAGGGGTGCATCCAGGTGGGCGCGGATGCGGACTTCATCGTCGTGGACATGGAGCAGGAAGAAACGCTGCGCGATGAGGACATCGTCTCCAAGTGCAAGTGGACGCCGTTCAACGGGTGGACGATGAAGGGCGCGCCCGTGATGACGCTCGTGCGCGGCGAAGTCGTCATGGAAGACGGCGAGGTGACAGGAAGAGCCGGATACGGCGAGACCGTCGAGCGTCCGGGGGGGTGAGGGGACGCCCCCCTCGGCTTGAAAGGCAACCCCCCCTACCCCCCCTTGTCAGGGGGGTAAAAAAGACCGACGCTCCGGCAAGTGGGGGATATGAAAAAAGGCGACGCCCGCCGCCGGGCGGAGAGGCTTTGCTTTTTTCTGCCCGCTGCCGGGCTAGGGGGTTTGCGTTTTCTTGCCCCCCTGATAAGGGGGGGTAGGGGGGGTTGCCTTTGCCCCCTCGCAAGGATGACTTTCTCAACAGCCCCGCATGTATGCCCGACCCTGCAAAAACCGTTCTCTCGTTCCACTCATATGCAAACCGATTCCTGCTTCCTTCGTAATCGACTCCGCAATTGCCCGCATTTGCGCTTGCCGGAAGCCGGTCGCGACCGGCATGGCGATGGCGCAATCCGGCCCGTACGGAGCCGAGGGAATTTCCGAAAAATTCGATAAATATCGATAAATTCACGGGGTTTTTCGATAAATTGCTGAAAATTTTTCAGGGGAAATGCAGGAAGTTGCGGGGAAATTCGGGGCCTGAACGTGCGCAAATGCGGGGAGTTGCGCGGGTGAAAATCCCCCTCCCCAGAAACTTCGTGAGGATAACACGCTGCGGGAGGCGTGCGCGCGGCGGCAAATGCGGGGAATTGCGCGCTTGATCGGGGCGCCGCCCGATACTCCGGAACTCGCTCATGCGTTCGATTCGTTTTATCCGGCAACCCGTTGAAATTACTTTTGTTTCTTCTCCATCTCCAGGAGTTTTCTCTTGCGCTCCACGCCCCAGCGATAGCCCGCGAGGCCGCCGTCGGCCCGAACCGCCCTGTGGCAGGGCACCAGCAGCGCCACCGGGTTCTTTGCGCACGCGCTTCCCACCGCCCGCGCGCCGTTCGGCAATCCCAAGTCTTCGGCAATATCTTTATAAGTCATTGTTTTTCCGTGAGGAATGGCCTTCAGCCGCTCCCACACGCGGCACTGGAAAGCGCTGGCGCGCACGTCGAGCGGCAAGGATTCGGAAGTTTGCTCCCCCTCGGCGAGAGTCGTGACAATTCTCAAGTATTCCTTTAATTCATCATCGCTACGACTCAGATTCGCATGAGGATACTCATTTTCAATATCCTGAGCGAGTTCGCCGACAGTATCGGCGATGCTCACGCGGCACACGCCCTTTTCGGTGGCCGCCACCAGCAGCCGCCCCAGTCTGCAAGAGGCGATTCCGTAGCGAATCGAGACGCCCTCCCCACCCTTTTTGTAGGTCGCCGGCGTCATGCCCAGATAGCGCGATGCGCCCTCGTACATCCCCCTGCTCGAGCCGTAGCCGGCCTCGTAGCCGGCGCCCGCCAGGTCGCGCCCGCTTTTGAGCAACTCCTTGTATTTCTGTGCTTTAAGAGATTCGAGATACCGGCGGGGACTCACGCCCAAAGCTCTCTTGAAGCTTCGCTGAAGGTGATAGGGGCTCAGGCGCACCATTCGCCCCAACTCCGCGAGAGTCGGGCTTTCATCGGCATGTTCTTCGAGATAGCGAACCGTTTTTCTCACCTTGTCGAGACGAGGGTCGTAGCCCGCATCCTGCGGAGCGCACCGCAGGCAGGGCCTGAAGCCGCGCGCTTCCGCCATTTCCGGGAATTTGAATATCAACACGTTATTTTTCCTGGGCTTACGGCTTGCACAGGAAGGGCGGCAGTAAATCCCGGTGGAGCGGACAGCGTATACGAAATGTCCATCCGCCCTGGCGTCGCGCTTGAGAATCGCTTCCCATCGAGCGTTCGAGTTCATTTTCCAACCTCCCAAAAGGCATGAGCAATTACATATTCATCGGTAATGTAACCGCTACGCCGGGAGCCTTCTATCCGATTCTTGCCGTCAAATTGCATTTTTCCATTGCCGGAGACGTTAATTGTAATAGATTTATTTTCAAATAGATACAGGGATTGTTCCGATTCATATTCCCGAACGGAACACCACCCTTCCCCCGACCATCGTGAGGAGAGGCTTGATGTCCTTGATTTGATCCGCAGGAATCGTCATGTAATCGCGGTCGAGCACGACGAGGTCGGCCAGCTTGCCCTTCTCGATGGAGCCCAGCTCGTTTTCCTTGAAAAGCAGGTACGCGTTCGAGCGCGTGTGGGCGATTAACGCTTGTTTTCTCGAAACGGTCTCGGCCTGCGAAAGCGCACGCTCCCCGCCCAAATCCATGCCCGTCACGGCCCACCAAAGCGATAGCATGGGCGGATACGGGGCCACGACTCCGGCATCCGTGCCGAGCCCCCAGATAACCCCGCTATTCTGGACCGTCCGAAGCGGCGGCAGCGAGAGTGCGCGCTCGCCATATCGTCGCCTCAGGGCGGAACCCAGAATCGTCATTTTGCTGTGCAGTGCCAGAGTCATCCCGAGGGCTTTTACGCGCTCGATATTTTTCCGTGAAATGAAATCCGCGTGGTGAATCGACCAGCGAAGTTTCGTGATGTCTTTTCCCTGATTTATCTTCTCGAAAATGTCCAGATACCGCGTGATCGTCGTATCGCGAAAAGCATGTTCGTGAATCGTCCATCCCCCATCCGCCGCCGCCTCGGAAACTTTCCTGAATTCATCATAAGCCTCATCCGGGAACCTGGAGGGCCTGAACGCCGAATCGTGGATGGGTGCATACATATGCTCCCCGAGCGCGATATTCCCCATCATCTTCGCGGATTTATCCGGGCGGGAGTTTCGAATTCTCTCTATCACTCTTTTGTTTGCCTCAGGCGTTCGAACCCGGAAGCGAGGGGTGTGAAATATCCTCAGCGTGAGGCCGTTTTTTTGCGCCAGTCTTCTCCTGATCAGTTCGTATGTCGCATCCCTTACCCCGCCACCGCCTACTTCGAATACACTCGTCACGCCGGCACGGTTGAAATCCGCCATCAGCTTCTTGAGACCGGATATGGTTTTGTCGTCCGTAATTTTCGGCAGTACACGCCGCCAGAACCGGAAAATGGCCCGGCGGCCATGAATGACGCCCGTGGGAGCGCCGGACTCGTTTCTGGCTATCCGCCAGCCTCGCGGCGCTTCGAAATTCTCATCGATTCCCGCCTTCTCGAGGGCCAGGCTGTTCAGAATCATGAGTCGATACGATTGCTGAATGAACACGGGGTTGTTCGGGGCGGCGGAGTCCAACTCCGCTTTCGTGAACAACCCCGGCTTGTCGTGAAATTGCCCCGGGCTCCAGCCGCCAACCATGAGCACCCATTCTCCGCGTTTGAGCAACTTCGCCTTGGCGGAGATGATGGCCAGCGCTTTTTTGCGCGATGTTACCCCGTCGATTCTCGCTTCGTGCTCCCAGCGCAGCGCGTGGCGGATGAAGTGCACATGGTTGTCTATCAGGCCGAGAATAAGCGTATTTCCTTTCAGATCAATCACTTTCGTATCAGAATCGATAAGTTGCTTTACCTCAGAATTATCCCCCACAGACAAGATGCGTTCACCCCGGACAGCCACTGCCTGTCGGGTGGAAAAACTCGCATCGACGGTTAGTACTTTCCCGTTTATCAAGACGATATCGGCCGACCCGGCAAATGCAAAAAGCGGGAGGATTCCCAGTACCAGAAAAATGATAGCGAATACCATACTTCTCAGAACCATATGATTACCCTCTGAATCTAGAATCCACTCTTTACAATCCACCCTAAAGCCAAGGATAGCAATACTCCCAAGGTGGTGATAACATATTCACCTTGATCGCCATTTACAGCAAATGCGAGCAAATGCGGGGTTGGAGAAATGGTAATTCTCACTATCGAGGAGAACCAAGAATGAATGCTTCCAATAATTCAAACCAGCAAACCCTCAAGCCCAAAACTACGGTGGCGCCGGTTACGGTCATTCGCTTCGGTGAAATGATTCCCGATTGGGGGGAATATCACGAATCGCTCGGCGAGGGGAATCACCGCGCGATTTACCGCTACATCGGCGGCATTTCCGGCCAAGATCTGCGTTCCCCTCTACCCGGCTGGGAATTTACCTGCGGGATCGCGATGACGCCTCCCAATAACGGCGCTCCGCTTCACGATCATCCGGATGAAGAGATTTTCATGGTCTGGGAAGGCGAATTTGAGATTTACTGGGAAGACTTTGAAACCAAAGCACTTAAAAACGTCATACTGGGCAAATACGACCTCATCCGCGTACCATCGGGCATCATGCGCGGGTTCAGAAACGTCGGCAAAGATGACGGGTTTATTCATTTCATCCATGGTCAAGGCGACTACCAATATCCCGTCTACCATGAATCGCTGCAGGAGGGGTTGCCCGATGACGCCCGGACGGAAGCTTACGTCAAACAACCCGCCTATGATCCCGCCACCCAGTTAGTCCGTTTTGAGGAATGTCCTCGCAACTGGAACGTTTACTACGAAGCCTCGCTCCCTGAAGGAGTTCGTTCGCTCAGGCGCTATATCGGCGGCGTTTCCGGGGACAGGGAGGACGGACCACCGCCTTCTCTCTCCGAGGGAGAGATTGGGTACGCGATGGTGGAATGCGGCAATGGCCGGGGCGCCCCGCTTCATGACCACCCATGCGAAGAACTTTTTATCCCGCTGGAAGGCAGATGGGTCGTCTACTGGGCTGACGAGCGGGGGAGTATCCACCAGGCCGTTCTCGACCCATGGGATGCCTGCTGGGTGCCCACCGGCGTGCAGCGCGGATTCAGAAACGCCGACCGCACCGAAGGAAAAATTCACATTATCCAGGGACAGGGAGCAACCCCGGTTCCCAACTACACGAAGGATTATACCGCGCTAAAAGAAAATGCCTAGATGAAACAGAGGATGTCGTTGATTTACTGGTGTTTGCAAGTCCAAATCCGAGTCGTGCGAAATGCACCCAACGGAGCGACACCATAGGGGGATATCTCTATCCGCTCGTATTTCTTAATGCCCCTCCCCCAAGGGCAATTGCACGGCTTCACCCGTTTGGGAAGACAGTTCCATCGCTATCGTCACCTCCAGGGTTTGGCGCGCATCCTCAGCCGTGGCATGCGTTGTCGGCCTCCCGTTGATGACATGATCCAGCCAACTCCTTGTTTCATCACCCAATGGCCCCCAATAATCACCCGCCGCCCAGTCGCCGGGAGTCGTACTGCTCAAGAATGCCGTGTTGATGTGATGGTCGGGAATATACGTGTGGGGAATTCCCTTGTCGGTGTAGAGCATCTCATCCTTATGGTCTTCATCCAGCATCAAAACGCCGTCCGTACCGTAAATCTCCATCCTCACACTTTGGCCCAGAGCCGGATATTTCGCAGGCAGGGCATAAAAAACGCCCAGATTCATCACAGCCCCGTTATCGAAGGTGACAATCGACCAGGTGACATCGTTCGCCGAATAGCCGTGTTCTTTATATATTTTCCCGTTTCCCCGGGCGACCACTTCCACCGGTCGATGGCCCTCCAGGAACCAGCAGGACATATCTACCCAATATGTGAGCACGTCGAGAACCGGCGTTGCATGCGGAGAGCGCTTGAGAATCTGCAGTCCCTGGGCGCGCGTGTTACAGGTCCGGCCCGTGCCTGCGAGAATTTCCCCCAGCCTTCCTTGCACGATTTGTTCTTTCGCCAACTGGTAACGACGTTTGAATCGCTGGGCATAACCTACCCTGAGTTCGGTGCCCGTTCTCTCAACAACCGAGAGTATGCGGTCGGAATCCTCCAAAGTCAGGGAAATGGGTTTTTCCACCAGCACGGGCTTGCCTAATTCCAGGGCATGGATGATGGAATCGGCGTGGTCATGTTCGGGCGTGGATACGATGACAGTCGTGACATCCGGATGTTCGATTACTTCCTCATTTTTCCCGGTAGCAAGTTGAGCGCCTACCTGCTCTCCCAATTCTTTCGCGCGGTCTTGATCGATGTCAGATACCGCCAGAAACTCAAGAGACGGGTGATGCGAGACCAGATTCGCCCGCAAAGTCCCGATTCTGCCCGAACCTACAACACCCACACCTAGTGACTTTTTGCTCATTTTACCCTCTGGATTTTCATGAAGTGTTATCTAGTGACACAAGCAAGCCAAGAAGCACACTGCATCTCATTTCACCAGGAAGAAACCAAAAAACCGGCCTCCAAAAGGAGACCGGCGCATACATTAAATTCTGGAAACATCAAGTCACAGGCGCATAGAATTGCTTCCATTCTTCGGGCAACTCTTCTTCTGTAACATCTTTCATTGAGAGGCGAATTCTCCCGTTGCCTTCCACTTCAATACACTTCACCAAGACTTTCTGGCCTTCTTTCAGGACATCACTCACTGAACCGATTCTCTTCTTCGCAATCATGCTGATATGGCAAAGACCATCCGTTCCCGGGAAAATTTCGACGAATGCTCCGAAATCCATAATTTTTCGGACTGTTCCGTAGTAAATCGTTCCCTTCTCTGCTTCCTGGGTAAGTTCACGAATGATTTCAATCGCCCTCAGGGCAGCTGCTTCATCCGTGGATGAGATGAAGATGGTTCCATCGTCCTCAATATCTACATCTGCTCCAGTCTCTTCGACAATGCCTCGAATCACCTTTCCACCAGGCCCAATGACATCCCTCACACGGTCCTTGGAAACTTGCATCGTCATGATTCTGGGCGCGTAGGGAGAAATCTCTTCGCTTGGCCGGGAAATCACCTTGTCCATTTGATCCAGGACGTGCATCCTCGCATCGTTGGCCTGCGCCAAAGCCTCTCTTACGAGATTCAACTGCAACCCTTTGATTTTGATATCCATCTGAAGGGCGGTAATACCGTGACGCGTACCACCGACTTTGAAGTCCATATCTCCCAAATGATCTTCAAGACCGAGGATGTCGGTCAGTATTGCCGTTCTCCCGGTCGATTCTTCACTAATCAAACCCATGGCAATGCCGGCGACCGGAGAGGTTATTGGCACGCCCGCATTCATCAAGGCCAGGCTGGCGCCGCAGATGCTCGCCATGGATGAACTGCCATTACTTTCCGTGATGTCTGAAACCACGCGAATCGTGTAAGGAAAATTTTCCTGCTCAGGCAATATCGCCTGCACAGCGCGAGAAGCCAGCGCACCATGTCCAATCTCGCGGCGGCCGGGACCGCGGTTCGGTTTCGCTTCACCAACGCTGAATCCGGGAAAATTATAGTGCAGCAGAAAAGTCCTGTCGGCTTTCCCGTCCAGGCTGTCTATCAATTGCGCTTCGGAGGCAGTTCCGAGTGTTACTGTCACCAGCGCCTGGGTCTCACCTCGCGTGAACAGCGCGCTACCATGAGGTCTGGCAAGGGGCGATATCCTGATGGTGATCGGCCTGACATCGCGGAGCCCCCGCCCATCCGAACGTTTGCCATCATCTAGAATCAATCCACGGAAAACTTCTTTTTCGATTTTGCCAAAATACTCAGAGACAACGCCCCCATCGGGAGCCCCCTCTTCGTCTCTGCAAAGAGAATCAATTGCAGCAGTTTTCGCCTCATCAATTGCGCCATATTGTCCCATTTTGTCGTGAATCTCGGCAGCCGCTTTTAATTTTGGAACAACAATTTCACGAACCTTCTCCATGAGTTCTGCATTTTCTTCTTCAGGCTCGACGACGCGTTTTGTCTTTCCACATTCCGCTCTTAGCTCATCCTGCATAGCGCACAACTCTTGAATCACAGAATGGCCCTGCTCAAACGCTTCCATGTAGACGTCTTCGGAAACTTCAAAGCTGCCGGCTTCCACCATGACTATCGCGTCCGCAGTTCCAGCCATCACACAATTCAGATCGCTGTCAATTTGCTGTTCGACCGTCGGATTGACAATAATTCCGCCATCAATTCGCCCAACGCGAACAGCACCAATAGGACCGGCGAATGGGATATCCGAAATGTGGAGGGCGGCAGAGGTCCCGTTGATCGCCAAAATGTCGGAATCATTCAACTTGTCGTAGGACATGACCATGACCTGTATCATCGTCTCGCAACGAAATTCTTTCGGAAACAGAGGACGAATCGGCCTATCGATTAAACGACAAGTTAATGTTTCCCTCTCGCCAGGTTTCGCTTCGCGCCGGAAAAAGTTGCCGGGAATAATTCCTGCGGCATAGAAAAATTCTCGGTAGTCAACGGTAAGCGGGAAAAAATCTATCCCCTCACGCGTAGAGTGCGAGGCGCAAGCCGTACACAGCACACTGGTTTCACCATAATGCATCATTACGGCGCCACCGGCTTGCTTGGCTATCTCCCCCGTTTCGAATGCAAGTGTATAACCGTTGATGGAAATGTCTTTACGATATGGTGGCATTAGATTGCTTCCCTCTGAGGCAAGGCCCACATCTAACGACGCAGGCCAAGATCCTGAATTATCGCGCGGTAGCGGTTGATGTCCTTCTCTTTCAGATAATCAAGGAGGCGACGCCGCTGACCCACGAGTTTCAATAGACCTCTTCGGGAATGATGATCTTTCTTGTGGGTCTTGAAATGGTCTGTGAGGTAGGTAATACGCTCGGTCAGAATAGCTACCTGCACTTCTGGTGAACCGGTATCGGTGTCATGTGTGCGAAATTTTCCGATAACTTCCGATTTTCGCTCCTTTGCTAGGGGCATTTCTATCACTTCCTCCACTGCTTATAATGTCACACTCGAACCTGCTGAATTCCATTAGCGTAACTTCACGAAAGCGGGCGGATCCTATACGACTTTTCCATCAATGTAAATACGGAGCAGATATTCTCTTGAATCTAGGCGACAAACACTTTTTCAGGGGCGACAAACCCCTGACTTCGTTTTCGTTTGTTTTCATGTACCAATTTTCCGACTGCCAATAGCTCACCCGGTTCATTCAGCATACGGACACGAGTATCCACCGGCAAATCAACGACTTCCCGAACATCTTCGAACCTGATCATAGCACCATTCAATACCCGCACCTCTGCTCTCGGGCGAACATAAATGGCAGGCAAATGTGCGAGAGCCTGTGCCGGACTCATCAGAATATCTTGAAGGCGTCTTTCTTTAGAATGTTGCCGAGCATCTTCGAGAGAAACCGAATCCGAGAGTTCAAACGGGCCCAGAGCAGTTCGCGTGAGTGCTTGCAAACATCCGCCGGATCCTTGATTGGCACCAACATCATGACAAATGGAGCGAATATACGTTCCCCGAGAACATGTAACATCAAAAGTTAGTTGTGGCCCGTCTATACCGACTGCCTTAATCCTGAATACCTCGATAGGTCGCTTTTCTCTTTCAATTTCCTTGCCGGAGCGCGCTAACTCATGCAGGCGCTTTCCATTCGCTTTCAAAGCAGAATACATCGGGGGCATCTGCTTTGTCTTTCCCAGCATTGCATTCAGAAGCTCTTGAGCTTGAGATAGTGTAATATCCCCAGGCTCAGATTCGGCCAATAATTTTCCCGTTATGTCCTGGGTGTCCGTGACTCGCCCAAACAACATGACAGCCCGATACGTTTTCTTGCACTCCAAAAAATATGAGAACAATTTCGTTGAAGGGCCGATGCAAATCGGTAATACCCCTTCAGCCATAGGGTCAAGCGTACCTGCATGCCCCACTTTTATTTTTCCGGGAAGCAGCCTTCTCACTTCATCAACCATATCGTGTGAAGTAGGACCATGCTGCTTCTGCAGATTCAAAACACCCGATATTTCCAACATCCAATCCTTTCTCGAACTTATCTCCTTACATCGGATAACAAGCGTTCAATCTCGGCGCTGTATGCCAAACTGTGATCGAAGAAGAATTTTAGCCTGGGCGTACTTTTCAATTGCAAACGTTCGGCAAGTTTCCTCTGCAAGAATCCACCGGCGCGTTCGAGTCCCTTGAATCCTTCTTCCATCTCTTCAGCATTTCCTTGATTTTCACCGTATCGGCTAAAGTAGACCTTCGCTACTCTCAAATCCGGGGACACTTCTACTCGAGTAATCACAACATGCTGCACACGCGGATCCTTCACATCCCTCATCACCATATTCGCGATTTCGGATTGTATAAGTTCCGCTACGCGCAGCATGCGAGAATTGCTCATGTTTTCGATTACTCTCCATGGATTTCAAAAAATCTCGATATCAAAATCCAATACATTTGTTAAACCCATTCCCTCAAGACAATTCAGCACTTTTCTAAGCTGGCTATCTACAAACCGACTGTCATTGCTTACGATACTTACGCCGATACGACATCTCTGCCACTTGTCCTGGAAATCGACCTCAGCGACAGATACATTAAACCGTTGACGCAAGCGTGTTGTGATCGACCGAACTATTTTACGCTTTGCTTTGAGCGAACGGCATTCAGGTATCTGAACATCGATTTTCAGAAGACCAACAACAGGCATGGAGTGAAGATTTCAGAAAAGTCCAAATAAATCAACCTAAAGCGTCCGAGATACTTCTTCCGTAACATATGGTTCTATGATATCGCCTTGCTTGATGTCGTTATAATTCTCAATTCCGATTCCACATTCATAACCGGATTGGACCTCGTTTACATCATCTTTGAAACGCCTCAAAGATGAAATTTTGCCCGTATATATAACTACATTATCCCGGATGAGACGCACATCCGAATTTCTGTTGATATTTCCGTCAGTGACATAACAACCCGCTATGGTTCCCACATTGGGCACATGGAATAGTTCCCGGATTTCTGCGTGCCCACGTACTACTTCTCGCTGAACGGGCTCGAGTATGCCCTCAAGAGCCGATTTGATTTCATCAATAGCGTCATAGATGACAGAATATAATCGAATGTCTACTTTTTCATGTTTCGCGACTTCTCTAGCCCCTGGCGTCGGACGAACGTTAAAACCTACGATTACGGCTGCCGAGGCAGCTGCAAGCATCACGTCGGTTTCTGTGATGCCGCCTACCGCACTATGCAGCACCTTAACTCCTACTTCCTCATTCCCCAGCTTGCCCAAAGATTCTTTCAATGCTTCTATGCTTCCCTGAACATCCGCCTTCAAGATTAAGCTCAACTCTTTCACTTGCCCTTCTTTTACGTTTTCCATGAAACTTTCCAAAGAAACACGTGCAGAAGCCATAAGCGCCGCCATACGTTCACGTTGTTGCCGCCTTGCGCTTATCTCTCTCGTCATCTTCTCATCTTCTAAAACCGTAAATGTGTCACCAGCCTCCGGAACACCGGCAAATCCCAAAATTTCCACCGGCGTAGAAGGTCCTGCGAGCTTCAACTTTCGCCCCTGATCATCCAAGAGCGCGCGAACCTTGCCATTCCATTTACCGGCCACAAAATTATCACTCACATTCAGAGTACCTCGTTGAACTAAAACAGTAGCTACTGGCCCACGGCCCCTATCTAGCTTCGCTTCCACAACAACGCCGCTGGCGAGCCGGCTCGGGTTGGCCTTCAACTCCATGAGTTCAGCCTGCAAAATGGCGAGGTCCAAAAGATCATCAATTCCAATGTTCTCTTTTGCGGAAATTTCAGAATAAACCGTATCCCCACCCCAATCTTCCGGGATTAAATCCAATGTCGAGAGTTGCTGTTTTACTCTGTCGGGGTTAGCGTCTGCCAAGTCCATTTTATTCATCGCCACCATAATCGGAACGCCGGCGGCTTTCGCATGATCGATTGCCTCTCGAGTTTGAGGCATAACGCCTTCATTCGCCGCCACTACGATGATTACCAAATCTGTTACTTGTGCCCCGCGCGCCCTCATCGCTGTAAAGGCTTCGTGCCCCGGGGTATCTAAAAATACAGCCGTCCCCTTGTCCGTAGTGACTCGATAGGCGCCAATATGCTGAGTGATCCCGCCTGCTTCGCCTTCCATCACGTTGGCTTTGCGGATGGCGTCGAGAAGCCTCGTTTTTCCATGATCAACATGACCCATAATGGTTATAACAGGAGACCTGGGCAAAAGGTCTTCTTCTCTATCCTCTTCCTGAATCAGCAGATCTTCAATATTGTCTTTGGATATTTCAACTTCATAGCCGAAGGTTTCAGATATATCGGTAGCCGTGTTGTGATCGATCATTTGATTGATAGTCGTCATCTGGCCTTTTTTCATTAATTCCTTGATAACTTCCGTCGCCTTCACGTTAATTTTCTCAGCGAGTTCTTTCACCGTAATTGTTTCTGCGATACGTACACGCCCTCCATGTCGGCGAGAAGGTTTCTCTGTGCTGACATCTCGAGCAACTTTGGAACTTGGTGATGGTGTGAGGACGTTATCTTCAGGCAACGGTGCTGCGTGCTCTGAAACTGTTCGTTCGTCTGTGCCAGTCTTGTCTTTTCCCGCACTTGGCTTTTCGTCAACAGCTGCATCTTCTGGTGTAACTTTCATTTGAACTGCTGCTTCTTGAGTGGCAGGAGAGACTGTTGACACTTCCTGGGATTCTACATCTTCCGAGGTGGGCTCACTTG
Source organism: bacterium (assembly GCA_022828125.1). Lineage (GTDB taxonomy): Bacteria > UBA8248 > UBA8248 > UBA8248 > UBA8248 > Bin107. The sequence continues at coordinate 175,748 of JAJEJD010000018.1, read as the reverse complement.
CTTTTTTCGGCGTTTCAGCTTTTGTTTTTACGGCAACTTTTTTTTCGGTCTTGCTTACCGGATCTTCTTTTTCCTCTTGGAGTGCTTCCTGAGAAAAAAGCGCCATAACAAGCTCAGCTGTTTCATCATCCACGGTACTCATATGGCTTTTAACTACGATTCCTTCCCTGGCCAATTCCTCAACAAACGTTTTGCTGTCATACCCGAGATTTTTAGCCAGTTGGTATACTCGTACGCTTGCCATGAAACCTCCACTGCAGATGATTCACATCCATTGTCCGGTCAATAAGAAACCCAAGATGAACCCCGCCGCATTCCTTGCTTCAACCATTACTAATGGCTCTTTCCTGTATCAAGCGTAAGCAGATGCTGTTTACAAGAAGAGCGTCATTTATAAATAACACGCCAGTCGGTCTGCGATCAAAAAACTCCCCGAGTTCATTCATAACAAAAGGGAGCACATAAAATTCTTCGGAAATCCGTTTCAAGTTCATCAAATTATTGGGTGATATATCTTTGGAAACAAACGGTTTTCCCACTTTCGAGAGTTTTACCTTCTTAAATACCGCCTCTTTCCCAAAGGTAAGTACACCCTTTCTCTTAGAAGCAATCAACATACCTTCGAGGTTTCTCCGAAGAAGTATTCTCACATTCTGAAGCAATTCGTCCGAGTCAATCTTGAAATGCCTTCCTTTCAACGCAATTTCCAAGCGATTCGAAGAAACAAGCTTTGAAATGCAATTCATGTCAAAACAACAATGTGCCCCTCTTCCCGGCAATTTTCTTCCTAGCTCGCAAACGATACTCCCAACGGGGCTTATTACCATCCTAAAAAGAATGTTCGCATTTCCTTTATTCCGACAAGCGATACATGTTCTGTCTGGCAAACCGCCATTCCTTATGACTCATGAGGCTCCGATCCAGTTGCTTTTTCATGAGCTCGGGCAGCTTCAATGAGTAGTTCGGCTCTCTTCGGCCCAATCCCTGGAACCTCACACAATTCATCCGTCGAAGCGGCGCTAATCGCCGAAATTGTAGAAAAACCGTTGTCCGCTAAAAGCCGCGCCATTTTCTCGCCGACAAGCTCCAGTTCTACTAATTCGCCGGAAGATCCTCCATCAACCTCAGCAGGCTGAATACTCTCGTCTTGCTCCTCCACACCAGCACCGTTCTCTTCTCGTTCATCGCTCGAAAATGCCTGTTCCGCGATAATGCGTCGATACTCCCCCTCGCCTTTCAGATCGATTTTCCAGCCCAGGAGTTTTGCCGCCAAACGAACGTTTTGGCCGCCTTTCCCAATCGCCAGGGAAAGCTGGTCGTCAGGCACCAACACCTCCATTCTGCCTTCTTCTTCAAATAAAGTAATGTGCTGAATTTTCGCAGGGCTGAGCGCGTTTGCCGCATAGGTGCGTATATCGTCACTCCACGAAATGATATCAATCTTCTCTCCCCTAAGCTCTTGGACAATCGATTGCACTCGGCTGCCCCGTGTCCCTACGCATGCGCCTACGGGGTCAATGTCTCGCTCATGACTTACAACGGATACTTTGGAACGTCCACTAGGCTCTCTGACGCAACCTTTTATCGCCACTATCCCGTCATAAATTTCGGGCACTTCCATTTCGAATAAACGAATTAGCAATCCAGGATGTGTTCTACTGAGAACGATTTGAGGACCTTTTGTTATTTCGCGCACTTCCATTATATAGGCGCGGATACGATCTCCACGCTTATATACCTCTCTGAATATTTGCTCCCGCCGAGGGAGGATCGCCTCAGTTCGGCCAATATCTACATAGATATTCCCGCGTTCCACTTGGGAGACTGACCCTGTAATCAAATCGCCTTCACGTTCCTTGAATTCTTGATAAATATTCGCACGCTCTGCCTCTCTTACTCGCTGCAATATCACTTGTTTAGCGATTTGAGCGGCAATCCTGCCCAATCCCTCTGTTTCGACACCTTGTGACAGAAAATCACCAACCTGGATATCAGGGTTTGCCTTGCGCGCTTCATCTAAAAGGATTTCACTCTGGGGGTTCTGAATGATCCTGACGACTTCTTTCGCTGCTTTGACGTCAATTTCACCGGTTTGTTCATCAAACGATACGTCTACATTTTTACCCAAACCGTATTGCTTCTTCGCAGCCGACGCCATCGCGACCTTGAGGGTGTCGAGCAACACATCTTTGGAGACACCCCGTTCGCGTTCTAATTGTGTCAGGACAGCAATCAATTCTTGACTCACAAAACTACTCCTCTATGATGGATTGAGTTGAAACTATTTCGTGTTCCTCGGGCCCTGAAACTCCTTATCCCAATCCACATCCAAGTTCGCTTTTGCAATATCGGTCAGTGGAAACGAAACTGTCTCCCCATCCTTTGAAAGAATACGGATATTATTTTCATCAACCCCGTCTATCTTCCCTACAATTCTCCGCTGTCTCTTCCGCCCGCCTTTAAGACGTATCCTCACCCGACGCCCAACATAACGTTCATAATCCTGGATTTTTCGCAGGGGCCTCTCGATTCCAGGACTAGATATTTCCAGACGATAGGAATTATCAATAACGTCCTTCTCATCGAGACATTCTCCGAGTTTTCGGCTTACGGCCACACAATCAGCGAGAAGTATACCTTCTGGCTTTTCAATATATACCCGAATTACCTGCTGACTACGATTACCGGTCAGTTCAATGTCAACCAATTCATACCCGAGGTCAGAAACTACCTCCTGGGCAATGGTCCAAATTTGATCACCAACATCAATTGCCACCATAACTTTACGCCAAGGGCGAATAAAAAAATGGGCCATCAATTGACCCACTTACGCAACAGTCAAAATCACCGATACTTTAATCGCCATTAAGGCAAAGCGCAAGTGTATTAGCTCCTTTCTAAAACACAAGGACATTCTTGCTCGAAGAAATTCGACGTGCTAGATTTTGCCGGATTGAGCGGACAAACTATCTTGAAACATAACGAACGGCAAATCCGTTTAGCGTTATCCTCGAAGAAACGCTGCGAGTTTCCTTGCCAAAAGATTGAGTCGCCTCTTGGTTGGGGCGCAATCACCACCGAAGAGGTAGATCCATGATTCGATTGACAAAGGCTAAAGCCCTCTGGATTTACGAAACCATGGTCCGCATTCGACGGTTCGAGGAGCGTTCCATTGAGCTATTCCAGGCAGGGGAATTGCCGGGTTTTCTCCATGCCTATATTGGCGAAGAGGCCGTCGCCGCGGGGGTATGTGCTCACCTAACCCCTAAAGACCAAATCACATCCACACACCGCGGCCATGGACACATGATCGCCAAGGGTCTCCACTACAAGGGCATGTTCGCCGAGTTATACGCTCGCGCGACCGGTTATTGCAAAGGAAAAGGAGGCTCCATGCATATCGCCGATCAGGACCTTGGGGCTTTGGGAGCGAATGGCATCGTGGGCGGGGGCATTCCAATCGCCGCCGGCGCTGCTTTGGGGCTCAAGCTAAAGGGAGAAAATCACGTTGTTGTGAGTTTTTTCGGCGATGGGGCCAGCAATGAAGGTGCTTTCCACGAGGGCATCAACATCGCCGCCACCTGGAAGCTTCCTGCGGTATTTGTCTGCGAGAACAACGGGTTTGCTGAAAGTACGCCTCGTGCTACTCATCAGGCAGTTCAGGACATTGCCGACCGGGCTAAGGCTTATGGAATCCCCGGAATCGTCGTCGATGGCATGGACCCTCAGGCCGTATTCGAAGCGGCGGGCGAAGCGATTGCGCACGCCCGCAAAGGACGTGGGCCTACGCTGATCGAAGCGAAAACAATGCGCTTTCTGGGCCATTACGTGGGCGATCCCGGCACCGCTTACGGGCACGACAAAGAGGTGGGCAAGTGGCTCAAACGCGACCCGCTCATTACTTTCGCCGAAACACTCGAGAAGAAAAAATGGTTGAGCAAAAAAAGTATCGACGCCATCCATGAGAAAGTGAACAAGGAAATGGAAGAAGCCATCGAATTCGCCCGGAAAAGCCCGGAACCCGAGCTTGACGACGCCATGACTGATATCTACGCGACCGTATAGGGGAAAGGGAAATGCGAGAGATTTTATACCGAGAAGCCATCATCGAGGCCCTGGATGAGGAAATGGCGAGGGATGACTCGGTTTTTCTGCTTGGAGAGGACATCGCGGAGTTCGGCGGATCCTACAAGACGACCGTGGGGCTTCTGGATAAATACGGCGCTGAGCGGGTCAGAAACACGCCTATATCCGAGCAGGGCATCATCGGCGCGGCCTTGGGAGCGGCACTCGTTGGCATGCGGCCCGTGGCGGAGTTGATGTATATTGATTTTTCCGCCGTCGCCATGGATCAAATCGTCAACCAGGTCGCCAAGGTCCGTTACATGTTCGGTGGCAAGGCGAATACCTCGCTCGTCATCAGAACCCAGGGTGGCGCAGGGCGCAGTTCCGCGGCCCAGCATGCGCAAAGCCTGGAAGCATGGTTCGTTCACGTGCCGGGCCTCAAGGTAGTCATGCCCTCCAGCGCGCGTGACGCCAAGGGCCTCTTGAAAGCGTCCATACGGGATGATGACCCTGTATTTTTTATCGAGCACAAACTTCTGTATCTGGAAAAAGGCGCGGTCCCCGAAGAGGAAGAAATCATACCCATCGGTGTCGCCGAAGTGAAAAGAGAGGGAGGCGACCTCACCATTGTCGCCACTTCCTCGATGGTGGGAAAATCGCTCGCCGCGGCGGAGGAACTTGAAAAAGAGGGTGTAAGCTGCGAGATCATCGATCCCAGAACGCTTTTCCCGCTGGACACGGAGACGATTCTTGCTTCTATACGCAAGACGGGCCGGCTCCTCATCACCCATGAGGCGGTGCAGCGTTGCGGTTGGGGAGCGGAAATCGCCGCCTTGGCCGCAAAAGACGCTTTTGATTACCTGGACGCGCCCATTGAGCGCGTCTGCGCCAAGGAAACACCGGTGCCCTTTTCACCCAAACTCGAATCCTACGTCATTCCCGGCAAAGATGACGTAATCGCCGGTGTTCGTGGTATGTTAGAGACGGTATAACTTCAACGCTTTTTCAATAGTAGGAGCACAGATTCATGGCCACCCCTCTCCCGATGCCTAAACTCGGCCTTACCATGGAAGAAGGAACAATCCTCAAGTGGCGAAAGGACGAGGGTGAAGCGGTCGAAAAAGGCGAGATCATACTCGACATTCAGACCGACAAGGTCGAATACGAAGTCGAATCGCCGGATGGTGGTCTTCTGCTCAAAACGCTGGCGGGAGAGGGAGACGTCATTCCCTGCGGCACGGATATCGCCGTCATCGGCGAGGCGGGAGAGGACATCAGCGGTTTCGGAAGCGCGCCAGCCAAGGCTCCCGTGGCAGCGACCGAACCTGCAGCGGCTGATGCGTCCACACCCCCGACACCGCCACCCGCCCCGGCACCAACACCTGCTCCGGTTGCCCCTGCCTCTGCTCAGCCGGCGCCTGAAGGCCGCGTTTTCGCCAGTCCGGCCGCCAGGCGCGTGGCCCGCGAGTTGGGTATAGATTATCGCACTCTCAAGGGCTCGGGTCCGGGCGGCAGAATCGTGCAGGCCGACGTGAGAGCGGCGGCGGCATCGGGCATTCCCGCCGCGCCGGCGGCAACAGCGAGCGGCCCCGCGGCCGTGGCGGGTTCCACGCCCCTGGCCGGCATGCGGAAAATCATCGCCGAGCGCATGCTCTCCAGCTGGTCCCAGGTTCCGCGCATCACGATGCAGGCCGAGGTGGACCTCACGAATCTCCTGGCCGTACGCGAGGCCAGCCGCCAGGCGTGGGAAAACGACCTCGGCGTCAAGGTATCCATCAACGATCTCATTCTCTTCTACACCGCCCGCGCCGTGCGCCGCTGTCCGGCCGTGAACGTTCGCCTCACCGAAAACGCCCTGGAGCAAATGCAGGACGTGAACATCGGGGTGGCCGTAGCCGTCGAACAGGGACTGATGGTCCCCGTCATCCGGGGCGCCGACCAGAAATCCATCGACGCCATCTCGCGCGAGTCGCGAGCGCTGGCCGAAGCGGCCCGCGCGGGCGCTTTAGGCCTCGATGCGCTCGAGGGCGGCACCTTCACGGTCTCGAACCTGGGCGCTTACGGAGTCGACCATTTCAGCGCCATCATCAACCACCCCGAATCCGCCATCCTATCGGTGGGGGCGGCGCGAGAGCGCGCCGTGGTGCGAAACGGCGAGGTCGTCGCCCGGACGACGGCCTTCGTCGGCATCAACGCCGACCACCGCGTGGTGGACGGCGCGCCGGCGGCCGAATTCCTTTCCACCCTCAAGGAGATGCTCGAACACCCCAAGGTGATGCCTGCTTAAGAGTCAAACCTTTTGATATCAGCAACTTAAAACGGATTATTCATCCAGTTTATATTTTCAGTTATTTATCGAATTTTATCGTATTTTTCGGGAATTCCTGACGGCCCCTACTCGGGTTCGAAAACGATTCACTGATCCGGGGAGAGGCCACTCGTCCCGGCTGAAAAAATCGCTGCGCCTCCGACCCGATGCCGAATCGCCCTTCCATTTTCTCCCCCTGCTCCCACCCATGAGAACACGCGCTGTCGCGCGAGGGATTCTCGCCCATCCCGTCGAAAAACCGCCGGCGGCAAATGCGGGGAAATGCGCGCGTGATTGCGGAGCCCGTGGACGAGTGGATTTCCCATCTTTCGAAGCGCGCGGACGGCGCGTGATACCCGCTTCGACCGATGAGCGAGAGCTTCCGTTTTCCCGGAAATTGCGAAGCGGTGTTTCCCTGCTTCCAGGGCGGAACAATCACGCCGTATGGATCAGCACGATCCTCCCCCCTCGCTCGGGATTTCCCCCGTTTCCCTGCCCTCGCCTCGTGTTGTATGATTGTTTATATTGAGGCGCGCGCTCAGTTGCGGCCCATGATTCGAGAATAACCGCCCCCCGGCGACGCCGGGTCAATCAGGAGACAGGCAATGGCCGAGACAGTTCGTGAAGTACCCTACTATTACATGACCGCTTCCAACAAACCGGGAGAGGGCGCCGCCCTCGCCTCCATGCTGAAGGATGCCGGCGTCAGCCTGCTGGCGGTGCACGCATTCCCCGAGCGCAGGCGCGTTCAGGTCGACATCGTGCCCGAGGACGCTCGCGCCTTCACCTCCTTCGCGCGCAAGGCGAAGATCAAGCTCAGCCCGCGGAAAAAGGCCTTCCTCGTCGAGGGCACGGACCGCACGGGAGCGCTGCTGCCGATTTTCACCAAGCTCGGTGACGCCGGCATCAACATCACCGCCATCACGGCCATCGCCGCGGGCAGGAAGCGCTACGGCGCCATCTTCTGGGTGAATCCCAAGGATCACGGCAAGGCCAAGAGAGCGCTGGGCGTGTAGCCGGCCCCGGTTGAAGAGGCAAGTCTCGTTGCTGTAGGGGCGGACCCCTGTGTCCGCCCTGCTTTCTTGCAGAAAATTGTAGGGGCGGTTCGCGAATCGCCCCTACGGTTTTATACATCCCTCACTTTGCCCCGGAAACGGGGCGCAGGTATGCGACTCGGACAAAGAATCTCGCGCACTATTTACCCCAACACCAACTCCATGAAGAGCGCGCCCAGAACGGGGTTATCGGTATACGGGTCTATCTCCACAAAACCCATCGAGCGGTAAAGCGCGATGGCCTCCTGCATGGAGGGAAGCGTATCGAGCCGCATCGAGGCGTAGCCCATCTCCCGCGCTTCCCGGACGATCCGCTCCGCACACCTTCTCCCCAGGCCGCACCCCCTGAAACCGGGCCTTAGATAAAGCCGCTTCATCTCGCAGATTCCGCCGCCCAAATCCCGAAGCGCAACGCCGCCCGCTGTGGCGTCTCCTGTGCGCACCAAGAGAAACTTTCCCCCCGGCGGGCCGTACATTCGCTCCAGGGTCTCGACTTCCTCCTCGAAACCCTGAAAGCACAGGTCCACCTCGCTCGCGGCCTCGTACTCGCGCAGCAAGGTTCGAGCCTCCCGGTAGTCTTCTACTGTCTGCGCGATGATGAATTCGGGCATCTTGTCGTCGTCTCCTCGTTCGTATCTTATAGGGAACAGGGGCGATTCGTGAATCGCCCGGATGAGCGCGGCATAAGAGCTCCAAGATTGTAGGGACAGGTCGCGACCTGTCCCTACGGCAGGCAATTTCCTTCTTGTTCATGGTTCTTATTTCTTCCTGCAATCCACTCCCCCGTTGATCCCACCCCCAGCATTACGCGAGAATACGCCCGTTCACTCTTAACCGTTCACGCATCATCAGAAAAGGATTTCACCATGCCGATAAACGAAGCCACCGGCCTCTCTCAGGATATGGGCGTCACCGAGGAGATGATGGCCTGCCCCCTCCCCCGCGTACCGCTCATCGACCCGGACGACATCCCCGAGCACCTGGCCGATGAACTGGCGCCCCTCTATGAGCGCGGCGTGAAGCGCTGGGGCAAGGTGTCGCGCTTCCTGCGCCTGCTCGGCTGGGCGCCCGGCTTCGTCGAGGGCTGGCAGATCATGGACGGAAAACTGAGAGTCCAGCACCGGGACACCGACCCCGAATACATCCACATGGCCCAGCTCGTCATCATCAAGACGGCCATCTTGACCGAGTGCAACAACTGACTCGGGCACAACGTCGAGCTCGGTCGGGCTCATGGCATCTCGCAGGAGAAAATCAATCTATTGGAGGGGGACGGCTGGCGGGAGAGCGACCTCTTTAACGAGAAAGAAAAAGCCGCGGTCTGCTGGGCGGAGGAAGTCACAAATTTAACGGCGAAGAATAACGACGCGGCGTTCGCGGCCATGCAAAAACATTTCTCCACCGAACAACTCGTTTCGCTTACTCTCATATGCGGGCTGTGGAACCTGACGGGCCGGGTGGCCGAGGCACTCCACCTCGTCGTGGAGCCTCCCGGCGAGCGCATCGCGTTTCAGGAGGGTGGTGAGTAGGGGGAAACAAATCCAATCGGAAGGAATTGTAGGGGGCGCATATATGCGCCCCTTTTTTTCAAAATAGAACTATGCCAAAGGTATCGGCTCTCCTTCCTCCTCCAAAACCTCGATATAGCCCTCGATGGCTTCTCGGATATTTTGAACGGCCTCTTTCTTGGATTGACCCTGGCTGATACAGCCGGGCAGGCTGGGGCACTCGGCGACCCAGAAACCATCCTTTCCACGTTTGATGATGATTTGTCTCAACGCCTCTCCCTTTTTCATAACTTGCCTTGATTCGCTATAGCGACGAAATTTTCCAAGTCGGTTATGGTGACTAATTCCGCATGTACTAAATGATGGTTCAAGCCGCCACTTAAATAATAATCGCGCAGACTCCACCCGGAACCACCAAGGACAAGATATGCTTTTGTGGCGCTACCTTTCTGTATCGCTTCGGCGAGACATATTATTTCATAGGGAACTTTCTGCTCGGCGGTACCGGAAACCTGTTGCCATTTGAGTGAGATGAGATATTCATTGTCATCATCGTCATTCGCCAAGACATCCAAGTAATGACGCCTTCCATTCGGCCTTTCACCAATACGCACTTGTGTTTGATAACGATATCCCCCATTCGCTAGCGCAGGCAGTACCATTGCTTCCAAGACGCTGCCAGTTCGCGTATTGCGTGCAGCACTCATTTCTCAATCCCCCGCACCGCCAAAACCTCTCGCGCAGGAGAGCGATCGCCGGTGCAACTGATCCGGCGCGGACCTTCCAAGAACTGAAGGGCGAATCCCTTTTCCTCATACAGTTCCACGATTCTCTCTGTCGCTTGGTTCGAGAGGACGACGGGGCCTCCGTGCGCGGCGAGAAATTCCGCGAGGCGCACCTGATCCGCCCAGGAGAAATCCTCCTTGGCGTATTTGGTGAACTCTACGTCATAAGGCGGGTCCGCGTAGATGAAATCATCGGGCTTCATGGGGAGCGTCTCGAAGTCCCGGCGCAGAAACTCCCAGCCTTCGAATATCTCCTGGTAAGCGCTGAAATTTTTCACGTAGTTGATGCGCTTGTAGCGTCCGAAGGGGACGTTGAACTCCCCCTTGCCGTTGAAGCGGCAAAGCCCGTTGTAGCCCGTGCGGTTGAGGTAATAGAAAAGCTCCGCCGCCTCCTTGTTGCGCCCTCGTCCGCTCATGAGAAGCGCGTTGAACCGCTCCCTGTGGGCGTAGTAGGTATCCGCGTCGTTTCGCATGTCGAGCCGGGCGCGCGAAAGGCCCTTCTTCAGCCAGGCGTAGAAGTTCATGAGGGGGGCGTTGATGTCGTTCAAAAGCGCCCGTTCGGGGTTGAGTCCCAGCGCGACCGCCAGCCCGCCGCAGAAAGGCTCGACGAGACGGCGCTCACTGTGTTTGTCCCAGTAGGGTTGAATGTGCGGTATGAGCCACCGCTTGCCGCCCGCCCACTTGAGAGGGGGCGTCAGTTTTTCATTATGGGTTGTGAGGTCCGGTTTGCGCACTTGCGCTTTCGTGCTTGTTGCCATGTGGGTATCCGAAACGCTTCGGTGGGCGGATGATGCGGACACCATACCACAACCGGGAGCCTGAGCCACCAATCCACAGACGCAGAATAGCGATGGTGCGCTTTGGCCGGGCGAAGCGATTGAGGGGTTGAAAAAGCCCCCTTGTCAGGGGATCAAGGCAACCCCCCCTACCCCCCCTTATCAGGGGGGCCAGAAAAATCAAAACCCCCTCTAACGGCGGCGGGCGTCGCCTTTTTATACCCCCCTGTCAAGGGGGGGTAGGGGGGGTTGCTCCTTTGGCAAGGGCTTTTTCAACGACCCCGATTGTGCTCCGCGCTGATTGTTATTACGATCTGCCGTGTTGCACAAAAGAGACAGAACGAAGGAGTGAAAATGGCGAGAAAACGAAGGAACAACGCACCGATGGAGCCGGAGGATCGTCCCTTGTCCAAGGAGATGCTGGCCAAGATGCGCCCGGCCTCGGAAGTCGTGCCCGAGGTCGTCGCGGCCCACGCACGGGGAGAATTGTCAGGGAACGCGCCCCGCCGATTTCGCGGTCCGCAGAAAAAAACCACCAAGGTGCAGACCACCATTCGACTCGATGCGGACGTAGTAGCCCACTTCAAAGAAGGCGGCAAGGGGTGGCAGTCCCGCATCAACACCGCCTTGCGCGAAACCGCGTTCGGCAACAACGCGGATTGACTTCAGCCGGCCCCCCTACCCCCCAATCTCCTGGCGCACGATGGCCGCGCCCTCGGCCATGGACTTGAGCTTGCCGAAGGCGACGTCGCGGTGCATGTACTTCATGCCGCAATCGGGCGCCAGGATGAGCCGCTCGGGCGATATGTGCTCGAGCGCCGCCCGGATGCGCGCGGCGACGGTTTCGGGCGATTCGATCTCGGGGTCGTCGTTGTCGATGACGCCCAGGATGATGGTCTTGTCCGGCAGCTTCTCCAGAACGGCGAGGTCGATGCGCGGCTGGGCCGCCTCGATGGATATCTGGTCGATGTCGCTCTCGTTGAGCTCGGGCAGGAAGGAATAGGCGTCGGGTTTTCCCAGTCCCTGCCAGGCATGGATGGCCGCGTAGCCGAAGCACATGTGGAGAGCGGTCGTGCCCTCGACACCCTTCAAGGCCTCGGCGATCACCTCCAGGGCGAACTCCCTGGCTATCTCCGCGCGCGCCTGCATGTAGGGCTCGTCTATCTGCACCACGTCGGCGCCCGCGGCGAACATGTCCTTCACCTCCTCGTTCACCGCGCGGGCGTAGTCGAGTGCCATCGCGCGCTGATCGCCCCCGTAATAATCATCCTGCGCCTGTTGCGTCATGGTGAACGGCCCCGGCAGGGTGATCTTGATCCGCCGGTCCGTGTTGGCGCGCAGAAACTCCACGTCGCTCACCTCGATGGGCTTGGGGCGGTGGATCTTGCCCATCACGCGGGGGACGGGATTGTCCCGGCCCGAGCGGTCTTTCGCATAGCCGTGGTTCTCGGTGTCGATGCCGCCCAGGGCCGTGGCGACGCGGTTCGAATAGCTCTCGCGGCGCACCTCGCCGTCCGAGATGATGTCGATTCCCGCGCGCTCCATGTCGCGGATGGCGAGGAGGGTGGCATCGTCCTGCGCGGCTTCCAGATACTCGGGCGGGATGCGCCATATCTCCTGAACCCGCACTCGAGGGGGGAGCCGCGTGGTGAGATTCTCTCGGTCGATGAGCCAGTCGGGCTGGGTGTAGCTGCCCACGACGGTGGTGGGCAGGAGTTTCTCGGTCATCTGTATCATCTCCTCATATCGCTGAAACAGGGCCCGGCGGCCCGGTCGCGCGTCTTGAAAGTTGCGCGGTGAATTTTACGGCGTCAGCATCACGCGCATCACGCCGTCTTCGCGCGCCTTGAACATGCGCATCGCCTCGTTGAAGTCATCGAGCGCGAACGAGTGCGTGAGCATCTTGTCGATGGCGATGTGACCGTCGGCGATAATCTGGATCGCCCGCGGGTAGCAGTTGGGCGAACCGCGCCCGCCGAATATGGCGATCTCGTCGAGCACGATGCGATCCGTGTTGAAAGCCGTCTCCTGGCCGCCGTTGATGCCCTCGAGCACCACACGCCCGCCGCGCCGCGCCATGTCCACCGCCTGGCGCATCACCTCGGGCGGGCCAGCGCACTCGATGACGAGGTCCACCCCGCGGCCGTCCGTCTCATTCATCACGACCTCGACGGGGTCTTCCTTCGTGATGTCGATGGTGCGGTCCGCGCCGAGTTCCTCCGCGATTCCCAGCCGGTAGCCGCGTCCGGTGATGAAGGTCTTGGACGCGCCCATCATCTTGACGAGCTGGAGGACGGCGAGGCCCAGCAGGCCGGGGCCCAGAATCGCCACGGTGTCGGCCGGCTCCACGCCCCCGCGCTCCAGCGCGTGGAGCGCGATGACGACCTGGTTCACGATCACCGCGTCCTCCCATTTCATGGAGTCGGGCATCTTGTGGAGGTTGTTCGGGGGCGCCAGGCCGTATTCGCTGAAAGCGCCGTTCGCCGTATGGCCGAGGAGCTTGTAGCCGCCGTCCGGCTTCGCGGCGTTCTCGCAGATGTGGTAGTCGCCCCGTATGCAGGTGGCGCAGGCGCCGCAGCCGACCGTCGGCTCCATGATGACGCGATCGCCCACTTGGAGGTCGGTTTTCGCGCCGCTTCCGATGGCGGCCACTACCCCCGCCCACTCGTGCCCCTGGATGAAGGGATAAAACGGCGGCCACATCGGGCGCATGTGCCCCTCGTAGATATGGATGTCCGTGCCGCAGATGCCGCAGGCGGCGACCTTGACCAGCACCTGATCGGGTTCGTAATCGGGTACGGCAATCTGCTCGATGCGCACCTCGTGCGCGCCGTGCGTGACCGCGGCCTTCATGGTTTCTGGAATATCGCTCATCTCACTCCCCTCCTTCGCTTAAGAGGATATCGGTATGATTCCGGCTCAGCCTTTGGGGCTGAACTGCGTCGCCTTCCTGTCGGGCCGCTGCATGTCGAACACGTCATGCGAGCGGCAATACCCGTTGCCCGCGAGCCTGCCCACGGGCCGGAGCAACACGGGGTCGATGTATTTCCCCTCCTCGATCATCACGTCCTCGCGAACGTGCCAGCGCACCACCTCGCCGATGATGACGTTCGTCAGGTGCTCGCGCCCGTTCGTGATGAGGTGGCGGAACTGGCACTCCATGGCCACGGGGGCCTCCGCGATGCGGGGCGCCTTCACGAGGTCGGAATCTACCGGCGTCAGGCCCGCCTCTTCGAACTCGCTCACCTCGAAGGGGTAGTCGTCCGCGCAGATGTTCATCTGCTCCTCCAGGCCGTCCACCACTGTGTGGATGACGTAGCCCTGCGTCTCCATGATGTTGCGCGCCGTGTCCTTGTAGGAACTTTCGCGCACGCCCACCGATATCGAGAGCAGGGGCGGGTCGTGGCCCACGCAGGTGAAGAAGCTGAAAGGGGCGAGGTTCGCGTAGCCGTCCGCACTTATGGTGCTCACCCAGGCGATGGGCCTCGGCACGACGGAGCCGACGAGCAGGCGGTAGTTCTGCCGCCAGTGGTTGTCGGCGGGGTCGATGGTTTTATAGTTCATGCGTTTTCATGCTCCTGTCGAAATAAGCCGTTTAGCGCGTCCTTGCGCCGTTGATGGCGGGCGTTTCAAGGCCATAAGAATCAAACGCCATAATCCGCAGACGCCATCGCCGATTCCATCGCCGTGAAGCACGCCCCCTGCGGGTCCATGATCCCGCCGATTCTGCCCACGTCGGGAATATCCATCGGGGGAAACGTGCCCTGCCCGCCCAGGCCGATTGCCTTTTCAAGCGCAGCGTCGAAGTTCTCCACCCCGAAATACACCCCCCAGTGTGGGGGCATTTCGCCCATCTCGGGCGTGAGTTCGAGCATCCCGGCGCGCGGCTCCTCGCCGCTCATGAACACCGTGTAGTCCCCACCTGCTGGGTTGGGCATCACCGTGCTCGTCCAGCCGAACAGGTCGGCATAGAAAGCGCCCGTACGCACAACGTCTTTCGTGAGCAGTTCGTTCCAGTTGAGCGCGTCCGGCTCGCCCATGACGTCGGCGCCCTTGTGCGCCTTCGGCTGCCAGAGGCACAGGAACGCCTCGCCCGGATCGCGGATCATCGCCATGCGGCCCGCGTCGAACACGTCGCAAGGCTCCTGGGCGGTCTGGCCGCCGAGTTCGGCCGCTCTTTTTACGGTCTCATCCACGTTCTCGACCGACACGTAGCTCTGCCAGAAAGAGGGGTGGCCGCTTTCGAGCATTCCCGAAAACATCTCGAACATGGCGCAGACCTGTTTTCCCTCTTTCGAGAAGATCGTGTAGACGGCTTCCTCCATCACGGGCCTATCCTCAAACGTCCAGCCGAACAGGGACGTGTAGAAATCCTTGGCGACGCCCACTTCTTTCGCCACCAGATCGGCCCAGCAGAAACTTCCCGGCGCGTATTCCTTCGTTTCAGACACGAATTTCATTCCTCCATTTATGACGGCGAATGATACGAATTTCTATCCTATATATGACGGTAAATCATGACTGGGATTCGGGGGAAAATCATAGCGCGAAGCGGCGGCGGCGAACAAGCGCTCAAGCATCCGCATCGTATTCATAGCGCAGGCCGTCGGGCTCATCGGGATCGGCGGGGCGAGAAACAGGACCTTGGGCATCTTCATCCTGCGGCGCCCCTATCGCCTCCTCCTCCAGCAGCCAGCGCTCATAGAGTTCACCCGGCAACTCCTCCACGTATCTCGAAAGACGTGAGAACGCACCCATGTTCCACTTCTCGCTCTCGAGCATGGGCTGGCACATGTAGAGTTCATCCTTCGCCCGCGTGAGGGCGACGTAGAAAAGCCGCCTCTCCTCCTCCTCGCCCTCTGGGTCCGTCAGGGAGCGCGTCGAGGGGAAGCGTGTGTCGGTGAGCCAGATAAGAAACACCACCTTCCACTCCAGACCTTTCGCCTGGTGAACCGAGGTCAGGACCATCGACTCGTCCGGCTCGTCTCGCTCGCCCGAAGCCGCGGGTCCTGCTGCTGCGGCCGTTCCCATGAGCGCGAGTTCGGAGAGAAACGCCGCCGCCCCGTCGTACTGCACCGCGTATTCCGCGAGCTGGCGCACGTCCTCGATGCGCGTCGGCGCGTCCTCGAAGGTGTTCTCGACGTATTCCTGATAAAACCTGTCCAGCACGAGGTTGATCATCTCCGTCGGCGGGAGGACGGACGGCTTCTCCCCAGCGGCGGCGCGGGGCGCGCCCGTCAGCTCGACGACAAGCTTTCTGAAAATCTCGAAACTCGCGCGCGCGTTCCCGGGGACGAAACTCACCTCTCCACTCTCCAGAAAGGAGAAGGGCTCCTCCCATATCTTCACCTGCTCCCAGATCCTGTGCGCCGTCACGTCTCCCACGCCGGGCAGGAGCTTGAGCGCGCGCTTCCAGGCCAGTTCGTCCGCAGGCGAACTCACGAGCCTCAGGAACGCAGTGACGTCCTTGATGTGGCGCTGCTCGAAAAAGCGAAGCCCGCTCCTGATCTCGAAGGGAATGCCCCGGCGGGTGAGCTCCATCTGAAGTTCCATCGAGTGGTAGTGCGCCCGGTAGAGCACCGCGATCTGGGAGAGCGGCACGTCCTCCTCATCGCGCAGCGCGAGCGTGCGGTCGACCACGAAGTCCGCCTGCTGCATGGCGTCGCGCGCGGCCACGAGGGCGGGTTTCATCCCCTCGCCGCGCGTGGTCTTGAGGTTTTTCTTGAACTGGCGCCTGTTGTGGGCGATGGAGGCGTTGGCGAGCGTCAGGATGTTGGCCGTGCTCCTGTAGTTCTCCTCCAGGCGGAAGAGCCTGGCGTCGGGGTATCGCTCGGGAAAGGTGATGATGTTCTCGAAATGAGCACCCCGGAAGCTGTAGATGCTCTGTGCATCGTCCCCCACCACGGTGACGTTTCTCTGCTCACCGGCCAACAGGTCCACCAGGTCGGCCTGCACTTTGTTCGTATCCTGGTATTCATCCACGAGGATGTAGCGAAAGCGCGCCTGGAGTTCCCGCCGCACCTCTTCGTTTTCGGTGAGCAAATCCCGCGTGAGGGAGAGGAGGCCCGAGAAATCCACGGCCTGAAGCTCTTTCTTCCGCTCTTCGTATCGGGCGGCGATTTGCTCCATCTCGCCCACGCGGTCCGCCAGGTATGAGAAGCGATTCAGCACCGTCTCCGCGACGCCCCGATCGGTATCGGCGGCGAGAGCAAAGATTGACTCCAGAACGCGGCCTCTCGGGAAATACTTCTCCTTGGGGTCGAACCCCGCGAGGCGGATGCACTCGGTGACCAGATCGGCCGCGTCCTCGCGGTCCAGGATGGTGAAATTCGGCCCGTAGCCGATGAGGTTACCGTATCGCCTGAGTATCAGATTCCCCACGTGGTGGAACGTACCGCCCCAGACGCGCCGCGCGTCGGTCTGGATCAAGGAGGCGACCCGGTGGAGCATCTCTCGCGCGGCCTTGTTCGTGAAAGTTACGAGGAGGATGGATTCGGGCGCGACGCCGTCTTCCACCAGGCGCGCGAGGCGGTAGGTGATGGTGTGCGTCTTGCCGCTGCCCGCGCCCGCGATGACGAGCAGCGGCCCCCCGCCCGCCATCACGACCTCTAATTGCTGGGGGTTGAGCTTATCCTCATACGCCTTGCGCCGCGCGGGAGAAATCGCGGGCCGCTTGATCGTGTATGTCCTGTGCTCTCGCGCGCTCATTTTAATACTCGCTGCGGATAAAGTTCTTCATCGCTACATTTCAGCACCTTAACGCTTCTCGGCGCATTGGCCTAACCGTCCGTTCAGTTGACAGGCGAACGCCCCCGAAGCTAAGGTAAGTCCATACACCAAATCACAGGCTGGAGCGTTCCGATGGGCGGATACCAGACATTCCTGGACGGCGCGGCCCTGGGTTTTTTCCTGGGGTTCATCGCCTTCTATCTGCTGCACCGCTGCATGGCGTCCAAGCGGAAAAAACCGAAAAGCGATGTCGACCGCCTCGTCGACGACATCCAGGACTACTACCGGAACGTCTCCGACCCCGAGGGCAAGGACTACGACTGAGCCGCGCAGTTACCCCGCGGCGCGACCTCACCGGCCGCGACCTCAGATATAGGGCTGATAGGGATTCCGCTCCGAGACGGGCGCGTCCTGAAGGTGCGCCAGGGAGTTCATCGTCACGACGCTCCAGCCCCGCTCGGGCGAATGCTCGATGATGTTCATGGCGGCGTTGTGCTGTCGTATCCGCCGGAAGCCGTCGAGTTCCACGCCCAGAATCCTGCACAGGATCATGATGATCGCCAGATTGTGGCTCACCGCCGCGATGACTTCATCCTCATGCGCCGCGAGGAA
Source organism: bacterium (assembly GCA_022828125.1). Classification (GTDB taxonomy): domain Bacteria; phylum UBA8248; class UBA8248; order UBA8248; family UBA8248; genus Bin107. The sequence goes on along the minus strand of JAJEJD010000018.1, from coordinate 157,910 downwards.
GCGTTCCACCGCCGCCCAGGCCCTCTCCTGCAATTCCGCGAGCGTCTCGCCGCCCGGCATGCGCGCGCGGGCGGGATGGTTCCGCCATACGCGCATGAAATCGGGGTGCGTCTCGGGAAGCCGCCGGAACGGTTCTCCCTCGAGTTCGCCCTGGTTCAACTCGGCGATGCCCGCCTCCTCGAACAGGGGCGCGTCGAGAGCTTGCGCGACGATTTCGGCGGTGCGCCTCGCGCGCCTGAGCGGACTCGCGTAGACGCAGGCGATAGGGCGTCCGCGCAGCGCGCAGGCGAGCGCCTCGGCCTGCGCGACGCCTACCTCGTTGAGCGCCGTATCGGAGACACCCTGGATGCGCTGTTCGACGTTCCAGTCCGTCTCACCGTGTCGCAAGAGATAGAGAAGCAAAGCGTTCAAACTCCGGTGGGGGCGACGCCCGGGCGAGCCTCGCCTTAGTTGTTGTCCTCTTTCAGGAAATCATCGGGCTTGAGGTCCTTGAGCCATTCCTTGATGTCCTCGGGCTCTTCCTCCAATGGCTTTTCCGACTCGGGGGGCGCGTCTTCACCGCTGCCCGGCTCCATCCCGGAAACGCCCTCTTTCACTTCCTCTTCGTTGAACTGGATGCTCTTCGCCTCCTCGAGCACCTTCTCCTCCACGAAAATGGGGCTGCCCATGCGAAGGGCCACCGCGATGGCGTCGGAGGGCCTCGAATCGACGACGATTTCCGATCCGTTCACGGAAAGATGTATTTCGGCGAAAAAAGTGTTGTCTTTCAGATCGTTGATGAGGATCCTATCGACCCGGCCCTTCAAGTCGTTGATCATGTTCTTGATCAGATCGTGGGTCATCGGACGCGGCGTCTCGAAGCTCTCGATCTCGCGCGCGATGGCGTGCGCCTCGAAAATGCCCACCCAGATGGGCAGCGCGCGATCTCCCTCGGTCTCGCGCAGCACCACAATCGGCACGTTGGTGTGCGGATCGAGCGTGAGGCCCTTGACTTTCATCTCGATCATCATTCGTCTTCCTCCATCGCCACGGCGCTCGGCGGCGAGACGCCCGCCAGAGAGTGAACCCCGCCCCGCATGATTTTCACCTCGACCACGTCTCCAGGCTCTGGCGTAAAACCCTCCGCGTATAATTGTACCCTGTGATTGCCCCGGCTGCGACCCGCAAACCAGTTCGAGTCCGATTCATCCGCAAAATCCGGGCAGCCCGCGCATCCGGCGGGCGCGCTCTTGGGCTTCACCGCGCTCTCGACCATCACCTGCTGGATGCTCCCGACGAGCTCCGCATGCAGGTTCTCCGTCACCTCGCGCTGCACCCGGCTGGCCTCATCGAAGCGCTCGGTGAGCACCTCTTCGGGCAGGGTGTCTTCCATCGCGAACGCGGGCGTACCGGGCCGGGGGGAGTATTTGAACATGTAGATGTTGTCGTAGCGCGCCTCGCGCAGGACGCGCAGCGTATCCTCGAAATCGGCATCCCGCTCGCCGGGGAAGCCGATGATGACGTCGGAAGTCAACACGCCGTCCTTCACGCGCTCCCTGAAGAGCGAAACCTTTTCGAGATATTCCTCCGCCGTGTAGCCGCGCTCCATGCGCGCGAGCACCGCGTCCGCACCCGATTGAACCGGAAGATGGAGATGCTCGCACACTTTGGGGGATTCCCCCATCGCGTCGACCATGTCCTCATCGCAATCCTTGGGGTGCGACGTCATGAAGCGGATGCGCTCGAGGCCCTCCACATCGTCCAGGCGCCTCAGCAGGCCGCCGAAAGTGAGCTCATCCGGGGATTTGCGGCCGTAGGAGTTCACGTTCTGGCCGAGGAGGGTTACCTCGCGGAAACCCTCCCCCACCGCGCGCTCGACTTCGTCTACGATGAGTTCGCTCGGCTTGCTCCACTCGGGTCCGCGCGTGTAGGGCACGACGCAGAAGGTGCAGAAATTATCGCAGCCGCGCGCGATGCTCACGAAGGCGTTCAGGCCGCCGCCGCGCACCATGGGAGCGAGTTCGGTGAAATCAGGCGCGACAGGTTCGGTATCGACCACCCGGCGCTCTTCCATCTCCTCGAGCAGCACCGGGAGCTTGGCGATATTCTGGGTGCCGAAGACGAGGTCGACCGCCTTGCCACGCTTCGCAATCGCCTCCCCGTCGCGCGTGGCGAAACAGCCGCACACGCCGACCTTGAGACCGGGATTCGATTTTTTGAGCTTGTCGAGGCGCCCGATCTGGCTATAGACCTTCTGCTCCGCCTTGTCGCGAATCGAGCAGGTGTTCAGCAGGATGAGGTCGGCCGCTTCGTTCGATTCGGTCTCCTCATACCCTTCGGCTTCCAGATACCCGGTAATCGTTTCGGTATCGTAGCGGTTCATCTGGCAGCCGTATGTGAATATCTTGAACTTCCTGCTCAAAACGCACTCTCCATCATCTGCCCGGACATCGACTCATCGGAACACTCGGGCGGCGCAGGTCCTGGGGAAATTTCCTGGGGCCATATTGCGAGCGCGCGTTTTCGATGTCAACTTGAAACATGGAAAAGAACCTTCGTATCTGATATGGCAGTTGAAGGGTTTGTGGTTTTTCTCCTCGGGAACGGGAAGACAACATGCGCGTGGTTTGTTTTCATGGAAGACGCGAAATCGGCGGGGAGGCCCTCTTCCTGAGCGCAGCGCGCATCTTCGCCGCCGCAGCCAACCAGGCCGGGTTCTCCGCCCAGGTGCGCACACCCGGCTTTCCCTCTCCCCCGGGCTCGCCCGACAGGGCGGTGGTGAAAATTTCACGCGAACAACTCACCGACCTCGCCATCCCGGCGGAGTACGACCTTGAAATCGTCTGCGACCCCCTCCTCGCCGTCGTGCCCCCGATGGGGGGCGCCCTCAAGCCAGGCGGCGTCCTCGTCCTCAACACAATGAGTGTTATCGAAAGCCGCGATATCCGCATCGCCTCGGTGGACGTCGACGCCATCGCCTCGAAGCACGCCGCAGCGCACGAGGCGGCGCATCTGGGCGCGGCGCTGGCCGGCTGGGAAGCGTTGGAGGGAGGGATATCGACCCAAAACGCCATCGAGGCGTACCGCGAAATAAAGGAAGAGGCCATGCGGGAGATGGAGGAGGCGGCGCTGGCCGAAGCCGCCCTGACGACGAAAAGAGCGCTTAGCACCGAATAGCGAGAATACGGCCCGAGTGGGGTCTGCTGGAAAAGTCATCCTCGGTCGGAATTGACCGCCATCGGCATTCCGACAATCAATGCCGACCGAGGAGGGGCTGTTGAAAAAGCCCGAGGAGAGAGGAATCACTCCCCCCTTGAGGGTCGAGCTTCCCGAGGGGAAAGCTCGACGATGAGCTAAGGGCGTAAGCCCGCAAGCGAATCGGTGGGGGGATAATCCGGAATGGCGATAAAGCGCATTCTCCCCCCCACCGCATCAGCCTTCGCAAAAAACGCTCGGCTTCTGCGACTCCCCCTCAAGGGAGGAGTGGTTGATTGGCGCTCTGCAAGAAAGGATTAAAGTTTCATCCCTCCATGGTCGGCTCCATACGTGGAATCATGAAAAGGTCTTTTTCAACAACCCCGAGTGGGACGCATTTTTCTTTTCCGTTGACCTCCCCCCGGCGCAAAGTGTAGTTTGTGTGCATCTGTTCCCGCCCGCGGGAAATCCCGCATGAATCGATTCCCCCGCACAGGCGCGCCCTGTCTCCTGCTCATCGCGCTCCTGATCTCAGGATGCTCCTCGTTTCACGAGAATTTTCTCGTGCGCCTCTTCGCGCCCAAATCCTTCGAGGTCGGCCTTTGGGTGCAGGCGGAAGGCGCGAACAGAACCCTGGACAGCGCAGATAAAATCAAGGCGCTGGTAAAGCGCGCGCGCGCCGCCGGCGTTACGGACATCTACGCGCAGGTCTACCGCTCGGGCCGTGCGTGGTTTCCCACGAAGCTGGCCGATGACTCTCCCTCAAAACGCGCCGGGCAGGACCCTCTGGCCTTGCTGCTCGATCTGGCCTCCCGAGGCGAGGAATCCGAGCGTCCCATCAGGGTCCACGCGTGGATAAACGCATTCGCGCTTGCGAGAAACAAAAATGCGCCCATCATCCGTGAACTCGGGAAAGAAGCCGTTCTCAGGGATCAATACGGGCGCTCTCTGCTCGAATATCCCCTGTCGGGAAAACCCGCTTGGGCGAAAGGCTTCGGTCTCGGAACACCGGGAATTTTTCTCGATCCAGGCAACTTGGGAGTACGAAAACGCATCACGGACGTCGCGGCGCATCTCGTGCGGAACTATCCGCGTCTTGCAGGCATCCACCTCGATTTCATCCGCTACCCCTACGCGCTTCCCATATCGCCGGGGTCGCATTTCTCCTCGCGTCTCGATTTCGGCTACAACGAGGCCTCGGTCGCCCGTTTCGCGCAGGAGACCCGGAAAACCGCGCCGCGCGCAAGCGCAATGCGCGTCGACGCAGCGGCGTGGGATGCCTGGAGGCGCAAGCAAGTCACCGCTGCGGTTCGCGGCGTTCATGAAACAACCACAGGTTTGAGGAGACAAGTTGTTGTTTCTGCAGCAGTTCTTTCCTGGGCGGAGCGGGCCTATCTCTCTGCGTTTCAGGATTGGCGCGGCTGGCTGGAAGGCGGGTTTCTCGATAAGGCGGTCGTGATGAATTATACGAGAGACGTGCACCTGGCCGCTCAAATCAGCCGAAGCGTACTCGCCGCCAAGAAAGTGAAAACCTCGAATCCGCACGCGCCCGGAGTCGTCATCGGCCTGGGCGCATACCTGTTCACCAATAACCCGGCAGGCCTGTGGCGCGAATGGCGCGCAGCCCGAACGGCCGGCGCCGATGGCGTCGCGCTTTTCTCCTACGATCAGATGGTCGGGAACGATGCGATGTGGAAATTCCCCGTCCGGTGATTTCAGCGCCATCCCTTGCCAGACAAGCGTTTTGCGCTTGCAAGTAATGGCGCAGATAGCTATAATTCGCTTGTAGTTAAGGAATTACCCGCCCCGTATTTCATTTCCGCCTAAAACATTTTGGATTTCTGTTGTTGGAGGTTGCTTCAACGAACAGAGTAGGCGTGAGCGCGCACGCACCGCCCGCGCGCCGCTCAGGGCGAAAGAGGAGAAGAAGAAAATGAACAAAGGTGAACTCGCAGACGCCATCGCCGCACAGGCGAACCTGAGCAAGTCGAGCGCCCAGGGCGTAGTCGACGCATTCGTGGGAGCCGTGACCTCGGCGCTCAAGAGCGGAGACAAGGTGACGCTCACGGGTTTCGGCACGTTCAGCGTCTCACAGCGGGCGGCCCGCAAGGCGCGTAACCCGCGAACGGGCGAGGAGATTATGGTGGCGGCGGCCACCGTGCCGAAGTTCAAGGCGGGAGCGGGCCTCAAGGCCTCCGTGAACTAGAACTCGTAATCCTGACGGCCGGAATAATCGGCTTGGTTCGCAAAGAACGCCTAGATACGGGATAGCCCCGCGCCGTAGACAAAAAGGTTTCAGGGGGTACCCGAATGGGTGGATAGGTTTGCCCGGATGGCGGCCTGGCGACGGTATTGCGTCTCAACTCGTATTTCATCAAAGGGCCAGCATGCTTCCGGCCCTTGATGAAATCGATATTGGCCATTCTGAGATGCAGTCAGGAATAAGAGACAGGAATTATCGAATCACGCCGTCTATGGCGACCTCTCCTTCCCAAGTTGCCCAATCCGAGAGCGCATCCACGGACTCGTCGATGAAATCCATATAATCGCTCGTGATACGCGCCCCCTCTTCGATGAGGCGGCACGTCCGCTCCGTGTTCTCCTCGCTGAAGGGCAGCCCGAGCTTCCTCAGGACGATTTTCGTCCGGCCATTCACGAAGAGATGCTCCACGTCGTGCCAATCGCCATAAAACTTTTTGGGCGCGCCGCGCGCCCGCGCGACTTTCTCGGGAGCGCATCCATACAAGGCGCCGAGACCCTCGGCGTATTCGCGTTTTTGCGCTTCCGTCATCGCGTCCTGGGCATCGCGAAGCTGCTCACCCACCGTCCCGTCATCGAGATGTATGGCGTAGTCGACTGCGATTTCCACCAGAACGTGCGCGAGGTAGTGGAGGCTCGCATCATCGGGCGCAACACCCACTTCCTGCGTGAATTCGCGCATCAAAGGAATGAGTTCGACCCCTTTGCGGTAGGTGTAGCCCTGCTTTTGAGAGGGAGACAATCCGCTCTTTTCCTTGGCGACGCTCCCGTAGTGGCAGAGGTTGTCGACCACCAGATGGCATTTCACCCACAATAGTTTCGGGAATCGCTCCATCACGCCTGCCGGAGGGGCGAAGCGGTGGGTTTCCCTGGGCTTGAATTCCCCTGAGAGGGGCAGAGAATCGGGCGCCACGTTGTAGACATAGGCGTCCTCTCCCGGGTGGGGCATCTCGGGGTGGCGTTCCAGCAGCGCCCGCAGAACCAGCGTGTGGCAGTTGGTGAGCAAAAGCCCTCTCCCCTAAAGCGAACTTACCAATGAATAGCGTCCATCATCGCACGCGACTTCTCCGGATTTCACGAACCTTTCGAGGTGCAGCTCTATTACACTGGCGCCCAGCTTTCTCTGGCGCTCCGGCAAATCCTGATATATCAGTTCCGCTATTTTGGCCGGCGTGTCGTGGCCCTCTTCCAACGCCTCAAGATACTGCGCATCGCGCATCTTGCGGTGTTCGATCAGCTCGTCAATCCTACCGATCGGGTCTTCGATCACCGGGCCGTGACCGGGGTAGATAAGGCGAGGCGCGAGTTTCTTCACCTTCTCGAGCGATTCGAGGTAGTCCCCCAGATTTCCCTTGGGAGCGGTCACCGCCGTCGTCGAAGGGAGCAAAACGTTGTCGCCCCCCAAAAGAATCCTTTCCTCCTCCCACCAGAAAGAAAGATGCCCGGGCGAATGGCCTGGCGTCAGAATGGCTTCGAAACGCATTTCTCCCAAATCGACGAATTCCCCCTCTTTGATGGGTAGGACCGGTAGACTCGGCCGCTCCTCCTCCAGTAAACGCATCTCCAGGGGGTGGGCGTAGGCCTTGACGCCGAAACGGTCGCACACCGCCTCCGCGCCGCCGGAGTGGTCGAAGTGGTGGTGGGTCAGAACAAGTTTATCGAGTCCATCCCCGGCGCGGGCCTCCACCCAGGAGAGCAACTCGGGAATGCACTCTGGATAGCCCGCATCGAAAAGAACGTAAGGTCCATCCCCGATGAGGATCACCTCCACGTGCTCCATGAACGAACCCCGGGGGGCTTCCAGCCGGTGGCTCCGGATGAGTGGCGAACCGGTCGATTGCGCGTTCAAGAAAAAATCCTCGCCATGAATCTCTCCTAGCGGAGATATGCGCGCCATTCTGCCGACCAGATGAATCACCGGAGTTTCATTAGTCCGATCATTTCAGGATAGATGTTTCTCTTCGACATCTCTCACGGTGGAGAAAAGCGAAATAATCATCGCCCTGGATTTTCGCGCCGGCCGGAGAAAGCAGCATTGACAGATTCGAAAAATCTCTTTATTTTTCACCTGTACATTACTCCGTTCATGACAAAGAAAACAAGCACCTGGCACATCGTTTTCTTCGCCTGCACGGGTAGTGTTGCGACAAGCGAGATAGATTGACTCTTATAACCGGGGGCTTGGCCTCCACTCTATTCCTGCATGAGGAGATTTTCAATGAAACCCCGTATCCGTTACTTCGTCGCCGCCCTCGCGGCTCTGGCCGTCTTCGCATCGGGCGCGCTCGTGTCCGAAGCGATGATGAAAAACCAGAAAGAGCTCGTGCGCGCTGCGAAAAAAGAGGGCGCCGTCACCATCATCAACCCGCTGTTCAGCGACCGCACCGCCAAGCGCATGGGCCCGGCCTTCGCCAAGTACTACGGCCTCGGCGACGGCTTCAAGTTCCGCAACCTGCGCAAGGGCACCGGCTCCACCGTCGCCCAGGTGACCCAGGAGATCAAGGCCAACAAATTCACCGTCGACGTCCACGTAGTGAGCGCGCCCGGCTTCTTCGCAGCGGCCCATAAGCGCGGCGCATTCCAGAAGCTCGACAGCGCCGAGTGGAACAAAAACTTCGCGGATGTGATCAAGAAAGCCGGCCAGTACGCGAACTACCCCTACGTCGTGACACCTCTGGCCTACACCTTCCAGCCGGTGTGGAACACCGCCTGCAAGGGCATGAAGGACCTCAACGTCACGTCCTACGCCGACACGATCTCCAAAAAGGTGATGGGTCAGACCATCGCCGGCGACATCACCAAGAGCTTCACCTACACCAACACCGTCATCTCGCTCATCGAGAACGGCATGGACATGAACAAGTACTGGGATGCCTTGAAGGCTACGAAGCCCGTCGTCATGTTCCGCACCGAGCCGAAGATGCAGGTTCTCATCAACTGCGAGCGCGGCCTCGACCCCTGGAACATTACGGGCCGTGTGTATCAGAACGTCCTCAAGAAACCCGACCTCGCCAAAGTCCTCAGGACCGGCTACTACAAAGAAGGCCAGGTCATGCTGGGCAACCAGGCGGTCGCTCTCAAAGGCGCGCCGAATCCCAACGCGGCCAAACTGTTGGTTGAATTCCTCCTCACCAAAGAGGGCACCGACGTATACGTGGAAGGCGAGGCCGTCTACAGCTTCCGCGCCGGCTACAAGCCGCCCGCGGTCGTGGCTCCCTATCTTCTCGACCTGAGCAAGCACAAGCTGCTGGGTCTCAAGGACTGGGTGGCAGCGCAGAAGAAGTTCAAGGCGACACGCGCCGAATTCATCAAGCGCTTCAAGTAGGGCGATTATCGATTGTTGCTGGGAAGGGTGGGAGTCCACGATGGGCCCCCACCCTTCCTGTATGAAACCAGAAATACCACGGCGCGCCATGCCGGGAAGGTTCCGACGTAATCGCCATTCAAGCCAAACGATGCGGAGCCTTCTCTATGTAGCGCGCACAGAGCTTTTTTATTAAGCGAGTTCCCCCCGCGAATCGGCACGACGGTTCGCGGGCGTGTTGCTTTTGGAAACGGCGTTCTTTATATTCAAATTCTTGAATTTCCGAAAAGACCAGCGTTCGCAGGAAAGGTTGCAACAACAAGACTATGGCTACGGACACCGCAGCACCTCAAATCGACGTCGCTCCACCGCGCGGCTGGCGCACCTGGTTCACGCAGGAAAACATCATCACGACCATCGTCGGCCTCATCGTGGCGGTGGCGGTCATCGTGCCGTTGATCGCGCTCGTCATCAACAGCTTTCTGGTGCTCGACGACCTGGGCTTCGACACCGAGTGGGGGCTTCAGAACTACAGGGAGGTATTCCAGGGCCGCGTCATCAGAAAAGCCCTCATCAATACCGCCATCATCAGCACGGGCTGCACCATTCTGGCTACGTTGCTCGGCGTTTCGCTCGCGTGGATCAACGCGAGGACAAACTGCCCGTTCAGAGAGAAGCTCGAACCCTTCAACCTCATCCCGTTCTTCCTGAGCCCTTTCGTGGGCGCCATCGCCTGGCACAACCTGGCCTCCCCGAAAGTCGGCCTGCTGAACAACATGGCGAAAAGCATTTTCGGCATTTCCTTTCCACTGTTCAACGTCAACAACCTGTGGGGCGTCATCTGGGTGACGGGCATTTTCTTCGCGCCCCTCGTCTACCTGTTCGTGGTCGGTTCGCTCAGGCGCATGGACCCATCGCTTGAAGACAGCGCGCGGACGACGGGAGCGGGTCTGTTCCGCACCACCATGACCATCACCCTGCCCTTGGTGACGCCCGCGATCCTCTCGGGCGCCATCATCGTGTTCGTGACGACGGCAGGTGAATTCGGCGTCCCCTTCAAGCTCTCCGCCCCCTTCGGGTGGGAGACGCTGACGACGCAGATATTCACCAAAGCGGTGGGAGACGACGCGAACCACTACCTCGGCGCCGCCATGAGCATGGTAGTGGGCGTGGTGACGGCGTTCTTCATCTGGGTCCAGCACAGAATCATCGCGCCGCGCTCCTACACGACGGTGACCGGCAAGGGTTTCAGGCCGAACCTCATCGACCTGGGCGGATGGAAGTGGCTTGCCTTCACCTACAACATGCTCTACGTATGCGTCGCCGTGTTCCTTCCAATCATCTGCCTTTTCTTCGTGAGCCTGCACAAAATCTGGTCCGGCAGAATCATCTGGTCGGAACTCACGTTCTGGAACTACCAGAAGGTGCTCTTCTTCTGGTGGCCCGAGAGTATCCAGGCGGCCACCAACGGCATCATCAACAGCTTCATCCTCGCGTTCGGCGGCGCTTCCATCGCAATGGTGGTGGCCATCATCGTGAGCTACATGATCCACCGCACGAAGGGCTTCGGCGCGCGTCTGCTAGATTTCCTGAGCGTGATCCCCATCGGCTTCCCGGGCATCGTCTTGGCGATGGGCGTTCTCGTCACCTACATCAGGACGCCCATCTACGCCACGCTGTGGATACTGCTGCTCGGCTACATCACGCGCTTCTTCCCGTACGGGCAGCGGAACATCTCCTCCATCATGATGGCCGTATCCGAGGAACTCGACCAGAGCTCGCGCATGGCAGGGGCCTCTTGGCTTACGACGCTGCGCAGAATCACCATCCCGCTGCTCAAGCCGGGCATCTTCGCCGGGTGGATTCTGCTGTTCGTCATTTTCTTGAGGGAACTCTCCATCTCCATCATACTGTATTCCGCCGGAACGGAGACGCTCTCCGTCGGCGTATATTATCTCTCGAACTTCGAGAACGAACCCATGACTTCGGCTCTTTCCATCGCGCAGACGGTCGCGCTGTTGATATGCATCGTCATATTCAGGAAAGTCGCCGGAAAAGAGGCCCTAACCGCATAGACAATGAGCGATAATAATTATCTCCAGGTAAACCATCTCGTCAAATATTTCGGCGACGACCGCGCCGTGGACGGCATTTCCTTCGGCATTCCGGAAGGGAAATTCCTGACCCTGCTCGGCCCTTCGGGCTGCGGGAAGACCACGACGCTCATGTGCATCGCCGGCCTCCACAAGCCGGATGCGGGCGAGATTCGCATCGGCTCGGACCCGGTGACCTCGATAGAAAAACGCATCAACACCGCGCCTGAAAAACGCAACATCGGCATGGTGTTCCAGAGCTACGCCATCTGGCCGCACATGGACGTAACCCAGAACGTGGCCTACCCGCTCGAGATACGCAACATGGCGCAATCCGAGATCGACGATCGCGTTGCCGAGGCGCTCAAGATCGTCGGCCTCACCGACATGGCGGACAAAAACGCCACGCAGCTCTCGGGCGGCCAGCAGCAAAGGGCGGCCCTCGCGCGCGCGATGGTTTTCCGGCCGCGCCTTCTGCTCTTCGACGAGCCGCTCAGCAATCTGGACCTGAAACTCAGGGAGCAGATGCGCGTCGAACTCAAGCGTATCCAGCACGAAATCGGCATCACCTCGATCTACGTGACGCACGACCAGGCGGAAGCCCTCGTGATGAGCGACGAAATTATCGTGATGAGCAAGGGACACATCGAACAAACCGGCGGCCCCCATAACATCTACGCACGGCCCGTCAATCAGTTCGTGAGCAATTTCATCGGCGTGGCGAACCTGACCGAAGGCCGTATCGTCGGAAACGGCGGCGGGGGCACCGGGACCATCGAGATATCCCAGGGGGGTGAGAACGTACAACTGCCCTGCCTGCTCGCCGACGGCCTCTCGGAAGGCGACGAGGCCTATCTCTCCGTTCGCCCCGAGAACGTGGACGCCTCGCGCGAGCCCATGGACGGCCCCAGGATCGAGGGCGAGGTCATTCAATCGGTATTTCTGGGCAACTGCCTCGATTGCCGCGTGAAGTGGGGGGAATTCGAGTGGAAGGTGCTCGCGCATTCGAGAGAACGCCTGCGCGTGGGCGAAAAGGTGTACGTGCGCCTCGACCCCGACCATACGCTGGCCGTCAAGCCCTAGAGGATACATAGCGTGTCATTCGTCGAAATCAAAAAACTGGTGAAATCATTCGGGCCCGAAGTGGCGGTGGCGGGCATCGACCTCTCCGTCGAACAGGGGGAGTTCGTCACCCTGCTGGGGCCTTCTGGCTGCGGAAAAACCACGACGCTCAGGTGCATCGCCGGCCTCGAGCATCCCGACAGCGGCGACATTCAAATCGAAGGAGACTACGTCACATCCGTGTCGAACGAGGTTTTCCTGACGCCCGAAGAGAGAAACCTGGGCATGGTGTTCCAGAGCTACGCCGTCTGGCCGCACATGACCGTCTTCGACAACGTGGCCTACGGCCTGAGAATACGGCGCGAAACCAGGGCCGCCATCAAGGAGAAAACGACGAAGGCGCTCGACCTCGTGGGTCTGGGCCACCTCGCCGAGCGCTACGCCACCAAGCTATCCGGCGGACAGCGCCAGCGCGTCGCCCTGGCCCGCGCCATCGTCTATAACCCCAAGGTGGTGCTCTTCGACGAGCCCCTGAGCAACCTCGACGCCAAGCTGCGCGAACACATGCGCATCGAACTCACGCGCCTGCAGCACGACGTGGGCATCACCTCGATCTACGTCACGCACGACCAGACCGAGGCGCTCGTCATGAGCGACAGGGTCGTGGTGATGGACAAGGGCGTCATCCAGCAAATCGGCGACCCCGAATCCATCTACGCCGAACCCACGAACGCATTCGTGGCGAATTTCATCGGCGTGGCCAACCTCATGGAGGGCAAGCTGCTCGGCCACGACGGGGAGCTGACGGACCTGGAAATTCCCCTGGGCGACGGCCGCGCCCCCATCCGCCTCAGAGCCACCGGCGCGGAGGGAGCGCCCGTAGGGGCGAAAATTATCCTCAGCATTCGCCCGGAGGACATCCTGCTGCATCTCGAGAAACCGGCCGAGGCGATGAACCTCATCGAAGGCGAGGTGATCGACACCGTCTATCTGGGCAACTTCCTCGACTGCCAGGTCCAGGTCGGCCCGCACGAGGTGGGCGTGCAGATCGACCACTTCGAGGAACTTGACACCGGCCAGAAGGTGTATCTCTCCTTCACGCCCGACCACGGCTTGTGTCTGACTGAATAACCCATGCCCCCCCGCTCTCAGACCGGCCCCAGACTCCTGGCGGGAGGGGACATCGCCATCAACCGCGCGGAGGCGAAAGGCGCTTTCGGCAGGCTGATTCCCCTGCTCAGAGAAGCGGACGTCTCTTTCGCCAACCTGGAACTACCCCTCTCCCACGACGGAAAACCCGCACCAGAGAAAATTCTCCTTCGCGGCGCGCCGGAGATGGCAGGCGCCCTCACCGAGGCTGGCTTCGACGTCATGGCCTTCGCGAACAACCATGTGCTCGACTACGGGGAAGACGCCTTTGCAGAAACCATGTCGCTCATGGATTCCCTCGGCGTTGCGCTCGTGGGCGGCGGAATGAACCTCGCACAGGCCAGGAAGCCGGCACTCATCGAGCGCGGAGGCCTCAGGGTCGGTTTTCTCGCGTATTGCTCCGTCATCCCGAGGGGGTTCGAGGCCACGGCAAGTGATCCCGGCGTGAACCCCATACGCGTCCACACGGCCTACCGCCCCTGGCGCGACCTCTCCGAATACCCGGGCACTCCTCCGCGAATCGACACCTGGGCGGAACCCTCCCACCTCGCGCGCATGAAGCGCGACATCAGGAATTTGAAGAAAAAAGCGGATCTGGTCGTAGTGAACCACCACTGGGGAACGAGCATGACGCACGAGGTGATGGCTTTCGAGCGCGAAATCGCCCACGCGAGCGTCGATGCTGGTGCAGACCTCGTTTTAGGCGGGCACCCGCACGTCCTGCAGGCTGTCGAATTCCACAAGGGCGCGCCCATCGTCTACAGCATGGGAAACCTGATATTCGACTTCGATATCCCGTTTTTCACCGACGAGACGCACGACACCTTCCTGTTCGGCTGCACCTTGACCAAAAAGGGAGTGAGAGAGCCCTACCTCATGCCCGTAACGGCCGGGGTATTCTCCAAGCCCAGGCTCCATTCTCCCAGGCGGGGCGAGGGCCGCCGAATCGTCGATGTGATGAACGCGCTGAACGAGCCCTTCGGAACGAGCATGGAAGTTCAGGGCGATCGGGCGCTGATTTCCGCACCGTAAGCATCAATCCCCCGCGAATATCGACAGCACCACCGGCCGAGCTTTGCCTTGCAGGATATTTCTAACTCAACACCCCGTCGGCGTCGCGAACCGGCCCCTTGATGATGATGGCCTGCATCTTGTCATCCACGGCCGCCGTCTTGTGCTCCATCCCTGCGGGGATGAACGCCACCGCGCCTGGATAAAGGTCGATTTTCTCGCCGTGCGTCTCCGTATAGCCCCGGCCGCTCAGCACCCAGATGACTTCCTCCTGTCCGGGGTGCGCGTGCGGCTCGTGCGGGGTCGCCGGGTCGTACTCGGTGAGCCCCACGCGCACGTGCTCGGAGCCGTTCGCGGTCGGGCTGACCAGGATTTTCGTCTGGCCCCAATCCACGGGTTTGAAAGCCGCTTTCTGAACGTCCACTACTGATTTCTCCGGCATTCCATTCTCCTATATTTTACTTGAATAATTTCATGCAAGTGATTCTATTTTAGTCTGTTTCTTACGGCGTCGCCGCATTCTTTCGTAGTCAATTTTCCCCCGATATCTCCAGTGCGCTCCCCGTGCGCGATGGCTTCTTCCACGGCGCGCCGGATGGCGGCTCCACCCGCTCCGCAACCCAGATGATCCAGCAAGAGAGCACCCGTCAAAATGGCCGCCATCGGGTTGGCGATACCGCGCCCGTAGATGTCGGGCGCCGTGCCGTGGACAGGCTCGAACATCGAGACGCCCTCGAGATTCACGTTCGCGGAAGGCGCCAGGCCCAGCCCGCCCACGAGGCCGGATGTGATATCGCTCAGAATGTCGCCGAACATGTTGTTGGTGACGATGACGTCGAATTCCGCCGGGTGCTGAATCACCTCCATCGCCACCGCGTCGATGTGCTTGGCCTCGGACTCGACGTCCTCGAAATCCGCGCGCACCTCATCGAACACGCGACGCCAGATTCCGCCTGCGTAGCGAAGCCCGCTCGCCTTGTCGGCCATGGTGACTTTTCTGCGCTTGTGGCGCCTCGCGAACTCGAACGACGCCCGGATGACGCGCTCCACCCCCTTGTAGGTGTGGACTTCTTCCTGCAGGGCAACCTCGTCTTTCGTCCCCTGCTTGAAGAATCCGCCCACGTTCACGAACAAGCCTTCGGTGTTCTCGCGCACGACGACGTGGTCGACCTCTCCCGCAGCTTTATTCTTGAGGGGTGTCAAATCCTCATGGTAGAGCCTGCAGGGGCGGATGTTGGCGTAGAGATCGAGCCCGAAGCGCACCCCCAGAATCACCTCTTCCTGCACGATAGAGCCGGGAACCCTCGGGTCGCCGATGGCCCCTTGAAAAACGGCGTCGAAACCCGCCCGAAGGGTGTCGCAGCCGTCTTCGGGCATCCCCCTGCCCTGTTCCAGATACCGATCGCTCCCCCAGTCGAAGTATTCGAACTCGACCGGAAACGAGGCCGCCTCCGCCGCCGCCCGGAGCGTCTCCTCCGCCTCGGGCATGACCTCGTTCGCGATTCCGTCTCCGCGCACCACCGCTATGCGAGCCACTCTCATCTCTCCCCTGTTCCAGACAGCATTCCCGAAAAGAAGCGCATTTTGACAAAAGGCGGACGCAACCCGCAAGGCGAGCCGCAGCCCGGCGCGACTTCCCGAAAAGCGCAAAGACGGGCTAAGATGGCGCAACTTTCTCGCAGCGCCAAATCAACATTTTCTTAGGAGATTTTCATGGTCGAGTCCGGTCCCCTGCCCGAAGGCACGGTGCGCTTTCCTGCAGAAGTCATCGAAGAGTTCGTCTATACCATCTTCCGCAACAAGGACGTGCCCGAGGACGACGCCCGCCTCGTGGCGAAAGTATTGGTCAGCGCCGATTTGAGAGGCATCCGCAGCCACGGGGCGGCGCGGCTGACCTTCTTCATGGTTCGCCTCGAAAACGGCGTGCTCAACAACCGGCCCGACATGAAGTTCTACAAGGGCAGCGATACCACCGGCCTTCTCGACGCGGACGACGCCATCGGCATCGTCGCCTCGAACCGCGCGATGGACGAAGCTCTCGCCATGGCGGAAAGGCACGGTTCGGGTTTCGTGACCGTGCGCAACAGCAGCCACTTCGGCTACGCGGGCTATTGGGCCCAAAAGGCGATGGAGGCGGGCTTCATCGGCATCAGCATGACGAACGGCGGACGCCGCACTGCCCCCACTTTCGGGGGGGAGGCGCTTTTCGGCACGAATCCGATGAGCGTGGCGATACCCGGCGGGCCGGCAGGAACCGACTTTCACCTCGACATGGCCACCGCCGTGACCGCCGTGGGCAAAATCGAGACGGCCCTGCGCGAGGGCCGGGAAATCCCCAAGGGATGGGTGCTTTCCTCGCTGGGAAAGCCCACATTGAACGAGAAGAGCATCCTGAATTACGAGGTGCCGCTCGCGCCCCTGGGCGGCGAGGGAGACGAGAACGGCGGCCACAAGGGCTATGGTCTACAGCTCATGATCGAGCTTCTGTGCGGCGTGCTTTCGGGCGCGGGCCTGGAGAGCCGCCTGGCGGGCGCTGCGGGAACGGCGAAATCCGCCACGGGCCACTTCATGGGCGCGATCAAGATGTCGGGATTCAGGGACTTGTCCGCCATGTTCGGCGACATGGGAAAACTCTTCGACACCATCCGGGGCGCGAAGAAGGCGCCGGGACACGACCGCATCTACATCCACGGAGAACCGGAGGCGATCGCCGAGGAGGAGAACAGGCGCATCGGTGTGCCCATCACCCCTGCCGTTCTGGAGCAGATGCAAAGGCTGAACGAGGAACTCGAACTCGGTTTCGAACTTTGATGCTTTGAAAGCTCCAGAGATGCTTATGTGGTTCGTCAGGAGCGAACCGCTCGCTTGAGGTATTCGACAATCGCGGGAGCATCCCATTTGCGGGCGCCGATGATTTTTTGCAGGAGGCGGCCCTGGCGGTCCACGATGAACGTCTCCGGCACGCCGGTCGTACGGTAGAGCTTCTTGATGCTCCCGCGCGGGTCGAGCAGAATCGGGAACGTGAGGCCGAAACGATCGACGAACTTCCGGACGGCGTCCGCTCCCAAGGCGTCGATGCTCACCGCCAGTATCTCGAACGGCGCGCCGTCTTTTTTCATCCGGGCGTAGAGGCGCTGCAAATCCGGCATCTCATCCAGGCACGGGACGCACCACGTGGCCCACACGTTGATGAGAACCACCTTGTTCTTCTGACTCGCCAAGGAGGAACTCCCCCCGCCCAGCAGGGGATATTCAAAAGGAGGAACCCGGGCACCGCTTTCGAGATTAACCACGGGCGCTTCTTCGACTCGCTCCGTCGTCAGGCGCTCGCCCACCGCCCAGAGCAGCGTCAGCAGCACCGGGGCCAGGATGAACGAAAGGGCCAGCCGCTTGGCCTTTCGCTGGTCAGGGTTCGAACTCTTCGAAGCGTCCATGCTTTCAGCTTTTCTCATCGAGCAGATGTCCAACCAGGGCAAAGGCGGCCTCGCTGTCCCATTCGCGAGGCCCCACGCCGTAGCCCACTACCTGGCCTTGCCTGTCCAGGAGATATGTTGTCGGCAGACCCCGCACCTTGTAGAGCGCCTTCGCCTTGTGATCGGGATCCAGCACGATGGGGAAAGTCAGTTTCAGCTTCGCGACGAACTCGCGCACATCATCTTCATTGCCCTGGTCCAGCGATATCGCCACGATCTCGAGACCACTCGACTTGTACTTCGCATAAAGCCGCTCCATCGAGGGC
This sequence comes from bacterium, assembly GCA_022828125.1. GTDB lineage: Bacteria > UBA8248 > UBA8248 > UBA8248 > UBA8248 > Bin107. Next base: position 140,119 of record JAJEJD010000018.1, on the reverse strand, counting down.
ATTTCCCGGATGCACGGCTGGCACCACGTCGCCCAGAAATTCACCAGAACGAGTTTTCCCGCATGCTGCGTGAGGGAATGATTCTGCCCGTCCAGGGTCTTGAGCATTACGCCCGGGGCATCGGCGCGCTTGACCTGTTTGAGAAAAATCATGTCGCGGTACAGGGCGTCATCATCCCCTTCGCTCTCTTTCGGCGTTAGCTGCGTCTGCTTTTTCTCCGCCTCTTGCGCAGGCTGCTCTACTTGATTGCCGAAATGAACGATCATCCAGACAACCAGGACGAGGCTGATGACCATCCCAATCAACCGCCACTTGATGCTCCGGCGTTGTGGGGAGAATCCATCGAGATTTCTGCCGAGTTCACTTTTCGGATTATAGTTCATTAAAAACTCTCGACTTGCGAAGTATGGCGGCTCAGCCCTCGAAATCACCAAGTTCGCGTTTGAGGCGATTTTCCAGGGGGTCATCCGAGGCGGCGTCTTGTGAGACTTCTCCCATTTCCTCGCTCTGCCCGGCGTCGTCGGGACGCTTCGTCCACGACCTCACGAGGACGAAGACCACGCCGAAACCCGCCAGCACCCCCCCGAAAGGAAGAAGCCATGCCGTGAGATAAAAACCCTCCGCCGGGGGTTTCGGCAAAACATCCCTGCCGTACACTTCGACGAAATACCGGACGATCTGCTCTTTCGACTCCCCGGCGAATATCTTGCGGCGTACGAGTTCGCGTAATTGCGCTCCTTCGCTGCTAGGACAATCGTGCAGCAGTTTCCCGGGACACACCGGACTCATGAGGGCGCCCGCAACTTCTGAGAAGGTGGTCTTGGCGCCCGGCGAGGCGGCCTGGGCCGCTGGATCCGGATACAATGCGATCACGAGACACAAGGCAAGCCAAATGCGCGTCATGGGGAGTCTCCCCTAGGGTTCATTTTCTCCTCCTCCTCGATCAAAATATCCATCCGCGCCTTGAGAGTCCACCAGTAAAGCGCGAATCCGCCCAGAACGACGATGTACGCCGCTGCCACGTAGCCCATCATCCTCCCTCCCGCGCGGCGCGCGCCTCTTCCACCCGCGCGTTCAGGCGCTCGATTTGCGCGCGCTTTCTGGCGAAACACACGAACAGGAGCGTAAAAGCCAACAAGGAGCTCCACAACGCGACGTGCATGGAATCGGGCAGATCTCTCAACCCGCCCGAGCGCATCACCACGGGTTTGGGATGGAGCGTACGCCACCATTCTACGGACATGTGCACGATGGGCACGTTCAAAAAGCCGATGATCCCCATCACGGCGGCGAATCGCGCCCTTTGCTCGGGTTCGGTCATGTAAGCGCGCAGCATGAGATAGCCCACGTAAATCATCCACAGAATGAGCGTGGTGGTGAGGCGCGCGTCCCACGTCCACCATACGCCCCATACCGGACGCGCCCAGATGGGCCCGGTGATAAGCACCAGTGTGCAGAAGACCACTCCCGCCTCCGCGCAGGCGTGCGCGCGGATGTCGTCGTCTGGATTCCTTTTCGCCAGATATTTAATCGAAAAAATGAACACCAGGAAAAAGGCGAAAAACGCCACCCAGGCCGATGGCACGTGGATGTAGAAAATCCGCTGCGGCGGTCCCTGGAGCCTGTCGGTTCCTGCGATGAAAAAATTCGCAAAAATGGCAAAAGCAAGAATGACCAGGGTGAGAATCGGCAACCACCCGAACGCTCTCCGCTCGTTATGGTCCATCAGGCAACCTCCCTAACGATCCGGAGCGGCGGCAGAGCATAAAGTATTTTCATAAATATATGGATATAATTCATTGATATTATTCTTCTAATATATATTCAAACAACAGAGAGGCGGCCACCAAGAATATCACATCATACACCAACATCAAGCGAATCCAATCCTTCGAATCCGCCCATCCGCCGCCGCCGAGATGCGCCTCGGTCGCCTTGACGGCGGCGATCAGAACGGGCACGAGAACGGGAAACATCAATACGGGCAGCAAAACCTCTCGCGTTCGCGTACGAGCGCTCATAGAGGCGAACAAGGAGCCGGCGGCCGCGATTCCAACCGTGGCGGAGATGGCGATGAGCGCCAGCGCACCGGCCGATTTCCACACATCCACCTGATAGAGAACCGCCAGAACGGCGAAGCCCACCAACTCCATGATTCCCATCAAAACGGCCGCGGACACCACTTTGCCCAGATACAAAGCGGAAGGGTCCGCCGGACTCGCGCACATGGCAGAAAAACCCGCGCTCTCACGCTCCACGCCCATGGTGCGGGACAACCCGATGACGCAGGCGAACAAGAACGATACCCACAAGATTCCCGCCTGGAGGGATCGGGCGTTCTCTCCACTTCCGCCTCCGGGGCCAAAGGCGAAGCTGAACAGTGTGAGCACCAAGAGCGCGAAAACCACCATGACGAGGAGGCTTTCCTTCGTCCGCCATTCGAGGCGCAAATCTTTTTCGACCACCGCTGAGAGCACGGAGAAAAAGCGCCTCATGCCGCGTCTCCAGGGGATTCATCGAACGCGGCGAGCACTTCTTCTTCGCTTGAATTTTCAGCACTCCTCTCATAGGCCAGCCTGCCCCCGGCCAAAACAGTGATTTTGCCCGCCATGTCGAAGGCTTTTGACAGGTCGTGCGTCGTGAACACCACGATTCGTTCTCGACCCTCGCAAAGGGCGCGCACGACGTTTTCCAGGCGTTCGGCGGCATCCGGGTCGAGGCCGGAGAAAGGCTCATCGAGCAATACGACCTCGGGATCGTGTAAAAGCGAGCGCGCAAGTGCTGCGCGCTGCCTGAGACCCTGGCTCAAGACGCGCACGGGTTCGTCGAGAAGCTCCCCGATGTCGAGCGTCTCCGCCAGAAGCCTCACCCGCGCCGATATTTCTCCGCTTTCCATGCCAAAGAGCTTGGCGAAATAACCGAGGTTTTCACGTATCGTCAAGCCCGCATAAAGCATGGGTTCGTGCGAGAGCAGGCCGATTCTGCCCCTCGCCTCGCGGGAGAGCGGCTCGCCATTTACATGCACTGCTCCTTCGGTCGGCCTGAGCAGACCCGCAAAAGATTTGAGAAGCGTGGTCTTGCCCGAGCCGTTCTTGCCGAGGAGAGCGAGCGTCTCGCCAGGGGAGACGGCAATGGACAAATTCTTGAGCGCCCACCTCCACCCGTAACGTCTGGATACGCCGAGAGCCTCCAGCATGGCACCCGCCCTCTTAGTCGGAAAGTTCTTTCAGGCGCTCGAAGCGCGAGGTGCGTTCGCGGACATGCTCATCGGTGGATATCTCTCCCGCCGCGAGCCTGTCGTCGAGTAAAGCGATGGCGCGCAATATCTCCTCGCGCTCCACCTGAGCGGAGTAGGCCGTGTTCCTTCTTTTGCGGATGTAAAGCCCAAGCCCCAGACTCAAGACGACCATGACGCCTCCTACGACGTAGAATACTCCGAGGCCGCCCATCGAATCGGGCGCCTGCATGTCGATGCGCACCACGGTACCCGCTCTGGCCGTCCCCACGAAACGGTTGTATTCGCGGCTCTGAAACTCGACGGCCGGCTGCGCGGCGAAACCGATAGCCTGCGCCTGCACGCGGTCTTTCTCCGGCAGGACGGCCAAACTCGGCGTGTCGTAGAGAATCGGCTTTTCGACCCGTATGCCGCCGAATTCGTCCTCGAGGCGATAGAGCAGGACGATGAATTTCCGCCCCGGCGGAATGGGTTCGCTCGTGCGGAGCTCATCCCCCACCGTAGCGAGAAATTTAGGATCGACTCCGGCGGGCGCTGCGCCCCAGCGCGCGCGGGGGTTTCTGATGTTACTGCTCTTCGGCAGAACGAAGCGCAGTGTGGGAGCGCCGCCTTTCGAGATGATGGTGGCGCTGCCCTCGTTCTCGAAATCCATCATCTCCACGAATTCGAAAAAACCCTTTTCCAGCCGGATTGTAAGGATGTTGCGCTTGAGCTTGAGCCGGGAGAGGTCCGTCGTCGTGGGACCCGAGACTGCGGTTTTCGTTTTGGGCGGCGCAGCCTGGAGCTTCGCCGTCCCTGCGTATGAAAGGAGGGGTGAGGAACAAACAAGAAACAGGCTTAGAAAAATAAGGGGTCGAGCGAACCCGAGGCGTTTCAATTTAGCCGGCGCCCACAGGCGGCGCAGAAATTGTCTGCTTCTTCAACCGCGTTTCCGCAAGAAGCGCAAAACCGGGGTGTCTCGCCTTTCGCTTCCTCATCCAATGACGATTCGGCTGATTCATCCTGCGATTTGCCCACATTTTTTCTGTAGCGCAGGATTTCCGCTTCCAACCGCTCATCGAGCGTGGGGGGTTTCTCAACTGCGGCTTTCTCGGAAGGCGGGCGTTTTGTTTCGAGCCGAGCCGCTGCATCAGCCGCCTCTCGCTCGTTCATCTGCAGGGGCACCATCCCCTCTTTCACCCCTCTGGCGTCGAGGCGTCTCAGCACCTCCACCGCCTGTGCCCGGGCGGGCGCCATCATCTGGGCGTAGTCTTCATCCGAGAGCTTTCCCATTTCCTTGTCGAACTCGATGTCCATGATGTTCTTGTAGGCTTGCTCGCGTTCCATCAACAGCCGTGTCAACTCGCGGTTCGAAAGCGGCTGCGCGCTATCCTCATCCGGCAAGATGCCTTGTGCCGCCTGAGGGCGCATGATAGGCCAGATAGTATAGAAGAAAGCCGCGCCGACAGCTCCTAATGCGATGATGCTCCCCACTATCTCCATCGGCCCTAAGCCTTCTTTTTCTTTCGCCTACCCCAGCGCTCCGGCAGGAAACAGACGATGGAACCGAGCGTGAAGACGACGCCCCCCGCCCACACCCAGTTCACCAACGGGTTGACCATGAACTTGAACGTGGCGGTGCCGTCCGGGTCCGCCTCGGCGAAGACGGCGTAGATGTCCGAACGAGCCCCCCGGCGGATGCCGGGTTCCGTCGTCGGCTGCGGCGGCGTGAAATAGAGCCTCTTCTCGGGCTCCACCTCCCCGATGCGATATCCCGCCCGGTATACGCCCAGGCGCGCGAAGGCGGAGCGGTATTGCGGCGTCGCGCTCTCGCGAATCCCTTCATAGCGCATCCGCACGCCGTTTAACGCGAAGCTCTCGCCCAGGCGCAGGCGCACCTCGCCCACTTCCTGATAGGCGGAGGACGCCGCCACCCCCACGAACAGGATCGCCATCCCCAGGTGAACGATGTAGCCGCCGAAGCGCCTCTTGTTGCGCATGGTGAGCTCCCATGCGGCCCGGGCGATGCGCTCCCCCTGGTGACGCACACGCGAGGAGATGCCCCTCCAGTATTCCAAAAAGATCGTTCCCACTACGAACGCACAAAGCCCGAACGCGAGCGCCGCATAGACGTGATGTACGCCGAAGAGCACCAGGACGAGAAGAGCGCCCAACGCCACCACGGAGGGATAGACGAAACTCCTGTTCATCTGCTTTCGAGACGTCCTGCGCCATGCGAAAAGGGGGCCTGCGCCGCAAAGCAAAATGAGCAAAAGCCCTATCGGCACGTTCACCTGATTGAAGAACGGCGGACCCACGGTAACCTTGACGCCCTTCACGGCTTCCGAGACGACCGGGAAAATCGTCCCCCAGAAGACGGCGAACGTGATGCCGACGAGCACGACGTTGTTCAGCAGAAAGCTCGCTTCGCGCGAGAAGAAGCTCTCCATCTCGTGTTCGCTCTGGAGTTGGGGCAGACGCCAGATCATCAGCGCGAAGGAGATGACGAGGGCCACCAGCAAGTAGACCAGAAACGCCCAGCCGAACGATGAGTTCGCAAAGGCGTGCACGCTCGATATGACGCCGCTTCTCGTGAGGAAAGTGCCAAAAATCGTGAGCGCGTAGGTGATGATGATGAGCGAGACGTTCCAGACCTTCAGCATCCCGCGTTTTTCCTGAATCATCACCGAATGGAGAAAAGCGGTTCCCACCAGCCAGGGCATGAGGCTCGCGTTCTCCACCGGGTCCCACGCCCAGTATCCACCCCAGCCGAGTTCCTTGTAGGCCCATGCGCCGCCGAGCAGGATGCCGACCCCGTTGAAGAACCAGGCGAACAGCGTCCATCGGCGCGTCGAGGTGATCCAGTCGGTGTCGAGCTTTCCGCTCGCCAGAGCGCCGATGCAAAAGGCGAATGGAACGGCGAAACCCACATAGCCCAGGTACAGGTTGGGCGGGTGAATCACCATCCCCCAGTCCTGCAGCAGCGGGTTCAGGCCACGTCCGTCCGCAGGCGGGGCGGCGAGCGTGTCGAAGGGCGGGGTGACGAAATTCAGGATCACCAGGAAGAACAGCGCCGTGGCCATCAGCGTGGACGTCACATACGGCATCAATTCCAGGTTCCTGTCGCGGTTTTGCCTGATGACGACGTACGCGTAAACGCACAAGAGCAGGAGCCACATCAGCAGGCTGCCCTCCTGCCCTCCCCAGAAAGCGCTGAAGCGGTAAAAGCCGTTCAGCGTGTTGTTGACGTGTCCCGCGACGTATTCCACGCGGTAGTCGCGCACCATGAGCAGATAAACGAGACACGCACTCGCGCCGCTCACCAGCCAGAAAACGCCGACGGCGGCGTTTCGGCCTGCCGTGATGAGATCGGCCCTGCGCTTTTGAGCGCCGAAAATGGAAGCTCCGATCCCGAATACCGCCAGGACGAGCGACGCCAACAAACTGTAGTGTCCGAACTGAATGGCAATCAACTGAGAACTCCCGGAGTGGAGCGGATTCTCAAGACGATATAAGAGACAAGGGCCGTTTTCGCGGGTTTTTCAGCTATCTGGCCTCTGACATCTGCTTGCGCTTCGCGGCTTCTTCCATCAAGGCCTCGTGATCCGTCGGCATGCTTTCGCCCGCCTCTTTCATCTCCTCGAACTTCGAGGGGCACGCGACCATCAGGTTCTTCGCCACCAAGACCCCCTTGGCGTCCAGTTTTCCCTCGGCAATGACCGGAAACCCGTTTTCGAGCAGATCGGGGGGAACCCCCTTGTAGCTGACGGGCAAAGTCCCCTTCTCACCCTGTATATGGAAGGCGAGCAACATGGCGTCGGGATTTTTCTGAAGCGTTCTGGGCACGATCTTGCCCTGCACCCTGATACCGCGGCCGCCCAGGGTCGGCGCCTTCCGGGAAACCTCATCCACGGTCAGGAAATACACCAGATTCTCGCTCTGGAAACCCGAGATGGCCAGATAGGCGAACGCGCTCAGGATGACTGCGCCTGCGATGAGAAATTTGATTTTCTGAACGCTCATCCATTCCCTCTCGGCGGCCAAGAAAGGCGTCTTTCAAGAATACGACGCTCCTTCGTTTCTTTCAAGCGGTTCGAGAACATAACCCCCAAATAATTCAACATTTTTCAAAGAAAAACCGGCGGAGCCGCACGAACTCCGCCGGTCGGGATGTCTCCCAAATACCCTGTTACTTCACCTCGCGCTCCTCAATCCAGGGCATCATGGCGCGCAGACGCCGGCCGACGATCTCGATGTCGTGCTCTTTCTCCTTGCGCACGACCGTGTTGAACGTGGGCCGGTTCACCATGTTCTCGTTGATCCACTCGCTGGCGAATCTCCCGGTCTGGATGTCACGCAGGATTCCGCGCATCCGCTCGCGCGTCGCATCGTCGATGACGACCTTGCCCCGCGTGATGTCCCCGTACTCGGCGGTGTCGGAAACCGAATAGCGCATCATGGTGATGCCGCCCTGGTAAATCAGGTCGGTGATCAGCTTCACCTCGTGCAAACACTCGAAATACGCCAGTGCGGGCTGGTAGCCCGCTTCCACGAGGGTTTCGAACGCGACGCGAATCAACTCGGTGATGCCGCCGCACAGCACCGCCTGCTCGCCGAAGAGGTCCGTCTCGGTCTCCTCTTCGATGGTCGTCTCGATGATGCCGGCGCGGGCGCAGCCCACCGCCTTGCCGTAAGCCAGGGCGTACTCCTGCGCCTTTCCCGTAGCGTCCTGAAAGACGGCCACCAGCCCAGGCACGCCGCGTCCGTCCTCGTACTGGAACCGCATGGTATGGCCCGGGCTTTTTGGCGCGATCATCACGACGTCGATGTTATCGGGGGGAATGATTTGTCCGTAATTCAGGTTGAAGCCATGGGCGACCACCAGGGCGTCGCCGTCTTTCATGTTGGGCGCAATATCCGCATTCCAGATGGCGGGCTGCAGATGATCCTGCGTCAGGATAACCACCATGTCGCCCGCCTGGGCCGCCTCGGCCGTCTCCATCACCTCGAGGCCGTCGTCTTCGGCCTGTTTCCAGCGCGGGGAGGATTTCCGCAAGCCCACGACGACGTCCGCTCCGCTGTCCTGCGCGTTCAGCGCATGGGCGCGCCCCTGGCTTCCGTAGCCGATGACGGCGATTTTTCTGTTCTGCAGCAGATTCAGGTCCGCATCGGCGTCATAGTAGATTTTCAGGTCTTTTAATAGTTGTTCTTCATTCACTTCATTCATGGCCATTGGCCCTCCAGATTCGCAGCCCTCGCCGCGCTACAAATAAAACCCGCATAGGTCGAAAAAACGCCTAACAAGAAAACCCGGTTTCTCGTGGGAAACCCGCCGAAAAAGAGACCATAATCTAGGAGCAGGAAGCGAGAGCGTCAAGGCGCTCCGGGCATCATGCCACACATTCCAAAGCATCTGGTTTTTCTCTCTCCCGACGACCTCCGAGAACACCACGTGAAGAGCGCGCGCTCACGGTCGGGAGCGTTTCGCTCTTCATGCAAGAACCAAAGAGACGCAAAAAAGCCGAAGCGATTCGCCCCGGCTTTGTTAGAATTCGTTTTTATACCGCGGAGGTGATGACCGGCCTGTCGATTCCCTTGAACGCGGTTGCAATCTCATCGGCGGCTTTCGATGCCGCATCGCTCGCCTCTTGTGCGAGCGACTTCGCTCTTTCGGCCGCCTGGTGGGCGGATTCCGTCGCCTTGTCTTTCGCATCCGCCAGAAAAGCGCTCGCCTGTGCGGAGAACTCAGCGGCTTCCGCCGCGGCGTACTTGGCCTGCTCGATGGCCGCCATCGCCGTATCCTTGCCCTTTTCCAGCACCTGGCGAACGGTCTGGTCGGCATTATCCTCTTTGTGTCGAAGCGCGTGAGAGGCGTGCGCGAGCGCCGTGTTGACCGATTCCATGGCCTTTCGGGCCGATTTCATCGCCGCCTCGCTTGCTTCGGTCAGCGAGGGCATACGGGGGACTTCCAGCGGCATCGTGGGGTCGGTCATCGTGTGGAGTACTTCGGCGCGGGCGTCCTCTGTATCCAACCTTCTCGCCTCGGAGGCGCGCAAGCCCTCCTCGTCCACCATGATGTCGAGTCTTTTCGCCACGACCCGCTGGCTCGGCTCTCTCACCCCCCAGACAAGGCCGAAGAGTTCCATGATCTTGATAAGCCGGTAGGTGATGTCCACCTCAAACCACCTCTGACCGTGAGCGGCCGAGCGCTGGTCCGCATGGTGGTTGTTGTGCCAGCCCTCGCCGAAGGAGAAAATTGCGACGAGCCAGTTATTGGTGCTCTCCTCGTCCGTGTTGTAGTTGCGGTAGCCGAAGGTGTGCGTCACCGAATTCACCGCCCAGGTGCAGTGCCACAAAACGACCGTGCGCACGAATACGCCCCAGACGAGCCAGGACATGCCCAGGCCGCCGTACACTTCCCCGGCGAAGTAAATGGCCACTGCGGTCAGGACATAGATGGGGAAAAAGAACATGTCGAAAAAACGCTGCCACTTGTCGCGGTGCAAATCCTTCGCGAAGCGCGAATATTCATTGTAGGTGTGTGCGTCCGGCAGGCTGACGAAAAGCCATCCGGCGTGCGCCCACAGGAAATTCACGAGCGGGGAATGAGGGTCGGGCTCCTCGTCCGACTCCTTGTGGTGAATGCGGTGCATCGCCACCCACTCGATTGGCCCGCTCTGAAGCGCCTGGCAAGCGCAGAAAGTCAGGAAATACTCCACCGGCTTATACGTCTGGAAACTCCTGTGCGTCAGGAGTCTGTGGTAGGCCATCGTCACGCCCACCATTCCGGCGACGAAATACATGACAATTCCCACGACGAGACCGGAAACGCTGAAATAGTCCAGGTCAAAAGCCATCAGGGCGAGCAGGTGAATCATCCCGATGACGAAGATTGTCTCCCACTGCAGTTTTCTTTCAGATTTTCTGTGAATAGCGAGCCTTGGCTTCTCCGGCGCCGTAGACAAGTTCTCTCTCCCATTTTTGAACAATCTTTCAGGGAATCCCGAAGTTTCAATTTTGATGTGATCGGGCGATGTGCCAAGTCAATTTTTTATCAAACTCGAACACTGTGATGAATCGTGGTTATCATGAGCCAGACCGACGCAGAAATCAAGCCCTCCAAAAAGAAATCAGCCTCACTGACGACGAACCTTTACCAAATCTTCAGCAACGCCCGCCATAGGGACGCGACGCCTGAAAATGAGTGAGAATTCGCTCTTCGCATTGTCATTTCGCCGATTCTCCCGTAAGAAACGAATTTCATCATCACACGTCATCTCGTGAGGAGAACACCATGCCCGAAGTGAGAACAAACGGCGTCAGTCTGTATTACGAAACCAGCGGTGAGGGTGCGCCCATCGTCTTCGTTCATGAATTCGCGGGCGACTGCCGCAGCTGGGAGGATCAGGTTCGCTATTTCAACCGCAGATACAGGGTCATCACCTACAACGCGAGAGGGTTCCCGCCCTCCGAGGTGCCTGAAGACCCATCGCAATACAGCCAGGACATCGCCGTGAACGATCTTGCCGGCCTCATCAAAGATCTGGGCCTCGCACCCGCCCACGTCGTGGGACTTTCGATGGGCGGCTATGCGACGCTCCATTTAGGCCTCCGGCACCCCGAACTTACCCGCTCCATCGTCGTGGCCGGTTGCGGCTACGGCTCCGAGATGGATCAGCGCGAACGATTCCAGAAAGACGCGAACGAAGTGGCCGACCGGTTCCTGAACGAGAGCATGGAGAAGTTCGGCCCGGTCTACACCGCCGGTCCCACAAGAATGCAGCTCAAACGAAAAGACGCGATCGGCTATCAGAAATTCATCGATCACTTCATGAGCCACTCTCCCCTGGGTTGCGCCAACACGATGCGCGGGGTGCAAAGCGCGAGACCTTCGGTCTATGAACTCGAAGAACAGATGAAGAACTGCTCCGTACCCACGCTCGTTCTCACCGGAGATGAAGACTTTCCCTGCCTGGAACCCGGACTGTTCATGAAGCGCAACATCCAGACGGCCGCCCTCGTCACCTTCCCCAACTCCGGCCACCTCATCAATCTCGAAGAACCCGCCATGTTCAACCGGGTCGTTCTCGAGTTCATCACCGAGGTGGATGCCGGACGCTGGCCGACGCGCGACCCGCTTTCGATGGGAGAATCCGCGCTCCTGCCGGATGAGGAATAGTATTTAACATCAAGGAGAAGACATGCCGGGCAAGCTGGAGGGAAAAAGAACGATCATCACGGGCGCCTCATCCGGCATCGGCGCGGCCATCGCGCGCAGATTCAGCGCGGAGGGCGCATCCATCTGGGCGGCGGGCGGCTTCAACCAGGAGCGCCTCGACGGAGTCATCGCCGATTGCAGCGCGGGAGACGGCAAAATCGACGGACGGTGCTACGACTTGAGAGACGCGAGAAAAGCGAACGACCTCATGAGCGACGGCGCGCAATTCCTCGGCGGTCTCGACATCATGGTGAACTGCGCCGCCATGCGGGGACACAAGAGTTTTTTGGAGTTCACCGACGAGCAGATAGACGAGTTGTATGAGGTGAACGCGAAATCCGTGTTCATCGCCACGCGCGAGGCGGCTAGGCTCATGGCGCCCCAGGGCAAGGGAAAGATCCTGATGATAGGCTCCATCGACGGGGAGCGCGGGGTGCCCGGCAACGCGCTCTACTGCGCCACGAAGACCTCCATGCACAACCTGACGCGCGCCTTGGCCGTGGAACTCGGCCCTCTCGGGCTTCGCGTCAACTGCCTCATGCCGGGAACCACCGAGAGCGAGCGCGTGAAGGAAATCCACGTCAACGACCCCGAGCGCGCCAGGGCGAAACTGCCCCGGATACCGGTGAACCGCTTTGCGACCCCCGAGGAGATGGCCGAAGTCTCGCTCTTCATGGTTTCAGAGGCGAACGATTTCATGAACGGCGCCTTCATCTCATGCGACGGCGGCACACTGGCGATGTAGCCTCACTGCGACCCCCGGGAAAAGGAATACCCCATCCAAACGAGAGCATCACGATTCGCCAACCCACGGAGGTTTATCGAGCAATGAAGAAAACCCCTGTCGTTTGTGAGGATGTCATCCCTGCTTTCCCGCCCTACCCGGTGGCGGTCAGGGCCGGCGAACTTCTGTTCGTCTCGGGTTTAAGGCCCGCCGGCCCGGCGGGTTTCGCGGATCTGCCCGAAGCGGGCCGCGAGCAGATGCAGGGCTATCCGCTCGCCGACCTCACCGAAGGCAGGGTTGTCGCCGACTCCTGGGCGGTCCACGACAGCCTCGAAAAAATTCTCGTCGCGGCGGGCACGCACCGCGACCAGGTGCTGCGCCAACACATCTGGCAGCGCGACAAGCGCTATTTCCCCAGCTACGAACACGTCCGGGTGCATTGGCAGCCGACGCCCGCGCCCAGCAGCGGACTGGGCGTGACGGACGTCATCGGACGCGGCAGACACTGGATCGGGGTGGACGCCATCGCCGCCTGCATACAACCCGGCGGCGTGTTCGGCGAGCGCCAGGTGATGACCGACGTCTACGACGCCGACCTGCCCGCGGCCTCGCATTACTGCCAGGCGATACGCTCGGGCCCGTTCGCCTTCTTCGCCGGGCACATTCCGATCAAGACGGCGGAACCCGGAAAGCCGCTGGTCAACTCTTATGACGACGTGCCGGAGGAAGGTCGTTTCCTCTCGACGGGGCGGAGCCACCCGGACAGCCGCCACGGCCCCATCGCATCGCAGACCTGGTACGTTTACAACGAATTGCGCCGTACGCTGACAGGCAACGGCATGGATATGGAAGACGTCGTGAACGTGTCGATTTTCCTGAGCGACCTGCGCGATTTCTCCACGTTCCACCGGGTGCACACCCACTTCTTCGCCGCAGTCCAGCCATCGCTTTGCGTCATGGGATTCGACGAGGTGGGCCACCGCGGCACGCGCATCGAGATAGAAATCACCGCCATGGATCGAAAAAGCGGACTCACCCGCCAATCGTTCCCCTGGCCGGGAACGGCGCCCTTCGCGGCGCCTGCCGTCACGCAGGCGGGGCCGGTTTGTTACTTATCGGGCATGGTGGGCGTCGACGACGCGGGAGCGATCGCCCAGGGCGCCGATTCCCTTCCCGAAGCGGGGCGTCGCGCCGTCTTGCCGATGGAAAAAATAGAGCGGCGGCCGGGTCTCGCCGCGCAATGCTGGATGGCGTGGGAGCAACTGCGAGCGAGCGCTTCAGGTGCGGGGATGGAACTGGAAGACATCGCCATGACCAGGGTGTATCTTTCCGATCCGGCGGACTTGGCGGTCTATGAGTCGGTTCGCGAAACTTTCATCGACGAGGATCTGCCCGCGTTCGAGTGCGTGATCGTGCACGGCCCCGGCCCGGTAGCGGAAGCGATGGTCCAGATTGACGCCATTGGTGTGAAATAACGAAGACGGCAAGGACGACGTTTCGCGGGGTCAGAACCAGGCCCACAAATCTTCCTTTGCGCGTAGCTCTTCGCTCGCGCCGTCGAACACCACGCGCCCGCCTTTGAGCACGATGGCGCGCTCGACGACATCCAGGGCGGCGAGCACGTTCTGCTCGACGAGGATCAGCCCGGTGCCGAGTTCCGTGTTGATGCGCGAGAGAGAACCCAGCACGTTCTTCACGATTGCCGGAGCGAGACCTGCCGTCGGTTCGTCGAGCAGGAGGACTTGCGGCCGCGTCATCAAGGCCAGCGCGACCGCGAGCATCTGCTGCTCTCCACCGCTCATGTCGCCTGCGAGCTGGTCCTGGCGTTCCCGCAGCAGCGGAAAAAGGGCATAAGCCTCCTCAAGAAACGAGGAGTCTGATTTCGAACCCGCAATGTGGAGATTCTGCTCGACAGTGAGATTCGGAAAAACGTTCTGGACCTGCGGCACGAAGCCGATTCCCAGCATGACGTTGCGGTGAACCTGATCGGCGACAATCGGTGAACCACCAAAAGCCACCGCACCGGAAACATCCCTGACGCCGCCGACCAGGCATTTGAGAAGCGTCGACTTGCCCGAACCATTGTGACCGAAAATTCCCATGCGTACACCGGTATCGAAAGACAGCGACACGTCGTTCACAGCTACAAGTGGCCCGTAGCGGGCCGTGAGGTTTTGGACTTCGAACATCGTTCTCTCTCGATTATTGCGGGTGTTCGCCGCCGAAGTACAGATCCGTGAGTTGCGAATCGCGCGTCAGTTCGTCGACGGAGCCGCTGGCGAGAACACATCCGTTGAACATGAAAACCGTGCGATCGCTGATATCGCGGATAAACGAAATATTGTGCTCCACCACGCAGACCGCGCGACCGGCCTGGGCCTCTTCTCGGATAACGCGAATGATCGTTTCATACGCCTGCCCTTCGACCCCCGCCATGGGTTCGTCCAGCAACAGGCACGCCGCGTCGCTCATCAGCGCCCGGGCCAGGCCGATCCGCTTCTGCTGGCCGTAGGAGAGTTCGATCGCCATCTCGTGCATCTTGTCCGCGAGACCCACCCGCTCGAGAAGCACCATCGCTTTTTCCGTCGCTTCCTGGCGGAAGGCGTCGACCGAGCGGCGGCGGAACAGAATGCGCGCCAGCGATTCTCCGGGGTAGCGCCGCGTCGCTATCAGCAGGTTGTCTATCACCGACATGGAGTGAAACATGCGTGTGTTCTGCCAGGTTCGGGCAAGGCCGATCCGTGCGCGGTGGTGCATGGGTAGTTGATCCACGCGATGGCTTTCCACGAATATCGCTCCCGCATCGGGGGGAATGACGCCCGAGATCAGGTTGAACAAAGACGTCTTGCCCGCGCCGTTGGGACCGATGAGGCCGACGATCTCGCCCGCCTCGAAGCTCAGGTTGACGTCGTCCGCCACCACGATTCCGCCAAAGCTCTTGTGCAGATCCTCGACCCTGACGATTGCGCTCATTCCGCTCTCCTCCTCGCCCTGAAGGCCGCGCTCGCGCTCCAGGCCTCGAGCCCTCCACCGCCCCTGGTGCCTCCCGTCAGGCCCTGGGGTCGCGCGAAGAGGAAGGAAATAACGAGCGTCGTGTAGATGACGCCCTGAAGCGGCGCCATGATGGAGACGGGCAAGCCGAGAAACGTGATGGCCTGCGGAAGGGTCGTCAGTAGCACCGCACCCACCAGGGGGCCCCACGTCGTGGCGGCGCCGCCCACGACCACCATCGTCAGCAGGGCTGCGGAAGTGAATATGCCGAACTGCTCGGGCGTGACGTAGGCGAAGTAATGCGCATACAGCGCGCCCGCGAGGCCGGCCATGCCCGAGCCGATGGCGAACAGGACAATCTTGATGTTCATCGCGTTTCGGCCCAGGGCGCTGAAGGCTTCCTCGTCGTTGCGCATGGCGGTGATGGCCCGCCCGTAATCGCCTTCGACGATCCAGCCCACAAGCATAACCGCGCAGGCGGCGACGACCGCGATAAGCAAGACGAAGACGAGACTTCTCGACGGGCCTTCGTTCAGCACCGGAATGTTGGTCAGCCCGCCGGCCGCGCCGGTGAATTCGAGGTTGTTGATAACGTGCAGGATACCCAACTGAAACCCGATGCTGGCGATGACGAGGTAATCGCCCGACACGCGAAGCGAGGGCAGCGACACACCGAACGAGAGCACCATCGCGATTCCTGCTCCTATCAGGATAGAGAGCGGAACCGGTATCTGCAGGTGAATCGCCAGAAGTCCTGAGCAATAGGCTCCGATGGCGTAGAAGATGGGATGGGCGACGCTCATCAGCCCGCCGTATCCCAGAATGAGGTTGAAGCTCGTAGCGAGGATCACGTTGATCCCGATGAGCACCATGACGGTGAGGAGATATTCCATTTCCGCCTCAGTCCCCCGCAGAGTCAGTGAGCGCCACCGCGGCGGAACGTCCCGATGGTCTCACCAGTCCGCTCAGCTTGCGCGGCAAGGAGAATCCGCGCGGGAAGAAGATGATGACGACGAATATCAGAATATAGGCCAGCAGCGCCTGCCATTTGGAGGCGATGACGAGAATGCTGAAAGCCTGTATGAGACTCAGCGCGACCGCCGCGATTCCGGCGCGAAAGATGTTGCCGATCCCGGCCAGAATCGTCGCGATGACGGCGAATATCAACAAATGCTGGAGCGGCGTGGAGGGAAACAGCGCTGCCTTGGTCCCGAAAAGATACATGCCGGAGGTAATGAGCACCGCAGCAATGGAAATTGAAACGCCGTAGGCGCGTTTTCGGCTGATACCGTATATTTCGGCCAGATTCTCGTTATCGGCGACGGCAATCAGATACCGGCCGTAGCGCGTGCGGTGGATGAACAGGTAGAGGAGCAGCATGAGCACCGCCGTCACCGCAATCGCCATCAAGTCCCAGTGGCTGATCGCAATGCCGGCGTATAAGTCGACGGGCCACAACAGGCTCGGGTAAAGCGTCTGCGGTTCGGTTCCGAAGACCAGTTCCATGAGATAGACCGAGAACTCCGAAAACACGATCGTGAAGATGAACAGGGTCAGGATCGAGGAATTGCGATCACGGAAAACCATGAAGGCATAGCGCTCAAGGGCGAGCGATACGCCAAGCGTTACCAGGAGCCCGAAAACCAGGGCGGGAACCAGCGGCAAACCCCAGTGCCGGAACGCCACGAGCAGGGAGTAATAGGCGAACACCATTACCCCGGCCTGGGCGAAATTCCATATCTTGTTGACTTTGAGGACGAGTGAGAAGGCGACCGCAAACAGGCAGTAATAGGTCGCGGCGGCGAAGCCCGTCCACAGGAGCTGCCCCAAAATCCCCCAGGTCAGCATGGCTTGGCGTCACACACGATAATATCCCGGTGGGCGCGCCCGCCGGCGCGCCCACACAGAGGAAACATACGGGATCAGTCCTTCTGGGAACCGATAAGCGTGAATTTGCCGCCCTTGACCTGCCAGAAATAGACCGGTTTCTTGACCGTGTGGTCGTCGTTGATGGTCACCGTATTGGTCAAAGGTTGCTCGAACGTCTTTATTGCCACCAGCGCCTTGCGCATGTTCTCGCCCGTGATCGGCAGCTTCTTGTCCAGCACCCACTTGTAGAGCGCCGCAACGATATAGGGCGCATCGTAGAAATACTGCGTATAGGGCAACCCGATGGGCATGCGCTTGTACGCCTTTTTCCAGCGCTCGATATAGGCGGGCAGGTTCTTGTTGTCCTCCACGCTGGGGGCCAGCGCGGTCACGATGATGCCCTCGGCCCCCTTGCCCAACTGCTGGATCATCTTGGGGTTGAAAGCCGTCTGGTAGCTGGTGATCTGGGTCTTCACGCCGAGTTGGCGCATCTGCGCGACGACGGCCGTGAAATCGCGGATCACGCTGTGGATGTGGATGATGTCGGGATTCGCCGCTTTCACCTTGAGCACCAGCCCGGTGAAGTCCGAACGCTCCTGCTCGTAGGACTCATACACGACGATTTTGCCGCCGGCCTTCTTGAAGCTGTTGCTGAAGACCTTGGCGCCGTCCCTGCCCGTCTCGTGGTTGACGTGGAGAACAGCGGCGCGGCGTTTGCCCATCTTCTGATAGGCGTATTTACCTAAAGCGTTCATATCCACGTCGGCCAGCGGGAAAGTCGTATAAACGTAATCGCCCAGCCGCGCGATGGCCGGCGCGTTTGCGCCCACGCTGAGCATCAGCACCTTCTCGCGATTCGCGATGGGCGCGACCGCCTTGACCACGTTGCTGAACGCGGTGATGTACACGGGGACTTTCTCCACATGGACGAAGCGGTTCACCACTGCGATGCCGACCTCGGGCTTCGCCTGGTGATCCAGGATGATGGCTTCGAGCGGATGGCCGTTGACGCCGCCCTTGGCGTTGATGTCCTCGACCGCCCAGCGGACTGCCTGCATCTGATCCTTGCCGAAAATCGCGGCAGGCCCAGTCAGGGGATCGGCGACCCCGAAGCGAAGCGGTTTCTTCTTGGCCGCAGGCGCGTCACCAACGAGCGGGCCGCCCAATAAACCAATCGCTACGACGAACGCAACCCAGAAAGTGGCGCGTTTCAAAACGCGCGAAAAGATGTGGTTCATCGACTTTTCTCCCGTGTGGAAAAGGACTCAGAAATTCAACTGTTTGAGAGTGCGAAAATTACAACACGGCCCTTGAACCCTGTCAATGTTCGCGCGTTAGCCGGCCACAGGGTGCGGCAGAAATCCAGATGAGCGGTGATTTGAGCGTCATCTACCGTGGGCGCGGTGGTACTGGTCGGCGACATAGGCCTCATCCATCACGCCGAGCGCTCCGGCCGCTTTTTGCGGCCAGTAGGGCTCGCGCAGCATCTCGCGCGCCATGAAGACGATGTCGGCCTCGCCGTTTCGGACAATCTGATCCGCCTGCCACGCCTGGGTGATCATGCCCACCGTGGCGGTGGGTATATCGGCCCCCACGCGCACGGCTTGCGACAGCGGTACCTGGTATCCGGGACCCACGGGAATCTTCGCCAGCGGTGTTCCCCCTCCCCCGCTGCAATCGATGAGGTCGACTCCTTCGGTTTTGAGGATTTTCGCGAGTTCTATCGTTTCATCGAGCGTCCAGCCGCCCTCGTAATAATCTGTGCACGAGAGGCGAATGGCGAGCGGTTTGTCCTCAGGCCATTGTTCCCTCACAATCCGGACCGTCTCCACCGTGAAGCGGATGCGGTTCTCGAAGCTCCCGCCGTAGTTGTCCTCTCTTTGGTTCGAAACCGGAGAATGGAAGCTGTGGAAGAGATACCCGTGCGCCCCGTGAATCTCGAGCCATCCAAAACCCGCCTCGTCTGCTCGCCTCGCGCCCTGGCGAAACGCTTCCTGAATCACGGCGATCTCCTCGACGCTCAGCGCCCTGGGCGCGCGCGCCTTCTCGTGAAACGGAACGGCGCTCGGCGCCACGATCTCCCAGCCGCCCTCCTCGTCTGTGAGATAGCCCCCGCCCTCCCAGGTGGGCGCGCAGCTGCCCTTGCGGCCCGCATGTCCTATCTGAATCCCGGCGACGGCCCCCTGGCCGGCGACGAAGCGCGCGACCCGCGTCAGGGGTTCCACGTGCTCATCCGACCAGATGCCCGAGCACCCGCGCGTGATGCGTCCGCGCGCCTCCACGTTCGTCATCTCGACCATCACCAGACCCGCGCCGCCGACCGCGCGGGCGCCCAGGTGCACGAGATGCCAGTCGGTGAGCCTGCCGTCCTCGGCGCTGTACTGGCACATGGGGGAAACGCAAATCCGGTTCCTGAGCGTCACGCCCCTCAGGGAAAATTCATCGAAAAGTTTCGCCATCTTTCCTCTCATCCTCAGGAAACTGAAACACAAGAAAAATCCTCCGGGCGGTGTCTGGAAATCCCGCCCGGAGGAGAAAACGCGTCAGGTACAATTTACGGCGTCGCCCTGCGGCTGCCGCCATCCATGTAAAGGGAACTGCCGTTCACATAAGAACATGCAGCGGAGGCCAGGAATGTGGCGACGTTCGCCACCTCTTCCGGCTCGGCGATTCTGCCGGCGGGCGTCCTCGCGCCGACATCTTTCAAGAACTCCTCGACGTCCTTGCCCGCCTTGTCCGCGGGGCCCTGCATGAGGTCGCGCGCGCGCTGCGTGTTCGTCATGCCCGGGCAGACGGTGTTCACCTGAATCCCCTCTCCCGCCACGGCGTCGGAGAGCGCTCTCGTGTTGTTGAGCACCGTGATGTTCGCAGCGCTCGTGGGGATGTTCCCCCGCGCCGGACTCGCGCCCGCGCCGCCCGCGATGTTCACGATGCGGCCCCAGCCGTTCTTCTTCATGTGGGGGATCACCAACTGGGACATGCGCAGATACCCATACGTCTTGAGCGTGAGGGCCTCGGTGATGAATTCCGCGTCGAGTTCAAGAATGTCTCCGCCCCGCGCCGCGCCCGCGCTGTTGATGAGAATGTCCACGCCCCCGAAATTCGCGACGCACGCATCGACCACCTTCTTGCAGCCATCGAGGGAGTTCAGATCGGAGGAGACGAACATGCCCTCGCCCCCTGCGGCGTTCACATCTTCCACCGCTGTAGACAAAAGCGCCTCATCGCGCGCCGTGACGCAAACGCGGGCGCCCTCTTTCGCCAGCGCGATGGCGCATTCGCGGCCGATGCCGCGGCTTGCGCCCGTTACGATCGCAATCTTTCCCGTCAGACCAAGATCCATCCTTTTCTCCTTAGAAAATCATGAATAAAACGATGAAATGCCGCTGCTTAAGCCAGCACGAGCTGGCAGGGGTTCGTGGCCCGGTACTCGGCCTTCTTGTCCGTGATCTCCATTACGCGGGGCAGGTTTTCGATGCCGTGCTCCTCGTGCGTGATGAGAGAGTTCACATCTATCCTTCCGCTGGCCACCCATTTTCCGCCCAGAGCCACGGTGTCCGCTCCATGGCCTTCGGGGTAAATCCACTGAACCCCCTGGGCGCGCATGAAGACGGGGTCGAATTTCACGTCGCCGATGAGACCCGCGACCTGGATGACGCGCCCGCCGATGCGCACCATGCGCGTCGCTTGGTGAAGCGTGGTGTGACCCGAGAGGCCCTGATCCGCGTTGCCGCCCGCGCACTCGAAGACGAGGTCGACGCCCCTGCCCGCCGTGATCTCCATCACCTTCTCGACGGGATCATCCACCCTCGCGTCGATGACTTCATCCGCACCGAACTTGCGGCTCAAGGCGAGGGCCTCGTCTTTCACGTCGCTCACGTAGACGGCCCCTGCTCCGCAGGTGCGCGCGGCCTGCAAGGCGTAGAGACCCATGACCCCCTGGCCTGTGATGGCCACCGTCTCGCCCGTCTGGATCTTCGCATCGCGCATGGCGGCGACCGTGGAGGAAAGCGGCTGCAGACAGGCGATGGATGTATCGTCCAGCGTCTGGGGGGGCTTCACGAGCCCGTGCGCCGGCAACGAGATGTACTCGGCGAACGCGCCCGGGGTGTTGATGCCCACGTGCAGCTTGTCGATGCAATACATCTCCCGCCCCTCGCGGCAAAAACTGCAATCGAGACACGGCACGTGGCCGGAAGTGCACACCCTGTCACCCGGTGTCAGATGCTCGACGCCTTCGCCCACCTCGACGACTTCCGCGCTCATCTCGTGCCCCAACAACTGCACGGGCGCATATTTTTCGAGCATTTCCCTCAAAAGCGCCGAATTGATGGTTCCGATACCCAGGGACCTCTGCACGTCGGTGATGCTCGGCTGCACACGCCGCACCTTGCACACGGCCCAGCCCGGCTTCACCTCGGGGTCCGGCACCTCATCCAACCGCATATCGCCAAAGGCGTAGAAACGCCACGCTTTCATGCTTGCGAACCCTCCACTTGTAAAGGCAAACTCACCGCAATAGCTCTTAACACTCTTTTCCCCATCCGCCAAGACGGGGCGGGAGATTTGTTTGCGAGCGGCTTTCCGCCCGCGCGAGGAGAAAACATGCCGGACATCAAGGTTCATGCAAAAAATCTTCATGCCTATCTCGCGCGCGTCTACCAGGCGCTCGGTCTCCCCGAATCGGACGCCAACGCGTGTGCGGCCCAGATTGTGGACGCCGAACTGAGGGGCGTGAGTTCGCACGGGTGCGTTCGCTTCGGGGTCTTCGTGGAGCGCCTCAAAAACGGGACGGCGAACCCGAAACCCAGTGTGCGAACCATCACCGATCTGCCCGCTTTTACTCTCCTGGATGGGGACTACGGCATGAGCGCCGTCGTCGCGCGGCGCGCCATGGAGGCCGCCATCGAGAAGGCGAAAACAGGCGGCATCGGAGCGTCCGCTATCCGCAAGTCCTCCCACACGGGCCACATCGGCTATTTCGCCGCCATGGCGCTCGAACACGGGATGATCGGCATGGTCATCAGCGGCGCGGTGGGGAATCTCGCCCCGTGGGGCGGTTTCGAGCGGATGATCGGGAACAACCCGGTGGCCTTCGCTATCCCCTCGAACCAGGAATATCCCATCCTCTTCGACATCGCCACCTCCAAAGTGGCGAGAGGCTACGTGCTCCTGGCCGCCAGGACGGGCGATCCGATTCCCGAGGGCTGGGCGCTCGACCCCGCAGGCAACCCGACCACGGACGCCACACTCGCCGCCAGGGGAACCATGCTGCCACTTGGCGATTACAAGGGATACGGCCTGGCGCTCATGTTCACCTTCCTGACGGGGGCGCTTACAGGCAACGGCTTCGACGCCGACCAGCCCGACTGGCTGGAGACGGACAAACCATTCGGCCTGCCCATGTTCGCCATGGCGATAGACCCGGAGAGATGCCTGGGCGGCGACTACAAAGCGGCGGTGAATGAGGCCGTGGCGCGCATCAAGGCCTCGGGCCTGGCGCCGGGTTTCGATGAAATCCGCATCCCCGGCGAAGGCGCTCACCGCAGGTATCAGGCAGCACTGGCCGAGGGCATCCCGATCAAAGAAGCCCTCGCTCAGGACCTGGACCGGATCGCGGCGGAAGTCGGCGTGTCGCCGTTGCCCAAAAACTGAGCGGGATGAAAATCCCCGCCTTTGTTGAAGTGTCGGCCCCCATGCGCTAGTTTTATGTCTCGTTGATTGGACGATTCTCAATTATCCGTCACATGACCGGGTGCGAGGCGTTTTCGCGCCCTGATTTTTTCAAGGAGAAGACATGCCGGTAACTGCAATGATCATCGAAGAAGGAGACAACGTCGCCACCTGTCTCGAAAAGGTGGCGAAGGGAGGTTCCGTCCGCCTCATGCTCAACGGGAAGATGGGCAAGACGCTCAAGGCCAACCAGGCGATCCCCTACATCCATAAAATCTGCATCAAGCCCCTGAAAAAGGGCGAACACTGCATGAAATACGGCCTGTCCATCGGCGTGGCGAGCAAGGACATCAAGGTGGGCGACTACATTCACGTACATAACATAGAGAGCGCCCGCGGCCGCGGCGACCTCGAGTAGAAAAGGAGGTCCACGATGGCCAGAAGAAACGGAAGAGGCGCAAGTTCATCGAAACGTCTGAGAAAAACCTGGTGGGGATATCCACGGGAAAACGGCGACGTGGGCGCGAGAAACTACCTCCTCGTGCTGAGCGGCACCCTTTACGCCAACCCCACTTGCGAGCGTGTAGCCAGAACCCTTCGGCATAGCGTCGCCCTCACCCACCCGCTGGGCCGCTGCCAGATAGGCCCTGACATCCAGCGCACGTTCGAAACCCTCGTCGGACACGGACAGAACGCCAACGCGGGCGCCGTCATCGTCATCGATCACCACCGCGAGGAAGGCTGCACGGCGGACGAGATCGCCCATGAAATCGCCAAAACGGGAAAACGCGTGGAGGCGATCAACATCCGCGAGGACGGCGGCGCGATAGACGCCACCGCCAAAGCCACGCGCATCGGCATGGAGATGCTGAGAGAACTCACGAACGAACGCCGGCAGGAAGTCTCGGTGAGCAAGCTCTTGCTGGGCCTCAACTGCGGGACGTCGGACACCACCTCGGGCCTCTCCCACAACAAGGCCACCGGCTGGGTGACGGACCAGGTGGTCAAGCAGGGCGGACGCGCGCTTTTGGCCGAGACCACGGAGATGATGGGCGGCGAGGGCGTGCTGGCCGACAAATGCGTGCGGCCGGCCCTGGGCAAGCGCATCTGGAGGATGGTGGAGGAGATGGAAGAACGCATTCTCGCCTGCGGCGTGGATCTCAGGGGCAGCCAGCCCACGGGCGACAACATGGAGGGCGGCCTGACCACGATCGAAGAGAAATCCCTGGGCGCCATCCAGAAGGCGGGCTCCGCCCCCATCGTGGACGTGATCCCGTGGGCGAAACGCGCGAACCGCAGAAGCGGGCTCCACGTGATGGACACCCCGGGCCATGGCGGAGAGTCCATTACCGGCATCGCGGCGGGCGGCTCTCAGGTGCTCATCTTCTCCACGGGCGGCGGCCATACCATCAACCACCCCCTGATGAGCACCATCCGCATCACGGGCAATCCGCTCTCGGCGAGGCTTCAGGCCGACACCACGGACGTGGACGTGACGGACATCTTCGAGGGCGCGCCCATCGAGGTGGCCGGGCGCCGCGTGTATGACGAGGTGCTCGAAGTCGCGAGCGGGAAGATGACGAAAGCCGAAATCCTGCATGAGGACAACGCCTTCGCCATCAACAGGAATGGGCCCAGCGTCTAGGAGATTCATCATCAGCCCCCGGAGGTTGCTCTCCGGGGGCTTGGTTCACGCGGCGTTGCGGGAGAATTCTCTCGCTCAAGCGCTCCGATTTCTCACGGAAATCATAGAAGATTCCCCTCGCCGGTGGGATTAGGTGATGAAATCCCTGCCCTACGCCGAGGCCATCGCAAAGCTCGCCGAAGAAGAACGAGGGGACGGCTGGCTCGCATTCTGCGAGAGGGAGAACCTCTATCAGCTTCCCGTGGTCGAATGGCTGGACGCGCTGACAGAGGCAATCCTGGCTTTTGCTCCCGAAACGCCTCTGGAAGTGGGAGCCGGCGACGGTGTGATCGGAAAAGCACTTCAGGCGCGCGGCGTGAACCTGAAGCTCACGGACCCGGCCGGAGGCGATGGAATCGAAGCCCTGGGCGCGCGGGATGCGCTCCTCGCCCATGCGCCCGATTTCGTGTTCTCCTGCTGGGTACCGTATGATTCAGGCGCTGAACGACAGATATTGAGCGCGAGCGGCATCCGCTGGTATCTGGCGGTGGTGCAGCAGGGACCGGGCTACGCCGGGAGCGAAGCGCTGTGGGATACGCCCGGCTGGAGCGTGCGGGAGTTGGGCGAAGTGAACCGCTGGTCGGTTTCGCGGGCCGATTTTCTGGGCGAGGTCGATTCTGGTGCGCACGTCCGGCACGGGATTGCCTATCTGTTCACGCGTGAGGAGTGAATGAGCGGACACACAACGGGCGAGAAGCTCCACACTTTTTTAGAGCGGGTCTTCAGCAAGCTGGGCATGCCGGCTGAGGACGCCGCATGGACAGCGGATACGCTCGTGACGGCCGAGTTGCGCGGCGTCACCAGCCACGGCGTGATCCGCATGCCGCACTACGCCAGGCGTCTGGAGGTCAAGCTGGCGAATCCGGCGCCTGATTTCCGCATCGTCAAGGATGCAGGCGCACTCGCGCTCGCAGACGGCGACAACGGCATGGGACAGGTGGTGTCCAAACGCGCGATGGAAGAGGCTATCGCCCGCGCCCGAACCCATAACGTGGGCGTCGTCCTGCTCAAGGACAGCAACCATTTCGGCGCCGCCGCGACGTATGCCGCCATGGCTCCAGAAGCCGGCATGGTCGGCCTCGTGACGACGAACACGCTGCGCGTACTGCCTCCTGCAGGAGGCAAGGAACCCAGGATCGGCAACAATCCCGTCTCTATCGCTCTGCCGAGCGACCCGCCCATGGTGCTCGACATGGCGCTTTCCGTCGTGGCCCGGGGCTACATTATCGAGGCGGCGCGCGCGGGCGAACTCATCCCCGAGGGATGGGGACTGGACAAGGAGGGAAGACCCACCACCGACCCCCACGAGGTTCTCGAAAGCTCCCTTCTTTCCCCGATTGCGGGCTACAAGGGGAGCGGGCTTTCCATCGCGATCGACGCCATACTGGGTTCCCTCGCGGGTGGAGGCCACAGCCACGAGATCGTGGGCATCAACGAGTTTCACGGGAAAAGCCGCGTCACCAGCATTTTCGTCGCCATCAACGTCGAAGCGTTACTCCCTTTGGGGGAATTTCGCTCCGCCGCCAACGCCTTCATCTCCATCATCAAGGCAACGCCGAAGGCGGCGGGCGTCGAAACGATTTTCATTCCGGGAGAAATCGAGCATCAAAGCGAGACGAAGCGCCGGCGCGACGGGTTCGAGCTGTCGCCCGAGCGGCTCGCTGAACTCGATGAAATCGCCCAAAGGCTCGACCTCCCCCCACTGGAGCGTGGGCGATGAGCGACCCTACTCCTCAGGCCCTGGCCGAGGCGGCCTCTCGATTTGCTCGCGAGGCGGGAGAAATCCTGATGGGGCTTTTCGGTAAGCAGGTGGAGGTCGACTACAAGAACAAGGCCAAAACCGACCCGGTGAGCGAAGCCGATCGCGCGAGCCAGGAGTTTCTGACGAAAGCGATAAACGAAAAATTTCCGGCGCATGGCGTCCTGGGTGAGGAGAAGCCCGAAGACGAAGAAGAGGCCAAACGCCAAGGCGCGCGCGAGGTGCCCGAATATCTTTGGGTTCTGGATCCCCTGGACGGCACGAAAAATTTCCTGAACGGACTGCACGTCTGGGGCTGTTCCGTGGGGGTCCTGAAGCGCGGGCGCTCGATTGCGGGCGCGATTTTCACGCCTGAAGACAAAGGAACCATCTACCACGCATTTGAGGGGGGCGGCGCGTTCCGCAACGATCACCGAATCGAGGTGGCGAAAGAGGAGAAACCCACGGGAAAGCGCATCGTCGCCCTGCCCGGCTCCTACTGGACGCAGTTCCGCCCCACGGGGCCGCTCAAAAAGAACCTGGGCGAGGTGCGCGCCACCGGATCGATGTGCTACGAGCAGGCCCTCGTGGCGCGCGGAGGCCTGCACTACACGCTCTTCGGCGTTCCCAGCATCTGGGACGTGGCGGCGGGCGCCGTCATCGTGAAAGAAGCGGGGGGCATGACGCTCGCCCGGCGCGACCGCACAAACAGGTGGAGCGAACTGGATAGCTTCTTCTCCGGGGAGAACACGCCCAAAGACCTGGACGCAGCGCGCAAATGGCGGCAATCCCTGCTCATCGGCAACCCCGGCCTCGTGCAATACATCGCGAAACACATCAAGAAAGTGAACCGGCGCAGACTCGGACGCAAGAGTCGCTAGCAACCGCTCAGAACGAAAGCGAAGTCATCTCTATTCTACTTTAAGATAGCTTGATAAGATATTGATATGTAAAGAACGTCTAATTCAGATCCGGCACTCGAACCGGCGCGAAGCGATCACTCTGGGGGCCCTTGCCTCTTCCGCCCAGACCCTCGATTTCCATAACTCGCTCCTCCTGGGGGTTCCGATACGCAGAGCCGGATATCACTTCGAATTCATACCGGGGAGCGGGGCTGCCTCTTCTGGGTGATTTCCCGCGTATGGGAAATGAAAACGAACGACTCTCTCCAGGCCTCAATCCTCTGAGCCAGTGCCTTGTGCGGCAGCATTTTTTTCCGTTTCGGGTGAGTTCCACCTGCAAGCCAACGTCGAAGGAAAAATCAGGGTCCGCATTATGCAGCGTGCCGTGGGCGCGCAGATAGGACCTGCAGGATTTACACCGTGGTTTCCTGAACACCTCGACTTCGGCGTTTTCCACGCGCACCCACCGATGGACCTGTCGATTCCTGTCTCTGGCCATCGAATTGATAGAGGAGAGGATCCGCCCCTTGTGAACCGAAGCCGGGTAACGCTCGAGAAATTGCTCGAGCGCCGCGACGCGGCCCGAACGCTCGGCTCCTTCCAGCGCCCGCGCCTCCATGCGCTGCTGCATGAGAGCGGCTTCTTTCGAACCTTTGAATCTGCGGATAAAGGCCTTCCAGTCCGCCTCAATCTCCGAGCGTATCGCCTGCCTGAACCTCGCCGCGCGCAAAGCGTCCTTCGCCTCGGGAAGATATGAGCTCAGAGGATTGTCAAAGACGAACCTTTCCAGGTCGAGAACATCGCCTGAGGCTTTCGCCGCGTCGAGCAGGAGTCTTTCGAGGCGCTGAGTCGCCGCTTCCGTCCACTCGCTCCGCGCCTTTTTGTATTTCGCAATGAAGGCCCTGTAGGAGGAGACGTCGTCTTTTTCTCCCAGAGCCTCATATTCACTCTTTTGAAGATCGACGTTAGAAGGCTGTCGAAACCAACCTTCGGGAAAGCGCTTTAGAAATGCCTCAAGTGCGCCGGGCTCCTTCGATGCAAGCGCTTCCTGGTACATGAGTTGCTCCCACAGGTAGCGCGCCCGGCGGACGTACTTGCCGTCAAAATGATAGTCCAGATACTCCTTGTACGCGCGGGCCGTGTGCCTTCGGGTTGCACTTTCAAAATCGTACCCATCGAGTTCTGCGAGAAACATCTTCGATTTGGGATGATTGGGGTTGTCGTAAACGAACCAACGTTTTTCGTTCATCACGTCGCGCGGCGCTTTCCTGCGCACGCGCGGGCTCTCCAGACATCCGACGAGAGTCAAGGAGAGAATGAAGCAGAAAAACAAGAACAACAGTCGATTCCCGGTCAGGTTCTTATGGACGCTCATCGCCTGCACCTCAGCGCTTCACCATTTTTCCGGGCGTTTTTGAAACTATTCGAAATGCCAGTGCCGACGCCGGTATTCTTCGGGCGTCGGCAGGCACGGGTTCTTCCTGAAGCGAACCACCCTTTCCAGGAATATTTCCACCTCCTCGGGTTCGAGAAGCTCGTCCATCTCACGCCTCAAGGAACTGTCGCTATCTCGCAAGCCGGCCTCCAGCCTTCTTACGTCGTTCAACTGCGCTTCGGGCAGGGAAACGCCCGCATAGTCCCAGATGACGGTACGCAGCTTGGGTTCCGCGTGAAACGTGAGACCGTGATCGATTCCCCAGACGCGGCCGTCTTCGGATTTGAAGCAATGGCCTCCCTTGCGATCCGTGTTGTTCACCATGATGTCGAATGCGGCGATCAGCACCAGTTCCGGACGCTCCTCGGCGCGGAGCGTGAAATAGTTCGATTTCCCGTCATAGGGCACGCACAACTGCATGGAACCCTCCCCGTGCGGGCCTTCGCGAATCACCGTCGGAGGAACAAGGTGCCATCCCAGATGATGACTCACCAGAAAAGAGCACCTCTCGCGGAAATGGAGCGTTCCGTAGGGAAAATCCCATAGCGGCCTCTCCCCGCTTGCAGGCTTGTATATCCCCCAGAACTGAAAATCCTCCGCACTCATCCTTACGGCGAACGTGTAGTTCGAGCCTTGCGGCACCAACTCGCCGCCCAGAATTTCCGAGTTGAGCAAAAGGTTCTCGATTTCCGCCGGTTCGAAGCGATAGGCCTGCGATTCGGTCGCATCCACCGTTTCGGGGCCTTCAGGAGGAGAAAATTTCCGGGCCACGAGATATTCCTGTCGAATAGAAAAAGGGCGATTTAATGACGAAAATGCCCGTTCGTATTTGGGTCGACCTTGCCGGTAGCCACCATGGCGTGACGAGAGAGCGCATCCGTCCCCCGCCCGGAGGAGCATTCATCGAGGCTTTGGTTGATGAATTCATCCAACTGCGCATGCTCGAGACTCACCTGCAGTGCGGCGGGGCCGACGGCTTCTTCTTCGTATTCCTCTTCTTCGGAAGATTCCCCCTCGGAGGCGACCTCGTCTCGTTCATCGTAAAAGAAGACCGTCACGCGGCTCTTGCCCGGGCCATACGCCAATCCCAGACGACTTACCTTGAACTCGAGCAAGCCTTCAGAACTTACCGGGGTGGAACCGACCTCGGCGATATCGGGAAAATCCGGCTCCTCGTCCGATCGCTCCCCTTGCCCTTTCGCCTCCGCCATTTTCTTCATCGCCATCGAAAGGCCGTAGACCTGTTCCTTCTCCAGCCAAAGCGTGGCGGCCGCCTTCGTCGGACAATCGATCAGAATGCGGAAAATCCTCTTTCCCGCGACGCCAATCGCTTCGGTTCTGATTTTTTCGACTTCGCCGAAATTATGTTTGGCAGAATCCATGTGAGATATAAAACTCCGCGATGCGATATGAGACGGCTCGTGATGGGTATACCATAAACGGATGTCCCAACCTTGTCTATTCAAACTTTATCGCGTTCATTTCGGTTTTCACCGGCGGGGGATTGCGTTTATAATCCGGCAACAAACTCGCCCCGTATTTCATCCAGG
Organism: bacterium; assembly: GCA_022828125.1. Taxonomy (GTDB): domain Bacteria; phylum UBA8248; class UBA8248; order UBA8248; family UBA8248; genus Bin107. The sequence continues at coordinate 110,121 of JAJEJD010000018.1, read as the reverse complement.
CGCTGAGAAACCAACGTATGGCGAAAAGAAATCCCAGAAAACCCGCCGCCGTCAAACACGGGCTTCTTGAATATCTGCTCCTGAGCGTTCTCGTGCTCGTCGTCGTGGTAACGGCGTGGACGCTCTATGACAACGGAATCATCGACACCTTCATCGATCTCATCAAAGGCGCTCGCTAGAATACAATGCGCCTGAGAGCCGAACCTCCTCCCTTGCGAGGTCGTGTAGCTCCGCCGCCTCCTCCACGGGAACCGTATACACCTGGGCGGGCGCTCTTTCGGGGTTGTTCATCAATCCGTATCTCATCAAAATTCAACTCACGTCAGCAAACGAACGAATCTCCATAACATAGATTCGGAGCAAACAAATCCGCCGGCCGAAAACCCCGAACCGGCTACACACCTTTGCCTGAATAGTGATAGCCTCCCAAAAATCGTCACACATCAGAGGTTGCTCAGTGGCTCGGCTCAAATCCAAAACACTGCAAACTCCCGACGGCCCGCTCGCCTATACCGAAGCGGGGGCCGGCGATAAAGAACCCCTGCTCCTCGTGCACGGCGGCTTCGGGGCGGCGAACCACTGGCTCAAGAACCAGGCTTTTTTCGCTGCGCACTACCGCACCCTGGCGATCGATCTCCCCGCCTTCGGGGAAAGCTACCGGCCGCCCAAACCGCACACGGCCGCCTCCGTCACGCAAGGCATCGGGCGGCTGCTCGACGGCTTGGGAATCGAGAAATGCCTGTGCGCGGCTTTCTCCTTCGGGGCAACGATGAGCGTGACGTATTGCCAGGAAAACGCCTCGCGGTTCAAGAAACTCGTTCTGCTGGGACCGGGAGGTTTGGGGATCACGGGAGACGTCAAGCTCGGCGATGAACGCCGCGCCACCAAGGAGATGAGCCCCGAGGAGAAGCACGCGGTGTTCGTTCACAACCAAAAGGCGCTGATGTTCAAAAATCCGGCTTGTGCGGATGAGGCGTACCTCTCCCAGTCATGGACGAACCTCAGGAATTCGAGGATGAACATCTACGCCATGAACCGGGAACCCTACCTGCCCGATCTGCTTGCGGCGTGTTCCATGCCGTTGCTCATCCTGTGGGGAGACGCCGACGTAATCGCCTATCCCACACCAGAGGAACGGCGGAGCGCTTGCCAAAAAGCCGCCCCCCATGCAGAACTAGGGGTCATTCCCGACGCCGGGCACATGGCCCAGTGGGAACAACCCGAGGTTTTCAACGAGCGTGTACTGAAATTCTTGAGTTCGTAAAGGTTTATCATCGTTAAGGAGAGCGTTTCATGGGCAAGACGAGCTTTGATTTTTCCGGACAGGTCGCCGTCGTCACGGGCGCATCGCGCGGCATCGGCAAGGGATCGGCGGAGCGGTTCGCCGAGGCGGGCGCCAAGGCCTATCTCGTCGACATCGACGTCGAACTCGGCGAGGCGGCCGCCGCCGGCATCCGCGAGAGCGGGGGAGACGCCACCTTCATCAACTGCGACCTCACGGACTCGGTGGCTGTAAAACAGATGATAGAGCGCATCGTGAACGAGGCGGGTGCTATCGATATTTTCGTCAATTCCGCCGGCGGTTTTCACCAGCAGCTATCCACGGGCGATACGTCGGAAGACGAATGGGACGCCGTGGTGGACAGGAACCTGAAGAGCGTCTTCCTGACCTCGAAATACCTCACGCCCGTTTTCGAGAAGCAAAAGAGCGGCTGCGTGATCAACCTGGGCTCCATGTCGGGAATCACGACGCTCCAGCCGTCTTCCCCGCCCTATGCGGCGGCCAAGGCGGGCGTCCACGCCTTAACCCGCGTGCTCGCCTACGAGCTTGGACAATACAACGTGCGCGTGAACGCCATCGCGCCCGGAACAACGGCGACCGAGCGCGTCATCGCGGTGCGCTCGGAAGAACAGCGCGAGATGATCGGCAAGGGCACGCTTCTCGGCCGCATCGCCGACGTGGACGACATGGTGGGGTGGGTGCTCATGCTGGCTTCACCCGAATCCGCCTACCTCACGGGCCAGACCATCGCCGTGAACGCGGGGCGCTATATGTCATAAATGAAGTGCTTTAACGCGCTTACAGCCATTTTGAGGACTTTCTTGATGACCGAATACCTGGAATTCGACCCCGACGAGATAGAGCGGCGCGAGATTTACCGCCTGCTCACGGGCTCCATCGTCCCGCGCCCCATCGGCTGGGCGTCATCCATCAGCAAGGAGGGGATCCACAACATCGCGCCATTCAGCTTCTTCACCTGCGTGTGCGTGGCGCCGCCGATGATATCGCTCACCGTGGCGAGAAACCCCGACGGCACCAAGAAACACACCCTCATCAACGCGCAGGAAACCGGCGAATTCTGCTTCAACGTCGTCACCCACCGCCATTGGGAGCAAATGGTGGACACGGCGAACGGCATTCCGGCGGAGGAGAGCGAGTTCGACGCCACCGGCCTCGAGCCGATACCCGCCAGGAAGGTGAAGGCCCCGCGCATCAAGGACGCGCCCATCCACTTCGAGTGCAAGACCCACAACGTGTTCGAACTGGGGCCTAACAAACACCCGCTCCTGATCGGAGAAGTCGTATACTTCCACGTCAACCCCGATATCATGACCGGCGGATACATCGACATGAAGAAACTAGGTCCCATCGGCCGCCTGAACGGCTTCTGGCAGTGCACGCTCGGGGAATTTCTGGAGAGAAGTTTTCAGGACGGGCAGCCGAGGTAGGGCTGAGAGCGAACTAAAACATCGAGAATCTACTTAATATATAGAATGCAACTAACTGTTATATATTTATTTACTCAACACCAAATCCGGCGTCCTCAACGGCGGCGCGCAAGGCATCGAGGTTTGCCCTCCCCTCATCGAAAATCACCGTCGCCCTACCCCCTTCCAGATCGACGGCGGCCTCGGCCACGCCATCCACGCCGCTTAAAGCCTCCTGGACTGCGGATTGGCACATCCCGCAACTCATCCCGCCTACAGCAATCTCCACTTTGGCCATTTTAATCTCTCCACAAGAAATCGAGTCGGTAGACCTATAAGCCCGCATCCCGAACCTGGCCCGCATTCCTCGAATGATCGGGCTTCCAATTTTTGAGCAGCAAGGTGTTCGAGACGACGGATACGGAACTGAACGCCATAGCCGCCCCTGCGACGATGGGGCTTAAAAACCCGAACGCCGCCAGAGGGATGCCGAGAATGTTGTAGAAAAACGCCCAGAACAGGTTCTGGCGGATTTTCCTCAACACGGTCTTTGAGAGGTGAATTCCCGCCACGACACCCATCAGATCGCCCTGCATCAGCGTGATGTCCGACGCCTCCATCGCGATGTCCGTGCCCGAGCCGATCGCGAAGCCTACGTCCGCGGCGGCCAATGCCGGGGCGTCGTTGATGCCGTCGCCCACCATACCCACCTTCTTGCCTTCTCTCCTGAGCCGCTGCACCATCGCCGCCTTTTCATCCGGCATCACCTCCGCCATCACGTGGGGAATGCCCGCTTCGGACGCTATGGTTCGCGCCGTGCGCTCGTTGTCGCCCGTCATCATATAGACCTCAATTCCCATGCCCTGGAGGGCAGCAACGGCTTCCGCCGAGTTCTCCCTCAAGGAATCGGCGACGCCGATAGCGCCCATCAGGCTATCCTCATCCGCGATGAGGATTACGGTTTTCCCCTCCGATTCGAGACGGCGCACCTCATCAACATTCCCAAGTGCGTCCACGCCGCGCGCCGCCAGGAACTTCTCGTTGCCAAGGCAGATTTTCCGCCCTCCCACCTGCGCTTCCAGGCCGCGCCCCGGAAAGGCGCGGAAATCCCGCATCTCGAGCAATTCAACCCCGCGCGCTTCCGCCTCATCGACTATCGATTTGCCCAGCGGATGCTCGGAACCCCGCTCCGCACTCGCCGCGAGCCTGAGCAACTCTTCTTCCTCCATTCCTTTCAACGGTAAAATATCCGTTACCACGGGCGTCCCCTTCGTCAGCGTGCCCGTTTTGTCCAGTATGACGGCGTCGAGCCTGTGGGCCGTTTCCAGGGACTCACCGCCCTTGATGAGAATGCCCGCTTCGGCTCCTTTCCCGGTGCCCACCATGATGGCCGTAGGCGTCGCCAGGCCTAAGGCGCACGGACAGGCGATGACCAAGACGGCGACGGCGTTGATGAGCGCGGGCGTGAACGGCCCCGCAAAGTCCCAAAGAATGTACGTGATGAGGGCGATCCCCAGCACGATGGGCACGAACACCCCCGAAACCCTGTCCGCGGTGCGCTGGATCGGCGCCTTGGAGCCTTGCGCCTGCTCCACCATGCGGATAATCTGCGCCAGTACCGTTTCCTTGCCCACCCTCAAAGCCCGGAACTTCACCGCCCCGTCGATGTTGAGCGTGGCCCCGGTGACGGCGTCCCCAGCCTCTTTCGCCACGGGAACGCTCTCGCCCGTGATCATGGATTCATCGGCGGAAGTGGCACCCTCCAGGATAATCCCGTCCACGGGGTATTTCTCGCCCGGGCGCACCATCACGACGTCGTTCACGCGGACCTCGCCCACGGGTATCTCATGTTCCTCCCCGTCGCGGAGCACCCGCGCCGTCTTCGCCTGAAGGCCCATCAACTTTTTGATGGCTTCCGAGGTTCTGCCCATGGCGCGCTCTTCGAGCACCTTTCCGAGCACGATAAGCGTGATCAGGACAGCGGACGCCTCGAAATATACGTGATGCCCGCTTAAGCCCCACAGCGTCACCACGCTGCTGTGCAGCCAGGCGGCGCTCGTGCCCAGGGCGACGAGAACGTCCATGTTCGCGCCGCCGCCCATGAGCGAATGATACGCGCCCCGGTAAAACCGCCAGCCCACGATGAACTGCACAGGCGTGGCGAGCGCGAACTGCCACCATCTGGGCAGCTCCCAGCCCCCGGCGCCCGGAATCATCCCGGCCATCTGGAAGAGCAGCGGTGCGGATAAAACCGCTGAGAACATGAGTAGGCGTACGCTTTTCCTGAATTCCCGCTCTCGCTTTCGTTTTTCCGCGTCCTGTTCCTCTTCCTCGTCCATCAGGGGACGGGCCGAATAACCCGCCCTGGCCACATAATCGAAAATCTCATCCGCGTGAGCGACCGCCGGCTGGAACTCGACACGGCCTTGGGCCTTCGAGAGGTCCACGCCGGCGGACACGACGCCATCGAGCCCGCTTAATTGCTCTTCCAGGCCAGCGGCATCCGCCGCGCTCTCCATCCCTTCTATCGTAAACTCGACGAGAGTATGCGGAACGCGGAACCCGGTTTTCTCCACCCTCTTGGTGATATCGGCGGGCGTCACCTGGGCGGGAACGAACTCGACCTGCGCGCGAGCGAGCCCCAGATTCACGTTCGCACGCAACACGCCGTCGAGCGCGTCGAGTCGTTTTTGCAGCCTCGCCGAGCAGGCGGCGCAGGACATGCCTTCGACCGGAAATTCGAGCGTTTCGGGAATTGAATTTATCGACACGTCATACTCCTATCCCAGGGCCTGAAGCTTTATGTTTATGCTCATCTCGCTACCCTCGCGCATCAATCGCACTTCCACCACGTCGCCCACCTTGTGCGCATCGAGGGCGTCCAGCAGGTCATTGAGCGAGGTGATGGAGCGCCCGCCCACGCCGACAATCACGTCGCCGAGCACGAGGCGGCCTTCCCGGTTTCTCCCGGTGCCGCGCAACCCCGCGCCTTCCGCCGCGCTGCCTTTTTGCACGCGAATGATCAGTACGCCCCGCACGCCTAAGCGCTCCGCCGTACCCCTGTCCGCCACATGGATGCCGAGCCCGGGCCTGATGACGCGGCCATGACGGAGCAACTGGGGCACCACCCGGTTCACCGTATCCACGGGAACCGCGAAACCGATGCCCGCATTGGAGCCTGAGGGGCTGAAAATAGCGGTGTTCACGCCTATGAGGCGCCCGGCGCTGTCCAGAAGAGGCCCCCCGGAATTGCCCGGATTGATCGCGGCGTCGGTCTGGATGACGCCGCTGATCTTGCGGCCCGACACGGCATTGATCTCACGCCCCAGGGCGCTGATGATCCCCGTCGTGAGTGTCTGGTCCAGCCCGAAGGGATTGCCGATGGCGAACACCCGCTGGCCCACTTGTAAATTGGCGGACTGGCCGATGGCGATAGGCTTCAAGCGATCCCTCGGCGCGTTGATGAACAGAACCGCCAAATCCTGATCCGGCGCCCTGCCCACCACGCGCGCATCCCACTCGGAATTATCCGCCAGGGTGACGCGCAGGGCGCTCGCTCCCTGGATGACGTGAAAGTTCGTGATGACGTGGCCCTGATCGTTCCAGACGAAGCCCGAGCCGGTGCCTTGCGGAATCTCGAACAGATTGAGACTGAACCTGTCACGCCTCATCGCCAGCCTGGTAATGTAGACGACCGACGGGGAGGAGAGGCGGAAAAGCTCGATGTTGGATTTTTCCTCGGCGGCGAGATCTCCACGCGGGGTGACGACGCGGGGCACGGCGTCCGGATCGTGGAGGGTGTCGAAATAGCCCCTTGCGAACATCCATGCGAGGGTGACACCCAATAAAAATACGCACCAGACGACCCACCGCCATCCACTGGAACTCATCGGGCTTCCGCGCCTGAATTCACGGCCTCCCCCGTTCATTCCGGCTCCCCTTTCCGCGCCCAGGGCAGGCTCATGAAAGCACGCTCGCAGTCTTGGCGCAAAGACGCCTCATCCTGCGAACACCTCGCGATGATATGCGCCCCCTGAATCTGTGAGAAAAAAGAACGTGCATGGGCGAGCGGCTCAAGTTCCCCCGGAAGGTCGCCCTCCTCCTGGGACTGCGCCAATCCGAGGGCGATCCTCTCGAAAACCCCGTCCCACACCTCTTTCAGCCGCACACGCATCCCCTCGTCCAGGGCGCTCAGTTCCAGCGAAAGATTCCCGATGGGGCATCCACAGCACGGGGAATCCTGAATCGGCATGCGGGCGTACGACTCCGCCAGACGCCTGATTTTCTCACGCCCCCTCGCCTGAATATCAAACGATGGAGAGAGGTAGTTTTGATGAAGAAGCGATTCGTAATGATCGATGACGGCGAGCCCCAGGTTCTTCTTGGAGCGGAAAAAATAATACAGACTCCCCCGGTTCACCCGGGCGGCCTGCGCGACCATGTCCAGCGAGGTGGCGTGAAAGCCTTTTTGATAGACGAGCCGCGCGGCCGCATCTATGATTTTTTGTTTCGTCGCGGACGCCTTGGGACCTTTAGGCGTCGCCGTCACCACTGCCATACCCTCTCCCCTCGGTAAGTTGAAAACCCGGCTCGTCGAACCAATACGCCGAAGTCAGTTCCACATGCCAGATAGAATATAAATCTTTTTAGTTAGTTAGTCAACTAAATTTTTGAAGCTGTTTGTTATACCCGGTGTGCAAATCCGTTACGCCGAGAGTTCTCGCAAGTGCGCGACGACGGAGCGCTCGAGAGCGTCCAGATTGTATCCGCCTTCAAGAAGACAGATAAGCCGCCCCTCGCAGAGGTTATCGGCAAGCGCCTTCACCCAACCGGTCAGGCGGGCGAAACCGGCTTCCGTGATCATCAGCCCCCCCAGCGGATCGTCTCGGTGCGCGTCGAACCCCGCCGATACGACGATCGCCTCGGGTCCGTGCGCTTCGACGGCGGGGATGACGTTTTCCTCAAATTTCGCCAGATATTCCTCTTCGGGGGTTCCCGCCGGGACGGGAATGTTGAGCGTCTTGCCTTCTCCGGCCCCTTCTCCCGTCTCGCCTGCAAGCCCCGTACCCGGGTAATGGGGATGCTGATGCAGGGAGACGAAAAACACGTCCGGATCGCGCCAGAAGATATCCTGCGTGCCGTTTCCGTGATGCACGTCCCAATCCACCACGGCGATTCTCCGGAGGCCTTGTTTTTCCTGCAGATACCGGACCAGGATGGAGGCGGTGGCGAACAGGCAGAAACCCATGGATTGATGGGGCAAGGCGTGATGGCCCGGCGGCCTCGCGGCGCAAAAGGCGTTGTCGGCTTCTCCGCTCACGACGGCGTCCGCCGCGCTCAGGGCCGCATCGACAGCGGCGAGAGCGGCCTCATAGCTTCCGGGGCCCGCCAGCGTGTCCCCGCCATCGAGAATACACCTGCCCCCTGCGCACGCCTCTCGCACGAAGCGATGGTGCGACTCCTCATGCACCCTCAGAACCCACTCCTTAGCGTCGTGAGACTTAATCTCCATGTGTCCGAGCGACGGCACTTGGGGGAGAATTCTCTCGGGCGTCAGGCGTCTGGCGCGCTCGGCGTTCTCCACATGCCTGCCGTTGTCGTGCATGAGAGATTCCGGCGTCCAGAAATACGCAGTTCTGCTCAATGGAGTCTCACCCTTGGGTCGAGGACGGAATACATCAAGTCAACGATGAGGTTCAAAGATACGAATATCAGGGCGGTGATGGTCACCGAGGCCTGCACCAGGGGGAAATCCTTGGCGTAGACGGCCTGGATCAGGAGCCTTCCCACCCCCGGCCAGGAGAAAATCGTCTCGACGATCACGGCCCCCCCCAGCAGATGCCCGAATTCCAGGCCGATGATGGTGATCACAGGAATCATGGAGTTTCTGAGCACGTGCAGGTTGATGACGATCCACTCGGAGAGTCCCTTCGCGCGGGCGGTCTTCACATACTCATGGCGCAGAACTTCGAGCATGGAGCTTCGAACCACCCGCGCGTTTCTCGCGATCGAATAGGTGGAAAGCGCGATGGCGGGCAGCACCAGATGCTCCCAGCCGCTTCTCCCGCTGACGGGCAGCCACCGCAGACTCACCCCGAAGACGAGGATGAGCATCAGGCCGAGCCAGAAAACGGGCATGGATTGCCCCAGGAGCGCGAATAGCATCCCCCCGTGATCATACGGAGAACCGCGCTGCGTCGCGCTGATGACCCCTACAGGAAACGCCAGGATAATCGAGAGAACCAGCGCCACGAGGGCGAGTTCCAGCGTCGCCGGCAGACGCTCCATGATGATTTCGAATGCGGGCTGGCGGTAGCGCAGGCTTTCTCCGAAATCACCCTGCACGGCCCGGCTCACGTAGAGCGCGTACTGGACGAACCAGGGCTTGTCCAGACCCAGGTCTTCTTTGAGTTTCTGGACCTCCTCGACCGTCCAGTCCTCGCCCACCATGGTGTCGGTCGGGTCGCCCGACAGGAACAGGACGGCGAACGAGATGAAGCTCACGCCGACCACGACCACGACGGCCCGAAGAAATCGTCTGAAAAGATAGGCGCCCATCGTCTATTCTTTCGCCTCTTTCAAGCGAATCGCGGGCAGGTAGATTCTCTCATCCGGCCTCGGCGTCCACTGCGTCCTCGCGCTCAAGCCGAAAAAATCATATTGGTTCCAGAGAAACACCCATGGGCTTTCCTCACGAACGATGCGCTGCATCCGGTAGCTGATCCGCCTGCGCTCGGCGGGGTCGAACGTCTGGCCGAGCCTCCTGTAATTTTCAATAAACCCGCGGTTCCTCCAGGCGGTGAGGTTCGCAAACAGGTTGGGCCTCAATACGCCCAGGTCGAGTTCTTCGTTGAAGGCGGAGCTGAACCCGTGAAAATACAAGGGCGCCAGCGTCTTTTTTCTTCTTCGGGCGAGGAAAACGGACCACTCCAGGGGAATCACCTCCACGTGGACGCCCACGGCGCGGAAATAGGCCGCCAAAAATTCCGCCATCTCCTTTCCTTTCAAATATCTGGAAGCGGGTACTTCAAGTTTCACCTCAAACGGCTTTCCACCCGCTTCCAATACACCGTCCCCATTCGTGTCCTTGAGGCCGGCCTCGGCGAGGAGCGTTTTGGCCCGCCCGGGGTCGTAGGCGTACGCCTTCATCCCCGGGTCGGCGTTCGGGGCGTTCACGATGCTTCGCATGCGTGAGCCGTGGCCCAGAAAAACGTTCTTGACGATAGCCTCGAAATCAATCGCGTGGTTCAACGCCCGGCGAACACGAACATCGCCGAGCACCCCGTGATCCGTGCGAACCCCCAGATAAATCCTGCGCCCTCCCCGGGCCCCCTTGAACTGGAGGCCCTCTTTGCTCTTGATAATGGATTTCGACTGATCGGGCGAGATGTTCATGATGACGTCGGCCCCGCCCGTCTCCAACTCCCCTATGCGGGCCGAAGCCTCTGCCACCGGCCGCCATATCACTTTTCTTATGGCGGGCTCACCCCGCCACCAGCCCTCGTTGGCCTTCATCTCGACGTGGTCGTCCTTGACCCATTTCACCAGCTTGTACGGCCCGGTACCCACGGGTTTCTTCAACAACTCCTTGGGCGGGGTCGACGAATAATACTTCGGCGGCAGCATGAACGCGTTCACCATCCACACAGGCAGGGTGGCAACCGGGCGCTTCGTATGAATCTTCACGGTATGGGAATCCACTTTTTCTATTCTGTCCAGGAAAATCCTCCGGTAAACCGTGATGCGGGGCTTGAGCTTCCTGTCCCGCATCCGCTCGAACGTATAGCGCACGGATTCAGCATCGAACGGCTCGCCGTTATGAAACTTCACTCCTTTGCGAAGATGAAACGTCCAGACCTTTTTTGTCTCGTCCACCTCCCAGCGTTCGGCCAGAGCGGGCCCCAGCGTCATATCGCCGCGACGCTCGATGAGCGGGTCGAACATGTTCATCAGTATGCTCCACTCGATGGTGGCCGTCGCGAAATGGGGATCGAGCGTATTGGCCTCCACCGAGAGGAGAACCGTGAAGGGCCCCTGTTTCGCTTCGCGGCCGCAGGCGGCGAGCGCCACGAACAGGAGACAACATCCGCATAACAAGGCCCTTTTCATGCACGAATTCCCTTCAGAAACCTACATGTCATCGCCGAGGCGGGGGTCCATGTAGTCCCGCAGCCAGTCGCCGATGAGGTTGATGCTCAATACCGTCGCCATGATGGCGAGACCCGGAAAAGTCGCCATCCACCACGCGCCGCGCAGATATTCGCGTCCTTCGGACAACATGCCCCCCCAGGTGACGACCGAGGGCGGAACGCCGAGTCCCAGGAAACTGAGCGAGGACTCGGAAATGATGTTTCCCGCCACGGCGAAGGTGGCAATAACGATGAGAGGCGAGAGGGTGTTGGGCAGAATCTGCATGAACAAGATACGGTACAGGGGATAGCCCAGGGCGTGTGTGGCTTCCACGAATTCGCGCTCTCGAATGGAGATGACCTGCCCTCGCACCACGCGGCCGTAGGCTACCCACCGGCTGATCCCCAGCACCACGATGATGTTGAGCAGCCCCGGTCCGACGACCGCCATGATCGTGATGGCAAGGAGAATGAAGGGAAACGCCAGTTGAATTTCGGAAAACCCGCTGATGAGATCGTCGATTTTCCCACCGAAAAAGCCCGATACGAGGCCCAGGACGATGCCGATGACCCCCGAAATCACCACCGAACTCAAGCCCACCATAATGGAGACGCGGCCCCCGTACATGAGCCGGCTCAAAACATCCCGGCCCAGCGCGTCAGTTCCCAGAAAGTAGCTTGCGCTTCCTCCCTCCACCCAGACGGGAGGCTTCAGGCGCAGGTTGACGTCCACCATGCCCGGGTCTTGCGGCGCGATGAGAGGAGCGGAAAGAGAAACGACCACCAGCAGGATGAGAAAAACGCCCCCGAGCATCGCCGGTTTGGCGCGCATCATGCTCCGTCGGAATTTCTCCCACCTGAGCTCCAAATCCGACATCATCGGGTAATCATCGGTATTCAACGCCGATTCGGGCATGTTTCTCTCTACGGACATACATTCACTCTCACGCATGAGTGTGTCATTTTGGGGCTGAAACGCCCCGTATCCTAGCATAGCGCGCTGCACGTTGCAGAAGCCCCGAAGAGTGGAATCACCATTCCCGAAACGCCGTAATATGTTGATATCCGCGCTGCTATCGAATTAGAATCGCCTGTTTCTGGTTTTGGGACCGCCTGGGCACTTATGCTGATTCTCGATGAAGGATGCTTTCCCTTGTCTCGCCATGCAAAAGACGATTTCAACGAAGCGCTGGCCTCCAGCGTTCCGGACGGATCGACGTTCGGCTTTCAGGGACTGCGCGCGGTCGATTCGATCACGATGGAAAACATCGTCCCCCTCGATTTCCTCATCGCTTGTGACTACGGGCTCGACGGGCCCGAATGGGACAGGCGCCTGCGCTATTTCGCCGTGGAGCGCGGAGGAAACAGGCGAATCGTATGGACGCATTCATCACTCGTAGAGGCCTACGAAGGAATCCTGGGCTCCCAGATTCGGGAATTTCTCTCGCAAGGGGACGCTCCCCGATACGTCATCCCCTACCGATCCACGGAGTTCCTCGGCAAACTCGCAGAAGAAGCCGACGGCAGGCTCCGCATCCTGGCGAACCCGGTGGAAATCAAGACCAGATTCGACGACAAGATAGCTTTCCGGCATCAGGCGGTCGAAGCGGGGTTCGGCGTTCCCCCGGGCGACGTTGTGGCGTTGGGCGAACTCGGACCAAAACAACTCGAGCAATTCGGGCCGGTCATGATCATTTCGGAGCGAATCGGCTCCTCGGGCAACCAGACGCACTTCATCGACTCACCCGAGGCGCTCGCGAACAAGCGGAGCGAGCTCATCGAAAAGCTGGGGGCCGATGCGCCGGTGATCGTGAGCGCGTTTCTGAGCGGCCCCGCTGTGGGAACGGCGGGGCTGATTTATGACGGGAAGCCCTGGATGTCCCACCCTTCGGTGATGTTCACGGGAATTCCCGGCTGCTCCATGCACCGCTTCGATTACGCGGGAAGCGACTATGCGGCGTATCGGCTGGTTTCCGGGAAGAGCCGGCGAAAAATCGAGGAATTCACCCTGAAAATCGGAGAGTGGATAGCCTGTGCGGGCTATCGGGGCATATACGGCGTCGATTTCATCGTCCATCGGGACGAACCCTACGCCCTCGAACTCAACCCGCGCGTTCTGGGAACCACGCAACTGATGACCGAGCTCGAGGAAATACACGACAGCGCCCCCACCACCACCTACTGGCATCTGGCCGAATTCCTGCAGCCGGGCGCCGCTCTGGACGCGCACCGGGATTTACTCGCCGGACTCGGCCGAAAGGACTTATCCGGTTTTCAGCTTTTGATTCGAAACACGAGCCCTTCGAGAATGCGGACCGGCCGTTCGCTGGAACCCGGGATCTACACCGTCCGAAACGGGAGGCCCGAATTCATCCGGCGGGGTTATCGCCTGAGCGACGTTCAAGACCAGGACGAGGTGCTCGTCACTTGCTCTCCCCCGGCGAAAGGCACCATAGTAGAGCCAAGGGGAGCGTTCTGTAAGCTCGAAGGCATTTCATCCATCTACGAAGAGGGAGAAGAACAGATATCCCCCGCCGCCCGGGAAATGATAGATACATTCACGCGCCGTCTCGCTCTTTCTCCCGCTTAGGACATGGTGAAAATTGAAACCGGATTTTTTCGCATCCACCGCCCGAGGATTGTTCCTGTCGCCTGAAATCCCGTACGCGTTCGATTCGGATTTCACGGCCGACCCCAGGCCCGTTCCCTCGAACGGAATCGCGCTGGGCGAAGTCGTCGCAGCGCCCGGAAACGCTCCCGTCGATCGCCTGGAAACGCTCGAAGTCCTCCAGGGGACGCAAGATGCCTGGATGACGAGCGAAGTAAAATTGCGCGAAAAGATGAACGTGGTCGTTGCGATCGGCGGGCGGTATGCGAACCGCAGCGTATCGGGCCGTGAGCCGGAATCTCCCGCAGCGCCCGGAGACGTGCTCGACCTGTTGAACGTCGGCGGCGTCTGCGGGATTCGTACGAACCCCGAAACGCCGTGCGCGAAAATAGAGGTGAAAGGGGGCGTCGCGCATCGGGGCGAACCCGCTCTGCTTTCTCATCTCCCCGTCATTCCCGATACCCGCTGCCCCGTGGATGAGGAGGGGGTTCCCTGCGCTCCCATCATCCTGGTCACCGGCTCCGACATGGACGTGGGCAAAACGACCTGCGCGTCTTCGCTCGCCTCCGCTCTCCACTCCTCGGGCATCCACGTCTCGTACGTGAAACTCACCGGAACCGGCCGAATGCGGGATCTCATGCAGGTGAACTACGGAAGGCCGCTCGGGTTTTTCGACTCCGCGAGACTCGGCTGGGATTTCGTCGATGCGGGTCTTGCCTCCACGTCCGGCGTCTCCCGGCACAAGGTCAGGCGATGCGCCCAAAACCTGCTTCGCCACGCATGCGCGAAGGCGGAAATCGTCATCGCGGAACTGGCGGATTCTCCCTCCTCGGACGCCAGCCTCCACGTGGCGAGCGACCCCTGGGTCAAGGACTGGCTCTCGCGCAGAGGGTTGATCGTCTGCGCATGTGATACGCTGGAATCAACGCTCATCGTCCACTGGATCCGAAGCCACCTGGGGGTGGAGGAGGAAAATATGCTCATTTCCGGAAGGCTCGCCAACGAAGCGCACGCGCGCGAGGAGGCGTACCGCATGACGGGGATACGCGCCTTGAGCTGCATCGCCCCGAACCCCTCCTCCCTTGCGACCGACAATGCCGTGGGCGGCGCCATTGCGGACTGGGTGATCAAACACTTCATGCGCCAGCGCAAGTGGGTGTTTTAGGCATCGAGAGCGAAGCCTTGACCTCGCGCAAACCATCAAACCACCCCCGCATCGCGCGGGAACCTTCTCTCTACAACCTCACGCCCGATGCGAGCGGCGGCGTCTGGGATCTGTACCGCGTGAGCCAAGAGTTCGATTCGCCTGACGGTGATCTGAACGAAACGTTGATCGAAAGCCTCAACCGCTGGGCGTCGCGCGAGCCCCGTTTTGCAGACCTGCGCATCCTGAAAGACGCGCCGCCCATTCGGCGTCCGGGGGAAATTCTTTTGCTGGACGGCTCCCCGAGCCGGCTCCCCCTCACCATGGAAACGGCGCGGGTGATGCGCGCGCACCTGAAGCAACTCGGGTTGTCCATCCCCGTCAGGGTCCTGAACCGGCGGGAGGAACTTCTGGCCCGCGCCGCCAGAGCGCCGAAAGAGCTGCTCGTCATCAGTCAGACCGCCCAGAGAAGCCTCTACGACGCCGCCCTCGCCAAGGTTCTGGAAGCCAGGGGAATCGTCGTGGCGCCGGGTTCTCTCACCGCCCCCGGCGGGCCGCTCTCCAACAAGAAAACCACGTACGAACTCCTGAACGGAAACGGGACGGATGCGAAAAACCCCGAGGCGGGCGCTCCCGGGCGTCGCCTGACGGCCGCCTATGAGGTGGTGGAACTGAACGGGGGAAAACCTGTGGAGGCCGCGGCCGCCATTCTGGACAGGGCCTCCGCCCTGTCGCGAAAACGGGGGACGGGGACTTTCTTCGTCAAACCGCAGGAAGGCGGCGGGGGACGCGGATGCTTTCGGCTGGACGTCTACCCCAACGGGTTCGGGCTTCCCGATTTGAGCAGACTCGGCGTCGCGGCGGACCATGCGATTCCCCTCCCCTTGTCTCTCGACGCGGAAAACCACGATCACCTCCATGCGATGGACTGGCTCGTTCATCGCTTCCAGGCCAGCCCGGCGACCGCGAAAGCCTACGTCAAGACCCGAAGGGTGGGAAACGGCGCTTCCCCGAACGTTTTGGGACAAATACTCAAAAACTGCGCGCCCAGACTCGAATCCGAACTGCGCGAAGCGTCCCGCACGCGTGAGGATTCGATTCGCCTCCTGGCGAGCGCCATCGAGAACTACGAACAGGTGTTCGACGCGCGCTACCTGCCGCTCATATGCGACTGGATCGATTTCGGCCTGTTCAGCGTCCGCGTTCATCTGAGGCTCAGCCGTGAGGGAATGATCGTGGAAACGCTCTACGGCAGACTCTTTCCGGTGGAATTCTCGGATGATTCAGTCGGGGTCGTCGGCGTGGACAGCATCACGAACCGCACCGAAGGCGGAATGGAACTGAACCGCTACGCGCCTTTGGTTCCGCCCCTGGTCGCGTATGCGGGAGGCGCGGAGCGCCTGTGCGAGAAGATTCGCGGTGCCTTTGACGCGTTCGCGCGCTTTTTGTCGCTCCTCGACCCCGAGGAGCGCGGCAGAGTGCCCGTTCGAGCCGAATTCGACCTCTCGCCGCTCAACGGCCTCATTGCCGAGGGCAACGCCGACCCCGTCCGCGCCCAATGCGCCAACAGCCACTGGGAAAGATTCAGCCGGAACTGCGCGCAGTGGACGGAGGACGCCTTGTCTTACTACTCATGGAAATCTCAAAAAGTCTAAGCTAGAATCAACCGGTTCATCATCGCCTGCGTTCCGGAAATCCCAGAGGGCGGGATTCACGCGAAGGATCCTCATCCACCGCTTGATAAGTGACCGACATGGCGAAACTCCTCAAAAAAGTATTCAACATCCAGGAAGAGGAGTTGCTCGTCTTCTCGGTGTTCTTTTTTTTCTATTTCCTGATCGGAATACAATTCTCCATCGGGATAACCGTTTCCGAGGCGTTGTTTCTCTCAGAGGTCGGCCCGGGTTTTCTGCCGTACATGTACATATTCAACGCCCTGGTGATCATCCTTATCAGCACCTTCTACTCCTCGCTGACCGAAAAGCTCTCGATTCCAGTGATGTTCAAGACGGTCCTGTTTTTTTTCATCGCGCTCATCTTCGGCATCAAGCTGCTCATCTTCGCGGATTTCCGCGCCTACGCGATGCCAATCGCATTTCCGCTTCTCCATACGCTGTTCGTCATGTTCACGAACATGCTGCCGAACAATTTCCGCGCCCTCTACGGCCAGTACCTGGACGTTTTGCAGTCCAAGCGCCTGGTTCCGATCATCCTGACCGGGGGCCGCTACGGCGGCATTGTCGGCGGCCTGTCCATACCGCTGCTCATCCCCGTCCTCGGGAGCGTCTCGAACCTGCTCTACGTGTGGATAGGAGCCGTGGTCGTCAGTATCGGAGTGGTGCAATACGTCGAATGGCGGCTCAAAGACCACCTGATCGACGATATGGGTCCCAAAAAGCGCAAGACGAAGAAGACGGCCTCAAAGGGCGGCAATCTCGCTCTCATGCGGACGAACAGATACGTCTGCGCGTTCGCGCTTTTCAGCTTCATCGTGGTAATTCTCAGGAGTTTTCAGGATTTCCAGTACAGCCTCGTATTCCGCGAAGTCTTCCCCGACCGCGCGCAACTCGCCTCTTTCCTCGGGTATTTCACCGCCATCGGGAGCGCCTTCTCCCTGCTCGTCCAGACGTTCATCACCCCGCGCATCATCAAGCGGCTCGGCCTGGGAACGGCGAACCTCCTCTACCCGCTCACGACCATCATCGGCCTCGCCGGTATGGCGATTTCGCCCGGCTTCTATTCCGCCGTCTTCTTGCGCTTCAACAACAAGAACCTCCAGGAATCGATTCGAAACGCCATCAACGCCCTGCTCTATAACGCCGTCTCCCCATCGATCCGCGCGCGCGTCGGCGCGTTCGTCGCGGGCCAGGTGGTCGCCGTGGCCAGCATCGTCAGCGGCGTCGCCCTGCTCATCATCAAGCCCACCGGTCTCGCCCTTTTCCCCTTGAGCGCAGGCCAGTTGGCGCTCATCTCCTTGTTCATCGCGTTCGCCTATCTGGCCGTCGGCTTCTTCGTGCGGCACGAATACGGCGCCGCCCTGCGCCGGATGCTCGAGGAGAGGAACCTGGGGCTGTTCCGCTACGCCCAGGAGGGGTTCGGCCCGGTTGACGACGAGAGCATGGCGATACTCAGGAAAAACATCCGTGAGGGGGACGACGATCTTTGCGTCTTCACGGCGCAGATGATGGCGGAAAGCGGCAGAAGCGAAATTTTCGGGATCATTCTCGAAGAAATCCCCCGGCGAAAAGGAGGAGCAGCGGCCGAGTTGCTGAAAATTCTCGCCAAGGTTCCCGGAGCCGAAGAGGGCGAGAAAATGCGGCCCCTGGTAGAGGAATACCTCACCTGCGAGGAGCCGCTCCTCCAGTGCGCCGCCATGGATGCGGCGGAAAGCATCGGACTGACGGAGGAGACGGCGGAGCTGGTCCACGAGAATCTGGAGAGCGGCTCCCCCGAAGTCCGGGCCCGCGCCGTCGAGCTGCTCGTCCGCTCGGACGATCTGTTCTGGCTCGCCAACGGCCTGCAAACCCTGCACCGGATGCTGAACGAAGAAGACGCGGCGGCCAGGGTCTGCGCCCTCAGGTGCATGGGAGAGCTTCAGAACCCACGCTTCATCAAACGATTGATTCCCTATCTCTATCAGGAGGAGGAGAAAGTCCGCGAAGCCGCCTTACAGGCGATAGAAGTCCTGGCCATGAACCAGGGAGTCGATGAGGAGAGCATGGGAGAAGTCATCCGGGTGACCACCTCGGATGAGAGCGCGGCCATCAGGCGCAGAGGCGTCCGGCAATTGGGCAACAAGGGCTCGCGGGAGAGTTTCGAACGCGCCCTGACCGCTCTCTCGGACGTCGATTTCCTGGTGAGGCGAGAGGCCGTCGAATCGCTCAAGAACATGAAGCGAAAAGGAACCCTCTCCCTCGAAGGTTCCGGGATGCTTTCGTTCCTCGCCCCGCTCTTGTCCAGAAGCGCCGGAAACGGCTCCCGCGAAATGAGCGCGCAGGAAATCGTGGACTCCCTCTCCGGGTTCGCCGTGGAGCACCTGAGGGAAGTCTACAGCGTCATCAACCACCTCCACGTCATCGAACGCCGGGAAAACGCATCCGCCTTCATGATGCTGAGAAAAGCGCTTGAAGACGTCGTCGCGGAAAGACAACTGGTTTTGCTGGAATTACTGGGGGTGATTGGAGACGAGAAGACGGTGGATACCGTGTCGGAATCCCTCGCGCGGGGCGGATCGTCGTCGAGAGCCATCGCCATCGAGACGCTCTCGAACTTCTCCTCGACCGGAAATACGAGACTCCTGATTCTGGCTCTCGAGCCTTTGTTGCTCGGCAGGTCGACCGCCGATAAGGTCTCCGAGGGCAGGAAATTGTGGGAGATACCCGAAGGATCGGTTGACGAGGTGCTGACGACTTACATGGATTCTGAAAACGCGTGGCTCCGGGCCATCGCCGTCGATGCGGCGGGCAAACACCTCGAAAGCGAACCGGATGAGGCGACCGCCGAATGGCGCGCGCAATTCAAGGCGCGGGCCTCCGAGGGCGACGCTTACGTCCGCGAGGCGGCGGTCGTCGCAACGAGAATCATCGGGAAAGACGAAGACGAACTTGAGGCGTTCTTGAGAACCATGGAGAATGACGAAAGCCGGCTGGTGCGCATGCAGGCGCGCCGGGATCGTCCCCGTGACGGCGCGGTCGGCGAAATTCTACACGGACAGGAGAAATTCATGCTCTCGACCATCGAAAAAGCCCTGTTTTTGAAAGGCGTCAACATGTTCGAGACGTTGAGCGCGGACGAGTTGAAAATACTGAGCAACATTTCCAGGGAAATCCAGATACCGGAGGGAAGGGTTTTGTTCGAGCAGGGAGACCCCTGCGATTACCTCTACGTCATCGTGGACGGGGAGGTAGAGATCATCCTCAACCAGGCGAACGAGGAACCGAGGATCCTGGCCACGCTCGGCCCCCCGACCTCGTTCGGCGAAATCGCGCTTTTCGGCGACGAGGGCCGAAGCGCAGGCGCGCGGGCCAGCCAGGACACCTCTTTGCTGGGCATCGAGAAAGAACCCCTGCTCGAACTGATCCACGAGCACCCGACCATCTCCATCGCCATCATCGGCCAACTCGCCGGCATCATCAGAAGCCAGAACGAATAGCCTGAGGCCGTGTGGACGCGGGGCATGAACGCCCGCCGACTACTTCGTGAACCACCTCGTGTTTTCAGTATATTCTCTCCGCATCCGGGCGGAATTATCTTAAGTCAAAACTACCCGCTCTGCGGTTGACGCCCGCCATGCCCATACCTATAATCAGCCGGATTTTAGCCTAGAAACCCGGCATTTCCGCTCAGAACGCCGGTGGGGAGCGTTTTTTCAAGATGCAAGGTCGAGATTTCAAACCTCCGGAAGAGAAGACCAGTCCTATCACGTTTTTCATCCTGGGACTCTTCATGGTCGCAGTGACGTTCTGGACCGTCTGGGACGAGGCGTTCACGCGCAGACCCTGGAAGCAATACCAGAAACAGTTCAACGCCTATGAAAAAGCCCAGGTAGAGAAAGAACTCGCCAGACTCAAGAAAACCACCGGCTCCGCGGTTGCCGAACTCGACAAGAAAATCGCCGCGCAGGAACAAAAACTCACGGGCGACGAAGAGCTCGAAAAACTCAAAGAAGAACTCACGACAAGCGAGTTGGACGCTTTCGAGAAAGTGCAGGAGCTTGGCTTCAGAAAAGCGCTTTTCGATCAGTCCTACTTCTATCTCCAGGAAGCCATCCGGCAAGGGCATGACAAAGAAGCCGAGCAAACCGAAGTCGACGAGGCCAAGGCCCTGCTCGATGAGATAACGCCCGTCGCGGCGAAGGCCGAAGCTGACAGGGACGCGATAAAGGCGAAGATCGAGGCCAAGGAAAATGAGCTGAAAACGCTCCAGGCGACAAGGCGAAAAGTAGCCGGCGACATTTCCTCCCAGGAGCGGCGGCTGAAGAGCATCGCCGCCCGGCCTTATGAGATCAGCCAGCTCGTCCTGCGCGAATATGAACGCAACAACTTCAACGAACCCGTGATGAAGGTGGAGCGGTGCCAGACGTGCCACCTGGGCATCAACAGGGCGGGCTTCGAGGATGCGCCCCAGCCGTTCCGCACGCATCCCAACAGGCGCCTTTATCTCTCGACACACGAATTCAACAAGGTCGGCTGCACGCTTTGCCACGGCGGGCAGGGAACGGCCGTCACCAGCCTCAATACGGCTCACGGTTATGTGCAATTCTGGGAAGACCCCCTTCTCCGCGGCAGCGAAACGCAAACCAAATGCAGAAGCTGCCACACCGAGATATTCAACATCCCCGAGGCGCCTAAAATCTCGCGCGGCATCTCGCTCACCAGAGAACTCGGCTGCAACGGCTGCCACACGCTCCCGGGCACGGAAGGCCTGCGCCAGGTGGGGCCGGACCTATCGAGAATCCAGGAGAAGGTGGCGCCCGCCTGGCTCGTCTCCTGGGTCAAGAAGCCGAAAGACTACAACCCGCGCACCCGCATGCCGTATTTCAGCTTCAGCGATCAGGAAGCGCTGGACATCGCCACCTACGTCTGGCGGCAGGGCCCGCGCAAGGTGGAACCGGCCGAGTTCCCAAATCTCGATGACGCCGCTCAGATTCAAAAGGGAAAATCCATCTTCGAAGAAGTCGGTTGTCTGGGTTGCCACATCCGCAACGATAAAGACCTGGATCTCGGTTCTCCGCTCGAAGGCGTGAACGGCAGGCCCATCGTTTACAGGAACCGCGATTTCGCACCGGCGCTCCAGAACATCGGCGCCAAGATCCAGCCCGACTGGCTGTTCCGCTGGCTCAAGAACCCGAAGGCTTACTGGCACGACACCAAAATGCCGAGCCTTCGTCTCACGGATGAGGAAGCGAGTGCGGTCACCGCCTACCTCGTCAGCCTAACGCCCAAGTCAAAACGGCCCAAACCCCGGAAACTCGGCGATGAGGCCTCCTTTGAGCGCGGCAAGAAGCTCGTCGCGACGCGCGGCTGCTTCGGCTGCCACGTCATCCCCGGCACCGAGAAGCTCTCCAAGATCGGACCGGACCTGACGCGCTTCGCCGCCAAAAAACCCTTCGAGCTCTCATTCGGCAACGTGGTCGACATGCCCCACACCTGGGAGGCGTGGACGTTCGGCAAGCTCAAGAACCCGCAACTCTACCAGACCGAGCGCGAAACGCTGCTCATGCCGAACTTCGAATTCTCCGATCCGGAGGTCTCCTCCATACGGACCCTGCTGCGCTCCATGACGCCGCACGGCGCGCCGCACAGCGTCCACCAGGTGCTCGACACCCGCGCCCGGCGCATCGAAAACGGACGCCGGATGATCGAGAAATACAACTGCAACGGCTGCCACGTCATCGAGAACTGGGGCGGCGACCTGCTCAGGCGCTATGAGGACAAGACGAACGGCCCGCCCCTGCTGAACGGCGAGGGCAGAAAGGTGCAGCCCGATTGGTTCTTCGGCTTCCTGAGAAACGTCGTGACGCTCAGGCCTTGGCTCAAGGTGCGGATGCCCAGCTTCCAGATGCCCGATGAAGACGCCGCCGCGCTCGTGGACTACTTCGCCGCGCTCGATTCGAAACTGAACCCTTATATCCATTTCGACGCCAAGAGCGTGAGCGCGGAAAACCTCCAGGCCGGGAAAAAGCTCTTCGCGATGGCTGAATGCCTGGCCTGTCATGGCGAATGGCCGCCACCCCCGGGACAGGAACCCCCGACAGCGCCGAACCTGCTGTTCGCCAAGGAACGCCTGCGACCCGACTGGGTAGTCGACTGGCTGATATATCCGGGCAGAATCCAGCCGGGCACAAAGATGCCGAACTTCTTCGAGGGAGCGGGCTCTCAGGCTGAAATCGTCAAGGGCGTCAGGGGCGAAAAAGAAGACGACCTGTTCATCTATGAACTCGAAGCAACGAAAGAAGTCGAGTTGCCGGAAGAGCAATTCGCCACCCTGCGCGTCGGCGGCGCCACGCATCTCGTGAAAGTGACGGAAATCGACGAGAAGAAAGTGGCCATCTCCTCGCCGGCCGACCTCGGAAAAACCATCGGGAAGGCGACGCTAGAGAGCCACGGCGAGCCCATCGACGAGGAACTCTTGGGCGGCGACGCGTACCGCCAAATCCGCGCGATGCGCGATTACCTGATGATCGAGACGAATTTCCTCAAGCCCGGCGAGTCCAGCGCGAAGAACGAAGCGCCTCAAACCGAGAAGCCCGAAAAAGAGGCCGAGGACAAACAGGCCGAAAGCGACGCATCGCCGAGCTAGACCTCGACTCCCCGTACAAAAGAAGCGCCTCGCAAGGGGCGCTTTTTTATTCGACCTTCCGCTTCACCCGCTCCTCGCCCACGCGCCTGTGGGCCGCGCGAATCACCTCGGGAAGGCGGAACCGGGAAGTGGCCGCAAGCACCCAGCGCACCGAGTCCTCGATGTCGATGAGGTGGCCGGGAGATATGTAGACGGGCTTCACGCCCCGCCTCGTCCTGAGGACGGCGCCTATCTTCCGTCCACCTGGTGAGCGCAGGTATCGCCAGTCCCCTTTCTCTTCCCCCGGCGGCTCGGCGGCGTCGCCGAACAGTCGGCTCTTGGCGCACCCGATGGAAGGGGTATTCAGGCGAAGTCCCAAGTGCGAGGCGATACCGAGCCCCCTGGGATGGGCCGTGCCCTGCCCGTCGAAGATGATGAGGTCCGGCTTTTCCCTCAAACCCAGATATGCTTTCTCGAGCAGGAACCCCTCCCGGAAAGAGAGCAGCCCCGGCACGTAGGGGAACCGCAAATCTCCGCCGTGGAACGATTCGTCTACAGGCCGCATGTCCGGCCAGGAGAAAACGACCATCCCCCCGACGCCGAACCGCCCGCGCCACTCGCATGAGATGTCGGCGCCCGCGATCGTTTTCGGCGCGGCGGACAGCGGATGCAGGGCCAGGTGTTTTTCAAGCGCCTTTTGGAGGCGAACCGCCTCGGGGGGCGCGATCTCCCAGGGATGGTGGAGCAAGTCGGTCATCTATCCGTCATCGATTCTTGAGGAGCGAGAGGATTCAGCGTCATTCGCCCCGGTCATGAGACAAGCGGGGCGCGCGTCGTTACGCCGAAACGGCGGGAAAGAGTCCTTCCTATTCCGTGGGAATCTGCGGAACCTTCCCCTTGACCGGGGCCACCTCGGGCGCGATGCGGTTGACGGAGAAGATATATTTTTCGCCGCGAACCTTCTTGAGGACTTCGTTGAGTTGGGTCAGATCATGCACCTGCACGTCCAGGCGAATCTTCGCCCTGTTCCCGAAGGTCTCGGCCTCGACGCGCGAGATGTTCGCATCGCAAGTCGCGATGTCGGCGCTCAGGCTCGCCAGCACGCCCGGCCTGTCGCGCGCCTCGACGAGGAGCGTCACCAGGTGCATCTGATCCTTGTCGACTTCGCCCCAGGCGACTTCCACCAGGCGCTCCTGATCGTCCATCAACGCCTTGATGTTGGGACAACCCTCGTTGTGCACCGTCACGCCGCGTCCGCGCGTGATGAAGCCCATGATCCCGTCGCCCGGAATCGGCTGGCAGCATTTCCCGTAGCGAATCATAACGTCGTCCTGGCCCTTGACGAGGATGCCCGATTTGTTCTTGTGCCGGCTCACGCGGTTCACGAGACGCCTGAGACGGGAGTTCTCCCGCTTCTCCCGCTCGCGCACGAGTTGCTCGGGCAACAGCTTGTGCACCACCTGCCGCGCGGATACGCGCCCGAAACCTATTGAAATCAACAAATCCTGATCGCTTTGCGCCCCGAAGGATCGCGCCACCCCTTTCAACTCGCTGGGCTTCATGTACCCCGCGACTTCGGTCTTCTCAACGCACCGCTCCAGCTCATGTTCGAGCAACTCCTGGCCGAGCGTGAGGGAGCGCTCTTTCTGCTCCTGTCTTATCCAGTTTCTGATTTTCTGCTTCGCCCGGGCGGTGACGACGAACTTCAGCCAGTCCGCACTCGGCCTGCGGTGCGGATTCGTGATGATCTCGACGATGTCGCCGTTCTCGAGCAGTGTACTCAGCGGCGTAATTTTTCCGTTGACCTTGGCGCCCACGCAACGGCTCCCCACCTCCGTGTGGATGGAAAAAGCGAAATCCACCGGCGTCGCCCCGCGCGGCAGGCTCTTCACCTCACCCCGGGGCGTAAAAACGAACACCTCGTCCTGGAACAGGTTGACCTTGACGGAGTCGACCAGGTTCCTGGGGTCGGACTCCTCGTTCAGGCTTTCCACGATTCTCCGGATCCACTCGAACTTGTCGGCCATGCCGTCGTCGGTCTCATCGCCCTCCTTGTATTTCCAGTGCGCGGCGATGCCCTCCTCCGCCACCCGGTGCATCTCCCTGGTGCGGATCTGGAACTCCACCCGCTGGCCCTCCGGCCCCACGACGGTAGTGTGAAGAGATTGATACAGATTCGCCTTAGGCAAAGCGATGTAATCCTTGAAGCGTCCGGGAATGGGCGTCCATGTGGAATGCAGGATTCCCAATACGGCATAACAATCCTTCATGGAATCCACGATGATTCTCACGCCGCAAATGTCGTACACCTGGTGGAAATCGAGGTTTTGCGTCTGCATCTTCTCGTAGATGCTGGAGTGGAGCTTGAATCTGGCGAAGGCGGCGCCGTCGATGCTCTCCATCTCGAGAATCTCCCTCAAACGCTCCATAACGAGATCCATATACGCTTCACGGTCTTCGAGCCCGTCGCGTAGCATCTCGTCGATCTCCAGGAATTCCTTGGGATGGAGGTGCTTGAACGCCACGTCCTCGAGCGCCCCCTTGAGCCATCCGATGCCGATGCGGTTGGCGAGCGGGGCGTATATTTCTGCCGTCTCGCGCGCAATGCGCTCTCTGCTTTTCTGGGGGAGATGGTGGAGCGTCAGCGCGTTGTGGAGCCTGTCGGCGAGTTTGATGATGATGACGCGAATATCCTTCGCCATGGCGATCAGCATCTTGCGGTAGCTTTCCGCCTGGCGGACCTGCGTATTCGAAACGTCGATTTTCACGAGTTTCGTGACGCCGTCCACGAGTTCGGCGACGTCCTTTCCGAAATGCTCGTCAATTTCCCCGAGCGTCGTGGCGGTGTCCTCCACGGTGTCGTGAAGAAGCCCCGCGCATACGGTTTCGGGGTCCTGGCGCAACTCCGCCAGGAGCCGGGCCACCTCCAAAGGATGGGATATGTAGGGCTCGCCTGAAATGCGCGATTGCCCCTTATGGACCTTCGCCGTGAAGATATAGGCTTTGGTGAGCAGGTCCGAGCAGTCCGGCGAGTATTCCTCGACCAGATCGACGATGTCCATGATCCGGGCGGGTGGACGTGACGTCAAAACTGGAGGCAACGAATTTCCTCCTCTTTCGACTTGCTCGGCTCGATGGCGAAAAGAGCAAAACCGGGCTCTTTCGATGAATATATAGCCTTTATCCAGGAAAACGCTACCTGAGCACCCATATAGCGTCAAGGAGTCCGCATAAAAAAACTCCCCCGGATTCGGGGGAGTCGCATCAAATATGTCTCGTCTTAATACGCGCGAAGCGGCGAGGTGACGAATTCGTGCATGAACGGCGTCATGTATTCGGACTCGTCCTCGTGCTTGGGTACGATGATCGCGCCCTTGTTACAAATCTCCTCGCACAGACGGCAGCCCACGCACGTGGACTGATCCACCACGGCCACCGCGCTGTGGTCGCGCTCTACCGAGGAGGGCGCCATGCGGATGCAGTCGAACGGGCAGACGTCCACGCACCAGATGCAGCCCGTGCAGTTCTCCTCGAGCACGAACGCCTTGGGCATCTCCTTGTGCTTGATGTTCTTGATGATGTCGCCCGTATCGTCCTGAATCGCAAAAGCCGGACAATACTTGCCGCACACGCCGCAGTCGATGCAGAGCGTGGGGTCGATTTTATATATCTCGCGCGGCTCGCCCGTGATGGCCTTCGTGGGGCAGACGGGCTCGCACACCGAACACCCGATGCAAGCGTCGAAGATGAAATGCGGCATATCAGCGCCTCTTGAATGATTTGAATCACAAAGGGCGACGCGCCGGATCTACGCAACACCTCCGGCGACATACTCTCGATACCAAAGATATATCCATTTCGCGCGCCGGTTGTCAAGGCGCATCGCAGGTGAAACAGCCTGATATGCGGGAGCGAAACCCCTGATTCCCTTGCCCTCGGCCCGGATTTGCGTCAGAATACCGGCGTTGCTCATTACCGCCAATTCGAGAGAAAAGGATTCGAGATGGAAAATTTCCTGCTCATTCTCACAAAACCCGACAACATCCCCATCGCGTTCATGATTCCCCTGGTGGCGTTTTTCGTCTGGCTGGCCATCTCCCAAGGCCTCAGACACGACAGGCTCATCAAAAAGGGGAAAAAAGACGACGTCTACGACGAGATGATTCGATAAGCGCTTTGTTCATCCACTCGAACTCATCACTCAGCTTCAACAACTACCGTGTATGGTCGCTTGAATCCCGGATGTTTACCCCCATAGCGACGCCCTCCCTCTTACCTGTCTTCCGGATACCGACATGCTAGAACTCATCTTCGTCGCGCTCTTCCTGGGGTTTATTACCATACTGTTCGTCAAGCGAACGACCTCGAACATCGCGCTCGAAGCGGATGCCGAACAGACCAGAAACGATTCTGAAATCGAATCCCTGCGTCAGATGTCTCCCCAGGCGTTCGAGCGCATGCTCGTGGAACTGCTCGAAGGGATGAACATGCGCATCGTCGAGATCCACTGGGTGAACGAGGAGGAAATCGACATCCTCGCGCACAACCCGGCGCCCATCCTCGGGGGCGACTACATCATTCACGGCATCCTCGTGCCCGAGGGCGATTTCGTGAACTCGATACGGGTCATCGGCCTCTCCGACACCGTGCGCGCCGAAAGGGCGCTCAAGGGAATCCTGATATCGACGGGATATTTCACCGAAGAGGTGCAGAAATACTCCGAAGGCGCTCCCATGGAGCTCATCAACGTCGCGAAACTCCGCGAGATACTCCACGCCCACGACATGGCCTGGCCTGGTGCGGATTAGGACCCTCCTCTTTTCCAATAATACCAAGAGAGCGAAAAGAACCTCAGCCTCAGATACAAAGCAAGCTTCAGTGAAGCCCTTATACCCCCGTCCACGGATCGATTACCTCAACGCCTAAGTCTGTGAAATCCCGGACGTTGCGCGTCGCCACCGCCATGTCTTTCGAGCGCGCGATGGCCGCGATCTGGCAATCCGCCAGCGGGGCAGGACACCCTGCCGTGCGGCGTGCCGAGGCCAGTTCCGCATAGGCGCGCGCCGCCTCGCTGTCGAACGGCAGCACACGGCCCTCGAAATCCTCGCGAAGCATGGCTTCGATCTCCGAGGCAAGCCTGTCCCGTCGTCGCCCCATCGGCATGACGGCAACGCCGTAGCGCAGTTCCGCTTCGCCGATCGCCGAGAAGAACAACTCCTCCACGGAATGTTGCGTAATCCACGTTTCAACGACCGGATCGGGTGAGGAGCGCATCAACTCGGAGACAACGTTCGTATCCAGCAGGATCATACACGCCCCTCAATCGAAACGGGGCGGCTCGCGCGCAGGCTCACGCGGCGGCAATTCCATTTCCACACCACCCAAGGGCCCAAACCGGGCGCGGATGAGGCTCGCCAGGTTTTGCGAACCCGGCTTGCGTCCGACCGCGTCGCGCAGGATCACCCGTGCTTCTTCCTCCATGGAGCGGCCGTTCTCCGCCGCACGCACGCGAAGGCGGGTTTTCACGTCGTCATCGAGATTGCGGATCGTGATGCTCGCCAAGGTAATGCCCTCCTCTGAATGACATTTTACCTTACATGATGATTGCATTGCAATCAATCAGCGCCCTCCGCAAGGCACCCCGAAGGTTGCAACACGATAAAGGGAGCAAAGTCGCAATCCGACCAAGAAGGGAGAGCCGTAGGGACAGGTCGCGCCACAAAATATGCCTTTGTGCAGAAGCAGCCACCTGGAAATTCCATTATCCGCGTAATTCCCTCAACAAAAAACCGCCTCCCTGCCCGGGAAGCGGTCTCATAATTTTAGGTGGCAATCAGCTATATAATTTCGTGACCCTGAATTTCCTACGCCAGGAGATAAATCACGCCCGAGACGACGAGCAGGGCCACCGCGGCCACCTTCACGCCGCAGGCGTCCCACCAGAGATGTTTACGCTGTCTGTCCTGAACCATCTTCTCCGCTCGGGTTGAGAGAACCTAGATGTTGAACCAGGGCGTGACGAGCACGTATTTGACGTTGAGCCCGATGCGCAGGACCATTTTCGCCACTATCCCCATCATCGTCATGTTGAGCGACGCCTTGATGAGATAGCGCACCAGACCTACGTTCTTCATGCGCTCGCGCCGCCAGATGTAGTAAGCCGGTATGGTGGCGTACCAGAGCAGGATTAGCACCGTGCCGCACGCCGCCTGGCCCCAGTAGCTCCTGAATCCGAGCATGTAGGGCAGGTCCACGTTCGTGAGAGCGACTACCTTGTGCGGGTCCCAGTACTCCCAGGGCATGAAGAAGTTCCACCCCGGCCCGCGCAGGAAGGTTCCCTGCACCACCATCCACACCCACAGGACCAGAAATCCGAACAGGAAGGTGAAGATGGCGAATCTGCGTTCGTGGAAAGTGTAGTAGCCGTTCCCCTTGGGGTTCACGTCGATGAAGGGGATGGCCATCAGGCCCACGATGATGAGGGTGGGCAGCACGACGCCCGCCATCCACGGGTCGAAATAGACGAGCAACTCCTGAAGGCCCAGGAAATACCAGGGCGCCTTCGAAGGGTTCGGCGTGACGGAAGGGTTCGCGGGCTCTTCGAGCGGCGCGTCGATCACGATGGACCACACCACCAGCAATATGGTGATGATGATCGCGCACATGAATTCGAGGCGCGTGAGGTAGGGCCACACGTGAACCTTGTCGTTCACCCGCTCCCAACTCGTCTTGGCCATCTCATCGGCAGAGCCGACTACCTTGTCTTCCTTCGCCAATGTTCTCGCCCTTCTTTTTTATGCCCTCAAGACTACAAAGGACCCGAGATGCCGCCGTCTTTTCGGATTCTCCAGAAATGCACCATCATCAGAATCGCCGCTATCAGAGGAACGACGATGCAGTGCAGCACGTAGAAGCGCAACAGCGTGGGCGGACCCACGATGGTTCCGCCCAGGAGTGCTGAGCGCGCGTCGAAGCGCGGCGTCACGCCCACCATTTCGGCGAACGGGCCCTCGGACCCCAGCAGAGGCGTGGCCCGCGCCATGTTCGTTCCCACCGTCACCGCCCAGATGGCGAGCTGATCCCAGGGGAGCAGGTAGCCGGTAAAGCTGAGCAGCAGCGTGAGCGTGAGCAGCAGCACCCCGATGACCCAGTTGAACTCGCGCGGGGGCTTGTAGGAGCCCGTCATGAAGACGCGCAGCATGTGCAGCCACACCGCGATGACCATCGCGTGCGCCGCCCAGCGGTGCATGTTGCGCATGAACATGCCGAATGGGGCGTCGAACTCGAGGTATTTGATGTCGGCGTAGGCGTACTCGCCCACGGGCCGGTAGTAGAACATCAGGACCACGCCGGTGACGACGAGGTAGAGGAACAGCAGGAACGTCACCCCGCCCATGCACCACGTGAAGCGGATGCGGATGGCGTGTCGCCTGATTTTCGTGGGATGCAGGTGCAGCCAGAGGTTGTCCACGACCATGAGAACGCGGTTTCTCGGCGTGTCCTCATACCCGTGGCGGAACATCGACCTCCACACCTGGGAGTCGAGCACACTGCGTTTCACCTGGTCCAGGTTCAAGCGTTCTTTCAGACTCGGCATCTAAAAACCCCCGCGAACTCGCGTCGAACGAATAAATAAGCCTTTACATAAAGAGAAAAGCGCCCGGGTCGCCCCATTGCCCCTTCTCGTGGAGAAACAGCTTGCCCTTGTCGATAATCAGCTGCCCGTCCTCGGCCAGGCCGATTTTGAGCCTCTCGAGCGGCCTCGGGGCCGGTCCCTCGAAGTTGATGCCGCTTCGGCGGAACCCACTCCCGTGGCAAGGGCACTTGAACTTGTCTTCTGAGGCGAGGTACTTCGGCGTGCATCCCAGATGGGTGCATATCGCGCTCAGGGCGTAGAAACCGTTCTGCTCGCGGATGATCCAGACGCGCTCGCTGTTCACGTAGCGGGTGTCCACCACGCCCACGGCGTAGTCCGCCGGGGCGCCCGCCTTGAACTCGGTGGGCGGTTCGAACAGAACGCGCGGGAACATGAAGCGCAGGAAACCGATCAGCGCGACGTTGATGGCGCCCAGGATGCCGAGCCACCCCGTGTAGTTCATGAACCGCCTGCGGTCGATGAACGGCTTTTTCTCTTTCGCCTCCTCCTCGTAATCGGCAGGCAACTTCACCGGAGGAGCTTTCAAGCGAGTGTTCATGAGGATCCTACACTCCTGTTCTGAGACTCGAACCAACTTTCGACTTCACTTATCCCGCGCCTGTCAGATGCCAAGCGTCGCACGGATGCATTATCCCCCATCACGACGGATAATGAAACCGATTCGCTTGGTTTCGCCACGGGCGGCGCATGGCCTCGCCGGACGCCGAGACCATAGGGATTTCAGCTATTGCCAAGGTTCTTATTACGGGCGAAACCGCCTCGTGTCAAGAGCGGATGCGCGTTTCTCGACGGATAGAATGCGTTTTGCGAACTTGTGGACGGCTTTCTTCTGGCATACGATAAAATATGAGGAGAAACAGGAGAAATTACACTGTTTCATGAATCCACGGGAGCAGCGATGAAGCGGGATGAAGTCCTGAAAATTCTCCGGGCGCACAAGGGGGTCCTCGCGGAGCGCTTCGGCGTCGCCGAACTCGCCATTTTCGGCTCCTTCGCGCGCGACGAAGCCGGGGAGGACAGCGACCTCGACGTCCTCGTGCGTTTCGAGGGACGCTCGACGTCGAAGGGATACTTCGGCGCGCAGTTCTACATTGAAGATCTGCTATGTCGAGAAGTAGAGTTGGTGACCGACAAGGCGCTGCGGGAGGAACTGCGCCCCTACATTGAGAAGGATATGATCCGTGTCTGAAGACGGACACGAGGAGCGGGCGTGGCGCTTTTACGTGGGCGACATGATCGAATTTTGCGAAAAAGCTCTCTCCTACACGAACGGGCTGGATCAAGCCGCGTTCGTCGCCGACAAGATCGTCTATGACGCTACCCTGCGCAACCTCGAACTCATCGGCGAGGCGGCGAACAACATTCCGGAGGGGGTGTGCAAGGCGCATCCAGAGATTCCCTGGCGCCAAGTGATTGGAACGCGCAACCGCCTGGCTCATAGCTACCTAGCAATTGACGATGACACTATTTGGGACATTATTCAGACTGATGTTCCCGAACTCCTGCCCAAGCTACGAGACTTGCGGGACTCAACTGCCGAGAACGCATCCTAGACGGCGGTTCGCTTCGGCAAGAACGCCGGGCGGGCCAGGGGGTCGCCCCTACGGGAATCTGCGTTAATCGAAACGAGACGCTTTAGAGAATCACTCGCCCCTACAAACCCGCCCTGTTGTTCTCCCTGACGGCCCTGTTCACCACATTTACGGGCCATTCGCCAGAGAGAACGCGTCGCACCTCGTTAGGCGCTCCCTGCTGCAGGCCCACCATGGACTCCTCGCTGTACCAGGCCGCGTGGGGGTTGATGATGACGTTCTCACGCCCCCGCAAGGGGTGCGGGTCGGGCAGGGGCTCGGGGTCTGTCGTATCGAGCGCGCAGCCGGCGATTTCGCCGGAATCGAGCGCGCGCACGAGGGCCTCCGTATCGATGATGGGGCCGCGCGAGCAGTTGATGATGACGGCGGTGTTCTTCATCTGCGCGAAGGCCGCATCGTTCATCATCCCGCGCGTCTGGGGGATGAGCGGCGGATGGATGGAGACAAAATCGGCTTCCGCGTACATATCGGCCAGCTCATCCACCTTTTCTCCCGGCGCGTCGAACTGGCCCTGCTCCACGAAGGGGTCGTTGAACAGCACCCGCATCCCGAACGAAGCGGCGCGCTCGGCCACCATGCGGGCGATGTTACCGAAGCCCACGAGACCCAGCGTCGCGCCCACGAGGCGGAACATGGGCTTGCCCGGCGGCACCGCCCACTCGCCCGCGCGCACCCGGCGGTCGTAGAACGCCACCTTCCTCGCCGATGCGAGCAGGAGCGCCATGGTGTGCTCGGCGACCTCCTCGATGCAGTAGGTGGGGTTGTTCGTGACGATGATGCCCGCCTCCGTGGCGGCGTCCAAGTCGATGGTGTCCACCCCGATGCCGTAGCGCGCGATGATCTTGCAATCCGGCATCCCCGCCATGTCCTCTTTGGTAATCGGCCCGGCGTAGGTGTTCAGGATCGCTTCGCAATCGGCGGCTTCCGCCAGAAATTCCGCGGGCGTCTTCGTCTGCATGGCGACGATGTCGGCCAGTTCCCCCAGAATCTCGTTCTCCACGTCCAGCGACTCCCAGACGTAATCGGTCAGGACGACTTTCGCCTTGTCCGGCATGTTGTTCCCCTTTTGTTGGTATCCATGATGGCCTGAAAATTTACTGCGCGATGCTATCCCACGGGCATAAGGGAATCAAGGCTTTGGGCCATTCCTTGACCGCGTGAAAACCCTGTAATAGCCTTTTTCCCGGTTTTCTGTTCCTGGACAAAGCGGAGAGCGCATGGCCGACATCGACTCGTTCCGGCTTAAACCCGAAGACTGCCTCCTGCTCATCGTCGACGCGCAGGAGCGGCTCATGTCCGCCATGGCAGAAGACGTGCGCGCGCAGGTCGTCGGGCGCATCCTCACGCTGACCGAGGCGGCTGCGCGCCTCGATTTCCCCGTCCTCGTCACCGAGCAATACCCCAAAGGACTCGGCCCCACCCTCTCCGAGGTGGCGGAGAAGGTGCCGGGGTTCGCCCCCATCGAGAAGATCGCGTTCAGCTGCTGCGCCGAGGAGACGTTCCTCCCGCGCCTGCACGAGACGGGCCGGACGAAGATACTGCTCACGGGCGCGGAGACGCACGTGTGCTGCTACCAGACGGCGCTCGACCTGCTCGATAACGGCTTCATCGTCCACGCGGTGGCCGACGCCACCTGCTCGCGCTCGAAGCTGAACTGGCGGACGGGCCTCTCGGCGCTCGAGCGCGCGGGCGCCATCCCCGCCACGACCGAACAGGCGCTCTTCGAGCTTCTCCGCGTCGCGGGCACCGAGGATTTCAAAATCCTCTCGAAACTGATACGTTAATACCAACGCCCACCTGAAACGCTTCGCACGCCCCGAGGAAGGATTCGCCGCATGGCGTCAGCATCCCGCAAGACAAGCGTCGGCGTCGTGTTCGGCGGCCGCTCGACCGAGCACGAGGTGAGCCGCAACTCGGGCCGGGCCATCATGGCGGAGCTCGATTCCGGGAAATACGACGTCCACCCCATCCTCATCACGAGGTCGGGGGCATGGCTCGCCCTCCCCGCCCCCGATGCGCCGGAAGATGCGGGCCGGGAGGTTCTCTTCTCGGGCACGCCGAACGATGCGCCGCTCCGCTACGCCGGGAGCGATGAACCCCTCGCTATCGACGTGTACTTTCCCATCATCCACGGCACCTTCGGGGAGGACGGCACGCTGCAGGGCCTGTTCGAGCTGGCGGAGACGCCCTTCGTGGGTTCGGGATGCGCGTCTTCGGCCGTCACGATGGACAAGGCCGTGGCCAAGGCGGTGCTGCGCGGGGCGGGGCTGCCCGTCCTGCCTTCCCTCACGCTGTTCCCGGAAACCTGGGAGGCGGACCGCTGCGCCGTCTCGGATGAGGCGGCTTCGAAGATCGGCTATCCCCTCTTCGTCAAACCCTCTTCATCCGGCAGCAGCGTCGGCGTCCACCTGGTGGAGAGTCCCGATGATCTTCAAGACGCCGTCGCCGACGCCTTCCGGTTCGATGCCAAGGTTTTGATCGAAGAACACGCGCAGGGCCGCGAACTGGAGTGCTCCGTGCTCGAAGGCCCCGCTTTGGGCGAATTCCTCGCCAGCCCCCTCATGGAGATAAAAACGCATTCGGGCTGGTACGACTACGAGGCGAAGTACGAAGAGGGGCGCGCCGAGTTGATCATTCCCGCACCCGTGGAGGAGTCCCTCGCCGAGCACGCCCGCCTCTACGCGCGGGGCGCGTTCAGCGCGCTGGGCTGTTCGGGGCTCGCCCGCGTGGATTTCTTCTACCGGGAGAGAACGGGCGAACTCTACATCAACGAGGTGAACACCCTGCCCGGCTTCACGCAGCTGAGCGGGTATCCCCGGATGAT
The DNA here is from genome assembly GCA_022828125.1 of bacterium. GTDB lineage: Bacteria > UBA8248 > UBA8248 > UBA8248 > UBA8248 > Bin107. The sequence continues at coordinate 75,178 of JAJEJD010000018.1, read as the reverse complement.
ACAGGCGGCGGGCGTCTCCTACCCCGAAATGCTGGATCGGCTCATCTGCTGCGCGACCGCGCGCCACGAGAAGCTGCAATCCCGGGAATACGACAGAAACGCCTGACGAACATGGCTTTACCAGGGCTGTCGAAAAGCCCGTCGAAGAGGAAGTGACGCCTGCGCCTTCGCCTTGAAAACCAACCCCCCCTACCCCCCCTTGTCAGGGGGGCAAAAAAAGCAACACCCCGACAATGGGGAGAGCAAGAAAAAATCTGATGAACGAGGGTTTCACGCGACCGAAGAGGGGCGGTTTGATTTTACCCCCCTGACAAGGGGGGGTAGGGGGGGTTGCCTTTATCCCCTGAGGAGGGGGACTCTTTCAACACCCCCCGCGTCAGCTTTTCAGGCAACCATCCAGAAACTCGAACGCCCGCTCCTCGGCCCAGTAGACCGGCGAGCGGGGATCGTTGCCCGACACGAAGCCCACGTGCCCGCCGCTTTTCAGCAACTCGCCGCTCAGCCACTCAGAGCCATCCACCTGCGCTTGGGGAAACACGTGGGGCGGCACGATGGGGTCGTTCTCCGCTGCGAGAATCAGCGTTTTCACGCGGATTCGGGGCAGATAGGGCGAGGCGTCCGCCTGCTCGTAATAATCCAGTTCGTCCCGGAACCCATAAAGCGGCGCGATGACCAGGCGGTCGAAGCGGTGGAAAGTCCGCGCGCGCCTCACCCCATCGATGTCGATGAGGCCGGGGTGCATTTTCGAGAAACGCTCCGCTTTTTCCTTCACGCTGCTCAGCAGGTGCCATTTGTAGAAATAGCCCGTGACGGAATCGAGCACCTTCGCGCACGCGGCGGGCCCTATGCTCGGAGAAATGCCGGCGGCCCCGCGTATGCGGTTCGAGACCTTATCGCCGCATTCACCGAGCCACTTGAGCAGGACGTTCCCCCCGAGAGAGAAGCCCGCCAGAACGAGCGGCCCGCTGAACCTCTCCAGAATCCGCCCTACCACGAATCCCGGGTCCCCCGTCTCCCCGCAGTGGTAGAATTTGGGATTGCGGTTTGGCTCGCCGCTGCAGGAGCGGTAGTTCATCGCCAGCGTCCGCCAGCCGAGCGAGCGCGCCCTCCCCGCAGCACCTCGCACGTAATGGGAATCGGCGGAACCTTCCAGGCCGTGCAGCACGAGCAGCGTCGGGGCGTCCGGTTGATCCGAATCGAGAAAATCGACGTCCAGGAAATCGCCGTCGGGCGTATCCCAACGCTCCCGCCGCCAGGGGATGCGCGGGTGTTTTCTCAAACAATATCCCCATGTGCTCTGGAGGTGACGCCCCCGGCAGAACCAGGCCGGGCGGAAAGGCGGGGTGGGCGTGGAACCGTTCAGTTTCATGCCGCGCGCGAGGGAGCCGTTGAATCACCCCGATGAACGAGGGTTTGACGTGAGCGATGAAAGCGCAAGATAGATTCCCCCTTGGGGGTTGTTGAAAAACCCCCTGAAAGGGTAATGGCAACCCCTTTGAAAGGGAAACCCCATAAAGCAACCCCCCCTACCCCCCCTTGTCAGGGGGGCAAGAAAAATCAAAACCCCCTCACCTACTTCACCCGGCGACCTCTGCCCCTCCTATTGTCAGGGGCAAGAAAAAGCAAAGCCCCCTCAACACGGCGGGGGCGTCGTCTTTATTCATATCCCCCACTTGCCGGGGGCCGGTCTTTTTTACCCCCCTGACAAGGGGGGGTAGGGGGGGTTGCCTTTCGACGAGGGCTTTTTCAGCAACCCCTCTCCCCGAAGGCGCGGATCAGGCGTCCTGATCGAGGAACGCTCGATAGATATCCTCGCGGTGCGTCGGCGGGTCGAAGCGGTACTGTTTCTCGTATTTCTGCGCCAGCACCTGGTAGAGACCCAGCGAATTGCAGAAGAACGCGTTCGACGAACAAACCAGCCAGACGCGGTAAATCCGGTAGGTGCGCTCGCCGACGAGTTCCCTGATGCGCTCGGCGTTCTCCTCGAATTTCTCGTACCAGTGCTTGCACGTCCGCGCGTAGTGGAGCCTCAGATTCTCCACGTCGAGGATCTCCCAGCGCGCGAGCTCCATCACGTCCTGGATGTGTGAGATGTTGTCCATCTCCCCGTTGGGAAAGACGTTTCTCAGCAGGAATTCGTTCTGGCTCGTGGGTTTCCAGAACTTGTTCGTCGTGATCCCGTGGTTCAGGAACAAGCCCCCGTCGCGCAGGCGGTTCCTCACCGAGGTGAAGTAGCTCATGTAGTTCGCGATGCCGATGTGCTCGATGATGCCGATGGCGGATATCTTGTCGAACGTCCTCGCCTCGGGGAAATCTCGGTAATCCATGTGGTGGATCTCGCACCTCTCCTCGATCCCCTCTCGGCGCGCCCACTCCTGGCCCCACTTGGCCTGCTCGCGCGAGAGCGTGACGGCGGTGGCGTTCACGCCGTAGTGCTTCGCCGCCCATATCGCCAGCGAACCCCACCCGCAGCCGATGTCGAGGTAATCCTCGCCGGGCGAGAGCCTGAGCTTCCGGCAGACGAGGTCCATCTTGTCGCGCTGCGCCTGGGCGAGGTCGCCGTCCGGTTCGCGGTAATAGGCGCATGTGTAGAGCATGTTCTCGCACAGGAACTGCTCGTAAAACTCGTTGGAGAGGTCGTAGTGGTGCGATATCGCCTCTGCGTCGAATTCTTTTGTCCGCTCTTTTACCATGGCCGCCTCAATGTTTTGTTCAACCGATCCCGAATGCGCCTTCCAGAACCAGCCGGCGTCTGAGCCATGCGTTGCCGCAGATGAACTTCGCAACGCCGAACAGAACCTTATCGGGAAGACGATCGATCAATTTATCGAACAACCCTTCCCCGCCGCCTCCGTATTTCGCATAAAGCGCCTCGCCGTATTCCGCGAGGCCTTTCCCCGTCTCCAGATACAGAACCGCGGCCTCGGCCGCCATTTTAGCACTATGAACGGCGGGGCCGATGCCCTCCCCGCTGAAATCCTTCGCGAGCCCCGCGGCGTCGCCGATGAGCGCGAAGCCATCGCCGGCCGGCCTGCGGACGTGCACCCGGTGCACCGAATAGGCGTGGCCCCGGAATTTCGTGAGCTCCATTTCTGCCGGCAGCCTGCCCGTCTCGCGGAATTTACCGAGCAGGATTTCGAGGCGCTCGTGGACGCTCGGCTTCTTGCCGATGCAGCCCACACCGATGTTCAAAAAATCCCCTTTTGTGAAATACCACGCATAGCCCTTGAAGTCGGGCTCGGCGAACAACTCGGGCAGACCGTAATTCGGCGCCAGGGTGCGGAGCTTTTCGGCTCCCACGTTCGTCTCGCTCTCCTGCGTCAAGACGACGGATTCTTCCGAGGAAACGTCGCCGAACGTCCTCGCGACAGGACAGGTGTGTCCGCCCGCGCCGATGACGACGGGAACATTTATTTTTTCATCACCTGTATCCACCATCATCCCGTCCGCCGTCTTCTCCACGCCCCGGACGCGTACGCCCTCACGGACTTCCGCGCCCTCTTCCTGCGCGCGCCTCAGGAGCCAGGTGTCGAACTGGCTCCTGATGATCCCGTAGCTCGCGGGCTCGCTCCACCTCGTCTCGAGCAGCTTGTCGTCATAGCCCACGAACACGCTCTGGAACGGCTGTATGGTGTGGGGGTATTCATCCGGATCGATCTTGAGGTCGGCCATCACCTGCTTCGTCACCCAGCCGGCGCAGAGTTTGACGCGCGGGAAGGTGGCCGCATCGAGCACGAGGGCGCGGCGGCCGCGCTTCGCGAGTTCCCAGGCGGCCGTGCTGCCCCCCGGACCCCCTCCCACGACGACGACGTCCGGCGCGCTCATTCCGCGAGCTTCCAGATGCGCAGGGCGATCTTGAATTTCTGAATCGTGCCCAATTCGACCGTCTCCATGCTGTCGGCCACCTTCATGACTTCGAACAGGTCGCCCTCCACGTCGATGACCGAATCGCAATAGGCTTCCGCGAAGGCGTCGGCGCTGGGGTTCAGCATGACGCGCTTGAAGGCGTCGAGCGAGGGAAACGTCACCTCGATGGCCAGCGCCTCGCGGCCCACCGAGAGCGTCGTCCCGTCCCACAGGCGGAAGCTGAGCCCGTAGTCGAGACCGCCGAAAACGTCGCGGAGAATCCCGGCGGCGCCCGAAACGGCGGAACTGTTTTGCGCGGTAGATGTATCCATGACCTCATCCTCCTATGCGGAATCCAAAGGGGATGATCGTTCGACGGGCGTTCTTGCTTGCGACTCGTTCATGGCCTCGTGCAGCGGGCGAAAACCGAACTCGAAATACAACCTTTCATATATTTTGAATAAACGCCAAACGGCCTTTCTGTCAACCTCTTTTTTTGTGGCAAGCGCAATTGGGGAGGGGGTGGTGGACGCGATTGGGGAGGGACTGTTGAAAACCCCTCCTTCCTCGGGTTCGGCGCGTAGGGGCAGACCCCTCTCGGGCAAGTCCGTAGGGACAGGCCTCCGTGCCTGTCCGACACCCCCTAACAAAGGACAACCACGGAGGGCAAGATAACCCCTATGAGGGGTTGTCCCCACGCACAGCACGAATCCTTCCTCCCCAGGGGTGTTGAAAAAGCCTTCACATCTCCCTCATCCTGAGTAGCGGCGGAGCCGCGTATCGAAGGATGCCCTCGTGCGCGGGAGACGCCTTTTGGCCCTCTCTCTTCGGTCGGGTCAAACCTTCGATACGGCGCTTTCGCGCCTACTCAGGATGAGGCGGAGAGGGGTTTTTCAACAATTCCGATGAGGGAGGGTCAATCCCGTCCGTGGATGTCATATTTTTCCCTGCGCTTGTCTGCGGCTTAAAAACCAGTTTGGTTTGTCAGGTTTATATAGTATAATTTCTGACAATTTGGAGGGGAATGCCGAATGATTTCCATGGCCGACAAGATCATGAAGAGGATTTCCGCAAGCGGCAACGGGACATGGGTATGCACACCGAGTGATTTTCTGGACATCGGGAGCCGTGAGGCCGTCGACCAGGCCTTGTCGCGTCTCGCCAAGGCGGGCCGACTGCGCCGGGTCGGTCGTGGCTTGTACGAGGAGCCGAGGATGAGCGGTGTGCTGAATCGGCCCGCGCCCGTCGACCTGGATGCCGCAATCGCGGCAATTGCACGAAGAGACGGCATCCGGGTCATGCCCGACGGCATGGCGGCCGCCAACCAACTCGGCCTCACAAATGCGGTTCCCGCCAAACCCTGCTACGTGACGGATGGCGCTTCGCGGTCGATCGAGATCGACGGGCGAACGCTTCGGTTTCGGCATGCGAGCCCAGGCGTCATGCGCTGGGCGGGAAAAGCGGCCGCTCCGGTTTTTCAGGCGCTTCGGTGGCTTGGTCCCGCAGCCGCCTCGGACGACCGCGTCGCCTCGATTCTGAGGCGCCGTCTCCCCGACGCGGTAAAACGCGACCTGGTCCGAAACAGCCGAGACCTGCCCGGCTGGGCGCAGCCGCTCGCGCGCAGCATCGCGACCGATGAGGCGGTGGCCTCATGAACGGAGCGTCAAATTCCTGCCATTCGGCAAGCCTGCAAACAGTTCAAGAAAGCCTTCTCAGTTTCAATAGGGTTGATGCCGCAACAAGAATCGCGGTCTGTGATTGAAAGAGATTACAGGGCCATGCAGGGCATAGTTCTGGGCGACATTCCTGATTTTGGATGGATAATGAAGCAGCTTTAACAAGCTTAATTAGCTTTCAATCGAGGCTAAGCTTGCTTGGAAATCGGTAGCTTTAACTCTGACCTTTACCTCCTTCCAAAATTCAATGAACCTTCCAGTCCTTGGCCAGTGTACCGGTACGCTCCTGAAATCATGTATTCTTCAAGGGGTTTCGAACTCCCTCGCTTGTAGTAGACTCGTTTCGAGCCAGTAATAGTCCATATAAGCGCAAACCTTTCGTTTCGTAGATATTTTTGCAACAAATCTTCCCGGAAAAGGAAAGAACTTGGCCCATTTTCGTGCGCTGTTGGATCAAAAGCGGCGCGTCGACCATCTGGATCGATAAAATCGGCACCGACGCCTGCCCACTTGAGATCAAGAAAGTTAATTGGCCCATTAAAAGGTAAATTCAGGTTGAAACTATCATCTACAGAGCAATCGAAGTTTCCTGTACTTGAAGTGTATGTGAAAGATGCTGGCAATACGGGTACAGGAAACTGATCTCTTGAGGCATTGGAATCGTAAATTTGGTATTCGTTGAATAGGTCGTGATATGCTGGTGACCACCCAAGCTCGCCTAAAAACATTTTGTGCAACCCAGTTTCGGACATATTGAGGTCGTGGTCACGCCAAAATTGGGTTCTATTAGCCCAGCCCATAAATTTTTCCACATCACTTGTACGGATAAAATAGCCGTTACAATTCAGCGACAAAGCACGACGGTCCACGTCGTCAGAATCAAAACCGGCGGGAGTGGGTTGCTTCCATAAAAAATAACCATCTAGATTTATCCAGTAGCAATCAATCTCTGGGTCTGAAACAATCAGTAGGTTTTTTAAGTCGGGGATGTCATTTCTGCGCGCAACCCAATCCTCGTGCCGTACTGCATCATTCAATTCTATGTACGGTTCTCTAGCCCACCACGATGGATGATGTCCATCCCAAGATGTTCCTCCAGGTGTAGATCGCGTTGTGCATGAGGGGTCGATGTCACGCTCGTAAGTTTGCCATAGTCCTTCGTATTTCGCAGGAACGCTCTCATTAAACCTTTCTCTGTATTGGTAATGATCAGAAATATAAGCGAGAATTTCATGATAGGCGAGCCACTGATATTTCTTTCCTATGCGCTCCGGTTTATTTGCATCTCGTCCACGTGGCCTAATGGATTCATCGAACTTACCGAATCGATCGGCCGTCCATCCCAACTCGAATACACGCCACAACACATAGCGTTGGATTTTCGTAAGATTGAATATTGGGGGATTTGGGCCTCGTTCTCCTGCTTCTAAAACAATTTCCAATTTTAATCGAAGCTCAGGGGTCAGTTTTAACTTGAGTTGCTCAAGCGCTTCTGTGCACTCATTTTCAATTAAAAAGAATTCGGCGTTTTTGTATTTTGGGTTGGACGATTTATTTGCCAACAGAAGTTTGTATAAGTCGTATTTGCTTTTCGTGTTCTTATACTTGTCCCAAACTGCTCTTGCCGATAAATCCAAATTAGAAAGGAAATCTTGTGTTATCTCCTCAGAAGATTTCCAGGGTTCGTCATCAAGAGTCAGAGATAGCCAATCTGTGCTTCCGGAATTTGTTCCAATGACGTACCGGGAGAAGTCGCCATTATCCATCACTGAGTTGAAGATATGCCAAGCTTCGTCATAATGTTTTTCCTTGATTTCATTGATCGTTTTTTCATCAGGTATCTTTGGCCACGAAGATTTGTAAGGAGGGCGTGCCAGTTCTTCGTCAACCTGTATGTCAGCGCCCAGCCATAACGCACGCTCAACGACGCCTCGTGCATATTCACGAAGCAAAATATGTGCCGGTGGTGCTGCCGATGCGAATACAGTCTTATACACCTGTAATGCCAATTCCCCGCTGCTTACAGGGTCATAACTGCGCATGGCTACGCCATATGCAACAGCGTAGAGGCGTTCCGTTACATACGAGTCGTCAATTTCGGAGAATCGCTCGATCAACCTAGTCGCCATGTCTAGCCTACCTGTTAGCAAGGAAACTAGGGCTTTAGTGGCCCGATCTCTTAGAAAGCGGTTGGGTGTCGTTAGCATCCAAGCGAGCGTAATTACACATAGTTCAAGAGGTTTTATCTCCAGTTTATCGCTGGGAGATATGCCCGATGCCCAATCCACTAAACGATCAACAGCGCCACCCGTACCTCAAGCTCGGTGAAGATAAGTGCTCCACCAAGCGTCTCGTTCGGGCATGGAATCTTGGCGAAGCCGTCGGTCAAAGAATTCAGCGTTAAATGGATGCTCTTCCACCGTTGATACAGTGAGAAGGGCGTCTAAAGTTTCATCTCTGTCCTGTTTATTCCTAACGAGTTGGTTTAAAATTTTGCTGGTTTCTTCGGAGAAAGCGTCTGGATTTCTCCATGCGATACTCTTGCGAAAGGCAGATCCGATATCCCATCGGTCGAGAAGTCTTGGTGCGAGCGTTACCAGTTCGTGGCCCGTGCGCTCGGGTACCTGGACACTCAACGCTTCAACTAGTCCAGATAGTTCGTATTCATGCGCATCACAGATAAATTCCAGTCCGCCTCCCTTGGCGAACGCAGCGCTCTCGCTACAAGGGTTGATATACTTATCCGAAAGGAAATTGGCGATGAGATGATCCGAGAGTCTCTCATAAGAAATGGATACGACTTTATTCTGATCCCAAGTCATATTTTCGAAGAGTGCTCCCTCGTTAAGCAATCCGCTATACAGTGAACGACTGTAATCACGTCCTGGCAGAAGAGCGTTCACGACTTCCTCAGCCTCTGTTCGAGGAAGATTCCCAACCCATGGTTCTTCTGCCAACTTTTCTGCGATCTTTAGTAGCGCCTTGCTGACGAGATTGTTTTCCGGATTGAAATCGAGTCTTTTAGCAAGGCGTCTGTTAATCTCCTCAAGATAAAGATCGAATGCCTCCGAAATTCCGTGGAATCCTCGAGGGAGTTTCGTTTTTCCCTGACCTTGAAGGCTTTCGCAAATAATTTTCAGAAAGAGGGGATTGCTAAATTCCGGTTGCAACATTGGTGCAGAAGGAAATTCGATCCCATAGTGTAAGAAGAATGTTTTTGCGGCATTGTATTCCTCGTCACTGAAACCTTCGTGCTCTACGCTCAGGGCTTGTTTCAGAATCTTTTCGGGAATTACAGCATCTTTGTAAGTCGAGCGCACTGAGAGCACGACTCCAATCCATGGGGATTTATTCAGGGGAGCGAGAAATGCAGCAAGATGATCTGGCCAGATTTTGGGTCCTTGTCCTTCATTGAGGGCATCGACCAAAAGCAGAGCACGGCAGTTCGCGGCTTTCGCCGCCGACTCAAGTGCGCCGACAAATTTCTCAATATCTATATGGGATAGATCAAGGTGCTGGAGCGCTTGTGTCCACGGGGATTCACTGCTGGTAAATCGCTGGCCCATGAGCAGGATTGTCGGCGCGCCCGCTGAGAGTCGCTGTTTAGCAATATCGCATAGCAGGTGAGTTTTCCCGGTACCGGCTTCACCGGTAAGAATCATTAGATTCTGATTTGCGATTTCAGATACATATCTCAAGATGTTTTGCGTGTCTCTGAGTTGTCTCTGTAATTGATATAAACTTCCTTCAGGATTGACATACCGCTCATGAGAAGTAAGTGTGTCTTCATCTAAACTGTCGATAGTTTTTCTTGTGAGTTTAATTGCAATAGATATCTTAGTGGCAATTTCGTCGCAATGCAGTGGATAATCCGGCGCCCGAGAAATTTTCGAAAGTTCACTCGTAATCGTTTGCCGCACACACAAGAGTTTCTCAAGATGAGTTGCTGCTTCTGTCCCTGATTTGAACAGATTTCTTTGAATATACGTTTCTCTTCGAATTTTGGTTGCTTGTGACTGGATTGTGTCGAAGGCGACATCTGTTCTGCCAAAAAATTCGAAGTCCCGTGAGATAGGCAAGTCGACATGAATCTCGGGCGTATAACGAGGACCGGCGGATTCTATCGCTAGTTCAAGTTTGTCTCGGAACCAGGCATTGTCGAATCCCCGTTCGCCAAAAAAGAAATCTAAAAGCCCGATATTTTCAGTATTTGCTAGAAGTGAAATGAGTTCGGATGATCCCCACCATATGAACTCAACTTGTCGACCATGTTTACTCACGAATGTTTCCCATTTATTGACGTATTCTCTCCATTTTTGTAGAGCGGATTGCTGATTAACTATGCGGGCATCTGGTCTATCGTATGGAACACAGATAAAATAGCGGGTGAGTGATGGGTGTTTTTCAAGTGCGGTTTTAACTGATTGATCGATCTGACGCCATTGAATATTTCCGAGTGTGTGGAAGAATTTAGCCTGCCATCCCCACTCGTCTCCATTTGGCAAAACACAGAAACATTCAACGCCCGCATCGGGCGTGCCTTTTCGTTCAAATCGTGCATTTTGCGGTGATTCTGCTCTAGCCAACTGAGAACAAAGTTCTTCAAAACTGTGCTCTTTTGAACCACCATGCGGACGGATGGAGTTCCAATCTAAGCCAGATTCACTCATTGATTTCCAATTTCCTGTTTCTCTGATCAATGCAAGAGGTTGATTAACTTCAATATAATATCTTTTTAGTCCAACCCTAATTTTTCTCCCATCATAAGACGATTCGCAAGAAGGTAAAGCGAATTTCACAAAATAAACCTTGACGGTGAATTTGCGGTTCTCGCTTCCGGCGGCAAATCGAATCACCGCGCCTGATGTACAATACAGAAACGTGGGAACCACCACCCGATTGAGAAAACGCAGCTTCGCTAGCAACTCCGCGGATGACGCAAAAAGAAGAACCCGATGTTCGACGCCGGTACCATCCTCCCGGGCGCCGGGACCTTCCCGCTCGCGGGCACGCCCGGGAATCCTTCATCCAGACGAACGCGCATCTCCCCGCATACCCCAACACCCTATATCAGGGACATTACAACTAAAATATACTGAACACCTCTTATTATTGTCCATATTCCACCAAAATTTCTATTGATGTCCTCATTTCAAAGGATTATCTTTATCGTGCAACACGGAGATCATTAACCTTCCGCACATGAGGCTCATCACGATGAAGATACACCCCGAAACACTGAAAATGCTGCGCAAAATCAGGAATTTGAGCCAGCAGGAACTGGCCGACAGGGCGAAAGTCGACAAGAAGACCATCGGCCGCATCGAGGGCGGATATGCGGGCGAGTCCCACGGGGCCACCGTGCGGCTCATCGCCGGCGCTCTCGGGCTCTCAGACCCCCGAATCCTGGCCGAGAACCCTGAATCCGAACTCGTGCGGGAAGAAGCCAAAATCCATTCCGCTCCCAGAACCTCAGGATCCAGGGTGCACCTCGACAGCGAAACCGCCCTCGCCTACGACATGGTGGAGGAACACTACGGGGTGGAGATGCACAGACTCATCGAGGAGGCCCCCATGCTCTTCACCCTCCTCGCCGAAGCGAGCCTGGCCGAGCGCCGCCGCCGGGTCGGGGAAGCCAGAGCGGCTCTGGAAGAATTCAACCGCGCCCTGCCCGCGCATCTCGCAGACTCCGCCTGGGCATACCAGGAGGAGGAGGAATCCATCGAGAGGCGCGACCTGTTCCGCCACCCCGGGAACCTCGAGTGGGACGACCCCCGCTGGGAGGCATATCGGGAAAGCGGGAACCCCTTCTCCAACTTCCTGAAGCGACTGGCTGAGAATCTGGAAGCCGGCAACGGTGCGCTGGAGCCCGAAGACGTCGAGTTCGACCCCGACATCGGCTGCAGGGGCCATCTTTTCCCTGAACTCCGCGAGCGCTTGACCTGCGGCTCACCCCGCGCCGGGTGGGTCCTCTCCCACGGGCACGCGCGTCTCGGCCAGATCCCCAAGCGCCTGCGCGGCGAGGGCGAAGACGCGACACGTGAGCGCGTGAATTGGCTGGAGGCGCAGATCACGGACGATGAATGGGCCGCCTGTGAGGAGATGATGGCCGCCGCCGTGAAACTCGGGAAAATGCTGACCGGCGAAACCGGCGCGGAAGACGAGGCGGACGAATAGAAGAAACGAGCCGAAGAGGAAGGAGAAAACATGAACGCTGATTGCCTGATGCAGTGGAACCGCCTGAGAAAAGAAGCAGGCGAGAGTTTCCCCTTTGAGAAACTCAAGAAAGGGATCGACACATACCTGCAAGAGAAGGGAGAGACCGGCGAGCGGACCGTGCGCGCCGCTCTCAGGACCATACGGGAAGCTCTCAAGTGCTCCGGGCATGAGGACGAGGCCGTGAGGCGCAAGGCCGGGAAACTCCTCAAAAGCTGCCGCCATACTTTTGAAGAAGCCAGCAAGAATGCAGAGCACTTCCGCAAGGCATTGACCGAGGCCCGCGAGAGGCGCGCAGAAGCAGAAGCCAGTCCAAGAATCATACCCCTATGCGACAAGTTCCGGCTCGAAGAGGTGCGCTCCCTCAAGAAGCTCATGGAGATCGGAAAAACTCTCGAAATCTGCGTTCGCAAGCGCGAGGATGCGCAGAGTTATTGGAAGGAGGTCGAGTCCGGCGAATCCGGGCTGTGGCTGCTCCTGAAGGGAGAGGAGCCTTTCGCTCTGCTGAAAATCGATTTGGAGAAGAGCGAAGCGGTGGAATTCTCCGCCCACGAAAACGACGACCCCCGAATCTCATTCGAACTGGGGATGAAGATTCTCCATGAGCTCGGCGTCACCGCCGATAATGAAACTTCATTCGCTCGCGTGGGAGCATACGGCAGGTTCAGGGGCGGCCGGCCCGAAGTCGAACCCGTCCGCGTCGGCGATTTGGAAATGTGGACCTGGTTCTACGGAGACGAACTCATCGTGGGGATGGAAGAACAAGCCGACGGGAAACTCTCCTGGTCCCGCTTCCGGTTGACAAGGGAGAACTGCAAGAACCGGCTGGAATGGGACGATGATTTCGGCAACCACCTCAGCCTCGGGATGCTCTTCGAGATCGTCCGGCGAAATCCTCACGTTCTGGAAAAACTCGGCTCCCCCGCCTTAAGAGAATCGCCCCGTCTCGAAATCGCCGCCTGAGCACCCTCTCCCTGCTGCCGGGAAATCCCCCGCGCCAATTTCAGGAACGCTCAAGATTCGGCTCTCAATGGAGAACGCATTTTCCCGCATTTGCCCTCATCCGAGGATGCGGCGCGCACGGCGCCATCCACGCGGACTCCCACACGCGCAGCCGGGTCGAATTTCCGAAAAATTCGATAAATTTCGATAAATTCACGGGGTTTTTCGATAAATTTCCGACAAATTTTTTCATGGGCTTTGACGCCGCGGAATCCGGGCGCAGGGGAATTCTGCCATGGCCCTCGAGCCCCGCGACAGGGGCAAATGCGGGGAACTGCGGGCTAGCGCAGCGAAGTCACCAGAATCACGCCCGCCACCGTGATCAGCACGCCCAGGACGATGCGCGGGGTGATCCGCTCGCGCCTGCCGAGTATCAGGGGCGCCAGCACGAGCATGAAGAGCGGCACCGTCGCCACCAGGGGCGTCACGCGCGACACCTCCCCCATGCTCAGGGCGGCCATCAACGTCAACTGGGCGGCGGCCATCGCGAGACCCGCCAGGATGAAGTTTCCGAGCGAGGCCTTGTTGAACACGAACGGGCTCCACCCGGTGCTCGCCTTCAGGATCAAAGGGCCCAGGGCGCATGCCGAGACGGATTGCAGAAACCCCCCGAAAACAAGGGATTCCATGCCTCCGAGCCCCATTTTCCTGAACGTGTGGGCGAGCCCCATAAAAGCCGCCGCGGTGACCGGCAACAACAGCACGCGGCCTCTGGCGAGCGGACCTCCCCCGCTCGTCATGCAGAAAACACCGGCCACGACGACGAGGATACCCAGCCACAAGACGGCGGGCGGGCGTTCCCCCAGCACCAGAAAGGCCCAGAACGCCCCGAAAATGGGGTGGGTGTTGGAGATGGGGCTGGTGGAGGCGACGCCGATCCTCTGGATCGAACGAAACAGGAACATCAGCGACAGCGCGGGCGAGGAAATCCCCGCCGCCAGAAAAGCGATCCAGTGAACCGAAACCGATATCCGGGAGAAATCCACGACCACCAGGCAGGCGGAGAAGAAAACAAGCTGCATGATCAGGACGACCAGGCTGCCCGTGTGCGGCGTGCTGCCGTCCAGCCCTCTCCTGGTCATGATGCTCGAGAGGGCGAAGAAGATGGCCGGGCTCAGGGCAACCAATTCAAATGGCATTCACACTCCGACCCGGCCGGCCTGCGTCGGCCTGTCCGGCTTGGGGAATCGCTTACATGACCCCTGGATTCACGATGTTTACGGGTCTTTGGCCACCTAAGGCCAGACGCATGTTCTCCGCGGTGCGGTCCATGGCGGCGACCTGCGTCTCGGGCGTCCGGGAAGCGTGGTGCGGGCTGATGATGACGTTCTCGAGCCCCCACAGGCCATGGTCCTTAGGCAGCGGCTCGGGATCGGTGACGTCGAGCCCCGCACCCGCGAGATGGCCGCCGCGCATCACCTCCAGAAGGTCGTCACTCACCACGGCGGGGCCTCTCGAAACATTGATGAGAATGGCGTCTGCCTTCATTTTCAAGAGATTTTCCCTGTTCATGATGCCCCGCATCTCGGGCGCCAGGGGCATGCACAGAATCAGGAAATCGGCCCGAGGCAAGAGCGCGTCGAACGACATGAACTCGAGTTTCGCTTCCGGCACGTAGGAGGGATCCTCCGTCCGCGTGTTGATGAGTAGTTCCATGCCGAAACCATGGCCGATGCGCGCCGCCCTCCGGCCGATATCCCCAAGGCCCACGATGCCGAGCGATTTGCCGCCCAACTGCACGGCGGGCACGTGCTCCCAGGTTTCCTGCTCATCCCGCATCCAGGCGTGGCGCGCGACATAAAGCGCCATGAAAAAAGCGTGCTCCGCCACGGAGCGCCCCCGCACGCCCTCGACGTTGCACACCATGACGCCGCGCTCGTTCGCCGCATCGACGTCGATGTTGTCCACGCCGGCACCCGGTTTGGCGACCACCTTGAGGTTCGGAGCCATGTCCATCATCTCGGGCGAGACGGGCCGGAACACGGTGAGAATGCCTTCCGACTCCGGCAGCAGCGGCTCGATGGCCTCAGGCGTGTACTCGGCCGGAGCGACAACCTCGTGCTCCGCGCCCAGCCAGTCGGAAGCCACGTTCCACGCAGGCGTCGAATAAAGCGGATCGATCAACACTACTTTCGCCATGATTACCTTCCTCTAATGAAAATTCGCCCACTCGCCTCGCCGGAGAAAAGCCACACAAATGAACGAAACGACTGATGGGCTTAAAGATAATTCGCTGATCTCATTCGAATTTGCGAACTTGGCCTTCCGGCATGGAGGCACACGCTATCGCTAACTCTTCTATCCGATGATCTTGAGTTCGGGCACCGATATGGGCCCCGAGGCGTTGGCGATGGCCACCTGCTCGGCCACTTTTCTGGCCGCCTCTCGAAACGCCCTGGCTGTTGGGTGATCCGGCTCTCCCGCTACGACGGGCACGCCGAAGTCTCCCCCCAGCCTCACCTTAATGTCGAGTGGAACGGCGCCCAAGAACGGGACTTCGTAGCGCTGGGAGGCCTTCTCCCCGCCGCCCGTGTCGAAGATGTTCTCGCGATGCCCGCATTCGGGGCACATGTAGTAGCTCATGTTTTCGATGATCCCGAGAATGGGCACGTCGGTTTTCCGGAACATCTGCAGGCCCTTGCGCGCATCGAGAAGAGCGATGTCCTGCGGCGTGCTGACGATGACGGCGCCCGCCAGGGATACCTGCTGAACGATGGTCAGTTGCGCGTCTCCGGTGCCGGGCGGCAGGTCCAGAACCAGATAGTCGAGTTCCCCCCAAATCGTCTCGCTCAAAAACTGCACGAGCGCCCGCATGACCATGGGGCCGCGCCAGATGACGGGGCTGTCCTCATCGACCAGAAACCCCATCGACATGACTTTGAGACCGTGCGCCTCCAGGGGCCTTATCTTGTTCTCCTCCTCGGCGATGGGCCGCGCGGCCGGGATTCCGAGCATCAGGGGCTGGCTCGGCCCGTATATGTCCGCGTCGAGCACCCCCACCTTCGCGCCTTCACTGCTCAGGGCGAGCGCAACGTTCACCGCCACGGTGGACTTGCCAACCCCGCCCTTCCCGCTCGCTATGGCGATGATGTTCTTCACACCCGCGACGTCCATTTTGCCCGCCATCGAGGGACGCGCGGTGACGTGGCTCGTCACCCGGACGTTCACCGAATTCACGTTCTCCAAAGAGCCGACGGCCAGCTTGCACTCCTGCTCGAACTCTTCCTTGCGCGGATGCGCGGGTGTGGTCAACTGCAGTGTGAAGGCGACCGCATCACCACAAATCTGCACGTCCTTGATCATGTTGAGGCTCACGAGATCTTTCCCGACCTCGGGATCTCGCACCTTTTTCAGGGCCTCGATAATCTGGGCTTCGGTAGCTTCTGCCATTGAAGGAATCCTCTAATCCAAAATGGGACACGCGCTGAAAAATCGCTTGCCGACAAGCGGAATTCTCACATCAATCAGTTTTCATCTTATCCCCCGGATTTTTTTGAGTGTCAAACGTGAAAGCGGAACCAATATTTTACGGATCGCGCAAAATCGGGAAAAACGCCTTTCTCGGTTGACGCATCGACTCCATCTCATTATTTTTAGGCCGTCTCGTTTTGTTGATTCAGAACATATCCGAGCACTTCAAACAACCATTTCGGATTCGATCCGGCGAGAATTAGGAGATTCAACCCTTTGGATATCATCGTCTGCATCAAGCAAGTACAAGACCCCGACATCCCTCCCCGCGATTTCAAGGTAGATGAGGAGAAGCTGGACGTTATCCCGCCCGCGAACGTATCGCCCGTCATCAACGGCTTTTGCGAAAACGCCGTCGAGGCGGCCATCAACCTCAAGGAGGAACACGGCGGAAAAGTCACCGTCGTGACGATGGGCGACGAAAAAACCAGGGACGGACTCAAAAAATGCCTGGCCATGGGATGCGATGAAGCCGTTTTGCTCCAGGACGAGGCCTTTGAGGGTTCCGACGCCTTCGCCACGGCGCGGATTCTGGCGGGCGCGATTCAAAAGATCGACGGTTTTGACGTCATTCTCTGCGGCAGGCTGAGCAGTGACTGGAGCTATGGCACCACCGCCCTCGCCCTCGCGGAAGCGCTCGACCTTCCGAGCGTAAGCCAGCTACAAAAAGTGGAGAAAACCGACTCGGGGCTCCAGTGCGAACGCGCCCTGGAGGACGGCGTGGAGGTCGTGGAAGTATCGACCCCGTGCCTGCTCACCGCCAGCAACGAGATCAATACGCCCCGCCTCCCCTCGGTGAAAGGCATCCTGATGGCGTCGCGCAAGCAGATTCCCGTCTGGGGCGCGGCGGACGTCGGAATCGACCCCACATCGGTCGGAAAAGAGGCGGCCACTTTTGAAGTCACCAAATTCTACAAACCCGTTTTTGACGGGAACTGCGAATTCATCGAAGGCGAATCACTCGAAGAAGCAGCCGGCGCTCTGGCCCTACGCCTTCGTGAAGATAAAATCATCTAAGGGAGAAAAGACAACATCATGTCGAATAACGTCCTCATTCTGGCTGAGCGCGCGGGAGACAAACTCGCGCTCGTGAGCAGTGAGCTTTGCGGTATCGGACGAAAACTCGCCGACGAAAAAGGCGGTTCCCTGGTCGCTCTCCTCCTCGGCGGTGCGGGCACGCATGAACTGGCGAAAGGACTCATCGCCCTGGGAGCCGACAAGGTGCTGGCGGCCGAGTCGGATATTCTGGATGGATACACCAATGCAGCTTATCTGAAAGTCATCGACGCCGTCCTCGGAGAAGAGAACCCGAACATCTTCCTCGTCGCCAATACCTCCATGGGGCGGGACGTGGCGCCCAGGCTCGCTTTCCGGCATGGGGCAAGCTACGCGCACGACTGCACGGACCTCTCGATTGAGGACGGAAAGCTCGCCGCCATCCGTCCAGTGCACGGGGGCAGCGCCATCAGCCACGTCCGCTCGAAAACGGATTCACTCTCCATCGCGTCCACGCGCGCGAAAGCCCTGCCGCTGGCCGATATCGAAGAGGGCCGCGAGGGAGAGTTCATGGAAATCGGCGTTTCCGTGGACGCAGACGAAATTCGCATGAATTTCGTGGAGGCGAAAAAGGTGGAAGCAGAAGGCGTGCGTCTCGAAGATGCGGAAATCGTCGTGAGCGGCGGACGCGGTTTGGGAGGGCCGGAGAATTTCGAATACCTTCAGGATCTCGCCAAGGTGCTCAAAGCGGCCGTGGGCGCGAGCCGCGCCGCCGTCGACGCCGGCTGGGTGCCGACGCCTATGCAGGTGGGCCAGACGGGCAAGATCGTGAGCCCCAATCTCTATATCGCCGTCGGCATATCAGGCGCCATGCAGCACATGGTCGGGGCGGGGCCGAGCAAGAACATCGTGGCCATCAACACGGACGCCGAAGCGCCCATCTTCCAGCGCGCGCGCTACGGCATCGTGGGCGACTACAAGAAAGTCATCCCCGCTCTCACGGAAAAATGTAAGGAGTTGATGGACTCCTAGTTTAGGAATGTTTGAAAAAGCCCTCTCAGGCGAGCGGCTGGTAGGCCCAGACGACGCGGCCCACGATTCTATCGGCGGGCTCTTCCCCGTCCAAATCAATATGCGTGACGACGTCTTCACGATTCTCGGGCACCAGCCATAGACGAGGCGGGGTCCACTGCAGCCGCTTCAGCGTACACCCGCCGGATTCATCCCGAACGGCGTAAATGCCATTGGGAACGATCGCCTTGTCACGGCGATCGATGACGACCACGGCGCCCGGCTGTATCGTGGGAATCATACTGCGGCCCATCTGACGGTCTACTCGGACGGATACCAAATCCCCACGCCCTGCAATTTGAGAAACATGGATAAGAGCGTATTCCTCGATTTGCTCATCCACGATTCTGGCGCTGCCCGCCGCGATGGAACCCGACACCAAAGGCACGGCGCGAAACTCCGCATCGCTCACCTTGCCCGGCGCCAGCAAGTTATCACTCATGCTCAAGGTGACGTCCAAAGGCCCGGCGCCTGGAATCTCCGGCGCGCCGGTTCGACCCAGCAGCCAATCGCCGGACACGTCGAGCACTTTTGCGATTTCAAACAGTTTGCCTGCGCTCGGTTCGTTCTGGCCTTGCTCATAGCGTGTGAGATTCGCCCACGTGACTCCGGCGGCGCGCGCCAATTGGTTGCGGTTCAACCCCTTGCGCTCACGCGCGCGTTCGATACGTCGTCCCAGTTCGAGCGCATACTCCGATCGGGGCTTGGGAGACTCTGGCATAGGCTCTGTGGAGGGCTTGAAAACTCCCCTCCCCGGGGCGGATGTCGAAGATAGACGCCTAGCCTATCATATTTTGACCATTCATCGAAAAGGCGGGGTCCTTGCCATCAGGCGACAAGGACCCCGGAATACGAACTAATCGTCGAGAACCGCCACGGCGCGAACGGGACTTCCTGTTCCCTCACGGAACTTTAGAGGAAGAGAGATGAACTGGAACTCGCCCTTGCCGAGCAGCGCTTCCAAGTTACAAAGGCTTTCGAGGTGGGTAATCCCCCTCTCCCAGCAGGTTTTGTGCACCAGGGCGTTCACATCGCCCTCGGGGCCGGGACGCATGGAATCGATCCCGAAATGGACGATTCCCTGATCCGCAAGCCATTCGGTGGCTTCCACGTTGATGCCCGGATTATCCGACCCATAGGCCTTCGTGGGGAACGTGCGTGCGTGATGGCCCGTGCAGAGGAGGATGGTGCCTCCCTGGGGAATCGACAGGCCGGTCTTCTTCACCGCTTCGTCCAAGTCGGACGAGCTGATTTCCGCCCTAGGTTCAATATGCTGCAGATCGATGCAGATGCCGCGCACGATACAGTTCTCGAGCGGGTACTCGTTCATCGGCTGCGCGTCCTGGTGGAAATGACGCGGCGCGTCGAGATGCGTGGTGCCGTGCTCGGGCATGGTGACGAAGTTCAGGGCGTTCCCCCAGACGTTGCCCGAGTCCTTGAAGGCCTCTTCGTGGTTTTTCCACTCGGCGTAGAGGATGGGCGGCTGGCCCGGATATGCGGGCGTGCGATGATAGATCTCTCGTGAAAGGTCAACGATCGTAGGCATAGAATTTTTCTCCTTTTCGCCTAAACGGTGCAACGCAAAATATGAAGTCCGTGGTTCTTGTCCGTCACGTAAATGATCCCGCGCCTGTCCACGATGACGTCCTCGCTCTGGGTGACGAGCGTCTTGGGCAGCATGCCGAGACGTTTCGCCGGGTCGGCGGGGATGTAGTGCGCGATCTCACGCGGGTGGATGGGTTCGGAGATGTCATAGACCCTGAGGCCTGCGTTGAAATACGTCAGATAGACGCGGTCTTCCCTTTGCTCTAAACAATCGAGCCCCTGGGGGTGGTGCTGGTTGTGCGGGCCGAAGCGCCCGCCGCGCTCACAGAAACTCTTGTGGGAATAGCCCGGCGGCGGCTCGGGCACCGGGAAAAGCGACATGAGTCTCGGCTCCGCTTCGTCTTCGATGTCGATGATCGCCGTGTAGTTGAGCGGCTCGTCGCAATTCTCCTTGAGCGCCTCGCTGTTGATGATGGCGAACCCCCGATTGAGATAGGGATACGCCGTGTGCACGGCGATCGCGCTGCCCAGCGGCGGATAGACGTTGAAGCGGCTGACGAGCTTGGGGTTCGAGATGTCTTCTATATCCGCGATTACGAATCCGCCGCGGGCATACGGTAAATAAGCACGCCCGTTTTCCGCATGGGCCGGACCATGCTGGAACACGCGCATTCCCTCGCTCCAGTCGTCCGACATATCGGTTTCAACCCCCTCCTGCTCGGGCAGCCAGAAGCGGCCCGCTTCTTTGGGATTTCGGGGATCGGCCAGATCCAGAATGCGGTAGATGTTCCCGTCATAGCCGGGCGCGTATGCGGAGAGATGGGCGTAGCGGCCGCCGTTATAAAAATTCCTGTGCGTCCCGTCGGCCCCCGTCTGCCAGTGGGAGAGAAGCTGCGGATCAGCGGGGTCTTTTTTCACGTCCCAGATGTAGACGCCCTCGGCCTCGGGCGGATCCTCGGGTCTCGGCCCCCAGCCGGGAGGGATTCTCTCCAGGGAGGTGATGAGCAAACCATCCGCCACCTGCACCTGCAGCGTCCAGGTGTTGTCTGGCCCCTCGATGAACTTGAGGAGTTTGGGGTCTTCGGGATCAGTTACGTCGAGAATGCTCCAGCCACTCACCCAGAATTGCGAGAGGTAAAGGTAAAACCGACCGTCCACCTCCTGAATCGCCGTTTTGAAGGCGGGCCTGTCTTCCAGGTCGTGATAGCCGAGCAACTCCATGTTTTCGCTGCTGATCGCCGCAGGCGCCTGCGCGAGACTCATCGCATCCTCACAAATGATGTTCTCTTTGACTCTTCGCCAAAATTGTGGAAGAGAATGTCTGTCGAATTGATTGCTGAACCATGCCTTATGTACCCCACTACCGCATGGTGGTAAAGTCCCGCAGCGACTTTGCGCGCGCAAACGTAATCGCGGCGCGGGGCCTTTCGCCGGGCGGACTGAAAAGCGGAGCAGATATGACCTCACCCGGCGTAGATTTAAGTGGCAAGGTAGCCTGCATCACGGGCGGCGGCCAGGGACTGGGCGCCTCGATGGCGGTTGCACTGGCGGAGGCGGGCGCGGACCTCGTCCTCACCGGCAGGCAGTCCGGGCCGATGGCCGAGACCGCGAAGGAATGCGAGAAATTCGGCGTACGGGCCAGACCCGCCGTCTGCGACGTCACGGATCCGGCTCGTGTGAACGCTTTGTTCGAGCAGGTCAACAAAGAACTCGGCGGCCCGCACATTCTCATCAACAACGCGGGCGTCTCGCTCCCCAGCCCGATTCTCGAAATGACGAACGAAATCTGGCATCAGACCATCGACTTGAACCTGAGCGGCATGTTCTACTGCTGCCGCGCGGCGGTGCGCTTCATGCTCGAGGCGGGAGGAGGCAAAATCGTCAACCTCGGCTCGGGCGCAGGCAGCCGGGGCCGCCCCAACCAGGTCGCCTATGCGGCGTCAAAAGCAGGCGTGAGAGGATTCACCGAGGCGCTCGCCGTAGAGCTTGCGGAGCAGAACATTCAGGTGAACAACATCGCGCCGGGCCGCTTCCCCACCCCGATGACGGTCGATCGAATTGCCGACCCGGCGCAGAGCGAGGAATTCCTGCGCTACGTTCCCATGAAGCGCTACGGCGAACTCGAAGAAATCCGGCCCCTCGTCGTCTACCTTTGCGGCCCCCAGAGCGACTATATGACCGGGCAGACGATATACCTCGACGGCGGCAGCAGCGCGCTCTAGGCCCTCACCACGTCGCACCGACCGCCGTCCACGTTGATGGACTCGCCCGTGATGTTAGAAGCCAGGCCGGAGACCAGGAACAACGCCGCGTTCGCGCAATCCTCGGCCCGCGTGAGGCGGCCCATGGGCAATTCGGCGCGCCTTTCGGCATCCACTTCCTCATAGGTGCGATTCGTGAGTTCCGCGATTTTCGTCGTCTGCCGGACGTACCTCGGGGTGTCCGTCGTCCCGGGGTTGATGAGGTTCACGCGGATGTTCTCCGGCGCGAGCCTTCGGGCGAGTTGATGCTTGTAGGCGGCGAGGCCTGCGTTCGGGATGCAGCCCGAGCCGTGGTACTCGGAGGTATGGACGTGGCTCAGTCCCGAGAAATAGACGATTGCGCCCCCGCCCCGCTTTCTCATCTGCGGAA
Organism: bacterium; assembly: GCA_022828125.1. Classification (GTDB taxonomy): domain Bacteria; phylum UBA8248; class UBA8248; order UBA8248; family UBA8248; genus Bin107. The sequence continues at coordinate 52,724 of JAJEJD010000018.1, read as the reverse complement.
TCACGGCTTTCGTCAGGCGGATGGCGGCGCGGAGTTTCAAGTCGATGGCGAGGTCGATGTCCTCATCCGTCGTCACGATGGGGTCCGTGCGCCTGCTCACGCCCGCGGCGCTTACGAGAAAGTCGATTCCCCCGAACCGCGCGCAACTCTCCTCGACGACGCGCTCGGTTTGACCCTCAGCAGTGAGGTCGCCCGCCATCACTTCCGCACGTCCTCCGGCGGCGATGATGTCAGAAGCGGTCTGCTTCAAATTCTCCTCGTTCCGGGCCGCGAGGGCGACGCTCGCCCCCGCGCGCGCCAACACCATCGCGCACGCCTGCCCGATGCCCTGGCTCGAACCCGTAACCAAGGCGATTTTTCCGCTCAAATCTATCGTGATCATCTGTTTCCCTTTCCCGGCGATCCGTTCATACTCGTAACCGTACCCGGAGCGAATGCGGACAAAATGCGCGACCTCGAAAACCTTCGGCCGGGCGCTGGATTTTCATGACGATTTTTCTTATACACGACTTGTCCTTCGGCGGCATTCCAGGCGGCGTTCACTTTCGCAGAGGCGGCAATCCATGACGAAGAAAAGCATTTCGGACATCGACGTGCGCGGCAAGCGCGTGCTGATGCGTGTGGACTTCAACGTCCCGCAGGACGCGAACGGCCGCATCGCCGATGACCGCAGGATCCGCATGGCGTTGCCTACGATCAACCACATACTGACCGGGGGCGGACGCCTCGTTCTCATGAGCCACCTTGGACGCCCGACGGGAGAAGGCCCCGAGGCCGACGCCAGGTGGACGCTCGCGCCCATCGCCGAGCGTCTCGGGGAATTGCTCGGCAAGAGCGTTGTTTTTGCGAAAGACTGCGTGGGACCCGCTGCCGAGAACGCCGTCGAAGCGCTGATAGACGGGGAATGCTGCCTGCTTGAGAATCTGCGCTTCCACAAGGCCGAGCAGATCAAGGACAAGGCGGCCTCGAAGGACGAGGTCAAAAGACAGGAAAAAGACGCCTTTGCGCAAGGGCTGGCCTCATTGGCCGACATTTATGTAAACGACGCCTTCGGCACTTGCCACCGGGACAACGCGAGTATGCTCACCGTGCCGCAGATGATGGCGGGCAAACCCCGCGTCGCGGGATTTTTACTCGAAAAGGAACTTCAATACCTAGGCGAGGCGCTGAATGCGCCAAAAAGACCCTTTCTCGCCATCATCGGAGGCAAGAAAGTCTCCGATAAGATGATGGTCATCGAAACTCTATTATCCAAGTGCGACCGGGTGATCATCGGCGGGGCCATGGTCTATACCTTCATGCGGGCAAAGGGCCAGGAGACGGGCGCGAGCCTCGTGGAAGAAGACAGGGTCGAAGTCGCCGCGCGGCTGCAATCTTTAGGGGGTGAGAAACTCGTTTTACCGACAGATGTAATCACCGCGCGCGCCATCGAAGAAGGCGCGTCCTTCGAGGTGTTCCAGGGCGTGATTCCAGAGGGACTGATGGGCCTCGACATCGGCCCGGAAACCGCGCGCCGGTTCTCGGGGATGATTTCCGAGGCCAAAACCATCGTCTGGAACGGCCCGATGGGCGTCTTCGAGGTCAAGCCATTCGACGTGGGCACGTTCGCCGTCGCGCATGCCCTCGCGGAGGCGACGAAAAACGGCGCCACGACCGTCATCGGCGGCGGCGACAGCGCGGCGGCCATCGAGATGGCCGGGCTGAGCGAACAAGTGAGCCACGTGAGCACGGGCGGTGGGGCGAGCCTCGAGTTCATGGAGGGAAAATCGTTTCAGGCCGTCGAAATTCTCGATGATTTGTAGACGCCGCGCGGATGCCGCATAATCGCCTCGCAGTATGAGACTCCCAGATTTTCAAGCCGTTTTCGAGGGTGCAAGCAAGTGAAAAACAACATTCTGGAGGCCATCGGCGACACGCCTATCGTAAGGCTCAACTCCATCGGCGAGGAAGTCGAATCGGAACTGTTCGTCAAGGTCGAATACATGAATCCGGGCCTCTCGGTGAAAGACCGCATCGCTCCGCTGATCATCGAAGACGCGGAGAAAAAGGGCGAACTCAAGCCGGGCGGTATGATTGTCGAGGCCACGTCGGGGAACACCGGCGCGGGACTCGCCATCGTCGCCGCCATCAAGGGCTACAATTGCGTTTTCGTGATGCCCGACAAGATGAGCCAGGAGAAAGTCGACCGGCTCCGCGCATACGGCGCTAAAGTCATCGTCACGCCTACGGTCGCGCTGGACGACCCGGAGAGCCACTACAGCGTTGCGCGCAGGATCGTAGAGGATACGCCCAACTGCATACTGGCGAACCAGTACAACAACACTAACAATCCCGAGTCCCACTACCGCATGACGGGCCCCGAGATATGGCGTCAGACGGGAGGCGAATTCGACGCCTTCGTCACGGGTCTGGGCACGGGTGGCACCATATCGGGCACGGGAAGGTTCCTGAAAGAGAAGAATCCCGATATCAAGATCGTGGGCGTCGACCCCATCGGTTCGATTCTCTATGGCCTTTTCTACGGGGAAACCGACCCCGAGGCGGGTTCCTACAAGACCGAAGGCATCGGCGAGAGCTTCAAGCCCGCCACGCTCAGCTTCGATAACATCGACGAAGTCGTCCGCGTGACCGACAAGGAATGCCTCCTGATGGCGCGGAGACTGGCGAGAGAAGAAGGCATTCTGGTGGGCGGCTCTGCGGGCGGCGCGGTGGCAGGCGCCGTGCGGTACGCGGAATCCCTCGAAAAACCGCAGAGAGTCGTCACCCTCATGCCGGATTCGGGTATGTTCTATCTCAGCAAGATTTTCTCCGACGAATGGATGGTCGCCAACGCATTCCTCGATAAAGATGAGATGGAACAGGCGGCGACACCCGAAAGCGCGTCATAGAGGCCGATACGGAAACAGTAACCACTACCCCCGCCTTCTTGGAGCAACATGAAAATATCCACCAGAGCGGTTCACCACGGAAAAGAACCCAACGAACTCACCGGCGCCGTGAAGCCCGACATCTGCCTGAGCAGCACGTTCAAGCAGCATACGCCCGGCGAGCCCGTCGGCGATTTCGAATACTCGCGTTCGGGCAACCCGACGCGAGAGGCGCTCGAGATGAACATCGCAGGCCTCGAACGTCCCGAAGGCACGGATGCCGAGTGTCACGGGCTGGCCTTTTCCTCAGGTCTGGGCGCCACCACCACGGTACTCTTCGCCCTGCTCTCGCACGGCGACCACATGCTCTGTTCGGACGACGTGTACGGCGGAACCTTCCGTCTCATCACGGGCAAGGATTTACGGGGGTTCGAGAAATTCGGGATCGCGTGCGACTACGTCGACATGGCGGATGAAGAGTCCCTCGCCGGGAAGATCAGGGAGAACACGAGGCTCATCTGGATAGAGAGCCCCACGAACCCGCTCCTCAAGATGGCCGACATCCGGAGTATCGCCTCCACGTACGGGAAAGACGGCGCCATCGTCGCCGTGGACAACACCTTCATGAGCCCCTACTTCCAGAGGCCGCTCGCTCTGGGCGCTGACATCGCCGTTCATAGCACGACGAAATACATCGGCGGGCACAGCGACGTCGTCGGCGGCGCCCTGGTGACGAAAAGCCGGGCGCTCCATGAGCGCATAAAGCACTACCAGAACGCGCTCGGTGCGACGCCCGCCCCCTTCGATTGCTACATGACCATGCGGGGCATCGACACCCTCCCCGTGCGGATGGAAAAACACCAGGAAAACGCCATGAAAATCGCCAGGCATTTTGAGGGGCACCCCGGGGTGGAAAAGGTCATATATCCGGGGCTGGAATCCCACCCCCAGCACGATCTGGCGAAAAGGCAGATGAGCGGTTTCGGGGGGATGCTGGCGTTCTACTTAAAAGGCGGCCTGCCCGAGGCGCGCAGGTTTCTCGAAAACGTACAGTTGTTCACCCTGGCGGAGAGCCTGGGCGGCACCGAATCCCTCGTGGAGCATCCCGCCATCATGACCCACGCTTCTCTCACCGAGGAGAGCAGAGAAGCGCTCGGCATCAGCGATACCCTGATTCGCCTGTCCGTGGGAATCGAGGATGCGGACGATTTAATCGAGGATCTCGATCAAGCCCTGAAAGCGTAATTTGCCACACAAAAAAACCATCCTCCGGCGACCGATAAGGCCGGAAGATGGTTTTTTGTCTAAATCCGAAGCCTACATGAAATACTTCCGGTCGTTCATGTCCGGGTACATGTCCCCCACCCACTTCGCATAGCCGTTGAACAGGAGCGTCGGCCTTCTCTTGTTCGTTCCCAGCATGCGCTCCGACGCCTGGGACCATCTGGGGTGATTGAACTTCGGGTTGATGTTGGCCCAGAAGCCGTACTCACTGGGCCCCGCCTTCTCCCAGAACGTGCGGGGCCGCTTTTCGGTGAATTCGATGGAAACGACGGATTTTATACTCTTGAATCCATATTTCCAGGGAACCACCAACCGCAGGGGCGCGCCGTGCTGCTGCGGCATGGGATGACCGTAAATGCCCGTGCCCATTATCGCCAGTTCGTTCATGGCCTCCTTCATGGTCAGGCCTTCCACGTACGGCCACGGGTACCAGACCTGGAGCTGTCCCAACGCCACCTTGCGGTTCAGGAAGGTGGTGAATTTGACGTATTTCGCCTTGCTCGTGGGTTCTACTTTCTTGATGAGTTCGGAAATCCTGAAACCCGTCCACGGAACGGCCATCGCCCACGCTTCCACGCAGCGGAAACGATAAAGCCGCTCCTCCAGCGTCATGCCCTTGATCAACTCGTCGATATCGTAGGTTTTGGGCTTCTTGACGTGGCCTTTCACCTCTACCTGCCACGGGCGCGTCTCCATGCGTCTGGCCAGCCAGGAGATTGCCTTGGTGCCGCCGAATTCGTAGAAATTGTTGTACTCGGCCGCGACTTTTTCTTCCGTGAGGGGCCGATCCAGCGTGAAGGCGGGATTCCGGCGCGCCGGGTATAGGCCCACCGTTTGATCCTTGGGATGCGCGCCCGTCTTTTTCGCCTGCGCCAGGGCGAGCGGCCCATCGCGTTCGGGCCAGTAGGGAGGCGTCACCATCTGGCTCAGCATCAGACCCGCGCCGCCCGCCAGGAACTTGCGGCGGTTCAGAAAAACGGATTCGGGCGTGGCTTCACGCTCGGGCATCGACCATTCGGGCTTTTTGATGTAATTCATATCGTCCCCTTTTGGGTGGCGGCTGGAGCCGGGTGTATTCTCCAGAGCAGGCAAATCGTTTCAAACTATGCCATGTACGCAGATTCGCCTTCCATGACGGCCTTCAGGAATATATCATAGAATTCTCACCAAGTAGTGAGAAAACCCGGTTTCAAGGAATCTATACAGTTGGAACTGTGCGCATACGCCGCGCAGGCGCGCCCCGCAGGCACAGAGACGACCATTCGATCGAGGAGACCCATGTCCGAAATACGCTACCCCGTAGAACGCCTGGAGAATTTCATTCACGCCGTCTTATCAGCGCACGACGTTCTGGACGAGCACGCCCGTATCTGCGCCGTCCGCATGATCGAAGCCGACCTCCACGGGATGCACGGACACGGCATCTTCCGGCTCCCTCCCTATTGCCGCAGAATCCGGGAAGGCGGCTACAACCTGAGGCCCGACATCCGCGCCGAGCGCGAAACTTCCGTGAGCGCACTGGTCGACGGGGACAACGGCTTCGGCCAGGTGGTCGTCACGTTCGCCGCTGAACTCGCCATCCAAAAAGCGCGGGAAAACGGGCTGGCGTGGATCGGCATCCACCGCGGAAACCACGCGGGCGCCGCGGGCGTCTATGCCGCCCTGCCCCTCGCGCACGACATGATCGGGATGTACATGGCTGTCGCCAACGCCAACCACATGCCGCCCTGGGGCGGCGTCGACATGCTCCTGAGCACCAACCCCATCGCCTACGCCATCCCTGCGGGCGAGGAGCCGCCCTTCGTCCTCGACATGGCCACCACCGAGACATCTTACGGAAAGGTGAAGGTCTACGCCCAGGAGGGAAAACCGATGCCCGAGGGCTGGATGATGACCAAAGACGGCAAACCCCTCACCGACGCATCGCGCGCCGAGGAGGGTTTTCTGCTGCCCATCGGGGGCCACAAGGGCTATGGACTGAACATGATGATCGGCGCCCTCGCCGGCGTTCTGAACGGAGCGGCCTTCGGCTCTGACGTCATAGACTTCAACAAGGATTTCAAGACGCCCACGAACACCGGCCAGGTGTTCTTCGCCATGCGGCCGGACATCTTCCGCGAGCTGGACGACTTCAAGGCGGAGATGGACCTGAGGATCCGCGAGATCAGAAATTCCGCCCCCATGGAGGGGGGAGGCCCCATCCGGATACCCGGCGAGAACCTCGCGCGCCGAAAAGAGCAGATGCGCAGGGACGGCGTGCCCGTCGCCGCGCCCGTGCTCGCCCAGCTCAGGGAATTGGCCGGAGAACTCGGTCTCGAGGACAAACTCGCCGACTAGTCACGCCAGGCTGATCAGCGCGCCTCCCGCGACGATGAAGGCTGCACCCAGCACCATGAGCGGCGTCAGCGGCTCCATGCCTTGCGGCAAGAACCGCGAGAAAAGCAGCACGAACAGGGGTTGGGCCGAGGTGATCGGCGTCACGACGACGATGCGCCCCTCCTCGAGGGCGAAGAAAAGCGATGTCAGGGCCGAGAAGCTGGCGAGTCCCACGAGGATGAAATAAAAGAGGCCCTTCCCGGTGAAGTCCTTCCGTCCGCTTCTGGAATTCGCCAGAACCAGAGCCATGACGATGCTCGACGTCCCCGCCATTACGAAAATCGCGAGCGTCTTATACGGCACGTCGGGCGAGGAGTAGCGGATGATGAGATCGCGCATGACCCATATGAGCGTGGCGCCGATGGCATAGGCGATTCCGGCGAGCGCCCACGAGCGAATCTCGTCTTTCCTGATCGACAAGACGATGATGCCGCATACGATGAGCGCAGTTCCCAGGGCGAGGACGGGCGTGAGTTGCTCGCCCAGCAGCAAGACGGCCAGCGTACTCGAGAAAAGCGGCCCCAGCCCTCGCAGGATACCCGAGGGAGCCGCCCCGATGCGCTGGACGCCCGCGAACTGAAACGTCCTCGAAATGCTGGGGGTGATGACGCCGAGCCCCACGAACCAGAGCAGGTGCGGGTTGGCGAAAGCGCTCAGCGGCACGCTCGCCGCTATCCAGGGCAGATAGAGCAGCGTTACCGTGGCCGAGGCCACGAACCCGCCGAACACGGGCGTCGCCTCCCGCGTCGCCAGGCGCGAGAAGATGAAGGTCAGCGCAAAAAAAGCCGACGCCGCAACGGCCAGGGGAATCTCTGTCAACACATGCCTCGCCTCACAACCAACAAAACGAAAAAGCGCCCCCGGCTTTCGGCCAGGGGCGCCGATTCGACCAAGCGCCTGCTCAGTCCTGGATGATCAGCTCCTCGCAATAGGGAGCGCGCGTCATGTAGACGGGTTCATCCTCGGTGATGAGAATGTGATCCTCGATGCGCACGCCGGCTCCGCCCGGAATCCCCGGAACGAATATGAGCGGCTCGATGGCGAACGTCATCCCCGGCACGAAATCCACGCTCTCGGCGCCAGGCATCACCTCGCCCACGTAGGGCGGCTCGTTGGGCGAGATGCCGCATCCGTGCCCGATGAAGAGCTTGATGAAGTTGTCCTCGAGGCCCGCGGAACGAGCGACTTCCAGAAATTCCGCCGCCGAATCGTCGTTCGTGTAGCCGGGGCGCATTTTTTTGATTCCCGCCTTGAGCGACTTGTAGACGGTCGTATACACCTTCTTCTGCATGGGATGGGGCGGGCCGCCGGCCACCTTCGCGCGCCCGCAATCGCCGAAATACCCGTTCCAGCAGGCGCCAATGTCGATGAAGACGATGTCCGCGTTTCTGATGATTTTATCGGTGGGAAAGCGCGTCGGCGGCGCCATGTGCTCGCCCGAAGCGACGAACGGGGACGCCAGATGCCCGAACTCCCCGCCGTGGGTGAAGAGCGTCTTCATCGCTTCTGCCGCCACGTCGAACTCGCGCACGCCCGGATCGGCGTGGTTTAACGCCGTGATGGTCACGGCGTCGGCGATGGCGCACGCCTGGTGCAGGCAGGCGATCTCGTCCGGCGTCTTCTGCACACGGCTCATGTACATGAACTGCTCGCCGTCTACGAAGGTGGCCTCGGGGAAGTATTTTTCAATCATTGCCCGCTGTGTGAAGGTGTGGCCGTCGAGGCCGATGGTGCCGTTCGAAACCCCCCAGTCATCAAAACGCTTCTTGATGTCGGTGCCCACCGTGTGCTCGACGAGGCCCGGCTCCTCGAGGATGCCGATGGGCACGTAGTCGTCTATCCAGGGCATGCACTCCTCGATGCGGTGCGCCTCGCCGCTCGAGGCGAGCAGCGTCGGGTTGCCCTCCTGCCTCAGCAAGACGCCGTAGGTGGTGGAGGAGCGGTACTGAATCATGATGACGCGCGCGCTGGTCAGGTAGCGCACGTTCTCATCCTTCCAGAGGATGAGGGCGTCGATGCCCTTTTCCTTCATCGCCGCCTGGGTCTTCTCGACGCGCTCTCGGCGCATCCGGTCCATATCGATCCGGTGCTCCCAGTCGACCATCATCGACCCGCGCGCCCACGTGGGGTAGTCCGTCATTGCGTCTTCCTCCTCCAAAAACAAAGGTTTCAGCTTGAATATATCGAGTCTGCAAACAATTGTTCCGAATATGAAATTCGCGGCGACGCTAGCACCCGCGCCTTGACCTGTCAAGAAAACGCAGACTCGGAGGTATGTCGAAAGAGCAGGATTCCACTCCGACGTTGACTTAACCCCGTCGCCTCGCTAATTTCGGCCCAAAGGACACGCAACGAGCGCATTCGTCAAACCAATATGGAGAAGTCCTATGAGCAACATCAATTATGAAGTGGAAGGCAGAACCGCCATCATCACCCTGAACCGGCCCGAGAAACTCAACTCGTACACCGAGGAAATGGTGGACGATTTGTACGACCTCAGTCAGAAATTCATGAAAGACAACAACGTATGGACGGCCATCATCACCGGCGCGGGGGACCGCGCGTTCTGCGCCGGCCATGACCTCACTTCGGTCGTCGAGAGCGAGGGCCAGTACAATGAGCACGACTCTCCCACAATGTGGTACGGCGAATACGAGATCTACAAGCCCATCATCGCCGCGGTGAACGGCTACGCCTATGGCGGGGGATGCTCGATGGCGCTCTCGTGCGACATCCGGATCGCTTCTGAAAACGCCGTTTTCGGCTACCCGCAGCCCAAATACGGCGCGATGAGCCTCGGCGGCCACCAGCGCCTGCCCAAGACCATTCCGCCCGGCATCGCCATGGAATTCATGCTGACCGGCAGGAACATCACCGCGGATGAAGCTGAACGCTGGGGCATGGTCAACAAGGTGGTTCCCCAGGACGCGCTGATGGACGAGGCCCGCGCCATGGCCGAACTCATCAACCAGAACGCACCCCTTGCGGTCCAACACACGAAAGAAGCGGTGCTCAAAGGCCTCAGAACGCCCGACGTGCGCGAGGGCATCGCCAATGCCAAACTCATCAGCTACCGCCTCCAGACCTCCCGCGACACGCAGGAGGGTCTCGCGGCCTTCATGGAGAAGAGAAAACCCGAATGGCAGGGCCGCTAGAAAACATCTGCGCAAACGCTTCCCGGCAGCAAATTCAGATATGCTTTGATACGAAGGAGCCAGTAGATGAATGATGCACCGAAAATCGGTATGGCCTTCATCGGGCTCGGCTGGTGGGGCGCCGTGCTCGCAGACGCCGCCCTCGCCTCCGGCAAGGTGGAAGTAACAGGCGGTTACGCCCGCACGCCCACTACCCGTGAGGAGTTTGTCGGCAAATACAGCGGAAAGAATTTTACTTCTATTGACGAGGTGATGGCCGACCCTGAGACTGAAGCCGTCGTCATCGCCACAGCGAACTCCGTGCACAAGGAAATCGCCATGGCCGCCGCCCGCGCGGGCAAGCACATTCACCTGGAAAAGCCCATGGCCCTCAGCGTCTCGGACGCGAAAGCCGTCGAACAGGCGTGCAGAGACCACGGCGTGAAACTCCACATGGGACAGAACTTCAGGCGCTGGCCAATGTTCCGCAAGGCGAAGGAAATCGTGGATAGCGGGGATTTGGGACTGGTGAACTACACGGTCGCCACGTTCTCGAACAACCACGGCTTCACCTCGGGTCCCCAGAGCATGCGGTGGGACGCCACGGAGAACCCGGGCGGGCCGCTCTACAGCTACACCATCCATCTCGCGGACATGATGGAATACCTCTTCGGCGACGTGGACGAGGTGAGCGGCTCATGCGCCAAGGTAGGCGGCCCCAACCCCCAGGAAGACGCCGCCGCCGCCATCCTGCGCTTCAAGAGCGGGCTGATGGGCGTCATCTCCAGCAGCTATCTGGCCCCGTTCCACTTCGCCTACGACATTCAGGGCACGGAAGCGAACCTGAGCCTCTCCACGACGGAAAATCCGACCCTCAAGCGACCTATCGACCTGATGGGCGGCCTCGAAACCACAATCGTGGAACTCGATCACGACCTCGTGGAGGGGAGACTCCTGGCCAACCGCGAACAATTCGACGACCTCGTCGGCGCCATTCGAGAGGATAGGGACCCCGAGGTCACCGGACGCCACGGGGTTCGCGCGCTCGCCATCATGCGGGCAATTCTCAAGAGCAACGCCGAGAGACGGATTGTGACGATCGAGGAGATTCTCGAGACCGACTAGGCCCGAAACAGGCCTCTCGCCACGGAGGTTTGATTCACGTATAATTTCGTCTCGTTGGCCCATCGCATATCTGCGACTTGTTCCGCCCGGACTCGTCTCGGAAACCTTTTCTCATGGGTAGGCGCCGCGATACGCCGGATTTCACACGCTCCAACAAATTCCCGGCGCTCGAATACCGACCCAAGACCCAAGAGCGCGAACTCACCAGAAAACTCATCGAATCCCAGAGCGCGAGCGAGCGTGAAGCGCTGGGCCAGGAACTACTCGACAACATCTGCCGCAGCCTGAAAATCCCCCGCGCGCGCCTGAGCGTGATCAACGAGCGGCAGCCCCACAAATTGTATGAAGGAAAACTCGCCTACAAACTCTACGGCGTCTACCACTGCCGAAAAGAAACGATCCAAATCGCGAATCTCACGTCTATTCGCAAGCAAGTCGTCGCAGGCAAGACGTTTCTGGATACACTCATCCACGAACTCATGCACCACATCGACCGAAAATTTCTCCGAATCCCCACCACGCCCCACAGTCCCGGCTTTTACGCGCGCATCGAGGATTTGAAAACCAAACTCATGCGCACGAGGGGCGGAGATCGGGCATCCCCGCAAGAAACCGCCTGGCAAAGACCCAAGGACCTCACGGCGGCTCTCGAATCGGCGATCTCCAGTGCCCAGGCGGGAAACGCTCCTCAGAACCCCGGAAATCCGGTCTCGGAGGCCCGGCCTGAAACGAGAAAGCCGAAATGGACCCCGCCGGGGGAATCCGAAGTTCCCACCCATGCGAAGCCTGAAGAATCGAGCGCAGCGAAACCCCTCAAAAAACCGCCTCGTTTCCAGGAAGAAGAGAACGATTCTGCGAAACATCCCCCAAAAGACGCCTCGGGGGAGAAGGAACCGCAACTGTCGTTCGATTTTTAATTCCTACAATCTACTTTAGATAAACGACAATAAAATTTTGAAGCATATCGTGAAAGAAATTCAAAAAATTTGCCCTCCAGGAGCCGCCTTTTGCCTCCCGCTTCGGGCGGTTGTTTTTCAGCCAGTGATTGGGTAAACAAGAGACTTGGGCATACGCCATCATACAATTCAGCACACATCGCAGAGGAGTTTCCCTATATGAGGCCGGCTAACGATTCCGTCCCGAAACCCTGGGGGCCGCTGGCGGGTTTTTGGTCCTGGCAATACCTGAACCTGTGGAAGACCATCAAACTCGTCACGAGCAAACGGGTCAAGAGTTTTTATGAGAAATTTCCAAACGTACTTCCTCCAGGCACCCCCTTCCCCGACTTCGAACTCAAGGACATTCACGGGAACGTCCACCGTATGGAGGATTATCTGGGCAAGAAATACGTGGTGATCACCACGGGCGCCATCACGTGACCGCCATACAGGCGGCAGGTGCCGTTTTATGAAGAGTTGCAGGGGAAATATGCGGACCGCGACGTGATCGTCTTCAATCTCTACGTGAGGGAACCCCACGCGGGCGAGCGCGGATTCCCCGAGATCAGAAACCATGAATCCTACGAGCACAAGCGGAGCTACGCGCAGAAGCTGGCCGAGATCAAGGGCATGGAAACCAACATTCTCGTCGACGAGATGGACCAGAAGGTGCACGCCATGCTCGGAGACCTGCCGAACACCATCTGGCTCATCGGCAAGGACGGGAAGGTGGCCTACAAATGCACATGGTCCAATGCGGAGCACGTGGATGAATATCTGGCCCGGATGGTGAACGAAGACCCCGCATTCGAGGGAATGCCAAAAATGGAGCAAACCATCTTCACCGCACGCGCCGGCACGGCTATCTAGCGAAATTCGTCTTTGAAATGCGCCCCCGTTTTCGAGGGGCGTTTTTCGTTTCCACCAGGAGCGGAGGAAAACCCGGACATGGATGCGCCGACAATCATCAAGGAGCGCCTGGAAGCCTACGGCATGCGGCTGAGAGAGGTCATGGAAGACGTTACCGAGGCGGACCTGACCTTTCAACCGGGCCCGAACGACAACCCCATGGGCTGGCTCATCTGGCACATGACGCGCTTTGAGGACAGGACGTTTTCGTTCCTTGGCGGAACCCCGGAACTTTGGATAGCGGGGAAATGGCACGAGCGGTTCGACATGGCGCCCGACCCCGAATGCACCGGCGTGGGCTTCACGCTCGAACAGGTCCTGGCTCTTAGAGTCGGCAAGGAATCTCTGATGGGCTATTTCGAAGCGGTGCGCGAGAAAACGCTTTCCTGCCTCTCGGGGTTGAGCGCGGCGGACCTCGACAGGGAAGAAATCGATTTCTACACCAAGAAGCCCACCAAGCTCGGTCTGGTCCTGGGAAGGTTTCTCGGCGACCACCTTTCACACATCGGGCAAATCTGCTATCTGAGGGGCCATATCGCAGGCTGGGGGCGATACCCCGCATAGTTCGCTAGTCGAGTTCTCCCAAAACCCCGAGGGCGCGCTTCACGTCCTCTTCGGGCGTCTCGTCGGGGATCCGGAAAAGCGGCTGCGTGACGCCCATCTCCCGGAGAGCCGCCAGCATTTCGTTGCATCTGGATTTGGGGCCGCAGATGGCGAGGTCGTCCACCAGTTCATCCGAGAGCGCCTCTCCCGCTGCTCTGCGGCCGCCTCTCCTCCAGGCCGCCCGGATTTTACGAGCGTCCTCCCCGTAGCCCCAGCGCTTGAGCTGGGCCTGGTAGTAATCGCCCATCGCGCCGATATAGAAGCCGAGTTCGGGCTTCACGAGGGCGCGCGCGCGGTCGAGATCGTCAAAAGGCGCCGTGTAGACGAAGGGCGCCACGTCGATCTCCGAGACCGCCCTGCCCGCCGATTCGGCGCCCTCTTCGAGAAATTTGAGGGCATCCTTCGTCCTTGAGAACGGAATGCAGAAAGGAATCCAGCCGTCTGCGATCTCCCCGGTCAGCCTCGTGTAGTTCGGGCCGTTCGACCCCAGATAGATGGGCAGACGCTCCTGCACCGGCTTGCGGCGCAGCTTGAAGCCGCTCAGCCGGTAGATTTCACCATCCAATTCCACGCGCTCTCCGCGAAACGCCTGACGCAGGGCTGCGACCATCTCCCGGGAGCGCTTGAGCGGACTGCCGAAGGGCATCCCGTGCCAGTTCTCGATGACCGCCTGTCCGCTCGAGCCGATTCCCAAATGAAAGCGGCCATCGCTCAGCACGTCGAGTTCCGCCGCCGTCTGCGCCATGAGGCCGGGCGTCCTACCGTAGATGTTGAACACCGCAGCTCCCAGCTTGATCTTGTCCACCGCCTGCGCCGCCATGGCGATGAGGATTCCGCCGTCGCGCACCCAGGTCTCAGGAAACCAGAGCGAATCCAGGCCTGAATCCTCGCACCACCGGGCGAATCGCGGAACATCGCGCGCGTCCATAGTCTCCTGGTGCCACAATACGAATCCTTTTTGCGTCATGAACAGGTTCCCCTCCAACCGCAAGTCCTCGCTTGCCGCGCTTGACAGACGCGAGCATCTTCCCTATAAACACACACCGTGAGAATAATCAAACGTTTAGCGAGCATCATTCGCTCCAAAAGCAAAGCAGAAGCCCCTGACAGCCAGTCTAGCCCCGAGGTTCAGGAATCCGCTTCCATTTCAACCGCAGACCAAGCCGCGCGGAAAGAACCGCTTTCCGCCTCGACACCTCTCAACGGTGAATCCCCGAAGGAAGAAACCGGCTCGAACGGAACGAATCCCGCGAAACCGCGCCGCCGGCGCAGGCGTTCGCGGAGAAAACAAAGTAATGGAGAACCCTTGCATAAGCAAAACGCAGCGACCATAGAATCGAAAAAACCGGAAAACGACGACAAAACACCCAAAAACAAGACAAGAAGACGCCGAAAGAGAAAACCCGCAACAGCCGGAGCGAAAACCGCACCGCAAAAATCCCAGAAAGCCGCGAATCCCTCGTATAACGGCATCACCTATCAAAAAGACCCCGCTGACATCGGCGTGGGTGATTTCGACCCAGGCGACGCGCCCGAGGGCTTCCGGGAGCTCGGCTTCGGAGCGGAGTTGCTCCGCGGGATTCACGGCCTCGGTTTCACCGCGCCCACCCCCATCCAGAGGGAGGCGATTCCCGTCGCGCGCGAGGGGCGAGACATCATCGGCTGCGCCCAGACTGGCACGGGGAAAACGGCCTCGTTCGCCCTTCCGGCGCTCGAACGCTTGCAAGGCGGCTCGGGCACCCGATGTCTCGTCCTGACGCCTACGCGGGAGTTGGCCATTCAGGTCTCGGATCAATTCCACCGGCTGGGAAAACACCTCGAAACCTCGTGCGCCGTCATCTACGGCGGGGTGGACTACGAACCCCAGTTCCAGGCTTTTCGAGAGAAAGTGGACGTCATCGTCGCCACACCCGGCAGGCTGCTCGATCACCTGAACCGGAAATCCGTTCATTTCAGGAATCTCGAGATACTCATCATCGACGAGGCCGACCGAATGCTGGACATGGGCTTCGCCGAGGAAATTACCGAAATCCTCAAGCGCCTCCCCCAAAAGCGGCAGACCATGCTATTCTCCGCCACCATGCCCGAGAAAATTCAGGATCTGGCGAATCGCGCAGTGAGCGACCCGGTACAAATCAACATCTCGCCGCCCTCGACGCCGGCGGAGGGCATCCACCACGGCGTCTACCCCATCAGCATGGTGAACAAGCCCCGCGGTGTGCTGGGCATCATTGACAAATACAACCCCACCAGCGTTCTCATCTTCACGAGAACCAAGGCCGGGGCCGATGTGCTGTGCAATTTTCTGGAAAACGAGAAAATTTCCGTCGCCAAGATTCACTCCGACCGAAGCCAGCGCCAGAGGGAGCGCGCGCTGACGGGCTTTCGTCAGGGCAGGCACCGCATTCTCGTGGCGACGGACATCGTTTCGCGCGGCATCGACGTGACGGGCATCTCGCACGTCATCAATTACGACGTGCCCGAATATCCCGAGGACTACGTGCATCGCGCGGGCAGAACGGCGCGCGCCGGCCGCATCGGCTACGCCATGACGCTCATGTCGCCCGGTGAAATCACGCCCGTCAAGAATATCGAGCGCTTCATCGGCAAGGCGCTGCCCAGGGTCGGAATCGAGGGTTTCGCGGACGACGTCCACCAGCAAAACCTCGAGAACGAACCCAAGCCCCTGCTCGATCAGCCCACCGTCGCGCGATACGAGCGGCTTCGCAAAATGCCCCGCCGCACCGGACTCTCGCTCCGATAGTTCAAAGCATATGCCGAGCGAAAATTAAACGAAACGACAAAACCACGAAGTGAACAGTATCCTTAAGTTCCGATGAAGATTTTTTGATCTTCTAAGTAATTGATATAAAAATATTTATGAGCATAGTACCTCACCTCTTGATAAAAAAACCCGCTCTTCGCCATGTTCTCTATTGACCTCTCCGCGCGGCTACGATAGATTGGTACACCTCATTAGAAAAACATTTGGACTACCAATTATTGATTAAAGCCCGTCATCGAAAGTGGGAGGACCCCAATGCAGAGATCCGATCTGGTTGAAAAAATCGCCGGGGACGCCGGCATCTCGAAAGCAGCCGCGGACCGGGCGCTGAAATCCCTGCTTGATTCCGTAACACAAGCTCTGAAAAAAGGGGATCGGGTTTCCTTGGTCGGATTCGGGACTTTTTCCGTTTCCAGGCGGTCCGCGCGTACGGGACGCAACCCGCAAACGGGCGAGACAATCTCGATCAAGGCGAGCAAGGCGCCCAAGTTCTCCGCTGGCAAGAGCCTCAAAGACGCGGTGAACAAATAAACGCCGGCTTTTGAGGACGCTTCAGACGAAAATCATCCCATAGAGCGAAACCCCCGACGCTGGAGGTAAAATCTCCGGCATCGGGGGTTCTTTATTTTCAAATACGCTCCAGAAAGGTCTGCAGAGAAATCCGACCCTCAAGGAGGTTGTTGACCAAGTCCGCGTCGGGGGTGCCGCTTACCCCCTGAAAAGGAGGAACGGGGGGCTTTTCAACAGGTCCATATGCTCCCCTGCAAACAGCCCCGACCCGGAGAACGTGCGTATACTCTTTTCCTGATTCCGCCGAGAAAACGGCTTCAGGCGAGAAAATCCCTGAGCTTCGTGAGAAAGCGCTCATTCTCCTCGGGGAGTCCGACGGTGACGCGAATCCATTCGGGATGCCCGAAAGCGCTGCCGGGACGAACGATGACGCCCTCGCGCATCAGCGCGTTCATCGCCGCGTCGCCCTCGCCCACGCGCACGAAGATGAAATTGGCCTGGCTCTCCACGTATTCGAGCCCCATCTCGCCGAACGCCGCATAGAGCGCTTCCCTGCCCGCGCGCACCAGAACAACGGCGCGTTCCTTGTAGCCGTCGTCTTCCAGCGCGGCCAGGGCCGCCGCCTGCGCGAGCTGGTTCACGTTGAATGGTTCGCGGACGCGGTTCATGTACCCGACGACGCCCTCGCGGCTCACGGCGAATCCCACGCGCAGTCCCGCCAGACCGTAGATTTTCGAGAACGAGCGCAGAACGACCAGCGGGAAGCGATCGATCATGGAGACGCTGTCGGGATAGGCCGGATCGTCCGCGAAATCGCCGTAGGCCTCATCCAGGAGCACCAGCAGGCCTCCGGGCAGTTTTTCGAGAAAGGAGACGAGTTCATCCCCGGTCAAAATCCCGCCCGTGGGGTTGTTCGGTGAGCAGAGGAAAACGATTTTCGTGCGCCCGGATATCCGGGTGAGAACATCGTCCAAATCGATTCGCATGTCGCGCAGGGGCGAGAAAACGATCTGCGCGCCCATCACCCGGCTCACGTGCGCATAGGGGCTGAAGGTGGGCTGGGGTATCACCACCTCGTCGCCTTCGTTCAGAAACGTCCTGCTCATGACGGAGAGAACGTCGTCGCCTCCGTTTCCCATGAAAACGCACGACGGGGAGACGCCCAGTTTTTCCGCCAGCCGGCCCGCCAGCGCCTTCGCTCCGCCGTCGGGGTAGCGGTGCAGACCGTCGAGCGCGCCGCGAATCGCATCCACAGCGCCAGGTGCCGGACCGAGCGCATTCTCGTTGCTGGCAAGCTTGACGACCTCACTCAGCCCGAACTCGGCGGCTACCTCCTCGATGGAGCGCCCCGGCACATACGACTTGAGCGACGATACGCCCTTTCTGAGCAACTCTTCCACGTTCAAAGCCCTACCCCTCTCTTTGTCGTCCTCGCCCCGAACTCCCCGAACGGCGAACATATAGACCATCCGACACGATTTGGCCACACCCGGTGTTCAAGGGCGCTCGCGGCTTCTGCCCGCCGGGGACCGGATATCGTCATACGCCATGAAGGCCGCAATGTCGATGCGTTGCCCTCGGAGAGCGGGACGGGCTAGAATAAGGTGGATCAGCCGTCGAACGGAGGTTCATCTTGAGCAATGCGAAGCCGGACGCGAAACTGAAAAGGCTCGAACAAGCCCTCAAAGAGATGGGGAGCGTTCTTGTCGCGTTCTCTGCAGGCGTGGACAGCACCTTTCTGGCCAAAGTGGCTCACGACGTCCTGGGCTCAGGCGCGCTCGCCGTCACGGGCCGCTCCGTCACCCTGGCAACATCCGAACTCGAAGAATCCAGCATACTCGCAGCGCAAATCGGGATTCGCCACCTCATCGTGGATACCGACGAAATAGCGGACGAATCGTTCGGGAACAATCCGCCGAACCGCTGTTATTTCTGCAAGAACGAGCTCTATACCGTCCTGAGCCGCGTGGCGGCTCAAGAGAAGACGGCGGTCATCGTTG
This sequence comes from bacterium, assembly GCA_022828125.1. Taxonomy (GTDB): domain Bacteria; phylum UBA8248; class UBA8248; order UBA8248; family UBA8248; genus Bin107. The sequence goes on along the minus strand of JAJEJD010000018.1, from coordinate 34,193 downwards.
ACGGCTCGAACGCCGACGACGTGGGAGACCATAGGCCCGGGATGCAGGCGGCGCGTGAGCTGGGCGTGCGGAGCCCGCTCATGGAGGTGGGCATGACGAAAGAGGACATCCGCACCCTTTCCCAATCCTTCGGCCTCCCCACCTGGGACAAGCCGGCGCAGGCATGCCTCTCGAGCCGCTTCCCTTACGGAGACCGCATCACGCCCGAGAAAATCGCCCAGGTTGAAAAGGCAGAAAGCAGCTTGCGGGAGCTGGGCTTCCGGCAGCTGCGGGTGCGCCACCACGGCGACGTCGCCAGAATCGAGGTTCCGAAAACCGACATCGCGCGGCTGGTGGATGAGGAAACCGCACAGCAAGTGATCGCCCGCATGAAAGAAGCCGGCTTCACCTACGTGACCATCGATCTCGAAGGATTCCGCTCGGGGAGCATGAACGAAGTGCTCAATACCGCTCGCGGCTCCGATCTCCTCATCCTCTCGTGAACCCCGACCTCATCCTCGAACTGCTCGAACAGGTGAAAGGGGGCCGCCTTGCGCCCGATGACGCCGCCGCGCGCTTGCGGGACCTGCCCTTCGAGGATTTGGGCCACACGCGGGTGGATCATCACCGCGCGCTCCGAAACGGCTTTCCCGAGGTCGTCTACGGCGCGGGCAAAACCAGGGAACAGGTCGTCGAAATCGCCAGGAGTCTGATGGCGAAAGATCAGACCGTCATGGTCACGCATGCGGGCGCGGAGCAGGTGCAGGCCCTGCTCGGGCTTTCTCCCCGCGCGAATCACCACGAAACCGCACGCATCGTCGAAATCCCGTGCGAAAATCCGCCCGCTCCGGTTGGCTCTCTAGCGGTCGTCTGCGCGGGCACCTCCGATATGCCCGTCGCCGAGGAGGCGGCGGTGACCGCGCGGGTGCTGGGTTCAAATGTGACGCGCGTCTACGACGTGGGCGTGGCGGGCCTGCACCGCCTCCTGGCCGAAGTCGAGACCCTGCGCGAGGCGAACGCCGTCATCGCCGTGGCGGGCATGGAGGGCGCCCTGCCCTCGGTTGTCGCGGGTCTGGTGGCGTGCCCCGTCATCGCGGTGCCCACATCCGTGGGCTACGGCGCGAATCTGGGCGGTCTGACGGCGCTTTTCGCCATGCTGAACTCGTGCGCTTCGGGCTTGAGCGTGGTGAACATCAACAACGGCTTCGGCGCGGCATGTCAGGCGCACTTGATCAACAAACAAACGGCCGCTCCATGAAGACAATCTATTTCGACTGCTTCGCAGGCGCCGCCGGGGATATGCTCGTGGGCGCCCTGATAGACTTAGGCCTCGATTTCACGACCCTTGAAGGAGAGCTTGCGAAGCTGGAAATTAGCGGCTATTCCATTTCTAATGATAACGTTTTGAAACAAGGTGTTACGTCGCGCAAGTTCAAGGTGAACATCACTCATGAAGTGCACCATCATCATCACGAACAAGAAGGTTCTCACCACCATGCGGATCACCATGGCCGCTCTTACAGCCAGATTCGGGAAATCCTCGAAAATGCGCCGATACCGGAGGTTCCCAAAAGACACGCCGTTGCCGCGTTTTACCGCCTGGGCGTCGTGGAGGCGGGCATTCACGGGGTCGAGGTCGAAGACATCCATTTCCACGAGGTCGGCGCGATTGATTCCATCATCGACGTCACGGGCTATTTTCTGGGACTCCACATGCTGGGCGTCGAGCGGGTGGCGGCTTCTCCCCTGCCGGTGGGAAGCGGGTTCGTGCAGTGCGCGCACGGGCGGATGCCGGTTCCCGCACCCGCGACCGCCAAGCTGCTCGAAGGCGTGCCCGTGGCGCGCAGCGACCTCGATGGCGAGGTTCTGACGCCCACGGGGGCCTTGCTGCTCATCGAGAGCGCGGAATTTTTCGGCCCCATGCCCGAGATGACGATAGCGCGGGTGGGCTACGGCGCGGGGGATAAGGACCAGCCGGGCACCCCCAACGTCGTCCGTGCCTTTTTGGGAGAAAGCGAGGCGGGCGCCGAAGGCGGCGAGCCGCCCGCCACCATCTGCGTGCTCGAAGCCAACATTGACGATATGAGCCCCGAACTGTTCCCGCACGTCATCGAAGGGGCGCTCAAGGCGGGCGCGCTCGATGCGTTCTCCATACCCGTGACGGGCAAGAAGGGAAGGCCCGCGCAACTGCTCACGATTCTATCTCCTCTCGCGAAACAAGACGCCCTCACCCGCTTCCTGTTCCGCGAAACGTCGACCCTGGGCGTCCGCCGCCGCACGACGGGGCGCGCGGTCGCCGAGCGCACGTGGCTGGAAGTCGACCTCCCCTGGGGCCGGGTGCGCGTCAAGAAGGGAACCTTCGAGGGCGCGCTCACGAACCTCGCGCCCGAATACGAGGATTGCAGGCGCCTGGCGGAGGAGAGCGGGATTCCCCTGAAAGAGGTGTTCGAGGCGGCCCTGGCGCGCGCGAGGGAAATGACGGGGAGCGGGTCTTGAAGACACACATTAGCAGATGATGCGTGAGGCGCAGTGCAGCCCCGGCAAGAAAGAAACGAGAGACTATCCATGAAGATCCGTATCAAATTGTTCGCCGATTTCGCGGATAAGATGCCCGCCGAGCAGGATGCGGAGGGCGTAGCCGAAATCACCCTGCCCGAGGGCACGAGCATTTATGACGTGCTCGACCGCTTCGAGATACCTTACGAGGAGGCCTATATCGTCCTGCTCGACGGCCGCCACGCGAAGAAATCCGTCGTGATTCCCGAAGGGTCGGAACTTTGCGTGTTCCCGCCCATCGTTGGAGGGTGAACCGCTCTCTGGGTATGGCGGCGAAAGCGGTCAATAAGCTAGCGTAGCGAAAGGAATCTTTGCGCTTTTGCCCGCCGGAGGGGGGACGCAAACCATGCTGACGTTAGACGCGCAGGTCCACGCCTATGAGAGGGACTACCCGGGGCGGCCATGGGCCGGTGCTCTGCCGGGACCGCCCGAGGTCACGGGTGACGACATGGCCGCCGCCATGGATGCGGTCGGGGTCGATGCCGCCGTGCTCATCTCGCCGTTCGCGCTCTACCGCTACGACGCCTCCTATGCGCTGGAAGTCCATGCCGCGCATCCGGGCCGGTTCGCCTTGATCAAGCCGGTCGACCCGACCGACCCCGCCGTAGGGGAGACGATTGCGGAGTGGGCCGCGCTGGAGGGGACGGTGGGGGTGCGCATCATGCTGAACCCCGGCCCCGGCCTCGACCCCGAGCATCCGGGAATCGGCCGGGTTCTCGCCGCCGCCGCCTGCGCCTCCATGCCGGTCAACCTCATGGGCTGGGGCTTGCTGGAGCATTTCGCGCGGTATGCACGCGCGCACCCGAACGCGATGCTGGTGGTCGATCACTTAGGTCTGGAGCAGCCCTTCTATCCGCCGGCGCCGCCGGCGCCCTTCGCCGACTTGCCTAAGCTCCTCGCGCTTGCAGATCACGAAAACGTCGCCGTGAAGGTCACCGGCGCCTGCACGCTGTCTCACGAGCCCTACCCCTACGACGACATCTGGGACCCACTATGCACAGTTTTCGACGCATTCGGTTTCGACCGCTGCCTGTGGGGCACCGACTGGACGCGCGCGGTCAACCTGCTGACCTACGAGCAGGCCGTGGCGCCGTTCCGTCTCACGGACCGACTGAGCGATGATGAGCGCGCGACTCTCATGGGAGGCGCCCTGCAGCGGATTTACGACTGGAAGCCTGCGGCCACCTGATCGGTGGGGTCAAGCCCGATTGATGAGGGGCAGTTGAAAAACTCCTCGTCGGGGGACATTGCCTTTAGCAGGAAGGCTGCTTTCGCGCGAATCCCCGACCTCCTTCGTCGAAAAGCCCCCCCTACCCCCTGAAAAAGTCCTGCTTTCGTGATTCTGCGTATAAAGCCAACCGGGGAGGGAGGAGACTTCACTCCCCCTTGAGGGTCTGCTGAAAAACCCTGATTCGGGAGCGGGCCATATTGGGGTTACGCGGCGGCCCTCCTTCCTACCGCGCAGGTGGCCATAAAACCTCATCCTGAGTAGGCGCGTAAGCGCCGTATCGAAGGATGGAAGGCGTCTTCCGACATGCGAGAGGGCATCCTTCGATACGCCGCCTTCGGCGGCTACTCAGGATGAGGAAGATGGGGGGCGGAGCCTGCCCCGAGCGAAATCGAGGGGCCGCTACTCAGGATGAGAGAGATGTGAGGGCTTTTTTAACACCCCCTTCTCGCTCGCGTTTGACCTCACGAATCGATCAGAACCGGCGCGCGGCCGACCACCTTGTTCTCCGACAGGTCGGCCAGCGCTTGTTCCACCTCGGCCAGGGGGTAGGTCTTTGATACGACCGGCTTCACCCGGCCCGCCCCGACCCAGTCGGCGGCCTCGGCCAGCTCCGCGCGGTTCACGTAGCGGGAACCCGTAACCGTGATCTCATCGTTCACGAAGCGGGTGGGGTCGCTCGCGAAGACGGTTCCGGGCTGAAAGCCCACGACGACGAGCACGCCCGTCCGCGCGAGCGAAGCGAAGCTTTTCGGCAGCGTCTGCTCCGTGCCCACGAACTCCAGCACGGCCTCGGCACCCTCCCCGCCGGTGACCTCTTCGACCACCTCGGCGAAGTCCTCCTTCAGGCCGTTCACCGCGTGGTCCGCGCCCAGTTCCCGCGCGCGGGCGAGTTTGGCGTCGTCGATGTCCACTGCGATGACGCGCGCGCCGAAGGCTTTTGCGATCTGGACTGCGTGGATCCCCACGCCGCCACAGGCGCCGACGACGACCACGTCATCTCCCGGGCGCACGCCCGCGCGCGTCTTGATGGCCTTGAGCGGGGTCGCCACCGGGCTCACGATGGTCGTGGCCTCGGCGTAGCCCACCCCTTCGGGAATGGCGCACAGGTTCTCCGCCGGGGCCCGCACGTACTCGGCGTAGCCGCCGTCCTGGTGCACCCCGAAGTAGCCCAGGAAATCCTCGCAAAGCGTCACCCGCCCGAGCCGGCAGAACCGGCACCGCCCGCAGGTGAGATAGGCGTGAACGATCGCACGGTCGCCCTCGGCCCATCCCTCGACGCCCGGCCCGAGTGCGGCCACCTCGCCCGCGATCTCGTGCCCCATGATGAGAGGCAGCTTTCCGCCGATCCGGCCCGCGCGGATGGTCACGTCGAACTGATCCGGCGCGCAGGCGTGCACGCGCAGCACGACCTCCCCGTGGCCCGGTGCCGGGTCGGGCACCGTTTCGAGCGTCAGGGGGCCTCCCCATTCATGCAGAACCACGGCGCGCATCGGAGCCTCCTTTCAGGTTGGACACGAAAATGGCAAATCGAGACATCAAGAATTGCGAACGCCCGAAATAACGACCTTTTCTTTCCGGTGATTCCGGGAAGAATTATGCGTCCCCGGACTTCAAAAAATACATTCGGATAACCATTCTATCTAACTAATAATATGATAGATAACAGGATTCATTCTTTCTCCTTTCGCTCCACCATGATGGTGACGTCGCCCTCGTGTATGCGCTCACCGCGCTGGTTCAGGAGCGCAAGGGCGAGCGTCACAATCCCCTGCCCCTTGCTCGAGATGCGCCTCGACTTCACCACGACCTCGCCCGCGATCGTATCGCCGAAGCGAATCGGGCCGCGGAACCGCCACTCCACGCCCAGGAACGCCTCGACCGTCCCCTCGACGATGCCGAGCCTCGTCACCAGACCCATGAGAAAGGAAAGCCCGAGCAATCCGTGGCCCACCCTTTCTCCGAAAGGCGTCCTGGCCGCCGCCTCCGCATCGGTGTGCAGGTAGGTGTAATCGCCCGTCAGGGCGGAGAAGGCGTTGACGTCGGACTCGCCTATCGTGCGCGCGGCGGTCTTCCACGCCCTCCCCTCTTCGAATTCCTCATAAAACAAGCCTGTAGATTCGTATTCCAAGACAAACTCCTCAGCGTAACAGGAAACGGAAGGCGATCTCGCCCCATTGCTCCTTGTCCTCGGCTCCCGGCGGAAGCGGACTGAAGCGCCAGCGCTTCAGGTGGTTCGAAGCCAGGCCCTCGAGGTAGGCGCTCGCCTTTCTGGTCGGAATGACGCGGCCGACGGTGCCGTCGGGCAACACCCAGAACTTCAGCACGATCTCCGTCGTGCTCTCGAGCCTCTCGAGTTTCGGAGGTTTGGGCTGAAACAGGATTCTCCGCCTCGCCGCCGGCCCCGCGATGTTGGTCCGGCTCTTCCGCCCGGCGGATCGGGGGAAACTCAGACGCGATAATTGCTCCAGCATTTTCCGGTCCGCTTCGGAACCCGGCAGCGCCACCTTTTTCCTGCGCTTCAAGCCCCTTGATTCCCCTGCCTTCGCCTTTTCATCCACCGGCAAAACGATTTCGTCCAGCGCCCCGCCCGCCTGCAAAGCGCTCATCGAAGGTATCTCGCCGGGCGCAAGCACCGGTTTCGGCATTTCCAGAGCCGGGGCATCGGGCAGCGGCTCGCTCTCGGGCAACTCCCCCGGATCGGGCGCTACGAGCTTCGACTTCAAGTCCAGATTCAGGTCCCGATCGCCCAGGGATCGTTTTTGAAGCATACGGCTCAGATCCAGCGGTTCCGGCAGGGGAACCTCGGGCAGCACCTTCGGCAGCAGCGCTTCGGGGATGGGAACCTCGCGGCGCACGAGGTCGACTTCCATTCTTTCGGTTTGTCCGGCGAATATCGGGCCCAGCGTCACGGCGGGGCCGAGCAGAATCAACCCCGTATGAATGGCGATGGAAACCAGAATCGTCAGGATAAGTGAAAAGCTCATGGTCTTTGAGCCGGCCTCCCCCGGGCTAGTTCGTCGTCTTTTTCTGCACCCGTTTCGTCGGCGCCGTCGCAATCGACATGCGCAGGGCGCCCGCCTGCTTGGCGATATCCATCACCTGCACCACCATACCGTGCGGCACGCCCTTGTCCGCCCGAATGATGATCAGGCCCTCCGGCTGCACCTTCAACTCTTCTATCAACCGGCCCCAGAGCGACTTCAGGGGCACCTGATCGTTATTCAGAAAAACCCTTTCATCACGCGAAATGATGAGTATCAAATCCTTGCGGACGGGGTGTTCCTGCGTGACGGTTCGCGGCAATTCCACCTTGACGCCCGGCTGCAGAACGAATGAAGAACTCAGGACAAAGAACAGGAGCAGCAGAAAGATAATGTCGATCATGGCCGTCATGCCGGGTTCGGCCCGCACGCGCCTGATATCACGAAATTTCATCGCTCGCTCACCGCTTCAGCGTCTCGACGACCCGGTAGGAATGTTTTTCGATTTCCAGGATGAGGCGGTCCGCCTTGTTGGTGAAATAGTTGTAGAAAATGAGCGTGGGTATGGCGATGACGAGTCCGGTCGCCGTCGTGATGAGCGCTTCGTAGATGCCGCCCGCCAGTTGGCTGGGGTGAGCGATTCCCTTTTCACTGATGACGGCGAAGGTGCGAATCATGCCGAAAACCGTACCCGTCAGCCCAATGAGCGGCGATATGGCGGCGATCGTTCCGAGAGCTCCCAGATTCCTGTCGAGCGTAGTGACCTCCTGCCTGCCGGCATCCTCCACGACGGATCGGAGTTCTTCCCGGTCTCTGTCGTGATTCGCTATCGTAACGAGCAGTATCCTGCCCATGACCGAAGGATAGCGTCGGCAAAGGGTTATGGCGTCGGACACCTGGTTCTCCGCAACCAGATCCCTGACCTGCTGCAATATGTCGAGCTGAATGATTTTCCTTGTGCGTAGATTCAGGGTCCGCTCCAGGATAATGGCCAAGGCCAAGATGGAGCAAACACCCAACGGAATCATCAACACCCCGCCTGTGGCCAAAAATTCAAACATCGATATGCACCTTTGCGTTAATGTGGGCGTTCGATTTTCACCGCCGCGCACGCTTTTTGGTTTGTTTCGTAATCCGCCTGATGGCGATTCGGGCTTTTCGCTTCCATGCGGGCTCTTCCACCACCTTGCTCATCTTCCGGTACACCCGGAGGGCGAGCTTTCGTTTCCCCGCTTTTTCGTACAGCTCACCTGCCCGCCCCAACGCCCGCGCTACCCATATTTTCTGATCCGGGTATCGATAGGTCAACTTCAAATACTCGGCCGCCGCGCCCGGGTCTCTCCGCTCGGAGAATATCCGGGCGTGCGCGAAGAACGCCTCCGCCGCCAGTTCGGGCGCGCCATACTCGACCGCGAAGCCCAGCGCGCGCCGCGCATCGGCATATTTTCTTCGCTTCCTGTATAGCTCGGCCGCCAGGAGCGCGGATTGACTGCGCAAATCCACACCTGCGGATTCACTGTTCATGACCATCGCAAGGTGAGAGAGCGCCGCGCCATGCTCGACCAGCCGAACCAGGCAGCGCCCCAGGGCGAATCGAGCCAGCATTTCATAGTCATGGCCCGGATACGTCTCCAAAAATTCCGTCAGTCTCTGCTTCGCCTCCGTGCACCGCCCAATGCCGGCCAGGGTTTCCCCGACGGCGAAAAGCCCATCGGCGCGGAAACCGCCCGCCGGATACCGGGTCAACAAAGTCTCATACGAATCAAGGGCTTTGTCGATATCTTTTTCGCTTCGATGTATGCCTGCCATCCTCAAGAGGGCATGAGCGGCCAGCTGGTTTTGCGGGTATTGCGCGATGACGTCCTTGTACGCCCTCAGGGCGCCTGCCGTATTCCGCTGCGTGAGCAGAACCTCGCCGATTTGAAATGCCAGGGAAATGCTCAGGTTGCTCTCCGGATAGCGGTCAACATACTCACGCGCGCCCGATAAGAAGTTCGCATACTCCCCGAGTTGAAGGTGGGTGAGCAAACGGCCATAGACGGCTTCGGAGTACTTCAGGTGGGCAGGATATCCGTTCATCATGAGGCGATATAACCGGTTCGCCTCCCTGTAGCTTCCCTGGTTGTACGATGAGTCGGCCAGGCGCAAATAGGCATCTCCCGCCCGAGAGGAATCTCGATGCAATTCGAGAAATTCAAGAAGTTTCTCCCGCGCCAGGGCGTAATCGCCTTTGCGGAAAGGAACCAGCGCCAGAAGATATTTTATCTCGGGCACCGCTTTGCTTTCGGGGTAGCGCTTCAAAAAGACATGAAAATTCTTCTCCGCCGCATCGAAACGACTGCGCCTGAAAAGCAATCTCGCCTTCTGGTACAACGCCTCTTTGGCGACGTCGCTGCCTCTGTATTTCTTCTCTATCCTTTCGAAAGATTGCAGGGCGCCGTCGTAGTTTCTGAGGTTGAAGCGAGCCTCACCCGCGCGAGCGAGAGCTTCCGCCGCCAGGACTCCCCCCGGCTTATGCTCGAAAACGCGGTCGAAGGCGAGCGCCGCTTCTTTCCAGTTCATCTTCCGGTACTGGACCCACGCGAGTCCTCCCAGGGCGCGGTAATACTCGGGCGTCCGTTCGGGAACCGCCCGGAAGGCGCGAGCCGCCTCATCAAGACGGCCCAATTCGAAGGCCGCCTCCCCATACCACAACATGGCCAGCCCGTCCGGCGAAATCGCCGAACCTCTCTCCGGCAGGAAAGCCCAATGTTTCAGCACATTCAAAGCGCCCTTGAAATCTCTGAGCCTGAATGCGGCGAAAGCCGTCCCCATCGCCGCAGAGCGAGCGGCATCCTGCTCCGCCAGCCGGTGAGCGGAAACCGGCGGGTAATCCGCGCCCTGCCGCAGAATCCCGTAGGCGCGCTTCACTTTCCCGAGATGGTACCGGGAGAGGCCTTCCACGATTCTCGCGATGCGGTAGATCCTGCCGAGCGGGAACTCGTCGCTCACCTTGCCCGCCAGAACGGATGCTTCTTCATACACCCCGATCCGGAACAGCTTCCAGGCCAGTTGCAGGCGCAAAGCGCCGGCGAGCGTTTTTCGGCGATTGGCGCGAGAAAATCCCGAAAGGCGGGTTCTTAACGCTTTCAACCCTTTCCGGGATTGCCGGATCGACTCGATTTCAGCGGAAAGCAAACCCGCGTGCACGAAAACCCCGAGGAGATGCTTCGGGTGATCACGTATGAAAAGAGAAAAAGCGCGCTTTGCCTCCTCGACCCGGCCCAGGAACAACCGCGTCCACCCGATGCCGTACAGCGCTTCTCCCTGAAGCGCCTCGTCGGTCTCACCTCCGCCCGAGGCGAACGTTTCGGCGGCCGCATAGCGTTTTTCCGCCCGGGCATGATTTCCTCTTTGGAGATGGATATGCCCGAGCGCCACGAGGGACTGAAACGCCAGCCGCCCTTTCGCGTCCGCAAGCGTCGTCCAGGTCTCGATCGCCTCATCGACGGCGCCCGCTTTCGACTGCGCCCAGCCTTTCAGGAAAATCGCCTCCTCATAGGCGAAGTTTCCTTTTTCCCACGATCCCCCATCCAGCAGACCGAGACACCCCTCGTAGTCACGCGCCTCGCAACGCTCCAGAGCCAGGGCGTATCTTGCGGCCGCCGCATATTGCAGCCCGTCGGCCAGCAGCAGGCTCGACAACCTCTCTCTTCTAGCCCTCGCCTCCTGAGGTTTTCTTAAATCCAGAAGCGTCTCTCCCGCCCAGTAGAGCGCCGCCGCGCGCCAGAAATGAAGCTTCGTTTTATTCGCCAAAGCATCGAAAAGAGCGAGCGCCTCTACGGGCGATCCCTTACGCAGATAGGCATACGCCGTGTTGAAATGTTCACTCTCGCTGACAAAATCATCCGACGTACTCCCGAAGTATAGCGTCAAATCCTGGTCCGGTTTTTTCTCAACCGGTATCGGGCGGACGGGCAGGCGAATCGATGGAGCTTCGAGCTTGATGAATACGGGGGGAAGGCGAACGCCCAGCCGCTTGGGGGGCACGGGCCGAACGCGGGCAGCGATGAGATGCTCGATGCTGGGCGATTCTACCACGACTTCGGGCAGGGAAATGGTGAGTTGCTCCCCCCCGGCGGCGCTGTTGTCCTGCGCCGACGCATGATTTTCCGCACCCGGACTAGCAAAGCATATCGCCGCCAGGCCGAGGAGAAGCCTGCGCCGTATACCATACGCCGGGAACCGCATCATTTATCCCTCATCGAAGCATCGGCTTTTGGTTGTTCATTTTCCATTCGCGCTCCTTGACCGAAGCCAGGTAAGACTCAAGCCGGCGAATCCTCAGTCTCGCTTTCTTGATTTCTTCTCCCATCCGCGCCGAAACCCCTCCGTTCTCGAGTGCCGCAATGCTCCGGTAATGGCGGATGGCCTTCTTCCACTCACGGCGCGATTCACGAATCGCCGCGGCGCGCCAGGCCGCCGAGCGCACCCACTCCCGACCGCCCGGGCCCGAGCGCATCAACGACTCGAAGATATCGAGCGCCTTGTTCCATTCCCCCTCTTCCTCGAACCGCACAGCGATTTGGAACCGGGCGGGACCGGAAATGTTCCCGTCATCCGATTTCGCGGCGATTCGAAAGGCCGCCGTCGCCGCCTCGGACCTTTTTCTTTGCAGTTCAATCGTACCAAGGCGCAAGGCCACCATACCCGCTTTACCGTTTTCAGGGAATTTGCCCAGAAAATCCGTATAGGCTTGAGCGGCCTTGTCGTTATCTCCCAGGTTCTCGAAGGCTTCGCCCAGCCTCAGGGCCACATCCGCATCCTGGGGGGCCAGGGTGTGGATATGGCGAAGCGCCCCCGCGAATTCCCGCAAATTGTTCTCTTTCAGAAAACACGCCGCCCGGTGCCGGTGTAACGCCAATTTCTCGTTCTTCGTCCTCTCATGTCGAAGCGCCCGCTGCGAGGTCTTGACGGCGCGAGCACAGTCTTTTCGCTCGAACAACACGAGCGCCCAGAGCCTCAGCCCCTCGCCGGGATCGGGCGGGTCGAGCGCGTTCCAGGACGAGAAGGCCGCATCCGCGCCTTTCCAGTCCCGCGCGCTGACGGCATTTCGCGCCAGGAAATACCAGATCGAACGCCTCCTCGGAGCGCTCACCGCCTCATCGCCGGCAAGCGGAAGAAGAAATGCCCGCGCATTTTGCAAATCGCCCTGCGCGCGGTACAGGTCGCCGATCTTCAAGCGCGCCTCGCGCTTCAACTCTTCGGGAAGATGCGGCAAAACGTCCTGAAAACGCTTCAAGGCATCTTTTTTGTCGCCGCGCCTCTCGGCCAACTCGCCCAGTCGATACCGCGCCCGGATGCCGAGTCCGGGGCGTCTCTTGCCTGAGGCGACTTGGCGATAATACGCGCCCGCCTCATCGAATCTTGCGGCTTTCCACGCGCACTCGGCTCTCAAAAAAGCCACCTCCGCGCGCAAGGTCCGCGGAACATACGCTTCGGGAACCACTTTCGCCAGGGCGACGGAGCGGGCGCAATCCTTTCGCGCGTTGTGGATGAACGCCGCCCTGAGAACGCCCTGATATACGGCCCGCATGATCTCGGGCTCGAGTTTTTTCTCAGATTTTCTGAGCCCCTCGAACGACGCCAATACCTGCCGATAGCGTTTGAGAAGCTCTTGCGTGTTCCGCTCAGGCTCTTTTTCGAGCAAGTCGGCCAGACGCAGCCCGGACCACACCGCCTCGCGCGTATCCGGCGCGCGCCGGATGAGTTCGCCGTATTGGCCCAGCGCCTCTTTCTTCAAGCCCGCGCGAAGCAGGCAATCCGCCATCCGGAAGCGTGAAGAAGAAGGCAGCGGCGCGCCTTTGCCGAGAGCGTCGAGCGCAAAAGCGAGATATTTTTCGCCTCCTCCCGCGCATAGCCCCGCCTTTTCCACGCTTTGCAGGAAAAACAGGAGATAGGCCCCGTCCCCGGCCGGGTTCCGAATCAAGCGTTGATAGGCCGGTGCGGCCTTCGCGTATTCACCGGCGCGCCACCAGGAAGCGGCCAGGCCCCGCTCCGCCGTCCTGCGTTGTGGTTCTGAAAGTTTCATGCCCAGAACGGCCTCGAATGCCGCGCCCGCCTCGGGGTACTTCTTCTGCGCGAACAGACTCGCGGCTTGCCCCAGCCTCAGGTCGGCGCGTTTTTTCTCTCCGGGTCGTCCCTGAAACAAGGAGTCGAAAGTCTTCTCCGCCGAACCGAACTTCTTGAGCTCAAGCTGTATTTTCGCCAGCCGCAGCCTGAAGGCATGCGCTCTCGGGTTGCGCGGGAAACGGCGCACGACCAGGCTGTACGCCTTCTCGGCCTCCTTGATCAGCGGTATGTGATCCAGGGCGATGGCCCGCTCGAAGAGGGCATCTTCCGCGCGGGGATCCTTGGGCGCCGACTTGATGAATTCATCGAGCGCGGCGACCGCGCCCCGCCACTCGCGCTTCGCCAGCCTGAGCGCGGCGACCCGGTAGACGGCCTCTATCCGGTAGCGCCCGGGATTCACGGAAGAATAGGCGCGGATCGCCCCTTTCCTGTCCCCGATCCGCTCGGCGAGCACGCCGATTCGAAACTGAACCTCGCCGGCCCTTTCGTGGCGTGGATACCGGTTCACGAACGCCTGATACGCGGCGATGGCCTCTCCCGGCCGATCGTCACGACGAAGCGCCTCGGCGAGCAGATAACGCACGATCGAAGCCGCTTCGCTGTCGCCTGCTGCTTTCAAGTAGGCCCGGAAGGCGTCAATCGCAGGCTCGTAAAAGCCATCCTGGAAGGTGTTCAGGCCGAATTCGAGATGAGACTGCGGGGTTTCCTGGAGTTGCGCCCGAACCAGGGATGTCGGCGCGAGGGCGGCCCCCGCCAGAACGAGCGCCGCGATAACGAGGAGACTACGCCTCATCGTGAGGCTCCAACAGGATGTTATCGATAAGCCTGGTTTCGCCGATATAGGCCGCCACGGCCATCCGGGCGGCGCCGTTTATTTTATCTACCCTTTCGAGTGTCGCCGGTTCCACGATCTCCACATAATCGACCCTGGACCCCGCTTTCTCCAGTTCATCCATGCAAGCACCGATGATGGCGGCGGAAAATCTCTCCCCGGCCGCCACCTTCTTTTTGGCGTCGAACAAGGCGGCGCTGATGGCGCGCGCGCGGGATCGCTCATCCGTCGACAAGTAGGCGTTCCTGCTGCTGAGCGCCAGCCCGTCGTCCTCGCGGACTATCGGGCAGGGAACGATCTCAACGCCTAAGTCGAGGTCTTGCGCCATCCGGCGGATCAGGACGAGTTGCTGGTAATCCTTCTCGCCGAAATAGGCCCGGTGCGGGAGGCAGGCTGCGATGAGCTTGAGCACGACCGTGGCCACGCCCCGGAAGTGCCCCTGCCGGTGGCTCCCGCAAAGGGGCGCTCCCAGGCCCGGCACGTCCACCCAGGTGTCGTATCCGCCGGGGTACATGGCATTCGCCCTGGGCGCATATACGCAGGCTACGCCCATCTCCCGGCAGGCCTCCAGATCCGCCTCGAAAGTCCTCGGGTAGGTGTCGTAATCCTCACCGGCTGCGAATTGGGCCGGGTTCACGAAAATGCTCACGACGGCGGCGCCACACTCCTCCCTCGCCCGGGCGATGAGGCTTTTGTGCCCCTCGTGCAGCGCGCCCATCGTGGGAACCAGCCCGAGCGGCGCGTCGTCGCGCCTGAGAACTTCGGCCAGCGCACGCATATCTTGAGGCGTATCAAGGACTTTCATCGAAAATCACCGGGATAACGGGCAACATGCGCCGTAGTGGGCGGCGGTAGGCTATCTTCTTAAAAATCAGAGGGAAAAACAAGGGGTTGTTGAAAAAGGCCTTTCTTGGAGCGAAAGCATTTGATGCTCATATATCAATCGCGTCAAACCATCGTATTGCATACCGCCATATCAACCTCACCCTAAGTAGCCGCCGAAGGTCAAACGCGACTGAGAAGGGATTGTTGAAAAGTCATCTTTGGTCGGAATTGACCACCGCCGTCATTCCGGCGAAAGCCGGAATCCATTTTGACTTTTCACCGAACAGGGCGGCCACGATCTTGTTGTTGCGCGGCGTCCGGGTGCGGAATCCAAACAATTCGCCTTTCGTTTTTGTGTTCGATTCCGCTCCTCCTCGCCCGGGAGTAAAGACGTCCGAACGAGGAGGCGAAAAATCAAAGGCGAAAATGGATTCCGGCTTTCGCCGGAATGACGGCCAAAACCCGAAACCGGGCGCAGGCCTCAAAGAGATTCCGCTTGAAACTTCTCGACCCAGAAATCTCCCGCGGGGAGACTGGCCAGCAGTTCGGAAACGGATTTCTTGATGACGGGGTGAACGAAGTCGGGCGCGATTTCGGCCAGGGGCGCGAGGACAAAGCGCCTCTCATGCAGCCTGGGATGGGGGACTTCCAGACCCGGCTCCTCGATGATTTCCTCACCGAAGAAGAGCAGGTCCAGGTCGATCACCCGGGGCCCCCAGCGCTCTTTTCGGACGCGGCCCATGTTTTGCTCGATTTCCAGAAGGAGAGCGAGCAACTCCCTGGGGCTCACGTTGCATTCGAGCGCAAACACGGCGTTGATGAAGGGAGGCTGCTCGACGGGACCCACCGGCTGTGTGCGGTAGAGGGACGAGGCGCCGAGAAATTTTATGCCCGGGCTTTTTTGCAGCGCATCTTGCGCCTGCCGAATCTGGCGAACCGGTTCGCCGAGGTTGGCGCCCGCGCCGATGAAAGCGCGCGCTTTATTGCTCAAAAGCCCGCCTTCTCGATTCTCTCGAGCGCTTCCTTGAGCCTGGCTTCAGGGACCGTCAGGGCGAAGCGGATATATCCCTCGCCGGAGGGGCCGAAACCGTTCCCCGGCGTGGTGACGACGCCGCAATTTCTCAGAACGTGCGCGGTGAACTCACTTGAGGTGAAGCCCTCGGGGCACCGCACCCAGACGTAGAACGTGGCCTTGGGCGTATTCGCCTGAAGGCCCAGTTTCTTGAGGCCTTCCATCACGACGTCGCGCCTGCCCTGGTACATCTTGCGCATCTCGGCCACGCAGGCCTGATCCGCGCTCATCGCCTTGATGCCCGCTTCCTGCACCGCGCCGAACACGCCCGAGTCCACGTTCGTCTTGATGGCGCCGAGACCCGCCAGGACCTCCGCGTTCCCCACGGCGCTCGCGATGCGCCAGCCCGTCATGTTGTAGGTCTTCGAGCACGAGTGGAACTCGACGCCCACGTCCTTCGCACCCTCCGCATTCAGGAAGCTGATGGGCTCGTACCCGTCAAAAGCCATCTCGGAGTAGGCGTTGTCGCTGCAGACGATGATGCCATACGCCCGGGCGAACTCGACGAGTTCGTTGTAGAAATCCACTTCCGCACAGGCGGCGGTGGGGTTGTTCGGGTAGTTGATGAACATGAGCTTCGTGTTCTTCGCCACGTCCGTGGGAATCGCGCCCAGATCGGGCAGGAAATCGTTTTCCGCGACCAGGGGCATGAAGTGCACCTTACCGTCCGCGAAATAGGTTCCTATCTCGTAGACGGGATACGCCGGGTCCGGCACGAGCACGTGGTCGCCCGGGTCCACGAACGCCAGCGGTATGTGCGCGATGCCCTCTTTCGAACCGATGAGGGAGATGACTTCCGAAGCCGGGTCGAGAGCGACCCCGAAGCGCGACCCGTACCAGTCCGCCACGGCCTTGCGGTAGGACGGCATGCCCTCATAGGAGGGATACTGGTGGTTCGTGATCTTGCGCGAGGCCACGTCCAACTCTTCGATGATGTGGCCGGGCGTCGGCAGGTCCGGGTCGCCGATCCCCAGGCTGATGATGTCCATTCCCGAATCGGCGACTTCCGCCTTCATCCGGTCGATTTCCGCGAAGAGATAGGGAGGCAGGCGCTTGAGCCTGTGCGCGCGTTCGATATTGATTGACGCCATGAAATTCCTCAAGAGTGATGTGGGACAGAAATTGATATATCCGTTAGCAATTATGTTTCAGCTAGTTGCATGGTTTTCCTGATGCAGTTTCTCGCAAGATGCTCGGTTTTCCAGATTCCATGAGCCGGAAACCTAGCACGGCTTGGATTGAACGGCAAGGTTTGGGGGTGGGGTTGGAATGCTGCAAAATCCGGCGGATACGCCGAGTGGGAGAAGGCGGTGAGTATCTGGCACAACTCGCCATGAGAAACCGGAAATGACGGCGTCGCCTACGCGGTTTTTGTCAACCCGCCAGCTAGGTCACGAATTCGAAGTTAATAGCCGGCGTTATAGTCGTTGGATTTCCCGAAAATCCCCTGAAAAAATTCAAATAATTCCGCCATATCTCCCTAATTCTGGGGACGCGATGACGTGTGCGATGCCCTATATTTTAAGCATTATCCATAACGTTGCGCGTCATTGCTGAGAGAAAATAGAAGTCGGATAGCATGTGTCTTTTCGGCAATCGCGCACCTGTGAGAATCACTGTCAAATCCGGGGGATAGGTAAAAAATTAAGGCAATGCATTCCTGCGGAAAAGGAATCAACGATGAATAGACACTCGCTTGCTTTAGCGATTTTGGTGATCACGTTGCTCATTCCTGCCGCGGGCTTTGCCCAGTCGGCGATGGATTGCATCCGTCTGGTTTGGGTGGATTTACGGGATGGGCTCGGCAGAATAAAGAAGCATGAACACTACTACAACACGTGCACGAAAACGATAAACATTGGTTACTGTTACACAAAAATCAACAGCCAATTTATGGATCCGAACCATCCATCACATTGTGACATACAACCAAGAGGAGATGAATACTACGTTTTTTGGACCCTGAAACCAGGCCGTAAACAGCTAACCGGGTCTGGCTATGGCGACTTTAAGTGGGCCGCCTGTTTCGCGCCGAAGCGTCCTGTTGCCGCTGATGGTGGACGAAAGTTCGTTTGCCGGGATCTGGGGTGGTGAAGAAAATTTCTTAAGTTACAGTCAGATTTAACGTATGCACTATATCGAAGAACGCGCCTAAATCTGAGCGGAATATGGTTTTGGCGACTTTAATATCAGCGAGACTACAGACGCACCGCCCTCCACCCCCAAAACCTTGCCTTATCCCCCATGCGGATTGTGTTTCCCCGAAAAAAAGTGCTAACATCCCCGCGTTCGAAATCGCGCCGTCAAGGTGCGCAATCATTTGCCCGGACTCTTGCTTGAGGAGCGCATTCCGATGACCCACGTCATCGCGGAACCATGCATCGACACCAAGGACACCGCATGCGTAGACGTATGCCCGGTCGACTGCATCCATGAGGCGGCGGACGGATCGAGCCCGATGCTCTACATCGACCCCGTCGAGTGCATCGACTGCGCGGCCTGCGTGCCGGCCTGTCCGGTGGACGCCATTTTCGAAGAAAGCGACCTGCCCTCCCAATGGAGCAAATACACCCAGATAAACGCGGATTTCTTCGCGGGCGGCGGCGCTGCGGCCCCGGCGGCAGCGGCGGCAGGCGGAGGTGCTGCGGCGGCCGCTCCGGCCAAGAAGGCGGCGCCCGAACCCGAACCGCTGCCTGAGCCTCTGGAACTCACGCCGGAGGAGATGTACAAGGACCTCTCCGAGATGAGAGAGGACGTGGCCACCAACCGGGGCATGGAAGAAGACGGGAAACCGGCGAGACGCTCCCCCACCCTCGTTTTCCTCGCCGCGGCGGTGATACTGCTCGTGGTCTACGGCATCTCGAACAACTTTTCGAAATCCGTGAACACCAGCCTCTACGGGAAACTGAGCGCATTCGCGCTGGGGGACAGGAAACCGACGCTTTCGGGCAGCGTCTATTCGGTCAACCAGACGATCGGCGGCAAGAAATATACGCTCGAAGTGTCCGATTCGATATTCGGCGGAAGGACCTTAAGGCTCCAGGCCCCGGCCGAGGCGTTCCAGAAAATCTACCACAAGGACGAGAAATTCTTCGGAAACGTCACGAACCAGTACAGCCGCTACTACTACATGTTCGTGGACGAGAAGAGCGACGGCACCGTCGATTCCATCCTCCAGGTGCGGGAACTCTGGAGCAAGGAGAACCGCTTCCTGGGCCGCTACCACAACCCGGTCGCGCCGAGCCCCGAACTGCAGAAATCCTACCAGGAGGCGGCGAAAACCCTCGCCAAGCAAGTCGGGGTCGCCGCTTCGGGCGCCTAGGGCGGGGGTAGGCGCGGGGCAACCAGGGCAGGCACAGGGGCCTGTTACTACAAAGGCAAAATCCCGCAACGGTTGAGGCTGAGGCTGGTATCACGGTAAGGACGCCCGTAGGGGTCGCATACATGCGACCCTTCTTTTTCGCCTTTCAACCATGGGCCGCATATATGCGTGGGGCGGTCCCGAGGAGGGACCGCCACCTACAGGTCCATTCCGACCAGGGCGCGAGGGAATGCCGGAAACCGGGGGTTTCCGCTTTTGCTCGTCATTCCGGCGAAAGCCGGAATCCCTCTGCGGACGCGGATGAATGAACGGCGGCTTTTCCTTCCCCGATGATGCGCGGGAACCCTGATGAAAGGCAAAAGGCGTAAAATGGATTCCGGCTTTCGCCGGAATGACGGTGTTGGTGAATTACGACCCGTAGGGGCGGACCTGCGTGTCCGCCCTGCCCCCGCGGAAACGAAAAACGGGCGGACACGCAGGTCCGCCCCTACGGTGAATTCCCGATCTAACGGCAAAGGGTTTTCAACATCCCCTGGCCGGGACAAGGCCTCACCACTTCAAGAAAATCAAAAATCGACCTTGTCCGCCTCGTCGGTTTCCGGGAAGGGCCCCTCCTTGATCTCGATGGCCCTCGTGCCCGCCTCCAGGAACTCGATGCGGTGCCCCTCGTACATGAGAATCAAGTCGCCGGGCGCCAGGTCCACGTCGGCGGCATGGTCGCCCTCTTTGGCGTAGACGCCGATCCGCATCCGGCCCGAGCGGCAGATCATGATCTGATGGCGCGTCGTGTTGGCGGGACGCTCCGTCACCTCGTGGTAGTGGGGGTTCACGACGGCGCCGGGGTTTCTGTTCAGCATGACGATCTGGAGCGGGTTCTCGTCCGGCGTCATGTGCGCCTTCGTCCTCCGCTCGGTTTCGGGGTCGGCGCCGGAGTAGGCTTCCGCCAGATGAGCGCGCTCTTCTTCCGAGTCGAGATAAGGCGGGAAGGCCGCGTAATCGTCAAAGTTGTTCCTGATGACCTGCGCCAGCGTCCTCCCGTCCGCAGCCTTGATGTATTCGACCCCCGCCGCTTCGATTTCATGAGCCATCCACGTATCTCCTCATGGTGTTGTCGATAGTAAAAATTCAAGGGATGAGCCCTATGAAAGCCCCAGAACGTCCTCCATGCCGTAGACCCCGGGGGATTTGTCCGCCACCCAGCGTATCGCGCGAACGGCGCCCGCCGCGAAATTATCCCGGCTGCCGGCGCGGTGCGTGATCTCCACCCGCTCGCCCATCCCGAAGAAATAGACGGTGTGCTCGCCCGGCACGTCGCCGCCGCGCAGGGTCTGCATGCCGATGACGCCCTCGGGGCGTATACCCGTCTGCCCCTCGCGGTGAAAAACGGCGTCTTCGGGGTATTGCCTGCCCGTCACACGGGCCAGAATCTCCCCCATGCGCACCGCCGTACCCGAGGGGGCGTCTATTTTCTGGTTGTGGTGCGTTTCGATTACCTCGATGTCGTAGGCCTCGCCCAGGAGCCTTGCCGCCTCTTCTATCAGGCGAAAGGAAACGTTCACCCCCACGCTCATGTTCGGCGCCAGGACGCAGGCGATGCTGTCACCGAAGCCCGCTATCTCCTCGCGCTGGGCGTCCGAGAAGCCCGTGGTGCCGACGACGGCGGCCATCCCCTTCTCCGCCGCCAGGCGAACGTGGGCGACGCTCGCTTCTGGGATCGCGAAGGAGACCAGCACGTCGCCGCTCAACGAAGATGTATCACTGGTGAGCGCGACGCCCATTTCTCCGCAGCCCGCGTGCGCGCCCGCATCCGCGTCCAATTCCCCGAAATCCTCGCGCTCGAGCGCGCCCGAGAGGGTGAGATCGCTCGATGAGGCGATCTGGTGGATGATGCGGCCCCCCATTCTGCCGCCGGCTCCGGCCACGACGATTCGTATCGACACGGGATTCCCCTTCCCTGATAATGAAAATTCAACAAGTCATTGATTGTAAAGCGTATTATATGCGCTTTTGCCTCGAAGTGGGAACCTGGGGGCGTCATAAGGGGTGTAGGGAGAAGAAATGTGAAAAACGCCCGCATTCTGACAGCATATTTGATACGATAAGGCGATGAAGATGTTCACTCTGGCGATACCGGCTTGGGGAATGGGACTTTTGGAAGCCCCGCACGAAGAACACCAGGAATCCGCCTGGATCAAACGCTGCCAGAACGGCGACAAGGACGCTTTCGAACCCTTGGTGCGTCAAAACGCCGCAAAAATCAAGCGCCTCGTGTGGGGGATGCTCGGTGAACGCAGAGAGGACACCGACGACGTCGTTCAGGAGATATTCCTGAAAGCGTATCTCGCCCTGCCGAAATTCCGGGGAGACGCCAGGTTTTCCACCTGGGTCTACCGCATTGCGGTCAATCACTGCCGCGACTACCTGAAGCGCGGCGGGCCGCCGCCGCTGGAGATCGACGAAGAGCAAATCGCCGATGAGCCCGCGCCCGAAAACCCGGAAGGTCACGACGAACTGCGTGAGATGCAGGAAAAACGCGCGAGCGATAAACTCCAGAAACTCTTGTCCCGATTGCCGGAGAAACACCGCCGGATTCTGGTGATGCGCGAACTCGAGGGAATGAGTTACGATGAAATGGCCGAAGTGCTCCAGATCAGGCACGGCACGGTGAAATCGAGGCTCAACCGCGCGCGCAAGGCTCTCAGGAAAGCGGCCGAGGATGACAAGAAGGAAGGTCGAGAAGGGCAGGAGGATTCTTGATGCGCTGGTGGGAAAACATTCTTGACAGAGGTCGAAGCACGGGGGACTGGGACGCTCACAGGCCCGAAGACGAGACGGTCGCGGAACTCAAGGCCCTGTTCGAAGACGCGCGCGAGGATGCGCCGGAGCCGGACGAGAAACTCTGGGAGAAGCTGCGCCCCCGGCTCGCCGCCCATGAAGGGCGAGCCCGGAACGGCTTCTCCTTCGCCGCGGCGCTGGCCGCTACGGGGCCGAGATTCGCGGCGGCCGCCCTGGGCGTCCTGCTTATCGTTGCGGGCCTTTTCTTGAGCCAAAGCGCCGAGAGGCAGGCGCGCAACCTGGAGCGCCAAACGTATCTGGCGCAATATACAGGCAGAAATCCCCTGAACCCAACGATGTTGATCAGCAACGCGCTCGAAGCGCAAACAGGCATGGAACTGCTTCAATACGCCGTCCACGCCGGGCCTGAGCGTTAGGCAGAGAGATTGAGACGATGAAAACCTGGTTCACGAAAGAATTCATGAAGGCATCGGCCGTGCTTTTGGTCGTGTTCCTGGCGGGCGCGGGCACCGGCTACGTCGGCGGACACAAATACGCGGAATACAAGCACCACAAGGAATTCATGTCCCGCGCCTTCGAGCCCCGCACCGGAGCCGCGGAACCCGCGGCTTCCGTGGCCCGCTCCTTACGAAGCAAAAGCCTGGAGCGCGGCGCCCGCATTCGCCGCACCGAAAGCGCCAAAAGCGAGAGACGCCGCTCCAGGGGCGAGAGGCGTTTCATGCGCCGGCTGGAGCGGGACCTGAACCTGAATACCACACAACGGGAAAACGTGGACCGCGCGCTCGAGCGCCACTATGCGCGTATCCGCGAGATCAGAAGCCAGATGTGGCCGCAGATCAGTTCCATCATGCAGGAAATTCGCAGAGACGTGCGCTCTCTCCTCAATGCCGAGCAACAAACATCTTTCGACGAAATGGTGAAAAAATACGAGGAAAGACGCAAAAAAAGATGGGGGAAGTACAGAAAGTACCGCCCAGGCGACCCGGCCGGTCAGTCGAAGAAGCAGTAAATCCCTGCAACAAACGCAATGCCGCCGCAAACGGAAGCACGAACGCAACACCGGAGGAATTTTATTATGAAACGTCAAAAACGCTTTACCACAGCCGTCCTGGCCGCCGCACTGAGCCTCGGTCTCGCCGGCGCGGCCCAGGCCCAGGAGGATCCCAAGCCTGGCCCGTGGGGCCCGCATTCGATGCCGCAAATGATCGAAAAAATGATGAAAGACGCGCATCTCGGCTGGCCCGGCTACCGGGGACGCCGCGGAATGCGCGGCCCGCTGCCCTATTCGGCGCGCCCGCTGGTTTCCATTGCGCTCAGGAACCATGAAGAGCTCAAGCTCACCGACGATCAGGTGAAGCGCCTCAAGGACATCCGGGACGCGTTCTCCAAGAAGGCGGTGAAAGAACGCGCCGATATGAAGGCCCGCGGAATCGACCTCAAGCGCGCGCTCGACGCCGATAAAGTCGACCTCGCCGACGTGGAGAAGAAAATCCGCGAGATCTCGAGCATGCGGGTGGATTTGCGGATTGCGCGCCTCAAGGCGATTCAGGAGGGGAAAGCCGTCCTGAGCGACGACCAGCAGAAGCAGCTCTCGAAAATCGCCCGGAAGCGCGGTGGCCGGGGACCCGGGTTCCATAAGGAGATGTTCAAAGGCCAGGGTTCCGGGAAGCAGTCCCAGACTTACTAGAACGTCCCGACGCCCCGGGGCATGGCGTGAAAACCATGTCCCGGGCTTTTGGGCCCATCGGTTGGAGCCGCCATGTGGATTTTGATGTATGAGATTTACGCCGGATACGACTTGCTCGATTTCGCCCTTGCAAGCGCCATACTCATCGCTTTGGCGTTAGTGTGCGTTCTCCTGAGAGAACTCTGGCGGGATGGTTTCCTGAGCGCTGCCTCATCCGGGGAAGAAGGATAACGCAGCCCCTGATTCAAAGGGGCTGTCAAGAAAACCCTTGTCAAAAGAGCAACCCCCCCCTACCCCCCCTTGACAGGGGGGTAAAAAAAGGCGATGCGCTCCCGCTGGGCTGAGGGGGTTTTGCTTTTTCTTGCCCCCCTGACAAGGGGGGGTAGGGGGGGTTGGTTTTAAGCCAGGGGAAGGCGCGTGAAGCATGATTCCCTCTGAATTCCTCATTCCCCCTTGCTGTGAACCCTCCCTCTTCGGTCAGCCCCAAACCCTCATCCTGAGTAGCGGCGGAGCCGCGTATCGAAGGATGCCCTCTCGCCCTTCGATACGCCGCCTTCGGCGGCTACTCAGGGTGAGGAAAGAGGTGTTGGCGGTTTGCGGGGGTGCAGACAGGACTTTTCCAGCAACCTCTTCAGAGCAGAGCCTCTTCCGTCATCTCTCCCTGGTAGACGAGCCTGGTCTCCCCTTCCATGTAGACGTCGCGCACGTCCGCGCCAGTGCCCTCGAAATAGATTTTGAGGATTTCGCCGCTGCGCACGTTGACGTCCACGGGAGCGGTCACCAGCCCGCGCGTTGCGGCGAGTATCGCCGTCGCCACGGCGCCCGTGCCGCAGGCCAAGGTCTCGTTCTCCACGCCCCGCTCGTAGGTTCTCAAGACGACCGAATTCGCCCCGCTCACCCGGGCGAAGTTCGCGTTCGCGCCCGCAGGCGCAAAGGCATCGTGGGTGCGGATCGCCCGGCCGTCGCCCACGATATCGACCGTCTCCACGTCGTCGGTGAACTCCACCGCGTGGGGGACGCCGGTATTCATGTGATCCACCACCACCCCTCTCCCGTTGATATCGAGTTCTATACCCGCGCGATAATCAAAGGGCTGGGTCATCCTCAGCTTGACGGATGAGCCGTTCATCGTCGCGTCGATGACGCCCGCGATGGTCTCGAACGACACCGAATCCGCCGCGATCCCCAGCTCCCTCGCAAAGCGCGCGGCGCAGCGCCCGCCGTTCCCGCACATCTCGCCCTCGGAGCCGTCGGCGTTGAAGAACCGCCACTTGAAATCGGCCCGCTCGCTCGGTTCGATGAACATCAGCCCGTCCGCGCCCACGGACTGGCCCCTGCGGCAGACTCTCTGGACGAAACCGATCATCTCGTCGGCCCGGTGCTCCAGGTTCCTGTTGTCGATGAATATGAAGTCGTTGCCGCTTCCGCTGAACTTGGTGAATGCGATTTTACTCACGGAATCCGCCTCTCTTCGATGAACGCCGGAATGTGCTCGCCGCGGACGAGGTCGTCGTACGTCTCGCGCTCCCTGATTATATGATACTCCTCCCCGCGCACAAGAATCTCGGGCGGCCTGGGGCGCGAGTTGTAGTTCGACGCCATGGTGAAGCCGTACGCCCCCGAACTCATGACGGCCACCAGATCGTCGCGGTAAAACTCGGGCAAATCCCGGTCCTTGGCGAGATAGTCCCCGCTCTCGCACACCGGGCCCACCAGGTCCGTGACATGCCTCGGCCTCTCCCGCGCCGCCTCCTCCACCGGCCACACGTCCTGAAAGGCCTGATAGAGGCTGGGACGGATGAGGTCGTTCATGCCGGCGTCGATGATGACGAAGCGTTTTTCGGGATTTTCCTTCCCGTACAGCACGCGCGTGACGAGGATGCCCGCGTTGCCCGTGATGACGCGGCCCGGCTCGAAAATGAGCGTGCACCCCAAATCCTTGAGCTTCGGCAGTATGGCCGCCGCGTAGTCACTCGGCAGCGGCGGCGCCTCGTCGTGATAGGTGATGCCCAGGCCGCCGCCCAGGTTCAGGTAGCGGATGTCGTGCCCGTCGCCGCGCAACTCGCCCACCAGGCGCGCCACGATTTCCACCGAGTCGGCGAACGGGCTGCTCGACGTGATCTGGCTCCCGATATGGCAGTGCACGCCGGAGGGCTCGACGCCTTCGAGCGAAGCCGCCGTCCGGTACTGCTCCCGCGCCCGGTTGATGTCGATGCCGAACTTGCTCTTCTTGAGGCCGGTGGTGATGTAGGGGTGCGTCTGGGGGTCGACGTCGGGGTTCACCCGAATCGCGACCCGCGCCTGCCTGCCCACCCGGCTCGCCACCGCGCCGATGTTCACCAACTCCTCCTCGCTCTCCACGTTGAAGAGCAAAACGCCCTTCTCCAGCGCGTAGGCGATCTCCTCGTCCGACTTGCCCACGCCTGCGAAAACGATGCGCTCGTACGGCATCCCGGCCTTGGCCGCGCGGAACAGCTCGCCGCCCGAAACGATGTCCAGCCCCCCGCCCATCGCGCCGAACAGCCTCAAGATCGCCAGGTTCGAGTTGCTCTTCATGGCGAAGCAGATGAGGTGCCGGACGGATGCGAACGCCTCGCTGAAGACGCGGAAATGCCTCGTAAGCGTCTCGTGGCTGTAGACGTAGTAAGGCGTTCCCACCTCCTCCGCGAGCCTCGTCAGGGATACGTCTTCGGCGCACAACTCGCCGTCTTTGTAATCGAAATGGTGCATTCGGTAATCTCTCTTTCCGAGTCCTTCCGAGCCTGAGTTTTTACAAACTCTTGGCGACCGGACTCTTGGGAGGTTTCGGCGGTCCCTTGACGCCGCAACCCACGGCCATGGAGGCCATCCCGATAATCAGGACGCCCGCCAGTAGAATTCTCTTCATCGTCCTATATTCCCAATCGTTTTTTCTCGGCCCGAATCTGGGCTCTCACGCTTCTCTTGGAAGCCCCGCCCGCGCTGCTCCTCGAGCGCAGCGATTTCCCCAAATCCGTCTCCGCCAGATCACCCGCTTCTAGCCGGGAGTCCGCCTCCGCCAAATCCCCGGCGCTCAACTTCCCGAGGGCCACTCCCTTTTCGAGCGCGATTCTCACGGCGCGCCCCGCCGCCTCGTGCGCTTCCCTGAACGGAACCCCCCGGCGCACCATGGCGTCCGCCAGGTCCGTCGCCGTCATGTACCCGCCCTCCGCGGCTTTGGCCATCGCCTCGGGCTGAAACCGCATGGATTCCACCATGGGCGCCATGACCCCCAAAGAGGCCAGCAGGGTATCGGCGGCGTCGAACACCGATTCCTTGTCCTCCTGCAAGTCCCGGTTATAGGTGAGCGGAAGCCCCTTCATCAAGGTGAGCAGGGCCATCAAATCCCCGAAAACGCGCCCGCTCTTGCCCCGGACGATCTCGGCCACGTCGGGGTTTTTCTTCTGCGGCATCAGGGAGCTTCCCGTCGCGAACGAATCCGCAAGCTCGACGAAGCCGAACTCCCCGCTCGCCCAGAGAATGATCTCCTCCCCCAGGCGGCTTAAGTGCATCATCGCGATGGCGGCGGCGGACGCGAACTCGAGTGCGAAATCGCGATCGCTCACCGCGTCCATGCTGTTCTCGGCGACGGCGGCGAAGCCGAGCTTTTTCGCCACCATTTTCCTGTCCACCGGGTGGCTCGTGCCCGCCAGCGCGCCCGCCCCCAGCGGCAATACGTTGACCCGGGCGCGCACTTCGGCAAACCGCTCCCCGTCGCGCCTGAGCATCTGGGAATACGCGAGCAGATGATGCGCGAGCGATACGGGCTGCGCGCGCTGTAAGTGCGTGTAGCCGGGCATCACGGTATCGGCGTGCGCCTCCGCCTGCGCGAGAAGAGCGCGCCTGAGCGCCAGGAGCGCCTCTCCTGTCTCGTCGACCCGGTCTCTGAGCCACAGCCTGAGAGACGTGGCCACCTGGTCGTTCCGGCTCCGGGCGGTGTGCAGCCTGCCGCCGGCGGCGCCGATGCGCTTAGTCAAGGCCGCCTCGACGTTCATGTGCACGTCTTCGAGCTCGGCGCGGAACGTGAATTTACCGGCCTCCACATCCTTCAGGATGGCCTTAAGGCCCCTGACGATGGCGCGGGCGTCTTTTTTCGGGATGATGCCCTGTGCTCCGAGCATCTCCGCGTGGGCGACCGAAGCGAGGACATCGTACGGCGCCAGGCGGTAATCGAAAGAGACGCTCTCGGTGAAAGCCTCGACGCGCGCGTCCGTCCCGCCCCGGAACCTGCCGCCCCAGGGTTTGGTGGATTTCGTCTTCTGAGACTTCACGACTCGCTTCGCCATCCGCTCATGTCCTTTTTCGAACCACGCCGCGCCCCGGCGCCTGCGCCCAAGAGACGCAAAAAGAACTGCTTACACGATAGCGGGCGGTAAGGGCAACCGGGGACAATGGAAATCATGGAGGATCGCCCCGCCCCGCTTGGGGGCTGCTGAAAAACCCTCCCTCGGTCAGGCGAAACGCGACTGAAGGGACAGGTCGCAACCTGTCCCTACGGAAAAAGCAACCCCCCCTACCCCCCCTTGTCAGGGGGGTATAAAAGAACCCCCTCCCGACGAAGGGGTTTGTCACCTCCTGCCGAAGTGAAAGGATTCACTCCCCCCTTGAGGGGGAGTCGGTGAGGTGAGGGGGGTTTTGCCCGAAACCGAACCGGTGGGGGGAGTTTTTCTGTGGTATGTCCCCCCACCGAATCGGCCTTCGCACAAAACGCTCGGCCTCTTCGACTCCCCCTCAAGGGGGGAGTTGATTTGTGCTCATCTCGATGGGGCGCATCGCCTTTTTATACCCCCCTGACAAGGGGGGGTAGGGGGGGGTTGCCTTTATCCTTTGACAAAGGCTTTCCGACGACCCCGCTTGCGGGCGTGCGCCGCATCTTCTAGGATGGCCTCTACGCAGCCCCTTATGAAACCTTTCGGCCGTTTTTGGGAAAACGCATTTGGAACGACTACACCGTCTCTTCTCAGCCAGACACTGGCTCTTCATCGTCTCCGCTTTCGTTCTCCTGGGGCTCTTCTCGGGCCTCAATTTTCTTTTCGGCGTATTCCTGAACCCCCTGGTGGATGAATTCGACTGGACCCGCTCGACGGCCTCGGCGGCGTTTTCCATCAACATGTTCATGATCGCGTTCTGCTCGATGATCGCGGGCGGTTTTTCCGACAAGTTCGGCACGAGACCCGTGCTGATCGTCGGGATTCTCATCTCCGGCGGTTCGCTGCTCCTTTCCTTCTTCATCCAGAACCTGTGGCACTACTTCCTGTTCACCGGCGTGATGGCGGGCACGGGACGCGCCGCCATCGCGACCCCCGTGCAGGCCTTCATACAGCGCAACCTGACCAGGCACCGGGGGCTGGCCACCGGGCTGGCCGGCTCGGGTACCGGCCTCGGCATCCTGATACTGGCGCCCCTCACCGGTTATTTCATCAGCACCCACGGGTGGAGAAACTCCTACCTGTACCTGGGCGTCATTTTCTTCGTCCTCGCCATACCCGCGGCCATGTCCCTCGTGCCGCAAAAAAGGCCCCAGGCAAGCGGCGGCGACTCCGCCGGCTCCCCGGCCAGGCAGGAAGACGCCACCCCGATTCTCCCCGAAGCCTCCCTGGGCATGCGGGAGATATTGAAGCGCAGGCCGTTCTGGATGATCATTTCGAGCCACGCCACCGACTGCATCTGCCACTCGGTGCTCATCGTCCACCTGGTGCCCATCGCGATCGAGGCGGGGGTTCCCCACATACAGGCGGCGGGCCTCGTGGGCGTCATGGGCCTGGGGACGCTCATCGGCCGAATCGGCCTGGGCGTTCTGGCGGACCGCATCGGGTCGAAATGGGCGCTGTTCACCACGCTGCTGACGCAGACGATCCCCATTCCCCTGCTCTGGTGGTCCGATTCCATTTATTTGTTCTACGCCGTCGCCCTCATGGTGGGCACCGGCATGGGCGGGCACGGGACGATGTACCCGATGGTCACCCGCGAATACTACGGCACCAGGAGAGTGGGCATCCTCTACGGGGCCTTCATCTCAGGGGCGAGTTCGGGCATGGCCACGGGCGGGTTCCTGGGCGGGCTGCTGCACGACATGACGGGCGACTACACGCTCTCCATCCTGCTCAGCTTCGTGACCGGCGTCGCCTCGCTGCTGTTCGTCCTCGCCTACCCTACGAGAATCAAACCGATCAGAAAAGAGGACGTGGCGCACCCCGTCGTTCAACCCGCGGGATGACTTGAGTTATCCGGTACGATTCCGGGAGCGCCCTGCGCCGGATTCAAGACGTCTATCCCATCGGCAGGTGATCGGCATAGGTCTTCGCCGCCTGTTTCAGGGTTCGTCCGCCGTCTATCGTGTCCGGGGTCTCGGAGGCGTACGGCGTCCCGGCGAGGAGCCGGTACACGTCATACGCGCCCTGGTGAAACTTCGGCGTGACGCCGACGGACGAGAAGGCCGCGGCAATCTCCTCCATCTCGCCGACGTACCTCGCCGCCACGGAGGGGAGGCGCCGCGTTCCCGATTCCATCTGGCGGTAAAGGGCCTCGCGGCTGCCGAGCATCTCCTTTTCGAATTCCTCGGTCAGTCCCATCGCCTCTGCGGCGATCAGAACGGCGGTTTGCAGCGCGAGGGTCCCTTTTCTGAGCGCGGCGGAGCACATCTTGAGGCCCGAGGCGCGGCCGATCTCGCTCCCGACCACGCGCACGGAGATTCCTTTCCCCTCCAGTTGCGTCATCGGGTCGGTCCGTTCGCCGCTGACGTAGAAAACCGGGACTCTCCCCTCCCAGGGCGGCGGACCGACGATGATCCCGCCGTCGATGTATACCCCTCCGGCTTCCGTGATGAATTTCCCGGCCCGTCGGCTGGAGTCGGGCGATATGGCGTTGCAATCGACATAAGCCGGCCGGTGGCCGGTGGCTTTCATGGCCGCCGCGACCTCCCTGGCCTTATCCACCGCGTCGGCGGGCGGCATGATGGAAAGCACGAGGTCCGCTTCTTCCAATAAAACTTCCAGCGTCGGAACGTCCCGGAATCCCGCCCCCAGGGCCCGCTCCCGCGTGAGCGCGCTGCGCCCCGAGAGGCAGGCGACGGCTTCGAACCCGTTTTCTCTCAGAACGCCGCCTACGGCGCTTCCCAATTCTCCGGGACTGATGATGGCAATGGTCTGCACCGCCATGAATAACCTCCTTTGTATACTCCAGGGCGTAAAAGCCGCCGTAAAAATGCAATTCGAAGACATGATATCGGGCCGTACGGTAACGAATCAGGCGACGAGCGCCTCCCGGCCGACTATCTTACGGAACAGGAGGACACAGGCAAGGAGGACGAAAGTCTGAATGACGGAGAGGGTACAGGTGAGCGATTCCGTCTCGTATTCCTGGAGGTAGTAGATGCCGGTGGAGAGTGTCTCCGTGCCCGCGGTGAACAGGATGATCGAGATGGAGAGCTCGCGGATGAAGATCAGGAACATGAGGAGCCAGCCCGCGAAAATGCCAGGCTTGAGGAGCGGGATGGTGATGCGCCTGAGCGTCGTCGCCCAGGAGGCGCCGACGAGCCGGGAGCTCTGTTCGAGTTCTTCCGAGACGGCGAGCATGACGGAGGCCACGTTCCGCTGCCCGTAGGGGAAGAACCGGGTGACGTAGCCGAGGAGGAGTATCCAGAGGGTGCCGTAGATGGGCGTCTTGATGTAGACGATGAGTATCCCCATACCGAGCACGATGCCCGGAAAGCCCACGGGCACGGCGCACAGGAAATCGAGCAGTCCGACGAACCTGCCCTTACGGCGGTGAATCTGGAAAGAGAGAATGATGGCCAGGACCATCGCGATCGTGGAACCCGATAAGGCGAGGATGAAGCTGTTCAGGATGCCGTTCGTCGCCGGCTGGATCACATTAGGCGACCAGAAAAAGAGGATGCGCTCGTAATTCAGCGAAGTAAAATCCGCCGGTATGATCTTGCCCACCCATACGTTGTGGAGGCTCACCACGAGAATGCTGAAGATGGGCAGGACGACGGTGACGAAAATGTAGAAGACGTTGTAGCCGAAGGCCGCCCACTTCCACCGGCCCAGGTCGATGAGGTTGGGCCGAAAACCCTTTCCGGTCACGGTCGTGAACTCCCGGGGCGCGATGATGCGCCGCTGCACCCAGATGAAGATGGCCGTGATGACGCCGAGCGTCATGCTCATGGCCGAGCCCATGTAGGTGTTCGCCTGCTCGCTCACGGCCTTGGTGAATATCTGGGTGGTCAGGGTCTCATAGCCGTAGGGCGCGCCCAGCTTGAAGGGCACGCCGAATTCCCCCGCGCTGGTGACGAAGACGATGATCGCGCCAGAAAGGATGCCCGGCGCGACGAGCGGCAAGGAGACGGTCAGGGTGGTGCGCAGCAGGCCCGCCCCGCTCACGCGCGCGCTGTCCTCGAGAGAGGGGTCCATGCGCCTGAGCGAACCCACGACGAAGAGATAGATGAGGGGCGTAAAGAAAATCCCCGTCACCCAGATGATCCCGAACAGGTTGTTCACGTTCAGGAGGGCGCCCTCTATACCGAACAGTCCGCGCGCCAGGTTGTTCAGCATCCCGACCTTGGGCGAGGCCAGGTTGTGCCAGGCGATCGCCCCGACGAATGGGCTCAGGAAGAACGGGATGAGATTCATCGGCTCGAGCCTGTCTCGGAAGGGGCAATTCGTCCGGGCGTTGATCCAGGCGAGCGAGACGCCCAGGAAGGTGGCCAGCAGGGTGGCGCCCGTACTGACGAAGAGGGTGTTGAAGAACGATCTGCGGATGACGGGATCCTCGAACATCTCCCGGTAGTTCTCGAGACCCCACTCCGCGCCGAATCCCAGATCGTCCAGCACGAGGAAACTTCCCACCACCAGGGCGATCAGGGGCGTCACCACGATGAACGTGACGAAGATGCTGACGACGGCGGTGGCGAGATTCTCTGCCTGAAAGAAGTTTCGCAGGTAGCCCAAGTTGTTCCGGGAAACTACCTCAGACCCGGATATACCAGCCATGATATCCCCTCAATCGAGCGGCTCCGGGGCCGGGAGACGGATATCCCGTCTCCCGGCCTGGAACCTGGACATGCCGCAATCGATTAACGGAATACCTTCTGCCATTCCTTGCGCATCTTTTTGAACTTCTTCGCCGCAGCGGTCTGATCCTTGATGGGAAGGGTCTTCACCTTGTTGAAATCCATCATGTACTTCTTGACGGACGCGGGCGGCTTGTAGCCCTTGAGCATGGAGTAGAAGCTGATCTCCTCCTCGGCGACGATGTCCACCGCCTCCTTGGTGAGGAGGAAATCCATCAGCAGCTTCGCCGCGTTGGGATTCGCCGCGCCCTTGACGACGCCCGCCTGCATCCCGAACAGGACGTGGCCGTCCTTGTAGGTGCCCCACCGCAGAACCTTGGCGAGGTCCGGCTTCTTGCGGATGATCTGCATCATCCGGCCGGTGATGTTCCACATGTCCACGGCGCCTTCACAGTTCGCCATCAACTGAAGCTTCGCCGAGGTGCGGAAGCCCACGAGCGGGTCGAGGGCCTTCATCTTCTTCCACATCCCGTGCACGTCGAAGCCGTTCTCCATCAGGCCGATGGTCGTGAGGGAGTAGGAGGTGCTCTTGGTCACGTCGCTGACGATGAGTTTCCCCTTCAGCTTGGGGTTGTCCAGGATGTCGCTGTAGGAGTTGACCTTCAAATCCCCTACGCCGGGGCATCCCGAGTTCCAGACGGGCTGGAAGGTGTAGGAGAAAGGCGCGATGAAATGCGGATAGTCATAGAAAATCCCGCGGGCCTTGGCGTTTTCCTCGTGGTTCTTCAACTGGCCGCTGTCGAGGGGCAGGAAGGCCCCCGCTTTGGCGGCGCCGATGAAAAAGCCCGCCGATGCGACGGCGACGGCGTCGAAACTGAACTTGTTCGCCCGTATCTCCTGCCGGGCCTGGGACACGGTGGGCCCCGTACCCTTCTGGATGGAGTTCAGCTTGAAGCCGCTTCCCAAGCCGTAATGCTTGACGAAGGCCGCGCCCAGGCGCCGGATCGTCGGGTTATTGAAGGAGGTCTGGAGGAAGGTGACGGCCCCCTCCTTCTTCGCGAGCGGAATCAGCTTTTTCTCCTGGGGCGAAATCGGGGTCATGCCGGAGGCGGGCGCAACGAAAGCCGCAGCCAGGATAACGGCGAGAGGGATGCAGAAGAGAGCAGTCTTCAGGTTTCGTTTCATATCAATCTCCTTTGATGAATCGAGCCGGCTCCATTTCTCTCAATATCCGGATAACCGAATATACTACTTTTCCCGCCGCCCGGGATAGCCGGATCAGGCGCATTTTCACGGAATCGCGCCGCACGAATCCGGCTTGAAACGGGGTTATTGAAGAAGCCTCTCAATGCGGGAGAGCCACATCATTCCGCAGGGGTCGTTCGCGAACGACTCCTGCAATCGGATTGACGAACAACCGGAACCGGGCGGACACACCGTCAGACATATATGTCTGACGCTTACAAACCGAGATGAAGGTTCCGGTAGGGACAGGCCGCGACCTCGGACAGGCCCAGGGGCCTGTCCGCTACGAAGTCGATGCGAAAACGAGAAACACTCCCCGCATGAGGATCGAGCTTTCCTCTTCAGTCGAGGTCCAAATCCACTCCCCCCTAAGGGGGGAGTGAATCCTCTCTGCTCGGTCGTCAAACACTTCCCCCCTCGACCCCAAAACCAACCCCCCCTACCCCCCCTTGTCAGGGGGGTAAGAAAAAGCAACACCCCGGCAAGTGGAGGTATAAAAAATAGAAGGTCCCCCCGACAGGGGGG
>JAJEJD010000013.1 GCA_022828125.1 bacterium | reverse complement strand
CGTCCTCTGGAAGCGCGGCGTTACGGAGAACCGCATACTCGTCGAGCACCTGCTCAAGACGGAGCTGACCTCCCTGGCCGAGGCCATGGAGGGCACGGTGGCGCAGTCCATCGTGGACCCCGAGAACCCCAAGACGGCGCTATCTGTTCGCGCCATGCTGACCGCGCACCTGGGCGCGCTCGAATGCCTGCCCGACTCGGGCAAGCCCTTTTCGATACGGGAGTGGGTGGAGCGCGAGGACGAGTCCGGCTTCCTGTTCCTGACCTCGCGCGGGGACCAGCACGCGAGTCTCCGGGGCCTCATCTCGACCTGGCTCGAGATCGCGGTGAACGCGCTCCTCTCCCTCGGCCGGGACGACACACGCAGGATATGGATCGTGCTCGACGAGCTCCCCACCCTCCACCAGGTGCCGAGCCTGCAGCCCGGTCTCGCGGAATCCCGACAGTTCGGGGGGTGTTTCGTGCTGGGGATCCAGGTGATCTCCGCCCTGCGCGACCTTTATGGGCGAAACGGCGCCGAGACCGTATCGGGTCTCTGCGGCACCCGGGTGGTGCTGGCCGCGCCCGACCAGGAGACGGCGCGCTGGTCGGCCGAGAGCCTGGGGCGCGGCGAGGTCACCGAATACGCGGAGGGACTCAGCTACGGCGCCAGCGCCATGCGTGACGGCGTCTCGCTCACCCAGCGCCGCGAGATGCGGCCCCTGGCGTTGCCTTCGGAGATCATGCGCCTCGAGAATCTGAACGGCTACCTCAAGTTCCCCGGTCCCTGGCCGGTGGCGCGGGTCAAGCTCGACTACGTGAAAAGGCCCGGGGCGGCCGAGAGTTTCATACCGAGAGAGGGCGCGCCGATTCCCGAGATGAAGGATGGCGCGGGAACCGAAGCGCCCCGGACAGTGGACGCTTCCGCTGGTGAAGAGATGAGTGAGGCCAGCGATCATGAATCCGGCGAGGCGGAGAACCAGCGGGAACCCGAATCGCACGGCGATTCGACCGGAAACGATGAGGCGGAAACCAAGTGTGAACGACCCGCTCCGCCGCCGGACTCAGACCTGGCAGAACCAGATCAGGCCCTCGAAACACCCGAGGCGCCGCAACCCGCGGTCCACTCCGCGGAAGGGGATGACGCCGGCGCAGCCGATGACGATGAGCAAAACCGGGGCGAAGAGGCCGGGTCCCGCACGCCGGACTGGTTGTGATGGTCGTCTCGATCGGCACCGTCGCCGCCCCCGCCCAGGGCGCCTCCTACTACGAGCGCGACGGCTATTACGCCAAAGACGACCCCGCCCACAGGGAGGTGAGCGCATGGACCGGCAAGGGAGCGGAGGACTTAGGCCTCACGGGCACGGTCGACCCGGAAGTCTTCAAGGCGGTGCTCGAAGGCCATGTGCCCGACGGTTCGGGGAGAAAGCTCGGCCGCAGGCGCAAGGACGGCGTCCTCGAGCACCGGCCCGGACGCGACCTCACCTTCTCGGCCCCCAAATCCGTCTCGCTCGCCGCGCTGGTGGGCGGCGACGCCCGTGTCGTCGAGGCGCATGACCGGGCAGTCGAACGCACCCTCGCCTGGGTCGAGGGCCACGCCACGGAGACCAGGATGAAGGACCCGGAGACGGGACGCATGGTCCGGACAGGCGATCAGAAAACGGTGGCCGCGACCTTTCGCCACGACGCCTCGCGCAACCTCGACCCCCAGCTCCACACCCACGCGGTGCTGGCCAACATGGTCCGGGGTCCGGACGGCAAGTGGAGGACGATGTCCAACGAGGCGCTCTATCGCAGCCAGAAGCTGATCGGCATGCTCTACAGGAGCGAACTGGCGCAGGGACTGGGGAAGCTGGGCTACGGGATAGAGAAGACGCACGCAGACGGTCGGTTCGAGGTCGCCGGCGTCGGCCGCGAGGTGATCGAGGCGTTCTCGACCCGGCGGGCGGAGATCGAGGCCGCGATGGCCGAGCGGGGCCTGGGAACGACAGCGGAGAACCAGCGCCTCGCAGAGCGCGCGGCGCTCATGACCCGCGCCCGCAAGCGTGACGTGGACAAGTCCGCGCTCAGGGGTTTGTGGGAGAAACAGGCCGCGGACCTCGGATTCGACGCCAGGACCCATGCGGCCGAAGCGACCTCTAAGGTCGCCGGCCTGGAAGGCTCAGGCGAGGCCCGTGAGTCGTCGCGGGATCAGGGAATTGCCGGAGAGGCCGTGGAGTGGGCCGTGGCGCATCTCGCGGAGCGCGAAGCGGTGTTCGCCCGCTCCGACGCGCTTGCCGCCGCGCTGGCCTGGCGGCCGGGCGCGGTGTCCGTCGAGGCGGCGGAGAGGGCGCTGGGCAATCTCGAAAGAGGGGGACGGCTTCACCCCGCGCCGGGGCTGCACGGAAGAGACGACCTGGCGACCGACAAGGCGCTGGCGGACGAACGCGAGACGATCGGGCTGATGCGGGGCGGCCAGGGCCGGGGCCGCGTGGCGATGCGCAGCTGGATCGCGCAGGCGTATCTGCACAAGGGAGCGTTGACGAAAGGCCAGAGGGAAGCGGTCAAGCTCATCCTCTCGGCCAAGGACCGCGTCGTCGGCGTGCAGGGCTACGCCGGGACCGGCAAGACCACCATGCTCAGCCGCGCCCGCGTGTTATTGGAAAAACGCGGGTTCGAAGTCAAGGGCCTTGCGCCCTCGGCCTCGGCGGTCAAGACGCTAGGGACCGAAGCCGGGATCGAGAGCGAGACGCTGCAGCGTTTCCTCGCGCGAAACGCCGGCGTGGCCGCGGAAAGGCTCACCAGAAAGGCCGAGCGGCAGATGCGCGCGGCATGGGGCAAGACGGTGCTCGTGGTGGACGAAGGGTCTCTCGCCTCTACCCGCGAGGCCCGCGACCTCCTGCGGGTCGCCCGCGCCCTGCGCATCCCCAGGGTCGTACTGGTGGGCGATGAGAAACAACTGGGCGCCGTGGACGCCGGCAAGCCCTTCGCGCAACTCCAGCAAGCAGGCATGAAGACTGCCGTGATGGACGATATCCTGCGCCAGCGTGACCCGGACCTCAAGGCCGCGGTCGAGGCGAGCCTCGCCGGCGAGATCGGCCGCGCGTTCGAGAAGCTCGGGTCCAACGTCGCGCAGGTGAAGGCCGACAACATCGCGGGCGCGGTGGCGGCGCGCTGGCTCGTGCTCTCGCCCGGGGCGCGCGAGAACACAGGCGTCATGGCGCCCAGTCATGATCTTCGCCGGAAGATCAACGCCCATATACGGGAGCGTCTGGCGCGCGAGGGCAGTATCGACGGCCCCGCCTTCAGGTGCGAGCGGCTCGTCTCCCGCGGTTATACGAACCCCGAGAAATCGCTCGCCGCGAACTACGCCCCGGGTGACGTCGTGGCCTTCCACCGCCCCTACAAGCGCCTGGGCGTGGAGAAGGGCGACGAACTCCGCGTATCGGGCGTGGATCACGAGAACCGGACAGTGGTGCTCGAAGGCAAGAACGGCGGGCGCGTTTTGTGGAAGCCGGAACGTATCGCCGGGCGGACGGGCGGCGCCGAGGTCTACTGGGCAGAAGATATCGAGCTTCGCGCCGGCGACCGAATCCGCTGGACTCGCAACGACAGGAAACTCGGTCTGGTCAACAGCCGGACTGCCGAGGTCACGGACGTGAGCGGCGAGCGCGTGAGCTTCCGCCTCGAAGACGGGCGCAGGCTTGAACTCAGGCAAGACGAGCCCCAGCTGCGCCACCTCGACCATGCCTGGGCCTCGACCGTGCACGCCTTCCAGGGCCGGACCGTCGACAACGTGATCGCCGCGATGCAGGCCAATCACCCCCACCTCACCACGCAGAAGAGCTTCTACGTCGAGATCAGCCGCGCCCGCGACCGGGCGGAACTCGTGACCGACGACGCTAAGGCCCTGCGCGAGCGGCTCGAAACCGCGACCGGAGAGCGGGTCGCGGCGCTTGATGCAATTAGTGACAAACTCAGGGAAGCAGGAAGGACGAAGGAGGCGGAGCAACCCATTGAGCGTCGGACCTCAAAGATAGAAAAGGTCCGTTCTGCGCACGGGATGGAGATGTAGGAAACTACTTGCGTCTTCCTTTAGACTGGTATTATCCGGGAATGTAGGCGTCTCTATTCATTCGATCTACTGAAACGAATTGCCTGCGGAGCGCAACTTCTTGCAGGAAAATAAAGCGAAGGATTTCAGGTCCGAAATCGGCAGACAGTTTCTGGCTTCGAGATGGGCGCCAGACTCGCCGACGCGTGTAGACCGGAGGAGACCACGTCTTGAAATCGAGGGTGACTTTCAAATGCTAGAATATTTTGAGTTTATATATTTTACATGGTATATGACCATTTAATTTTCATGTAGATAAAACGGATCTGAAGGATTTTTGAAAACACGGGATTTCATTGGTCATGAACCATCAAAGAACGCAAAGGCTGAAACCGCTTCTGGACAAGGTCCCGCCGGGTTTCGTGGTCGATACGCCGTGGCTCAAGGCACAGGGCATCGACTCGAAGTCCATCCACAACTACGTGTCCCGTGGATGGCTGGAGCGGATCATTCGGGGAGTCTACCGCCGACCCCTGCCTGAGGGATTTCAGACTTCTCCCGGTTTGTCCTGGGAAATCCTGCTTCTCTCATTACAATGGCTCCTGAAGCATGACGTGCACCTGGGCGGCGAGAGCGCTCTCGACATTGCGGGCTATGCTCACTATGTCGGTCTCGGCGGTTCGCCTCGCATTCACGTCTACGGACGCGCGCCGTCATGGCTGAAGCGGTTGCCGATGCAGACGAAAATCATCACGCACCGCTCCACGCTCTTCGACGATGACTTGACGGGCGTAATGCACGCCGGTCAAGATACCGGACAACCCGCTCAGCTGGTGAATGCGTTGGGGTGGTCCATCAAAGCCTCATCGCCTGAACGAGCCATCCTCGAGGCGCTCGACGAGTTGCCGCACCGCGCGAGCTTCAACTACCTGGACAAAATCTTCGAGGGGTTGACGACGCTGCGACCGCAACATTTGATGAGACTGCTCACGCTCTGCCGTAGCGTGAAGGTCCGCCGGCTGTTTTTCGTTTTCGCGGACAGGCACCGGCATCCATGGCGCAAACATCTTGACCCCTCGGAAGTCGACCTTGGCTCGGGGCCGCGGGCCCTGGTAAGTGGCGGCAGGATGCATCCGGCCTACCGGATCTACGTGCCAGGGGAGTTTGCGACCGTGGACGGAGATGGGGGAGACTCCCATGCATGAGCGCTATGTGCATCAGGTTCGGTTGCTTCTGAGCGTCCTGCCGTATATCGCCCGGGAGAACGTATTCGCGCTCAAGGGTGGCACGGCCATCAACCTGTTCTACAGAAATATGCCGCGCCTTTCCGTCGATATTGATCTGACCTATCTGCCCTTAGGTGCTCGCGAGGAATCGCTCAGGGACATCGACGAGAGATTAGGCCGGATCATGGCTTCGATCGCGAGGCGCAATCCGCGTGCGCAGGCGAGACGTATGTCTGGCGGCGGTGACGCCGGGACGCGAATCACGGTCCGTGACGCCCGGGCGCAGACGAAAATAGAAACTTCCCCGATAACGCGAGGGACGGTGTTCCCGCCAAATCTGATGACGACCACTGAGGCCGTCGCCGAACGATTCGGCTTCGTCGAGATGAACGTCCTCGCCTTCGAGGATCTCTACGGCGGCAAGCTGCATGCGGCGCTCGACCGTCAGCACCCGCGCGATCTGTTCGACGTCAAGCTCCTCTACGAGAACGAAGGCCTCACCGATGAATTGTTCCGCGTGTTCATGGCCTATGTGGCCGGCTCCGGCCGGCCGATGCATGAGTTGCTGGCGCCGGCCGCTCCCTTTCAGGACGCGCTGTACGACGAGGAATTCCTGGGAATGACGCGAGAGAATGTGACGAGGGACGATCTGATTGAGACTCGTTCTCGCCTTCACGCAGATATCAGGGAGCGCTTGAGTGGAGAGATTGCTGCTTTTTTGCTTTCGCTCCATGATGCGGAACCCGATTTCGACCTCATCAACCTTCCGGGGGCGGCGGAACTGCCGGCGATCCGATGGAAGTTACTGAACCTCGAGAAGCTGAAGAATGACAACCCGGCCAAACACGCTGCGCAACGGGGCGCGCTCGAAGAACTGTTTCATTGAAACGAATCGCGCGAGGCGGAGTAGCCAATAATTTTTTCGGAATGCTTGATAACCGGCCAAACACGCTCGTAACAGGAGTGCAGATGAACATTCAGGCTCATACGGAACTCACGAATCGCATTTGGGATATCGCCAACCAGCTGCGCGGGCCGTACCGGCCTCCGCAATACCGGCTCGTGATGTTGCCCTTCCTGGTGCTACGGAGGCTGGATTGCGTGCTCGATTCCACAAAAGACACCGTACTCAAAGAATACAAAGGGAATAATTAAGCAAAGTTGGCAAGGATAAATACAAAAGGCGGCATCGCGGTTTTTTGAGTTGGGGGATCAAGGCGTGATGCCTATCACCCACCAGAACCCATGTAATCGCCCCGATGCCGCCTTTATTCTATCAAAACTTTGGTTTCCGCTCCCCGCCCTTTTCCCTAAGAAAAGAGCACACGCCCTACGGCAATTTTTTTAATTTCCGTAACTTCGCCCGTGTCGTCCGATTTGACCATCCGATAAGTGAGCGGGGGCGCACCCTGTTCCCCACATGTTCCTATCAGATAGTTGACCCCAACCCGCCAAAAGATCACGTACCCATCCACAATACGCGGTATGTAAAGTTCGCGTTTTCATGAATTTTCTAACTTCTGGCGTCAGGAATTTGTGCTTTGAATTTCCGTAGCTTTTGCAGATATTGCCGATCAAATCCTTTGATGCGCCCGTACCTTTCAATATCTTGGCACATACGAGTATCCTTTCTTTCTTCATATCGGCCCTTGCATCAGGTGCGGAAACGAAAACGAACATCAAAACGGCACAAACAATTAGTAGCTTCTTCATCTTTACTTCCCCCTTTCAAAT
The DNA here is from genome assembly GCA_022828125.1 of bacterium. Lineage (GTDB taxonomy): Bacteria > UBA8248 > UBA8248 > UBA8248 > UBA8248 > Bin107. Next base: position 3,869 of record JAJEJD010000013.1, on the reverse strand, counting down.
GAGAGTTTGCCGACCTCCCAACGAGGCCGGGTCGGTCGCCAAACAAATCCCAATTGTGAAGGGGTTCCTGCGTATTCCCGCAAGGATGCGGTTTTGTATTCCGCAGGCGGCCCGACTTCAGGGCCTTGGGATTTGTTTGGCATCTAACATGTTGAATAAGACAATCGGTTTTGTCAAGGACTTCGTTGCGCCAAAACTTAAATCGGGGGAAGCGGGTTGAATTATACGGAAGATGTATGTTTTATGGGCTTACTTACCTTTATTCTAGCATCCCTGTTCAAAGCAACAACTAAAAGCCCATCATTAGGTTCAAGGGACTTGGAAAGAACATTGAATACGATGTTTGATCTATCGGTATCAACACCGGGATACTCAAATACACATAAGGAATCAAACACGTGCGTAGCCCTAAGTTGTCTAAGCATTCGATGTAGTTTTTTGTATTTCCGGTTCGGGTTTCTTAGGTTGTAGCAAATCATGTATTTCATGGTGGATTCCCCTTTCAAAAAAATCCCCCCTTTCGGAACATATAAATAGATGAAAGGGGGGATTAGTTAATCCTTCTTAAATCTATTTCTTTTCTTTTTTAAGAGGTTCCAATGAATCTATCCTGTCTCACGCCCTCGGACTTTCCTTTTGTTGTTGATGGTATTCTGCGTCCAAAATCATCATATCCTGAAACGATTTTATTTGTCCCAAATCTTTTCAATGTAGAGGTAGCGCGAGGCAAATATAGTTGATTGAGAAGAAGAACCAACAGAAAGGCTTATCCCTTTTGCTCATAGACCGGAAGCTCGGTCCACAGATTGACAATCTGGGCATCAGGTGTTTTTGTGATCCCGCCCGAGCAATTATGGGCACGATATGGGAGATCTTCTCGTTCGTTTATTGGGACCGAAAAATGAAACTTCGATGCTTTTCGGCGATCTTGTCCATGTTTAGCGTGACGATGTCAGGGAAAAAGAGCCTGTGAAAAATTCATTCGGAAGCATTTTTCATGATGGAATCCTGTGACTCGCGAGCGGCCTTCATGGTCCGGTCGAGCTCTTCACGGCGTCCTTCGCGGAGCATTTCATCCCGCTTGATTGACGCGAGAAGGTATACGCCGCGATAGATCCGCTCGATCTGGGCGGTAATTTCCGGCGGATACGACCCCGATTCGCTTTCCGTGGTGGCCAAAGCGGCGTTGCGAATGAACTCGGCCGCAGTGTCGCCACGCCGCTTGGCGGCGATTTCGACCCGTTCCCACTCGGGATCGGAGAAGCGGATGGTCCTCGATACGCGCGCGTGGCTTTGTTTTCCTTCCGTGCGGGCATCTTCTCCTGTCGGTTTTTGGTCGATTCCGCTCATCATTTCTCACCCTCCATGCACATGGTTTGGACCGTAAATCGATAGAATCCGGCCTGTGGAACGTTCGGCCACAGCGTACCTTGCGACCCGAGCGGCGAATGCCGATCAGCATACATGGAAGAGGAGCGCTGTTTCCAGCGAATGTCGATTGACATGCGCGAGGTGTGAAGTGAAGAGATTTCAAAGAGATACAGGCGCATTTCGATCGGCATTCGCTTTCCCAACAAAAACGGGGCGGTATTTGACGGCGTTTGAGCAAAGAACGGCATGCCTGGCGCACGATTGACCTGCACCCAGCAGCCCGCTGCGTGGGGTGTACTGAACGAAACGCCGACGGGCGGCAAGCGCAGGGATTTTATGGAACACGAGTCGGGGGAACTTTCGCCGGCGAGAATAACGAGCGGGAGCCGCAGCGGCGATTGAGCGTGGAGACGAGTGGAGTATGCGAGGAAGAGCGGCGGAACGAACGAGGGGAAAAACGAGCCGCGCCGCCGGGGCGACGACGCGACTCGTCGAGCGTTCACGTCAGGCTACTTTTTGAACGGGGATGCCGAGGGTTTTCGCCTTGTCGACGAGGTTGTCCGTGATGCCCGAACCGGGGAACGCGACCACGCCCTTGGGGAGGAGTGAGAGCAGCTCGTCGTTGCGCCGGAAAGGAGCCGCACGTCCATGCGCATCCCAATCCGGCTTGCAGACGATCTGGTGGACGCCGTTCCGCTCGGCCCATCCGGCTGCAATCTTCTCGGCGCCGGGGCCGCCGCCGTGGACGAGGACGACGTCGGCGTACTTGGCCTTGACCTTGTCGAGATGCGCGATGATTTTGCCCGCATCGTTCGCCTCCTTGCCACCCGCGACGGCGACGAGTGTTCCCTGCGGCAAGTGCGCGGTGTTCTCGCGGTCCTTTTTCGCACGCTGGAAGTCGCGCGCCTCGATCACGGCCGACGTGAGCTTTCCGGTCTGGCTGACGTGCGATCCTCGCCTGGGCCGCCATACCTCGCCGGTCTCGACGCGGTAGGCCTCTGCGGCGGCGTCACGGAGTTGTTCAAAAGCATCACGCCGAGCATTAAAGTTTTGCGCCCTGTCGGTGGCGAGTTCGAGCTCGCGGGACCTGATCTCGGAGCCGTCCTGCTCGCGCTGCAGTTCACGGATGCCGGGGATGAGCTTGTCGGCGGCGCGGTCGAGCCGTTGTGTCTGGGCGTCGAGGGTGTTGACGAAGCCCCACAGGAGGTTGCTTCGCTCATCCGCGAGTTGCGTGCCGTCGGGCGCTGTCTCGGCGAGCAGGTGGAAGGCCTTGAGAACGGCGGCGGTGGCCTCCGCCTCGCCCCACACGGGCCGGTTGTCGAACTCGTCCGGCCCGGGGGTCGCGCCGAACAGAGCTGCCTGCTCGCATACCATAGCGGTGAAGGTTTCATTCTGCGCTTCATGTTCTGCGTGCTCGTGCATGATGCTATCCTTGTGTGTCTCGGTGGCAGTCATCGTTCACTCCTTTCGTTGTCCTCAAGCGAGGGGATGGTTGAATTCGGGAAGAGCGTAGCCACGCTCGTTGCGCCCCACTTCTTTCGGCATGTCGTCGAGATACCTGGCGGCCCACTCGGCGGCGCGCGCGAGTACGTCGCCGTGGCACGAGAGGGGATGGCAGTGGCAGCCGAGTTCGCAGCCTTGAAGGTCTGCGAGTTCGTAGAGGTCCTGCTCCTCGCGCTGGATTCTTTCCCAGAGCCATCGCCGGTATTTCTCGATGACCTCGCTGCGGGAGCCGTCCTTGCCGATGCGGAAGGGATTTCCCCACTTCGTCATCCGGTCGATCCTGACCAGCAAGCCGCCTCCGAATTGAGGCGCAAAGTAGTCGTTCAGATTCACCACGGTGGTTTCCATGCCTTTCTCCTTTCCAGAGAGTTAACGGATGCGCTTCTTAGCGCCCCATTTTCAGCACGTGTCAGGCGTGGGCGTCAGGGGCGGTTTTCAGTCTTTTTTCACCCGGAGGGCGCGCAGCGGAAAAAATCCACGCTTCACCGATTTTTTCTGAAAAAAGATGCTTTTGCGTTTTTTGCAAAAGTACCCTTGACCCCGCGCCGTGCGTGCTAAAATGAGGACGCTAAGAGAGAGAGGGTAGTACCGCCACCGGGACACAAGAGCCTTTGGTGTTTCACGATGAAGGCGAAGCTCATCGGGAAACAATCTCTCATGCTGCGGAAAGGGTCATTTCGGGCCGTCTTTTCCGGCCCGAAATTCCCGCAGCGGGGGGTAGATCGAGCCACTGTCTGGAATATGGGATGATTGCAGGTACAGGCGGATCTTCCGTGAACACGGTTCATCGTTCACGGAGCCGGAGATTTACCGGGTGTTCCCGGTAGATGTGAGAGCCGACAGGGTGGGCCTTCTCTGGATAACGAGCAAAAAAATGGGCCGACGCGTGAGGCGCCGGCCCATGAAGCGCTCAAAATGGAATGTCTTCGCCCACTACGCCGGCAGTCGCCGCCACAGCCGCCGTCTCGGCGTGCGCGCCGTTGCCGTTCCCGTTC
>JAJEJD010000012.1:187500-389501 GCA_022828125.1 bacterium | reverse complement strand
GACAAGAGCGCGTTCGCGCTCGACGGGTCGTATCTGGGCGTCAATCTCGTGACGGTACGCGGCAAGTGGGTGGAACTGCAGATGGTTCGGACGGCGATGCCGTGCGACACGTTCAATCTGACGTATGCGAGACCCTCGGCGAACGCGCTGCAGAACCGCTGGGGCATGGAGGCGGGCGAATTCACCGGGCAGGCGGTGGCGAACGCGCAGGCGGGGAGCTGCACCGTGATGGGCGGCAGCGGGCTGTCCGGGAGCGGCGAGCGGATGATGATGGAGTTTCATCAGGCGCTGGAGCCGCAGGCGTTGCCGAGGACGGCGTACTTCACGGTGACGCCGGCCGCGCCGGCGGCGGCGCCCGTTCCGGTCATCGACGCGGCGTTCGCCGCGAACGGCGCCGGGGTCGAGCTGACGCTCGGCCGGCCGCTCGCCGACGGCGAGGGGGTGACGGTGCACTACCGGCGCCCGCAGGGGGAGTTCGGCCTGTGGACCGCCGAACACAAGCAGCTGGCGGACTTCGACGCCGAGGGGGTGGCGGGCGCGCGGGCCGCGGTGACCGGGGTGGCGGTGGTCTCGGACGCAGGCGACGACGCGACCTACGCGGCGGGCGAGAAGGTCCGGGTGCAACTCACCTTCGGCGAGGCGGTGGACGTCGACACGGAATCCGGGGCGCCGCGGCTGAAGCTCGACCTGGGCGGCGACGACGGCGCGGGCGAGCGCTGGGCCACGTACGAGGACGGCTCCGGCAGCGACGCGCTGACATTTGCCTGGACGGCCGCGGCGCCGGACGAGGCGCCTGACGGCATCGCGGTGCTCGCGGACACGCTGGAACTCGATGGAGGAACAATCAGGTCGAAGGCGACGCATGAGGACGCGCTCCTCGGCCATGCGGGGCTTGCGGCCGACCCGGCGCACAAGGTGGACGCGGCGCCGCCGCAGGTGCTGCGGGGCGAGATCGACGGCGGGACGGTGACGCTCTTCCTCAGCGAGGCGCTGGATCCGGACGCGACGGGCGGCTCGTTCATGGTGTCCGTGGCGACTTCGGAGACGGGTGCGAGGGGCTACAACCCCACGGGCGAGGTGGCGGTCGACGGCGCGACGGTGACGGTCGGGCTGGGAGAGCGCGCGCCCCACGCGCCGCACGCGACGGCGGGGCTGACGGAGCGCAACTGGGTGATCTACTGGCGGCGCGCGGACGGCGGCGGCGGGCCGCTGCGCGACCTGGCCGGCAACCCGGTGGCGGCGCCGAAAGCGGGGCGGTCCAGGGACGGCTCCGAGCTGAGGTCCTTCAAGATCGACCTGGAGAATGTCACCGGGGGCGGGCCGCCGGTGACGGGGGTGGCGGTAGTCTCGGACTCAGGGAGCGACGACACCTACGCGCTCGGCGAGAAGATCCGGGTGCAGGTGACCTTCAGCGAGGCGGTCGAGGTGGACACGACCGGCGGGACGCCGGGGGTGACCATCGACATGGACCCCGCGCACTGGGGCGAGAAGCGGGCGGCCTACGAGAGCGGCTCGGGCACGGCGACGCTGGTCTTCGCGCACGAGGTGGTGGAGCCCAACATCTCGACGCGGGGGATCGCGGTGCTCGCCGACACCCTGGCGCTGGGCGGCGGGACGATCAGGTCGGCGGCGTCGCAGCAGGACGCGGCGCTCGGCCATGCCGGTCTCGCCCACGACCCGGCGCACAAGGTGGACTGGCGGACGCAGCCCGCAAGCGGCGGCGACGGCAGCCCCGGCGGGCCGCCTTCGGTGACCGGGGTGGCGGTGGTCTCGAGCCCGGCCTCGGGCGACACCTACCTGCTGGGCGAGACGATCCGCGTCCGGGTGAACTTCGACGCGGCGGTGTCGGTGACCGGCAGTCCCGGGCTCTCGATCGACATGGACCCGGCGGCGTGGGGCGAGAAGCGGGCGGTCTATGAGGAAGGTTCCGGCACGGGCAGCCTCACCTTCACCCACACGGTGGTGGAGCCGAACTACTCGACGCGGGGGATCGCGGTGCTGGCGAACACGCTGGCCCTGAACGGCGGGACGATCCGCTCGGCGGGGGGCGCGGACGCGGCGCTCGGCCACGGCGGCCTCGGGCACGATTCCGGCCACAAGGTGGACTGGCGTCCGGACATCTCGGTGGCGGACGCGCGGGCGGAGGAGGGCGCGGGCGCGACGGTGGACTTCGTGGTCTCCCTGAGCCGCGCCTTCACCACGGCGGCGCACCTGGTGACGGTGGACTACGCGACGGCGGACGGCACGGCGAAGGCGGGCGAGGACTACACGGCGACGCACGGCATTCTCATCTTCGCGGCGGGCGAGACGACGAAGACGGTGAGCGTGCCGGTGCTCGACGACAGCCACGACGAGGGCGAGGAGACCTTCTCTTTAAGGCTCTCGAACGCCGCGGGCGGGCGCATCGCGGACGGCGAGGCGACGGGGACGATCGTGAACTCGGACCCCATGCCCCGCGCCTGGCTGGCGCGGTTCGGGCGGGCGGCGGCCGAGCACGTCGCCGACGCGGTAGGCGAGCGCCTTGGCGCCTCGCCCGCGACGCGGGTGAGGCTGGGCGGACAGGAACTGGACTGGAGCGCGGACCCGGACGCTCTCCCGGCGTACGGGAACGCCCTGTTCACGGGGTCTGGTCTCAATCCCCGCCTCACCGGGGGCGGGCCGCTCCTCGGGAGCGCGAGCGGGTTTGAAAGCGGCCTGAACGAGCGGACGGACGCGGCGGCGCGCGAGCTCTCGATGCCCGAACTCCTGCTCGCGAGCTCGTTTCATATGGCCTCCGCGGGTGGCGGTGGCGCGAACCCGTCCGGGCGCTGGTCGGTCTGGGGCCGGGGGGCGCGCTCGATCTTCGAGGGCGCCGAGGGGGCGCTCACGCTCCAGGGCGACGTGACGACGGCGACGCTGGGCTTCGACTACGAGCGCGGGCCCTGGCTCGCGGGCGTGGCGCTCTCGCGCAGTTCCGGCGAGGGTTCGTACGAGCAGCAGACGGGGACGGGCATGAGGGGCGAGGTCGAATCGGTCCTCACGGGCGTCTATCCCTACGCGCGCTACCGGGTGAGCGAAAACCTGTCGCTCTGGGGCGTCGTGGGCTTCGGTGCGGGGGACATGACGCTCAGTCCCGAGGGAGTTGCGGCGACCGAGACCGACATCGAGACGAGCATGGCGGCGGCGGGTGCGCGCGGCGTCCTGCTCCCGGCCCGCTCGGCGGGCGGCCTGGAGCTCGCCCTGCGGGCGGACCTAATGGCCACCGCGACGGCGTCCGACGCCGCAAGGAACCTGGTGGAAACGGAAGTCGAGACGAGCCGGATCCGCCTGCTGATAGAGGCCTCGCGCAGCTTCCGCGTGGGGGACGGGAGCGCCCTCGCCGCATCTATCGAGGCGGGCCTTCGCCATGACGGGGGCGACGCGGAGACGGGTAGCGGCCTGGAGGTCGGCGGTTCCCTGCGCTGGACGTCGGGGAGCCTCACGGTGGAGGTAGGCGCGCGGGGTCTCATGGCGCATTCGGAGGATGATTACGAGGAATGGGGGGTGAGCGGCTCGGTGCAGTATGCGCAGGCCCCTGACGGACGCGGGTTCTCGATGCGGGCCGGCTCCGCCCGGGGCGCCGCGGCGGGCGGCGCCGAGCGGCTCTGGTCGCAGCGGGCGGGCGCGTTCGGGGACGGCCTGGCGCCCGGAGCGAGCATCGACGCCGAGGCGGGCTACGGGTTCGGCTTCCGGGGCGGCCTACTTACGCCCTACACGGGCGTGGCGCTCTCTGACTCCGGCGACACGTGGCGCGCCGGCGCGCGCTGGAAGTTCGGCGAAGCCACCGAGGTGAGCCTCGAGGCGAGCCTGCGCGAGAACGCCGGCGGCGACGCCCCCGAGAGCGGGGTCCTCCTCAAGGGCTCCCGGCGCTGGTAGCACACCCTCCCCCCGGCCTGGGCGTTCGCCCGGCCGGGGGGATTCATATTTCCAGCTGAAAATATCCTGGACATTTAATTGCAGGAACATGATAGGGGGATTGATCGGCCATGAAGTTTCGTCTTGTGTTCGCTCACATGACGACGCTCGATACCGGGGTGACGCTCGATGACCATCTGCGCGGGGCGGTCACCGCCTGGCGCGAGCGCCAGGGCGTTAGCGGGCGCCGCTTCGGCGCGGACGCGCTGGGGGACCCCGGCTTCGCCTCCACGCTGGCGCGGGGCCGCTCGGTGCGTCTCGCGACGGCCGACCGGGTGCTGGCCTTCATCGGGCACCCGCCCCTGGGGCCCGCCTTCCGGCTGGAGCTTGAGACCTACTTGGCGGTGAGCGGGACCAAGCTTTCGATCCTGGGCGAGGAGGCCCTGGGCGACCCCTCCTTCGTGGGGCGGTTCCGCCGGGGGGTATCGCCGAGGCTCACCACGGTCGACCGCGTGCGCGCCTGGACGGCGGCCCATGCGACTGAGGAGGAGGTCCGGGCCATCCGGGCGCGGCTGGCCGAGACGGCTCCCGCGGTACATCCCCTCGCCCGGCCCGGGGCCGGAGGAGAAGGCATGAACAGGCATGCCGGGGACTGCCTGAGCGAGCGGGAGGCGGCCGCCCGGCTGGGCATCTCGCCGGGGGTGCTGGGAAGCTGCCGCGCCCGCGGCGAGGGGCCGGCCTTCCGCCGCATAGGCAACCGGTTGCGCTACCGGCCCGCGGACATCGAAGCGTGGGCACGGGCGCAGCGCTGGACCTCCATATCCGAGGAGAGGAGCGCGCAGAGGAATAAGGAGCGCTAGAGGACCGCGTCCGGGGGAACGCCCCTGCTTGAGGCGGGGCGACGGCGGGGCCGCGCATCCTGAACGAGGCGCCCGCCCGCGGACCCAGGAACGCATCCTTCGCGTGTTTTCAGGTAGTGGGAGGTTTTCAGCGGGGGATAACTCGTGATTTAGTGATCGTGTATTTGTTTCCGTATTCTTCACATAGGAGTGAACAGATCGGACGCGGTGCAATTTCGAGAGCGGAAAATCAATGTGGACTCGCTTCCTGTAAACCTCATCGCATGGGATGGTGACCGGATTAATTTCATCGGCCTATATCAATTACTGCCCTGGCTGTTCTCACGTATTTGCTCATTATCTTCAGCGACAACCTTGGGGAAGGGTCTTGTTCCTGCTGGATGTTTACCCGAAAGCAACAGTGTGCCCGGAAGCAGCTTGAAAGAAGTCACCGACACTGTCGTTTAACGGGTCGGTGCCACAGTACGCCTATGCTCACTTGAACCCACACTCCTCGGCGCTCGCACCGGACGTAATCCACCTTCCGTCTCGTTTGCCGAAGCAGCCGTTCCTCGCGTTGTCAGACGCCACTCTCTTTCCGGATTTGTTGAATAAGACACCCGGGCCATGTATCTTGCCGTCACGCCACACGCCCTCGTAGCGGACGCCACTGGCGAAGGTAAAGATTCCGTGTCCGTGACGCTTATCGTCCCGGTATTCGCCCTCGTAGCGGCTGCCGTTGGGCCACGTGTAGGTTCCGCGGCCGTGCCACTTGCCGCTTTTCCATTCGCCTTCGTAGCGCGCGCCGCTAGGCCAAACATAAATTCCGCGACCGTGTATATTACCGGCGCGGTATTCGCCATCGTAAGTGCTCTCGCCGCGCGCGCTCTTCCAGACCACACGTCCCATACCCGACGCCTTGCCGTCCTTGCACGCACCTGTCCAACTCACCTTTTCGCCCGGCTCGGGGTAGGCGTTCCATAGCTTGCAGGCGCCATCCTCGGCCACCGCCCAGACACCTCCAGAAAGATCCGGCGCCACCTCGAGCAGCGCCTTCGCCCCTTCCGTGTCCAGATACCCCGTCCTGGCCTTGCCCAAGGAAGCCTGCCACTTCCCTATCGCCGCCCGCGTGCTTTGGCCGAACAATCCGTCCCGGTCGCCAGGTTCGAAGCCGCTCGCCCAAAGAGCTATCTGGATGCGCCGTCGCTCAGAGCGCTTGAGGCCGAGCGACAACTCCACAGTCTCAGTCGCACCCCGCGTCTGCGTATTGGGGTTCGAGAGCTGCTTCAAGCGGTTGCGCGCGAGCTTCGCGAAGACTCCGACGGGGAACTGCTCGAGATAGGCTTTCAGATCGGCCGGGTCGCTACTCCCTTTCACAGATTCCCAGAACAACAGTTCGGCGTTTTTCACACCTCCCTTGGGTTTGTCCACTACCCTGGGTACCACGGGCGTCGCCACAGGCGTCTTTGTGAAATAAAAGCCCTTGCTCGAGAGCGAGCCGTAGACGAAAGGCTCCTGCCGGCCGTTCGTCTTCTTGAGCACCGAATCGCGCACCTTTCTGAACATCAGCCCGACTTCGAGGCCGGGCTCCTCCAAGTGGGCGAGCAAGGCCTTCGTGTAGGGGCTGTTGCGGCCTCTGCCGTCCGCCGCCACCGACCCCCCTTTCGCGGCATAGGCCACGAGCGTCTCGCCGGAGGGCTCCACGCGCGCGAGACCGCGTCCTATCGAGCGCTTCGCTCCCGAGCGCTTCATCGCCGCCGCGAACGGGTTGTCCCGACAGGCGTCGAGGATCACCAGGCCCAAGCCCGAGGCGCCTTCCACGGCGCGCGATACCAGATCCAGCGGTACCGTCTCGAACTCCACCTCCCGGTCGCTCTCAAGACGCGCGTCCACCGGGATCAGGAAGTTTCTCTTGTCCACCTCGATGCCATGGCCGGCGTAGAAGACGAGCGCGACCTCCGCCGTAGACGCCGCCCGCGTGAACGCCTTGAGCCCCCGGATCATCCCGAATTGGTCCGCGTTATCGAGCCTGGTGACTTTGAATCCCAGGCGATCCAGCGCGGCGCCGATGTCGCCCGCGTCGTTCAGGGGATTCGCGAGCGCGGGCGCGTGCTTGTATTTCGCGTTGCCGATCACCAGCGCCACCCGCTGGCTCGCCCTTACTTGCGCGATGAGGATAAACAGCGTGAACAGGGCCAGTATCACGATCATGAGTCTTCGCATGACCATCTCTCCTTTTGCAGAGGAGTCAACCCGTTTCGGAGCCCTTCCGCCAATGAAACCCTCGGAGGAAGTTGAGCCGCCAACGTTTTCATGAAACATTGCTTATTTCGGCGAACAGGCGATTCGAGGCAATTTTTGAGGCATTCGACCGCAACAATTAATAGTCTACTTGAATCCGCAAGCCTCTGCGGATCTACCCCAAGCTACCCACCAGCCGCCTTTTTTACCGAAGCAGCCGTTGACCGCGTTGCCTGCCGCAACCTTCTTGCCGGACTTGTCGAAATAGACCCCGGGGCCATTTATCTTGCCATCGCGAAATTTACCCTCGTAGCGGCTGCCACTGGCAAAAGTAATGATGCCTCGGCCGTGCTTTTCTCCGTTACGCCATTCACCCTCGTAGCGGCCGCCGCTAAGCCAGGTATAGGCGCCGCTGCCGTGTTTCCTACCTTGAAGGTATTCGCCTTCGTAGGTCTCCTCGCCGCGGGCGGTCTTCCAAACTTCCCGGCCCTTACCCGAAGCTTTGCCGCCTTCGCAGGGACCTGACCAACTCACCTTCTCGCCCGGCTCCGGATTGGGATTCCACAGCTTGCAGGCACCCTCCTTTACCATCGCCCATACGCCACCCGAGGCGTCCGGCGCGATTTCGAGCAGCTTCTTCGCCGTTTCTGTATCCAGATACCCCGTCCTGGCCTTGCCCAAGGATGCCTGCCACTTGCCTATCGCCGCCCGCGTACTTTGGCCGAACAATCCGTCCCGGTCACCGGGTTCGAAGCCGCTCGCCCAAAGAGCGATCTGGATGCGCCGCCGCTCGGAGCGCTCGAGGCCGATCGATGCTTCGGCGGCCTCGGTCGCGCCCCGCGTCTGCGCCTGAGAGTTCGATAGCTTCTTGAGACGAACGTGCGCCAGAGCCGCGAAGGCGCCGTTTGGATATCGGGACAGGTAGACCTTGATCTCGGCGGGATCCCCGCTGTCCTTTACCGATTCCCAGAACAACTGCTCGTTGCTCTTTATAACGGGCTTGTCCACGACCCTGGGCGCAACGGGCGTCGCCACGGGCGCTTTTGTAAAATAAAAGCCCTTGCTCGAAAGCGAGCCGTAGACGAAAGGCTCCTGTCGCCCGTTCGTCTTCTTGAGCACCGAATCGCGCACCTTTCTGAACATCAGCCCGACTTCGAGGCCCGGTTCCTCCACGTGGGCGAGCAGGGCCGTGGTGTAAGGACTGTTCCTGCCCCTGCCATCCGCCGCCACGGAACCGCCCTTGGCCGCATAGGCCACCAAGGTCTCGCCCGAGGGCTCCACCCGCGCCAGACCCCGCCCGATGGAGCGTTTTGCGCCCGAGCGCTTCATCGCCGCCGCGAACGGGTTGTCCCGGCAGGCGTCGAGGATCACCAGGCCGAGGCCCGAAGCCCCCTCCACCGCGCGCGATACCAGGTCCAGCGACACCGTCTCGAACTCCACCTCCCGGTCGCTCTGAAGCCGCGCGTCCACCGGTATCAGGAAATTCCGCTTGTCCACCTCGATGCCGTGCCCGGCGTAGAAGACGAGTGCGACCTCGGCCGTAGACGCCGCCCGCGTGAACGCCTTGAGCCCCCGGATCATCCCGAATTGGTCCGCGTTATCGAGCCTGGTGACTTTGAATCCCAGGCGATCCAGCGCGGCGCCGAGGTCGCCCGCGTCGTTCAGGGGATTCGCGAGCGCGGGCGCGTGCTTGTATTTCGCGTTGCCGATCACCAGCGCCACCCGCTGGCTCGCCAGGGCTTGCGCCGTGATTACCGGCAGCGATAGCAACGCCGCCAATACAAAAATGAGTTTTCGCATGGGCATCACTCCTTCACTGTACTCCGCCCGCGGATGCGGTCAGTTCGTCAGCGTGACGTTTCTTATCTCGACCCGCCGGTTCGCCGCAGATTCTGGGTTTTTCTCATCGATGAGCTGCCGCTCGCCCATTCCCCTGGATGAGATGAGCGAACCGTCCACCTTGAAATTCGCGACGATGTAGCTCACGACGGCGGCGGCGCGCCGCTGCGAGAGCGCCTCGTTGTACTCGGCCGTCCCCTTCGCGTCCGTGTGGCCCACGATCTCGATGCGCTGACCCTTGAGCGCTTCGTTGGACAGCGCCCGTCCCAGAGCGTCGAGCGTAAGCAGGGACTCGTTGTTCAGCCTTGCCGAGTCGAACGCGAAACTCACCTTGAGGTCGATCGAGGGCGCTGCCTTCTCGCCACCCGTTACCTTGACGCCCCTGGCGCCGATGAAACTGCGCGTTCGGGAAAACCCGCCCGCGTGCCTCGTCAAAGCTTTGATGATCTCTTGCTCGGTGGGATTCGACTGGGCATGGACCGCTGCGGCGAAGCCCATCCATGCGGCAGCGGCAATCACGATGAGAGTGCATGGTTTATTCATGGCGTCACTCCCCCTTTTTGGTCTTAAGCGCTGCGAAAGAAGCGCTCACGAAGCGTTCGGGTTGGTTGGGGTCGGGCCGGGCGATAACGGCCCCCCTGAGCGCCGTCAGGAACTCGCGCTCGGTTTCGACCAGCGGCCGGTCCTTCGAGAAGAGCGGGCTCTTGGAAGCGACCGCGACGATCATCTCGTTCCCGAAGGGCGCCCCGATAGTGAATTTACGCCGCCCCTCTTTCCCGTCGCCGAACCTGAGGACGGCGTTCGCGGCCAGGGTCGACAGCGTCAAAGAGTCCGATTCCACGAGATTGACCACGGCGCCGTCCGCCTGGATATAGGCGACGTGGAGATACCCCCGGAAATCCGGCATCCGGATTTCGAACGCAAGAGTGTCCGACTCGCGGTAGGAGCGCTTCGGCAGAGATATGGAAGGCCTCCCGGCGCGGGCCAGCGGCTTTTCGATGGTCATCAGCGTCTCGCATTGCGGCCAGGGGCGAAGGTCTACTTCCAACTGCGCCTTCGTTCCCGCCACGGCCTTTTTCACCTTGACGAGGTCCTCAACCGTGCCCACGAAACCCTTAATGAATTTCTTCGCGTCTTTCTCCTCGATTTTAAGTCTTCCGCATCCGATCTCGGGCAGCTCGATCTCCTTGACGACCGGCGCCGGTTTTGGTTCGGGAACGACGGGTTTCGGCTTTGGAGGCTCCGGCTTGGGAATAACGGGTTTCGGCTTAGGCTTCGGCGGCTCGGGAGGCGGGGGCTTTGCCGTGAGCCGCATCGAGAAGCCGTACTTCACGCGTCTTTCGAACGTGTCGTAGGATATCCGCCCGAAACCCTGCGCGCCCCAGCCCGTGCCCCAGGAGTTCATCACGGTGAAATACTGCTCGCGTTCGGAGTAGCCGACGACTGTCACCGCATGGTGCCCGTCTTTCTCCTCGGGATAGCCGGCGCGCCATATTCTCTTGCCCCGCAAGCGGTGAAACGCCCTGTTGTCCCGCATGCCGATCACGACGGGATGGCCATTCGCAAGCTCCGCCTTCACCTGGTCGAGACGGCCGGTGTCGACCACCTGCCACTCGGCGATCCGGAACCTCGTAGCGAGGGCGATCATGCTCGCCCCCGGCCGTCTGCAAAGCTCCGAGTCGTAGCGGTAATCGGCGTGGGCCACCGCGCCCTTCATGAGGAGATTCAGGGCGTCGGAAATCCTCGTGCCCCTGTCGCAGGAATAACCGGGCGTTCGTATGGAGTCGTAGATGTAGGCCGGGCTGGGGATATCATCGGCCGTCAGCCGGGACCCGCCGTACGGCGCGCTGTTGTAGTAGGATCGCGCCGCGTAGCCGACCGCCCAGCCCACGCAGGAACCCTGTTTGCCCTGATGTCCTGCGGGGGGGAACCGGCCGCTCAAGTCCACGTATTCGGGGAGAAACGCCCGGAACAGGGGCGTTCTGGGTTTATCGGCGAGTTCGGCTTCCGTTTCGAAGACCGCGCCGGTCGCATAGACCGTGTCTTCGGGGTCCTGCGCCTGCTGGGCCGAGGCGTCGCCGGACGGAGCGGAAAGCGCAATCGCCCACACGAAGAGGAATACCAAGACCGATGAGGCAGACATTTGAGTCCTCGAGCAATTATGATCTGTTAATACTTAATCTAAGCATTATCACCTGCGTCCGCAAGACGTGGAAGAGGGCGGTTTGGTGGCCTGGTGAGGAGAAACCAGTGACGTCCTGCTCGGTGCGTAGGCGGTTCCTGTGGCGTGAATTCTCGAACACGGCTGCCTGCGGACGCGGAAAACGCAGGCAAAACGAGTTTGTATACAACGTTGCGAAGAAGCCTTCGCATATCACTTTCGCGTTGGCTTGGTTCCGATTGAAGAGAGTGGGATGTCTCCGTCCACGAAAAAGAGGCTACGACCGAAACGGAAAGGTTTGCCGCGACCAGGAAGTGGGAAATTATGTGTGGCTCAGGTAATACGGACGGTCTTTTTCGTTATCCCGAAAAGCCTTCATCAGACACCCGGCAGGGACAGATTCCGACCGTATCCTGCCCTGGTTCAGGTTTCTGGAATTCTTCCACGCCTTTCGCGTGTTTAGAGACGGTGGGGGATTGCCAGCGGCGGTGAAATCTTTGTAAGTTATTGAAAATATTGTGGATATTGGTTATTTGGAAATTTCACCCGAGGTTCACATTCCGCTAACTGTAATCAAATCGAAAGCGGATGAATTACAACTTCTGCGTAATCAGGCGTGTACATGTCCAAGGTATTGTGCAACTTTCCCCAAAAAAGTCCGGCAAGCAACAGCTTGAATGCGGTCATGCTTCTGCGTCTCATGACGGCGCCTAGCTCATGCCTTCGGCGCAGTTTAGCATGTAGCACGTCGTCTCCTATGTGCTACCGAAATGGCAGCCGGCGCTTGAGGTTTGACTCAATGTCCTCCCGTCCTCCCATATCTTCATAGTACTTGGCGATGTTTTCCAGTATGCCGCTCACGTAAGGGAATTCATAGATAAGCTTGTTTGCCCATGTACGATAGCGCGTCGCCAGATTGCGTTCCTGGGAACCTCCTTCATCAGGTGCTTTCCTATAAACACCTCTACGGTCCAACGCACTGATCTCGAAACCGATACTAATATTCTTCGAGGCTACGGATTCCAGTCCTTCGCAGATCGGGCGGCAAGGCCAGATATTATCATCACCAATCGGGCCACGGCCCAGGAATTCACCGATTTTTTGATCGCTGATTTCGACTCGCCCGTATTGACTACTCAAGGCGCGGGCTTGGTCGAGCCAGTTTTTGAGCGCTTTAGTATCGATGTTGCCTTGCTCATCGGAGCCGGGGATGCGTTTTATGATTCTCAGGAGATGGTTGGCGTTTGATGCGATCTTTTTCTGGTCTTCGGGGTTACCTGCACTGAGCTTGGGTGGATCTTCCTCCCCGTCATTGCGTTTGAAGGCGCATGCGACTACTTGTGCGTAGAGGCCGGGTGATTCGGCGATTAGCTTTTCAAGGTTGGGAATGCCGTGTTCGCTTCTTTCAAGCCACGGAAGGCAAGTGAACTCTAAGCGGGCTTTTTCTTCATCGGGAACGCCGGGGCGCTCATCGAGCGCATCAAACGCTTTGGAAATGTAATATCCAAAATTTCCTCGAACATGATTGGGAATTTCTTCAAGGGGAAAAGTAGGTAGAATATTGAGTAACTGTATCAACCGAGAAGTCTCGACTTTTCCCAGCATCATGAAAACTGCTCCGAAGGCATCTGGCGCGCGGTTCACTTCTGTCAGCCTGTCGATTGTCTCGTTGATCTCTTCTGCTCCATGGACATTATTGCGGAGGCGAGGGTTCACATTTTTCCAATAGTCTTCCTGAAAGTTGCTCTGCTTGTCGTCAAGCCAACGCCAGGTACTACTGCTATATGGAAGGCAGAGGAGCAGTATGAGCAGAGCCTTGTATTCAAGTGAGCGTTCAATTTCTTGGATGAGTACTTTGATGAAATTGGTGTCGACATTCCAGAGGAATCCCGCAAGACAGGTTTTGTAAACGGGCTCGTCACCTCCTGTCGCTTCATGAAGACACGCCTTAACGAATCCGATTCTTTCGATTTGGTTCACCAAAATTTCCCTCATTATCCCGCCCACGATGTTTGCTTCGGATTTAATTTTTTCAAGTAAGGCACTCACGCCGTTAAAGCCGCGCACCTCCCAAATTTCGCGTAGGGCATCCAGACGCAATTCGTGAAGACGTTCTTCATTTTTCTCGTAATTAAAGCCTTCGTCTTCTGTTTCATCGGATGGCAATTCGACCCAATGCGATTCGAAGAGCCAAGCATGGCGAATGAGAAGGTCTCTGGGCAAGAGTTTTTCCGAGGATTCACGCTCGCGCTCGGGGTGCGCAATCACATCGCCCCGAAGTCGACGCACTTGTGCGCATCCATGAATACGCTGACGCAGAAACGCCTTGGCGTCCTCGGATGCCGTTTGGTCGGCCCATTGATCGATAAGGTTCCAGATTTTCCGCTGCTCCTGGGGAGAAAAATCATCAAGCCGCTCAATGAGCTCTCCAAGCGTTGTTTCATCATGTTGCGGCCAAGACAAGACAAGGTCACGAGCTTTGTCAATAAACTGTTGTCGCTCGGCCTTACAGGGGAAGTCTCCAGCGCCCTTCGCGTCGTCGCGCCAGCGCGGTCGATAATTTGGGGCAGCATGGTCTCTCAAGTCTAATTGCTTGATGCACACGGCCCACCCGAGCTCTGGATAACGCTGACATAGGCCCTCAAGCATCTGAATCCGCTGATTAACTGAAGCGGCGGTCTGGGGCAACCAAAAACGGAAAAGGGATTGAAGGGTGTTCTCTGGTTTGTTCATCCAGTTGTCATAGGTTTCGCTTTCACCTAAAAGGCAGAGTTTTGCCAGAACGTCCACCACGCGCGGGAAACGCTGGGAGTTCCATGCAAGGTTTTCCAACGCCCATAGCAACTCAGCCCTCCTAGGGCCGCCCATGAACACGTCCCCCACTGGCCGCATCAGTTCCCGGATTACAGGTTCAGAACTCTGGAGGTCTTCCTCAAGAAGTCTCAGGAATTCTTCGGGCGCGGCTTCCGCGTAATCCGGAAAATCTTCGTAGTGAGACAGGATTTTTTCGCTATCGAACGGGAGAAGCAGCCTTTCGATTAGTCCTGAAACCTTTTGCTCGGCATCCAACCCGAGACGTTCGAGGAAAAGGTCGTTGCCATAAATTGCAAGGAGAATTAGTGTTTCGCGAATACCGCGACGCAGAGCGCCCGAATGATCACGTACCTTCCCATAAACCGGGGCCATCCATTGCTCGTTTTCGGGAAAGTCAATCTTGGGGTCTTTTTCCGCGAGCACGAGTTCGGCGAGCGAGAAGAAATTTTCGAGGTCTGTTGTGGCGATGAATCCGGCGATTGCGAATAGAGCATCGATCCTTGAAGCGACCCCCCGGTATTCCCCAAGAGCCCAGAGCGGCGGGTCTTCCAGGTAGAGTAATGCCGCTACGTTTATTTCCAGTTCGCTGTCTGCGTCTGCACCCGCGAGACGACGCATGATTTCGCGGTCGGCCAGCGATGCGTTGTGCCAGGCACCGACCATTGCCGCTGGAAGCAGTTTTCGCGCGGTTTCCTTATCCCCCGCCCAGTCAGGGGTTTTGATGGTAGGATTTACGGAAAGGCGCCTCCTCAGAATCGTCGGTGAGCACGCTGATTCTCGCGCGAGCCTTTCGATTTCATCAGGGAGAAACGTCATTTTCTCAAGAGCTTTATTGAAATCTTCTGCTTTGAGAGGTTCTAAGTCGATATCGGGTTGGATGTTCACCACATTGTGCACGTTGCGCGATTGGACGATGATGCAGTGGCAACGGCGGTGCAAACCTCCGCTTTCTTTTTCGACTTCCGGGTTGTGGATGATGGCGATGATTGCGGTGGAGTTAGAAGTGTCGAATCGTTGCAATGCCTGGGGTGTGTCGAACACGATGGTGCGGTCGTCATGCCGGTCGCCACTGGTTTCAACCTGCTGAACTAGACAGGAGATAAATGCGAGCGCCTCATCTCGAGAGTCGGCGGCGATGATAAAGGGGCGATCAGGTGGATTTTCCAGCCAATTCTTGAAATCCTTGGTAAAATGCTTGACTGCTGGATCAAAAAGCGCTGGCGATAATACCGGCTCGCAGACCGAAGCCCATTTCTCCCAGCACTGCTCAAGGGATCGATACCCCTCAACCGGCAGGCCGATCTGTTCTGCAAACCAGATTTGAGATGGAGCGGATTGCTCGAGCCACTGTTCGAGATCACTCGCGTCGTAGGCTCGGACATTCTTCCAGTCGCCGCGAGAAGCTTTTTCTTTGGCCCATGTTTGTTTTCCCGGCCAATTGCGCGGTGTCACGAAAACGAAAGTGCGCTCTGCTCTTTCTTCTTCGAGTGGCACGGATCTTAATCCCTTCGTGTAATCATCCTCAGCCTTGCGTTTAGGGTTTTTCTCGCAACTGAATTCCCAACCGGATTTTCCTTCCGGTATCCACGGCGTCGGGGTCGATGCCTCGACTACGCCGTCCCATCCAGGCCGCTCTGCATTGTCATAAGCGGGAAAATCCACGAGCGTGAGATTCTGGCTGGTTGAGTGAACCATCCTTCTCAAGAGAGCCGCGAGTACTTGGCGCGTTAGGGTCTCATTCGCCCAATTATCAATTTGACATGCTCTGATTTTGGCAAGCGCAGGCGCATGCGTGCCGGTAACAACAGATTGTGTTTGCAGGTTTGCCCTCCCATTGGCAAATTTTGTTTGCAGATCAAGAAGATGCCCTCGATCCGCCCCAAAGGCACGTTCAAGCCGAAGAGCCATATCGGATGACAACGCCGCCTTGCCGTTTAGAAAATTCGAGAGCGCAGGTCTCCCGACTCCCAGGATTTCGGCAGCTTTTGTGACTGTCATTTTTTCGGGGATGACGTACTGCTTGACGTAGGTACCAGGGTGAATAATCTCTTCGTTAGCACCGCTCATGGTTTATAATTTCTCCTTTTATTAATCATTTACCCCGGCAAACAAAAGGCAATATATCATACTCTGTAGCGCAACACAATACAATTTATTCGGCAGTTTTATTCTTTGAAATTCTTTGAAAAGAAAATGAAATGGGCATAGTTTCTCAAGTTACCTTCGCGCGGGTAATGCATGAGACCTCTCGCAATGGCTTGGTCGACACATTTGCCATTCTTGACCCGACGCTTGCAGCAGCCTATGGTTGGGAAAAAGGCAGTTCCGAAAATGACGCACAGTATGAATTGTCTATGTTGAATTTAAACGATGTAGATTGCCCGCTCATACAACCCCGAAATTGAATCTCCATTATGGATATACCCATTCGGCACCATTATATCCCGCAAATGATTTTACGGAATTTCACCGACGTGAAAGGACAGCTACACTGTTTTTCCAAAGAGTTCGGTAAGATATTCAGATCAAATCCGAGGAAAATTTTTGTTAAATCCCATCTCTATACGCAGTATGACGAACATGGCGGTAAAGATTTCTCAGTTGAACGGGAGCTGTCATCCTCTATAGAAGGTCCAGTCACTCCGGTAGTCAAGAAGATTGTAGAAGCGGCCCGTCTAGGAGAAGAGCCGGGATTGACGCAATCGGAAAAGAGGAGATGGGACGAATTTTTCTGTTGTCAATTAAGGAGGCTTCCGACATCACGTGCATTGCTACCAGATGCAGAAATTATTTGGGACACACTGGCTGGGTTTGAGCGTGAGGTACGCCCTCTTACTGATTCTGTCCGCAGGAAATATGCAGACCCAGAACTGCAAAGGGAACTCACGCACAATGCATGGGTAAAAATTATTCCACAGCCCAAAGGACAATTGATGGATTTGCTCCGGAGCAAGGGGCTTGCCGTTGCTGTGATTACAAATCCCAACAAGAGTTTCGTCATGGGCGATAATCCGTTTATAAGGATTCGCTCTCCTCTGGGATCCGCCAGATTGGACAACCCTGAAGTAGAACTTCTATTTCCGATTTCTCATGACGTGATAGTGACGCCGGGTCTATTGCCCAAGAACGAACGACTGTTCTCCATCACCGATACTGAGCATATTCGGAAATTAAACGAAGCGATCTTTAGACAAAGCAATTTCATTGTGACACGTTCTCACAAACTGGTTAAATCACTGTCTGGCAATCGGGCGAAGTAGTGAGACATCTGTTATTCACGCAAGACTTCGAGGCGGCAGAATGCCTCCAGATATTTCTGACTCAAACACGGATGGTGTTGGCTTGGGGCTGGTGCTCCGTCAATTTTGCGGTGAAACGCGCACTGGCCGATACTGAGTCCGATGAATAATGACGGTGTGCTTTGTTTCTCGCTTTTTCTTCAGAGCTCCATAAGACCCCCATAGGACCCCATAAGACCCCCTTATAGGACCCCGCAATGCCTATTGTCGTTGAATGTGTTTCCATCGCGCGGAAACGCCGCGTCCTGTGGATGCTGCGAGCCCACGCTCCTTCAGTCGAGCCAACGCCCTTTTCAACTGACGAGCGCTTACCGAAGGCGGTAACTGGGCACGGATTTCACGTAGCGCCAATGGGCGGTCCGCGTGGTATAGCAAATCGAGAATCGCCTGCTGCCGCGAGTCTGGATCGTCCATCATTCGCCAACCGGTCGCGCGTGGCTCCGCTGCCAGACGCACCGGAGTTTTATCATGTCGAAAGCGCACCGTCACGCATCCGCCTACGTCTTCGATCTCGGGAGAGGGCAAACCGGCAGAGGCCGTCAATTCCGCCATTTTCAAGGTTCCCCGGCCCCACTGCTCAATGATGCCGCACCGGAAAAACGTGCGAGCAATCAATGGATTCCAGGGCAGGGACTCATGTGGCGCGAACAGCTTCTCCGGCGTTAATCCGAAATGAAGCGCACCGGATGATGTGATTTCGAGGCGGTCATCGTAGACCGCCACACCGACGGACCCGCCGCCGACCGAATAATCGCGATGGCAGAGCGCATTCGCCAACGCCTCGCGCGTAGCGAGGGGTGGGAAAAGCGGCTCGTCGATCCTCTCGAAGCGACCCGCTTCGATCCGACCTGCAATAGGCAGGGTCTGGCGCAAGAAACTCTCAGCTGCCTTGAGAAGCGAGAATGTGTTGCCGTGAAACTGCCGGTTGTCCAGGAACTCCGTGCGGTCTGTGCCCTGGAACCGGGCGACGCGGAGCAGGCATTGCGGCATTTCATATTCGATGCGCTCGGTATTGCCGAAGAGCACGACCGCCGCACGACACAGAACCCCGCCCCTGAACAATCCGAGGCCGCGCAGCAATTCGGCCGGCTCTCGGGTTCCAGGGTCATCCAGCCGACCCCGCCGGATCGCATTTTCTACGGTTCGCCGGATTTCCGCTTCGTCGAGGTCCTGGATCGACCACCCGATGGCAGGCTGGTTCTCCCAGCGTTGTTCACTATGCATTCGCTCCAGAAGCACTCGGTTGTACTCTTCGGTCGGCATTGCGAGGGTCGTGTTTCCAACTCGGCGGTAAGAAGCGCCCCGATATTGGTACGGTCTAGCCGGTCCCGGATTCACGGCTACGACGATGATCTCTTGTTCTTGTGTCACTGGAATCCGCTCAATCGTCGGAAAGGCCGGCGGATCGATCCTCCCGATCTCGGCGCTTAGTTCCTCAATGGTTCGTTCATTCACTTGCTGCCCGACTACATCACCCTGGGGCGTGACGCCGAACAAGACGTGCCCACCCTGCTGATTGAGCATGGCGCATACGGTCATCACTGCCTCCCGACGTGTTCCCGTCGTACTCTTGAATTCCAGCGTTGCGGATTCGCCCGCCACAACCATCCTTGCGATTTGCTCGCTGGTCATAGGGGCATCTCCTCACAGCTCATGTATTTCAATCCCATGCCTAACTGATTCAGTTAGTAGCTCATCACTTCTTCATTACCGCCAACAGTTTATCGAGCTTTTTACAGCCTGGTGTATCCTTTGCGTTATTGTCCTTGCAAGTGTCGATAATACTCGCGATTGCATGTAATTGTTGATACGAGTTTTCGCTTATAAGTTTTGTTTTCGCCAACTCGACGGCCATACACAAGATTTACTGTAACTCGATTTTCCGAGAAGATATGGTATTGAATTAACATATGTGTGCCAGTGTATGTATCCAAAATTACGTATAGTTTATTTTGGTAATCATCTTAAACCGGATTCGTTGCAACTCTAGCGCCCTTAGTACACGTTTGTTGTAGATTTCCTCCAGCACTCTCTTTTCCGGTCCCGCCGCAGCACCCTCGAGAAACGCTTTCCACGATCCCGAGAAGGACTTTCCGTAGCGTCGGCCCACTTAGCGCTAAAACTATGGCGGTGTCATTTCCGCTGTTTAGAATAGGACGTAAAGCACTAATCAATTATAAATGATGGTTGGTACGTCTTGTGTGCCTGCCTGTCAAAATCGAACTCGTAGACGATGCAGGGCGCAATGGCTTGGTGGTACTGGCCAAGAAAGAACAAAAGACTGTTCGGACACGCTGCGAAAATATGGACTATAGCATCAAGGTCATTCACCCTCACCTCTCGAACATGATTGGATACCTGTTCAGCGAGGGCCGCGGCGTGTTCGCCACCGACGACGTTTTGTTGACCCGGCCCGGTAGGCATATCGAAGGAAATCAGCTTCCCCACATTGGGCAGTCGCTCCGTGACGTATGCCTGCGCTTGTGCCGTCGTGGGCTGCGAAACACTGATTGCGACCGCGATGTTACGGCCCTTTCCAATTTCGTCATCGACAATCTCGAAGCGCGTGCCTCTAGCAGCAGATTCATCGTCAGCCCGCCAAGTTCTGGTGCCTACACGGCCCTTCTGAACAAGCTCCGTCTGAACACCTGATTTCAAATTCAGCACCGCGCCGGCAAGAAACGCAATAGAGGCGTGTGCGTCCAGAATGAGGCGCAATCTCGTGCACTTCCTCACTGCTGCCCGCAAGAATGTCTCGACTTTGGGTCGGATGTCACGTTGCCATTCGAGATCATCTTGCAAATAGCGGTGCCTAAAATCGTCCGTGAGCAACAATGTGTGTTCTGGCGTTGCACCGACGATGTCGGCCGCTGGCCCAAGAAAGCTGCGAATCGCGATTGGCAAAAACGAATCAGGCTCTACCCCGCGTTCGACTAGTAGCCCTTCGTCGTGACAGAATTGCAAAAACGCCTCACGGTTCAGTGTGTTCAACTGGCGCACTTTCAACTGGCGCGCCAACTCGTCGTATCGAAAATCGGAGTCAGCGGCGTTGCATGTCAGCACTCCAACGCTTTGTGCCCTGAAATTAATCTCGGACCGAAGCTCTTCGAGAGTGCGGTGACCATCAAGTACGCGTAGTCCGCGTACGATCGCCTTGAGTTCGTCGTCGTTCGTCAATTTCAGATGTTCCCGCCAGCACTTTCGTATTTTGCCCATACGGCTCTTGTCGGTGGTCCCGTCGAACAGGCGTTCGATGAGCAGAGTCTTGTCGTGACCGGATATCAGTTTGGCGAGCGGATCGCCATCCTTGATGCGATAGGTCGTGAGGAAAGCGAAATGCGCCGAAGCCGGTGTCGTCCTACGCGCTTGCTGAAGCCGCTCCAGAAGGGAGAAAGACTTCGCCCCGATGAAATCGGGGTGGATAAAATCCTTATATCCAAACCGACCGCCCGTCTGGACGTGCCATTTGACTTGATGATACTCGGCCGATACACGCTCGGAACCGGAGCGGGCGACTGGCGGATCATATTTGACGACTACATCGTCAAAGGCCTTAGGGCCGTTTGCCTCAAAAGTAACTTCGACTACGCAAGAGTGTGGCAACAGTAAATTAAATGCGTTCTCCCAGAAGATGCGTGCTTGGTAGTTGTCACCGTGCCAGCGTGCCATCACCGCATCAGCCATGACATATCCCCACATACATTGCTGCTGCTATTCCACTCACGCTTCACGAAAGCGGAAACTTCGGGCCGAAGAGTGCGCGCCAAGCTTTCAACCCCTCGCCATTACGTCCGCGCCGTGCATGATCGATAGCGATTGTTGCGTCACGGCTCGCCTCCATCAATAATTCACGTGCCCGCTGTTTTCGGACAACGTCCATCCCGTCACTGATGGCAGGCCCCAAGCCCGCAGGGTCCGGCCATTCATCTAGGATGCGGTCGGCCAAGGTCGAGAAAAACCCCTGAAATTCATAATCAAAACGGCCATGCCAGCCGCCATAGAGGCACTCGAGTGCCATCACCTCGATCAGGAACGACGGCTTGACCGGCTTCTCCCCATGCCGAGCGTTGTTATTCCAATATTTAACCATCCGCACCAGCCCTTTCCATTCATTCGAATAATCCTGATGCGCAGCCGTGGCCTTACTCGCGTGAATCTCCGGGTTAGTCTTGATCCATTCGCCAGTGTCATCACAGGGAATCGTGTAATCATCGCCAGCGGCGAATGCCGGAACGACATCTACGCTAACGACGTGATAATCAGTGTTGTCCTCGGCGTCCACGACGACGCCGAAATCGACATTAACCGAGCGGCTCTGAACGCGGACTGCGCCCTTGCCGTATTCCTCGACTAGAGCATCATAGAAGTCGCTGATTACTACCGAAGGGGCCTCCGAGCGATAGTGCTTTTCGTCTTCTTTCAGCACGAAAAAAATGTCAATGTCTTTGAGCGGCTTCGTCTTGGTATAGCGGGCATAGGACCCAGTTAAGAAGCTGCGTTCGATCTTGAATTTGTCCATGAGATAGTCGCGCACTTCCGTATGCCGCGCGGACGCGTTCTTCTGTTCTTTCTCGTTCAGTTCGAGCCGGCTCTTGAACTTGCGAAAGGCTTCATCGATGGTAAGCATCAATTCTTCCTCCAGTAGGCCGCACTGCAGCCTAGGCCATTGTGCTCTATCGTCGAGCCAAGGCTGTGCCGCACAAAGCCATTGGTCGACCGGTATGTTGTAGATTCCCATCCATCGACATGGGGGTATCCAGGCTTGTTCTGCAGCAATAGGCGATATTTGGCCTCGCTGGGTGCCAACCCAGCCTTGCGCACGTGGTATTTGATCTGTTCGGTGTCAGTCCAGAAACTACCGTCGCCCATCCCCGTTGTATACACCACGTCGATATCCCAGCGGCCAACCAGCGCGTCGGTTTTGGGATCGAAGATCTCGAGGACAACTGTCTCCAGATGCCTCGAGGAGAGCCAAGTCCGAATTGCCCGCATATTACTTTCCCAACTCGCGACGAGATTGCTCGGATCAAGCCCACTTAATCGGATAATATCCTTGAAGCTCTTGAGGATGTTGTCTGCCACATAGGTGACGGAGTGGGTGTAGGTGTTAACGACGACGTTTGTCATGAACCGAGAAACCCTTTCGGATCGAAGACAAGACCTTCGGTCTTGCTTACGTTGGTGGCGTCTTTAGTCGTGACGGCGGCGGCGATGTCGCGTGCCGTAATCCTGGTGCTGTGCTGCTTTAGCGCATCTTCGACCCAGGCCAGATCCTCTGTCAGGCAGGGAAGTGATACTCGCCAATCGCCCTTTAACGGATCAAAGCCCAAGGCGTCTTCTTTGGCGTCTGAACCTTCAATGGCGTCGTCGTCATACAGACAATAGATGCGTGTACGGGGACCGTCACAAGTAACGACGATCGCCGCGCCCTTGGGTGCTTGGTCTGCGATTACGCTTGCGGCGACGCCTGCGACGGCAAGTAGTTCCGACCGTGCGGCGCCAGTCTTACCTTGAGTTAACAAGTCAACTATCGCGCTCCAGGTTTGGAACGCGTCGCGTTGAGGTGTGCTGCAAAAGGTTCGGCTGGCGACAGTGCTCATGATATCTAGACTCCCTGTTCGCGGTTTGCCTTGGCGGCGCGTGCGGCGGCTAATAAATTTTCGACCGTGATCAGTTCGGGATTCATGGCGGTTTGCGGGCTGCTTGCGAGAGCGTTGACCACCATTTTGCGGATTGCCCGCCCGTCGAGACCGACGCATTCGGCGGCGCAACATTTGAAATCCGGCGCCACCAACAGTTTCAAGATTGCGGGGTAGCTGATGCTGAGTCCTTTCAGACAGTCCTCCAAAATTCTGCCGCAAGCCTCACGGTCCGGCATCGGCACTTGCATGATTAGATCGCACCGAGATGTGAACGCGCTGTCGACTGCCTGCGGAAAGTTGCTGGTAGCCAGGAACAACAAGTTCGTGTGCTGCTCGGCCAGGATGTCGAGTTGTACAAGCACGGCGTCGGTGGCCCGATGTATGTCAATCGGGTTGGCTTCCAGACTCATCTTTGAACGGTCGGCAGCCAGTGTCTCGACTTCGTCGAGCAACACGATAGTCGGCCCGTCGACTGCGGCCTCAGCAATCGACTGAGAAAACAGGTCTGACACAGCGCGTTGCGTCTTGCCCATCGCTGAGCTGGTCAGCATATGCGGCTCGATCTCTAACAAGCGGAACTCGGCTTTCTGAAACGACTCGGCGGTCCGATGTGCCAAACCACGGGCGAGTGAAGTCTTACCGGTGCCGGGAGGTCCAACCAATAAGATGACACCATGCAAAGGTATCACACTGCGATCGACCTTGCCGCGCAACTTGAAGTTCAACACCGCCTGAGACAGGAGTTGCGACTTCACGCATTCGTCTAGGATGATTGAGTCCCACAGGATGCCGAGCGCTGGGTCTGGAAGAGGACGTATCCTTTGGATGCCTTTGGGCAAGTCTACATCGTCAAGTTTCACCGTTGCCATTTGTTGTATTGTCTGCCTCTCTTGCCTATTCCGGTTGTCCTTACAAGGGAGGCCGGAATGAAATATTGAGTCAGGAAGGTACTATGCTGCCCTCAACCTTTTGGCGGATTGGGGTCTCCCCCATGACTGTCACTCTGGGCGATCCTTCCATCCAGATTATGAATGCGGAGCTCAGTGCCTTGGTTGCGGCTGATTTCGCGAGCTTTGTCGATCGCCTCGCGTTTGGTGTCACAGTGCCCTGATGCACGCTTGGCGCCGCCTCGCTTCACATCCCAGCCCCCATCCGGATTTGGTACTACATGATGGGTGTCTGGTCCACGCTTTCGTGCCATATCTAGATTTCCTTTCAGATTCATCGAATCGAAAGTATTTCTACTCTACATTTTATCGGGATGGACATACGCATTGTCAAGGGCTAAGAACATCGATTATCGACTAGAGACTCACTTTGAAAATGGATAATCCATGATGAAGGACGAATCGAACCGGGGGGAACTCGATTGGCGTGCTATTAGTTGACATCCGCTCAGTCGGTCGGGAGGTGTCCGGTGGGTTCCGAGTTGCTTTTGAAATGCGTGTAGACGAAGTACGAAATGATTGTCTTTTGACTCACATTTCCTCATAATGGGTAATCTTCAGTTCGTGCAACGCCCTCTCATAAGGAAATGTCTTTCCCTCGTGTTCCGTATTCTGAAATAGTGGATAAAAATGAGAGATTACGAGATTCAACATGCAAAAAAATTTCAATATCTTGTGAGAAATCCAACTTGTCATTCCCTTGATTCAGATTCAGATCATTGTTTTCGATATAAATACCCCGACCACGATGAACTTCCGCACGTAATGAAATTTTCGGGAGGTCAGACGAGCGGGATGCTACTTTTCACGCTTCTCGAAGCAGGCCTTTTGAAAGCGGAACGAGGTGATGTGGTTATCTTCAACAACACTTCGGCGGAACATCCCAAGACGTATGACTTCGCTCGCCGCTGCAAGCAATTGGCTGAGAAAAAGTATGACATCCCCTTTTTCTGGCTGGAATATCAGACTTATGAAGACGCCCGAAACGGCGAATATACGCGCCTTCCATCTTATCGCCTCGTTAACGTAGAACCCCTGTCGGAAACTAATCCGGACGGCTATCACTGGCGTGGAGAGGTCTATGAAGAACTTTTGTCGTGGAATGGTTTCGTTCCAACTATTTTCCAACGCACCTGCACGCAGAGTTTGAAATTGGAAACGACCCGCGCTTTCCTCAAGGAATGGTTCGCCAACAAGCCCCAGACCGAACGCTTGGGGCATTTTGGGAAAAGCAGCCGCTTGGAAGATGACGATTTGTACGAGCGCCATCTCCGCAACGGAGGTGGGGTTCCCAGAGATATCTTTCTGGACAAAAAGCAATTCGCACGTGAGCGGCCAATATGCCGGCCAGCGCAGTTATATGCCGATTTCTCATCCCCCGCTCGTCAATTCCAAAGTTCGTACCTAGATGAAAATGTCTTTGGGGAAAGTGTTGTTTTCGGGGAAGACGGGGTTGAATATCTGAGTTTCGTCGGACTTCGGGCGGACGAGCCGCACCGGGTTGCCAGAGTGCGCCAGCGTAATAGTGGTGGGCCGGAATCCGCTAGCTATGGAGGCGAACATGCCTATATGCCGCTTTTCGATATGGATGTTACCAAGAAAGACGTAGAGAATTTCTGGAAAAAGCAAAACTGGAACTTGGAACTGGATCCCAAGGATGGACTTTCCAATTGCACCTACTGCTTTCTAAAAGGTCTAAGGGTACTCCAGAACGCTCACATCGCTCTCGGAGCAGTTGTGGACGAAGAACTCCAAAACACGCCTTGCGATCTGACATGGTGGGTAAATCTGGAACGGAAGTATGGCCGAGACATGAAGGCTGAAAACCGACGAATAAAACGAGAAATCCCCAACGATTTTATCGGATTCTTCGGCGCAAAGAGCGCATTTTCCTACCAGCGTCTAGCGGAAGCGCCGAGTCAGAAAGATTCCCTCACCGAATTTGCGGACAGTATCCTGCCTTGCGACTGCACTGATTGATCTGAACTATTCGCTGGATACCCGGGAGAATACATGGAAACTAGGTCTAAAAATATCCAAAGATGGATGGATGACGTAAAACTTGGAGCCATAAGGTTGCCCAGGTTTCAACGCGAGGAGGTCTGGACGCCTGAGCATGTAAGGAATTTTCTCTCAGCGATATTGAAATCTCGACCGTTGGGAGTGTTCCTAGTGCTTGAAGTGGATACAAGCCAACAACCATTCGAAACACGCCCTCTTGCGGGCGCGCCGGATAATGGAGAGCCATGCAAACAGCACTTGCTGGACGGCCAGCAACGACTAACTGCCTTATGGAGAAGTTTCAATGACAATCACGACAATCATACCTTCTATGTAGCTTTTGAGAAGTTGGTGGACAAATTCAACGAAACAGAAATCGAAACAGTGTCGAAAAAGGGGCGTGACAAAGGAAAAATTGGCGTTCCAGAAGAGGAATTTGCCAAGGGATGGGTGCCCGTAAAAATTCTCGCGCCAGGAGAAGAAGGTGTGAAGCAATCAATAGAATGGTGCGAAACCGTTTTCCCCGATGAGGCGGAAAGCAGACGAGATATTTCCATGTTCGTTCAGAAACTGCGAGAAAGGATGATAGACACTGTCATTCCATATCTGCCATTGCCACAGAATACTTCTCCGGATGAAGCGATTGATATTTTCATTCAAACGAACAGGTCAGCGGTGAGGCTTTCTCATTACGAGCTTGCGGTCGCCCAGATGGAAACTGAAATTTCAGAATCTTTGCCGGCAAAAATTGATGATTTAACAAGAGAAGTGCCAAACATCGAATCGCTTGAAGGATCTAATCCTGTTGGTGACCTAGTCTTGAAAGTACAGTGCGTTTTAGAAAACAAGAAACCCACTTACGGGAATTACCGTAACCTCAATTTTAAGAAACTTCAGGACAATTGGAGTAAAATTGAGGAAGGAATGAAATGGGTGACCGAAACACTTGGCGAATTGCATATCTGGGACCACGCCAGACTGCCGACCGCTGTCCCTTTGCGGGTTTTGTCCGCGCTTCACCATCTTATTCCAAAAACAGGACATGCTCATGCGAAAGCAAGGCGCCTTGTTCGCAAATATCTTTGGTGGTCTTTTTTTACAGACCGCTATGAGAGACAGGCGAATGATCGGCTAAAGGAAGATCATGACGCCTTGGTCCAAGTGTTGTGCGGAACTAGGAAAGAAACTTCCGTCCCTGCGTTCAACTGCGAAAGACCTGACAGAGAGGATTTGAAAACCGCAGGATGGCCCAAAAACAGGGGCATATTAAGCAAAGCCATTCTTGTAGCATGTTCTTTGAAAGGCGCCAGGGATGTCGTAACGAACGAAGTATTGAAGCAAAGCGACAACCGGGATTATCATCATATTTTTCCAAAAGCCACTCTCAAGAAACTTGGAGCTAATCCTGATCTTTCTCTAAATTGCATGTTGCTAACTCCAGCGTCAAACAGGAAGGAGTGGGCAAAAAAGTGGCCCGGCGATTTTCTTCTGGAAGCTATGCAAGAATCTCAATTTGCCGGTAATCCTGGAGCCGAGGTGAAAAAACGACTCAACACGCATCTGGTAAGAACAGAGCATCTAAGCGCCATAAAGGAAAACTCAGGAGTAGACTTGAGGAAAGCCTACGAAGAGTTTTTGGAGAAGCGTGCGGATATGGTTATGGCGCGAATTGAAAAGCTGTTGAATGACGGAGAGATATAAACCAATGAGTAAAAAGCGAAAGCGAAGAAAATCCAAACAGCCCGCACGCCCCGACCTCCGGTTCGGGCCTGGAGATGTATCCGGTTTCACCTCCGCAGGTTTGGCTGGATTTCATGATCTCAAACCAGCTACGGTCATTAGAGAACTATTGCAAAATTCTCTGGATGCGGGTAGAGAAACTGGGCGTGACGTCACCATCATCCGGTTCGAAACTCAAAAGCATAATTTAGACTTAATTCCAGGCATCAAGTCTTATCGTTCAGCATTCGAACGAGCTGTAAATCACCAAGAAAAACTTTCACGAGGCAAGCTTCCAGATACGGCGACTGGGATCGTGGAGGCAATGAGAGAATGTTTGGAGTCGAGCGAATGTGAAACGCTTTTCGTGCTGGATAACGGTATCGGGCTGGACAAGGAAAGAATGAAGGGCTTGCTCGCCGACGGCCTGAGCGTGAAAAGTGATTCGGGAACTGGAGCCGTCGGCAATGGCCATCTGACTGTTCTGCCTGCGTCCGACCTGCGCTACGTTCTTTATGGTGGGCGTATGGAGAGCGGAGAGATTATCGGGGCAGGACACGCGGTTCTGGCCTCTCATCAACAAGGTAATGAACGCAAAAGTAAGGATGGATTCTATGTAAAAAATATCAGGCCTGATCTTTTCGAGCCTTATGTGTTTCCCGAGAATGGCGAAATTCCCGACTACATAAAAAACAAGCTGGAATGGATTGCTCAAACTTGGAAGCCTGGAGCCGGGACCGTAGTGGTCGTACCTGGATTTAACCGGTTTCGTGAAGACGGCGATTCATTGTGGGACATGGTGTCGAAAGCCGCGGCGTGCAACTTTTTCGCTGCTTTCGCAAAGGGCGAATTACGTGTCGAATTCAGAGAAGACAATGACACCAAAATTCTAGATAAAACGAACATTGCTTCAATTTTGGACCAATTCAGCGCAGAAAAGCGCACACGCAGCGGGTTCTTGTCAGGCTCAAGAGCGCTTGCCGCTTTTGCAACGATAGAAAAAGGAGAGGACATTCGGATCAACACGGATTTCGGCTGTATCAACATGCGATGGCGTTCCTTGCCCCAAGGTGGCCTTTCACGAGTCGAGCTTTGTAGAAACGGTATGTGGATCACGGACGATTTGCCTAAACTTCAAAGGAACCGGTTTACAGACTTTAAGCCATTTCATTGCGTGATACTTCTGGATGCGAGCGACGGCGAAATTCATCGGTTGGTGCGGAAGGCAGAAGGTCCGCTGCACAATCACTTGGAAGCCGGAAAATGGCTTTTCAAGGAAGAAAGGGCTGCGCTCAACAAAGCCCTGGAAGCTGTGTTTTCCAAACTAAATGAGGTTGTCCCAACACAAGAAAATCAAGAGTTCGAGATAGAAGATTTTCTGGCAATCAACTCGAATGGAATCTCGTCCGGGGGACGCCGGCCAGGACTGGCGGGGCAGTTTCAGGAAATACGTAGACGGCCCCGCTTCACAAAGGAAGCGGATGAGGGGGAAGACACAGAGAGGGGAGCCGGGCCTGACGATACCACTGAAAAGAAAGGAAAAGGCGGAGGCATCAACCCAAACAGACGAGGACGTGGAACTTTTCGTAGGTCGGGCAATGCCATCCAGTTTGCCGCGCTTCCGATTCCTGCTGGTAAGCGGGCCTATCGTGTCGAACTGGCGCCTGGAGAAAAAGCCGCTGGGAGCGAGGTGCGGTTCGCAATTGATGAGAGCCTGGATGAGAGTTGTGATGCATTCGGCATTGAAACATTTGCAAGGTTGAAGAACGTGAAAGTAGATAATCGGCCTGTATCGGAATCTATGTTAACCCATGATCAAGAAGACCACGCACTTGGCGTCAAGCTAGGCTCGCTCGACCCGACGAAGATGATCCAGATCGAATTCGACTATGAATTACCAACAGGTATAGATCTGCCCGATGATATGCCGGTTGTATTGAAGACACAGTTGATTCGCCGGGTCCCCGGTTCTCAAAATCAGGAGATATCGTAATGGCTCGAGTTGGAGGGATCGTCCGATCTCTTCCCTACCCGATTATTGAAGAGGGTAATTTATCCTACCCTAATGGCGAATATCAGGTTGAAACAACACCACAACAAGGCGGTGTTTCGGTGCTTTTGAATCATAAGATAAAAGGGGCGGCTTTTCTTGAACGTATGATTTCTGGACGCAAAGCCAAATATGGCTGTCTGATTTCAGTACCATTGACCGGATACAGAAGATTGCATTTATCAGATGAAGCAAGCCAGCGAGTGGAATGGGATATGGGTGTAGTCGGCGAGCCGCCCATGTTACGTCCTCTCGTTGTATCCGTTACTGAAATTTCCTGCATGCTGGGGCCGGAAGATGAGGTGGCGGAGGCATGGCAAGGTAGAGAAATCACAATTCCAAAAGGAGCGCGCCTCGCTCTACAAAGCTATCTGCGCCCGACATCTTCGCTCCACCATTTGCTTTCTGTCGAGCAAGTACCAGATTTTCGTGATGGCTGTTTCGAGGTCAAACCATGCGATCAAGAAGGTTTTTATTTCAAAGTCTATGCGGCATCAGATTTATATTCCTTTCTGCAAAATCCTGGTGAACATCCGAAGCACCGAAGCAGCGTGCTGACACACGTAGTAAGTAGGTGTCTTGAGATATTGGCGCGGGATTACAGTGAATCGGACGAAGATGATGACGATACCCCGAAATGGAAGTCATTCCGCAATCTGGAAGCCTTGGCGAATGAGCTCGAAAAACGCGAACTTCCTGTCTGGGATGAAGACGGCTTTTCCGCCGATAAGGTCGCCACACAATGGTACCCTCATTGTCCACTCAAATCGGAAGACGAGGAATAGAGGCATGCCTTACGCAGAGTTTGAGGACGCCTCTTATACCGAATTACGTAAGAATATCCTCAAGGCAAAAGGTTCTAATGAACAGAGGGAATTTCTGGATGCCCTACGCTCCAGCAGTAGGTTTCCCGACTGGATCAGGGCTCGCATCAAGATCGAACAGGGTGAAAGCCTTCCTATACTGGAGGAACCGCTCACTGAGTCGGAATTCAAGGAACCGCCCAAGAGCACTGAAAAATGGATATTCGATACTTGGGAATCGATTTCTCCGGCAAATGCGTCCCGTGTGACCTTCTGGGGTTTTATGACCTTGCGACATGTAGAAAAGGGCAGAATAAAATCCTTTTATTTGGCTGCGAATGGTGGAGCACAGGCAGGGGGACTAGAAAGAATAGACAGAGCGTTAAAGGAAGGAAAAGATATCGATATTATTGCCCGCACGGCTTTGAGGCGGATGAGTGGTCTACCGGAAGCTCGTGGAAATCGCAGTGTCTATGTGAACTGTCCTTTCGCGCGCGCTTGGTGGCGTAGATATATAGCTCAAGAGGTTCGTGAACAATCCGATGCGGAAATGATAGATATTATTAAGGTGTTGACTGTTTCACAGTCCTACTGGGAGGGGTTAATCAATCTTGTTGTATCGAGAAATTCTGTCTTGGGAGATGCTAAAGTCCGTACCGCTCTGATCTGGGCGCTTTCAGATTTCATCAATGATGAAGATAAACACTATCTTTTTCATGAAAAGATTCTGGGGCGAATTCAGCGGCTCATAGGTATTCGCTCAGCTTGGCAGGAACTGGGTGTTTTTCCGGTGAAGGAAATAAAAGAAATCATAAAAAAAGAGTTCATCCTGTCTGTTCAACCATGAGAATTAGATAAATGATTACGAAACAATAAACTATTCTAGCCATGCATATAGTTCTCAAAAAAACGATCTTCGGATGACCTGTTACCCTGTAGTGCATTTTAAGACCACATGAATTTCTTGCTGATAGTCGCTGTCTTCCTCGTATTAGTGGTTTGACTTACAGATTGCCGCTCTCCGGACCTGCCCTATCTTACAGGTTCTTCGCCGAATTGCCCGGCAATTCCGGTGCGACTTGGGAGATATTCCTGCTGATTTGCTCGATTTCCTTCTCTCTTCCGTCTCGTTCCATGTCGCGGATGATGGCCTGCGCAGTGAACATGGCGGAACGTAAGAGGTGGATTTCCGCTTCGGTTCGGGGCCATTCGCGGCGCTCCAGGGCTTCCATCACGAGTTCAACCACGAGTCGGTTGGGCGACATTTCGCGCTTTTCAGCCTCATTTTCAATCCGTTTCCACTGTTCGGGCGTGACCCTGATGTTCTTTTGTATCGTCTGAACCATCCGTTTCGCCGCTCCTATGGTGAAGATTTTGATCCGTTCCAGTCGCAAAACGACCGCAAAAATTCTCATTTCTTGCACCAAACACACCCGCCTCGGGCCCAAAAATGGTGCCCGCGACGCCGTTTCACGAACTACCAAAATGGTAGCATCATAACGCAGCGCGCGCCCGTGTACTACCAATCTGGTATCAAACAGGAAATCCCCGTATTACATCGTATTACAATGAGCATACGCCATTTTTAAGTGCACGTATTTCAAAGAGATAGCGTGACACCAGATTGGTATTACTTGTTTCGGCACGACGGGGGTTCGCGGGGGGATGAACCGTAAAAACCAGGCGCAGGAGATCGCAGTCATTCGCAGCTCACGCGACACCCGCATCGGCGATGCGTCCGGTGTGAAACCCGAAGCGCCGAATGGCGTCAGATTGCCGGATTCGTGAGAACGAGAGATGGGGGAACCGGCGCCGGAGAGAATGGCGAGCGGGAGCCGCCGCGGCGCTTGAGCGGACAGAGCGAGGGGCAAGAGGGGTGAGAGTGCTGAACCTTGCGCCTGGATTCACAAGCGGCAGGCGAACAGGGCGCTGCAACTCGCGCTTTAAATCACAAGCAGACGAACGACACGGGAAGCGACGGGCCGCGCCGCCGGGGTGGCGACGCGACCCGAGGAGTGTTCACATCAGGCGGCCACGCGTTGCACGGGGATACCGAGGGTGCGGGCCTTGTCGACGAGGTTGTCGGTAATGCCCGAACCCGGGAACGCGATCACGCCCTTGGGGAGGAGGGAGAGCAGTTCGTCGTTCCGCCTGAAGGGAGCGGCCCTGCCGTGGGCGTCCCAGTCGGGTTTGCAGACGATCTGGTGGACGCCGTTCCGCTCGGCCCATCCCGCCGCGACCTTCTCGGCGCCGGGGCCGCCGCCGTGGACGAGGACGACGTCGGCGTACTTGGCTTTCAGCTTGTCGAGCTGGCCGATGATCTTGCCGGCGTCGGTGGCTTCCTTGCCTCCCGCGACGGCGACGAGGGTTCCCTGGGGAAGATGGGCCGTGTTCTCGCGGTCCTTTTTCGCACGCTGGAAGTCGCGCGCCTCGATGACCGCCGACGTGAGCTTGCCGGTCTGCGAAACGTGGGAGCCTCGCCGTGGCCGCCACACCTCGCCGGTCTCGACGCGGTAGGCCTCTGCGGCCGTGTCGCGCAGTCCTTCGAAGGCGTCGCGTCGGGCGGTGAGATTCTCGGCCCGGTCGGTGGCGAGTTCGAGTTCGCGCGATCTGATCTCGGAGCCGTCCTGCTCGCGCTGCATTTCACGGATGCCGGGTATGAGCTTGTCGGCGGCGCGGTCGAGCCGTTGTGTCTGGGCGTCGAGGGTGTTGACGAAGCCCCACAGGAGACTCGCCCGCTCGTCGGCCAGCTGGGTGCCGTCGGGTGCGGCTTCCGCGAGTGCGACGAAGGCCTTGAGGACTGCGGCGGTGGACTCCGCCTCGCCCCAGACGGGCCGGTTGTCGAACTCGTCCGGCCCGGGGGTCGCGCCGAACAGCGCGGCCTGTTCGCAGACCATGGCGGTGAAGGATTCGTTCTGCGCTTCGATGTTGTCAACCTCGTGCATGATGCTCTCCTTGTGGTCGTGAGTCGCTGTGGCAGTCATCGTTCACTCCTTTGGTTGTCCTCAAGCGAGGGGATGGTTGAATTCGGGAAGAGCGTAGCCACGCTCGTTGCGCCCCACTTCTTGTGGCATCTCGTCGAGATACCTGGCGGCCCACTCGGCGGCGCGTGCGAGTACGTCGCCGTGGCACGGGAGGGGATGGCAGTGGCAGCCGAGTTCGCAGCCCTGGAGGTCGGCGAGTTCGTGGAGGTTGACCTCCTCCTGCCGGATTTTTCTCCACAGCCATCGCCGGTATTTTTCAATCACCTCGGCGCGCTCGCCGTCCTTGCCGATGCGGAAGGGGTTTCCCCACTTCGTCATGCGGTCGATCCTGACCAGCAATCCACCTCCGAATTGAGGCGCAACATAGTCGTTCAGGTTCACCACGGTGGTTTCCATGCCTTTCTCCTTCGTAGAGAGTTAACGGGCGTGCTTCTTAGTTCCCCATTTTCAGCACGTAAGGGCATCGGGCGGTGTTACCGATGCCCGTAGGCGAGCGAATCAAGGGCTTGTCATTTTCCGGGGGGTTCCCGAAAAACACGCTTCATCGTTTTTTGGGGGGCACCGGCAAATGATGGCCGCTTGCGGCCACCCTTTATTCGCTCGGCGTTCGTGCTAAAATGGGAGAACTAAGAGAGAGAGGGTAGTACCGCCACCGGGACACAAGAGCCTTTGGTGTTTCACGATGAAGGCGAAGCTCATCGGGAAACATTCTCTCATGCTGCGGAAAGGGTCATTTCGGGCCTTTTTTTCCGGCCCGAAATTCCCGCAGCGGGGGGTGGACTGAGCCACTATTCTGAATATGGGATGATTGGCAGGAGCATGCCGATCTTCCGGGAACACGGTTCATCGTTCACGGAACCGGAGGACTTACCGGGTGTTCCCGGTAGATGAGAGAGCCGGCAGGGCGGACCTCCTCTGGATAAGGAGCAAAGAAAAAGGGGTCGACGCGCGAGGGCGCCGACCCCTTGTGAGCCTAGAACGGAATGTCGTCTCCGGCTACGCCTGCGGCCACCGCCGTCGTCTCGGGGTGCGCGCCGTTGCCGTTCCCATTGCCGTTCCCGTTCACCTTGTCGAGGAACTGCACGCGCCCGCCCGGGGCGATCAGTATCTCGGTCGAGAACCGATCGGAGTCCTCATCGCCTTTCTTCCAGCGGCGGGTCTGGAGCTTGCCCGCGACGTAGACCAGGCGGCCCTTCTTCGCGTGCTTCTCGAACATATCGACCAGCCCGGGCTGGAAGGTGACGACCCGGTGCCACTCGGTCTTGTCCACCCGCTCGCCGGAC
Source organism: bacterium (assembly GCA_022828125.1). Taxonomy (GTDB): domain Bacteria; phylum UBA8248; class UBA8248; order UBA8248; family UBA8248; genus Bin107. The sequence goes on along the minus strand of JAJEJD010000012.1, from coordinate 355,006 downwards.
TGCTTGTCGATGTAGCCCTCGTCCGTGGCGATGGACAGGTTGGCGACGCGCCCCCCGCTCGTGAGGTGGTTGATGTCGGCGTCGGCGCCGAGACGCCCGATCAGTTCCGCTCTGTTGAGTCCGAATGCCATGATGATTCTCCTTCGTAGAGTGTGATGAAAGGGATGGAGCCGGAGATTCTCTCCCCCGCCCCCGGTTCGTCCTAGATGCTGCAGAACTCCACTTCGCCGTCCGCCTCGGCGCGCAGCTTGCGGATCGTGTACGCGTCGAGTCCGAGTTCTGAGAGCAGTTCGTCCGTAGTGGGAACATCGACGTCGAAGTCGTTCTCGTACATGGCCAAGCCTCCTGTCGGGGTTGTCGCCGGCGGCGGGAGCTGGAGACCGTCTCCCTCTCCCCTGCCGGGCCTTTGCCCGGCTCCCCGCTTCCCTCCACCTCTACCCCGGGAAGGTTCACGTCCGGTGATGACCGTCCACGGAGCGTGAGCGGCCCCGGTTTCCGCCGGGTCGAACCGGAGACGGGTGTGAGCGGCAGACGTCCGGTGTCAGGCTGTAGCAGAGTCGTGTGTCGCGGTGGCAGTCATCGTTCACTCCCTTCAGGTTTCATTTCATCCAGTAGCGGGGTCTGAGCGTGAGGGTTCTCGATCTTCCTGGCGGGCGTGTGTTCATCTCGAAGGAGGTGTAGCGGAGCGGCTTGTCGTTTCGGCCGTTCTGGATCAGGTAGCAGAGCCATGAGCCAGAGGTTCTGCGGAGGATGTCTCCAGGGTTGTTGGGCACCGGGATGTAGAACATGATCGTTTCCTTTCTGGGGCCGGAGCCCCCGAAGAGTTGGTTAGTCTGGGTAGCAGATGTCGCAGGGGTAGGGGGTGCATTCGTGGTGGGCGCGTTCTCTTTCTTCTCGCTCCCTGAGTTCTTCTTCCAGCAGACCTACTCTCCATTGCCGGGTCAATTCTATTTCGATGATGGCGGCGGGATCTGCGCCCCGGTTTTTTCCCTGGCAGTCGAGGCAGAGGACTTGCTCGCCGTAGACTGGGCCGGCCCAGAAGACTTCGCTGTCTTCCTCCTGGATTGCCCCGCAGAGGACGCAGTCGCTTTGCAGGTCGTGGTTTTCGTTGGATTCTTGCCGAGACATGGTTTTCTCCTTTTAATCTACCGGCGGCAGGCCGGCTGCACGTGCAGGCGCGGCCGCCTGACTCCCGGTTACGACCACAGCGGGTGTGTATCGACGAGGTGCTGCGCGACATCGCGGATGTGGCGGCGTTCGTGCACGCGCCGGGGACCCCGGGGGTCCTCGTCGAGGTGCACGACGTAGAAGACATGGCCGGGGGCGAGGATATCGTCGCGGCGATAGACGTTGCCGACATACTCGCCCCCGGCGTAGATGCGGGACTCGTGCGGGGCGACCCGCTTGAATGTGATGGTCTCCATTCTCTCTCTCCTCTCACCGGGGCTTCGCCCCACTCAGACCCCCTCCTCTCCGACTCCCGCCAGGCGGAAGAGCGGAGTGAGCCGTGCGGCGAGGACAGCGGCGCCGAGCACGGCGAGGTCGTCGTTGAAGTCACCGCGTTCGGAGACAATGATGCGGGCGCTGATTCCGGTTCGTGCGCAGCGCGCGGCCAGGCGTCCCGCCGACCTCTCGCCTTCCGGGTCGTTGTCCCGTGCGACGATGAGGCAAGAGACCCCCTCGGGGGGGACGAAGGCGCCGAGGCTGCCCGCGGAGAGTGCGGCCGCGGCGGGGACCCGGGGCGCCGCGGTAACTATCGAGAGAACCGTCTCGATGCCCTCCCCGACCAGGAGGGTGGCGCCGGGGGCGCCGAAGCGAACGGCGTATCCGAAGACGCGGCCGAGCGCCTTGCGGGACGGGAGGACGCCGGCCTTGGCGGACGCACCGGGATCGATCCAGGTGCGGTGCACCCCGTGGAGCGCGCCTTCGGTGTCGGTCACGGCGGCGACCAGGGCGGGCAGGCGGCGGCCGGCTTCGCGGTGGTAGAGCGCCGGGTGGAAGCGCAGGGAGGGGAAGCGGAACCGCGTGATCCCCCGGGCGCGGAGGTAGGCCTCCCCCGGGCCGCCGTCGAGCGGACGGCAACCTTGCCAGATACGCCGCACCGCTTCCCTGGCGTCGTATGGAGGGCCCCCGCCCGCGGGCGGTGGAGCAGGCAGGGCGAGGAAGGCGCGGGCTTCGTCCATGGCCGCGCGCAGCGTGGGCGCGGCGCTTCGATGACGGATCAAGTCGAGCAGGTCGCCGTGCTCCCCGGTGGCCGCGTCGGTCCACTTGCCCGGCGCGCCCGGGGGCTTCAGGCGGACGAAGAGCGAGCGTCCGGGCGAGCCTTCGAGGTCGCCCGCGACCCAGTAGCGGCCCTGCTTCTTGCCCCCGGGCAGGTATCGACGGCAAACTTCTTCGGCGCGCGAGGCGAGTGCTGCGGCGATCCCGGCCGCGGGAGATGGTGTTCGGGGCATGGCGGACCTCCTCTGGATAATGAACAAAAAAAGAGACGGCGCGTGAACGCTCCCGCCCCGCCAGGACGACTGCGCACAAGGAGGGCGGTTCAACTCTCGGCCTCGTCGTCCTGTGCCGGGCCCATCGAGCGCGCGGCCAGGGCGGACCAGGCCTCCCTGTCCTTTCCGAGGCGGGCGTTCAGCCGATCGCAAAAGCGCTCCGCGTCTTCCAGGTTCAGGGCGACGAGGGAGGTGGAGATGCCCCCCGTCATCCCTTCGATGACGAGCCGTATCTCCTGCGGCGCGCCGGCCGGGCCGTAGGCCGGACAGAAGGCGAAGTCGGGGTCTTCCGGCAGTGTCTGTGATGTCATGGAACGGACTCCCTTGGTTGATGGTGGAATCAGGGCCGGCTATACGTATGGGTGCCGGCCGCACGCGCGGGTTCAGTCGGCGAGGGGCCGGTCTTCGAGGACGCGGCCGAGGACGGCTGCGTCGGGCGCGAAGACCCGCGCTCTCCAAGAGACGATCTCGACCGTACAGCCCGCGCGCTTGAGGGCGGTGAGCCAGCGGTCGTCGGGGCCTTCGATCTCCAGGCGCTTCGCTCCCATGACGCGGCGGCGCGCGAGGCGCCAGCCGTTCGCAAGGGTCAGGACCTCGCCGCGTCCCATGACGGCGTCGAAGGCCTCGTCCGCGCCGAGAGACGGCCCCCCGTCGAGCCCGAAGGAGGAGCGAACGGCCCGGACGCCGGTTGCGTCGAGGGCGCGTCCGATCATCGCCTCTCCCGCATCGGTGGCGAGGCGCCGCACCCGCATGTTCTCCGCACCCAGCCGGTCCCAGACCGGCAGGAGGAGCCCCGTCACGAGCCAGAACCGCGATTCCCGGTGCGAGGGGAGCGAGGCGACCTCCTCCTCCCAGAGGGAGCGCCATTCGGCCTGGTCCGCCTCGCGCCAGTTCGAGGCATCGAGTTCGGCTCTCGCTACTCCCTCCCGAACCGCGGGCCTCAGAAGCCTTGCGCGTTCCTGCACGCCCCCGTCGTCGAACAGCATCGAGGGGGCGGGCAGGACGACGGCCGCACGCCCCGAGCGGGCGTTCACGACGAGCGTGGTCGCGCCGGATTTTCGGGCCGTCTCGAGCGCGGCGTCGGCCGTGACGGGCACGAGCCTGTCGCGGCGGAGTATCTCGACGAGGCCTGTTTCCGCCCCCGTCCCGGGGTGGGTGTAGAGGGTCTCGCTGCCGGCCGCCGTGAGCGAGTCCGCGCTCAGGGTCTCGACGCCGACCTCGTACGTCCCCGCCTCGACGGCCGCCTCGATGTTGGACTCGACGCGCGATTCGAGTTCCGCGAACAGCGCGTTCTGCTCCGCTATGGGAAGCGCTAGCAGGCGGTTCAGGAACCTGGGCATGGGCGGGAGGTCCTCCTTGAGCGATCCCTCGTAGGTGAGTTTCAGGCCCGTCGCCTCCTCGAAGCGCTCGAGAGACCAGCCTGGGAGACCGCCCCGCCACAAGGCGCCGTAGAACTGGCGCAGCGCCGTCCGGGCGTAGGGGCTCTCGAGGTTGTCGCCCGCGCGGAATAGGGTAGCCTCGCTCCCGGCCATCGCGGTCTGGGAGTTGCGCTGTCCGCGCGTGATGGCGCCCAGGGAGTCGAGCCGCCGCGCGATGGTGGCGATGAAGCGCTTCTCGCCCTTCACGTCGGTGGTCACGGGCCGGAACAATGGCGCCGAAGCCTGGTGCGTCCTGTGGGTGCGGCCCAAGCCCTGTATCGCCTGGTCCGCCCGCCAGCCGGGTTCGAGCAGGTAGTGGACCCTCCGCTGCGTATTGGCGGCGGAGAGGTCGGCGTGGTAGCTCCGCCCCGTGCCCCCCGCCATCGAGAAAACCAGGATCCGCTTGTCTCCGTCCATGAAGGCCGCCGTCTCCGCGAGGGAGGCCGAGGCAGGACGCGGACGGAGCGCGTGCCGCGCACCCTGCGCGTCCTCGATACGGAGCACTCTCCTGGAGCGTCCGGTCACCTCGGCCACGGCGTCGTGGCCGAAGCGGTGCACGATCTGGTCCAGCGCGGATGGCACTGGCGGCAGAGACGCCAGCTTCGCGATCAGCGCCTCGCGTTTGGCGAGGGCCTCCTGCGAGAGTACGGGGTTCCCGTCCTCGTCGACGGCGGGCCGGCTCATGAGGTTCCCCTCATCGTCTGTGAAGGGCTCCTGCAGCTGCACCGGGAAGGCGTGGGCGAGGAAGTCGAGCACGTATTCCCGGGGCGTGAGGTCGATGGACAAGTCGTCCCATTCAGACGCCGGGATCTCCGCGATCCGCCGCTCCATCAGGGCCTCTCCGGTGGAGACGAACTGGATCACGGCCGAGCGGCCGGCTTCGAGGTCAGCCTCCACCGCCCGGATGAGCGAGGGACACTTCATCGAGGTCAGGAGGTGACCGAAGAACCGCTGCTTCGCGCCCTCGAAGGCGGAGAGGGCGGCGGACTTCGCGTTCCTGTTCAGCGTCTCCTCGCCCTGCATGATCCCCGTGGCCTCCAGCGCGTCCTGGAGGTTGGCGTGGATCACCTTGAAGGCGCCGGCGTAGGCGTCGTAGATGCGCCGCTGCTCGGGCGTGAGCGGGTGTTCGAGGATGTCGACCTCGATCCCCTCATAGGAGAGCGCCCGCGCCTGGTAGAGACCCAGTGCCTTGAGATCGCGCGCCACCACCTCCATGGCGGCCACTCCGCCCGCCTCCATCGCGGTTACGAATTCCTCGCGGTTCTCGAAGGGGGTCTCCCCTGCGCCCCAGAGACCCAGGCGTCCCGCGTAGGCCAGGCCGGTCACGGTCGTGGCGCCCGTGGCCGAGACGTAGAGCACCCGTGCGCCAGGAAGCGCGTTCTGGAGCCTGAGCCCCGCCCGTCCCTGGGCGGAGGGCTTGACGGCGCCGCGCGAGCCCCTGGAACCCGCCGCGTTGGCCATCGCGTGGGACTCGTCGAACACGATCACGCCGCCGAAGCCGTGGAGGTCTTCCTCATCGAGACCGCCCGCGAGCCAGGCGACCACCTGTTCGAGCCGCGAGGCCTTGCCCTCCCGGGCCGGCGCCCGGAGCGTGGCGTAGGTAGCGAACAGGATACCGCTCTCGTGCGGGATGTCGGCCCCCTGGCGGAAGTTCCCCAGCGGGATCACGTCCTCGGCGCTTCCCCCGAGGGCGCACCAGTCACGGCGCGCGTCTTCGAGCAGGTTGGCGGAGGCGGATAGCCAGAGCGAGCGCCTCCGTCCCCGGAGCATGTTGTCGAGTATGACGGCCGCGACCTGCCGGCCCTTGCCGCACCCGGTGCCGTCGCCCAGCATCCAGCCGCGGCGGAACCGGGTCGGCGCCGATAGGACTTCGCCGTCTTCCGTCACGGCTTCCTCGGCCGTGGATCCGCCTTCCTCATCGAAGCGGCGGACCGTCTCCCAGCCCGATCCGACCCGGTAGCGTGCGGAGAGGTGGCGCTCGTGCGCATCGCCGGCCAGGACGACGCTCTCAAGCTGCGCGTCGGACAGCAAACCCTCGCTTACGACGCGTTCGGGCAGCAGCGGGCGGTGCGCGGGCTTTGGATGCGCGACGGCGGCCATGGCGGCCGACTGGACGAGCGGCGTGGGATGCGACACGGCACCCGGGAGGTGGACGACGCCTGGCCGCCAGGGCGCGTAGGGGCCTACCGTCTCGTCCTCGCCGCACGGCGGGGCCGCCTCGTATGCGAGCTCGGTGACCGTTCCCAGGTCGTGCGCCGGTTTGGAAACCGGCATTCTCGTCGTGTTCCTGGGCCTTTTCGCCCCGGACGCCGGAGTCTCGCCGAATAGATCGCGGAGCGGGGCGTCCGATGCGGGCGCCTCGGCGGCAGGGGCAGACAGGCGCGGCGGAACATGCGCCGTAACCGCATCAAGCAGTTCGGCTGCGTCCGCGGCGCGGCTTCCCGGATCGACGGCGACGCCGGGTTCCTCGCTCTTCTCGATTACGGTGAGCCGGGTGTCGTAGGTGGTGCCGCGCCTCGCGAAGGCGCGCCCGTCGATCGCCGTCGTGAAGACGACGCGGGCGGGCGTCTCCAGGGAGGTGAAGGCCGCCTTCCAGGCCGGGTCGCCCGGGACGCAGCCTTCAGAGGTGACGGCGACAAGCCGACCGCCCGGCGTCAGCGCGCAAAACGCCGAGCGCAGGTGGCGGAGGTCCGCGTCATGACGGACCCGGGCGACGCCCGGCGTGGCCGAGAACGGCGGGTTCATGAGGACGACGTCCGGACGTACCCCCGGGAGGCGGTCGGCGACGGCCTCGGCGTCGTGGCGGGTGACGCCGGCATTCGGGAACAGGCGGGCGAGGAGGCCGGCCCGGACGTTCGCGATCTCGTTCAGGTGGAGCGCGTCCTCGCGTCCGAGCGCGCACTGCGCCATCACGGCGAGCATACCGGTCCCGGCGCTTGGTTCCAGAACGACGTCGCCTGACCGGAGCGCCGCCGCCCGCACGGCGGCGTAGGCCAGGCCGAGCGGGGTCGAGAACTGCTGCAGGCGCACCTGGTCTTCGGAGCGCTTCGTGTGGGAGGGTTCCAGCGCGGACAGTTTTTCCAGCATGGCCAGCATGGCGGCGGGACCATCGGGTCCGGCCCCCGTCCGCTGGCGCATGGCCCGGCCGTAGCGCTTGAGAAAGAGCACGACGGCGGCTTCCGCCGCCTCGTAGGCGTCCTTCCAGACCCAGGCGCCCCCGGCGTCGTTCGCGCCGAAAGCCCCCGTCATGGCGCCGCGCAGCGCATTCGCATCGAGCGGGCGTCCCGCCGCCAGGACGGGCAGCAGGGTCCGGGCGGCTTCAAAGAGCGCATCGGCTTCGGCGGGCTGTGCGGAGCGGGCGGCGCGCGGACGCACCTCCGCCGTCAGGGCTTGCGGCATGGCTCTCTCCTCGGTTGTCGTGGGAATGAGGGAGGCCGTCCGGGGGATCGCTCCCCCGGGACCTCCCGGAACGCCCCGGCCGGACCTCTCTCGGCCTCTACCCGGTGTGAATGGAGGTCAGGTCCGCCCGGCGCTTCGGAGCTTCGTGACGAGGTCTTCGATCATCGCGGCGTCTGCGCCGCAGGCCTCGCCCCAGCCCCTGAGGTTGCGCTCGAATTCCGCGAGGCTCCCGAGGTGGGCGTTGAAGAAGGGATCGGCGTTGGTGGCCGCGAGGACGCTGTCCCCCGCGATCACGACGCCCGTGACGGCGGGTTCCGTCACGGGCGGCAGCTCCAGCAACCAGCAGAGAAAGGCCGCGAACATCGGCGAGAGGCTCTCACCGCGCCGGGGGTCCATGGGGTGTGTGGTCGCAGTCCGGGATTCGGTGTCTGGCATGGTTCTCTCCTGTGCGGATAAGGGAATGCGCCCCGCCGGGGCCGGGCATCGCAGAGGTTGGTCAGCCGGCGACGGCCTTCCCGCGACCGGCGGCCTCGAGCTCGGTGCCGTATTCGACGATCCGGCCCTCGGCGCGGGCGGCCTCGGCGTAGGCGGAGAGGGTGTATTTCGCCTCAAAATAAAGATCGCGTTCTATTCCCAGGCCGAACGGTCCCTGGAAGGCTTCAAGCTCACTGAGAGAGAAGCTCCCGACTTCCGGTGTGTGGAAGCCGAGATCGGCGAGCCCGAAGGCTATGGACTCATCCTCGGGGTCGAGTTCGGTGACGAACCAGGTCCCTGCGCCGCAGGGGTTGAACAGCTTGACCACGGGGACGTGATCGGCGCCGCGCCTGGCGCCGTTTGCGAGCAGCGTTTCGCGCTGCTCAGGCGTGATGAGTTCCATCGGCGTTCTCCTTTACTTGCAGGATGGATGTGGGAAGACCTGATTGCGTGATACTCAGAAGCCAAGAACCCGGATCCTTGCCCGGCCCCCGGCAACGGTGACTTCGGGTGCGCCGTCGGCGCGGCGGCGGATCGTCACGAGCGGCTTGTTGCGGGGCGGACGGGGCGGATCGGATAGCTCGTTCGTGATCGTGGCCTCGGGCCTCTCGAAGCGGAGCAGGACCCGCCCCCGGGAGACCTCGACGGCGCCGCCGCCCGCCCGGCCGGGGTCGGTCAGGGTGATGAGGGGCGGCTCGCCGCGCTCGGTGAACCGGTCGGGGACCGGCCACTCTGCGTCCGGGTCCCGGGAATCGGCGCCCTCCCGGACGTCGTCCACGAAAATCCTGCGGCAACGAAAGTCCGGCCGCCGGTCCGCATGGGCGTTCTCGACGGCCTTTTCCAGCGCCTCCTCCAGGGTCTCCGCCTCCACGGTGAACGAATCGGCGAAGCGGGCCGCGTATCCGCAGCGGACGGTCCAGGTCTTTTTCATGGGGATTCCTCCTCTTCGGCCAGGTCGACCCCGACGGCACCGCCCCGCACGGTGATGGTGACGGACCGGTCTTTGGGAATGAGCCAGAACAGCTCGCGCCGAACCGCGCAGGCGATCGTGCGCCTGAGCGCCTCCTCTTCCGAGCACAAAAGCCCGATGGCCAGGTGCAGGGCTTCCTCCTCGAATCGCGCGCGCTGGGTCTCCCAGCTGTCCGCTTCCGCCTCGTCCGACGGCGAGAACCAGGCGTCGCGCAGGACGTCTGCGAGTTCGGCCGGCTCGATGGCGCTCCCCGCCGTAACCAGCGGCTCCACGTCCGCGAGCCAGGCCCAGGCCTCCCCGGCGAAGACGAGGTCGGCGTCGAGCGCAAGGGTCTCGCTCGCATCCTCCGGGCCCTCGACGTCGAGACGCATGCGGATCGCGTCCGGTCGCGGAGGCGGCTCACCGGAGGGACCCGACCGGTCGGACGGGGTCCGGTAGTCTTCGAGCGGACGGGCTTCGCCGCCGAGCGCGACATCGGTGTGGACGTCCGTGACGCGCGGGAGCGCGTCGTACCAGGGGTAGCCCTCGAACCTGCGGTCGCTCTCGAAGAGCCGCGGCGCCGTCCCGCCGCGTTCCGCCGCGCGCCAGAGCGCCTGCGCTTCGGGGGGTCCGAGTTCCGCATCCATCAGGAGCGCGTCTGCGGGCAGGGGTTCGGGCGAGGGTCCCGCGAGCCAGTTGTCGATATCGGCGACGGGAGGCCGCCAGGGGCGCAGCGCGGGGGAGGGTTCCGGCAGTTCGACCCCGGCCGCACGCGCGCGCCGCCATTCCTCGAATGCGATGACCGGCGCGGTCTCCGCCTGGACCATGGCCCGGTAGATCGCGGTCCGCGCGGCCTCGCGCATCTCCTCCAGGAAGGGCGTTTCGACCGCCTCCTTGCGGGCGGGCAGGACGAGTTCGAGTCCGGGACAGTCCTCGACATCGGCCCTGACCGACCAGGCGGGGCCGTCGACGGGGTGTACCGTGGGCAGGCGCACGGGCAGGACCAGGCCGTGGAAGTTCAAGTCCGGTTCGTCGCGGTAGCGGCTTCTGTTCGCGAAGACGCCGAAGGCGAGCCCTCGCCAGGACTCCGTGTAAACGGCGTTTTCGAGAAAATCCCGGTGCGGGAGGGGTCCGCCGTCCAGCATGACCGGGAGCGGGTAGTGCCTGGCCGCGTTCTCGAGCGCGCGCCGGATGACTTCTCGGTTCTCTTCCGTACGGAAGCGCACCGCCGTCCCGTGGGGTTCCGGTGCATCAGCGCCTGAGAGGACTTCCGCCTCCGCCTCTCCACGGAAGTGAGCGGGCGTGAGTTCGACGCGCCAGCCGGCGCCCGAGGGCGTCCTCGACGCGACCGTGCAGCCGCGGCGCGCCAGGCTCAGGAACCCCATCCCGGCCGCGTCCTCGCGCCTCACCAGTTCTTCGCTCCAGCCGTTCTCGCCGAAGGAGAGGAGCACGACGGGGTCGGCGATTCCGGCCCCGTCGTCGGCGATGGTGACGGCCTGCGCGCCTGACGCCTCCTCGATGGTGACGATGAGGCGCGTCGCCCCCGCCCGGCGGCTGTTCTGGAGCGCCTCGGTGAAGACGTCGGCGAGACGCGCCGTGTACATCCTCGTGACGCGATGAAGGGCGCCCTCGTGGATCCGGGCGCGGACCCGCTTGGGCAGCGGTGAAACATTCGGTGTGTCGTTCATGTCCTGGACTCCTTTAGACGTGAAAACGAAAAAAGCGCCCCGCAGCAAATGCCGCGGGGCGCCGTGATTGAACGGGGGTGCGGTTCAGCGCAGGAATTCGGGAACGTCGTTCTCCTCCTCCCCCTGGCCGTTTTCGAGATCGATCCCGTGCACGATCACCCTCGGACTCCCGTCCGCGGTGGGGACAGCGTTCATCGCGTCGACCGCCCGGGCGAGTTCCCCGCGCTCTGGGGTGTCGCCGGCCGCGGTATCGTCTGCGGCGGGGCCTGATTCAGCGTCGGCGGGAGCGTCGCCGCCGTCTGCGCCGGAGGCATCTTCATCGACGGCTTCCCCCACCAAACCCTTGTCGAAGGGCGCGAACCCCGGCGGCGTCCAGGCCTGGACGGCCCGGACCCTCGGGGTCAGACTCTCTGGCGGGTCGGCGGTGAAGGCTTCTTCCATCGCCAGGGCGAGGTCGGCCTTCTTGAACTTCGCGCGGGCGGAGGCCCAGACGGGCCCCAGCGTCGCGCGCGCGATGGCGAGGATGCGGGCCTTCGTGATGCGCGACCAGAACATCGCGGCGGAAGGACGCACGTGCTTCGCGAAGTCGACGTCGAGGCGGGCTACCGTGGCTTCGAGTACGGGCCGGGCGTCGGGCTCGAAGGCGAGCTGTCCCTTGAGCGAGCGCGCGACCGCTGCCGCGTAGATGGCTTCTTTCTCCGCCTGGGGCAACGCCCGCATCGCCGCGAAGGCGGCGTCTTCGTCCTCGTTCTCCATCCAGGCCAGGGGGAGGCCTGTCGGCTCTACGAGCATGGCCTCGCCAGGGCTCCACCCGGCGAAATCCTCGTCGTTCGCCCGCGACGGCGGCCTGTCGGCGGTCTCCTTGAAGACGATGTCGAGGGCGCCCGCCATGTGGTCATCGGCGAACGCGGCCCGGGCGAACTGGAAGAGCGTGAGGTCGAAGGCCGCCTCGAAGTCCCCCGACAGGTGCGCCTTGACGAGCGTCGTGCGGACGGCGCGCAAATCGTCGGCGAGTCCGATCCCGATCCCCGTCTCCTTGCGGACCTTCGCGCGCGGGTCGGTCGGCGACGCGAGCGGCGCGTCCACGCGGCCCGGACCGGCGCCGTTCGCCTCGCCCGTCTCCGTGCGCTCGGGCATGTCCTCGGGCCTCACGAGGCCCTCGACTATCTTGAGCTCGCCTTCGTAGCCGACCGTGGCGATGCAGCCCGCCACCTTGAAATCCCCCTCGCGGTAGGCGGCCCGCGCGTTCACGGCTTCGTCGATCGCGCGCAGGCGCGCCTCGATCGCTTCGGCTTCCTGGCCCAGTTCGTCGGTCCAGTCGTCCTCGTCCGTGTTCACGAGTTCGCCGTGGCGGGCCCACAACCTCTCCCGCTCGGCCTTCTCCTCATCGGTTGGCGTCCCGGGTTCGGGGCTTATCCGCCCGAAGCGCGAGATCGCGCTCCAGTCGGCCTCGACCACCGCATCGGCCCACTTCCAGCGCTTCTTCAGTTCCTCCGCCGCCGCGCGGAGTTTTTCCGCCGCGAGTTCGTTCAGGAGCACGGGGTCGTCGAACCATATGCCCCGGGCGTCCTCTTCGGCGAACAGGTCCCGCGTGAGCGTACCTCCCGCCGCCTCGTAGGCTTCTTCGCCTACGAAGCGCGCCACGGCCGTTACGGCGGGGACGTTCTCCTCGGTCAGTATGCGCCTCACCTGCCAGCCGCTGGGCCCGTAGCCGTATTCCTTCACCTGCTCCCAGACCGCCATTTGGCGGGCGTGGTCGGTCGTGACCGTGAAGGCTTTCAGGGTGTCCAGGTCCATCTCTTCGGCCCGGTAGGCGTCGAGCAGTTCGGGCGCGGCGCCGCCGAGACTCAGGCGCTGTTCGACCAGGCGCTCCGTGACGCCGAAGCGCGCCGCGATGGCGGATACGGATACCCCCGCGTCCGCGATTTTCTTGAACGCGACGACCTGGTCCGCGGGGTGCATGGCGACGCGCACCACGTTCTCGGCGAGGGAGAACTCTTCCGCGTTCTCCGACGCGCCGATCACACGGCAGTGCACGGGGTGGTCCGCGTCGAGGACGCCCTCTTCGGCCAGGGCCTTCATGGCGGCGAGGCGGCGTCCGCCGGCGACGACGGCATAGCGCTCGGCCGGAGCCGGACCCGATCCGGGGTCAGCGCCAGGGTCCTCTGTCCTGACGACCAGGTTCTTCATCAGACCGTGGGCCGCAATGGAGGCCTTGAGCTCCGTGAAAAAGGCGGGGTCGGGCGGGGTCTTGCGGACGTTCTCCGGCGCGAGTTCCAGCCGGTTGAGCGGGATGGAACGGATAAGCGGTTCTGCCTGAGCCATACGAATTTCCTCCTGTGGATGGGATGGGAACGTGCCGGGAACCCCCTCGGACTCCCGGATTACGCCCCCGCCCCGCTCGACTCGGCCTCTTGGAGGTGTATGGCGGGGCCTTTAATTGGATTGCGGGAGGGGTGTTGCCGGGCGGTAAGTCGGTTCAGCTGGGAATATGTGGTGGCGTTAACGTGCCGTGAAAGGCGCGGCCCAAGGCATGATACCCTCGATGCTGAGGTCGACGATGTTCGCGAAGAAGAACTCAGTTATGCAGCTCTCGAAACCTTGCGTAGCATCGATTACGGTGGCTGGTGGATGGAAGCTGGGATCGAGGGAGCCGGAAAATGCTACGCTTGCCCGGATTGTTTCCTAGGATTAAGTCATGCTATCGGTGCAGCGTAAAAGGTACAGGGGATAGAATTTGTCACTTCCGCAGAGATGGTGGACAAGTGTGCGCTTGACCGAGCTAGAGTTTGATGGAATCCGGTTTCGGAACAATTACTGGTTTTGAGAGCGTTATTCAGGTTGTTTAGGGAAATTTACTGAAGCTGCTCATCCGAGCCGACAGTAATGAGCCCGCACATCGTCGAACTGGGCCCGGATGTGCCGCTGAGTTAGGTGATAGGGGAATCCTGGTGTCATAACCCGTGCGATACTTCCTTCCCATACACGGACGCTACGGCGCACAAATCCGAAAGTCATTCATTGAGTAGAGTGTTCCCAGAATCTTAGAATCCATTACTGCTATTCTTGGAGTGGTCGGATAAAGTCGCCCCACAAGAATTCAGCGCATCCATGCATGGACAGTTTCGGATCTCCATGGCTGCCGAACGCCATCAATCCCATGGGCTTTAAGAAAAGTACCTGGTCATCATGCTCGACCGATATGCTCTCGTTCCAGCTATTAGAGTCACCTTGCTCGCCATGAGAATAGCGGATATCACCGTTTCCGAAATCTTGGCCAATGTAGATTGTGCAAGATGCGATCTTGCTTCCATCTTGATAGATAGCAGCTGTAAAACGATTTTTGCCTAAGCAGCGAAGGCGACTTTCGATCCCTGAATTTCTTTCGGAAAGTTCATCCAGAGAGTTTTTGAAGAAATTGAGTAGAAATGCGAAGGCTTCGTGTAGAAAATCATCCCGATCCTGCTCTGTGAAGGACTTCGCGACTCGAAGATTGGAAGAACGCGGTCCGGAATGTGTTTCCGACGGACCAGGCGCATACGGTATCGCTTGTCTTATCTCACTAGACTGGTCCGCCCTAGTCGTTTCCAGTTCAGCCAAGGTTTTCTTGATTCCCTGAACGACGCTCAGGAAGGCTTCGTCAATGTTTGCCCAGCGCGTTATCGGTTTGCCGTCGGTAGGCAGGGCCAGAAGATTTCCGAAAGGTAAGTTATGCCAATCGCAAGGCCGAAGGACGACCGGAATCACCCGCGCCTCATTCGCTGTGTGACGTTCGAGTGCTCGTGCAGTCTCGATTCCGTAACAATAGCTCGAAGCGATATAATCGGAGCTAATCAACAACAAGATAACCTTGGCGTCTTCAAGTTCAGCTGAGATCACGTTTTCGAAGTCATCGCCTGGGGCAATACGACGGTCGTGCCAAGTATTAATCTGACCCTGATGCTTTAAGGCGGCGAGATGAACCTCAAGTTGATCACGCAACTCTTCGTCGGCGTGGCTGTAGGAGAAGAAAAGCTTAGCTGACATCACTTTGGCCAACATTAGCGAACAATGTGTAAAATCTAGTAGACACCATATGATCTATGTTTATGTCCTCTGTTACATCCTGGTTTCTGTTTTTTCAGGAGGCGGCCCAATACCTGTTCAAGCTTTCCAACCAAACCGTCATCTCCCAAGGGTCTGTCTGTCCTCTTATGAAGTCGTATATATCGAAGTGCCTTTTCGTATATCATACTCAAAGGAAAGACCCTGAAATTCTTGAATAGAACAAGTAGGGTGTGATCTTAGCCCGCTCGTTTCCCCTACCCGAGATATGTGTCCCTAGGTCATGTTATGGGAAACCTTGGCACCATGACCAGTGCGACCCTTTCTATGCAAGGACGCTACAGCGCACCAATCCGAAAGTCAATAATCGAGTATGATGTCCCAAGAATCCCGAGATACTAAGCAACTTTGCCAAGCACTTAGAACGGAATTCAGAAATCTGGAACTTCATCTCGTTTCATGCCTAGCATTAGTGCATTATAGACAACAAACAATCGCATGATATCGGCAATGTCCATAATCAATATCTGGTTTCATTAAGAGGCATCCAACCTTTCTCCCATTAAATGTTCCGCCTGCCTGGTTATCTTATTCCCAGCCACTATGATCGCGTGATCGAAAAGCAAATCGGCGAAACGAGTACAATCTTGAAATGAATGCGACCGAACGTGCGTAGTTTGTTGAATCGAAAAGGATACAAGCCGACACGCTTGGAAAAGCGAAAACCGATGTCAGCACTAAAACGAACAATCTAAATGCCGTAGAGGAAGTGCTTATCGAAAAATTGGTGTAGCTCATCGGGACAAAGAGCATGCGCGACGAATTGAGCAAGGAAACCGTCGATTGTGTTGGAACGTGCGTTCCAGGGTAAAAAGGCGACTAGAGCACCCGAATCATGTCTGAGCATATGACTTCTGTGCCGAGAGGACCCACTATGTGTGCCCTCTTCGACTACTTGTCGTGGTGGATGAGTTCACGCATGAGTGTATGTCATAGATGTGGGCAAAAAGCTAAAGTCTGAAGATGTGCTGGAGCATTTCGCGAGTTATTTGTAAGTCAGGGACTCCCCGAACATTTGCTCGGATAACGGACCTAAGTTCACTTCGAAACGTGTGAGAAGCTGGCTCTCGAACCTAGGTGTACAAACGCTCTCCATCAAGTCTACCCGCCCCTGGGAGAATGGATATTTCGAATCTTTTAAACTGGAAGATGTAGCATGAACTCTTGGATCCGGAGAGGTTTAATACGCTGTTTGAAGCTAAAGTAATGGTGGAGCGCCAGCGGCATATCTACAACTGGATCAGGGAGCACAGTTCATCAGAACCTGAAACAAAAAGAACCTTGCCCTTCGGTCTTCGCTTCTCCCCGCCTTTCGTCCATGGTTCCAGAAATCTCGTAGTCAGTGGTACAACTATTTGGGGGAGTTCAAAGTTGAGTGCCGATGAGTACAGGGAGAGAGTCCATTACTTGGATGGTGATGGGCACTCCGGCTTTGACGCCACGAACGAAGGGCAATGGAAAAAGCGCATATCGGCCAGAAGGTGGCCTGGGTCTGCTTAGGCAGCAATCGACATGGGTCGCCAATTGGTCATGTCTGTGGTTAAGACCATTGAAATCGTTAGGTATCCAATTCGCAAAATCAATTTTTCCCACTACATTTGCCGCAAGAAGCTGGAGTTAGAAAATGCGTGAGCAAGAGACCGTCGACATCGAAGACCATCCTAGAACATTGCGTAGTCCCGAGTCGCGTTTGCTTCGCATTAGCATGCTGGACGCGCCGCATATGGCGCCTTTGACCGAATATACATCGAAATTGCGAGAGATGGGGTATGGCGAAGTCCCCGAATTTGACCCTCTTGACGGCGGCATCGAGGCTCTCGTCCTGTTTCTCTTTGAGAAGCCAGGGCCGATGACGGCTAGCAGCAGTTCGGGTAGACGTAACGGGTCAGGCTTCATCAGTAGAAACAATGATGACCTTACGGCGCAGGCCACGTTCAACTTCATGCGTACTGCTGGGATACTTCGTAGTCAGACGATCATCTGGAACGTAATTCCTTGGTGGAATAGAACGCGAAAAGTAACTAGTTCTGAACTCGGCGAGGGGGTGAGATGCGTCATGGAACTGATCGAACTCCTACCAAAGTTGCGCGCAGTTGTTTTTGTTGGCCAGAAGGCTGCTAAGGCGCGCCGTCATTTTATGGACACTGGATTGTCTTTATTCTCGTCGGATCACCCATCGCCCCTCGTAAGGGCCAACTTCCCAGAGCGATGGAGTGCAATTCCGTCTGATTGGGCCAAGATCATACCTGTCCTTGAGCAACAGTAACAGGTTACTATAGTAGGCGTTCATGTCGTCATTTAGAGCACTTCCAGTCATGTGCTCGGACAACCTCGTGTGTCCTTTTGCCGGGTCAACCGCCAAACCCTCGGCTCAGCACCACTTGCCAGCGGCGAACAACTGGAAGTTTCTAGACTGTGACGCGGGCGGTCTATTTTCTGAGCATGTTTTGCACTCTAACCGGCGGGAGAAGACCTCCATGCAGTGTCGCTCGCTCCTGGTATTGCGCGGCGGCCGAACCGGACGACGGGGCAAAACGGAGGAAAGGAACAAAACGCAGTCTGGGAAGTCTCACGCAATGTCGGGACATTATTTTGGGAGCCATCTCTCCGAAGAGCACGACAAGGAATATCCCTGATCGTCGCCGAAGACTTCCAAGACGTTTTCTGGAAACCTCTTGGTCTTGTTATTCAGCATTTTGTATAATTACGCTACTCAAGCAATTAAACATGCATTGGTAAATATGGGGCCTCCCACTTTTCTTTCGAAATATTGAAATCCAATCAAGGTGAAAAAATGAAAGATCTGGTTTTAGACGGTTTTGTACAGAGTTTTGCGACAAGTCGCAGCCTAACTCATCTGCAAGATGGAGAACTCTTCGAACTCTTCGTGTCCTCATCACTTTTCAGGAAATTTCATCAGTGGGAAGTAAAAGAAATCGATGACATACCTCTAGTTGGCGGGAGCAATGATGGTGGTATTGACGCTATTGGTATTCTCGTGAACGGCCGACCTGCGCGAACGAAGGAGGACGTGGAATTCTTCATCGACACACTGGGGCGTTTAGATGTCGAATTAATATTTATTCAGGCAAAATCATCCAATAAATTTAACTCGTCAGCCATAGGTCAGTTTACTTTTGGGGTTCAACAGTTTTTTTCCGCTGTTCTCGGTAAACAACCACAAATTGTATTTAACGAGGAAATTTTACAATTTATTGAGTTAACGAAATTTATTTTCGGTCAGACCATTAAGATGCAAGAAAACCCCCAATGCTATCTATATTACGCGACTTCTGGCAAATGGATGAATGAGCGTGATCCAGCCGGTCGCCTAGAAGCGTGCAAGGATCATCTTCAACAATTGAATATCTTCTCTACCGTAAGCCCAAACGCAGTGGATGCGGAACAACTGAAGACAATTTATCGTGATTTGGAGAAAAGCGTTGACCGTCAGATCGAATTCAGTAAAACGGCGGTATTTCCGCAGATAGATGGTGTTGAAGATGCCTATATAGGTCTAATGCCTGGCGATGAATTTATCAAGCTTGTTTCTAACGATGACGGCGACTTAAATAAGGAACTATTTTTCGATAATGTGAGAGATTTCCAAGGAAACAATCCGGTAAACAAAGATATCAGGAATACGCTTTCTGATCAGTTGGTTCGTCGAAATTTTCCATTGTTGAATAATGGTGTAACGATAACAGCGCGCTCAATAAATCGTCGGGGTGATATTTTCACTATCCGTGATTTTCAAATTGTTAACGGTTGCCAAACCACACACATACTATTTCAGAATAAACACTATATTGATTCAAATATCTTTATTCCCGTTAAGTTAGTAGCGACAACTGATAGTCAGATTGTGAATGAAGTCATTAAGGCTACTAATAGACAAACCGCAGTTTTGCCAGAAGCGTTGGAATCACTAACGTCGTTCCATAAAGAATTGGAGGATTTCTACAATATACAAGAAAGACCTCGCGGCCCTGAAGATCGTATGTATTACGAAAGGCGGTCTAAACAATTCTTGATGGACAATATTGATCCAAAGAACATTGTTACGCTAACTGGACAAATTAAGTCGTTTGTGGGGATGTTTTTGAATGAACCACACAGTCATCCGCGGTACTATGGAGAACTGCTACAATCCTATAATGGGAAAATTTTTCTAAAAGATCACAAGCCAGCACCTTATTATGCAAGCGGCGTAGGCTTATTGATGGTGGAAAACTGGCTCAACGCAAATCGTTCAGAGCGCTCAGTGCGGCACTACAAACATCAATTGCTTATGTTGCTGCGCATTCTCATTGGCGGGAAAGAGGCTCCGAATCTTAATAACAACAAAATATCGAGTTATTCTCTAAAAATCGTGGCCGTGCTCCGCGATCCTGACCAATGCTCCAGAGAATGTGAGTCAGCAGTAGACATCCTCAACGATTGTTTAAACAAATTCAATGCACAGAACCGACAGGGCTTACAGCGGAATCCTCCTCATAGGTTGCGAGCGTTCACAGAATACTTGGTAAGCACTGTACATTCTATAAGTCCTAACCGTGGCAAAACCAAGATGATGGATGAGCCCAAGGAAGGGATGAAGGAGAGTGGTAAGATATTATGGTATGACGAATGGAAACGTTACGGTTTTATCGAGAGAGCAATTGGCGACAAGATTTTTGTGCATGAAGGCGAAATGAGGGCGGTACCGTGGCACCTTAGAGTATCCGGCAGTAGAGTTGAATATAAGGTCGTAAAAAGTAATAAATACAAGGACAGGCTAATGGCAAGCGGTGTCACAGTTTTGGTTGACTAAAATGAAATACAAGATACCTTTTCGAATAGCCAACTTCAGACCGTAGCGTCGGTTGAGAGAATTTCTATATCTATCGCGAGACGCATATGAATGCAGCCGTAGATTGCATGTATCCCACTATGCAGATGACGGGAGCCAAAGTTAAGCATGGTGGCATCAGTTCGGTGGGATTTTGCTTGAGCAACAACGTGCGGCGCGCTCAAGTAAATTAATCGGTTGGTTTCGAACTTCACTGAGGTTGAGAACAATACCCTTGATGAAAGGCCTAGTCTTGTTCACGCCAGTGTCCCGGAAACTAAGTTTGGTATGTTGGTGTGGATGCGGGTCAAGTAGCTAGGAATCAACCAAAGGGCTTTCGTCCCCAATTGCCGTATCGGTGAAATCCCCGCCATTCTTCGGGGCTTATGCAATATAAGTCAGCGGGTCTGCGGGGGTCACGACAAGAGAAGTACTCCTCATTCAGATCGGCTAACCAAACCTCTGAGAAACCAAGGTCGTTAAAATCCTCAAGAGGTATATCGGCTATACCTTTGTAAAATTCGTATAATGGGTGTTCAGAAGCAAAGAATACGAGGAATATAGGTATCGAAAACAGTCCGCGTTTGTTGTAACTAATATGCTTCTTTTCGGCGATCCGCCATGCTTCTGCGATGTAGTCGTATGGTTCACGCTCAGAACCGGCACGAAGTTCGGCAACTTCGATGCCGCTACGCTGGCCATCAATCATGGCGAGAAAATCGGGATTTTCGGAAGACTCGATTTCGTCAATTACTCGGCTCGTTATTAGGCTGTAACTATCGACAAACGCGTCAAGGAGTTCGCTCTCGATTTCTTTTTTGATCCAATCATCCTGCCCCATTAAACTGGATGTCTCCTCGTAGTAGAAGCAAAGAACTGCTCTAGGTAGTTATGTTGTCTGGTAATAATGGCTCATCGACCGCCACGCCTTTAATAGTATCTCAGAACCGAAAACTACTTTCTCTTAATCTGGATTCGAACGAAAGTAATGTATTGGTTTTGACAATCGTGCATGGTAAATTTAGTTATGTAGGACGTTAAAGGAAATCGAAGGAGAGTCCTTGCAAGTCGCACTGCTTAAGATCGAGAATTTTCGGGGAATCCGGTCGGGTACAATACAGTTTCATAACCACACCGTTCTGATAGGCCCTAACAACAGTGGTAAAACCACGATCATTGAGGCACTAGCGCTCGTGCTGGGCCGGGAGCGTCTGGTGCGCACCTTGACCGAGCACGATTTTTTTGGATCGAATCCTCAACCCGCTGATCGGATTAGCATCTTGGCAACGATCACGGGGTTCGAGCCGGAGGATTTTACAGCACACCCTGACTGGTTCCGTGATGGACGTGGCGTTCCGAAATGGTTCGACCCTCAGACGGGAGAAGTGGTCGCCGAGCAAACGCATAAGAACCAATCGCTTGCGTGCCAGATCGCATTCGCCGCTCGATTTGATCATGAAAGCATAGAGGTCGAGACCGCTCGGTATTTTCACGATGACTCGGGTATCGATGTTTTCGCGGAAGAAGGCTTTGTCACGGTTCCCCCAAAGCTTATCCGTGATGTCGGCTTCTTCCTCATTCCCGCAAGTCGCTCCTGGGATCGCATGCTTTCGTTCGGCTCCGAACTATTCAGACGAGTAATCCGTACTGCTGGAGGATTGCCAGCGGAAACGGTCCTTGCTGAACGGGACCGATTGCGCAGTCCACAACAGCGGCTTGAAGACGATGAACGAATCCAGCCGATTGTAGATGAAGTCAATGCTGAGATCACGAATCTGCTGGGATTGGACATCAACCTGCAACTGAGGCTGACGGCAACGGACAGTAACAGCGTGCTCGAATCCATCGTGCCACATTTCCTGACCGGAGGGGAGCATGCTGTGCCATCGAAGCGAGAAGGGAGTGGTTTGATTTCGCTGCAAGTCTTGTTCTTGCTCTTACACTTTGGACAAAAACGACTCGAGAACGGCGAGAGTTTTTGTATGGCGCTTGAGGAGCCAGAGCTCCACCTTCCGCCAGCTGCACAGCGTCGAGTGCTGTCGCGTCTGCAATCACTTTCAACGCAAACGATTGTATCGACACACTCACCGTTAGTTGCAGGGTACTGCGATGCAACGGATCTACTCGTTATCCGGAATGACAGTGGTATGCTCAGCGCAGTACCGATGCTTGAACGACCTCTTGGGCAAGATGCGATAAACGCGATACGCAAGCTCTTCCAGATCAACCGGGTCGAAACGGCGGCGGCAATGATGTGCGAATATATTATCGTGCCGGAAGGTAAGCTGGATTTCGACTGGCTGAGCCTTTTGATGCGGGCTGTAGAACTTGAGAAGGATTCCGAGGAACTGTGCATGTTTGGCGTCCGGGTCGGATTGGTTCCGACAGGCGATGCAAAGATCAAGGAAACCTGCGAAATGCTCAGCAATGCACACCCCAAGGTCTGTGCATTGGTCGACGGAGATACGGAAGGCAAGCGTTATGCGAGAGAGTTGGCTGAGCCCACTGCCGGTGTGGGTAAGGTGCTTTGTTGGCCGGATGAATGGATGATTGAAGATGTGGTTGGCTGGATAATTGAGGCGGATGAAGCTGAGGTGATGGAGGGATTAAGCAGGGAACTTGACGGCGTGACTGGTGATCGTGCGGAACTCGTAGCGCAACTGAAATCCTATGAACGCACCCGATACGGGATGAAAGGCGATCTCATAGCTTATGAGGTTATTGCCAACGCCCTAGCTGACAATCCATCGTGCTTGCAGCGTGCACGCACCATGCTCCATGCGCTTGCTCAAGTATGCGCTGGTGAAACTACCCCGTATTTCGAGCAAGTGCGGGACGATACCGTGTCTAGTCTGGTTTTTAGACCATGACCGTTACCGCCTTCGAAGGTCCGGCCGGTACGGGGAAGACCCATAGCCTGATGGAACAACTCGCAGGTGCAGTCGAAAGGAATGCACTGGCTTCCCATGAGCGCGTTCTGGCGCTGACCTTTATGCATGGATCGAGACGGCGGCTCGATTCGCGGCTGCGTGAGATCGAAGCGCTCAGCAGGCGGTTCCAAGCGTCGACGTTGGATAGCTTTGCTTGGCGGCTGTGCCAGCGGTGGCGGTCACTTGCCCGGAGTCTCGGTCATGCCATCCCTTCCGAAGGAAATTTTGACTTGACCTGCTCGCTCGCTGCTGCTTTGCTGGCCCGACCTGCTGTTAGCGCTTGGGTCTGTGCGTCCTATCCTTTCATCGTCGTCGATGAGGCGCAGGATCTTAGCACCGAGCGATCCATGATGATCCAAGAAGCGGCGGTAGCATGTCATGTCCTACTAGCTTTCGATGAGTTCCAATGCCTAAACCCGACCCTGCGCCCGATACCGATTCAGACATGGCTGCCGGAATTCTGCGAGCCTGTAAAACTTGATACATGCCGTCGTACTGAGGATGCCGAATTGCTTGAAGCGGCGCGGGCCGTGCGAGATGGACGCTCGGTAGATCGGGACGGACGGAGCTTTAAATTGGCGGTGACACCGGGCCGCCCCCAATTTGCAGCCACTTACTTGGCAAATTTCATCGCTTGGCGGCGCGGCGGCAATGTCGCAGTGCTTACGCCGGCCCGTCGCGGCTTCGCCACCAACATTGTCGATCTTGTGCGAGCGAGGCCACTTGGAAAGAGTCGCAATGGACCGTTCCCGATCGAATGGGAAAACAGTGATGCAGCCGAACGCGATGCACTATGGGAAGGTTTGGCGATGCCTGCAAACTGCAACGTCTCCGATGCGCTTGCGCACCTAGAACCACACAGCCACTTGCCTGCAGTGAAGAGTTCTATGGAGTGGATTGGTCGTCAGCGGCGTGTTCTTGGCACCGACGAGTTCACGGCCAATGAAATCCAACGGCAGATTGACCGGGGGCTGGCGGCACGGCGTCACTATGGGAGCCGTGCTCGTACGGAATACAGTGCGATGACGATCCATCAAGCGAAGAACCGGGAATTCGATCACGTTGTCATCATATGGCCGTACACGGTCCCAAGCGATGATGAGCAAAAGAGGCGATTGCTCTATAACGCGCTTACGCGTGCACGACGTAGTTGTCTAGTCCTAGTCCAGGCCCAGAAATTGGCTGATGCCCCTCCATTCGTGGGCGAAGCGGTTGTAGCTTGATCGTCCTGAATCAAGGCGATAACGGGTAGTCTTCATATCAGAGAGGCATTTTCGATGGGCAAGGTTTTAATCGCGAAAGCGGCAGCATCTTCTAGTGAGCATTGTTAACGTATCCTTGTAAGCAATATGTTAAGCACAAACTTGGCTAGAATTGGCTAGAATTCGCTCACACAGATGTATGTCGCTTACTGCTAGACCTATGCCAATCATACTTCTACCTATGCTCATCTTAGTATTCTGCAATGATTAATAGAGTTATGAAAATAGTGTTGCCAGAAACGGGAAAGTTCTGAAAATCATATTTTCAAAATTTGTAGCGATAGGATTTGAACTTGCGATCTTGATGCGAAGAACTTAGTTGACTTGTCCTGCACATTTCTCTCGCAACGTTTACGAAAATCTATATTCTTTGGTGGTGGTAACTTGGTGAAGCTATACGAAGTCCTGCTCTCGTCACTCAGCTATCTTGCCAAGACCTCATGGACTCTTATTCACGGTCTCTGCTCGAGGCATGATTTCTTACCTAACTTCACATGAGCGGTTTTTCGATTTTAGCCCATGATTTCGGCAGCGATGCTAACGGCGATTCGCTCCGCCGCCTCGCGCACCGACTCGCGAGAGAGATGGGCGTAGCGCGCCGTGGTCTCGACCTGGGCGTGGCCGAGCAGTTTCCCGATCATGGGCAGGCTCTCGCCCAGCGCCAGCGCCCTGGATGCGAAGGAATGGCGCAGGTCATGAAGCCGTACGTCTGAGAGACCCGCGCGCGCCCGGACGGTCTGCCAGGCGTCGTCGAGTTCGGTCATGTGCGTTCCCGGCCTCTTGCCGTGTATGACCCACGGATTGCCCTCGACGCGCGGGAGTTCCGCGAGGAGCTTCACCGCCCGCGGCGAGAGCGGAACCACCCGCGCGCCCGTCTTGGCGTCGGGGAGCCTCAGTTCATTCTCCTCTAGCGCCACGTCCTCCCACCTTAATTTCAGTATCTCGTTCTTCCGGCACCCCGTCAGCATCAGGAGCCGGATGGCGGCCACCGCGGGCGCCGTGGCGCCTCCTCTTGTCCCGACCTCATCGAGCGTTTGTCCCAGGCGCGTGAATTCCTTGTCCGTCAGGAACCTCTCCCGCCTGCGCTCGGGATGTTTGGCGATCGAGCGGCAGGGGTTCATTCCCTCCGGGACGAGTCCCCACTCCCCGGCCAGGCGGTACATCAGGGAGAGGGTGCGGAGCGCCATGTTCGCGGCAACAGGCGTCGCGCACAGCCGCTGGTGCATCTCCGCGACCTGCGCGCGCTCGACCGCCGTGAGCCGCAGCTTCCCCAGGGCCGGCAGGATGTGCTTGCGGACCGCCGTGCGGACCGTCTCGAGGGTCTTCGGCTTGCACCGCACCGCGGCGTATTCCGCGAGATATCTCTCGGCGAGTTCGGCCACCGTAGGCCCGCCGGCGGGCTTCTTCGGCTTGAGCGCCGCCTCATCGCCCGCCTTGATCCGGGTGATGATCATGGCCGCTCTCTGGCGCGCCTGCTCGGCATGGACCACCCCGTACCGGCCGACCGCCACGCGCCTGGGTCCCCTGGGACCTCTTGCCTGGGCGACGTAGACCTTCGTCCCCGTGGCATAGACCCTGACGCCGAAGCCGGTGAGCTCCCTGTCCCAGAACACGGTCTCTTTATCGGTATCGAGCTTCCCGACCATGCGGTTCGAGAGCGTCCTGTACTTGAGTTTCGCCATATCCGGTTCTTCCTCCTCGTCCTGATTCACTCTTGAGCGGTCTGAGCGCCAAGGTGGGTTCCGATGCTGTCGCCCACCCGGGCGGCCGCCGCCTTCTCCGCGTCGCGCATCAGGTGCGCGTAGCGCGCCGTGGTCGATACCTTGGCGTGGCCGAGCAGCTTGCCGATCGCGGTGAGACCCTCGCCCAGCGCCAGCGCCCTCGATGCGTAGGAATGCCTGAGATCGTGGATCCGCACGTCATCGAGACCGGCCCTGGCCCTGATGCGTTTCCAGTAGGAAGTGATATCCAGGGGACGACTCGCCCCGTTTCGCCCGGGGAACACCCAGGGGTTTCCGGGTGAGCGCGCGATGTCGTCCAGCACAAGGCTGGCGGGCGTCGTCAGGGGAACCATGCGAGGGCCCGTCTTGGCGTCCCGGAGCCTGAGTTCCCCCGCCGTGTGGTCCACGTCGTCCCAGCGAAGGTTGAGTATCTCGCTCCTCCTGCACCCGGTCAGCATCAACAACCTGATCGCGGCGAGCGCGGGCGGCCATACCGATCCGTCCGCCTCCGCGTCCCTGAGTGTCCCGCCCAGGCGGCGGAACTCCTCATCGCTCAGGAAGCGCTCGCGCCGGCGCATGCTGTAGGGCCGCACCGCGCGGCAGGGATTGTTCCCGGGAGGGAGCAGCTCCCACGTCTCGGCAAGGGAGAACATTTTGGAAAGGACGCCGAGCGAACTGTTGGCCATATCGGGAGTGTCGCAAAGACGGTGGTGCAATGCCGAGACTTCCGCTCGCCCGACCCGTTCGATCTCCATTCCGCCCAGAGACGGCAGGATGTGTTTTTTGAGGAGGTACCGGTATGATGCGGCGGTGGTCGGTTTCAGGTGCGTCTCGACATGGTCCCGCATGAAGCGTTCGGCCAGGCCGGACACGGTGAGCGCTGGTTCGGGCGGCTTGGGCGTGGGAGGCTCTCCGCGCTTGATGCGGTCGATGATGGGGACGGCGAGTTTTCTCGCCTCGTCGGTCGACAATTCCCCGTGCCGGCCGAGCGTCACGCGCTTGGGTCCCGCCGGCCCGCGGGTCTGGACCACGTAGACCTTGCGACCCGTGGGGTGGACACGCACGCCGAAGCCGGCAAGGTTCCGGTCCCAGAAGACGGCGTCCTTGCCTTCGACTTCGAGCGCGTCGACGGCGCGCTTGGTGAGTTTGAGTTCGCTTCTTTTGGGCATGTTTCCTCCCCGTCGATTCGTAATCAAAACGTATACGAATGGCATATAACTGGAGCGTATTTAAGCATAAATATGGCGAAAATACAAGGGAAAAAGACAGGGAGAAAAAAGAAATACTTGAGTAAAAACAAATATTTATATCAAAACAAGAGGGTCAGTCGCAGCATTGTCGGTAAAGTGAAATTTCATTCCTGTCTACCCCCCCTTGTCAGGGGGGCAAGAAAAAACAAAAGCCCCTCAACCGGCGGCGGGCGTCGCCTTTACCCCCCTTGTCGGGGGGCGTCGCTTTTTTTACCCCCCTGACAAGGGGGGGTAGGGGGGGTTGGTTTTCCGGCCCAGAGCGGGCGGGCAGGAAACTTCACTCCCCCTCAAGGGGGGGAGTGAATCGGGTTACGTCCTGCTCCTCCGTTCCTCCCGCCCCATGCTATACTGCTCCTGTACCGATATCTCCCTCCCGTTCATGAAGGCCGCCATTGGAATATCTCTCCTTCGCGTGGAAAAACCGCCGGTTTCTGGCATTCGGGCTCCTGCTCACGTTCTTCTCGTTCTTCGGGCAGTCCTATTTCATCGCCGTGTTCAACACCGACATCCGCGCCGCCTTCTCGCTCTCACACGGGGAGTTCGGCCTCGCCTACGCCGTAGCCACCGTATCGAGCGCGATGTGCCTGATATGGATTGGCAAGGTGATCGACAGGACGAGGCTGAAGCACTTCGCCCTGTGCGTCTGCTGCGGCCTCATCGCCTCCTGCGTCCTGATGGCGGCGGCGCCCGTCTTCCCGGTTCTGCTCTTCGCCCTGTTCGCCCTCAGGCTCACGGGCCAGGGGCTGATGGTCCACACCTCGGTGACGAGCATCGGCCGGCATTTCACCGCCGAGCGGGGCCGCGCCGTGAGCATCATCTCGATGGGCGGACCCTCGGGCCAGGCGGTGATGGCGCTCGCGGCGGTGGCGCTCTCCTCGTGGCTCTACTGGCGGCAGGTCTGGCTGGTGATGGCGGCGGTTTCGGCCCTCGTGCTGATTCCCGCCGTCGCCTGGCTGCTTGCGGATCATCAAGACGAGCATCTGGGTCGCAAGACGCGCGCGCAGGAGGCGTCCGCCTCCGGACCCCGGGGGGTGTGGGGAAGAAGGGAAGTGCTGGGGGACCTGCGCTTTTACCTCATCATGCCGGTGTCCCTCGCCCCCTCGTTCATCGCCACGGGCTTTTTCTTTCACATGGGGCATCTGGTGGAGGCCAAGGGGTGGACCCTCGCGTTTTTCACGGGCGCGTATACGCTCTACACGCTCTTCTCCATCTCGTTGACGCTGCTCACCGGGCCCGTCGTCGATCGCGTGGGCGCGGTCCGGATTCTCCCCTGGCATCTCGCGCCCCTGTGCCTGGGCCTCGTGGCGCTCGCGGTTTCCGACCACTGGTCCGCGGCGCTTCTCTACATGTGCCTGACGGGGGTCACCGTCGGCGTGCGCATCACCATCGGCGGGGCCATCTGGGCGGAGATCTACGGGGTGGAGAACCTGGGCGCCATCCGCTCCCTCGCCACCTCGTTCATGGTGGTGTCGACGGCGCTCTCGCCCGTCGTCTTCGGCTGGCTGATCGACTTCGACGTGAGCGTGGAGAGCCTCGCCCTCATGTGCCTGGCCTACGGCGTCGGGTCGTCCGTCCTGAGCGGGGCGTCCCTTAAGATGCGCCGTTAAGTGGAAAGGATTGTGGTTTGTGAGAGATTTTCTTCCGTAGGGGCGCTTCGCGAACCGCCCCTACGCGATCCCGGGGCTCACGCCTCAGCGGTCTTTGCGCTTCGTAGGCGCGAAACGCCGCCGCCAGCTCGCCGTCTGGGAGCGCGTGATGCGGTAGAGC
Source organism: bacterium (assembly GCA_022828125.1). Classification (GTDB taxonomy): domain Bacteria; phylum UBA8248; class UBA8248; order UBA8248; family UBA8248; genus Bin107. Next base: position 326,721 of record JAJEJD010000012.1, on the reverse strand, counting down.
ATGAAGCCGCCGACCGTCACCGAGACGAGGATGAGCGCGAAACCTATCGTCATCGTCTTCTGGAACGGCGTGGCGCGCCTGGTGTTCTCCGCCGCCTGGCCGGACGCGTTCTCCCCGGCCGCGGGAGGCTTCTCCGGCGGGGCGACGTCGGGCAGCCAGACGAAGGGAATCGCCACCATCCCCGCCACGAAGAGGATGGGCAGTATCAGGCGCGTGAAGTAAAGACGAAACACGATCCGGCAAACCTCCGTCATCGCCACGAAGCGCGTGGCCGGCGCCGGGAGGGAGAGGCGTGGATGATGCAAAGCCTCATGAAACCTCCCGAACCGGAATATAAAGGGCGCGGGCGCGGGAATCCACCCCTGCGCCGGCAGGGGGCGCAGGCTCTCGCCTGGAAAACCAACCCCCCCTACCCCCCCTTGTCAGGGGGGTATAAAAAAGCAACCCCCCGACGACGAGGGTAAAAGAAAAAAAGGTTCCCCTGACAGGGGGGAGCAACAAAAAGACCCCCCTGACAAGGGGGGGTAGGGGGGGTTGCCTTTGCCTCCTGAAAAGGGGGCTTTTTAACAGCCCCTGCAATGCCGGTGGGACCGGACGCCCGGCGCGTTTTTGGTCTTTCGGGCGCGCGCGGTTTTCGTTTCGCCCGAAATGTGGTGATATTGGTTCTCCGTCCGAGATAAGCGGGTGCGTGCGCTTTTGATGGTATTCATACGTCTTTTTTAATACTGGCAAGGGAGGCGGCAACGAATGAAACGGCCGAGAATCGGAATCACCTGCGACGTGGGCAAGCGGAATTTCCCCGAAGAACCCAAGGTGCGCCCGCGCCACGTACTCATGGACGCCTATGTGGAATCCGTGGTCAAGGCGGGCGGCGCGCCGCTGCTGCTCCCCGCGGTGGAGGATGAGCGGGCGAGCATCGCCTTGCTCCTGGGCCTCGACGGCCTCATCATCTCGGGCGGCGGGCACGACATCGACCCCATGCTCTACGGCGAGGAGCGCTTGCCCGAGTGCAGCCCCACGAACCCCAAGCGCGAGACGGCGGAGATGGCCGCCTGCCGGGGGGCGATGTCGCGCGACATGCCCGTGCTCGGCATCTGCGGCGGCATGCAGGTCATCAACATCGTGGCGGGCGGCACGCTCTACCAGGACATCCCCTCCCAGGTGCCGGGCGCGCTCACGCACCGCCCCGAGAATACGGACGAGAACACCTACACCTTCCACGAGATAGAGATCGGCGATTCCATCCTGGGCGAGATTCTCGGAGCGGCCTCGGTCGTGAACAGCCACCACCACCAGAGCGCGCGCGAGGTCGGGCCGGGCGTGCGCGTTTCGGCCGAGACCGAAGACGGGGTCATCGAGGCCATCGAGTCTCCCTCGCACCGGTTCGTCGTGGGCGTCCAGTGGCACCCCGAATCCATGTCGGCCTACGGCTACGCGGATTCGGACGGGGCGGCGCAGCTCTTCTCCCGCTTCGTGGACGAGGCCCGCGCCTACGCGGAAGACCCGGTCGTGAAGTGAGCGGCGTTTCCTCTTTTGAATCAAGCGAACCCGAAGGAACCCTCCTGATGGATAAGCGACTGGACCCCTACCGCTTCGACGTGGGAAGCGCCCGCGTGGAGCCGGAAACCCCCATCGTGGCGGGGGCGTTCTTCACGCGGCGGGTCATATTCACGGCGGGCAAATACGGAGTGGACGAGGGTGCGCAGATACTGGTCTGCAAGCGGCTCTCGAGCGACATGGAGATTCCCCAGTTCGAAGACCCCGCGGCGTCGGGCTACGTGAGCGTCTCGTGCTCGAATCCCGAGGTGGGCTTGGCGCTCTCCTATCAGGAACAGGGCTATCTCGACGATTGGCGCTCCGGCGTCGCCATACGGGTCGCGAAGGGTTATCTCTGCGAGGGCGATGAGGTCACGCTCGTCCTGGGCGACACCGGGGGCGGCGGCCCCGGCATCCGCGCGCAGACGTTCCCCGAGACGCGCCACACGTTCAAGATCGTCGTGGACACCTTCAACCGCAAGCATTTCTACGAGCTCGAGAACGACCCCGAAATCCGCGTCTTAGGCGGCGCGCCCGAGACCTGGCATCTCGCGTGTCCCCAGACGCCCGAGCGCGGGCTGGCGTTCTCCGCCATCGTGCGCGGCGTGGACAGCTGGGGGAACCCGGCGGAGGAGTTCACGGGCGAGGTGTCGGTCAACAAGAGTCTCAGAAGCTGGCGCGAGGAAGATGAGGCGCCGGGCCGGGTGGAATTCACCTCAGACGACGGCGGCGTCAAGCGCGCCGGCGGCGTGCGGTTGACGGGCGAGGGGCCTTACCGCCTGCGGCTCGAGGACCCGGCGGGGCTGGTGTCTTTAAGCCCGCCGATCCTGCCCAGGGCGCCTGACGATCCCTACTCCCTCTTCTGGGGGGACATCCACGGGCAGACGCGCTCCACGGTCGGCACGGGCACGGTGGAGGAATACTTCCGCTTCGCGCGCGACAAGGCCGGCGTGGACGTCGCCGCGTGGCAGGGCAACGATTTCAGGGTCAGAAAGGAAGACTGGGCGGAGGTCGTTCACGAGTGCAAGGCGTTCAACGAGCCGGGCCGCTTCGTCACCCTCCTGGGCTACGAGTGGTCGGGCACGCGTTCCGGCGGCGGTGACTACAACATCTACTACGCGGGCGATGCGGGAACCATCCACAGAAGCTCCCACGCAGGCGTGGACGACCTCTCGGACGTCGCCGACGACAGGTTCCCCATCTCCGCACTCTGGGAGACCTTCCGGGGCCGTGAGGACGTGATGAGCGTCGCCCACGTGGGCGGACGCGCGTGCAACCTCGATTTCTTCGACCCCGAGTTCGTGCACCTCGCGGAAATCCACTCCCACCACGGCACCTTCGAGTGGTTCGCCGAGGAAGTGCTCGCGCGCGGCTTCCGCGTCGGCTTCATCGGCGGGAGCGACGACCACACGGGCCGCCAGGGGCTGGTCTACCCCAACAGGCGCTCGAACAACGTCGTCACCTTCGACGTCAAGGGGGGCCTGATGGGCCTGTATGCCAGGGAACTCACGCGCGAGGCCGTCTGGGAGGCGATGCGCGCGCGCAGGACCTACGCCACGAACGGCGAGCGCATTTACCTGAAAACATCATGCGGCGAAGCCCTGATGGGCGAGGAGGTGGAGACGCAAGGCCCGCCGACCATCAAGGTCGAGGTCCACGGCACGGCGCCTCTTCTGGACGTGGAACTGAAACGAGGCGCAAAGACCATCCACCGCCATCCGGTGAACGTAGCCGAAGCCGGCGGCCGCGCGCGGCGAATCCGCGTCCAGTGGAGCGGGGTGACGCAAAAAAGCGGACGCGACAAGAAGGTCGAATGGCGCGGCGGAATCGCGCTGGACAAGGGCGCGATGCTCGCGCACACGCCCTACGCGCTCGATCAGTACGACGACGAGATCACCCGCGTGTCGAACAAGCTGCTGCGCTTCGCCACCGCCACCTCCGGGGATCCCGACGGCGTGCTCATCGACGTGGACGCCCCCGGCGACGCGCGGCTTTCCTTCTTCAGCAACGTCAAGAGTTTCGAGATCCCGCTCTCAGACATTTCGGCGGAACCCACCATCATCGAGGCGGGGGGCGTGAACATCCAGGTTCTCGTCGCCGAAGCCGCGCCGACCCTAAAGGACTGGAGCGCTCGCTTCCAGTTCACCGACGAGAACGCTTCTCCCGACGCCGTCAACCCCTACTGGGTGCGCGTCCTCCAGGTCGACGGCGGCCAGGCCTGGTCGAGTCCGGTATATGTGAGGAGGGTGGGGTGAGGGGTGTTTTCAGATTGACGCGCATGTGAAGTCCATTCCAGAAAGTCGATTGGCGGAGGTAACGAGTTAGATGGTTGATGATGAATTCAAGATTGTCGAAATCTTGCGTTGTTTTGAGGAGAGTGCCCAGTCAAGGATGATGACTTTAGACGAAAAACATCAAAAAATTTGGTGGTGGATATGGAAGATGTGGACTGCGCGAGAAACGATGCTTTTCAGTGCAATTATTTCCTTTTCTATAGTTGTGGGGTTGGCAACGAATGTTTGGTTGCAAGATATTGATTCTCCGGTAGGCATGCTTGTCTTGTTGCTGGTTGTCGTAGGAATATTTTTTCTAACTGCATCTGTTGGCATGATTGTTCTTGCCAGTTGGACAGCCCCAGGGTTTGAGATTGAAAGAGTGAGATCGATTGGTCTCACGTATCTTATGACGGGACATCCTCAAGCTGCCATTACAGCTTACGACGAGGTTCTCCGCCTTGACCGGAACTTAGGCGAAGCATACAGAAATCGTGGTCTCGCAGAGGCCATGACGGGTGAATTCGAAGCTGCTGTCGAGGATTTCGATAGAGCTATTTCTAGCTATAGAAACAAGAAACGCTCATATAAAGACCTTTGGATGATTCATTGTGTCGAAACCTGCTACATCAGCCGGGGTATATCGAAAGCCGAGTTGGGTTTTGTAGATGAAGCGCGAGAAGATTTAACGACCGCGCTTGACTTGGCTGGCGATGCCGGTGATGAAAGCCTAATTTCCTTGGCGGAGCAGGAGCTTCAAAAACTCGACAAAAAATAAGACACATCAGAGAGCGTTCCCCATCACCTGCAATTCTTTGCGACAAGACGAGTCAACCAAGAACCACTCCCCCCTTGAGGGGGCTGTTGAAAAAATCCTATCCGACCTTCGAGATTGTTCGCCGTAGGGACAGGCCTCCGTGCCTGTCCGAGACCTCTTACGGGCATAGACATTCCCGATACGGGCGGGCACGGTCGAACTTCCCTCTTCGGGAAGTTCGACGCCCCTACGGTTGAAATTTCCATCCGCGGCGAGCGCGGCCATGATTCGCCATTCCTCGTTCATCGAGGCTTTTACAACAACCCCTTGAGGGGGAGTCGATGAAGCCGAGCGGTTTGTGCGAAGGCTGAATCGGTGGGGGGTAAAATGCGTTTTATCGTCAATCCGAATTACACCCCCTACCGAATCGCTGTCGGGCTTACGCCCTCAGCTCTTCGTCGGCCTTCCCGAGGAGGAAAGGCCGACCCTCAAGGGGGGAGTGATTTCCCTCCTTCAATAGTTGATAAGCCCTCTCATCGACTGGTTGAGACCCCCCACCAAAACCAACACTCCCCAATACAAAGCCCCCTCCGGCATGCACCGGAAGGGGCTGGATAGACGGTGCGGCGGGATGTTCAGGTGGAAGAAACCCTGTTACGCGGAGGGATGCGCGGGTTCGATTTCCACTCACTTGTCCGCTATTTCTTTTTCATAGGCGCTGCCGTCTTCTCCAGGTGCATGTGCGGGTCGCAGTTCGCGGGGCCGCACGAGGTGGGGTAGCAGATGATGCGGCCTTCGAGTTTGCCGCAGGTGACTTTCTCCAGACAGACCTTCGCTTTGTCGCATCCTTGGTGCTCGTTCTTGACGTCGTGGGCGAATCCCGGATTCGCAACGCCGAACGCCAATCCCGTCGCAACCAGTGCGGCGAACAGTATCTTTCTCATCGCTGATCCCTTTTTCCGGCGGCGATGATGTCTGAATGTAGGGTTTCGTTGCTGAATGTCCCGCTGGGTTGAGTCTCCGTTTCCCTCCTTAAGACGAAATATAGGCTCCCCGCGGCGAAAGCGCCATGTTTTTTGTAGGTGAAAGACTCCCGATACTAGCGTGTGCGCATGCTCCAAGTAGAAGGTAGCTAGACATTGTCGAGATCGATATGTGTGAGATGTGAAGGGTGGAAAGTTTTCTCTTGACGTGCCTACCTAGAAAAATGATACATTAGATTAATGTAATTCAATGTAATTGTATTAAAATGTGAGTTTAGGGGGTTTTCCAGATATCCCACTGATGGACTTGGTTTCATAATTTTTCTTCCGCGACTGAATTAATAGCGAATCGCGGGGTCCATCCTGGGCGCGTACCAGAGGATGTGTCCAATGGAGGAATGTATTTTGATTGACGAATCGACGGACGCCGTGGCTGCAATTCCTTCAGCGACACAATCAAGAACCAAGATTTATATTTTAGTCCACCTTGCGCATGCGCCAGAAGTGCACCCGTTGGGAACGAAGAACTAGATGGTTGAAAGTGAACCTTAGGAAGAAGTTCTGCATTCAGATTTGGTGAAATTTGCATTGAAGTTGAAATTCAGCGGTTCTTAACCAGATTGAGGAATGAACGCTTGCCTGAGATCAAAGATTATATAGGTTGGATTATTGCCGTTATCACCATATTGATTACTATTCTCACTGCTAAAGGCTACTTCTCGAAAACCCGAAGAAATTCTCAAAGTGATACTGAGCCATTTGGGGAGCAAGAAAACAAGGTATTGCCTTTCGGCAACTGGTTTTTAAAAAAAATTGGGATATTCGTTGGGCTTTTCATTATTCTTTTTGGAATTGTCTGGTTATGGAATCCCTTCCAATCATTAGACATCGACCAGATGATAGCGGAGGCAGAATCATACCAGCAGCAGCGTAAGTTTGAAGATGCCATCAAAAAATGGTTAGAAATCAAGAAATATTCTAAAGGAAATGACAACAATCTTTCTGCACGCGCCTGCTTTTCCATCGGCGTTTCATATCAGGCATTGAACGAGCACAAAAAAGCGATCGACGCTTTTACTAAGTCGATCCAGTTGAAACCGGATATGGCTGTCACCTACAACAACCGGGGCAAATCGAAGGGTGTATTAAGGCAATATAAAGATGCTATCAAGGATTTCGACAAGGCGATAAGTCTGGATAAAGAATATGCTCCCGCCTACAGTAACCGGGGTAACGCTAACAGAGCTGTAAGAAAATACAAGGCTGCTATTGCGGATTTCAACAAGGCCATAAGCCTGAAACCGGACAATGCTCATGCTTATTTCAATAAAGGTGTTGCGAAGTACGATTTGGGCCTAATAGATGAAGCAATACCAGATATCAAGAAAGCGGGCGATATTGCTCGCCGAACAGGCGACAGGAAACTCGTTCACTTGACGCAGCAAGCATTGCGAGATCTCACAAAAAAATAAGCCACACATTCCCGCATAACAGAATACGCCCCATCAATTCCCCCATTTTCAGATTTGGCTACTTCACCTCCTTGGACGTCAAACACCCCTTCCTTAGAAGATAATCTCTCCCTTCTCACTCGACAGCCTCTCCTTCTTCACTCAGGCCTGACCCTTTTGACCTCTCGCCCTCGTTCTCTTACACTCCCGCGCGTTTGCCAGCTCAAATTTCTGAAGGAGTGCGCAGGTGAAAATCGGCATCATCGGCCCGGCCGCCGCTGGCAAGACGACGCTGTTCAACGCGCTCACGGGCGGCGCGGCAACGACGGGGGGATACGGCGCGGCGCGCGTGAACATCGGTGCTGCGGCGGTGGCGGACGCCCGGGTGGACGCCCTGAGCGGGGTTTTCAGGCCCAAGAAGACGACGCATGCGAGCGTCAACTTCGTGGATGCGCCGGGCGTGGGCGATGCGGGCGCCGCGAAGAGCGCCGAGGCCATCCCGCAGGCGCTGGAAGGCGCGGACGCGCTCCTGGTGGTGGTGCGCGCCTTCGAGGATGCGGGCGTTCCGCACCCGAAGGAGAGCGTCGACCCCGCGCGCGATCTGGCCGACGTGCGCTTCGACCTGATGCTGCGCGACCTCGCGGTCGTCGAGCGCCGCATGGAGCGTCTCGAACGCTTGGTGAAGTTGAAACGCGACCCGGCCGAGGCGGCGGAGTTCGCCTTACTGGGCCGCATCCGTGAGGCGCTCGAAGAGGGCCGTCCGGTCCGCTCGATGGAGATGAGCGAGGAGGAAGCGCGCTCCGTCAAAGGATTCGGCTTTCTCTCCGCCAAGCCGCTGCTCTTCGTGGTGAACGTGGGCGAGAATCAGCTGGGGGACGTTCTTCCCAAGATGAACGGAGAGACGCCCGTCGTCCTCGCCGCGAGGCTCGAAGAAGAACTTGCCCAACTGCCCGACGAGGAGCGGGCGGAGTTTCTCGCCGATTATTCTCTCGAATCCTCAGCGCTCGACAAGGTGATTCAGGCGGCGTTCTCGCTTTTGAATCTCCGCTGTTTCTTCACGGTGAGCGAGGAGGAGGTGCGCGCCTGGCCGGTGCGCGCAGGCACTATCGCGCTTCATGCGGCGGGGACGATTCATTCCGACTTGGAGCGGGGCTTCATCCGCGCGGAGGTGATCTCGCACCCCGACTTCATGGCGGCGGGCTCGCTCGGAGCGGCGCGGGAGAGGGGAACCTTGAGACTGGAAGGCAAGGACTACGTCGTCAAGGACGGCGACATCTTCCACGTGCGGTTTAACGTATAGCGCAACTCAAAACCAACCCCCCCTACCCCCCCTTGACAGGGGGGTAAAAAAAGGCGACGCCCGCCGCCGGTAGAGGGGCTTTTGTTTTTTCTTGCCCCCTTACAAGAGGTTGTTGAAAAAGTCCCGTGGAGTGATTTTGGTTGAGTGCAAGTTTTTGAATTTCACTCCCCCCTTGAGGGGGAGTCGATGAAGCCGAGCGGTTTGTGCGAAGGCTGAATCGGTGGGGGGTGAATCTCGTTTTATCGCCATTCCGAATTATACCCCCCACCGAATCGCTTGCGGGCTTACGCCCTTAGCTCTTCGACTCCCCCTCAAGGGGGGAGTTTATCTTGCTCGTTCATCGGGGCTCTTTCATACCCCCCTGACAAGGGGGGGTAGGGGGGGTTGCCTTTGTCCCCTGACTGTCCGGCCCCCTCCAGTGCCGCGAGGATTCTCTCCCTCGCAGCCCGATGCTCCGCACACCCGATAACTTCGAGCATCTCTTTGCGCCAATTCGGGCGGCAGTAGCTCTCTTTCAATCTGCGTATCCGGTCCGATGACGCTTCCTCCTGTTCGGGGGGGAGGCGTTCGTCTCTGATGGCCTCCGCGACCGCATCGACGGCGGCCTCCTGCGCGTCTTCCGAGTGGCAGATGAGGGCGATGTCGGCCCCGGCGAGGATGCTTTGAAGCGCCGCCTCTGCGGGGTCATCTATCGCGCCCATGTCCAGATCGTCGGTGACGGCGACGCCCCGGAAACCGAGTTCTCCGCGCAGTATTTCCTGAAGAAAGACAGGAGAGAGGCTCGCAGGAGTCGTTTTGTCTATCGCCTCGAAAACCGCGTGGGCGACCATGACACAGGCGGGAGGCGTGCGGCGGATGAGATGCCGGAACGGCTCCAGTTCGCGCGCTCTCAGATCGTCGAGCGTGAGGCGTGAGGTCGGCAGCACCTCGTGGGGGTCGGGGGCCATGTCGCCTATGCCGGGGAAATGCTTGGCGCACGCGGCGACGCCCGTTTCCTGTAAGCCTTGGGTTGCGGCCTCACCCATTTGAGCGACGACTCGGGATGATTCGCCAAAGGCGCGATCGCCGATGACGGCGCATTCGGGGTTCGTGAGGATGTCGGCGACGGGTGCGAAGTTCATATTCACACCGACCGCCTCTAGTTCCACCCCTGTGATACGTGCGGCTTCCCTGGCTAGGGCGGGTTCGCCCGCGTCCCCGAAACCCCGCGCCGCCGGGAAGATGGTGAAGTCATCGGAGAGCCTGCTCACGCGCCCGCCCTCCTGGTCGATTCCCACGAGCAGGGGAGCTTCGAGCGGGGAGGCGAGGGCGGCTTCTTGCAAGGAGGCGATGAGCGCCCCCGTCTGGCGGGCGTTTTCGATGTTTCTGTGGAAAAGAATGACGCCGCCGACCCTGCCCGCGCGGACGCGAGCGAGGAGAGAGGCCGGGGGGGCGGTTCCCTCGAAACCGGCCATGATGCGCCGGCCGGCCCTGGTCTCCGGCGTCTCCTCGCTCATGCGCGCCCTAGCCTTCGCGCATCCGCGTGATGACGAACGACTCCGCTACCGGGAAGCCTGCCGCGCGGCCTGCGTCTTCGAGCCGCTGGCGCGTGCGCTTCTCGAACGCTTCGGGGTTTTTGATCTGGCACTTGTGCGCGCACACCGCGCGGACTTTCGTATCGAACGTCTCGGTGATGTCCACGAAGAAATTCGGTTCGCGCGTGTTGAGAAAGAGCAGGTTCTTCGTGTGGTGCGCGCCGATGCCGGCGTAGGTGAGTTCGGGCAGGAAATGGTGATCCCGCGCGTAGACCACCGCCTTGAACGTGGCGTGGCCGATGGCCTGGTGGTCGGGGTGCTGGTAGTAGGTTCGCCAGGGGTCGTGGGTGAGGATGGTGTCGGGTTTGAAGTGGCGAATCAGGAAGGCGATCTGGTTCCTGAACGCGCGCGTGTCCTCGAGTTCCCCGTCGCGGTGGCGCAGGAACAGGGTCTCCCTGACGCCCAGGATGCGGGAGGCTTCGAGTTGTTCCGCCTCGCGGGTCCTGGCGAGGTCGAAGGGGCTGATGTCATCCTTCGTTCCCTTGTCCCCGTTCGTGCAGACGACCGTTCGCACGGTCGCGCCCTCCCGCGTCCAGCGGGCGATGCTGCCCCCCGAGGACAGTTCCGCGTCGTCGGGGTGGGCGACGACGACGAGTATGTTTCTGAATTCCTCCTGGCTCACTGGCGTTTCCTTCCGTGTCTATGAAGCGTGTGGTGATGAGAGCGCAGCCGTATCTCGCAGGCGCGCCCAGATATCGAGTTCCGCCTCGGCAATCCGCCTCCAGGCGAACGATTCCGCCCAATTGACAGCTTGGCGGTCAGGGTTTTCGCGAGGGGTTTCCAGCATCTCCATCATCTTCCGCGCGTAGGCGGTGATATCGCCGTCCGCGATGAGGTGGCCGCTTTTGCCCTCACTCACCGCCTGGGAGAGACCCCCCACGTCGAAGGCCAGCGTCGGCACACCGCACGCGGTCGCCTCGACAGCCGTCATGCCGAAACTCTCATAGCGCGAGGGCAGGGCGAAGAGGTCGGCAGCAGAATAATAAAGCGGCAACGCCTCCTGCGGCTTGGCGCCCAGGAAGATAATTCGATCCGCCACGCCGAGCCTTTGCGCTAATTCCTCCAGACGCGCGACCTCCGCCGCCTGCGCGGGGGAGGCGAAATCCGCTGCGCGACAGCTTTCTCCGGTTCTCACCGCGCCATCTTTTATCTCGCCGCCTAAATGCAGAAGACGCGCATCGAGTTCCGGGCGCTCTTTGCGCATGAGGGCGAAGGCCTTTATCAGGCGGTCGAGACCCTTCACGCGCTCGATGCGGCCCACGCTAAGGATGTATGCGGGGTCGGGCTTGAGGCCCAGCCGCGCGCGCGCCTCGGCCTTTGGATGAGGCCTGAACGTCTCCAGGTCCACGCCGCAGGGGACGACGTGGACTTCCGACCCGCCCGATATTTCGCTGATTGCGCGCGCCTCGGCGGGTGATGAGGCCAGAATCGCATCTGCCGTCTGTGCAAGCCGGGGTTCGCTCGCCAGCCGCATATCCGACTCACGTCTGGTGTCTTCAGGCAGGGCGTCGTTTTTGAGCGCGGCCAGGGTGTGGAAACGGAGGGCGAGGGGAACGCCCCAGGTTTTGGCGAGCGTCTCTCCCGCAAGGCCCGAGAGCCAGTAGTGGGCGGATACGCCGTCATAATGCGTCCCGTCTTTCTCCGCAAACGCTGCGATGCCCCGCGCGAAGGCGTCGGCGTGTTCGACTTGCGCGTCCTTGTCGAGCCTTTCCCTGGGTCCCGCCTCGACCCGGATGAGGCGCGCCCCCGCCGCGATGGGGACCTCTCTGGCGGAGGTGTCTGATTCCAGTCGGGTGAAGACGTCCGCAACGACGCCGAGGCTTGCGAGGGCCTTTGCGACCTCGCGGGCGTAGACGTTCATGCCGCCCGTGAAGTCTCCTCCCAGGGGAGCCAGGGGGTCGGTGTGCATGGAGAGGATGGCGAGACGGGCCGCTTCTGCGCTCATTCGCTGCTCCTCTCGATACGCACGCGCATCACGCGCTCATCCTGCGCGCCGAAGCGGTATTTGTAGGCCTCATCGCCCCGCAAGAGGTCGAAGCTCGTGCGCCCCGCCTGAATCGCTTCTTCCACGTTGTGGGCGAGCAGCACCAGACCCCCGCTCAGTTCGTGCTCCACCGGGTCGAAGCCCGAGTTGTAGAGATATATCCTGTCGCTGTAATCGAAGGAGAGATTGGCCGCGACGGGATGCCCGTCCACCCGCATGATGCTCAAGTCCAGACAGCCGAGTTCGAGCATCGCCTTGGTCACGTCACCGAAAAAGGCCCTCCTGTCGGCGTTCCAGAAATCCGCCTTTTCCGGCTGGCTCAGCGCATGGAGGGCGATGAAGTCCTCCAGATCGGAGGCGAGGGCGTCCGCCGATTCCGTCCGCTCGTATTCCAGCCCCGCCTCCATGTTGGCCTTGCGAATCTTGCGCCTCAGGTCGCGCTCGTCCCGCGGCGCGAGCATCCCGGTGTATTCATCCCACGAGTCGGGAAGCGCGATGACGGGGCAGACCTCTTCTTCTGTCACCGAGGCCGCCCCGCTCGCCAACTCCTCTATCGCCGCGACCGTGGGGGAGGCTTCGGGAATTCCGCGCAGGGAGAGTTCACGCCAATCGGGCGCGCCCGGCTCATCCAGGGCGGCGAGAACCGCCCGCCAGCAGGCGAGGTGCGCACCGTCTGCGGCGATGATGTCCAGGTAATCGGAGAGATCGTCCCCGCCCGTCAGGCGCAGCCGCCCGCCCTCGCTCAGAACGAAGGGCGCCACGCCCGCCAGCGCGCCGCTCTCATCGCGCAGGGCGTAGACGCGCAGTTCGCCCGCGCCGAAATTGCGCCACCACGCGGCGTGCCACGCGGGGTCGTAGAAAGGATGCGCGTGGGCGGAGCGGGCCATCAGCGCGCGCCACTCGGATTCGAGCTCTTTGAACACCTCGGGAGACGTGAAGGCTTCTATCTGCAACGAGGAGCATGAACTTTGCGACATCTGGATTCCTTCGCATCCACCGCGCCCGTGGGCGCGCGTTGATTCCGCCGCTACGCGAACTCAAGACCTACGAACGTGGCCGTCGGGTGTCCCTCCAGGGGGTCCGAGAGGTTCGAGCGGCTGAAGACGAAAAACCGGTTGTGGTAGAGCGTCTGAAACTGGATGAAGCCCGCCTTGTCCACGCCGCGCCTCGAAGCCGTGTTGCTCGCCTCCACGAAGATGAGAGAGCGCGTGAGGCCCAGCCCCTCGGCGTATTCGAGCGCGCGCCTGAGCACGGCGGGGTAGAGGTTCCGCCCCCGCCAGGGCTCCAGCGTGAAGGCGTCGTAGAGATAGATTTCCTTAGGTCCAGCCTTCACGGCCTTGTCGATCTCCTCCACGCCCACCACGCCGCGCGCTCCCCAGATGTAGCTCACCGCCTTGCCGTCTTCGAGCGCGACGAAGCACTTCTCGCCCCGCTCGAAGCGCCTCGCCGTCATGCTTTCGCCCTGAACGTCGGAAATGAGGTGGCGATTCTCCGAGGCGGCTTCGAGGATGATGTGCTCCACCTCGATTCTCGCCTCGCTCGGCGGTATTTCTTCTGTGTGCAGAAAGTCGTAGAGACAAAGCTCCACCGACGTGAGGAATGTATTTTTCAGGAAATCCAAAAGGGGATGACTCCTTTATTGGGGAAGCGCGTCGAGGAAAGGCTTGAGCGAAGCATGAAGAGGCCCCAAGTCCCTCCTTTTTTCGAAATGCTCCTGCACCATCCGGACGGTATGCGGAATGCTCGCCAGATAGCGCTCCGCCCCGCGGGCCGCCTTCTGATAGGCGAACGTGCCGATGGCCTTCAGGTTTCGTTGTATGGCTGTCCCGCGCAAGGCGCGTTCGTATTCTTCTTTATCCGAGAAGAGGCGTTGGCCGCAAGTCTCCCAGTAGCGGTCGATGAGGTATTCCCGCGCGCCGGCCCCCAAATCGACGTAGCTGTCGAAGATGAGGGAGGCCGGATCATACGTGGCCGGCCCCATGCGCGCGTCCTGAAAATCGATGGCGAACACCGCTTCATCCAGCACCATCAGGTTCCTGCTGTGGTAGTCGCGGTGCGTGAGGCGGAAGGGAATCCGGCAGATTTCATCGCACAATTCGCGGAACGCCGCATCCAGCGCGCGCTCATCGGTTTTCATCCCCAGGAGGCTCTCGAAGGCGTATTTGCGCGTGTGGTGGAGTTCGTTCGTGAAAAATTCCGCGTCGAAACGCCGCGCCAGCGCAACTCTCCCGCTTGCGGGCGAGGTCGGCGCTTCCTGCATGAGGGTCATCATCTCCATCGCGGCGTCGTAGTGCGGCCTGACTTCCTCCCATCCCCCGCCCCGCCAAGCGTCTTCGAGCGATTCATCGCCGCAGTCTTCCAGGAGGATCACGCCCGACTCCTCGTCCACCGCGAAAATCTGAGGGACCCTGACGCCGATCTCACTAAAATGCGCGCACACGTCGATGAAGGGGAGCGTCTCTTTCGTGAAGGGCTCGGGCATGATCATGCCGACCGAACTCGGCCGCGCGCCGCCAGGGTGAGTGAGGCGTACGTAGTCGCGCGTCGAAGCGTCGCCGGCAAGCGGCGTGAGCGAAGAGACGCCCGCGCCGAAATAATCCTGCGCCAGTGTTTTCAGGCGCTCGTGCGTCTGCTCCGCGAAGTTCGCCTTCATGCGGGACTCGGCTTGATATGTGGAGTGAGCGTCTTCATGGCGCGCGCCGCGGCGGCCAGCGTCTCGGCGTAAGGCTCGTCTTTTCTTCTGAGTTCGAGCGCGAGCGTCCCCGAGTAGCCTCGGGCGTCGAGCGCAGCGAAGAAAGAGGGCCACTCGAACGCGCCCTCGCCGGGGATGAGGTGCGCGTCGTTTCGCCCGTCGTTGTCGTGCAGATGCGCCGCGATGCACATGGGCGCGAGCCGCTCGATGGCGTTTTGGGTGTTTTCCCCCTCCGTGATGAGGGCGTGGCCGGTGTCGATGCAGATTCTGAGCCTCGGGTGATCGATGCGGGAGACGAAATCGGCGAGCGGCTCCGCGCAGCCCAGGGCGGAGGGGATGTTTTCGAGTGCAAGGACGGCGTCGGTCTCCTCAGCCAAGGGTATGAGGTGCGTGATGCTCTCCTCCAGCGCCTCGTATGTGTCCCCGTCCCCCGCCTTGCCCGGCGCGCTCGGGTGGAGCACGGCGATTCTCGCGCCCAGGGGGCGGAAGGCGCGCAGGGCTTGGATTGTTTTCTCGATGGCCGCCTCGCGCGCACCGGCGTCGGGGGCGGCGAGGGAGAGCCAGCGTCCTTGTCTCGCCTCGTCGAGGTCGGCGTAAAAAGGCGCATGGAAGGTGGATGTCGTGAGGGAGAGGTCCGCCATCCAGCCCTTGAGAGCCTGTAACTTGCCTTCATCGCCCGCGTCGAAATTGGGCGTCATCGCCCACAGTTCGATTTTCGAGAAACCGGCGTCGGCCGCCTCTTTTAAGTGCTCGAAGCGGAGAGATTCATAGGCGAACAGGTGCGCGGAGAGGCCGTAGTCGCGTGCCAAGGGATTTCCTTCGGTGAGGGGGCGGTGAAGCGCGCCAGATGGGGCGCGATTATACGCCCTTCAAGATAAGAGCGGCAACGCGGGGCCGGATGCGGGGGGTGTTGGAAAAGCCTCTCTTGTCAGGGGATAAAGGCAACCCCCCCTACCCCCCCTTGTCAGGGGGGTAAAAAAAGGCGACGCCCCTCGCCGCTGTGGTGGAGGGTTTGCTCTTTCTTACCCCCCTGACAAGGGGGGGTAGGGGGGGTTGCTCCTTTGGCAATGACTTTTCCAACAACCCCACACGCGCTGCTCACAAGTTGAAAAATCGCCTCACACCTGTTGACAAGGGCGGGTGCGGGCTGGTAGTGGTCATACCATCTGACCAGGAAGTTTTCAGGTTGATAAAAACAGTGATAATCCCCGTTCGGTTTCCCTCATCGCTCGGGATGGCTTGCGTCCCCAGGGAGGCGGTTTCTTGCTCAGGCCGGTGAGAAAAACGAGGCTCTACGAAGACGTGGTGGAGCAGATCCAGCAGCTCATCCGCAAGCGCAAGATCGCGCCCGGCGACAGGCTGCCCTCTGAGCGCGAACTCGCGGCGACGCTCGGCATCGGGAGGCCTTCGGTGAGAGAGGCCCTGCGCGCCCTCGACACCACGGGGCTGATTGAAGTCAGAAGCGGGCAGGGCGCATATCTCCGCAACCTCACGGTGGACCCCTATCTCGCAACCGTGCGCGAGAGTCTGGCCTTTCTGCTCGACGTGAAGGAAGACACCCTGCTCGAACTCTGGGAGGTGCGGCAGGGTCTGGAAGAACAAATCGCGCGCCTCACGGCAGAGCGCCGGACGGAGGAGCAGATCGAGCGCCTGCGCGGCCACACCGAGGAGATGCGAAAGCGCATCGACAAGCCCGAAGCCTTCGTGCGCGCGGGCGTCGCCTGGCACCGCGCGCTGTGCGAGGCGGCGGAGAACGCCGTCCTGCGGACCGTGTGGGAGGCCATCGCGGGGCTGATCGAGAAGAGCCAGCGCCGGATCATCGGCACGCCCGGCCAGCCCGACGAGGCGCTGCGCCAGCATGAAAAACTCTTGGCGGCGGTCGAGGCGGGTGACCCGGAGAAAGCAGCGCTCGCCATGCGCGAGCACATGGCGGCCGAAGGCGCGCGGCTGAAAGAGGCGCTGGCCGTATCGCGAAACGGAGGTGCAGTGCGCGTCTGAGAAAGAGCGGGCGCGCTTTATGGTTGTCGTAATTTTCGGACGTTTTCATGTCGTTTTTGTAACGCTTCACCCCCATTACCAGGAGGAATTTTCATGGTGGAAATGAGCAAACAGGGCATGCCGATGGACTTTCTGCAGAGAGAGCACTACCAGTCCCCCCGGCGCGTCTTCAGCCAGACGGGCAGTGACTGGCAGCGCCGTGTCGACTTCGACCAGATGCGCAAAGATCGGCTCGCCCGCGCCAAGGCGATGATGGAAAAGCACGACATGGACGCCATCATCATGTACAAGGGCGAGAACATCCGCTACACCGCGTCGGTCTTCCAGGGCAACTGGAAGAACAACATCTTCATCCGCTACGCCGTGCTCTGCCGGGGAGCGGACACGCCGGTGCTCTTCGAGACGGCGGGTTCGGACTATGAGTGCGCCAAGATCGACGCGCCCTGGCTCGAGGGGAACATCCGCCCCGCCATCACCTGGAAGTGGTCCGAGACCGCCGAGCAGATGATGGTGAACCGCATGGCGGATTCGGTCATCGACGTTCTCAAGGAGAACAACATTCCGCTCAACGGCCGGATCGGCATCGACATCATGGACATGCAGGCCTACAGCGCCTTCACCGAGAAGGGCGTGAACCTGGTGAACGCGTGGCCGGCGATGAGCGAGGCGCGCGTCATCAAGACGCCCGAGGAGATCGAGTGCCTGAAGATTAGCTCGACCATCGGCGACACCTGCATGTGGAAGATCAGGAACGAGTGGCTCAAGCCCGGCATCCGCGAGTGCGACCTCACCGCGTGGGTCAACAACCTGCTCTATGAAGAGGGCTTCGACTTCGTCTACGACATCATCGTCGCCTCGGGCGGGAACACCAGCCCCTACCGCCGCTGGCACACCGACAAGATGATCAGGGACGGCGACCTCGTCGTCGTCGACATCAACGCCATCGGCCCCGGCGGCTACTTCGTCGATTACGTGCGCTGCTTCAAATGCGGCGGCGGCTGGACGAAGAAGGAAAAAGAGCTCTACAGAGAGGTCTACGACACGATGTACGCGGGCATGACCCAGCTCGTGCCGGGCAAGACGTCGAAAGACGTTGCCGAGCAGTTCCCCGTCTACGCCGACGACAAGTACGGCACGGTGACGCTCCAGCAGTTCGCGCACTCCATCGGCCTCGACCTCTACGAGGGCATGTGGATCAGCCGCGCCTACAGCCTGGATTACCCGGTCGAGATCAAGGAGAACATGTACTTCGCCATCGAGACGTTCGCAGGGCATCCGGGGCTTCCCCAGACCGTGCGCCTGGAAGAGAACGTACTCGTCGGCCCCGACGGCCCCGTCGTCTTCACGGGCTCCTCGCACTACGACGAGTGCATCGAGGATTCGCCCTACTTCGACTTCTCGGCGAAGTCGCGCGGCGAGCCCCGCTTCGAGCTGCCCGAATAGCGGTTGTTGCCTCCCGTCCGTGTCCCCGCCGCCTGGGGCGCGGGCGGGAGCGTTTTTCATGTTCGCAGTGCAGGGGAATCGCCTCCCGAAAAAGGCGAATAGGAGAATCATGAGATGAGCGAACCCTGGAACACCGATATGTGGTTCACCAGCCCGTGGAACTTCGAGGGCGAGGTGACCTCCGATATCAATTTCGACCCCAACCCCAAGATCCACGACGTGACGCTCCGGGACGGGGAGCAGCAGGCGGGCGTCATGTTCAACAAGGACGAGAAGATCCGCATCGCCGAAGCCCTCGCCGAGACGGGCGTGCACCGCATCGAGGCCGGCATGCCGGTGGTCTCGCCGTCGGATGAGGCGGCGATCCGCGAGATCGTCAAGCGCCTCGAAGGCACGGATACGGAAGTCTTCAGCTTCGCGCGCTGCATGGCGGACGACGTGAAGCGCTCCGCCGACACGGGCGTCAAGGGCGTCGTCATGGAGGTGCCGAGTTCCACGCACATGATCGAGCGCGCCTACAAGTGGGAGCTCGACAAGGCCATCGACACCTCCGTCAAGGCTACCCAGGTGGCGAAGGAATGCGGCCTCTACACCGTGTTCTTCCCCATCGACTTCTCCCGCGCCCCGCTCGACTGGGTGCTGGGCCTGTTAAAGAAAGTGGCGACCGAGGGCCACATGGACGCGCTGGCGATCGTGGATACGTTCGGCGTGCTCAGCCCCCACACCGTGCCCTACGTCATCAAGAAGATGCGCGAGGTCTTCCCGGACGAACCTTTCGAGCCCCACTTCCACGACGACTACGGGATGGGCGTGGCGAATACGTTGATGGCGATGGCCGAGGGCTGCCAGGTGGCGCAGACTTCCGTGAGCGGCATCGGCGAGCGCGCGGGCAACGCGGCGTATGAGGAGCTGGCCCTGGCGATGCTCACCATGTACGACGTGGATATGGGCTTGAAGACGGAGAAGTTCACCGAGGTCTCGCGCCTCGTGCAGGAGTGCGGGCGCATCAGCCTGGCGCCAAACCGCTGCGTCGTGGGCGACAACCTCTACGACATCGAGAGCGGCATCATCGTGAGCTGGCTCAAGAACTGCGAGAAGGACTTCCCGACCGAACTCGTGCCCTTCCGCGCCGGCCTCGTCGGCCAGAGCGAACCCGAGCCCGTCATCGGCAAGGGAAGCGGCATCGATTCCATCAACCTGTTCCTGGAGCAGCTGGGCATCACGGCGTCCGAGGAAGAGAAGATGGCGCTCCTGATGGACGTGAAGGAAAAATCCCTGAGCCTCCATCGCCTCCTCACGATGGACGAGTTCAAGGAACTGGCGGGCGCGAAGTAGGTTTCCTGCTTCGGCAGACGCGGGCTGGTTTTCTCCCCGCGCACGGCAGCAATAGAAACGAAAAGGGCGGCTCGCGAGGGCCGCCCTTTTCTTCACGGCCAGGCCTGAGGGGGACGTTGTAAAAGTCCTGATTCCGTGATTCTGCGTATGGAGCCAACCGGGGAGGGAGGTTCGTAGGGACAGGCCCCCGTGCCTGTCCGAGGTCGCCTTAAAAACCAACCCCCCCTACCCCCCCTTGACAGGGGGGTAAGAAAGAGCAACCCCTCTACCACAGCGGCGGCGGGGTTTTGGTTTTTTTTACCCCCCTGTCAAGGGGGGGTAGGGGGGGTTGCCTTTCATGCAGGGGTTGTTTGACCCTCCCTCCCCGGCCGGGTCAAACCCTCGATACGGCGCGCGAGCGCGCCTACTCGGGATGAGGGTGAAGTTTCGTCGCGGGACGTAATCAGGGCGATGGACTTAAGCCTTCCTCTTCTTTATCATTCCCCCATCGAACAGATTCCGACTCCCCGCACCGGAGGATATCCCATGACGGATTGGAAGAAAAAGCTCGGCTTCATCGTTCCATCCTGGAACACGGTGATGGAGTACGAATGCCAGCGCATGGCGCCTGCGGGCGTATCGGTCCACTTCACGCGCATCGCCCACACCGACGATGAGGAGGAAACCCTCCTGCACATGATCGAGGTGGTGCCCGAACTCGCCGACCTGCTCGGCCACGCGAGCCTCGACGCCATCTGCTTCGGCTGCACCGGCGGCAGTTTCGTGCGTCCCGGCATGGATGCGGACATCATCGCGGTCATCGAGGAGCGGACGGGCATCCCCGCCACGACGACCTCCACCGCCCTCACCGAGGCCATGCGCGAGATGGGCGTCGCGAAGGTCGCGCTCGCCTCTCCCTATCCGCAGTGGCTGAACGAGCGGCTCACCACTTTCCTGAAAGATAAAGGGATCGAGGTGGTGGCCGAGCGGGGCCAGAACGTCGAGTGCCCCGCCTTCCTGCCGCCCGAGAACTCGGAAGCCCTGGCGCGCGAGGTGGATTGTCCCGAAGCCGACGGGGTCTTCATCAGCTGCACGAACTTCCGCTCGCTCGAATCGGTCGACAAGCTCGAAGCCGCGCTCGGAAAACCCGTGCTCACGAGCAACACCACGGCCATGTGGCACACGCTCCGGGCCGCGGGTTTTGACGAAGTGGCCACCGCAGGCGGCGCGCTCATGCGCGAGCATCTAGCGCCCGCCCGCCGCGCTTAGGTTCTATATGAGCGACAAGAGCCGCCGCGGCCAGCAGTGGGTGACGGAGGAGTTCTACAAGGTTCACGACGTCTACGCCTTCCGCTCGGTGATGTACGTGGAGTGGGGCTTCCGGCCCGCCGACGTGAGGAGGACCACCGAGCGCATCAAATTGCCCGGCTCCGTGCCCAAGGAATGGGCGCGCACCGCCGCCCAGGAAGAAGCCCTCGCCAAGGAGGCCGAGGCCGCCGGCCACCGCGAATCGGCGGCGGAGTTCTACCACCGCGCAGCGCTCTATTACGGCCCCGCCTGCGGCGTCATCCACAAGAACACGCCGCAGAAACTCGAACTCTACGCCAGGATGATCGCCTGCTACGAGAAGTTCATCGAGCTTTTCGATGAGGCGCCCGTCGAGCGCGTGGAAATTCCCTTCGAGAACGGGAAGACGATACCGGGCATTTTGCAGACCGTGCCGGGGGTCGAAAACGCTCCCTGCGTCATCATCGTGCCGGGGATGGACACCATCAAGGAGTTTCTCCCCAATCCCTACCACAACCATTTCAGGCGGCGCGGCCTCGCCACGCTCAGCATCGACGGTCCCGGCCAGGGGGAGAGCAACACGCGCGAGACCTGGGTGACGCTCGACAACTTCGAGCGCGCGGGTTCCGCCGCCATCGACTATCTCGAATCACGCCCCGAGGTGGACGCCGGGCGAGTCGGCCTCTACGGCTGGAGCATGGGCAGCTACTGGGGGCCGCGCGTGGCGGCGCACGACCCGCGTCTCAAGGCCTGCGTGGGCGCGATGGGCGTGTATCTCCAGAAGGACTCCATCTTCAAGGGCGGAAAGCCCGCCTACCGCGCGAACTACCAGTACATGTCGAACATCCATGACGAGGATGAATTCGACGCCATGGCCGAGCAGATGACGCTGGAGCATATCGCGGGCGACATCAGGTGTCCCACGCTTCTGGCGATGGGCGAGTTCGACGAGTTGTGTCCCCTGGAAGACGCCGAGCAGCTCTTCGACTTGCTGGGCGGCCCGAAGGAGCTTTGGGTCTATGAGAACGAGGCCCACACGATGGGCGGACGCCTGCCCGATTTCTACCTCATGGTGGCCGACTGGCTGCGCGACGCTATCAGCGGCTGCTTCGCTCCAGACCACGCCGTGCGCCGCTTTTTCGAGGCAAGGTGAGGAGGCGAGACAACACTCCTCCTTGAGAATAACCAACCACTCCCCTCAAGGGGGTTGTTGAAAAAGCCTTGATGAGACAGCAGACATCACTCCCCCCTTGAGGGGGAGTCGAGGAAGCCGAGCGGTTTGTGCGAAGGCTGACTCGGTGGGGGGAGAATGTGTTTTATCGCCATTCCGAATTAGCCCCCCCACCGAATCGCTTTCGGGCTTACGCCCTCAGCTCTTCGACTCCCCCTCAAGGGGGGAGTGATTCATTTTTTTCCGCTTTTTTCAACAGCCCCGAAACGAAAGGCTTTTTCCGGCCGCGCTTTTCCTCGTTGGCGCGATGCCGTATTCTTGGGCCTTGGCGATTCCCATTTTTCCAAAACGTAACCTCATGTTCCGACGGAGAATTTCATGAAAGCGGCTTTGCTTGAAAAAACGCGCTTGATGAGTGTGGGGGATCAGCCCGACCCCGGCCTGCCCGCAGACCACGCGCTGGTGCGGGTGGCGACTTCGGCCATCTGCGGCACGGACGTATCCATCTGGGCGGGAAAGATGCCCGCGCGCATCCCCCTCATTCCCGGCCATGAGTGCACGGGCACGGTGGAGCAGGTCGGCGAGAGCGTGACGAGGCTCAAAGTGGGCGACCGGGTGGTGCTGAACCCGCTTTCGAGTTGCGGGACGTGCTTCTACTGCGTGCGCGGGCTGACGAACATCTGCCTGCACGGCGGCCTGAGAGGCCGCGAGGTGCCGGGCACCTTCGCCGAGTACATCGCCGTGCGCGAGACCGAGGCGTTCGCCTTCCCCGAACAGGTGAGCTTCGCCGCGGCGACGAACTTCGTGGGCCTTTACACGGTCGTCTACAGCCAGAGAAAGGCGCCCTACATCGCGGGCGCGCGCGTGGCGGTTCTCGGGCAGGGGAGCAGCGGCCTGCTCCATACGCAGTTGGCGAAAGTCTCGGGCGCGGCGTCCGTCATCGCCGTGACGAGGAGCAAGTGGAAGCTCGAGGTGGCGAAAGAGATGGGTGCGGATGAAATCGTGCCCGCGGGCGAGGTGGACCCCGTCGAGGCCGTGCGCGACCTCACCGACGGACTGGGAGCGGACATCGTCATCGAAACTGCCGGAGCGGCCGAGACCATGGTGCAGGCCTACGACATGGTGCGGCCCGGCGGGGCGATTCTCCAGTTCGGCATCGGGCCGGCTGCGGTCGACGGGGTGCCGGGGCAGGCCTACTACTTCAAGGACCTGACCGTCATCGGCTCGCGCGCGGGGCTGCCGGAGGATTTCGAGAGCGCCATCCGTCTGGTGGCGACCGGGCAAATCGACCTGGAACCCCTCGTCACCCACCACTTCGCACTCGATGAGATTCAGGCGGGCTTCGAGTTCGTCGACGCGGGCGGAGACGGCGGCACGCTCCGGGCGGTGATCGAGATAGCGAACTGACGCCCGCAGACCACCGCGGGCCTGTCTCCGGCAAAGGAGGTTGTCATGGCTTTTGAACACCCATTCATTCGCATCGCTAACGTGACGCCCGAGAAACTGGACGAGAAAGAGGGCTGGAGCGTCTCCGATTTCCGGGTCGTCGTCAGCGGGAAGGAGGGGTCCTCTTCCATCATGTACCACGCCACGCTGGCACCCGGCGATCGCCACCACAAGCACCGCTACGAGAACTGCCAGATGCAGTATTACGTCGTGAGCGGCCACGGCCTGGCGGGAGCGGGGGAGGACCGCGTAGAAGTGCACGCGGGCCACTTCCACCTGATCCCCAAGGGCGTGGAGCACTGGCTCGTGAACCTGGGCCGGCACGATCCCCTGGTCATCATCGGGTTCTACGACCGCGTTCCCTATTTCAGGGACACCGGGCACGTCTATCTCGGCGATATCACCGAGGCCGACATCGCCGCCCCGCGCGCGCTGAGCGCAGCCGCTCTTCAGCATCCCCTCGTACACAACGACGAGGTTCCCCACGTCAAGGTGTCGCATGAGGAGGGCTGGACGCAGGATTACTTCAACGAGCCGCTGAACCGCAGCGTCGGCGCGGGATCGTGCTGGATGCAGGGATATTTCGGCCCCAAAACCGTGCACATGAAGCACCGCCACAACAACTGCGAGGAGATTTGCTACATTCTGAAGGGCCGCGGCCTGGCGGGCATCGGGAACGATCGCGGAGAAGTGTTCGCGGGCGACGTGAACTACATCCCCGCCGGGGCGGAGCACTGGCTCGCGAACATCGACGACACCGAGGACCTCTCCGCGCCCGGCTGGTACATCGGCGTGGGCGGGCTGGACGAGAGCGGCTTCGAGTACCTGGGGCCCGTGACGGACGAGGACCTGAAACAACGGACGGGCGTGGTCGAATAGCGCTTCTTGTAAGAACAACCAATTTGTGAGGAACGATACATGCCGCTTCAATACCCACTTGTCCACGTAGACGACATCGCACCCGAGAAGATGGAGGAAAAGGAAGGCTGGGCGATCTCGGAGTTCCGGCTGCCCATCACCGGCGCGCACGGAAGCTCGACGACGGCCTTTCACTCCATCTTCCGGCCCGGCTCCACGCACGCGAAGCACGCACATTCCGAGTGCGAGGAAATCGCGGTGTATCTCAAGGGCCACGGCGTGGTCGGCCAGGGAGACCAGCGCGCCGAGGTGCGCGAGGGCCACTGCCGCCTCATGCCGAAGGGCTCGACGCATTTCTTCTACAACGAGACGAAGGACGAAGAGGCGATGGTGGTCGGCTTCTACCTCGGCGCGCCGAGCGTGGCGGGCACGGGCTATGAATTTCACGGCGACGTGACGCAAGCCGACCTCGACATGCCGCGCGAGGGGCTGACCGAAGGCATCCTGGTGCATCTGGACGACGTGCAGCCCGAGAACATGAACGAGGGGGAGGGCTGGTCGATCACCGACTTCAGGCTCCCGCTGGGCAGGCACAACGGCAGCGATACGACGCTGTTCCGCGCGCGGTTTTTCCCGGGGGCGGTTCACAAGAAGCACAGGCACGACAACTGCGAGGAGATCTACTACATCATCAGCGGCCACGGCCTGGCGGGGGCGGGGCCGGACCGCGTCGAGGTGCGCGGCGGGCACTTCCACTACATCCCCAGGGGGGTGGAGCACTGGCTCCACAACCTGAGCGATACCGAACCCATCGAGGCGGTGGGCATCTACATCGGCAGCGGGAGCGTGGCGGAGACGGGCTACGTCTACATGGGCGACGTGACCGAAGCGGACATCCAGGCGCGGACGCCGCTCTAGCGGCGCATCGGCGCTTTCAAGGCCCGGCGGAATACGGGAATAGGTGTTCCATGTGTTTTATCTTTTGTCTTTTCCGCACGCCGTGGTATTCTTGAGGGGCATGGGGAATTGGCGCATATATACGAGACAAATCATTCGGGAGCAAAGCCATGAAGATAACTGAGGCGGCGGCGGATAAAGTCAAGGAGATCATGGAGCAAAACGGCGGCGGTTTCGCCGGAATCCTCATCAGTTTCGAGGGCGGCTACAAGCTCGACTTGGTGAAAGATGAGGATGCGGCTGAATACATCCGGGTGGAGAATCCCCTGCTGGGCGTCTTCGCCTCGCCCGAGCACGTCGACAGGGCAGAGAAGGCCCAGATCGAGTTCGTGACCGAAGGCCCGACGAGCGGCTTCAAGGTGACGCGCGAGATGACCGACGGAGATACGTCCCTCCTCGATCAGATTCAGGAGATCATCGACACGGAGATCAACCCGGCCGTGGCGTCCCACGGCGGCTACATCAGCCTGCTGGACGTGGAGGAAAAGCGCGTGTTCGTCCAGATGGGCGGCGGCTGCGCGGGCTGCGGCATGGCGGACGTGACGCTCAAGTCCGGCGTCGAGGCGCGGCTGCAGCAGCTCGACCCCGAGATCCAGGTGGTCGACACCACCGACCACGCGGCGGGCACGAACCCCTACTACGCGCCGACGAAAAAGTAAGTTTTTCTCACTATAAGATAGAGGGCCGGCCGTTTGGCCGGCCTTTTTTCTTGGGGCCTATTCCCCGATATCGAAGCGCAGTTTCCCGTGCGCGTCGCGCAGGGCGGCCTCCACCTCTTCTGGCCGCTCTCCCTTGGCGAAGATGAAGCCCAGGTATCTCTCTCCCTCCGGCAGCGGCACGACGCGCCCGCCGACGTGGATGGATATGTCGACCTCCACGACCCCGGGCACGGCGAGCGCCTCCTCCTTGCCCTCGACCCCCTTCAGCACCCCCGCACCGGGGATGGGAATCATCATGACGCCGGAAGCATTTTTCTCGCGTTCCATAGAGGGGGGCGCCACGCCGAGCGCCTGGGAGAGGATGAGGTGTTCGAGCGAGGCGCCGCCCCCGAACTCGAGCGCGCCCGAGCATTTCCCGCCGATGGCGCGGCTCGCCACGTCGATCACCCGGATTTCACCCGCGTCGTTAATTCTAAGCTCCGCGTGGAGAGGCCCCTCGCGCAGACGGATGGCCCGGGCGGCGCGGGTGGTTTCCTCGCGGATTTTCTCTTGCATCTCATCGGGCAGCCTTGAGGGCGTAACGTAGATGGTTTCCTCGAAAAAGGGGCCTTCGAGCGGGTCGGGCTTGTCGAAGATGGCGAGTATGTGCGCCTCGCCGCGCACGACGAGGCCCTCCACCGCCACTTCGACGCCGTCGAGATAATCCTCCACCAGGATCATCCGCGCTTCCGCTCCGCCCCGGGCGATGGTGTCGGGATCATCCAGTATCGCTCCGACCCGGCGGTAGGCTTCCGCGAATTCAGCCGCGTCGTTCACGCGAATCACCCCCCGGCTTGCGGCCAGAAAGGTGGGTTTCAGCACGCAGGGATAGCGGAGACCTTGGGCGATTTTCTCAGGCTCCTCCTGGGCCGAGACGAGCCTGAACGAGGGCGAGGGCAGGCCCTCTTCCGAAAGCACCTTTCTCAGTTCGTACTTGCTCCGCGTCGTGCGGGCGGCTTCCACGGGGTGATAGGGCAGCCCCAGCGCTTCGGCGGCCATGGCGCCCAGGATGAGCGTGTCGTCGTCCACGGGCGCGATAGCGTCGATGGGGAATTCCTTCGCGAACGAATTGATGAGGGCCGCGCCCGCTTCAGGACGCCCGTAATCGAGCGTGATGGAGCCGCCCGGGTTCAAGTCGGCCAGAAGGTCGGGCTGGTCGGTTCCCACCGTGACGCGGACGCCCATCTCCCCCGCCGCCGCCATGTAGGCGGTGGCGCGGTAGGTGGCCGTCGTCATCAACAGGAGAACGCGCTTTCCTTTTTCAGGTGGCATACCATCCGCCGTCCACCAGGAGCGACGTGCCCGTGACGAGGCTGCTCGCCTCGGAAGCGAGGAAGATGGCCGGCCCCACCAGTTCGCTCATCTGCCCGAAGCGGCCCATGGGCGTTCTCTCGCAGATGGCGTCGTAGATGAGTTCGTCCTCCTGCAGGGAGGCGGTGAGCTCCGTCTCGATGAAGGTGGGACAGATGGCGTTTACCTGGATGTTGTCCGTCGCATATTCACGGGCGAAAACGCGCGTCAGGCCGATGAGGCCGCTTTTGGAGGACGTATAAGGCCCGTAGCACTGCTGCCTGGGGTTTCTGAAGACCGACCAGCCCATCAGGGATGAGATGTTGATCACCTTGCCGCCGCCCGCTTTTTTCATCTCCTCGCCCGCCCGCCGCGTGATGAAGAAGATGCTCTTGAGATTGAGGTCGAGGATCCTGTCCCAGTCCGCCTCACTGATGTCCCAGAGTGTTTTCCGCACGTTCGTGCCCGCGTTGTTCACCAGAATGGTGAGGCCGCCGAGTGCGGCGGCGGCTTCCACCACCATGCGTTCGGCGGATTCCATGTCGGTCACGTCGGCCTGGATGAGCGCGCACTTGCGGCCCATACCCTCGATGGCTTCTTTGGCCTCGCCTGCGGGTTCGATGTCGATGTCCGCGATGACGACGTCAGCGCCCGCGGCGGCGAAGCCCTCGGCCAGCGTGCGCCCGATGCCGCGCGCAGCGCCCGTAACGAGCGCCTTCGCTCCGCTCAGGTCGAAAAGGGATTGACTCATGTGTGGTTCTCCTTTTTAGGGGTATCGGTTTTTCCCGATTCTCTCCACCGGGGCGTTCGGGGTCAATGGGCGCAGGGCCTTCTCGTTGGCCTTGGGGGGAGAGTGTGATAATCAATAGGGAGAATTTCTGCTATTTTCCGTTCTCATTTGAGAGTGGTTTTCGGGTTCCCTAGCGCAGGGGTGGACGATGGCGAAGCCCAGGGATAACGGCGTGAAAAAAGAGCGCCCCGTCCGCGATGCGGCCTACAACTCGGGCAAGCCCGTACCCGTGGTCTATGGGCCGGATTCACCCGATGCGGCGTACCGCGAAAAGCTCGGCGCGCCGGGGGAATACCCCTACACGCGGGGCATCTACCCCACGATGTACCGGGGTTCGCTCTGGACGATGCGCCAGTACGCGGGTTTTTCCACCTCGGCAGACACCAACGCGCGGTTTCATTTTCTGCTCGGAAACGGTCAGACGGGCCTCTCGATGGCCTACGATCTCCCCACGCAGTTGGGCCTCGATTCGGACGATGAGGCGGCGCAGGACGACGTGGGCCGCCTGGGCGTCGCCGTGGACACTGTAGAGGACATGGCGGACGTTTTCGAGGGGATACCGCTCGACAGGGTGAGCGTCTCGCACACCATCAACTCCACCGCCGCCATCATCCAGGCGTTCTGGCTCATCGCCGCCGAGCGCCAGGGGGTCGCGCTGGATAAGCTGCGCGGCACCTTCCAGAACGACATGCTCAAGGAATACATCGGCCGGGGCACGTGGATATTCCCCCCGAGACCCTCCATGCGCCTCGTTGCCGACATCATCGAGTACAACGCGAAGCATTGCCCGCGCGTGAACGCCATCAGCGTCTCGGCCACCCACATCGCCGAAACGGGCGCGACCCTCGCGCAGGACGTCGCCTTTCCCATCCTGAATGCGCTGGCCTACATACGCGAACTCACCGGGCGCGGCCTCCACGTGGATGATTTCGTGCCCACGATGTCGTTTCACCTCTCGGTCGGCGGCGGCGTGGGGCCGTTCAACCTGCTCGAATCTATCGGCAAGCTGCGGGCCGCGCGGCGCATCTGGGCGCGCACGATGAAGGAAAGATACGGCGCGAAAAACCCGAGGACCATGCAACTCAAGTTCTCGACCGGCAATTGCGGCAGCCGCATGGCGGCGCGCGAGCCGCTCAACAACATCGTGCGCCAGACGCTCTACACCCTGGCCGCCGTGCTGGGCGGCACGCGCTCGGTCAACATGGCGTGCTTCGACGAGGCATTCGAGATTCCCTCGGACGAGTCCATCCGCACGGCGCTCCGGATTCAGCAGGTCATCGCCCATGAGAGCGGCGTGGCCGACACGGTGGACCCGCTGGCGGGCGGCTACGCGGTGGAAGCCGTGACGGATCAGGTCGAAGAGGAGATTCAGGCCATCGTGGATGATTACGAATCGCGTGGGGGAATCGTCCCCTTCATCGAGAGCGGCGAGATCCAAAGGCTCCTCGCGCGGCAGGCCTATGAGCACCAGCGAAAGATAGCGGATGGCGAGCAGGTGTGGGTGGGGGTGAACAAGTTCACTTCGGAAGAGGAAGACCGCATGGGCGCGGGCGAGGGCCTCTACGAGGCGGACGATTCGGCGCTCGAGAAACAAATGGCGCGTCTTGCAGAAGTGAAGGCCGCCCGCGATGCGGGCGAGGTGGCTGAACAACTGGAAAAACTGGCGAGGGCGTGCGAGTCGAAGGAGAACCTCGTGCCTTATCTCATGGACGCCGCCCGCGCGCGCCTCACGGTGGGGGAGATGACCGGGGTGATGCGCGGCGTATTCGGCGCCTACGTGGAGCCGTCGGTCGTCTGATGGCGAGCGGGACCAAGCGCATACGGGTGCTGATGGCGAAGCCGGGCCTCGACGGGCACGATAGGGGGGTCAAGGTCATCATCCACGCGCTGAGAGACGCAGGGATGGAGGTGATCTACTC
Source organism: bacterium (assembly GCA_022828125.1). Classification (GTDB taxonomy): domain Bacteria; phylum UBA8248; class UBA8248; order UBA8248; family UBA8248; genus Bin107. Next base: position 297,000 of record JAJEJD010000012.1, on the reverse strand, counting down.
AGGATTGAGACAGACGGTCGAGCAGATCGTCTCCGTCGCGATCCAGGAGAACGTGGACGTGATCGGCCTGAGCATCCTCTCGGGCTCCTACATGAGGATTGCGCGCAGGCTCATGGCGAGAATCAAGGAAGAAGAGCTCGATGATTGCCTCGTCATCCTGGGCGGGAACATCCTGGAGCGCGACGTGGCGGGGCTCAAATCCCTAGGAATAGCCGAAGTCTTCAACCACCATGCGGAGATGGCCGAAGTCGTCTCCTACATCAGGAACAACGCAGCAGCTGGCGCGGCCTGACGGCGGCGCATTTTCGTGGGGGACCAAGTTTTGGAAAAGCCGCTGGAGGGCGTGCGCATACTCGATCTTTCCGCCCTGCTTGCCGGCCCGTACGGCAGCATGGTGCTGGCCGATCTGGGCGCGGACGTCATCAAGATAGAGGTGCCGGGCCGGGGAGACCTCGTCCGCACCATGCCGCCGCACTACGTCGGCGAGACGAGCGCCTACTTCATCGCGCTCAACAGGAACAAGCGGGGTATTTTCCTGAATCTGAAAGACGAGGAGGGCTACCGCGTCTTCTGCGAGATGGTGAAGCGCTCAGACGTCGTCTATGACAATTACCGCCCCGGCGTCTTGGAGCGGCTGGGTGCGGACTACGAGACGCTCAAGAAGGTGAATCCCAGGATCATCAGCGCCTCCGTCACCGGCTACGGACTCACCGGCCCCCAGAAGGACAAGCCCGCGCTCGACCTCATCATCCAGGGGCGCGGCGGCATCATGAGTTTCACCGGCGAGCCGGGCCGGCCGCCCGTACGCCTGGGCGTGCCCATGGGGGACATGGGCGGCGGCATGTTCGCCGCCCACGGGATTCTGGCGGCGCTTTACAAGCGCGAGCGAACTGGCGTGGGCCAGAAGGTGGACGTCTCGCTCCTTGATTCCCAGCTCTATCTCGCAAGCTACCGCGCGCAGTATTACCTGACGGCGGGCGACGTGGCCGAGCCGATGGGCACGGGCCACGCATCGGCCGTTCCCATCGGCGCGTATCAGTGCGGCGACGGCAAGTGGCTCGTGCTCGACGCCATTCTGGATCATTTCTTCGAGAGCCTTTGCGACGCGCTGGGGCATCCCGAATGGAAGGACGACCCCCGGATGAAGGATCGCCCCACACGCCTTGAGAACCGCGAATATGTGGATGCCAAGCTCTCGGAAGTCTACAAGACGGATACCGCCGCGCGCTGGATCGAGAGAATCGATGCGCACGGGGTTCCCTGCGGGCCGATTCAGAGCATCGACGAGGCGCTGAACGACCCCCAGACGCGCTCGCGCGAGATGGTGGTGGAGATGACGCACCCGGAACTCGGCGAGATGAACACGTTCAACACGCCCATCAAGATGGAGGGCACGTGGGGGTCTACTCCCTCGCCGCCTCCCCTGATGGGCGAGCACACCGAAGAAGTGCTCAGGGAAGTGCTCGACCTGGGTGATGCGGAAATCGAAAGGTTAAAGGAACGCAAGGCGATTTAAGGGGCCTGTCATGTTCCATGACAAGAAGGCTTTCGTGTTCGACCTGGAAGGGGTCTTTTTCGCCGGAGACGAGGTGATGCCCGGCGGGCGGGAGTTGATGCGGGCCATCAAGGCGAGAAACCTACCCCATCGCTTCATCACGAACATCAGCCGCAGCACGGCGGCCGAGATTCGCGCCCACATGGCGGGCATCGGCTTGGACCCCGGGGAGAACCTCATCGTGGCCGCGCTCGATCGCGTCGGCTCGTTTTTGAGGAAGAACTTCGGATCGGGCCGGGCGTATGTGCTGGGGACGGATTCGCTGAAACGTGCGGTCGCATCGGGCGGTTTCGAGATACTGGGGCCGGAGGAGGAAGAGAGAGCCGACGTCGTACTCGTCGGTCTGGACGAAGACCTCACCTACCGGACGCTGAGCGCCGCCGCGCGGGCGGTGAGCCGGGGGGCGCGCTTCGTCGCCATGAACCCCGACGTGCGCCTGCCGAGCGAAGACGGTTCGTTCTCGCTCGGCGGGGGCGCCATCGTGGCGTCGGTGCGGGCGGCAGCGGGCCGGGAGCCGGTGTTTTTCGGGAAGCCCGAGCCTTTTCTCTTTGAAGAAGCGCTCGAAGAACTGGGCGTGGAGGCGGGCCACGCCGTCATGGTGGGGGACAACCTGAGGACGGACATCGCGGGCGGCGAGAAAGTGGGGATGGCCACCGTGTGGGTGAACCGCTGGGGCGTGATTGCCGGGGACCCGGACGTGACGGCGGATCTGGAAGTCAAGACGCTCGACGAACTGATGCCGCATCTGCCCGGCGGCTAGCCTTACGAGATAGAGAGGACGATATGGCGCTGGTGGAATATGAGGTGAGAGACAAGCTGGCCTGCATCACGCTGAACAGGCCGGAGAAGATGAACGCGATCAACCACGAAATGAGCGAGCGCATCTTCGCGCTGTTCGACGAGATGGAGCGCGACCCCGGCGTGTGGGGCTGCCTGATTACGGGAAACGGGAAAGCGTTTTCGAGCGGGCACGACCTCACCGAGCCGCCGCCCGAGGACAGGGAGGTCAAACCCGTCTCCGACCTCTACCAGGTCATCATGGAGCTTTTTAAGCCCTGCTTTGCGGCGATCAACGGGTTCTGTCTGGCGGGCGGTGCGGGCATCGCGCTCTCCTGCGACGTGCGCGTGATGGCCGAGGACACGCAACTCGGCTGGCCGCAGGTGATGCGCGGCATCTCTTCGGTGAGCGGGCCGATTCTCCTGGCGAAGCAACTGCCTTTCAATCTCGCGCACTATCATCTGTTCACCGGCGAGCCCATCGACGCGGAGACCGCGCTGAGACTCGGTCTCGTCAACAAGGTCGTGCCAAAAGAGAAAGTTCTGGAGGAGACCGAAAAGATCGCGCGGCAGGTGCTGGCGAACGCGCCTCTGGCGGTGCGCGCCATCAAGGAGATCACCGTCCGCGCGCGCGACATGACGATGGAAGACGCCCTTCGCTTCGGCGACGTGATCCTGAAGCGCCTCCTCGAGACCGAAGACGCCGAAGAGGGCGTGCGCGCCTTCAAGGAGAAAAGACAACCGCGCTTTACGGGCCGATAGGGGGTGGGGCGATGTTGCTCCCCCTGTAAGGGTTATTACCACTCCCCCTTGAGGGAGCTTGTTGAAAAAAACCCTGAGAGGGTAATGGCAACCCCCTTGAAAGCGAAATCCCATAACGGCAACCCCCCCTACCCCCCCTGACAAGGGGGGGTAGGGGGGGTTGGTTTCGATGAGGGAGGTCGGAACTTTGCGCGATAGTGGCCTGCCCGCTAAAGGCAATATCCCCCGACAAGGACTTATTCAATAACACCTTGAGGGCGAGTCAGCGAGGTAAAGGCGTTAGCCCGCAAGCGAGCTGGTGGGGGGAGATTTTTTCTGTGGAATGTCCCATCGGTATTTCTTCTTTGGAGGTTGCATCTCGGTCAAAAAGATTTTTTGCGTAGGGGCGGACCCGTGTGTCCGCCCTTATTTCTGGAATTTCCTGTCGGACAATTGCGACAAGAGAGAACAATTGCATTTTGTAGGGGCGGTTCGCGAACCGCCCCTACGGACAAAGGCGGGTTCTCGCGTCACACGGGCGGACACGCGGGTCCGCCCCTACGCCACTCTCTATGGCTGGTTTCCACTCCCCCACCTTGCGCGCCCGTGCGAGTCGTTGCATAACGGAATCTCGCAAGCTACCTCCACTCTCACCTGAAAGGAGGCCGCGGTGGACTTCGACCTCACCGACTCTCAGCGGGAAATCCAGCGGAAAGCCCGCGAAATCGCGGAGAGCAGGATAGCGCCCAAGGCGGCGCATTGGGACGAGACCGAGGAATACCCCTGGGAGAACGCCCGTATACTCGCGGATGCGGGTTTCATGGGCATGAACATCCCCGGGGAATTCGGCGGCCCCGAGCGCCCGCTCATCGAGGCCGTCCTGGTGGTCGAGGAGATGGCCAAGGTCTGCGGCATCACGGGGCGCATCGTGGTGGACTCCAACATGGGCGTGGTGGGGGCGATCATCAAGTACGGCACCGAGGAGCAGAAGAAAAAGTATCTGCCCATGGTGCTCGCAGGCGATAAGCCCGCCATCGTCATCACCGAGCCCGAGGCGGGAAGCGCCGCCACCGACATGACGACGCGGGCCGTGCTCGACGGCGATGAATATATATTGAACGGCAAGAAGAAATGGATCACCGGCGCGGGCGTCTCCCACATCAACCTCGTCTTCGCCCGCGTGGTGCACGGCGGGGACGAGCAGGGAATCGGCGCGCTGATCGTGGAATTGGGCGCGGAGGGCTTCCGCATCGGGGAGCGCGCCTTCATGATGGGCTTGCGGGGGATTCCCGAGAGTGAGGAGATCTTCGAGAACTGCCGCGTGCCGAGTGAAAACCTGGTGACGGTGGGCTTCGGCCGCCTGATGGCCGCCTACAACGCCCAGCGCGTGGGTGCCGGCACGGTGGCCTTGGGGCTCGCCGAGGGCGCTTTTGCGCAGGCGGTGGAATACGCGAAAAAGCGCGAACAGTTCGGCCGCCCGATATCGGAGTTCCAGGGGCTTCAGTGGATTCTGGCGGATGGGCGCATTCAACTCAACGCCGCGCGGCTCCTGCTTCACCGGGCGGCGGTGCAGGAAGACCCCAAAACGGGCTTTCCCGACATGCACCTTGCCGCCATCGCCAAGACGTTTTCGGCGGAAGCCTCGATCAAGGTGACGAACGACGCGCTCCAGATTTTCGGAGCCGCAGGTTATTCGCGCGATTTGCCGATCGAGCGCATGGCGCGCGACGTGCGGATGTTCACCATCGGCGGCGGCACCACCCAGGCGCAGCGAAACGTCATCGCCTCAGGCATTTTCGGGAGAAAATTCTCGCAGCGCCGGGGAGAGTGAGAAGACCACCGGCTACGTGGCTTTTGACGTCGTTACCCAGAGAGCGATAAACCCAGATCGTATTGCAAAGGAACCATGATGGCTATCTTTACGTTGCAGGAAGCCCGTGACCTGCTGCCGCAGGTCAGGGAAGTGACGCAGCATTATTACGATGTCGTGGAGGAGATGCGCGAACAGCTGGAAACCCTCGAAGAGTCGAGTGATGTCAAGCGCCTCGAAGGACTCATGAATGACGCGGTCGGCGAGTGGGTCGAGGCCGTCAGAAACCTGGGCGTGGAAGTCAAAGGCTTGTGGCTGGCGGATTTCGATTCGGGAGACGGCTATTACTACTGCTGGAAGCTCGGCGAGGAGGACATCGAACATTTTCACAGCTACGATGGCGGGTTCGCCGGTCGCCGGCCCATTTCGTTGCTGGAGTAGGACTTGTTATTCCAGTGCGCAGCGACGTGTCGGTTCCAGCCAGACAGCGCTGCGGTGGAACAAATGACCCCCTAGCCGTATTGCAGGACCATGCCCGGCAGACCCAGTTCGATGCAGCCGGCCACCTCGATGCAGCGCGAGTTCGCAGGCGGCATGACGACGCCGGTAATGCCCTCTCTGTAGAATCGTTCGAAGGGATAGCGCCGCGCGATGGAGCGGCCCCCCACGAGCCGCATCGCGTGCTGCACCACCTTGGCGCAGACCTCGCATGAGACGTATTTGGACTGCATGACGGTTTTTACCGTGTCCTGGTTCGCCATGCCGTCCCCTTGTTCTTTCACGTGAGATGCCTCGTAGAGGAGCATTCGCGCGGCTCGGATCTCGGAGCTCAACTCGCCGACCGTGGTCTGGTACATCTCGTTGTGGCTCAAGGGCTCGGGATTGGGCGGGTACTGCGTCGTTCTCACGTACTCCGCCAGATGGTTGTAGGCGCCTTCCGCGATGCCGAGGTAGGCGGCGGAAAAGCCCAGGTGGAACATGGTGATGTCGATTTTCCCGAGCGCGCCGATGAAGTTCTCCCCCCCCAGGATGTCCTCGTTCGGCACGAAGGTGTCCTCGAAGATGATGTCGTCGCTCGCCGTTCCCCGCATCGACATGGTGTCCCACACCACCTCCACGGATGAACCCCCGTAATCCTTGTGGAGCACGGCGGTCATGATGGCCTCGGCGGCGGTCTTCTTCCCCTCCAGGAACCCGGTGGTGAAGTAGTAATCGGCGTGTTCGCCTATCGAAGCGGAAATCTTCCTGCCGCTCAGGCGGTAGCCGCCCTCGACGGGAGAGAAGATGGTCTTGAGCGTCACGAGATGGCGGAAGCTCATGCCGCGCTCCGCCGTGACGGAGGAGAAAAGTTTTCCGTTCTCGACGATATCGGGGAGTACGCGCTTTTTCTGCTCATCGTTCGCCAGGGCGAAAAAGAGGCTCACGCAGGTCTGGTGCATGTTCCAGGTCAGCGCCGTGGAGGCGCAAACCTTGCCGAGTTCGGCGAGCGCCATGTTGTAGGTGAGGGAATTCGCCCCCGAACCGCCCCATTCCTCGGGGATGCACAGGGCGTTCAGGCCCGCGTCGTTGAGCAGCTTGTAGTTCTCGGTGGGGAAACGGCCCTCGCGGTCGATCTCGGCCGCCAGCTCTTCCATCTGTGGCGCGAGGGCTTTTATTTTGTCGATGACCTCTTTGTCGTATTTCAGATCCATCAGCGTTTCGTATGACTCACTCGCCGCGGTTGGGGGACCCATTTTTTTCCTCCTGTTCGTCGAGGCGAAAAGCGCCACGCCTCGATCATCCATACGGCGTTCTGCCTAAGGGTCGAGCGGGAGGACATGCCCGACGCATCTATTGGTCAACCCATTTCTATCTCCACATCCCGGTTTTCGGGTATTGCTCCATACGCTCGCTGTTCGGCGCAACCAGATCACATGCCTGGTGCACCGCTTGTCGCCAAGTGTGTGAATGCCGATTCTATCAGATGCCTCTCCGAGTTTGACAGCGCTTTATCGAGGCATGTAATCTCCGCTGGGTTTTTCATACTTTAACCCATTGAGATAATTCTTGCACCAGCCGCAAATCGGTTCTGGTTTCGTCACTCGTGTTTTTCGGGAGATTTAGCATGGCTCCCCGCATACTCGTCTCCACCACGCCGTTCGGTGAGATCGACCCCAGGCCCATCGAGATGCTCGAAAGCGCGGGCGTGGAGTACGTGCGAAACACGCTGGGCAAACGGCCGAACGAGGATGAATTCGCCGATATGATCCGCGATGGTTTCGACGCCGTCATCGCGGGTCTCGAGCCGTTCAATCCGAGGATTCTGGATTTGGCGAAAGGTTTGCGGTTCATCTCGCGCGCCACGGTGGGTCTCGAGACGGTGGACCTGAACGCCGCGCGCGAGCGGGATATTCTTGTTGCCAACACCCCCGGGGCCAATTCGGAAGCCGTGGCGGAACTGACGCTGAGCCACCTGCTCTCGCTCCTGCGGGGCGTCCAACATTCGCACAACGCGCTCTTGCGCGGCGAGTGGCTCCAGTACATGGGCCGTACGCTCGATGAGATCACCTTGGGCGTCATCGGCGTGGGTCGCATCGGCAAGCGGGTGATACGCCACTTATCCGCATTCGGGACGAAAATCATCGCGAACGATTTAATACCCGATACGGAATTCAGCGAGCGCTACGGCGTGGAATGGGTTGAAAAGGAAGATATCTACCGACGCGCCGACGCCGTCTCCCTGCACGTTCCCGCCACGCCGAAAACGATTCACATGGTGGGGGAAGACGAAATCGCGATGATGAAAAAAGGCGCTTTCCTCATCAACACGGCGCGCGGCGTCATCGTGGACGATGAGGCGCTCGCTCGGGCGCTGCGCTCGGGCTACTTGGGGGGCGCCGGGATTGACGTTTTCCCCGAAGAGCCCTACCGGGGCGTCCTCGTGGGCGCGCCCAACTGCATTCTCACCGCGCATCTCGGCGCGAGGGCGCGCTCCTCGCGTCTGCAGATGGAACTGGACGCGACGGAAAACGTCCTGTGTTTTCTGGCGGGGGAGCCGATTCCGGGACTCGTGCCGGATGAGGAATACGAGATGCAGCGCATCATCACCGCCGACGCGAACGCGTAAACCGGAAAATCATACTCTCCCAAACATTGGAGTCATTTGATGCCCAAGACACCTGATTATTTCGCGGGAAAAACCATCATCGTCACCGGCGCGGCCAGCGGCATCGGCAAGGAGACTTCCCTGATATTCGGGCGCGAGGGGGCCAACGTCTTCTGCGCGGACCTGGATGAGGAAGGCGCCGCCGATGTGGCCGAACGCGTTACGGAGAACGGGGGCCGGGGCGTTCACATGAAGGTGGACGTCACCTCGCGCGAGGAGGCGTTCGAGATGACGAGGCGCGCCAAAGAGAGGTTCGGCCGGGTCGATTTCTCGCTCAACTCCGCAGGCGCCGCTCTCAAGCGTTCGGATTTCTTGGGCATCGACGACGACCTATGGGAGCGGACGTTCGACCTGAACGTCAAGGGCGTTTTCTACTGCATGCAGGCCGCGATTCCCGAAATGCTCGAAAACGGCAAGGGCGTCATCGTCAACATCGGCAGCATGGCGCACAAGCGCGGCGGGCCGGGCCACTCCGTGCACTACGCGGCGGCCAAGGGCGCGGTGGTGACGATGAGCATGGGCGTGGGCCGCGAATATGCCGACAGGGGAATCCGGTGCATGTCCATATCGCCGGGACCCATCGACACGCCGTTTCACGACGTCTCCTCGGAGGAACTCAGGGAGTCGATGCGCGCTCAGATACCGATGGGCCGCTTCGGCACGCCGGAGGAAATCGGCGAACTGGTGTTGTTCATGTGTTCCGATGCGTGCGAGTTCATGACAGCGGATACCGTGTACGCAAACGGCGGCGGGGGCTGGAAGTAGGACGCCGTTGGGTCATCTTCTCCAAAATAGGTTCAGGAGCAGCGTCAGCACGATGCTGATCACGATGCTGGTCACCACCGGGAAGGAAAAACTCCAGTTCTTGCCCTTCAGGTGAATATCGCCCGGCAGTTTCCCCAGAAACGGGATCTTGGGCGCCAGGACGAACACCACACCCAGGACCATCAGGACTGCGCCGAGCAGAATCAGCGTTTTACCGAATCCGCCGAAAGGCTCCATCTGCTTTTTCCCTCTTAAGCGGACGTATCGGCTTCCTCATCCTCCGCGGCGCCGTCCCAGAGTTCACGCTGAACCCCTTGGGGCAGCGCGACGCCCAGGTGTGAATACGCCGCCGAGGGCGCGCGCCTGCCGCCGCGCGTGCGCTGCACGAAACCCGCCCGCAGCAGGAATGGCTCCACCATGTCCACCAGGGTATCCGTTTCCTCGTTCATGGTGGCGGCGATGGCCTCCACCCCCACGGGGCCGCCGCCGTATTGATCGATGATCGTCCGCAGATATTTTCTGTCCAGCGCGTCCAAGCCCAGTTCGTCCACGCCCTCCATGGCGAGCGCCTCGCGTGTTTTGGATAGGCTGATGGCGCCGTCGCCACGCGCCTGGCAGAAATCGCGCGTCCAGAGCAGCAGTCGGTTCGCCGTCCGGGGCGTGCCCCTGCTTCTTTGGGCGAGTTCGCGCGCCGCCTCTTCTTCAATCGGGGCGTCGAGGCGCACGGCGCTCCTGAGGAGGATCTGCACGAGTTCCTCTTCGGAATAGAAATCCACGTGGTAGACGAGATAGAAGCGTTCCCTCAGAGCGGCGGTCAGGGCGCCGGGGCGCGTCGTGGCGCCCACGGCCGTGAATATCTTCAAGGGGAAATTGATGGTGCGGGCCATGGGGCCGCGATCCACGACGAAATCCACGCGGTAATCCTCCATCGCGGGGTAGAGGAATTCCTCCACCGCGCTGGGCATCCGGTGGATCTCGTCGATGAACAGCACGTCGCCCTGCTGTAAACCCGTGAGGATTCCCATGAGGTCGGCGGGTCTTGAGAGGGAAGGGCCGGAGGTCTTCACGAGGCGCGTGCCCATCTCTTCCGAGATGATGTGCGAGAGCGTGGTTTTCCCGAGGCCCGGCGGCCCGTGGAAGAGGATGTGGCCCAGAGGTTCGTTTCTCCTGCGCGACGCTTCGAGCGCAATCCGCAGCTTGGCCACCAGGTCGGTCTGGCCCACGTATTCTTCGAGCCTCGTGGGTCTGAGCGAGGTGAAGGTTCGCTCCTCCGCCGGGCTCGCCGCCTTCGCGCTCACGCGCCGCTCGATGACCATGTTTTTCTCCCTACCGACTCAGCCGGAAGACTTCCTGCAGGATGGCCTCTGCCTCCGCGTCCGTTCCAAGCGAGGCGACGGCGCGCTCCACGAGGTTCTCCGCTTCGGGCGTGCGGTAGCCCAGCTGTCCCACCAGCACGGCCATGACGTCCCCGTGCAGGGGCGCGGCCTCTTGCCGCTCCGCGGTCGGGAGCGCGACCTCTCCCATCAGTTGAAGTTCCGCGATCTCCTCTCTGAGCGTCGAGATCACCTGTTCGGCCTTTTTCCTGCCGATGCCGGGCAGCTTGGTGAGCATCGTGGCGTTCGCCGCCGCGATGGCTTCCGCTATCTGGAGGGGGGGCAGGCTCATCGCCCGCACGCCGCTCTTGGGGCTGATGCCGGGCACCTTGATGAAAGAGAGGAAAAACGCCCTCTCTTCCGCCGACAGGAAACCCACCAGCCGGGGCAGGAGTTGGCCCGTGGCCACGTTTCCCTCCAGGTAATGGTGGGTGTGGAGTTCCACCGCCTCGCGCGCGCCCATGAGCGCCTGGAGTTCATGCACCGCGTATCCGCCCACCTGTATTTCATAGGCGACCCCGGTCGGCGTCTTCAGGATGACGCATTCGGCTTGGACGTCGATGATCTCTCCCGATATCTGCCGGATCATGAGCTGCTCCCGACCGCTTGGTCGTTTCTCAAGTGGCTGCGGTCGATGTGGCAGTACGCGGCGGCGATGGCGTCGGCCACGTCGGCGGGTTCGGGCAGATCGTGCAATCGGAGCCGCTGCTGGACCATGTGCTGCACCTGCGACTTTGTGGCGCGCCCGGCGCCGACGAGCGATTTCTTGATCTCCGTGGCCGCATAGCTGACTACCTCTACGCCCGCCTGCGATGCGGCGAGGAAGATCACCCCCCGCGCGTGTCCCATGATGATGGAGGTGCGGGGGTGCTTGTAGTGGCTGTAGAGGTTTTCCACGGCCATGACGTGGGGCTCGTTTGTCTCGATGATGTGGGCGAGGTCCTTGTGCAATTCATAGAGGCGCTTCTCGATGGGCGCGCTCGGGTCGTTTTTGAGGATGCCGCCGTCCACGAGGGATGGTTCGTATTCGCCCTCATCGAGGCGCAAGACGGCGTAGCCCGTCACGCCAAGGCCGGGGTCCACGCCCAGCACGCGGAATGTGTTTTCAGGTTGCGTCAAGAGAAAACCCCACGGGCGGTGGGTTGTGCGTTTATGCGGATGCTTCCGCCATCTGTTCTTCTGAGATGTCGAAGTTCGCGTAGACGTTCTGCACGTCGTCGTTGTCCTCGAGCGCCTCCATGAGGCGGAGCATCTGGTCGGCTTCCTTGCCCTCGAGCTTCACCGTCGATTTGGGCAGCATGGCGAGCTCGGCCGATTCCGTCGGTATCCCGCTTTGCTCGAGCGCCTCGCGCACGGTTTCGAACGCATCCGGCGAGGTATGGATTTCGAACAGATCGTCAGTGGATTCGAAGTCCTCCGCCCCCGCTTCGAGGGCGAGTTCCATGAGCGTTTCCTCATCCACGCTCTCCTGGAGGACGAGGAACAAGCCCTTTTTCTCAAAATTCCACGCCACGGCGTTCGGCTCGGCCATGGTGCCGTTGTTCTTCGTCAGGATGTGGCGGATTTCGGCGCCCGTGCGGTTGCGGTTGTCGGTGAGCACAGAGATGAGGATGGCCACGCCGTTGGGGCCGTAGCCCTCATAGGCGCATTCCTCGTAGTTCACGCCTTCGAGGTCGCCCGTCCCCTTGGCGATGGCGCGCGTGATGTTGTCCTGGGGCATGTTGGCCCCTTTCGCCGTCTGGATGGCCGTGCGCAGCCGGGGATTGCCGTCAGGGTCTCCCCCGCCGAGCCGGGCCGCGATGGTGATTTCCTTGATGAGTTTGGTGAAAATCTTGCCGCGCTTGGCGTCGAGTGCGCCTTTTTTCCGCTTGATGGTGCTCCATTTGGAATGACCGGACATGACGGGTACTCCTGCGATTCTCCTGCGGTGGGTTCTCTCACTCTCCAGCCGAAGGGCATTCGTCTTCATGAGGCATTCTGACTATAATTTCTAGCATGGGGGGCGGTGGGAGTAAAGACTTGAATGATCTGGAGCCGGTTCCCACCTGAAACATTTCGCGTGGACACTCGTGTGCTGAGGTGATATTTTTCCGCCAGACATTTCCGGGGAGGGTGGGTCCTGAGTGCTCAAAAAACAGTATCATCGATGAATCCCGTCGAACGAGGCGTGCGGACCCTTCGGATCGAGGCCGAGGCGCTCGCCGGGCTCATCGCTCGGTTGGACGAGGGGTTCATCCAGGCGGTCGATATCGTTCTGGGGTGTAGGGGCAAGGTCGCGGTCACCGGCATGGGGAAGAGCGGTCTGATCGGGCAGAAAATCTCCGCCACTCTTGCGAGTACGGGCACGCCCTCTTATTTTCTGCATCCTGCCGAGGGCGTCCACGGCGATTTGGGCATGGTGACGAAAGACGACGCCGTCGTCGCGCTCTCCTACAGCGGCGAGACGGACGAGGTGGTGCGCATCCTGCCCGTCTTCGCCCGCCTGGGGGCGCCGCTCATCGCCATCACCGGGACCGAGAACTCCACCCTCTGGCGCGCGGCGCAGGCCGTGTTGAACATTCACGTGAAAGAAGAGGCCTGCCCGATTCAACTCGCGCCCACGGCGAGCAGCACCGCCGCCCTGGCGATGGGCGATGCGCTGGCGATGGCCGTTCTGGAGGCGCGCGGGTTTCAGCCCGAGGATTTCGCCCGCTTTCATCCCGGCGGGGTTTTGGGGAAGAAGCTCATTCGCGTGAAGGAGTTGATGGTCACGGGCGATAACGTCCCGCAGGTGGAGGAGGCGGCCCCTCTGTCTCAGGTCGTTCGCGAGATGAGCGCCAAGAGGCTGGGGATGACGTGCGTGACGGGCGCGGAGCAGGAACTGCGCGGCGTCGTCACGGACGGGGACTTGAGGCGCGCGATGGAAAAGATCGGGGACCTGCCCGACTTGAAGGCTCAGGATCTGATGACGTCCGCTCCGAAGACGATCGACCAGGACGAAATGGCCGCCGCCGCGGTTCAGATGATGGAGGCGAGCGCCATCACATGCCTGGCGGTCACCGCCGGCCCTGATGGACGCTTGGCGGGCGTGCTGCATCTGCACCATCTGTTGCGTGCAGGCGTGGTGTAAGGGTTTTCCCCTCAGGCTGAATTCTCGAATCATCCGGGCGCGGCATCGGCCCGTCCCTCACTTCCACCCCGAAGGCCCGAAAATCAAAAGACAGAGCGCTGCGGCTGTCATCAGCACGATACCACCCGCGAAACTCAGAGCGGGCGGGATGCGTCCGCGAAGCAGCCTGCCCAGCAGGAATCCGGCGGCGGCGGGCAGAATCGATACGGCGGAGCGCGCCGACTCGAAGGCCCCCAGCGCGCCCGAGCCGCTCAGGATGGCAATCTGAACACTCGCGAACACAAGTGCTGCGGTGTAGGTGAGCCGCATCATCCGGGCGCGGCCCGCGCCCGTGCTGTCGAGATACATGATGCTTATGGGGTTGCCCGCGTATGAGAAGCCGCTCAGGCCGCCCGCGAAGAACCCGGCCAGATAGGTGAAGAAGGTTTCGTCCCGCATGTCGAGTTGGACTCTCTGCCGCGAGATGCTGTAGACGGCGAACAACAGGACGAGGACGCCCACCGACCACTTGAGGAACGTGGGCGGGCTGGAGATCAGGGTCAGCACGCCCACGGCGGCGCCTGCCGCGCCCGCGCCCAGGAAAGGCATAAGGCGTTTGAGAGATGCGGCGGGAACGCCGCCGCCTATCGCGCGAATCGCCATGAGGATCAGGTTCGGCAGCGAAAGGGTGAGCACGGAATCGCGGACCCCGATGAGAGCGCCCAGCGCAGGCGTCGCCAGGAGGCCGAAGTCAATCCCCGCGGCTCCTTCGAGAAACGCCGCGGCGAAAACGAGAAGCGTGATATCCCAGGCAGGCCACATCGGTTCGAGTGAGTCCGCTTAGAGGTTCAACAGGCGCTGGATGTTCTTGTGCGAGACGTTCTCGTATTCTTCCTGGCTCAGTCCCGACTGCTTAAGCGTTTCGACCGCCTCGGTGTCCGTCATGTCGTAGGGCAGGTCCGTGCCCAGCACGACCCGGTCTCCTCCCATCACGTCCACCAGGAAGCGCACGACGGGCGGATGGAACACCAGCATGTCCAGGTAGAAGTTCGAGCGCAGATACTCGATAGGCGGGCGCGATATCTTCTTGCACTCGGGGCGCACCTTCCACCCGTGGGCGAAGCGGCCGACCAGATAGGGCGCGGTTCCCCCGCCGTGCAGGAAGATGAAGGTCAGGTTCGGCAGCCTGTCGAAAAGCCCCGAGAAGATGAGCCGTCCGATGCTGTTCGCGCTCTCCGTGGGGAAGCCGACCAAGTTGAACAGGTGGTATTCCTTCATCTGCGCAGCACCCGCCGGATTGGCCGGATGAACGATGATGGGCACGTTCAGGCCCGCTGCCGCCTCGTAGATGGGGTAGAAACGCTCATCATCGAGATAGCGGCCGTTCACGTTCGTGCTGAGAAAACCTCCCTTGAGGCCGAGCTTGTTCACGGATCGCTCAAGTTCCTTCACCGAAAGCTCGGTGTTCTGCGCGGGCAGGGAGGCCAGCCCATGAAATTTCGTGGGGTGTTTCTCGATGATGTCGGCGTAGGCGTCGTTCGCCGTTTTGCAGAGTTCATCGGCCAGGCCGTCGTCCGCCCAGTAGCAGCCCGGGTTCGACGAGAAGGACAGAATGTTCATGTCCAGGTTCATCTCGTCCATGGTCTGGAGCCTCAAGTCCACGTTGGTGAAAGGCTCGATGGGCGGGTGCATCATCCCCTTGATGTCCACGACGCGCTCGCCCTCGGCGTTCGTCATGAGCTTCACCCCGTAGCGCGGGCCCTCTTTTTCGAGAATTTCAAAGTATTCGTCCGGGTATATGTGGCAATGAGCGTCAATGTGCATTCTTATCGTCTCCGTTGTGGGAAAGGTCGAACCGGATTGTTAGCACCCGTGAACGAGAGGTGTCAATGATAAGGCTTCATCTATCGGGTGGGGCGAGGACAGGGGGAATCCGGTGAGTTCTCAAGGCTTCCGTGTCGACTCGAAAAAAAAGATTCAGGGTTTCACGGCCCGGATGGTCGCGCTTGCGAGTTCGGGTGTGACGTAGGGCTTGCGCCCGATGATTTCCACGTCGACGAAACCGGCCTCCCGCAGTCCTGCGACGTAAGCATCCTCGCTGATCGCGCCCGCGATGCACGCGCACCAGTCCGCGATGGAGGCTTCTTCAGGAGGCTCGGTGTTTGCGTCTCCCGCCGCATCGCCTGCTCTGATGACGTCCGATACGACGAAGCGCCCGCCCGGACGCAGCACGCGAAACGATTCGCGGAAAACGGCTGGCTTGTCGGGCGAGAGGTTGATGACGCAGTTGCTGATGACGACGTCGACCGAGGCGCCTTCAACCGGCATGTTCTCCATCTCGCCCTTTCTGAAAGAGACGTTTTGAACGCCCATGCTCCGTCTGTTTCGCTCCGCCTTCTCCAGCATGGCGTCCGTCATGTCGAGGCCGATGACGCTCCCGCGAGGCCCCACCTCCTTCGCGGCGAGAAAACAGTCCAGCCCCGCGCCCGAACCCAGATCCAGCACCGTCTCGCCCGGCTTGGGCGCTGCGTCCAGAATCGGGGTCCCGCACCCCGCGTTCGCGCTCAGAACGTCCGAGGGAAGCTCCTCCACGGCCTCTTTCGCATAGCCGATGCTCTCGACGTTCTCAGCGCCCGCGGGCATCTCGGCGCTCGAATCCCCGCAGCAGGTAACCTCGCCGGCGGCGACTCTCGCATAGAGCTCGCGAACCGCGCTTTTTATCTGGCTCTCATCACTACAGCATCCTGTGGACATGAACCGAAACTCCTCCCTGATGGTTTTCAGGCATCCGGAGCAGACGCACCGGATGAACAGGATAGCAAGGATGCGCGAGAGGGGGGAAGGGGGCATGTCCGTCTGCCGCCCAAAATGGCATTTTTAAGCGTAACGTATTATATATCAATAGGATAAATTCACAGTTTTTTATCGAAAAACCCCGTGAATTTATCGAATTTTTCGGAAATTCCGGCACGACCCGCCTCACCGGTTCGCGGGGGAGTCGCGCCATGCCTGCGGACCTTCGCCGCTGCGGCAATTGCGGGGAAATGCGCGTCAAAGCCGAGCGGGACGGGGCCGTTCAAGAAGACCCCTCCTCAGGGGTAAAGGCGATGCCCCCGGCGAGGGAGGGTGGGGGCGAACCCGACCGAGGATGACTTTTTCAACAATCCCCCCCCGGTCCGCCCGGCGGCTGCGGCCGATGCGGCGGATTACAACGGGCGCGAGGCGTTGTATAAAGGGCCGGGCGGATGATCGCCGTTTCGGGCCGGAGTTGCGGGAAAACCGCTTCCGTGCAAATTTGAACCAGGGCCGCTTCCATTCCTCTTTCACGCGCCGGAACATGACGGAAGACAAGAAGCGAATCTATCTCATCGACGGCTCGGGCTATATGTTCCGGGCCTATTACGGCACGATGCGCCAGCGTCTCTCGAACTCGAAGGGTGTGCCCACGGGCGGCACGCTGGCCTTCGCCCGAATGCTCCTCAAAGTCATCCGCGAGCGCGCGCCCGAATACGTCGCCATCGCCTTCGACCGCCCCGAACCCACCTTCCGCCACGAGATATACCCCGCCTACAAGGGAAACCGCGACGCGGCGCCCGAAGACCTGGTCGAACAGATCCCCTACATGCACCGCGTGGTCGAGGTGCTGCGCATTCCGCTTCTCGTGCAGGTCGGGGCCGAGGCGGACGACATCATCGGCACGCTGGCCGCGCGCGCCGAAGCGGAGGACTTCGAGGTCGTGCTGGTGACCGCGGATAAGGATTTCGCACAGCTTGTCTCCGATAAAGTGCGCATCTGGGATCCGATGAAGGACGAGGAGATGGGGCCTGCGGAGATCGAGGCGAAATGGGGCGTGCCGCCCGAGAAATTCGTGGAGGTCCAGGCATTGATGGGCGATTCGACGGACAACATCCCCGGCGTGCCGGGCATCGGGGAGAAAACCGCCGTCGCCCTCATACAGCAGTTCGGCGGACTCGAAGAAGTGCTCGCTTCGACGGAAGAGATAAAGCGTCCCAAACAACGCGAGAACATCGAGGAAAACGTCGATATGGCGCGCCTCTCGCGGGAGCTTTGCACCATCAAGCGCGACCTGGCGCTCGAAGGAGACCTGGAATCCTGCCGTCTCGGCGACGCCGACATCGAGGCGGGCCGGAAACTTTTCGTCGATGAACTGGAATTCAAGAACATCATCGAACAACTCCCCGGCTACAGCGAGTCCGACGCCGAGGAGGATGCGTCCGGGGAGGCGGATCCCGCAGCCGAAGAGGAGGAGCGCGACTACCACACCATCCGAACGCTCGATGATCTCAAGTCGATGCTCGCGGAACTCGAAAAGGCGGGGCGTTTCGCGTTCGACCTGGAAACCACCTCGCTCGACCCCATGAAGGCGCGGGTCGTTGGCTTCAGCTTCTCCGCCGCTGCGGGCCGCGCGTTCTACGTCCCGGTGGGGCACGAGATGATGGACGCAGGCCCACAGCTTTCACTCGAAGACGTGCTCGCCGAAGTCTCGCCGCTGCTCGAATCGCCCGATATTGAGAAAATCGGCCAGAACATCAAATACGACATCGCGGTGCTCAAAGAGACGGGCCACGAGGTTCGCGGCCCCCTGTTCGACACCATGCTCGCCTCCTACCTCCTGCTTTCGAGCCGCAGGAGCCACGGGATGGACCATCTGGCGCAGGAGTATTTCGGCGTGACGACCATCAAGTACGCCGATCTGTGCGGCAAGGGCGCCAAGGAGATTCCCTTCTCACACGTGCCGGTCGAGGCGGCGGCTCCCTACGCCTGCCAGGATGCGGACATCACTTTCCGCCTGGCCCTGGAGATGGCTCCGCAGCTCGAAAAAGACGGGCTGATGAATCTCTTCGAGGAATTGGAAGTCCCCCTCCTGCGCGTCCTGCTCGAAATGGAGCGCGCGGGCATCCGGCTGGATCGGGAATTCCTGCAGAATATGGGCAAGGAACTCGAAGCGCGCCTGGAGCAAATGACGAGCGACATCCACGGGCTGGCGGGCGAGGAGTTCAACATCAATTCCACCCAGCAGTTGCGCGTCATCCTGTTCGAAAAGCTGAACTTGCCCGTGATCAAGCGAACGAAAACGGGGCCTTCCACCGACATCGACACGCTGGAGCGGCTGGCGCCGCAGCACCCCCTGCCCCAGGAGATTCTGAACTTCCGGCAGCTGTCGAAGCTCAAGAGCACCTACGTGGACACCCTGCCCGAACTCGTGAACGCGCAGACGGGCCGCATCCACGCGCGCTTCAACCAGACGGTCGCCGCCACGGGCCGCCTGAGCGGTTCGGACCCCAATCTGCAGAACATCCCCATCCGCACGGAGTTGGGCCGCCAGATACGCCGGGCCTTCCTGCCCGAGGAGGGCTGGAAGCTCTTGTCTGCGGACTACAGCCAGATCGAATTAAGAGTGCTGGCGCACTTCACGAACGACCCGGCCCTCGTCGACGCCTTCGGCAAGGGGGAGGACATCCACGCCACGACCGCATCGGCCGTCTACGGCGTGCCGCTCGAAGGTGTCGACTCCGAGATGCGCCGCGTCGCCAAGGCGGTGAATTTCGGCATCATCTACGGGCAGGGCGCCTTCGGCCTCTCCCAGGCCATCGGCATCCCCCAGTCCGAGGCGCGCTCGTTCATCGACACCTATTTCGAGCGTTTCGCCGCCGTGCCCGCCTTCGTGGATGAGACCATCGAGGGAGGGCGCGAGCGCGGCTACGTTTCCACCATCATGGGCCGGCGCAGGTATCTGCCCGATCTGAACAGCCGGAACCGCAACGCGAAAAACGCCGCCGAACGGACGGCGGTGAACTCCGTCATCCAGGGGAGCGCCGCCGACGTCATCAAGCTCGCGATGATAGCCATCGCCGATCGCCTGAAGAGAGAAGAGAAGCAGGCGCGCATGCTCGTGCAGGTGCACGATGAACTCTTGTTCGAGATACCGCCCGCAGAAATCGAGGCCGTGGCCGCCTTGGTCGCAGAGGAGATGCGCGGCGCGACCCCCCTGCACGTTCCGCTCGACGTGGACGTGAGCACGGGCGAGAACTGGGGCGAGCTCAAGTAGCGGAGGCGTACGTTCGGCATGTCCAATCTCTACGCGGTCGGCGACATCTACGGCCAGATTCGCCGGCCGGGCGCCCCGGCAGTCTCCTTCAAGAAAACTCATCCGGACGCCGTGCCGTACCCGGCTCCGTCAAACCGTCGTTGAAAAGCCGGGCAGGGAAACATAGAATGCCTGATGATCCGAAACTTTGAGGCAAGGAGGCGCGCCATGAAGTACAAAATCGTTCTTCACCGTTCCGATGAGGGCTACAGCGTGTGGGTACCGGGCCTGCCGGGTTGTTGCTCACAGGGAGAAACGGAGGCCGAGGCGATCTCCAACATCGAAACTGCCGCCAGGGAATATCTCAGCGCCGTGGAGGATCTCCTGGAGGGCGGAGATATACGGGAAATCGAAGTGGCCGTCTAGCGTGCCGAAGATCCCGGGGGTCAACCATCTGCATGCGGTGCGCGCCCTGGAAAAGGCAGGCTTCCGCATACTTCGCCAAGGCAAGCACATCGTGATGTCGGATGGCGTTCGCGTGTTGACGATCCCGAGGAACAACCCCGTGAATGCGATCACGATGGGGGTAATTGTCAGGGCCGCCGGGTTGAGCGTCGACGAATTCCGCAGGCTTTTGTGAAACAAAAAAACGGCATGACACCCCTTGACGCCACATGCCGCCGGCCACGGGCCCGGGTTCGTAGCTTTCCTCGGCACGGTCGGGTTCTCCGGGAGGCGCGCGTTCTGCATGTCCAATCTCTACGCGGTCGGCGACATCCACGGCCAGATTCATATGCTGGAAGCCCTGGTGGAGCGCGTGCCCTTCCGGGAAGAGGATGAGATCGTCTTTCTCGGCGATTTCATCGACCGGGGGCGGGATTCCAAGGCCGTGGTCGAGTTCCTCCTCGGTTTCAAGCGTGAATATCCCAACACCGTGTTCCTGCGCGGCAACCATGAGGACATGCTCCTGGATTACCTCGCAGGCGGCGGGAGCTATTATCCGGGTGTCTATGTCATGAACGGCGGCGATGCGACGCTGGAGAACTACCGTGATGAGAGAGGCGACGTTCACCTCCCGCCCGAGCATCTGAAATTCTTGAACGCTCTCGAATGGATTCATATGAGCCGTGGATTCATCTTCGTGCATGCGGGCCTGAGGCCGGACGTTCCCATCGACAGTCAGGACCCGATGGATATGGTCTGGATACGGGAAGAGTTTTTCCATGCGCAATACGATTTCGGAAAGCCCGTCGTGTTCGGGCACACACCGGGGTGGGAGATAAAAAACGAGCTTCCCTTTTATCTGGGCATCGACACGAGCGCCGTGCACGGCGGGCGCCTGACATGCGTGCAGCTCGCCGAGGGCGAACTCGTGGAATGCCACCAGGTTTCCTCGCGGGAAGTGGAATAAGTTGAATCGCTCGTGAAGCGAACCTTAAAGATTCCGGACGACAAGAAGATACAGCGCCTGATCGCCAAAGAGGGCAGGCCGATGGCCGTGCGTGAACTCGTGCGCCTGCTCGAAGTACCCGCCGCCGTGCGGCCCGCGCTCAGGAAGCGCCTGCGCGCCATGGCGGAAGAGGGCGCGCTCGTCCGCGTTCGCGGCCGCTACTCGACGCCGGGTTCCCTCTCCATCTATCAGGGCGTCTTCCGGGGGCACGCGCAGGGCTACGGGTTCGTTGCGCCGGGCCGGGTCGAGGGTGAGGAAAAATCCCCCGACATCATGATCAAGAAAACCCGCACCCGGGGCGCGATGGACGGCGATCTGGTATCCGCCCGGGTGGAGAAGGTCCATCCCGACGGGAGGCGCGAGGGGAGCGTGCTCGACGTGGTGGAGCGCGCGCACGAAACCCTGGTGGGCAGGCTCTGCGTGGAGGGCCGGAGCGCGTGGGTGGAGCCCCAGCAAGAGCGTATACCGCACCTCGTGGTGCTGGGCGCGGGGAGCCGGGAAGGAGCCAGGCGGGGCGAATGGGTGGAGGTCGAGATCACCCGCTATCCGGCGCGTAATGAACCCGCCCGAGGGCGCATTCTGCGCTCGTTCGGCTATCCCGAGGACCCCGCCGCCGAAGGGCGGATGGTGCTCGCCAAGCACGGGATACGCGAGGATTTCCCGAAAAAAGTGCTGGAGGAGGAAAAGAGGCTCTCTCCGCCCGGGGAAGACGATCCTTTCCCGGAAGGTGTGGAGGATTTAAGGGATCTGTGCGCGTTCACCATTGACCCGTTCGACGCGAGGGACCGCGACGACGCGGTCTCGATTGAAAAAATCGGAAACGGTTGCCGCCTCGGCGTCCACATCGCCGACGTGGGCCATTACGTGAAAGAGGGCGGCGCGATAGATAAAGAAGCCCGCGACCGGGGGACGAGCGTCTATCTGCCGGACCGGGCGGTGCCCATGTTGCCGCCCCGTTTGACGGGCGAGGTGTGCTCGCTGCGCGAGGGGGCCGTTCGCAGGACCTTGAGCATTTTTATTGATTTCGACCGCTACGGAAACCGGACGGGGATGCGGCTCACCTTCGCGCGCATCCGCTCGCGCGCTTCTCTGACCTATCGCGGTGCGGCCGCCGTTCTCGAAGGCACTGAAATTCCCGAGAAAGACGAGGCCGAATGCGCCCGCGCGCTCGAAGCGCCGCTGCGGGAACTCTCGGCCCTTGCGGATAAGCTCCACGCGGAACGCATGCGCCGGGGGAGTCTCGATTTCGACCTGCCCGAAGCGCAGGTGCTGCTCGATGGGGAGGGGATGCCGACGGGAGTTGCGCGCGCGCCGAGGACATCCGCGCACCGGCTCATCGAGGAGTGCATGCTGGCGGCGAACCGGGCGGTGGCGGAATATCTCGCCGAGGCGGGCGGCGCTTCGGTCTTCCGCGTCCACGAGCCTCCTGCCGAGGAGAACCTGGAAGGTCTGAGGGCGATCCTCTCCAAACTGGGCCTGAAGGCCCCCCGCTTGGAAGCGCTCAAGCGGCCGGGCGGGTTTCAGGAGGTGTTCGACGCCGTGCGCGGCTCGGACGTGGAGCGTTACGTGAATTTCGCCGCCTTGAGAAGCATGAAGCTCGCGCGCTATGAGGCCGCTCCCGCTCTCCACTTCGGGCTTGGCTTCGAGCGCTACACGCACTTCACCTCGCCCATCCGCCGCTATGCGGACCTGTGCGTCCACAGGAGGCTCGGGAGGCTCATGCGCGACAAGCGCAAACCGCAGGCGAAGCCCCTCGCCGCCCTTTGCCGCGATATTTCAGAGCGAGACCGGGTGGCGGAGGCCGCCTCGCGCGAGATGGTGGATTTCATGAAGGCGCTCTTCATGCGCGATAAAGTCGGCGAGCGCTTTCGCGGCCACGTTTCGGGCGTCGCGAATTTCGGTGTTTTCGTGGAGTTGGAAGATATATACGTTGAGGGCATGGTTCCCCTCGAATTCATGACGGACGACTATTACGCCTTCATCCCCGAGGAACACGCGGTCCTGGGCCGGAGGACGGGCCGGCGGTTCCGTCTTGGGGATCCCGTCACCGTGCGGGTAGAGGGTGTGGACCTGGCGTCGCGCCGCGTCACGTTTCAGCTCATGGCGGGCGGGACGCGGGAGGTGGTCGGTGATGCGGCCGAATCGCGCCGCGCGGCGAACCTCGCGGGCACCCGCCGCCCGCGCAAGGAGAAATCCCCCGCTCCCCGGCGCAGGAAGAGGGGAAATGCGTCGCCCAGGCGGGGGAGACGCCGCTGAGGATCAAAAACGCCTGAGTTTAAATTCTCAGCCCTTATGGGCTTGTTGAAAAAGCCGGATTTCGTGATTCAAGATATGTAGCCGACCGGGGAGGGATGAAACTTTACTCATCCCTTGCAGAGCGCCAACCAATCACTCCCCCCCAAGGGGCTGTTAAAAAGCCCTGTATGTGTCCTTTGGAAACCGCTGACACCTCTTTCCTCACCCTGAGTAGCCGCCGAAGGCGGCGTATCGAAGGGCGAGGAGGCTCGCGCCGTGGCGAGAGGGCATCCTTCGATACGCGGCTTCGCCGCTACTCAGGATGAGGCGGTGTGGTTTTGTTCGTCATTCCGGCGAAAGCCGGAATCCATTTTGACTTTTCATCGGGCGGGGCGGCCACGACCTTGTTGTCGCGCGGCGTCTGGATGCGGAATGCAGAGGATTCGCCTTTCGTTTTTGTGTTCGATTCTGCTCCTCTCCGCCTGGGAGTAAAGACGTCCGAGCGAGGAGGCGAAAAGGCAAAGGCGAAAATGGATTCCGGCTTTCGCCGGAATGACGGCCAAAGGCGGATTCGGCACGCTCTACTCGCCTTGAAAACCAACCCCCCCTACCCCCCCTTAACAGGGGGGCAAGAAAAAGCAAAACCCCCTCAGCCCGGCGGGGGCGCATCGCCTTTTTATACCCCCCTGACAAGGGGGGGTAGGGGGGGTTGCCTTTATCCCCTGAGGAGGGGGATTTTTTCTACAACCCCTTACGTTTCCCCATAAAATTCCCCTGGTGGCGGAAAATCCCGTGAGGGGCTATATTGTTTCTCGATAAAGGGGGAGACGCGGGGAGCGATGCGCTCCTTTTTCTTTTTCCTGAGATTCAAGAGGTGTCGTGATGGCGGGCGGGATCAAGATCGTTGCGGAGAACAGGCGCGCCCGCGCCGATTATGCGATCGACGAGACCTACGAGGCGGGCCTCGTCCTCACGGGCACGGAGGTGAAGGCGCTCCGCGAGGGCCGCGCGAACCTGAAGGAAAGCTACGGCGACATTATAGGTGGCGAGGCCTGGCTGGTGGATTGCCACATCAGCCCTTACGGGCACGGGAACATCCACAACCACGAGCCCACGCGCCGCAGAAAGCTCCTGCTCCACAAGCGCGAGATCGGGCGCCTCATCGGCCGCGTGAACGAGCGGGGGATGACGCTCGTGCCGATGAAGATGTATTTCGCCCGTGGCCGCGCGAAGGTGGAGATCGGCGTCGGCAAGGGCAAGAAGTTCCACGACCGCCGCGAGGAGCTCAAAAAGCGCGACGCGAACCGCGAGATCGAGCGCGCCCTCAGGGAGAGGAACCGGTGATACGGGACATGTTCAGGGACTACACGATGCGCTGGTGGCAGGTGAGTCTGCTCAAACTCTCGATGGCCGCGTTCGGCCTGGCCGTCGGCGCCACCTGGCCGGGAGCGTTCGAGGGCCGGCTGCTGTGGATATGGCTGATATTCCTGCTGCCCGCCGCGTATCTGAGCTACGTCTTCTATCCCGAGATGTGGAGAAGGCGGAAATAGCGTATACGAAACGGGTCCGGGGCGATGATCGCCGCTCCGGAACCTGTGTTCATCTCTCATGGGGGCGATCCGGTTTCGACGGGAGGATTTGAAGTCTGAGCTGCGCGCCGGGGACGCCACTTGGCCCCGTTATCAATGTGGCAAAATCACACCAGCCGATAACGAGCTGGCTCTCGCGGCCTAGACGCTAGCGAGCGTTCCCCCTCTCCTCGTCCGCGGGCGGGGTGTGGAACGTCATGATGCGGACTAGCCGACCCAGGTTTCGGTCCGGAGCCTGCTAGGCGAATTTGAATCGGACTAGCCCGGAGGATGGCCCGCCGGTGGGCTTGAGACCGGGCGAAACCCTCACCACCGGCTACGCGCGTAGACGCTCACGACGGAAGCCTTTCGGACGCGGGTTCGATTCCCGCCGCCTCCACCAGATGACAATACTCGCGGCGCGGTGCGCCGCCGCCCGGACGGGAGTTCAAATGACCGAAAAAAGCACGATTCAGAACATGGCGCTGTTTTGTGATTTCGAAAATATCGCCCTGGGCGTGCGCGACGCCAAGTACGCGGATTTCGATATCCAAAGAGTGCTGGAGCGCTTGCTCCTCAGGGGCAGCATTGTCGTCAAGAAAGCCTACTGCAATTGGGCGCGCTACAAGGAGTTCAAGGCGCCCATGCACGAGGCGGCCTTCGAGTTGATCGAAATACCGCACGTCCGCAGGTCCGGCAAGAACTCCGCCGACATTCGCATGGTCGTCGATGCGTTGGACCTCTGCTACACCAAGTCGCACGTCGATACCTTCGTGATCATCAGCGGCGACTCCGATTTTTCGCCTTTGGTCAGCAAGCTCCGCGAGAACAACAAGGCGGTCGTCGGCGTCGGCGTGAAGAACTCGACCTCCGACTTGCTGACCTCGAACTGCGACGAGTTCATCTATTACGAAGACTTGATGCGCGAATCCGAAAAGCAGGGAAAGGCCAAACGGAAACGGCCGGCCGCCCGCGCCGGAAGAAAGAAAGTCGTCGACGGCGAAGAGGAAAAACGGCTGGAAGGGCTCAATCTGGTCCTGGAGACGACCGAGGACCTGTCGCGGGAGCGGGGCGAGGAAGAAAAGGTCTGGGGATCGATGGTGAAACAGGCCCTGAAACGCCGCAAGCCGGGATTCAGCGAGTCCTATCACGGATACAAGACGTTCAAGCACTTGCTCGAAGACGCGAAAGCCCGCGGGATGCTGGAACTGGAGTTCGACAAAAAATCCGGCGGATACATCGTGAAGAGCGCGCAACTCGATGACTAGGCGCGCGTAGACGCTCGCGACGGAAGCCTAGCGGAGGCGGGTTCGCACTCCCGCCGGCTCGGGCCTGTTGAAAAAGCCCTTGTGGGTCGGACTAAATCACTCCCCCCTTGAGGGGGAGTCGGTGAGCTAAGGGCGTAAGCCCGCAAGCGAACCGGTGGGGGGTATAATTCGGAATGGCGATAAAACGCGATTCACCCCCCACCGATTCAGCCTTCGCACAAACCGTTCGGCTTCATCGACTCCCCCTCAAGGGGGGAGTGATTGTTAAATGCTCTACAGAGGGGAATGTTGTCTTCTTCCTCCCTTGGCGGCCCATATGCCGAATTACGGAATAAGGGTTTTTCAACAACCTCCACCCTCCTCGCTCTTCGTCTCCGGGAACCATTCGAGAAAACCTTCTTCGGTGGCGGGCGGGAAGGGCCACTGGTCTCCCCGCATGGCGGACAGCGTGCGGTCGGGGCCGGGCTGGAACCGCCGGGCCGGCTCGCCGACGAGCTTTCCGTCATCCAGCCATTTCTCGTCGCTTCCGTACATCTGCCCCTCCAGCGTTTCGGTCAGCCGGGCGAGCACGTCGGCGTAGGCGGGGTCTCTGAAGAGATCCACCATTTCATTCGGGTCTTCTGCTAAATCGAAGAGCTGGAAGTAATGCCCGACCGGGTAGTAGATGAGTTTGTGGCGTCCGTCGTGGATCATGCGCGAGGAATGCGCGTCCTCGCCCGCCTCGCCGAAGAGGAATTCCCGCCTCTCCTCGCCCACCATCGAGATGCCCTCCACCGTCTCGGGGATATCGATGCCGCACAGATCGAGCAGGGTGGGCATCACATCCTGAAGTCCCACGAGGCGGTCGTCGACCCGGTTATTGCCTACGCGCGCATCGTCCGGGAGGCCCACCAGGATCATCGGGATTCCGGCGGAATACTCGTAGAAGACGCGCTTGGCCCACATGCCGTGGTTGCCGAGCATGTCGCCGTGGTCGGAGGTGAAGCAGATGATGGTGTCGTTGGTGAGGCTCTCCTCGCGCAGGGTGCCGATGATGATGCGTATCTGGTGCTCGATGTGGGTGCACAGCGCGTAGAACGCCCGGCGCGCGTCGATAACCGCCCCCTCATTGTAGAGGTCGCCGCGCGACTGGGTGGCCTGCGCGTTGTAGGGGAGTTCGCCGCGATCGCGCGCCCACTCGCCCACGAACGGCTCATCGATGGGAATCTCGCGGTAGATGTCCAGATAGGCCTGCAGCGGCACGAGCGGCGGGTGCGGATGGCGGTAGGAGAGGTACCAGAAGGCCGGCCGCCTCGGGTCGCGCCGCTTTATGGTTCGCGCCATCATGCGGGTCGTCCAGTTCGTGGGGTGCGTCGCCTCAGGCAGATGCCACGCCCGGTAGGTGTACTGGTTGTTCCCCATGCCGTGGTCGAACTGGCGGCCCGTGTGGCCGATGTCGCCGAGATAAATGTCGTAATCGTCGGCGACGTTGTAGATCGAGCGGCCCTCGTCGTCGAGAATCACGTCGTCGAAGCCGATGCGGTCGCGCTGGGGATAGACGTGGATCTTCCCGACCGCGTAGGCTTGGTAGCCCGCGTCGCGGAAGGTCTGCGCCATCGTCGGCAGGTGGTCGGGCATCAGCATCGTCGGGCTGAACACGCGGTCGCCGTGCGCGCGGGCGCTGGCGCCGGTCATCAGCGTCCGCCTCGCCGGGATGCAGAAGGGGTGTTCGGAATAGGCGTTCGTGAAGCGCACGCCGTTCTTGCAGAAGGTGTCGAGCGTCGGCGTCAGGATGCAGGGATGCCCTGCCGCCCCCAGGAGGGGCGAGGACCAGTGGTCGGTGTTGATCAAGAGGACGTTCGGTCTCGTTTGCATGTGTCACTCTCCAGGAAAATTCAGGCTGGGTTCGGCGAGGTGATCGAAGTTCGGGGGCGCCGCTTCCATCTCATTCGCGAACGCGAAGCGTAGACTCCATCGTAGGTGAAAATGCTGTTTCTGTGAAGTGAGCGCGCCCGCCGCCGCGCTTTGCATACTCTAAAATCCGCGCTCGGCCAACCTGCCGGGCCCCCTCCAGTTCTTTGCCCTCCGCGCTTCGTTGCATTCCGGCATTCGCGCGGATTAAAATGCGCCCGTCTTCGAGGCGGCGTCGCCGGGCCTTTCCGGTTGTTTCGAATAATCTGTCCGGGTTCGCGTCGCCGTGAACCGGTATGTTCCACAAGGCATCCATAGAGGACGCAGAGCATGTCGCGCCTGGCCGAAGATGAATCCTCCGCCATCGCCGCAGAGCCGAGCCTCGACCCGCGCCGCCGCTACCTGAACCGCGAGCTCTCCTGGCTCTCCTTCAACTGGCGCGTGCTCGCCGAGGCGAGCAATCTCCGCCATCCCGTGCTGGAACGGCTGCGCTTCCTCTCGATATCGGCGAGCAACCTCGATGAGTTCTTCATGGTGCGCCTGGCGGGCCTCAAGGGACAGGTGGCCAACGGCGTGACCCAGAAGAGCCTCGATGGGCGCACGCCCGCCGAGCAGTTGCTCGAAGTCGCCCGGGAGAGCGCGCGTCTCATCCACGAGCAGGAGGCCGTGTGGCGGCGCCTGCAGGTTGAACTCGCCGAGGCCGGCATCTCGGTGGTCACCGCAAAGGACTTGAGCGCGGAGGATATCGACTGGCTCGGCGACTATTTCCTGAAGCAGGTCTTTCCCGTGCTGACGCCCCTGGCCATCGACCCGGCGCATCCGTTTCCCTTCATCGCCAACCGCGGCTTTTCTCTCGCGCTGGAACTCGAAGCCATCGAAACCCCCCGGAAGATGCGGGCGCTGGTGCCGCTGCCCGACCAGGTGCGCCGTTTCATCCGCATCCCGGGTGAGGAGATCCGCTTCATCGCGCTGGAGAATCTGGTGCGCCTGTGCGTCGATCAGCTCTTCCCCGGCTACCGGATCGTCGGCAGCGGCGTGTTCCGGCTGATCCGCGACAGCGACATCGAATACGAAGAAGAGGCCGAAGACCTCGTCCTGTTGTTCGAAACCATGCTGCGCCGCCGGAGGCTCGGCGGCGTGGTGCGCCTGAACCTGAGCGCCGAAATGCCGGACTCGCTGCGTGAGTTGGTGATTGACGAGTTCGACGCCCAGCCCGAGGACATCGTGGAACTGACCGGCACGATCGGCATGGCGCAACTCGGCGAATTGATCGACTGCGGGCGGGAGGATCTGATTTTCCCCGCCTATCGGGCGCGCTTTCCCGAGCGCATCCGCGAGTACGACAACGATTGCTTCGCGGCAATCCGCCAGAAGGACATCGTCGTCCATCATCCCTACGAGAGTTTCGACGTGGTGGTGCAGTTTCTCGAACAGGCCGCGGCGGACCCGAACGTGCTGGCGATCAAGCAGACGCTCTACCGCACGACTGCCGAGTCGCCGATCGTCAAGGCGCTCATCGCGGCGGCGGAATCGGGCAAATCGGTCACCGCCCTGGTCGAGCTCAAGGCGCGCTTCGACGAGGAGACGAACCTCAAGCTCTCGCGTTCTCTGGAGCGCGCCGGCGTCCACGTGGTCTACGGCTTCATGAAGCTCAAGACCCACGCCAAGGTGACCTGCGTGGTGCGGCGCGAGGGAGACGATCTGCGCAGCTACGTGCATTTCGGCACGGGCAACTATCACCCGATCACCGCGCGCATCTATACGGACCTTTCGTTTTTCACCTGCGACGAACGGCTCGCCCACGACGCCGCGCAGGTCTTCAACCTCACCACCGGCTATGCGCTGCCGAGCAGCTTCGAGTGCGTCGCCGTGGCGCCCTCGGGGCTGCGAAAAAGCTTGTTGGAGATGATGGACGAGGAGATCGCCAACGCCGAGGCCGGAAGACCGGCCGGGGTCTGGGCGAAGATGAACTCACTCGTTGATGGGACGGTCATCGACAAGCTCTATCAGGCGAGCGCCGCGGGCGTGCAGGTCGACCTGGTGGTGCGCGGCATCTGCTGCCTGCGTCCGGGCGTGCCGGGCCTGTCCGAGAACATCCGGGTCAAGAGCATCATCGGGCGTTTTCTCGAACACTCGCGCATCGTGTGTTTCGCCAACGGCCACCCGCTGCCTTCGCCTCACGCGAAAGTCTTCATTACCTCGGCCGACTGGATGCCGCGCAACTTCGATCGCCGCTGCGAGGTGTTGGTGCCGATCGAGAACGAGACCGTGCACCGGCAGGTGCTCGATCAGATCATGGTGGCGAATTTCAAGGACGACGCCCAAAGCTGGAACATGGCCGGCGACGGCGGCTACGAGCGCGCGCCGCTCGGGGAAGAGGATTTCACGGCGCACACCTACTTCATGACGAATCCGAGTCTGTCTGGTCGCGGAAGCGCACTCAGACGGGCCGGCGGCCCGGCGAGGTTGCGTATTGCGGAAGACGGCTGAACGACCATGCCTCGCCGAAGAGGCGACCGGCTCTCAAGAACGTTATGGCGTAATCGACATTGGTTCCAACTCGATCCGTCTGGTCGTGTTCGAGGGATTGTCGCGCGCGCCGCTCCCCATGTTCAACGAAAGAATCCTGTGCGGCCTGGGCCGCGGTCTGCACGACACCGGACGGCTCGATCCGCAAGGCGTCGAGGGGGCGCTCCTGAACATCGAGCGGTTCGGCAGCCTGTTGCGCGCAATGGGGGTGGCGCGCTTCGACGCCATCGCCACCGCGGCGGTGCGCGACGCCGAGGACGGGGCCGGGTTCGCCGCAGAAGTGGAGCGGCGTTGCGGTTTCCGCGTGCGCGTGCTCTCGGGCGCTGAAGAAGCCGAAATGGCTGCGCTCGGCGTGTTGAGCGGAATACCGGGGGCGGACGGCGTCGTGGGCGATTTGGGCGGCGGCAGCTTAGAGTTGGTCCATCTGGTTGATGGTGTCATCGCCGAGCAGGCCACCCTGCCTCTGGGGCCGCTCAACCTCTTCGCCGCCTCGGGCGGCCAGCGCAAGCGCGCGCGGAAGATTATCGACGAAGCTTTGGCCGGGTTGTCCTGGCTCGCCAAAATGCGGGGGCGCGCTTTCTACGCCGTCGGCGGCAACTGGCGGGCTTTGGCGCATGCCCACATGGCGCATTCGGGCTATCCGCTCAACATCATTCACCATTATCGGCTGCGGCGCGGCGACCTTGCGAAAATCACCGACCTGATCTCCCGCCAGAGCCGCGAATCGTTGTCGGGCATACGCGGCGTTTCGAACAGGAGGCTCGATTTGCTGCCGCTCGCGGCGCTGGTGATGGACCGTTTGCTGGCGGACGCCGCGCCCCGCGACGTCGTATTCTCCGCGCACGGTTTGCGCGAGGGGCTCACCTTTGCGTGCCTGGGCGAGCGAGGCAGGAACGAGGACCCGCTGCTCAGCGCGGTGGGCGACATCCATGCCCGCACCGCGCGCTTTCCCGATCACGTCCCCGAACTGCTCGAGTGGACGGAAAACCTTTTTCCCGAAGAAAGCGGGTCCGAGCGCCGCCTGCGCCACGCCGTCTGCCTGCTCAGCGACGTCGGCTGGCGGGTGCACCCCGACTATCGGGCCGCCCAGGCCAGCGCGGAGGTGCTGCATGCGCGCACCCTGCACGTCAATCACCAGGAGCGGGTGTTTCTCGCGCTGGCCGTCTTCAGCCGTTATACGGGCCGCGAGACCCGCGGCGAGTTGCGCACCGTCGAGAGGCTGCTGGACGAGGAAACCGCCGGTCGCGCGCGAATCATGGGCTCGGCCGTTCGCCTGGGCGAAACCTTGTGCGGCGGCGCGCCCGGGGTGCTGGGGCGCTTTTCGCTCAAG
The DNA here is from genome assembly GCA_022828125.1 of bacterium. Classification (GTDB taxonomy): domain Bacteria; phylum UBA8248; class UBA8248; order UBA8248; family UBA8248; genus Bin107. The sequence goes on along the minus strand of JAJEJD010000012.1, from coordinate 265,427 downwards.
CCCTCCCTGCGACGGGGCGCGCTCAAGCTCAAGTGCCGCCGGAGCGACCAAAACATGCTGGGCGAGGTTGTCGTGCGCCGCTTCGAGGCCCTGGCCGCTCTGATGGGGCTGGAACCCGAGGTGCGCTTTGTCGAGGATGAAGATGCGTGATGATTTTGTAACGGATCGGGTGTTTTTCAGGATGGCCGGTCTGTCCGGTCTGTTGGCGCACCCTGGATAATCCCCAACTCCCGCAAGGCCCGCACCGCTCGCAGTACGGTCGTATCCCTCTCCTCGATGAGTTCCTCGCGCGACCGCCCTCCATAGTCGCGCCATCCCTTTCCGGTGGAAAGACCGAGTTCGCCTCGCTCGATCTGCTTCAACAACAACGCTGAGGGTTTGAACTTGGCGTCGCCTTCGGCCCTGTAGAGGTTCTCGAAAACGTTCAGCGTGATGTCGGCGTCGTGGAGGAGATCGTTCCATTCGAACGGTCCCTTGCAGGCCAGACGGATTCCGAAGCCGTGCCGAACGGCCTCGTCCACGTCCTCGGGCGTGGTGAGCCCCCGCTCCACCAGGCTGACGGCCTCGTTCAGCATGGCGTATTGCAGGCGGTTCACGATGTAGCCGGCCACGTCGCGGCAAGAGACGGGCGCCTTGCCGACCTTTCTCAAGAAGGCGATGAGCCTGCCATGCGCCTCTTCGCTCGTGGCGGGGCCGAGAACCACTTCCACGAGCGGGAGAATGTGCGGAGGGTTCGCCCAGTGAGCGCCGAGTACGCGGCCGGGTTCGGAAACGACATTGGCGATATCTCCCACGCGGAGCGATGAGGTGGTCGTGGCGAGCACGGCTCCGGGCAGGGCGTGCTCGTCCAGTTCCCGGAAGACGCCTTGTTTGACGCTCAGGTCTTCATATACCGCCTCGAAGACGAAATCGGCCTGCGCCGCTGCTTCTTCCAGGCTTGTGGCGAGAGATACGCGCTCAGTCAGCGGAGAGGGAGTCTCCTCGGGCGCCAGGCCGTATTCGCACAGGATGCGCAGGTCGCCCTCCATCCACTCCAGGGCGGATTCGAGCCGGGTCGGGTCCTTGTCCGTCAGGGCCACGTTTGCGCCGGTGATCGCGCAATGAAGGGCGATGCCGTGGCCCATCATGCCTGCGCCCACCACAGCCACCCGGGAATCCACGAAGCGCCTCCTCTCATTGAAGGTGTCGATTTCGCCGATTGTACAATGAGTCCGCATCGCCTGGCACCCGCGCGCCCGCGTGAAAAGATGAAAGAGCGTCTCAGGCTCACCCGAACATAGAGCGCCAGTGCGCCGACACCGGATTCGGTCGCATGCTTGCGCCGCGAGCCTTCCGTAGCCTACTATAGGTTCATACATTCAACGTCATATTTGGTCCATCATTCTTTCCTTGCTGCAGCTTTCCTCGTTGTGGAGGGCTACCGATGGGCACGAAATGCGCGTTGTTTTCATCTGCAATACGCCGTCTTCGCTTCCCCCGACCACATTTCGTAGCGTTTCCTCCGGTTGAGCGGCGTCAAAATCCGTTCGCCGGTCGTTCTTTCCATCCCCCAAAAGGAGGTACGGATCATGCGTAACAGACTCCGGCGTCTCCTCCACGTCCGTGGAGTCGCCCTGACAGGCCTGGTGACCATGTCCCTCGCAGGCGTCCTTTTGAGTTCCGCGCCCGTAGAAGCCGCCAAGGTGTATCTCAACTTCGCGGGCAGCCGGCCCGGCGGCGGCTGGTTCTACATGGCGGGCGGCCTCTCGCCCATCCTGACCCGCGAGATTAAGAACCTCAACGTGGTGGCGGAATCCACCCAGGGCGACGTGGAGAACGTGCGCCGCATGGCCACCGGGGATCTGGACATGGCCATCGTCCACGCGCCGACCATGGCGGAGGCGTATCTCGGCGTCCGCTCCTTCAAGGGGAAGAAACCGGCCAAGGACGTCCGCGTGCTCATGAAATTCTACGACAGCCCCTTCGGTGTGCTTACGCTCCAGAAATCGGGCATCAAGACCTTCGACGATCTGAAGGGAAAGACCATCGCGGGCGGCCCGGCGGGCAGCGGAAGCATCAAGAACTTCAAGATGGCCCTCAAGGCCTTCGGTTTGCTGGACACTGTAAAGATCAGGTACCTGACCTACGCCGACGAGACCAATGCCATGATCGACGGCACGCTCGACGCCGCGGCCCAGAACGGGTTGCACTCGGCCTGGACGCTCTCGCTGGACGCCCAGCGCCCCCTACGCCTCGTGCGCATGAGCGAGGCGCAGCGCCAGTTGTTCCTCAAGACGTATGCAGGATTCTGGGCGAAGACTTACGATCCGACGAAGGTGTTCAAGACCATCAAGGATCCCTACCCCACGATTTGGAACTCGGTCTTCTGGGTGGCGAACAAGCGGGTTCCCGAGAAGATCGCCTACGACATCGTCAAGACGGTCTTCACACCCAAGGTCAAGAAGACGCTGCCGAAGATCCACAGGCTGATGCGCGGGATAGCCAACGGAGTGGAGGAGGCGAAGAAGTCCGGTCTGCCCATGCACCCGGGCGCGGCCAGATACTGGAAAGAGAAGGGTATTAACTAAATCTCGAAGCCGGGTATTTGGCTCGGGTCTCGCGGCATGATTCATCGGCCGCGCGGCCCGGGCTCTCCCTCGCCGAGGAGTGATTCGATGGCTCGTCAACCAGGACTGCCCCAGACGAGGCGGCTCGAAGGAGCGGTGCGTTACGCGATGGTGGCGGTCGCCGTCGTATTCTCCCTTTTTTACATCTACACGGGAACCTTCGGGATATTCTCGACGCACAGCCACCGGGGGTTCTACCTGATATTCACCGGCATTCTCCTCTTCCTCCTCTACCCGGCGGGCGCCTCCTCTCCGCAGACCCGGCCCAGCGCAGTCGACTGGTTGCTGATCGCGCTCACGGTCTTCGCCGCCTATTACTGGATCTGGGACACGCCCTACCGCGCGGAACGCATGGGCGAGCCCACGGCGATGGACATGGTCATCGGCGGCATGCTGATCGTCGTCTCCCTCGAGATGGGCAGAAGGGTGCTGGGAAACGTGCTGCCGATCCTGGCGCTGATCTTCATCGTTTACGCCTACGTGGGTCCCTGGCTTCCGGACACCGTCTTCGCCCACAAGGGATTCAGCGCGCAGCGCATCCTGGAGTTCATGGCTTCGGAGGTGGCGGTGTTCGGCGTGGTCATCAACGCGTATGCGTCCTACGTCTTTTTGTTCATCGCCTTCGCCGCCTTCCTGGAAGCGGCCGGCGGCGGAGAGTTCCTGGTTCAGTTCGCCAACGCCCTGGCCGGACGCAGCCGGGGCGGACCGGCCAAGGTGGCGGTCATCTCCAGCGGCTTCGTGGGCTCCATGATGGGCAGCGGCGTCGCCAACGTGGTCGCCACGGGGTCGTTCACCATCCCCTTGATGAAGCGCACGGGCTACCGGCCCCACATCGCAGGCGCGGTGGAGGCGGCCGCCTCGACGGGAGGCCAGTTCATGCCGCCCATCATGGGAGCAGCCGCGTTCATCATCGCGGCGATCACGGAGATTCCCTATGTGAACGTCATCGCGGTCGCCACCGTTCCCGCCGTGGTCTACTTCCTGTCGGTTCTCTTCTTCGTTCATATCGAGGCGGCCAAAGAAGGTATTCGCCTGGTTCCGGCCGAAGAGGTTCCGGCCTTGAAGAGCGTTCTCATGAGCGGGGGCCACCTGCTCCTGCCCGCCTTCCTCATGGTTTTCGTCCTCATCCAGGGGCACTCTCCCAACCTGGCCGCCGTGGTGGCCATCTATTCCGTCTTCGTGGTGAGTTTTCTGCGCCGCGAGACGCGTTTGACCCCGCAGCGTCTTCTGGACGCTCTCGTGCTGGGGGCGCGGAATTCGCTGGTGGTGGGCGCCACGGCCGGCGTGGTGGGCCTGATGATCGGCGCCATCATGCTGACGGGCCTTGGGATCAAGTTCAGCGATTTCATCATCAACGCCACCGGAGGCTACCTGTTCCTCACCCTCACGCTCGTGGGCGTCGTCTGCTATATCCTGGGGATGGGCATGACGGTGGTGGCCGCCTACGTCGTGGTCTCCGTCATCGCTGTGCCCGCCCTGCAGCAACTGGGCGTTCCGCTTCTGGCCTCTCACCTGGTCGTCTTCTGGTTCATCCTCACCTCGGGCGTTACCCCGCCGGTTGCTTTAGCTGCCTTCGCGGCATCGGGTATCGCGCAATCAGACGTCAACCAGACGGCCTACGCGGCGCTGCGCATGTCGCTCGCGCTCCTCATCACGCCATTCCTTTTCGCCTACACGAACCTCCTGGACGTGGGCAATTTTGGGCCCATGCTGCTGACGGCCGTCAGCGTCACACTCGGTTTTCTGGCCATGGTCGGCGCCCTGCAGGGGTATCTTCTGGCGCCCGTCTCGCCGCCGCTCCGCGCCCTGCTGGGGGTGTCCGCCGTACTCCTCTTCACGCCTTCGCTGCTTCTGCGCGTGCTGGGGTTCCTGGGTCTGGCGGGCGTGCTGGTTTCCCAGAAATGGGCCGGAAGCCAGACGTAAGCCGGAAAATCTCCTTTTCTGAATAAAATGGCATTCAGAATCGTGAATTGCATTTCATATCTGCTCGGCTACAATGATAATTGCTACAGTCTATTGTCCCGGTACTGAAATTATTCGTTTCTGAAGCCGCGCCATACGGCGGCCGAAACGCGCTTAGGAGGAGATCAAGGCATGGTGGAACGCAGAAGCTATTCGGGAATCCTGCCCGCGATGCAGGTTCCCATGCTGGACAACATGGATGTCGACGAGGCCGAACTTCGCCGCTTCTCCGGGTGGCTGGCCGGATTCGAGGGGGTGAACGGACTCGTGACCAACGGCCACACGGGCGAGGTGTTCTCGTTCACGGCGCGTGAGCGCGCCGAAGTGACGCGGATTGTCGTCGACGCCGTCGGGGGGAGCGTGCCGGTCATCTCGGGTCTCGCATGCGAGGGCATCCGCGACGGCATTGAGCACGCCGAGATGGCCAGGGAAGCCGGGGCCGACGGGCTGCTCGTGATGCCGTTTCACCACTGGCTGCGCTTCGGGCACCGCCCGCAGCACGTCATCGACTACTTCACGGCAGTCGGCGAGGCGTCCGACCTGAACCTCGTGGTGCACGTCTATCCCGCGTGGACGAAGGCGAGCTACAGCTCGGAGCTTCTGGGCGAACTCGGCCGGATTCCCTGGGTCACCTGCTTCAAGGTCGGCACGCGGGAGATGTCGCAATACGCGCGCGATATCGCCTCCATCCGCGAGAACGCGCCCGATACGACGATCCTCACCTGTCACGACGAATATCTCCTCGCCTCGATGGTGCAGGGCGTGGACGGCGCGCTCGTCGGGTTCGCCTCGTTCATCCCCGACCTCATCGTGGCGCTCTACGAGGCCGTCAAGGCGGGCGACCTGCACCGCGCGCAGGAGATACAGGCGCGGATTCTGCCGCTCAAGGAAGTCGTCTATTCGAGCGGCGAGCCCTCAGGCGAGGCCCATGCGCGCATGAAGACGGCGATGGTGCTCGCCGGGCGCTTCAAGTCGGCGGTCGTGCGCCCCCCGAGCGAGGTCGCCAAGGGGCGCACGTTCGAGGCGATCAAAAGCGCCGTGGAGGAATCGGGGCTGCTGGAACTCGAAGGCGCGACAACCGGATAGACATTCATCTCTCAAGGAGAAACCAACGAGGGGAGGGAACCCATGCTCAAGAATAGAATGCGCTTCAAGGGTCTGACGCTCGGCCTTTTGCTGGCTGCCCTGATAACGGGCGCAGGCCCTGCGGCATACGCCGCCGATTCGTTCAGCATCGGCGCGATGCGGCCCGGTTCGGCCTGGTACGTCTTCGGCGCCACGCTGGCGCAACTGCTCAAGCCCAGCCTGCCCAAGGGCAGCAACCCCGAGGTCATCGCGCGCGGCGGCGGCGTGAGCAATCCCGCCGCCGTGGACAAGAAAAAGGCGACCATCGCGCTCTCGAACGTGGCTTCTGCGCTTTGGGCTTATAACGGCTTGAAAGGCGTCTACAAACAAAAGCACGAGGGCATCCGCGCGCTCATCGGCGGGCTGAACAAGGTGCGCGTCACCGCCATGGTGACAGAAAGCTACATCAAGCGAACGGGCAACGACACGCTCGAGAAGGCGCTGCTCTCCAAGCCGCCCGCGCGCATCGTCATGAAGCCGGCGGGCAGCACCGTCCCCGTCGTCGCCGACATGCTGATGGCCGCGCTTGGAACCAGCCGCAAGGACATGAAAGCGCGTGGAGGCAAGATCATCCAGGTGGCCGCGAACCAGATTCCGGCGATCATCAAGGACGGTCGCGCGGACCTCTACTTCGAGGTCGCTATCCCCAGGCACCCGACGGTGACGGAAGTCACGACCACCAACGCGATGCGCTTCCTGAGCTTCCCGCCCAAGGCGCTCAAGGCCCTCGCCGCCCATGGCCTGCGGACGGCGGCCGTGCCGGGCAAGTGGTTCAAGGGCATCAAGGGCAAGGTGTTGGCGGTCGACCTCGGCACCGTGCTCATCGCGCACAAGGACATGCCGGATTCACTCGCCTACACCATCACGAAAACGCTGGCCGAGAACAAGAAGGCCATGGGCAAGGCCCACGCGGCCTGGAGGTTCTTCAAGCCCGAAAACGGCGGCAAACCGGCCAGCACCGGGGTGCCGCTGCATCCGGGCGCGGCGAAGTATTTCAAGGAAAAAGGCTGGCTCTAGTCGACCAATGCGGGGCGGAGGACAGAGAGTTTCATCTTCCGCCCCGTTTTCTCGCATCGGGGTTTCATGAGCCATGCGCATGGTCACGCTCGCTATTGGCGCCCTCTGGCTGGCGTTCCAAATGTGGATCGTCTTCTACCCCCAGGCACCGCTGGTCGAGCGGCCCCTCCACCTGCTTCTGGCGCTGGCGCTCGTCCTGCTCTTTCATCCGCTGAGTAAAAGGAGCGCTCCGCTGCGGCGCGCCCGCCTGACGGACGCTTTGCTGCTGGCGGGAACGCTGGCCGTCTTTGCGTATTACGCACTCGCCTCGACACGCCTCACCGAACGCATGGAGACCATCGACCCGGTGCTCGCCGTGGACGTGGCGGCCTTCGCGGCGATCATGGTGTTGCTGTTCGAGGGCGTGCGCCGCACGGTGGGCTGGCCGCTCCTGGGCGTTCTGCTCGTTTTTTTCGCCTATGCGTTCATCGGCAAGATGCTGCCCGGCGCATTCGGCTTCCGGGGCTTCACGATCGACGAAGTGGTCGAGATCATGACCATGACGACCAACGGCGTACTGGGCATCACGACGGCGACTTCGCTTCAGTTCGTCTTCTACTTCGTGCTCTTCGGCGCGGTCTACTCAGGGATAGGCGGCGGGCAGTTGTTCATCGACCTGTCGCTCAGGGTGGCGGGCCGCTTCGCCGGAGGGGCTGCGAAGGCCGCCGTCGTGAGTTCGAGCCTGATGGGTTCGATCAGCGGCAGCGCCGTGGCGAACGTGGCGACGACGGGCGTTTTCACCATCCCGCTCATGCGAAAGACCGGCTACGGCCCTGCGCACGCGGGCGCGGTGGAGGCCATCGCTTCCACCGGCGGCCAGTTGATGCCGCCCATCATGGGCATCGCCGCGTTCGTGATGGCGGAGTTGCTGCAGATATCCTACGCGCGCATCGCCGCGGCCGGGCTCATCCCCGCACTCGCGTTCTACGCCGCCATTTTCATCTTCATCGACCTGCGCGCGCGGGCCGAGGGTGCGCTCGCGCTCGGTGCGGGCGAACTGACGCCCGAAGACCCCATCGCGGGAAGGCTGTATCTACTCCTGCCGCCGCTGGTGCTTATCGCCATGCTGGTCGCGGGCTTTTCGGCCACATACGCCGCCGTCATCGGCACGGCGTCTTGCGCCGTGGTCACCTATTTTCACCGCAGAAGCTGGCTGAGCATCTCCGATTGGTGCGAAGTGGTGCGCAGCGGCGCGCGCCAGGCCGCGGAAATCGCCGTGCCCATCGCGGCCATCGGGATCATCATCGCCGTCGCCATCCAGTCGAACCTGGCCCTCAAGTTCTCCTCGGGCCTCATCGGCGCATCGGGCGGCAAGCTGTTTTTCGCCATGTTCCTGATCATCATCGGGTGCCTCATCATGGGGATGGGACTGCCGACGGTCGCCGCCTACATCATCGGGGCGATCCTCTTCGCGCCGGCGTTAAAGGATTTAGGCATCGCCGAGTTGCCGGCGCATTTCTTCGTGATGTACTACTGCGTACTCTCGATGGTCACGCCGCCGGTGGCGCTGGCGTCGTTCACTGCGGCGGGAATCTCGGGCGCAGGCTCGATGGAGACGAGCCTCATCGCCTTTCGCCTGAGCCTCGTTTCGTTCCTGATACCCTTCGCCTTCGCGTTCGACCCGAGGCTGCTGGGGCAGGGCGGTTTTGGGTGGGTCGCCCTGGCGTGTGTTTCGTTGTTCTGCGCGACGGGCGCCTGGGCGGTCGCGCTCAGCGGATACCTCAAGCGTCCCCTGTGCCTGCCCGAACGCGCGCTCTACGGAGCCGTCGCCGTGGCCGTCATTCTGTTTCCCACAGGCGGGGCCGCGTGGGCGCTCGCGTTCACGGGGCTGCTCGTTCTGGCGGCGTGGGGGCTGTGGCTCGGCCCGCGCCTCCGCGCGGCAGGATGAGGGAAATACATGGACGGCGAAACCCATAATGGAGACTCGACAAGATGAGTTGGCGTCTGTTTCATCACAAAATGCGTTGTGACAATCCATTCATGACGATGCGGGTTTGCTTCGCATCGATTTGCTTTCTGCTGGCGGTCTCCGGTGTTTCGCTGAGCACGCAAGCCTGGGTGGCGGATGCGGCTCCGATGGTCGTGCGCGCCGAATCCCCGAATCCTCCCGAGGTATCCGAGGCCGCCCTTCTGGCTCACCGCATCCTGGCGAGAGAGAGCGACGCGTTGCTCCTCGATGAGAAACGGCGGCGCGAACTTGCCCGTGAAATCGAGGATATGCTCAAGCGGCTGAGATACGCGCACCCCGAAGTGGCGAAAATATCCGCCCGTGCGGCCCATCTGCCGGGGGTGCTTCTCCTGGGCGTGAAACCCGGGTTGTTCCGCGCGGTCGCAGACCTCCTTCAAGACAAGAACGAACCCGTGGCGCTGCGCACCGGCAATGCGGCGTTCGACGCCTTGAACGCGAAGCTCGGGTTAAAGGCCGTGCGGCCATACCGCCACACCGGCGTCCTCGTCATGCACCTGAGCGAGCGCGCAAACGTCGGGGCGGGGCGGAGGGCATACCGGAAGATAGCGGGAGTCGAATACGCGGAGTCCGATGCGCACCTGGGCGACGGCTCCGACATCGAGGCGGCGAAAACGGGCGGCGTCTGGCATGTCGTCATCCGCAAGGCGTGGGGGGACTGCCCCTCCGGCTGTATCTACAAAAAGCTGTTTTTCTTCACCGTGAAGGAGGGGCAAGTCGAGCGGGTCGAACCCGCGCGCGCGGTGGATACACTCTCGTTCAGGAAACTCCTCTGGATAAGAAGGTGGCGTTGACGCCGGATGCCTGAGGTGAGAGGCTCGCACCCGCTTCCAAGTGAAAAATAAATAAAGATTGATCGGAATAACAGGGGCAGCAAGGTCATTATCCGCCAGTCGAGAGACGCACGCGAGGAGGAACCTGAAGGATGAACATCGCATACGTTTTCGCCACCGACATGTCGGCGACCTACAAGCTGGGCACCATGATCCTGCCGCAACTAGAAGCCGGCAACCACGGGGTGAACGTCGTCGGCATGTTTTTCTTCGACGACAACCTGTTCTGCCTGCGCGAGGGCGACGAGGTGGGCGAGCGCCTGGCCAAGGTCGCCGCGGAGCAGAACATCCTCCTCATGGTCTGCGATCAGTGCGCCGTGCGGCGCAACCTCGCCGAGGGCACGTTCGAGCAGTGCGGATCGGGCGACGTCAAGGCGAAGGGCCTGGTGGCCGGCGTGGGCGCAGGCTGCTTCCCGCAACTCTACGCCGCGCTCGCTCCCGCCGCGCCTGATCTGGTTATTACGCTGTAGGAATCTGGCGGTAAGCTTGTTTTAGATATCGTCGAATTTTGCGTTTCTGGCAGGGACAGGTCGCGACCTGTCCCTGCTTTTTCTCGTGTGGCCTTTTCCCTCTCAAGGGGCTGTTGAAAAAGTCATCCTCGGCCGGAATGACGGCCAAGACCCGAAACCGGGCGGAGGCGGAGGCGTCACTTCCTCTGCGATGGGGTTTTTCAACAACCCCCTCAAGAGGGGAGTGATTTCTAAGTCCAAGCTTTTTAGAAGCGCCGCCGGGGTGGACGTAAAGTTCACGACGCCTTGAGCACGCAGTAGGAATACAGTTTCAACAGGTCGGCCGCCTGGCCCATATACTCTTTGACAGCCGCCACGGACTGCGGCGCGTGGCGCTCGCCGAACTCCATGAGGCTTTCGGATTCGATTGCTTCGAGGCCGTGTTTTTCCTGGAACACGGAGAGGTCGTCGAAACCCGTCACCCATTTCACCCCGAAGTTGCTTTCGAACATATCCGTGATTTCGGTGATCCTCTCATCGCCGGACGTGCGGTTGATGATCTTTTCGGAGTAATAATCGAAGGCGATGGCCAGGCGCGGAATGCGCGCGCGCAATCGACTCAGGAAATCATGAATCAGGTCGAGCGGCAGGTACATGGTGTTGCCTTCCCATATGAACAGGATGGGGGCTTCGAGGTCGAAGCCCGCCTCGGCGAGTTTTCCCGGGAGGTCGACTTCCAGGTAGTTGCACTCGATTCCGGGGCAGGGCGTGACGCCGTGGGTTTCGAGCACCTTGTTCTTGAATTCGACCACCGCCGGTTGATCGACATCGCAGAACCTCACGCCTTCGGTCTGATAGATATGGGCGCGCATGTCGAAGCCCGCGCCCAAAGAGACGATCTGCTTCACGCCGTCCTCGATGCCGCGCTCGACGACCTCGCTCATGACCCGAACCCGGAAACGAACCAGTTCCACCGAGGGCGGGAAAACGCGTATCAGTTCCTGGACCTTCTCCTCTATCGCCTCGTTGACGAACCACGCCGCGTAGGGGTCGTCGAACAGCTTGTGCTCCTGGTCTTTTTCCATCGCCCGCATGCAGGAAATGACGAACGCGGTCGCGCCGATTTCGTTGATGTCCATGGAACTCAGGCCGCCTTGAGGACGCAGTAGGAGTAGAGTTTCAACAGGTCGGCCGTGACGTCCATAAACTCCTCGATGGCCGCTGCGGATTCCGGTGCGCGCCGCTCGCCGACTTCCAGGAGGCTTTCAGATTTCACTACTTCGAGGCCGTGTTTTTCCGTCAGAACGGAGAGGTCGTCGAAGCCCGTCACCCATTTCACCCCGAAGTTGCTTTCAAAAAGGTCCGTGAATTCGCTGATTCTCTCATCACCCGAGGTGCGGTTGATCACCTTTTCGGAGAGATAATCGAAAGCGATGGTCATGTTGGGAACCTGCGTGCGCATTTTATCGAGGAAGTCATGGATAAGTGTGAGCGGGAGGTACATGGTGTTGCCTTCCCATATGAACAGGATGGGCGCTTCGAGGTCGAAACCCGCCTGGCGGAGTTCCCGGGGCAGGTCGACTTCCAGGTAATTGCACTCGATCCCGGCGCAGGGCGTGACGCCGCCTGCTTCGAGCACCTTGTTCTTGAACTGCAGGACCGCAGGCTGGTCGACGTCGCAGAACCGGACGCCCTCGGTCTGATAGATGTGGGCGCGCATGTCGAAGCCCGCGCCGAGCGAGACGATCTGCTTCACGCCGTCCGCGATGGCGCGCTCGACGACCTCGCTCATGACGCAAACCCGAAAACGCACCAGCTCCCTCGAGGGCGGAAAAACTTCTATCTGCTCTTGCACCTTTCCCTCGATTTCCTCGTTCACGAACCACGCCGCGTAAGGGTCGTCGAACAGCTTGTGTTCCTGCTTCTTCTCCATGGCGCGGATGGAGGATACGAAAAATGCGGTTGCGCCGACTTCGTTGATGATGTCCACCGCCGTGGCTCCTCTGGGTTGGGTATGACGCTCCATTCCCCGGGGTGAAGGGTAGGTGCGCCTCGAGTCGTCCTCGTATGTCCTCGTTTGACCAGACGGGATGATAGCCGAGAGCGGCGGGAGCGGGCAATGAAAAAATGGCGATCATATGCTCGCGCCGCGCCCCGGAAAATGGCCGAGGGTCCTCCTCAATCCACGACCGCTATCGCGTTGACCTCCACTAGGCACCTGGGGTCGGTGGCGAGGCGCACGACCTGAAGCGTGGTGGAGGCGGTCCGATGGTCGCCGAAATACTCCTTACGGATGGCCCCCGCCTCCTCGGCGCCCTCCATCGTCGTCGAGAAGAACTGGAAGAAGACGATGTCGCTGAACGCCCCGCCCACGGCATCGAGGCTTTTCTTCAAGTTCTCGAGGGCCATGCGCGTCTGGGTGGGCAGATCGTCCGGCAGCGTGTCGAACTCCTCTGGCCGGTGGGGGTGGTGGTGATAGGGCGGCGCGGCCGTGACGCCCGCGAAATAGACGGTCGTCCCCCCGCTCGCCTTGATGGCCATCGAGTAGGGCGTCCAGACGTCGAGCCTGTCGGGCCAGTCCACACATTCGATCTGTTTCGGCATTCTCGGTCTCCTTCAGGAAGTAAAGTCGATAGCCGGGCTCATACGCCGCAATGTAAAGCCGGGGCGGGGGAGCCGTTCAAGCGGCGTGTTCCCTGGTCTCGGACTCGCACTCGGCGAATTGATGATTCTATTTTGAATTCAGGTCTTTCGTCACCTTGCTCCCGTAATCGATTCTCCTTACCCTGCATATGGTGAAATACACACAGGATGGCGATTCCCCTCCGATTGCAGGCTTGAAGGTTCGGTCGGGTTTTTGCGCAGTGCGCGGTTTGAAAGGTGGCAGGGAGGGGAGTGCGGCTGAATATACGGTGTTGACTTTGGCGCAGAGGAGAAATCAAGAAAATGGCGATTGTCGGCGCATTTCATCATGTCCATATGATCAGCAGGGATCCCGACGGGGTAGCCGATTGGTTCGAACGCTTCTTCGGGAGTGAGATAGTGGCCGAGCAGTTTCCGGCCGGGGCGCGCAACCTCGTCCTCCGGGTGGGGGAAGGGACGCTCAGCGTGCGCACCCCCCGGCCCTCGGACGGACTCACGGAAGCGGACGGCCCCCGCCCCAAGGGGTACGGAATCCATCACTTCTGCTTCGTAGTGGATGACCTGCCAGGATTACTGGAGGATATGCGCGCCAATGGGGTGACAATTATCCAGGAGATGCCCGTCCACGTGAGCGGCAAGTTCGCCGCCTTCATCGAGGGCCCCGAGGAAATGCCCATCGAACTCATACAGGCCTGACCCGGGCGGCCTGGAAAAGACTTTGGCGAAGTCCGTCTCGCTCTGAGACGTTCATCGAGGCGTTATTCGGCCGGCAGGCCGGTGATCCTCGAGCTTATCTTGATCCGGTAGATGTGGTTGTTGCCTGCGCCGTGGAGAAACGAGATGACGTCGCGCAGGTATTTCTCGACGGGGCACTCGCGCATATAGCCGAGTCCGCCGTGCACTTCCAGTGCGAGACGGCAGACCTCATACGCGGCCTCCGAGCAGACCACCTTGGTGAGCCACGACATTTTGGGATCGTATTCCTCGGCGTGATCCACAGCCCACGAGGTGCGCCAGAGAACCGAGCGCGCCGTCTCGATCCTCGTGTACATCTCCCCGATCATCTGGGCGACGGCCTGATGTTGGCCTATGGGTTTCCCGCCCTGCACCCTTTCTTGTGAATAGCGCACGGCCTCCTCGAAGGCGGCCCGGCCCGCGCCCAGCACGGTCGCCCCGTAGCCGCCCCTTCCCCGGGCGATGCGGCTCGTGCGAAGCGCCTCGGCCTGGCCCTCTTCCTCTCCCAGCCGGTTGACGGCGGGGACTTCCGCGTTCTCGAAGACGAGGGTGGCGTTGCTGAGAAGCCTTCTGCCCATCTTGTCGTGGACACGGCCGACGTTCAGGCCCGGCGTGTCCGCCGGAACGAGGAACGGCGTCATGCCCTTCAAGCCCCCTTGCGTCTTGTCGGTGCGCGTGTAGACGATGTAGAGCCTGGCCGTCCCGCCGTTGCTGATGAAGCTCTTGACGCCGCTCAGGCGGTAGACGTCCCCGTCGCGATCTGCGCGCATCTGCACGCCCGCGCCGGGAGCGGGGTAGGGGAGCACGTGATCGGTGCCTGCGTCCGGTTCCGTCATGCACGTCGCCAGGTGATAGCGGTGGTCCGAGACGAACGCCGGGAGGAAGCGCTCTTTTTGCTCGTCGTTCGTCCAGTGCTCGAGGATGGGGGTGAACTTCCATGTCTGATCGAAGGTGGCGGCCACGCCGAGATCGCCGGCGCCGAGCTCCTCGCCGACGATGGAGAGAGTGAGCATGTCGGCCCCGCCGCCGCGCTCATCGGACAGCGCCAGCGTGCGCAAGCCTAACTTCGAGCCTTCCTCGACGACGTCGTAGGGGATGCAGTCGAGGGGATCCGGGTTCTTGTCGTACTCCGCGGCGATGGGGCGCACGTGCCGCTCGACGTAATCGCGCGCGAGTTTCTGGAGCGCTTTTTGTTCGTCGGTCAGGGAAAAGTCCATCGGCCCTCCTCAAAGATTTCCGGCAATGAGACCTTCGCGCACCTTGGGCATGGTGACCGCCAGATCCAGAATCGGAAGACCGTGGGCAGGCGCGACCACGGCGACGTCAAGCTCTTCGATCAGTTCTTCCAGGCGATCCGAATAAATGTTCATGTCGGCGAACCGCGTCCAGAACAGCGCGCGCTCCGCGAACACGCCCAGGACATCCGCCAGATCGAGCGAGGTGGCCTCTTCCGCGATTTGTCCGCAGTGGCCGTCCCAGTGGTAGTGGCTGTAGGCGAACCCGTCTCCCGGGAAGAGGGCGCGCGCGCCGGTGTCGAACCCCCAGAGCGATGTTCTCAGGTCGCGGATGACGGGTTCGACGGCAATGAACTGCCTGTCGCCTAAGTCGACTGTGTCGCCGACTTCCATGCGCCTCAGCCTGTGGGCGTGCTCGGGGTAGGAGAGATGGTAGTCGCTCACGTCGCAGTGGACCGTCATCTCGGGGTAGTCTTCGAGCAGCCGGCCAAGCCCGCCCGAATGGGGCGTTTCCTGGTGCGAGAGGAAGAGATATTTGAGCGCCGAGCCGCGTTCGTCCAGGATTTCGCGAATCTGGCGGGAAATGACCGGGTAATCCCCCTGGTGGCCCGTCTCGACCAGCATCGCGCCCTCTTTTCCGATGAGGAGAAAGGCCGCATTGTAGCTGTGGTAGATCTTTCCCTTGTGGTGCTGTTCGTGGCAGATGCCGAGCCAGAGGATGCCGGGAGCGATTTCGCGCGGAAGCGGATTGTTGTTCGGGTCCATGATCACCTTTCCATGTTGCGGGGAACGTAGCGCGGCTCGGCGACGGAGCGATCCAGATCGCGCAGAACGTCATCTAACACCGAGAACTGGCGTTCGACTTGTTCGCGCCCGAGGAGGATGGCGCCGTAACCGGGGGCGATGTTCTCGATGTCGTAGCTCTCGAAGACGTCGGCGATGCCCTTGCGCATCATTCCGGTCTCTACGCCCTCGAGCCACCAGTAGCGCGTGTTCAGCAAAAACGAGCGCACGAATGCGGTGGTCGTCACCGACTCGTCCGCCACCGCCCAGGGGCCTTCGGGGTTGTCCCCCCACACATGGCTGAACATATCGGAGGAGAACAGGGTGCGGGTGGCCTCGTCGTAGATCCACATGGTGGTGATGAGGCGGATGGGCGCGTTGATGCCGCGGATAACCCGACTCTCGTTGCCCCCAACGGTGCATTCGAGCTCGTTTCCGAGGACGGTCGTCGGGAATATCTGATCTTCCTCGCTCTTGGGGCCGAATTCCTCCACGTCGAAATCGAGCCAGAAATCCATGTCGGGCCGCCGGGCGAAGCACTCCACGACGTTGAACTCCCTGGCGAGGGCGGCCGCATTCCCCACGGACATGAACTCGTTCAGCCTGAGCGGGTAGATCGACAGCGGGGTGTCGGGCGTGATGATGGAGCCTATCTGCCCGAAGAGGGAATCCCTGTGCCCGCCATAGCCCGTGTCGAGCAGAATCGCGCCGTCCTCCTCGCAAAGGAGGTAGCAGTTGGACGGAGCGAACCCCCTGGCGCTCAGGGGATAGGCGCTGATCCGCCCGTCGAGCTCGAAGACGTTGTGGAGGCCATAGGCTTTGCCGCCGCCCAAGTCCGTGACGCCGCTGTAGGACAAGACGCTGCTGTCGGTCATGGATGAATGCCTCCGGTTGTTCTTTAGCGGAAAGCCGCAATTCCTCTCAGGCTCTTCGGGGTCCTTCGCGCTTCGGGATTTTCATGATGTCGACATTAGACAGGATTCGAAGGACTTTTGCACCCCGAACAGGCCATTCGCTGCGCGCTTCGACATGGAGTTCGTTCCGGTGGCGAAGCGCTCCGACGCATGCGAAACGGCGGTCCGAAAACGCCTATTTGTGAATTTTACCGAGAAATGGTATCGTGAATCATACCTATCACCCTGAGAAGTGGGGGTCGTTACCTGCCCCGTTCATACCCACCCCTTGAAGGAGTGAATACCATGTCGAGCTTCAAACGCATCCTTGTTCTCGTAGCCGTTCTTGTTTTGTGGACCGCTCCGGCTCTCGCAGCCAAGAAGTTCCCCTCGAAGCCGATGGAACTGGTGTGCACCACCTCGCCCGGCTCCAGCGTGGCGGTCTGGTGCCAGCTTCTCGCCCAGGAGTTTCCAAAAGTGCTCGGCGTTCCCATGCGGGTGACCTTCAAGAGCGGAGGCTCGCAGCACGAGCCGGTTCTCTACGTCTCGGGCAAGCCCGCCGACGGGCACATCATCATGCACATCAGCGCGAGCTTCTACGGGTATTTCCACCTGCCGCACTACAGGCGGTCGTACGACGACTTCCAGACGCTGGCTCAGGTCGAGAAGCACGTCTACGGCGTCGCGGTGAAGTGCAACAACAAGTACGGCATCAAGACGTTCGAGGATCTCGTCGCCTACGCCAAGAAGAACCCCGGCAAACTGTCGATGGGCTCCAACAAGAGAGGCTCCACCCACCACCGTCATCAGCTCGCGTTCTTAAAGGCCGCAGGCATCGGGGACAAAGTCAAGACAATCTTCTACCGGGGCGACGGCAACGTGGTGAAGGACGTACTCGGCGGCCATCTTCCCAGCGGGCAGGCCTCGCCGCGCACGTGGCGGCCGCACATCGAGGCGGGAACCATCTGCCCGCTCGTATCGCAGACCCACAAGCGCCTCTCGCACGACCCGATCTGGAAAAACGTCCGGAGCGCGGTGGAAGTCGGCCTCAAATACGACCTCCCGCTCCACTGGCAGGGCCTCATGGTCAAGCGGGGCACGCCTCCGGAAGTCATGAAAATACTGGAAGACGCCGTGTACAAGGTGACCAGCTCGCCCGACTACAAGGACTATCTCGCCAAGGGGACGCACATCGTCCTGGACGTCAAGACGGGCTCGGAGTGGCTCAACAAGGACATGGCGAAGAACCAGGCGGTCGTGAAACAATTCATGATCGATCACAATATCATCAAGAAGTAGCTGGATTTGAGCGGACGGCGGCAGGTTCCGCCGTCATTAAGGCGCGGACATGACGGAAGAAAAAGAAAAGAGCGCCGCGTCTCCCTATGAGTTGAAGGTTCCGATGAGGGCGGCGGTGTTGACCACCACCGCCCTCATCCTGGGGGGACTCGCGTTTCTGTACTACGAAACCTATGCGATGCAGCCTCCCTACGAGCCGGGGTATCCGGGCGACGCCTTTTTCCCCCGCCTGGCCCTGGGTTTCTCGATTATCTGGGCGGTGATCGTCCTGGGACGCGGGTTTTTCCTGCCCCCGGAGGCGCAAGCCGCGGGCGGCGAGGAGCCCTACCTCCGGGGGCATTGGCTGGAGTTCGCCTCCATCGTCGTTTTCGTTTACCTCTACGCGGTACTGCTCGAGCCGATAGGGTTCGAGATCATGACCATCGTGCTCATGATGTGCCTGCTGGTCCCGCGCATGCGGGTGGAATCGGCGCCGCGCGGCGCGCTGTTGCTGGGATTCGCGTTGTCTTTTGTGACGATGATCATCCTGTATCTGGGACTGGTGCCGATGCTGAAGATCCCCTTACCGCTTAAATTCCTGCCGGTCTATATCCTCTAGGGCCGTAATCGATGGAAGGGCAGTGATAGATGGAAGGAACTCTCGGGCACATATTCGCAGCGACCGGCCAACTCGCTTCGCCCGCCATTCTCGCGATCATGCTGGGGGGCGTCGCCATCGGCGTCCTCATGGGCGCCATGCCGGGTTTCGGCAGTTCCCAGGCGCTGGCCCTCCTTTTTCCCCTGACCTTCACGATGCCCGTGGAGCACGCGACCATGTTCTTCCTCGCCGTCTATTCGGGGGTCGAATACGGAAGCTCCATTCCGGCCATCCTGATCCGCACGCCGGGGACGGGTGCGTCCGCCGTCACCGTGCTCGACGGCTACACCATGACCCGCAACGGTCTCGCGCGAAAGGCGCTGCGCATCTCCCTCTACTCGGGCGTCATCGGCGGCGTCACGAGCACGCTGATCTTCATCATCGCAGGCACCTCGCTCGGCAACGTCGCCCTGATGTTCGGGCCGGGCGAATTATTCGCGGTCGGCGTGTTCGGCCTGTCGATCGTGGCGAGCTTCTTCGGAAAAGACGCCGCACGCGGTTTCCTCGCCACGGGCATCGGGCTGTTGCTGGCGACGGTCGGGAGTTCGGGCTTCGGCGGACTGCGGTTCACCTTTGACCAGGGGTATCTGATGGACGGCATCCCGCTGGTCGTCGTCATCATCGCCTTCCTGGCCGGGCCCGAGGCGTTCAACCTCCTGGTGGAGCACCGGCGCACTATCGAGAGCAAGGAAACCGCCGCCCAGGGCGCCGCCGATGAGCGCAACCGGATTCAGCGGTGGGAAGTCCGCAGGCTCATCCCCACATGGATTCGCGCGAGCCTGATCGGAACGGGTGTCGGCGCGGTTCCTGGAGCGGGCGGCTCCATCGCCGGCATGCTGGCCTACAGCGAGGAGAGGCGGTGGTCGAAGCGCTCGGAGGAGTTCGGCACGGGCATCATCGAGGGCGTCGCCGCGCCCGAGTGTTCGAACAACGCCCTGGTCGCAGGCACGCTCGTGCCCTCGCTCTCGCTCGGCATCCCGGGTTCGGGCGGCGCGGCCATTCTGCTGGGCGTGCTGATCAGCAAGGGACTGGTTCCCGGGCCGCTGCTCTTCCGGGACAACGGGACGTTCGTGATGACGGTGTTCATCGGCCTTTTCGTGATCAACCTCATGCTCCTTTGCACGGGACTCGTCGGCACCCGCGCCTTCAGCCTGGTCGCCAAGGTGCCCCGCCGCATCCTGGGGCCGTTCGTCCTGATCCTCATCGTCGTCGGCAGCTACGTGTACGCGAACTACACGGCCCACGTCGTCATGGTGCTCATCCTGGGCGCACTCGCCTACTTCTTCGAGAAGATTAACATTCCCGTCGTGCCCATCGTGCTCGCGTTCATCATGGGGCCGATTATCGAGATCAACCTGAGCCGCGCGCTCACGATCTCGGGCGGGGACATGTGGGCGCTCCTCTCCAGCCCCATCACGGCGACCATTCTCGTGCTCTCCCTCATCACGGCGGTCTACAGCATGGCCGCGATGTTCCGGGCGGCGAGGCTCGGGATCACCGGCGGAGCCGACGCCGAATAGGGGGCTGTTGAAAAAGCCCGTTTTGTCAGGGGATAAAGGCAACCCCCCCTACCCCCCCTTGTCAGGGGGGTATAAAAAGGCGATGCGCCCCCTCCGAGCCGAGAGGGTTTTGCTTTTTCTTGCCCCCTGACAAGGGGGGTAGGGGGGTTGGTTTTCAAGGAGACAGCTTGCGCCTCCGCCCGGGTTCGGGTTTTGGCCGTCATTGCGACCAGGGATGACTTTTTCAACAGCCCCAATAGGCGGGAAAGATGGGGGCGCTCGCCCGGCTGTGGCAGTCTCATCAACGATATGCCCGAAGCGTCAGGATCGCAGCCGCTGTAGTCGCCCACGCCTTCAGACAGGCGGTTGGCGCCCGCGTCAACCGCATGCCCGCCGCCCCTGAGCCCGTGTTCGAGGCTCCGGGCAAGCTGATGGTGGATTGAATTCGTTCTCCGGTGATTTGCCGGCGCGTCCTCGGTCGCCGCGCAAATTTCCGATAATCGAAAGACACTGATTTTTTGAGTACAGGAGAAAATCATGGGTGAAAAGCTGGGAATGATCGGACTGGGAAAGATGGGACTCCCGCTCTCGCGGCAGATGATGGCGGACGGCCACGAGATCGTCGGCTACGACATCGACCCCGCGCGGATGAAGATGCTGGAGGAGGAAGGCGGGCGCCCCGCTGCTTCGGCGAAGGAGGTAGCCGAGCAAAGCGACATCACGTTCAGCATTCTCTTGAAACCCGAGCACATCGAGGAGAACACGTTCGGACCGAAAGGCATCGTCGCTGCCGGAAAGAAGGGCCTCATTCACGTCGAAATGAGCACCATGGAGCCCTCCTTTCAGGCCGGCCTGGCTGAGCGGCTCGCCGCCGAGGGGGTCGAGATGCTGGATGCGCCGATATCGGGTTCCCACAACCGGGTCGATACGCGAACCATTTCCTTCATGGTGGGCGGCAGGAAAGAAGTCTTCGAGCGGGTAAAGCCGATTCTCGATCCGCTGGCGGCGGATGCGGCCCACACGGGCCCGAGCGGAACCGGGGCCACCATGAAAGTCGTGACCAACCTTTTCGTCAACTCGTGCACGGCGCTGTTCGCCGAGTTGATCGTGGTGGGCGAGCGCGCGGGGCTCTCGCATGAGATCATGGAGCATTGCCTCTCGAAGGGTTCCGTGCAGGGTTCCATGCTCTCACAGACCGCCCCCAGAATGTTCGAGCGGGATTTCGCCCCACGCGGGGCGGTGGAAATATTCGTGAAGGACATGGGCCTCGCGATCAAGCTTGCCGAGGAACACGGTGTCGAACTCGCCGTCGTTCCCGCGGCGCGCAAGATGTTCGAGCGGGCCGAGGCCGCCGGCTGGGGAAAGGACGACGCCAGCCGCGTCATCGAGGTATACGAAGGGAAGGATATGCAATAGTCCTTCGGGGGTGAAAGCCGGCGTCAGAGGGCGGTCTCGTCGGCAAGGAGGTTCACGCGGCGCAGACGTGATGGTTTTGTAGGGACAGGCCTCCGTGCCTGTCCTGACGAAGGACAACCACGAAGAGCAGGACAGGCACGGAGGCCTCGGACAGGCGCAAAGGCCTGTCCCTGCTACGGCGAACAATCTCGATGGTCGGACAGGACTTTTTCAACAGCCCCCCAGTGGGCGGTTCCGTCGGTTATTTCCATTCCCGGAAAATCGGCTGTTTCCAGATCAATATACCTGCATTCTCCATTTGTTTTGCTGGATGAATTCGTAATAGTCTTACACCGCTACCAAGACAAATATGAACATATCGGTGACGGCTTCTGAATCCGTATGGCGATGGATTCATCAGGTGAGGCGGTAAGGGAAGCCGGGTGCTTCAAACGTCAAGCACACATGGAAAATTTGATTTTCTTCAACTCGCAGGGAAAAGATGAGTATTGCCGATATTCAGGTGGAAGGGCATTGCCACAGCGATTACTCGACTGTGGAAGAGACGTTCCGGGAGAACTTCGCGAGCCGGAGCGAGTTAGGGGCCGCCGTCTGCGTGTACAGGGACGGCGAGAAAGTCGTGGACCTCTGGGGAGGCCACCGCGACGAAGCCCGCACGCAGCCCTGGACGGAAGATACCATCGTGCTCATGAGTTCCATCGCCAAGAGCATGAGCGCGCTCTCCGTCCACATGCTCGTGGACCGGGGGCTGGTTTCGCTGGAGGAGCCCGTGGCGCGGTACTGGCCGGAGTTCGCCCAGAAGGGCAAGGAAAACATACTCGTCCGGCACACCATCTCCCATCAGTGCGGCGTCATCTTCTGCGACGCGGCCAAGCCGGGAGATTTTTTCGACTACCCGGCTCAGGTGGCCGCCATCGCAGCCCAGGAACCCGCCTGGCCCGCGGGTTCGAAGGGCGCCTACAATTCCATCAACTTCGGGTTCATCCACGGCGAGATCGTCCGCCGGGTGAGCGGCAAGCGGATCCGCGACTTCATCCGCGAGGAGATTACGGGCCCGCTCGGCGCGGACTACAACGTCGGGCTGAACGAGGAAGAACTCGCGCGTGTCGCGCCCGTGCACCGCAATCCCGAGAACAAATTCTGGGAGTTGGGAGAAAAGCCCGGCACGATGCTGCACAGGGCGTGGGGGAGCCGGCCGATAGGGGTCGATCTGGTGAACTGCCGCGAGAACCGCGTGGGCGAGAACCCCTCCTCGGGCGGTCACGGGAACGCCCGCGGCATCGCGCGGGTGTACGCGATGCTGGCCAATAATGGCGAAATCGGCGGCGTCCGCCTGCTCCGGCCCGAAACGGTGGAGCGGCTCTCCAAGGTTCAGTGGGAGGGGTTTTGCGCGATGACAGGCGCGCCCCGGCGGATGGGTCTCGGTTTCATGCACAACTGCCCGCCCAACTCGCCGATGGGACCCAACATGAAGGCCTTCGGCCACGGCGGCTCCGGCGGGGCGTTCACGTTCTGTGACCGCGAGCGGAACATGGCCTTCGGCTACTGCACCAACTTCCAGCCGGAGGGGAATCCCCCGGGAATCCGCGCCCGCTCCCTGGTCGCCGCCGCCTTCGGCGAAGCGCCGGACTGGAAACCCGAGGCGGAGGAACCATTGTAGTCGAGTGATTCTCCATTCGTGGGTGTGATTTCGACTAAACCGGCAGGGTTTGACCCCCCTTCTTCAAATTGAAGTGTATGGCGGAGGCGTTGTCGAACGCTCACTGCTCTTGCGTCGGCAACATCGAGAGCGTCATCTCCGCCTCTGCCGATACTTCGAGAACATGGTTGACTATGACGTCCATCGGGTCGCCGTGTTGGGACAAGAAAGCGATTGCGCCACGCAGCAGCGCCTCCGAACGTTCTCGGCCCACACTCGGCAAGATGACGAGGCCGGGATGCACGTCCCGTGCGGCGGCAAGGGCGCGGAAATCGCGCGCGTTGGCCGTCACGAGTACGAGGTCCTGCTCGATACATCTGGCCAATACGTGGTGATCCGACGCACCCAGCCCACCGAAATCGCGCGGATGAAGAGCAACATGATCCCCCTCGGCATTCAGGGTTTGGGCAATTCTGGGGGACAGACACTCATCAAGAAACATCCGCATCACCCGGCTACAACCGCCGCTCAGGCCACGTTTCGCCAGGGTCTGCCGGACGGGCGTCCTCGAAGAGGATGAGTTTTGGCGTATATCTCGGCGGCCTCGAACGCTTCGCGCGGGATTTCAGGATAGTCCTCTACGAGATCATCGACGCTGTCTCCGTCCTGCAGCCGCCCAAGAATCGCGTAAACCGTCAACCGTGTCCCGGCGATAACCGGTGTGCCGCCGAGGATATTCTCATCTGATGTGATGTATCGATCTCGGGCTTTTCGGTATCGTTCAGCCTTACACAGAGCGTCCGCCGCTAGGCGATCGAGATCGAGCGTCGCGCCGGGCGTAAATTCGATTGTCTCGAGTTGCATGGGCTCGATCCGAATCATATTCGTCCAAATCGCCCGCTTATGGCGCAAAGGGAGGTCCGTAAGGTTGGCTGCCTTCAGGGCGTGGAAATAGACTACGGCGCGGATTGGGAGATAGCGCGTCGTGCCACCACGGAGACGGACCGGGCCGGCGAGGGGCCGCAAGACGCGGGCTTCCACGGTTTTTTCAATCGTCGTCCGAGGCACTCCCGAGAGGGCGGCGGTTTCTCGAATCGTCAAATCGGCCGTGATAGGCATAATTCATCCCCTTTTGGGAATGAATATAGGGCAAGGCCGTATGCTTTGCAAGTCTTGCAAGACCGGACCATTCGCGTTCCGGGTGGTAATCTGCGCCCGCGTTCGAGTAATAGCTTGTCGATCATGGAGTTGTTGAAAAACTCCCTCAAGAGAGAGGGAATTCTTCCTTCCCTGTCGGGATTGATGAACAAGAAATTGTTTCGAATTTCATCGCCCATGGGTTTCGGGGGCGTCGCTTCAGATAACGCCGTCTTCCTTGAGCCGGTCGATCTCCTCTTTCGCGAGGCCGAGCAGGTCGCCGAGAATCTCCTCGTTGTGCTGGCCGCTCAGCGGCGCGGGGGCGTCGTAGCCGCCGGGGGTTTTGCTGAATTTGAGCGGGAAGGCGGCCGTCTTGACTTCGCTGAGATTTCCCAGCGCGGGGTGGGGGAGGTCTTCGATCATGTTCCGCGCCTTGAGATGCGGCCAGGCGAGGATGTCCCGGATGGTGTGGACTGGTCCGCAGATGACGTCGAAACGGCGAAGCGCTGAGAGCGCCTCTTCCACGGTGTGCTTTTCCGTCCACTGCGTGATGACGGCGTCCACCTCGTCGTTGTGCGTGATGCGGCCGCTCAGGTCCGCATAACGCGGGTCGCCCACCAGTTCCCCGCGTCCCACGGCGCGCAGGATGTTGTTCCAGTGCTCATCCGTGCCCGAGCCGATCACCAGCCAGCCGTCCTTCGCGGGATATGCGTTGAAAGGCGATAGGCGCATGATGCGGTTCCCCAGCCTGTCGGGCAGCCCCAGCGCCTCGTAGCAGTCCATCGGCTCATCGAACACGAGCGACAGGAGGCAGTCCACCATGGAGACGTCCACCCACTGGCCCTCGCCCGTTCGCTCGCGGTGTAAGAGCGCGGTGGTGATGGCGCCGTAGGCGAAGGTGCCCCCGATGCTGTCCGCGATGGCGGAACCCGCCTTGGTAGGGGGGCCGTCCGGGAAGCCGGTCAGGTTCATGAGCCCAGAGACCGCCTGGGTGACGGCGTCGTAGCCCTTGAGCCGCGCATCGGGGCCGCTCTGCCCGTAGCCGGTGATGGAGCAGTAGACGAGCCGGGGGTTGCGCTTCTCGAGCGTCTCGTAGTCGATCTTGAGCCTTTTCGTTACGCCCACCGAGAAGTTCTCGACGAGCACGTCGGCCTCATCCACCAGGCGGTAGAACAGCTCCAGCCCGCGCGGCTCCTTGAGATTGAGCGTCAGGGATTTCTTGTCTCTGGTTCTCTTCAAGTAGGCGATTCCCAGATCGTCCTCGGTTTGCTTGTGGAAGGACACGCCCTCGGGACCGGCGTAGGGAGGCCCCATGGCCACCACGTCGCCCGTGGCCGGGTGGTTCACCTTGATGACTTCCGCCCCCAGACCGGCGAGCAGGAGCGTCGTCCAGGGCCCCGAGTAGAACTGGGTCAAGTCCAGCACCCGGTATCCTTCCAGCGGTTTCGGCATGAGAGGCTCCAGAGAAAGAAAGGGAATTATATACTCAAGTTGACGAGTTTTTCTTGCCGGTCAATTCATAAATCCCTTTCCAGAATCACCCCTTCATGCTTGGGGTTTTTTCACTCTCCCTTGAGGATCGGGCGCAATTCATGAGAGAGGGAATTCACTTCCCCCTTGAGGGGGCTTGTTGAAAAAGTCCATCGAGGAGGAAGTGACACCTGCGCCTCCGCCCGGTTTCGGGTTTTGGCCGTCATTCCGGCGAAAGCCGGAATCCATTTTCGCCTTTGCCTTTTCGCCTCTTCGTTCGGACGTCTTTACGCCCGGTCGGGGAG
The DNA here is from genome assembly GCA_022828125.1 of bacterium. Lineage (GTDB taxonomy): Bacteria > UBA8248 > UBA8248 > UBA8248 > UBA8248 > Bin107. The sequence continues at coordinate 239,739 of JAJEJD010000012.1, read as the reverse complement.
GATCGGAATCGAACACAAAAACGAAAGGCGAATTCTCTGGGTTCCGCATCCCGGCGCCGCGCGACAAAAAGGTCGTGATCGCCCCGCCCGGTGAAAAGTCAAAATGGATTCCGGCTTTCGCCGGAATGACGGCGGTGGTCAATTCCGACCAAGGGTGACTTTTTCAACAGCCTCCTCAAGGGGGGAGTGTTTGGTTGGCACTCTTCAAGGGGGAAATGTTGTCTCCTCTTTCCCCGGTTGGCTCTATACGCAGAATGACGAAAGCAGGGGTTTTTCAACAACCTCAGGGAAGGAGGGTTCACGGCGAGCGGGGGCGGGAAAGCTGTTTTCCCGCGTCCCCCTCGACAGGCTTAAGACAAGCTCCCGATACGCCTCCCTGGGCCGATCCGGACGCCCCGGCGTCGAAACCGCCCTTCCCGGCGCCGAAAAAACACGCAAAAAACAAAAAAGCTCCCCGACAGGGTATATACATTTCAGGATCAATGATGCATACTGTTTCCATAGTATATGCTACAGATGAAAATATACTACCCACGAGGCATAACCCTACATACGGCCTTCCAATACATCTGGCCATGACCCCGTAATACCGCCCGGCGACGGCGCCGGTGCGGAGTCCTTCATACGGGGGCAAGTACGACTTGAAAGCAAGGGCGCACCTGAAACTGATTCGAGCCGAGCATCGCGTCCGCCCGGCTGACGCCGTGGACCGCGCCGGCCGCCACCGGGAGCGCCGCTTCCGATCGGGTCCGGGTCCCCGCCCTCCGGCGGGGCCGTCTTCCGCCTGTCGTTATCCCTCATCCGTTGTACTTGAAGCGCCCGCGCCTGCGGGTTTTTCCGTCTTCTGCCGCATTCATTTTCCATTCACCATGGGGAGCACCTTGAAATGAAAACGCTGGATACCCTGTTCCACAGACCGTCGCCGGCGGGGGGCTTCGCTTCCGTCGCGCTGCTGGCGTTGTTTCTCACCGCCTGCGGGGGAGGGGGCGGGGGACTCAGTCTCCCGCAACCCGTGATGAGCCGGCCCGCTCCGCAGCCTGCCGCCGCGCTCGAGGCACGGCCTGCCGCCACGCCCCAGCCGGCGCCCGCCCTGCCGCCGGTCTTCCCGAGGGTCTCGCAGCTGCAGGTCTCGCAGCTGCAGGTCGCGCCGCGGACACCGCGTGTGACGGCCAAATCGACTTCGGTCGGTACCGGCACTCCCCCCGGCTTTCCCGCCGGTGCGACGGCGAAAACGATCAACCTGAACTCTTTCAACCCCCCCATGAGCCTCCGGCCGGACATTCAGGCGCGGATAAGAAAAGGCGGAACCCGATATTGGAACCTCAAGTACACGGACGCGAACTCCGACGGTGACGAGTTCGTTTTTTACAGTATGAACGTCGACGACCTGTGGATGACCTATCCGCCCGGCGCCGCCGGCGACATGAAGGTCCATATCCGCGCCCGGGTGCCGCAAGAGACCGGGAAGCGGCTGTTTTCCGTGCAGCTTAAGAAAATACTTGAGGAGAGCGGCCATGATATCACCAACGATTTCTTCCTGGTCGAGGCGCACCTTCAGGCGCCCGGCGCCGGCGTGCAGCCCACCGGGACGGGGAGCGCGACCTGGACGGGCAAGGTGATCGCCTTCGAGAACGACCCTGCCCAGTGGGTGACCAGAGGCTTCGAGATCGGCGGCGACGCCAGCGTCACCGTCAATCTCCCGACCAGAAGCGCGGGCGTTTCTCTCACGAACCTGAAGTCCTCCCGGGCTGTGAAAATCGAGTCGGGCGCCGCAGTCCCCTCGACGTACCCGGACCAGACCTGGTCCGGCCTGTCGATCGATTCGAGCGGCGCCTTCAGCTCGACGGCCGGGGGCCGCAAGATCAACGGCGCTTTCCGCCACCAGGGCACTACGGGGACGAGCCCGAACACGGTCGGTGGGGTGTTCGAGGCGCCCAGAATCAAGGGCGGCTTCGTCGCCACGAGGCAGTAGGAGCAGGCCCGCGCAGCGGACCCGTCCACGGACCCGGCGTCAGGATGCGGTTCCGGAGACTTGCTTCGGGTTCGCGCGAACTCCCGACCTCCCTCGTGGAAAACCAACCCCCCCTACCCCCCCTTGTCAGGGGGGTATAAAAAGGCGATGCGCCCCCGCCGGGCTGAGGGGGGGTTGCTTTTTCTTGCCCCCCTGACAAGGGGGGGTAGGGGGGGTTGCCTTTATGGGATTTCCCTTTCAAGGGGGTTTTTCAACAAGCCCCATAGGGGCTGTTGAAAAAGCCGGAGAGGGAAAAGTTATTTGTGTGTAGGGGCCGCATATATGCGGCCCACATGCCGCAAACCAGTCGGGTCGCATATGTGCGACCCCTACAACAACCCTCTCAAAGGGAAAGTAATTACATCGCTCCCATTCGAAACCAGAGCCCGGAATACCGCCGCACTGTCCTATATGTCATTCCCGTTCGACTGCAATTTTTTTCCGTTTCGTTATGGCACGACTGGAAGTGGTTGACCGCCCCCGCCGCCGTTCGCCTTCTCCTTGACGCGGCGCGCTTCGTCCATGGGGCACAGGGTGATGCAGGTCGCGCAGATGTGCGGCGCGTTCTCGGTGAAGGCCATCATTCGTCCGGCGAGCTGGAGTTCGGGGTAGCCGTAGCGCGTCTTGAAGACGTCGACGGCTTTTTCCGATGAAACTTTCTGGGGATACATCACCATGCACTTGTAGTGATCCACCGCGCCGTCTCCGGGCAGCGCACCCGCCGGGCAGGGCTTGATGCACTTGTAGCCGCACTCCACGCAGAAATCGGGAACCACGCCGTATTTTTGGGGCGGGTCCGCTTCGAGCGCGGCCGTCGTGACGACCGCTCCGAGTCTCAGACGCGAGCCGTATTCGGCGGTGATGAGGTTGTTGTTCACGCCGATCTCGCCCATGCCCGCGTTCACCGCGGCGAGCCTGAGATCGAAAGAACCCTGCATGAAGACTTCCGGTTCCGCGCCTTCTCGAAGGATGCGGAGCGAGGGGATGTCCCGTCCGGCAGGCGTGGGCAGCGCCATGTGTCCCTCGTCCTCCAACCAGAGCGCCAGGCGGTATGAGAGCTTGTTGATCCAGGCCTCGTGCCCGTAATAGCCGAATTCCAGATAACCCACCGAGGGTCGGGGCGTCGCGTTGCCGAAGGGCATCCGGCGCGCGAAGACGACGACGCTCCTGGCGTCCTTCACCAGGTCATGGGGCTTGCAGCCGGGGAGCGCTTTCTCGTAGCCCTCGCACGAGGAAATGTTGACGAGGTCCGCGCCGAATTCACGGGCCTGCGCCTTGACGTCGCCTGAGGTAATTCCGGCGCCTTTGCCGTTATCCATTTCAGGGATTCTCCAGCAGGGCCGGATCGATGACCTTGAGCGCGTCTTCATCGGTCCAGGATTCGCGGTGAAAGGGTTTATGCGCGAAATCGCGGCCCTGATCCATCGGGCAGAGCGCGATGCAGGTGCTGCATGGATGCGGCGGGCTGTCGGTGTAGGAGAGGCCCTTGGCCGCCATGATCATGGGCTTGCCCCGGAAGAGTTTCTTGAAGTGGGCCAGGGCTTTTTCCGGCGCGACCAGGTCCGGCCGGATGACCATGCAGCGGTAGTGATCCACCGTGCCGTCGCCGGGCAGCGCGTTCGCGGGGCAGGCCTTCACGCAGCGAAAGCCGCACTCATGGCAGAACTCGGGGATCGCGCCGACCTGGTTGGGCGGGTCGGGTTCGAGCTTCGCCTCGGTGAACACCGCGCCCAGGCGGACGCGAGAGCCGTACTCCTGCGTTATCAGGCAGTTATTGGCGCCGATATGCCCGAGACCGGCCTTGACCGCCGCGAGCCGCAAGTCGAAGGAGCCCTGGAGGAAGACCCTGGGTTCGGCGCCTTCTTCTTCCACGCGGAAGCTCGTGATGTCGCGCCCGCACGGGGTGGCGCCCGAGAGCCAGCCCATATCTTCGAGAAACAGCGAGAGGCGATAGCAGGCTTCGTTCAGGAAATTCTCGGGGATGTATTCACCGAACTCCATCGCGCCGATGCTGGGATAGGGCGTGGCCGCGGCGAAGGGGACGCGCTTGGCGACCACGACGACGCTGTTCGCCATGTTGAACAAGTCCCTGGGGCGGCAGCCCGGCTGCGCTTCCGCGAAATCCTCCGCCGATGCGACCCCCGCGAGGTCGGCGCCCAGCTCGCGGGCTGTGCGCTTTACCTCTTGATTATCAATGGGTTTTCGGGCCTCGGTTCGGTCCACGTGTAACCTCGGGTTTCCGTTGTCGGATCCGTGCGTTGACCTGGAACTGCTCGTCCTCTCGCGGCATTCGCCTGACGCCTGAGTTTTCATTCGAGAGGATGGATTGAATCTAGCACAACGCCGCGATGAGGCAAAATCGCATCATATGGGCCGTTCGGTGCCCTTTTGCGCGGAATGCGCATTTCCCCGCATTTGCGGTCATCGCGGGCGCGGCGGGTCATGGCAGAATGCTCCTGCGCCGCACTGCAAAAGCGTCATATCCCCTCTAAAAAATTGCCGGAAATTTACCGAAAAACCCCGTGAATTTATCGATATTTATCGAATTTTTCGGGAATTATTATTTGCATTTTGCCCCTTCCGCGTCTCGTCCGGGCGGCCCTCCGATTCCTGCGGGCAACGCCCCTTCCGCCGCCTGAAAAACCGAAGGCCGACGGACGGCCTCTCCAGCATATCCCATCGACGCGAAAGTCCCCCGGCGGCAAATGCGGGGAATTGCGGGGTCGTATTTCACTCCCCACTTGAGGGGGTTGTCGAAAAAACCTCGTCGGGGGCATCGCTTCTACCCGTCTGAGAAGGGGGCTTTTTCAACAGCCCTGCATCGGTCGGCAGCCCCTCCCTCCCCGGTCGGCGAACCCTCCCTCATCGGTCGGGTTCGACCCCTCATTGACACCGCTCCCCCCGCATGAAAGCATCGGGGAAACTATCATGGAATGGAAGGGTGCCGCCTCCCGCCTCTCATAAGGAGGGCAAAGATGATTCGGCGTATCGCTCGGTGTGCGGCCGCGGCATGTCTGGCGGTTTTTGCAGCGCTCGCGTTCTTGGCACTTCATGCGCAGGGCATGGAGAAAGAAGTCGTCTTCATCAAGGCGTTTTATCCGCTCGATGAGCCGAGGTTTCACTGCATCGACATTCCGGGACACCGCGACCGCGTGAGAACCACGGCCGCCCTTCTCGTGCACACCTGCAAGGAGGGCATCTGGAACCTGGACGAGCAATTCGACCCCGCCGCCGTGGGGAAGGGCCAGCTCCGGATGCCCGAATACGGCCTGTGTGTCGCCGCTGCTTCCGCCAAAGACGGCGCGAAGCTCCTGCTCAAAAAATGCGACGGCTCGGCCCTTCAGAACTGGCGTTTCGAGAACTACCGCTTGAGCCTGAAGGCGCATCCCGATAAATGCCTCACCATCGGCGCGGAACCCTCCCGCCTCACGCGGGGCGGGCGCAGGCTGCCGAGCCGCCACATGGCGCGCTCCCTGGCCCTCGGGACGTGCTCCGAAGATGCGCTCGAGAGACAGCTATGGCGGATGGAAAAACCCATGAAGCGCACCGGCTCCATCATGCCGTTCAGGTAGGGTGAGGCGCGCCAATTCCTCATCCTGAGTAGGCGCGCAAGCGCCGTATCGAAGGATGGGGGCGCATTTCTCCGGCGGGCGCGAATTTCGCCCTTCGACAGGCTCAGGACAGGCCCCTTCGATACGCGGCTTTGCCGCTACTCAGGGTGAGGGGCGTCGGGCAACGGCGGAGCCTGTCCCGAGCGAAGTCGAGGGGCCGCTGCTCAGGGTGAGGCGGAGAGGCAGGCCACGCAAAACGGGGGGAGGGTTCGAGGCCGAACCGAATCCTCCCGCATCATCCAAGCACGGGTTTGCAACAACCCCGAAGAGGGGGGAATTGTTCCGAGCGGGGAGGATGATGATTTTGTAGGGACAGGTCGCGACCTGTCCCCTGGAGGGTTAATCGAGCAGGGCGGGAATGACCTCGAAAGGAGATCGTTCCTGCCACGAAACCATATCGTCCTGCGTAGGGGCGGCCCTTCCTCGGGGCTGTCCTGCCCTTGTCCGCCTCCTCGCCTTGAAAACCAACCCCCCCTACCCCCCCTTGTCAGGGGGGTATGAAAAAGCAATGCTCTGACGGTGGGGGTGGTAAAAAGAAAAAGGTCCCCCGACAGGGGGAGCAACAAAAAGACCCCCCTGACAAGGGGGGGTAGGGGGGGTTGCCTTTGTCCCCTGGCAAGGGACATTTTTTCAACAATCCCTGTAGGGACAGGCCGCAACCTGTCCCTGCCATATGACGCGAAGCTCATCATTCGTTTGGTTTTGCGATGTTCCGACGAGGAGGACTTGACCTGTGTTTTTCCGCAAAGACACGTCCACGAACAAACTGTCCGCTTTCACGCTGGCGGCGCTTCTGGCGCTGGGGCCGGCGGGCTGCGGAGGCGGTGGGGGCGGCGGCCCGACCGTGGGCGCCCCGCCCGCCACCATGCCGGGCCGGCCGCTGACCCCGGCAATCGTACGGAAACCGATCAACGTACTGCCCCACCCCAGAGGCGTCGGCAACGTCGCCTCGCTCCCTTGGGAGGACGTGCGTCTTCCCACGCGGCAGGGCGTGCGGCAGCGTCTTCTGCTCGCCAGGGCGAGGAATGCAGGGAACAAGGCCGTCATCCTCTTCATGGGCGGCGCGGGAACGCCGATTACGCGGGAGAGGGACCACAGGCTTAGCGGCAATTTTCTGGTGAGAAGCTCAGCACTCTTCGCCGAGGCGGGCTTCGTCACGGCCATCATCGACGCTCCTTCGGACAGGAGCGAAGGCATGGAATTTTCATTCAGGTGGTCGAGTCAGCATCATGCGGACGTGCGCGCTGCCGTGGATTTTCTGGTGAGCGAGGGCGCGCGCGAGGTGTACCTCATCGGCACGAGCAACGGCTCGACGTCCGTCGCATATCTGGCCTCCGTGATCACGCATCCGGGAGTCGCGGGCTACGTTCTCACCGCAAGCGCGGGGTCGATAGTGTCTTATGCAAGCGCAATCAGAGGCCCCGTCCTGATGGTGCATCACACGGACGACTTGTGCCCCGGTACGCAGTTTTCAGATGCGCAGACTACATTCAACGCGATCACGAACAGCCCGCGCAAGGAGTTCGTCTCCGTGAGCGGAGGGCATTCGCAGATAAGCCCCAGTGTTTGCCAGGCGCAGACAGCGCACGGTTTCCTGGGCAAGGAGCGCAAGACGGTGGGGGCCATCGTCGAGTGGATGAACACGGGGACGGTGACGGAGACGAACCTGCTCACGGCGGATGACGCGCCCGCGCCGCAGGAGGCGTGGCTCGCGCGCTTCGGGCGGGCGGCGGCGGAGCACGTCACCGGGGCCATCGGCGACAGGATGCGCGGAGCGCCGGGCACTCGACTCACGCTCGGCGGTCAGGATATCGATTTGGCAGGCTCCCCCCTCCCTTTGGCGGATGGGGATTCCGCCGCGCGCCTCGCGGAGGGTTCTCTCGATGAGCGGAGCGGGGAGGTTTTCGCCGGGCGCGAGATGTCGATGAGCGAGTTGCTGCTCGCGAGTTCCTTTCACCTGGCCTCCGCGGAAGGCGCGGACGCCGGCGGGGGCTGGTCGTTCTGGGGAGGCGCCGCGCGTTCGGGTTTCGACGCCAAAGAGGGCGCGCTCGCGCTCGACGGCGATGTCACCACCGCGACGCTGGGCTTCGATTTCGAACGCGAGCGGTGGCTGGCCGGCGTGGCGCTCTCGCGTAGCGCGGGCGAGGGTGAGTTCCGCATCGGCGGAAGCTGCGCTTCGGGCTGCGGCGGCGATCTGGAGAGCACGCTCACCGGCGCCTATCCCTATGCGCGCTATCGTTTCAGCGAGCGCCTCTCGGCCTGGGGAGTGCTCGGCCACGGGCGCGGCGAGTTGACGCTCACCACGGCGGGAAGTAGCGCCGCCCAAGCCGACATCGAGATGAACATGGCGTCGCTGGGCGCGCGCGGCGTGCTGCTGCCCGCCGTGAGCAAGGGAGATTTCGAACTCGCGCTTCGCTCGGATGCGCTGATGACGTGGACGAGTTCCGATGAGACGGAAAGTTTCGCGGAGGTAGAGGCGGAGACGAGCCGCCTGCGCCTCGCGCTCGAAGCCTCGCGTGAGTTCGGGTTCGCCTCGGGCGCGAGCCTGACGCCCTCCATCGAGGTGGGTCTGCGCTACGACGGCGGCGACGCCGAGACGGGAGGCGGCGTCGAGGTCGGCGGCGGGCTGCGCTACGCGGGTTCGGGCTTCACGGTACAGGTGAGCGCCCGGGGGCTGCTCGCACATGCGGACAGCGATTATGAGGAATGGGGCGTGAGCGGCTCGTTGCGCCTCGCTCCGGGCGAGGGGGGACGCGGCTTGTCCATGCGGCTGGGTTCGTCCTGGGGCGCCCCGGCGGGCGGACCGGAGCAGCTCTGGAGCGGGCGCAGCGCTGCCGGCCTGACTGGAAGCGGGGAATTCGAACCGGGCGCGCGCTTGGACGCGGAGGTGGGCTACGGTCTGGACGGCATGGGCGGTCTCCTCACCCCTTATGGCGGGGTGTCGGTCTCGGAGGCGGCGCAGAGCTACCGCGCGGGCGGGCGATTCCGTCTCGGCGAACGCTTGAGCATGAGCCTGGAGGGCGAGCGCCGCGAAGGTGTGGATGACGTCGACCACGGCCTGGCGCTTCGCGGCTCGCTGCGCTGGTAGGTCGATTCCGACGAGGTAGGGATAATTGAAAAAGCCCCCTTTTCATGGGGTAGAGGGGACGCCCCTCTCCGCTTGAAAATCAACCCCCCCTACCCCCCCTTGTCAGGGGGGTAAGAAAAATCAAAACCCCCTCAACCCGGCGGGGGCGCATCGCCTTTTTATACCCCCCTGACAAGGGGGGGTAGGGGGGGGTGCCTTTCGACGAGAGAAGTCGGCGAGGGCCGTATCGAGGGACGCCCCGTAGGGACAGGCCTCCGTGCCTGTCCTGACGGCAACTATCCCGCAAAGGACAACCACGGAGGGTTGTCCCTACCATTACCCCTGCCGAATCGCCGGAATGACGATCCTGAACTCACGCGTATACCGAGGGCGGCCCCTCCCTACTTCTTCTCCGCCGAGATGAGCCTCGCCTGCATGGGCACCGCGATGGTTCCGTCGCTCTCGTACTCGCGCAGCATCCCGACCAACGCTTCGCGTATCTTCTCTCTGGCTTCCGCCGTCTGGGAGGCGAGGCGAGAGGCCGTACGCACGGTGGACTTCTCGAACACCTCGATGAGCCGGGCCGGCTCCTCCGCTTCCATATAAAGGGTGATGTCAGCGATAGCGGGCGCGGTGAAGCCCGCCGCCCCCATCACGCGCGCGCATTTCTCGTCGTCTTCCAGGAAGGGCTCCGGCGGACCGGCCACGAGGGGGACGTCCGGGTCGCCGTGGTCCTGGATGGCCCGCGCCATGAGCGACCGGTGCCCCGCGTCGTGCGTCCAGGCGGTGAAGGCGAGCTTTCCGCCGGACTTGAGCACCCGCGCCGTCTCGGCCAGTGCGACCTCGGGGTAAGGGAAGTGCAGGAAGCCGAAGTTGCTCGCCACGGCGTCGAAGCGTTCGTCTTCGAAGGGCATGTCCTCCGCGTCGCAGTGCCGGAACTCCGCCCCCGGCCAGCGGCGCGCGGCCTCGGCCAGCATGTCGTCGGCGAAATCCGCCCCCACCACCGTGCAGCCGCGCATGAGCGCCCCCGCGGAGACGACGCCCGTCCCGCAGGCGAGGTCGAGCAGGCGCGTCCCGAAGCGCGCGTCCACCGCGTCGAGCAACAACCCGACCGCCTGCGCGGTGATGACGCCGAACAGATCGGCGTATTCGCCCGCCGCGCCGTTCCAGCCGGTGCGCTCGAATTCCCTGAAGGCTTCGGGGTCGTACCCGGATGTTTCATTCATCTCTCATCTCCCAGGTGCTGTGCTTACGTCCGCCTCGACGCCGCGCGCCACGAGGTCCACGCCGTCCGTGCCGATGATCTCACACGCGATGATCTCACCCGGCTCGGCCTCCGTCTCGTGCAGGAAGACCTCGCCGTCCACTTCCGGGGCCTGGAGCCGCGTACGCCCGCGCAGCAGGCCCTCTCCCGTGAGACCCTCGACGAGCACCTGCGTCTCCTGGCCGATGAGCGCTTCGTTGTCTTCGGCCATGATGCGTTCCTGGAGCGCGAGCAGGCGCGCCATGCGCTCGCGCGCGAGTTCGGCGGGCACCTGATCGGGCAGCCTGGCCGCGATGGAGCGGTCCTCGGGCGAGAAGACGAAGCCGCCCAGCCGCGCGAAGCGCGTCTCCTCGACGAAGTCGAGCAGGCGTTCGAAATCCGCATCCGTCTCTCCCGGGAAGCCGACGAGCATGGTGGTCCTGAGCGCGCAGCCGGGCACTTTTTCCTTGATGCGCGCTACGAGTTCGCGCGTTCCTTCTTCATCGATGCCGCGCCGCATGGCGTCGAGCACGGGCGTGGCGACGTGCTGGAGCGGCATGTCGATGTACTCGCACACCTTCGGCAATTCGCGGTAGGCGTCGAGCAGCTCGTCCGTCACCCCGCGCGGGTAGTTGTAGAGCACGCGGATCCAGTCGAGGCCGTCCACCTCGTTCAATTCCGCTAACAATTTTGCGAGGGAGAAGCCGAGTCCCAGGTCGACGCCGTAGCTCGTGATCTCCTGCGCGAGCAGGTTCACCTCGCGTACGCCCGCCTCGGCGAGCGCACCCGCTTCTTCCACCACCAGGTCGAGCGGGCGCGAGCGGAATCTCCCCCGGAACCTGGGGATCACGCAGAAGGTGCAGGGCCGCGAGCAGCCCTCGGCGACTTTGAGATACGCGCTCGGCCCCGGTTCGGCAAGGATGCGCGGCAGCCTCCTGCCGTAGTCCATCAGGGTGTCCGAGAACGCCTCGCGCGCGCCGCCACGCTCCCCGCTCAGGAGCGCGGGCAATTGGTCGTACTCGCGCGTTCCGATGAACAGGTCCACCTCGGGCAGGCCCTGTGCGAGTTCCCCACGGTAGCGCTCGGCCAGACAGCCCGCCACGACCAGGGTTTCGAGGTCGCCCGCCTCCTTGAGCTGGGCGACTTCCAGAATCGTATCGATGGATTCGCGCTTCGCGTCCTCGATGAAGCCGCACGTGTTGACGATGGCGACCTGGGCGTCCTCGGCGTCGCTCACGAGGCGGTATCCGGCCCCCGCGAGAGCGGCGAGCATGATCTCGGAATCCACCGTGTTCTTGGCGCAGCCGAGCGATATGAGCGCGGCGGTGGGCGCTTCGGGCGCCAGAGGGGGGGCTGAGTCCCGCCGCACGAGGGGCATCTCGGAGATGGGCTGGATCTGCAGGAGGTTCTCGCTCATCGCGCGGCCCCGGCCTTCGAGCCCTTGGGGTCGATGTGCCATTCCTCTTTTGGGCGGTTGAAATAGCGGATGGCCACGTCGGGCAGTTCTTCGCGGTAGACCTCCAGCATACGCGCCATGCCCATCGCCTCGCCCATGTCGCCTATGTCGGGCAGGGTATCGAGGTAGAGCGCGGGGTCGATGCAGAGGTTCTTCATCTGGATTACGTGCAGGCCCGTGCGCGCCGCGAAGGCGAGGGCCGCCTCGACCTCGGCTTCTAAATCCGTGACGCCGGGGAAGACCAGGTAGTTGATCTGCGTATACAGCCCTGCGTCCACGGCAGCCTTCACGCAGTCTTCCATGTCGGAGAAATCATACGTCTCGGGCCGGTAGTAGGCGCCGTGCCACTCGGGCGTCGCGCTGTTCGTGCTGATCCGGATGCTTTCGAGACCCGCCGCCGCCAGCCTGTCCATCCATTCGGGGCGGCTGCCGTTCGTGTTGAGGTGGAGGGTGCCGCGCTCCGTCCGCTCGCGGATGAGTCGGCAGGCGCGCTCGATGACGCCCGCCTGAAGCAAGGGCTCCCCCTCGCAGCCCTGGCCGAAGCTCGCGACGGCCATCTCGGCGCCATCGAGATGGGGGAGGGCGATCTCGCAAAGCTCCTCCGGCGTCGGGACGATCTCGATGCGCCGGTGGCTCGCCGGGAAGAGGTCGTCGGTCTGGAGCGATATGCACCCCCGGCAGTCCGCGTTGCAGAGCGGCGCGATGGGCAGGCCCATCTCCCAGCGTCGCGCGAAGAAGTTTTTCGCCGCAAAGCAGTGGAACTCCCGCGCGCAGCGCGCGAGGTGGGGGATCATCCGGTTTTCGGGGTGGGCGTCGCGCATCCGCTCGATTCGTCCGGGGAGGCCCGTGTCGTCGTACTGCTCGGGTTCCCAGCGCGGGCAGTCGTCGACCTGCACGGCGGCGCAGACGAACTCGCCGCTCTCTTCATCGAAGCCGAGCGCCGTGTAGGCCCAAAGGGGGAGGACGGGCGCACCGGGGGTTCTCTCGGCGAAGGGGAGCAGGGTGCGCATCCAGCCGGGTGCGGGGAACGTGCAGGCGGCCTGCAGGAGAACCGGGCCGTCGCCCCAGTTCGCTTCCTCCACGCTCACGAGCGCGTCTTCTTCCGGGTCGCCGCCGACGGGAACGCTGTCGGGGATGGTGAAGAACTTGCTCCCCGCCGGGAGGGGCGAGAGTTCAGAGGATTCGGGCGCCACGGGTTCGGCCCCGAGCGCGCCCACCATCTCGAACTCGGGGTGTTCGAACAGGTTGCCCCCGGCGTCTGCGACTACCATCAGTGGCGACATGGGTTTCCGTCTCCTGAAAAGAGGAGCGCTTATGAGAGATTCCGCCTCCTCGCACCGAGGCCATAACCTAGCAGAACTCCCCCTCCCCCCGCCAGCTTGCGGCCCTTGCCAGCGGCCCCTGGTTTCGTGATACTTGAAGTCTCTCCCCGTTCATGGGGCGGGGAATTCTTCTTCAAAGACATATCGCGATCCAGCGAGACGGAGGTGCGTCCACGTGAGTCCCGAAGAACAACTTTCCCGAGTCGCCCTGGTGAAATCCGAATCCGAGCGTCTCTCGGCCTACTGGCGCGGCTTTTCGGACGCGCGCTGGGAGGTGGAGACGTTCTGCCCCGGCTGGCAGGCGCAGCACGCCGTCTCCCATCTGGCGACGGGGGCGGATTTTTACACGAACTCGATTCGCCGCGCCCTGGAGGGCCTGCCGCCCGAACCCCCCTACGGGAGCAACGTGAAGGAGTTTTTCGCCATCCGCGCCGCCAGGGGCGATGAACTCATGGCCCTGCCCCGCGATGAGATGATGGACGCGTTCGACGCCTCGGCCGCCGGGGTGAACGACACGCTCGCGGAGGTCACGGCGGACGACATCGCCAAGCTCGGCTTTCACCCCCGGGGGCTGACGCGGCTCGACGCCTGGATCGGGCTGCGCCTCGTCGAACTCGTGGCGCACGACTGGGACATCCGGTACGGGGAAGACGCGGAGGCAGGCGTCTCCGAAGACGCCCTGGAGGGCGTCATGAGCTTCCTCCCCGCGAGCCAGAGCCGTCTTTTCGGCGTCCGCGAGAACCCGCCCTTCGACGGGCGCTTTCTGTTCCGCTCGAAGACGCCGGACCGGGAGTGGACGATCACCGTCGCCGGCGAGAAGGCGGAGGAATCCGCCCACACGTCCGGCGCGCACGACGCCATAATCACCGCGGACGGCGAGGCGCACTTTCTCCTGCTCTACGGGCGCGCGAAGCGCGGCGCCATGGAGGACGCGGGCCGCCTCGAAGTCGAGGGGAACGCGGAACTGGCGAACCAGCTTTTATGCGTTTTATATACGAATTATTGATCCCAAAGGAGCAAACCCTTCATGCCACCGATCACGGAAGTAGACGGATACGTTTATTACCCCGGCAGCAGGACGCGCATCGACGCCATGCGGCCCGCCGATCCGGCCAAAACGCCGTGGACGCCGCTGCCGAAGCCGCTCTCTGAATGCAAGGTCACCCTCGTCTCCACGGCGGGCATCTTCATGAAGGGAGACGTTTCATTCGACTACGAGCGCGAGTGGCGCGAGCCGCACTGGGGCGACCCCACCCACCGCGAGATTCCGAAAACGGCCGCGCAGGATGACTGCGAATACTCGCACCTGCACATCAACACCGAGTACCTGGAACGGGACAGGAACGTCTCGTTCCCGGTGGATATCTTCCTGGACTACGAGCGCGAGGGGAAGATCGGCGCGCTCGCCGACACCCTCTACTCCACGATGGGCTACACGCCCAACTTCCATCCCCTGCTGAAGAAGACGGCTCCCCTGATGGCCGAGAAGATGCACGCCGAGGACGTGGACGCGGCGTTTCTCATCCCCGTCTGACCGCTCTGCATGCGGTCCGTGAGCCTGCTGCAGAGAAGACTGGAAGAGTTGGGAATCGCCACCGTCTCGATATGCAACCAGCCCGAGGTGTCGGAGAGGGTCTGCGTGCCGAGGGCGGTCTTCATCCAGTATCCCTTCGGGCGCATGCTCGGAGACGTGGGCGATAGAATTGGCCAGCGCGCGGTGTGCGACGACGTGTGCGCGCATCTGGAAGCGGCCGGGGGACCGAACGCCTATAAGCATCTATCCCACGAGTGGCCCGAACCCCCCGAAGAGACCCAGTGGAAGCCGCTCACGCCCGCGCCCATGCACGTCCTGCGCAACAACGGCACGGCCCCCAAGGGGCTGGCCCACTACCAGGACGACGAACGGCCCGATTTGACGTAAGCGTTCCGTCTCGGTTCCGGCGCGGACGAAATTGTAGGGGCGGTTCGCGAACCGCCCCTACGGACTCAGTTGGATTGCTCTCTTACCTGCATGAAAAGCAACCCCCCCTACCCCCCCTTAACAGGGGGGTAAAAAAGACCGACCCCCCGGCAAGTACGGGATATGAAAAAAAGACGACGCCCGCCGCCGGGCCGAGAGGATTTTGCTTTTCCTTGCCCGCCGCCGGGTGGAAGGGGTTTTGCTTTTTCTTACCCCCCTGACAAGGGGGGGTAGGGGGGGTTGCCTTTATCCCCTGAGGAGGGAGGCTTTTTCTACAACCCCATATGCGACCCCTACAAACGGGTTCACCATCAAAACAACATGCGGGCGGACACACGGGTCCGCCCCTACGGCGAAACCTCCCTCTTCGCCCCGCTCCGACCTAAAACAACCGCCCGCCCAACACCGCACCTCTATCATCCGGCGCGATGAGCACCACCTCGCCCCGCTCATCGGGCACGCCGAGGGTGAGGACTTCGGACATGAAGGGCCCGATCTGCCTCGGCGGGAAGTTCACCACGGCGAGAACGAGTTTTCCCTGGAGTTCTTCCTTGGAATAAAGCGCCGTGAGCTGGGCGGAGGATTTCTTGACCCCCAGTTCCTCGCCGAAATCGATCCAGAGCTTATAAGCCGGTTTCCTCGCCTCGGGGAAATCCGCCGCCTCGACCACGCGCCCCAGGCGGATGTCCAGCCTGTCGAAATCCTCCATCGTCGCCACTTTCAGTTTTCTCCTTGATTGTTACAACCCGGCTCGCGCCGGTCAGTCTATCGGCTCGCCCTGCGTTCTTTCCATCTCCAGGATATCGGCGCGCAGCCTTTGCGTGACGGGGCCGGGGGCGGGAATCGGGCGCCCGTCCACCTCGGCCACGGCGTGCACCCGGCTGAAAGAAGAGGTGAGAAAGCACTCATCCGCCGTGTAGAGGTCGTAGAGTGTCAAGTCGGCCTCTTCCGCCGGAATCCCCTCGCGCTCCGCGATTTCGAGCACGACCTTCCGCGTAATGCCGTCGAGGACGTTATGGGCTTTCGGCGTCTTGAGCGCGCCGTCCTTCACGATGAAGACGTTCTCCCCCGGCGCTTCCGCCACGAAACCGCGGGTATCCAAGAGAACCGCCTCATCGAAACCCGATTCCACGGCTTCGATCCTCGCCATCACGTTGTTGAGATAGTTGAGCGATTTCACGCGCGCCTCGAACGATTCGGAAGGCACCTTGCGGACGCCCGCCGTCTTGAGCCGAAGGCCCGCTCCTTTCGCCTTGTAGCTCGAACCCGTCTCGGCGGGCGGGGCGGGGTCGTGCAGGAGCACGGCGAGCGTCGCCTTATCCGTTACTCTCGGGTCGAGCAGGGGATAGCCCGCCCCCCGCGAGACCACGACGCGGAGGTACACGTCGTCCACTTGGGATCTTCGGACGCATTCCTTGACGATCCCGGCGATTCGCTCGCGCGTCTCGGGCAGTTCGAGCTTGAGCGCGCGCGCGGAGCGTTCCATGCGGTCGAGGTGTTCCGAGAACTTGAATATCCGCCGGTTCGTTACCGTCATGGACTCGAACAGGCCGTCTCCGTAGAGAAACCCGTGGTCGAAGGCGGAGACTTTGGCCTCTTCCGCGGCGACGTATTCGCCGTTCACATAGCAGGTATAAGACACGCGCTATCCATCCTTTTTCGCCATTTCGAGGATCGCGGCGGCGAAGGCTTCGGGCTTCTCGCGCTGGGCGAAGTGGCCCGCGCCCTCCACGAGAATCCTATGGTAGCCGCCCGTGAAATGCCGCTCCTTGCCCTCGGAACTCTCGGGACGCGAGGCGCCGTCCTCAGCGCCTTGCACGATAACTGTCGGCACGGAGATGTCCGGCAGGCCCGCCATGAAGCTCTCCGCGTCTTGGAACTCGGGGTCCGGCTCTTCATACCCCCACCGGTAGCGGTAGGAGTGCATGACGATATCCACGAAGTCGGGGTTCAGGAATGACCGCGCGGTGGCTTCATATTCCGCGTCCGAGAAATCCCAGCCTGGGGACCATACACGCCAGAGTTCGCGGCAAAAACCCGCGGCGTCCTCTCTTAGCGCATCGCGGCCGCGCTCGGTGCAGAAAAACCACTGGTACCAGTACGCGCGCACCTGATCGACGGACATCCGCTGCTGAGGGCGTCCCGTGCCGTAGCCCGCGGGGCTGACGATCAAGGCGTCCAGCCGCGCAGGCCGCATGGCGGCTATGCAATAAGAAGCCCGCGCACCCCAGTCGTGGCCCACCAAGGTGAAGCGCTCGAGTTCCAGCGCGTCGGCGAAGGCGGTGATGTCGGAAGCGATGGCCGTATATTGCGCGCTTCTGGGCGTCGCGGGGTCCAGGAACCGCGTCGGGCCGTAGCCGCGCACGTAGGGGCAAAGCGTCCTGAAGCCTGCGTCGTTGAGAATCGGGACGACACGATCCCAAGTCCGTGCATCGTCGGGAAAGCCGTGGACGAGAACCACGGGCGGCGCGGTTTCATCGCCCGCCTCCAGATAGCCGATTTCGAGCGCGGGAGTCGTGATGGACTTGAGCGCGCCTGGCATATCGGTTTTTCAGCCCGCGATCAGATCGCGCACCAGCCGTCGTCGACGATGAGATCGAGGCCGTGCACCGCGCTCGCGTCGTCAGACGCCAGGAACACCGCAGCGCCCGCCATCTCCGCCGTCGTGATGTAGGCCCGGCCCGTGGGCGTGTAGCTCGCCATGAGCTTCACGAACTCGGGGTCGTCCTGTAAGTGCTGGTTCAGCGGCGTGGCCGTGTTGCCCGGCGAGATGCAGTTCACGTTGATGCCGCACTTCGATATCTCCGCCGCCAGCGCGCGCGTGATCATGTAGACCCCGCCCTTGCTCGCGCAGTAGGGCACCGCGTTCGGGAAGGCGTGCGTCGCGGCGATGGAGGCCATGAAGATGATCTTCCCGTAGCTCTTCTCTTTCATGATGGGCACGATGGCCTGCGACAGCAGGAAGTTGCCCTTGAGATTAATGTCGATGATGTCGTCCCACTCCTGCTCGGAATAGGCCTCGAGTTCCTTGTTGATCATGATGCCGTGGTTGCCGACGAGGATGTCCACCGTGCCGAACGCGTTCACCACGTCGGCCACCATGGCGTCCACCGCCGACTTCTTCGATACGTCGCACGGAAACGCTTTGGCCGCATCGCCGATCTCGGCGGCGAGCGCCTCTCCCGTTTCCGCCGTGCGGTTCACGACCGCGACCTTGGCGCCCTCTTCCGCGAAGCGGCGGCAGATGGCCTCGCCGATTCCCTGCGAGCCGCCCGTGACGATGGCGACCTTGTCCTTTAGCTTCATGGATGTTTCCTCCCTGCGGCGCTCCCGGATCGCCCCGAAAGCGAAAAGTCCCCGGTAAAAGATTGCGTCTCGATTTTTGCGGGCATGATACCGCCCTTTGGTGTGATGGGGAAGGGGTGGACATGGTTCCGGTGAGCACTTGCAGGGGGCGTATATATGCGCCCCGTGGGTTGGGCGGCCAAAGGCGAAGGGACGCATGTATGCGTCCCCTACAATGAAGATGTGACTACCTCATTCAGGTGGATTTCTTGCTGGCGATGAACGCGTCGAAATCAAACGGTGTCGCCCGGCCGGACTCCTCGCCTTCGATGAGCGCCTCGCGCAGGGCTTCCACCCTGGCTTCGTGTTCTTCGAGCAGGCGCAGTCCGGCGCGCACCACGTCGCTCGCCGAGTTGTAGCGGCCCGACGCGACCCGTTCGTCGATGAAACCCACGAAGTGCTCTCCGAGCGAAACCGACGTATTTCTCGGCATGGTTATTCCTCCTTCGCGCCCATTATACCAAAATTTGGTATTCACGCAAAGGTTTCAGGTGGCGCGAGGTGGAAGAGGAGCGCGCACGAAGGGGACGCACGTATACCATTCCTTGCGCTGAGTATCGTCATTCCGGCCTTCGCCGGAATGACGATCACGCACGAAAAGCGGGCGGACACACGGGTCCGCCCCTACGGTGATATTACAGGAATTCGTAGGGGCGACCCCTGTGGTCGCCCCACAGTTCGTGAACCGCCCCTGTTATGTCAATCGAATTTCTCTACTTGTTACTCAACCGGTTCCGTTTCCGCCTGGTTCTGGCCGCATCCACCTGGCCCGCGTCGTCGACCGCGACGCCGTAGACCTTCCAGGCGCGCTCTTTGGTGATCCACTTCTCCTCCACGTCCTCGCGCACCTTCTCGACGGGCCGCTCGTGCGGCGGGCCGTAGCCGCCCCCGCCCGTACAGTAGGACGCCACGTTCTCGCCGGGCTTTAAGATGATGTCAGCACAGGCGGGGAGATCCTCCAGAGAGCCGTCCTCGCGCATGAGGAAATTCTTGCAAGCCGCCCCGTTCAGCCCGCCGAGCGTGCCTTTCGAAGCGTTTATCGCGCCGTCGGACACGTAGACGACCTCGAGATCGCCGCCTCCCACGGGGCCGTATTCGCAATAGCCCGAAGGCGCGCCTATCGTCCGGCCCGCGCCCTCGGTGTCGGGCATGAGCCTGCGCGTCTTGATGTAGATGGGGAAGTGGAGTTCGTCCAGTTCGATGCTGTCCACGAAGCACATGCCGGCGTTGCCCGCGTGCAGGATGGTGAGCCAGGCGTCGGTCTTGCCCGCGCCCGCGCCGCCGGTAACCATTAAAAAGAGGTGGTTCACGAAGGGCTCGTTGTCGTTCCTGGGGTCGAAGCCCGAGATGACGCCCATCGACGCCGGGAAAATCGGCCCGCATTCCGCCAGGCCGATGCCGTCCTGAATCTTCGAGAACGCGCGCTGCACCGGGTTCGTCACGCGGTCGGCGAGGTTGGTGGTGGCCACGGACATCGAAGTGGGGTGCTTGCCGCCGCCCGCGACCGAGCCGTCGCGGATGAGCACGTTGATCCGGCGGAAGCTGCCCGCGTTCGTGGGCACGATGTCGTCGATGCTGTTGAACACGCCGATCATCGCGCCGGTGCGTGCGCAGGCCTCGCTCAGGTTCAGGCCGCAGGGCATGGCGTCGGGGTTGTCGCGCAAGTCCACCTCGATGGTGGCCTTTTTGTTGTCGATCCGCACGTGCGCGGTGATGGGGATGCCCTCCTCGGGCGTGCCGGGCACGGGGTCGTGCGTGCTGTGGGCGGTGGCCTCGCCCGTGGGGAGTTTTTTGATGGCGGAGACCATGAGCTTCTCGCTGTAGTCGAACCACTCCTTCGAGAAATCGTGCAGCGTCTCCCAGCCGTATTCATCGCCCATGGCGAGCACCTCGCGCTCGCCGATGCGCGCAGCACCAATCATCGCGAGATAGTCGCCGTACCACTGCTCGGGCACGCGGATGCGCATCCGGCAGAAGTTGATGAAGTCCTCGTTGTCCTCGTAGTTCGTCTGCACCTTGGTGGGCGGGAAGATGAGCGCGCCCTCTTCATAGACATCGCGCGCGTGGCCCATGTAGGTGGTGGGCTGGCTGCACCCGCAATCCGCCTGGTGGGCCTTCACCCACACGGTGAACTGGTGCTCGCCCCGCTTGTCGATGACGGGCACGAGGATGGTGTGGTCCGCCGGGTGCGAGCAGCCGTGGTAGGGCGAGTTGTGCAGATAGGCGTCGCCGCGCTTGAGGTCGGGGTGTAGGTCCATCATCGAGCGGGCCATCAGGTCCGCGCCGCTGAGGTGGTGGATGGGCAGTGATTCCGCGCCCGTCAGCAGTTCGCACTCGCGCGTCACCACGGAGGTCGAGAAATCGCGCGCGAGGTTCAGCACGCCCGAGCGGCCCGTGCGCAGGAGCGTGTTCGCCATCTTGGTCGTCACGGCGTCGAAGCGCTTGTGCAGCACGGCCAGTGTGATGGGATCGAGTTTCGTCTTTCGCTTCGCGCGTCTCGTTGCTGCTCTCGCCATATCCTGCTCCTAGAGCGTAATGAACAGACTGCCGCTTCTCGTGCGCTCGGCCTTTGCGCCGGGGTCGATGACCACCGTCGTGAACGGCGATTCGATGATGGCGGGGCCTCGCATCGCCTCGCCCGGCTTCATGGAATCGAACGCCGCCACGCGGGCGTTCACGAGTCCCTTGCCCGCGAAGTAGGCTTCGCGCCGCTTGGGCAGCGTCGTCTCGTGGATCGCCTCGCGGACGAGCCTGCCGAAGCGGCCCTTTCTCAGTTTGCACCGCGCCACGGCGCGCCAGCCGACGAATTCGACCTCGGATGAGGGATCGCGGAAGGCGAACACCTCCTCGTGCACTTCGTCGAACGCCGCCCGCGTGCGCTCCACGTCTTTTTTCGAGCGGAAGCGGTTGATGGGCAGCCCCAGGTCGATCTCCCAGATCTGGTGCTTGTAGCGCGCCTCGACGTAGAACTCCGTTGCGCTCTCCACCGCCCCCTTGCCGGGGCCTTTGATGAACGCGCGGCACCTGTCGCCGAGCGTTCTCAGGGTCGCGTTCGCGCCCTTGAAGTCGAACCGGTCCGTGATGGTGAAGAACATCGAGCGGTAATCGGCGTGCAGGTCGCTCATCATCGCGCCCGCGGCCGATAGCGCCGCGCCGACTTCCGGAATCACGAGGCCCTGGCAGCCCAGGCGCTTGGCGATGGCGACCGAGTTCAAGCCCGCAGCACCGCCGCCGCCGATGAGCACCGCGCCCCTGGGGTCGATGCCCTGGTGGATGGTGATCTCCTCGATCGCGCCCACCATGTTCTCCGTCGCCAGTCTCAAAATGGCCGAGGCCGCCTCCTGAAGAGATAGCCCCAGCGGTTCGGCCACGTTTTTCGAGATGGCCTTCTCGGCTTCGGAAGTGTTGAGCGTCATCGCGCCGCCCAGGAAATAGTCCGGGTCGATGTGGCCGAGCACCAAAGATGCGTCCGTCAAGGTGGGGCGCGTTCCGCCCCGGCCGTAGCAGGCCGGCCCCGGCTCCGCGCCCGCGCTCTGGGGGCCGACGTGCAGGAGTCCGCCCTCATCCACCCAGGCGATGCTGCCGCCGCCCGCGCCGATGCTCTTCACGTCGACCGAGGGGAAGCCCAGTATGTGGCCCCGGTAACGCTGGCCGAGCCAGGTTTCGGGCGACATGGGTATCTCGCCCCGGCGCACGAGGCTCACGTCGTAGGTGGTGCCGCCGGTGTCGGCCACTATCGCCGTCGCGGCCCTGGCGTCGGCGCGGGAGAAGTGCCTGCCCGCGATGGGCGCCATCGAAGGCCCCGAACCCACCGAGTGGATGGGCGCTTCGGCGAGTTCGCCCGCGTCCATCACGCCGCCCTTGGAAGTCAGCATCAGGAGCCTTCCGGCGAAGCCCGCCGCGGCCAGCCGCTCCTGCAAACCGCCGATGTAGCGCGACATCAGGGGCTTGAGCGATGCGTCGATGCAGGTGGAAGACGCCCGGCGGTATTCGCGGAGAATCGGGTTGAGGACATGAGATAAGGTGTATGGCACGCCCTTCAAGTGTTTTTTGAGCAGGCGTCCCACGCCGATTTCATGCTGAGGGTTCACGGTGGACCACAGGAGAGAGACGGCCACCGCCTCCACTTCTTTTTCTTTGAGCTCCTCGATGATATTGATGACGCCCGCCTCATCGAGCGGCTCATAGACGCTGCCGTCGGCGCCGATGCGCTCGGGCACCTCGTAGGTGAGCGCGCGCGGGATGTAGGGTTTGGGGAAGGGCACCAGGAAGTTGAACGGCTCCATGCGCCCGCCCTCGCGCAGCACGAGGATGTCGGGGTGGCCCTTCGTGGTGAGGAAGGCGGTCTTCGCGGTGTTCCCCGTCACGATGGCGTTCGTGGCGTGGGTGGTGCCGTGGATGAAGAGCTCGCCCTGGGCGAGGAGTTCTTCGGTGCTCGTCGAGAGCGCAACGGCTGCCGACTCTATCGCCGCGAGAATGCCCTCCACCGGGTCCTGGGGCGTCGTGGGGGCCTTGAACATGTGGAGGCGGCCCCGGTTGTCCTCGAGCACCAGGTCGGTGAAGGTCCCGCCCGTATCGACCGCGAATCGCATTCCTCGCCTCCCGCGCTCATCCGCGCTCTGATCCCTGCGGATGAGATTTTCGAATCGCTATCTGCGAATGGATGATGATTTCAGGCGCAATATATCATCCCCTGGGCAGTGGGACGCAAGGAGGCCGCGGGTGAAAATGCGCGTCACGCGTCGCGCACGTGGGCGTAATACCGGGCGAGGCGCTCCGCCGATACCCCCAGCGCGAAGAGGATGCTCAGCCCCCACCAGATGATGAGGCACTTGGGCTTGCCCCAGACGTCGATGCGCCGCCCGCTCGTGACGACGGGCGTCTCGATGACGGCCACCCGCCCGAACGCTCGCATGCGCCTGCTCAGGTCCCAGTCCTCGAACAGGGGCATGTCGGCGTAGCCACCCATGCGCTCGAAGGCCTCGCGCCGGATGAAGATGCACTGGTCGCCCAGGAAGCGTTTCGCGATTTTCGCGCGCGCGTTGGCGCTGAAGCTGATGAAGCGGCTGAAGCGGTCCTCGCGGTCGAAGCTGTGGAGAAAGCCCCCGCCCGCCACGTCGCCCCCGCGCATGACGTCTGCGATCTCCCTTAAGGCTCCAGGCGGCAGTTCCGTGTCGCAGTGAAGAAACAGGATCGTCTCGCCTTCCGCCAAAGCGGCGCCCGCGTTCATCTGGCGCGCGCGGCCGGGCTCGGACTCGACGATCAGGGCGCGCCCGTCCGCCACGGCTTGGGTGTCGTCCGCGCTGCCCCCGTCGGCGAGGATTACCTGCTTCTCTCCCGGCTGGGCGCCGAGCATCTCGAACATGGCGGGCAGACGCGGCGCTTCGTTCAGTACGGGCACGACGATGGAGATCATCGCAGAATCCCTCTCTGGAACCGGCATTTCTCGAAAAAGTGCCGGGGCGGTGCATTCCGCCCGGCTATGCTATGATGTTCTTGCTGTGACGCCACCCGATCAACCCTAACGATTGGAACGGCCCATGTCGATTAGGCGCATCCGCTTTTTCCGTCTTCTCCGCTCGCGCGCACCGGGCGTACGGCGCGCGAAGCATCTCACGATATGCCTCATACTTTCAGCGGCGGT
The DNA here is from genome assembly GCA_022828125.1 of bacterium. Classification (GTDB taxonomy): domain Bacteria; phylum UBA8248; class UBA8248; order UBA8248; family UBA8248; genus Bin107. The sequence goes on along the minus strand of JAJEJD010000012.1, from coordinate 216,080 downwards.
GCTCTCCGCGAGCCTCGTCTTTTCGCTCTCCGGCGATCAGGAAGAGGCCATCGCCCTGCTGTATGAGGTCATGGAGAAGGTGGATCATAGCTACGCGCGCACCCCCGATTTCCGGAAAATGTACGTCGCGGGCCTGGAGGGCCTCAAGAAAAGCGCGGGCGAGGGGCGCTTCGATTTCGAGGAGAAGGCGGGAGACGAGGTTCTCCTCAAGGCGGGGGAGAAGGAGTTGCTCGTTCGCCTCCGGGGAGACACCGTCGGCGGGCTGGGCGGGTTCGAGCGCGCCTATCGGTTCGCGGTGGAGAACGCCGGGGATTCGGAGAAGAAAAAGAAGGGCGGATTGGAAGTCATGTACGCCGCGCTCTCTTCCATGCTGCGTTCCCTGGATCCGTTCAGCACGTTCGTCACGCCCGAGGCCTACAGGCAAATGCGGGTGGAGCATACGGGCCGCTACGGCGGGGTGGGCGTCATCATCACGGTGCGGGAGAAGAAGCTCACCATCATATCGCCCATCGATGACACGCCCGCGCATCGGGCGGGACTCAAGTCCGAGGACGTGATTCTGAAAATCGACGACGCGCCCACGGCGGACATGCCGCTCTCAGAAGTCGTGCGACGCATGAGAGGGCCCGCGGGCCAGACGGTGGATTTGCTGATCTCGCGCGCGAGTTGGCCCGAGCCCCGCAACGTGACGCTGCGCCGCGCGATCATCAGCATTAAAAGCGTGAAGACGGAGGTGAAAGAGGGCGGGATCGGCTATCTGCGGGTAACGGCGTTTCATGGCCGCACGACGCAGGAACTGGACGTGGGCCTCAACGATTTGATTCGCAAGAAGGTGCGGGGGATCGTACTCGACCTGCGCGACAACCCGGGTGGTTTTCTCCGCCAGTCCGTCCAGGTCTCCGAACGCTTCCTGCCCGATGGCAGCATGGTCGTCTTCACCCGGGGACGGAGGCGCAGCGAGACGGTGTATTTCCGCTCTCGCGGCAGCGGCGTATGGGTGGACAGGCCCCTGGTCGTGCTGATCAACAAGGGCAGCGCGAGCGCTTCCGAAATCGTGGCCGGCGCCCTGCAGGACTTGGATCGCGCCCTCATCATCGGCAGGACCAGCTTCGGCAAGGGCTCCGTTCAGGCCATCATCCCCACGAGGGGCGAGGCGGCGGTCCGGCTGACGACGGCGAAATACTACACCCCGCTCGGCCGCCTGATTCACGAGAAGGGCATCAAGCCCGACATCGAGGCGGGGCCTCAGCCGGCCACCAAAAAGGAGATCCGCGAGCGAAGGCGAGAGATGAAGTCTTCGCTCTACAAGAAAGAGGATAAGACGGAGGAAAAGAAAAAAGACACCGTCCTCGAGCTGGCGGTGGCCGTCTTGAAGGACGCCGGGAGCGCGAACGTGGCAGCGCTTCGCCGGGCGGCGCTCGATGCGCAGCGACTGATGCGAAGCGCCGAAGCGGTATCCTCCGCGGCTTCTCCCTGAACTCCCCCGCATCCCCCGCCCGGGTAATGGAACCGCCGGCTGCCCGCGTTACTGCGTGAAGGCGACGATGGTTCCCACCGCGGCGGCCAGCCCCAGAAGCTTTCTCGCCGTCATCTTTTCGGACAGCCGCCAGGTGGCCAGGATTGTGGTCACGATGAAGCTCAACTGCACGATCGGCGAGACGATGGTGGCCTCACCCTCCCTGAACGCGGCCAGCAGCGAGGTGTTCCCGAATATGAAGCAGACGGCGGTCGCGAGTCCGTGCGCCCAGCCTTTTTTCGAGAATTGCGGCCCCCCCTGCACGGCGAACGAGTAGATGTACGCGGTGGTGATGAAGAAAACCGCCTGGCTGTGCAAAAACATGATCGGCGCCACCCCGCCGGAGACGCCGAGCTTGTAGATGAAATTAACGAGGCCGACGGCCACCATCGCCACGACGGCCCACAGGACGGAGGCGAGCTTGTCGGCAGAGAAACTCCCGCGGTGAAAATCCGAGAACAGGAAAATGGCGCAGCCGGTGAGGATGAGGCCTGCGATTTTGGGGAGCGTGATGGATTCACTCAGAAACCAGACGGCGAGCATGGCGGTGACGACGAAACTCATCCGGTAGATGGGCGTGCTGGCGCTCGTCTCTCCGAGTTCCACGCTTCTCATGAAGCTCCAGAAGCCGATGAATGTAAAAAAAGCGGCGCCGATGCCCAGAAAGGCGGGAGGCGTCCAGACGTAGCTGCCCTCGTAATACGCCCAGATCCACGTGACGGGAACGACGATGCTCGACTGCGAGGCCGTGATCGTGCCCGGCAAAATCTTGTTTCTGACCGCGCGCCCGTACACGTAGTCCGCCACGCCGATGAGGAACAGCGCGAAAAGCGCGAATATGATGAACCTTGGAAGCAACTCGAATTTCTCCCTGGCAAATGCTTCTGGCCGGAATCCGTTTCAGGCGTCATACCCGTTTTCGGCGGGCGCGTTTCGTCGGTTCGGGAAGATTACGCCGAAACGACCCCTGATTCATAGCGTTACACCCGCTCGTTTTCCTGCTCGCGCATCCTCGCCCGGACTCGCCGTGTGGAGGACAAGGCGCACCGGGCGGTCCCGGGCCTCGTTTTTTGCTTGTTGTGCATGCAGGGGCCATCCTGTATATTACGGCTATATATCTCGCCATGTTGCTTACGTGAACCGCACCGGAATTATTCCGGGGGAAGGGTTCAATCTTTCTTCTCTTGTACGTGCGGAAACGGGTAGGCCCCTGCGTCCGCACTCTGAGTCCACGGAATCGGAAGCCAGGGAGGATCATGTAATGGCAACGAGATCGACGGATACCCGAAAGCGATGGTTCAGCGTTTCTCGTCCGGCGGTGATGTTTATAGTAGCGTCTTTCGCGCTCGTCGCCGCCTTCAGTTCCCCCGCCTTCGCCGCGAAGAAAGACCCCATCAAAATCGGGGTGCTGTCGTTTCTGAGCGGGAAGCTCAAGCCGATCGGTGACGAGATCACCACGGGCATCCAGACGGCCGTGAAGATGCACGGACCCGTCATGGGCCGTTCCATCGAGTTGATCCTCGAGGACAGCCTGGTGAACGCGCAGGTGGCGGTCACCAAGGCGACCAAGCTCGTCCAGAAAAACCAGGTTACGGCGATTCTGGGAACGAGCACGCTGGAGGCGCTCGCGCTGCTGCCCGTGGCGAATCGCCTGCGCGTGCCCATCATCACCTCGAACAGCGGCTCGGCCGTCATCACGGGCGAGAAGTGCAACTACTGGGTGTTCCAGACGAACCCCACGCCCCAGATGGCCGTTGTGGCGATGGACTCGCTCATCAACGATACCCCGAAGTTCAAGGCCGCGAAGTGGTTCACGATGGGCCACGACTATCCCTGGAGCCGCCGGGTGGCGCGCTCGGTCAAGATCGTCAAGGGCGTGAATTACGTCGGCGAGGCGTACGCGCCGCTCGATACGACGGACTGGGCGCCGTTCATCGCGAAGGTCCGCGCGTCGGGCGCGACGGCGGTGGTCATTCCCGTCACCCTGGGCACGCCGCTCGTGCAGTTCATCCAGCAGGCCAACGAGTTCGGCCTGACCAAGCAGGCGACCCTCGTGGCGCCCATCGGACTGCCGGACTGGCTCATCGCCAAGCTGGGCGAATTGTCGACCCACATCGTCTCGGCGGGCGCGTGGAGCGCGTGGCGCCTGGAAGACACGATACCCACGACCAAGAAGTTCAACGAGCTCTACTACAAGATGCACGGCCGCGTAGCCGGGATGCAGGCCATCCAGGCGGGCACGGCAGCCCAGCTTCTGTTCAACGCCATCGAGAAGGCGGGCTCGACGGACGGGAAGGCCATTGTCGCGGCGCTCGAGAAGCTCGATGTGGAGGCTCCCGCGGGAAGAATGCGCTTCCAGAAAGACGGACGCATGGCGGAGGTTGCGCTGATTCTCGGGCGGATCGAGAAGCTCAAGAAGCCGAAGTACGGCGCCATGTATGCGCAGTCGGTCAATGCGCTTCCCGCGTCCAAGACGCTCGAGCCGGCGAAGAAGCTCGGCTGTAATTTGAAGAAATAGCGGTTGGAATGGATTGGAATTTCTTGTTCGTCAATTCGCTGAACGGGATCATCTACGGATCGTTCCTGGCGTTGACGAGTCTCGGCCTGAGCCTGGTGTTCGGCTTGGGCCGAGTCGTCAACTTCGCGCACGGGGTGCTTTACGCCCTGGGGGGGTATTTCTTCATCATCTTCCTGCCCTCGCTGGGCTGGGGGGCGATGGTGTTCGCCCCGCTGGTGGTGGTGCCCCTGGCCATCGCGATGGAATGGCTGACGATCGCCCCCATCCGGAACCGGGATGAAATCTACACGCTGCTCGTGACGTTTGGCCTTTCCTTCATGATCACGGGCGCAATCGAGTATCTCTGGGGCACCGAGACCACCCTCATCAAACCACCCGTCATCTTCCAGGGCACGGTGGACATCCTCGGCAATCAGTTCCCCGTCTACAGGCTCTTTGCGTCGGCGCTGTCATTGCTGGTGACGGGGCTGGTCTTCGTCTTCATCCAGTTCACGGCGGTGGGCCTCAAGATTCGCGCCATCACGGATGACAACGAAATGGCCGAGGCGCTCGGCATCAACACGCGCTGGCTGCTCACGAGCATCTTCGGGGGTGCTGCGGGGTTCGCGGCGTTCGCGGGCGCGCTGGGCGCTCCCATTTTTTCCGTCGAGCCGGAGATGGGAATGGGCATCATCATCGACTCGTTCCTGGCGGTGATCCTGGGCGGTCTCGGCCATCTGCCCGGGACGGCCGTGGGGGCGTTCATCGTGGCGCTCGCGAAATCCATCGGCGGGGGCTACATCGCGGAGTGGGCCATCGCAGTCTTGTTCCTGGTCGTGGCCGCGATCATGGTTCTTCGGCCCAGAGGGGTTTTCGGTCGTGGCCGCATCGCCTGAGGTGGAAAACCTGGTAGAAGACGCCTCGAAGACCCGTTCGCGGGAAGTGGCGACGCGGGTGCTGCTCGCCGGCTCCGCGCTCCTGGTGCTGGCGGTTCCGTTTCTGGGCGCCAGCCCGTTTTTCATCACCCTGCTCACCGAGGCTTTGATCTTCGGCATCTGGGCGATGAGCCTCGATTTGCTGGTGGGCTACACGGGACTCGTCTCGTTCGGCCACGCGGCGAGTTTCGGCTTCGCGACTTATGCCGCGGGCATATTCGCCATGAACATTTCCGCGGATTTTTTCCTCTCGACCATCGTGGCCATCGCCGCCGCCGCCGCGGTGGCGTTTCTGACCGGCCTGGTGGTGACGCGCCTCTCGGGAATCGCCTTCGCCATTCTCACGCTCTGCATCTGCCAGGTCCTGTTCCAGATATCCGTCGTGTGGCGCTCGTTCACCGGCGGGCTGGACGGCTTGATCGGCGTTCCGCTGCCCACGCTCTTCGGCCGGGAGGTGGAGCCCGGCGAGGAGTTCTACCTCCTCACCGCGGCTACGCTCATCGTCTGCTATCTTCTTCTGAGGAGGGTGGTGGAGTCTCCCTTCGGGAAAACCCTGCTGGCGATTCGCGCGAACGAGGACAGGGCGGCGGCCATCGGCATCGACGTGAGGCGGCACAAGCTGGTGATTCTCATCCTTTCCTGGATGACGGGCGGCGTGGCGGGAACGCTCTTCGTCTTCCTGAAGGCGGGCGCGAACCCGATGTCGCTCTACTGGATCGAGTCGGGCAACATACTGGCCATCACGATTCTGGGCGGCATCGGAACGCTTTTCGGCCCGATTATCGGCTCGATAGGCTTCATATTCATCCGCGATCAGGTGACGACGATGTACCGGGCGTGGCAGTTTTCTTTCGGGCTCGCTTTCGTGCTCGCCGTCTTGTTCATGCCCTCGGGAATCGCAGGCATCGCCGAGAGAATCTGGAGACGGCTGTGGCCGGCGCGTTCGTAGTAGAAGGCCTCCACAAGTCCTTCGGCGCCCTGCACGCCGTGAACGACGTGTCCCTGGACATCGAAGCCGGGCAGGTGCACGCGCTCATCGGCCCGAACGGCGCCGGCAAGACGACGCTGTTCAACTGCATCACCGGATTCCTCCGTCCCGACGCCGGCAAGGTGTCGTTGAACGGGAGCGACGTCACCCATCTGCCTTCCCACAAGCTGGTGAAGACGGGGATTGTCCGCACCTTCCAGATCACCCAGGTCTTCGGCGAATTGAGCGCGCGCGAGAACGTCGAACTCGCGGCGCGCTCCCGAGAGGGATACAATTTCGATTTCTTCCGAAAGGCGAGCGCCTGCATCGAGGCCCGCGAGGACGCGGAGGAATCGCTGGAGGTGGTCGGGCTGATCGAGAAGGCCCACCTGCGGCCCGAGGAGTTGGGACACGGGGACAAGCGCGTGCTCGAGGTGGCGATCGGGCTTGCGCTCAACCCCGAGGTCCTGTTGCTCGATGAACCGACGGCGGGCATGTCCCGAACGGAGACCGAGCGCATCGCCCGCCTGGTAAGGCAAATCGCGGAGCGCACGAGCGTCCTCCTCGTAGAGCACGACACGGAGGTGGTTCTCTCGATTTCGGATAAAATCACCGTGATGACGCAGGGCCGGGTGATCGCCCAGGGTCCGCCCGAGCAGATCAGCCAGGACCCTCAGGTGCAGGACGCCTATCTGGGCGCCGTCGAAGTGGAGGAGGATTGATGCTCAAAGTCTCCTCACTCCACGTCCATTACGGGAGCGCCCACGTTCTCCACGGCGTAGACCTCGAGGTGGGCGCAGGCAAAATCGTCTGCCTCATCGGGCGCAACGGCGCGGGCAAGAGCACGACGCTCAAGTCCATCATAGGGCTCGTGTCCGCCACTTCAGGCGAAATCCTCTTCGAGGAGCAGCGTATCGACACGATGGCGGCTCACCAGGTCGCCCGCATGGGAGTGGCCTACGTGCCCGAGGACAGGCGGCCCTTTGGTTCCTTGAGCGTGGAGGAGAACATCCGCGTGGCGGCGCAGGCCAGCCCGCACTCCGACGCGAACGGCGTCAGCGAAGCGCTGGCGTTTTTCCCTGTCCTGGAAGAGCGCGCCAGACAACTGGCGGGGAGCCTGAGCGGCGGTGAGCAGCAGATGCTCGTGATCGCGCGCGCCCTGGTGGCGCGTCCAAGGCTGATTCTGCTCGATGAGCCGACTGAAGGGCTCGCGCCCGGCCTCGTCCGCTCCATCAGGGACGGAATCATGAAGACCCGCACGCACGGCCTCTCCATCCTCCTCGTGGAACAGAACCTCTCCCTGGCGCTGGAGGTGGGCGATTATTTCTACGTGCTGAGCCGCGGTTTCGTCGCCTTCGAGGGAACGAGCGAAGAGCTCCTTGCGCGAGAGGACGTAATCGCCGAACATCTGGGAGTCGGCCGCGTGAAGGAGGCCTTGAGAGCGCGCGAATAAATTGCCGCGCCGCGCCGAGAAAATCCCGAACCGCTCCGAGCCGCCCTGGACCCCGTAAAAGAGATCACCGGTTGCTTGCCTACGTGCTGGAGGAGAACGGCCCCTCTTTGAAAGAGGTAGCGCGCCCCGAGCCCCTCGCGGATGAAGCCCTCGTCCGGGTGAGTCTTGCGGGCATTTGCGCCACGGACCTGGAGCTCATTCGCGGGTACATGAATTTCCGGGGCGTGCTGGGCCATGAGTTCGTCGGCGTGGTGGTGGGGCCGGAGGCGCACCCGCTTTTGGGACGCAGGGTGGTGGGCGAGATTAACTGCGGGTGCGGGGATTGCCCCTGGTGCGCAGGTGGTATGGAACGTCATTGTCCCGAGAGAAGCGTCCTGGGCATTCTCGACCGCCCCGGCGCTTTTGCGGAATATACCTGCCTGCCGAGTCGGAACTTACACCCCATTCCCGACGCCGTGGAAGATGAGGCGGCCGTTTTTTGCGAGCCTCTGGCTGCCTGTTTCGAGGTGATCGAGCAGTTTCCCGAAATCGTGGAGCGCGAGGTTTTGGTGATTGGAGACGGGAGGCTCGGTTTGCTCCAGACCCAAGTGCTCCACACCGCCGGGGCGAGAGTGTGTCTGCTGGGCCGCCACCCGGAAAAAATGGCGCTGCTCGCCTCTTTGGAGATTCCCGTCTGGAGCGATCCTGCGCAGGCCGTCTGCTCCGGGGGGGAGGGGTGGCCCGTCGTGATCGAGGCCACGGGCGCTGCGGAGGGGTTTTCCCTCGCCGTCTCGAAGGCGAAGCCCCGAGGCGTGCTGGTGCTCAAAAGCACGGTGGCTTCCGAAGCTCGCCTGAATCTATCCTCCGTCGTGGTGGATGAAATCACAATCCTGGGTTCGCGCTGCGGGCCTTTCGCGCCTGCGATTCGGGCGCTCGAGACGGACGCGGTTCGCACGTCCTCGATGATTCATGGCCGCTTCGCCCTGCGAAACGCGCCCGAAGCATTTGAAAAAGCCCGCGAAAAGGGCATAATCAAGGTGCTGCTCCGGCCCTAGGTATTATTTGCATTTTAGTGTAGAATGGTGAGTCGATATTGCTTCATAGGGTAGCGCTCGATAAGGAGCATGCGATGAGAGGCCTCATGGGGATGGCCTTGATATTGTGGCTCCTTGCTTCGGCTTGGAGCATGGGGGTCTCTGCGGCTGCGCCGGAGACCCCCGAGGCGATAGAGCAAAGACGCGTTTCCCGTCTCGTCTCCCATCTCAAGCGGCTGGAGAAGCCCCAGGATTGGCTGCTGGTTCGTAAATTTTTCTCCTCGGACGCCAACGTGCAACTCAACGCTCTGTCGAACTGCCCGCTCCCTGAAAACGAATGGCCCTGGTACCTCTCTTCCGATCATCTCAAGAATTACGCCTTCACGGTGGATTTTATCCCGCTCAACATGGACGCGGACAAACGCCTCGAAACCCTCATGGTCATCCAGTCGGATCACGCCAAGGACCACTACATCTCCTTTTGCCTGATGGATGACGACAAGAGCGCCCGCAAGCCGCTCGCCTCCTACAGCGACTTGAGCCGGGGGCGGGAGATCACCTACCAGATCGCCGATTTGACGGGGGACGGATCGCACGAATTGATAGTCAACGTCCGCGAGGAGTCGAACGACCGCTATTCAGACGCCGTGCGGGTCATCAAGCCGGCCCAAAAGCGCCGCTTCGAACTGGTGTGGTTCGCTCACTTGCAAGAGGAACTGAGATGGCCGAAGGCGTACCTGAACGATGCGAGAACCCGGGCTGTCCAGAGAAGCGAAGACCTGAGCGCCAAGGTTCGTTTCCGCTTCAACGGGCCGGGCAATCCGGCCACCCTCATCCTCAAGGGGGTCAGGAAATACGAGGAGCGGGTCTTCAATCTCAAGGGCGGGAAAGATAAAAACGAGATTCTAATCGAACGTTTTCCCATCGAGGAATTCTGGCGGTGGGATAAGAAGAAGCTGCAATTCGTCCGCGTTTTCGACTCCAGATAACAGAAAAAGCATATCCGCTTTTCCGGAAAGGTCGTGTGAAGCCGTTGAACTACCCTCGCCCCGTCATGCTCATCGTGCTGGACGGATGGGGATTATCCGATGAGCGCGCGCATAACGCCGTCGCATTGGCCGATACCCCGATCATGGACGCCCTGCTCACTCACCGCCCCCACACCCGTCTCGTCACCTCGGGGCGCGCCGTGGGTCTTCCCGACGGCCAGATGGGCAATTCCGAAGTGGGGCATCTGAACCTCGGCGCCGGCCGCGTGGTGGATCAGGACATCGTTCGCATCGACCGCTCCATTGAGGCGGGTGATTTCTTCGAACTCCCCCCGTTTGTGGAGTGCATTCAAAAAGCCAAAGAAAATGGCGGCGCCCTGCACGTCATCGGCCTCGTATCGGACGGCGGCGTACACAGCCTCCAGGATCACGGGGTGGCGCTGGCGCGGCTGGGGAGAAAAACCGGTGTCGAGCGAATTTTCGCGCACGCCTTCACCGACGGGAGGGATACGCCTCCCCGTTCGGGGCTGGACTTCGTGGGTCGTTACGAGGAGAGTCTGCGGCGCGAGGCGGGGGCCGAACTCGCCACCGTCATCGGGCGCTACTACGCGATGGACCGGGACAGGCGGTGGGAGAGGGCCGAGCGCGCCTACAGGGCCATGACGGCAGGAGAAGGCATCCATGCCCCGAGCGCTGCTGCGGCGATAGAGGCCTCCTATGCGCAGGGGGTGACGGATGAGTTCATCGAGCCGGTGGTGCTCACCGACAACGGGCGTCCGGTGGGGTTGATTCGAGACGGCGACGCCGTGATCTGCATGAACTTCCGCGCGGACAGGGTGCGGCAGATCACCAGCGCCTTCACAGATGACGGGTTCGACGGCTTCGACGTCTCGGGCGGGCCATCGGTCCATTACGCCTGCATGACGGAATACGACGATCGCTTCGCCCTTCCCGTCGCGTTTCCCCCATTGAAGATGGAGGGTCTGTTCTGCCACGCGCTGGCCGATGCAAGGCGGACGTGTCTCAGAGTCGCCGAGACGGAGAAATATCCGCACGTCACGTATTTCTTTAACGGCGGGGAGGAGGAGCCGCCCCCCGGCGAGAGGCGGCGCATGGTTCCTTCGCCCAAGGTGGCCACCTATGATCTAAAGCCCGAGATGAGCGCAGAAGGAGTAACGGAAGTGGTACTGGACGCCATCGAGCGGGGTGAGAATGACGCCATTATTCTCAACTACGCCAATCCGGACATGGTGGGACACACGGGTGTCGAGAGCGCCGCCGTGCGGGCCGCCGGTTTCGTGGACCTCTGTCTCGGGCGCATTCTCGAAGCGCTGGAGCGCGCGGGCGGGGCGGCGGTGGTGACGGCGGATCACGGAAATTGCGAGACGATGTGGGACGTGGAGAACGACTGCCCGCACACCGCACACACGCTGAACGAGACGCCCTGCATCGTCATGGCGCCCGGTTTCGACGGCCCGCTCAGATCAGGCGGCGCGCTTTGCGACGTGGCGCCCACCCTGCTGGGGTTGATGGGGGTTTCCCCGCCTCCCGAGATGACGGGTGTGGATTTGCGGATTCTCTAGCGCCCGGGCGTTGCCCCTCTCGCCCCGTTCGGCGACTATCAGTGGATGAAGGAAGGTTGGGTGGTTTGATGATGAGAGAGCATTCATTCGGGAGGAGACGGGCGTGAGCGAGGGAGTCCCCGATTTTCAGGCGTTGCGCGCGATGTATCACCGGGAAGTGGAAGGGCTGAGCGACGCCCAGCTCGACTGGGAGGACCCATCGGAAGAGTGGTCGCGCTGGAGCATCAGGCGGCATATAAGCCACGTGGCGCTCGCCTATTTCTTCTGGTGGGTGAAGATGTGGGGCAAGACGCTCTGGCCGGAGAACCCGCCGGAAGACCCGGTGGATTTCACGAAAGCGGCCCCCAATCAGTACGACCGCAGGCTGGATGAGGAGAAATACTGGAAATTGGAGGATTTGCTGCCCAAGTTCGACGAGGCGATTCATTTCGCCGAACGCGCCGCCCAAGGAAAGACGGAAGATGAGTTGAAGTCGCTTTCCATCACCCGCATTTTCAAGCCAGAGTTGCTGATGGGGGATACGGACCTGCCGGTATACCGGTTCTGGATGCACGTCTCCACGTTTCACGACGAGGGTCTCGCGCAGGACCCCGAAGACGAGACGAAGTTCACCTACACGCTGGCGGGGATGCTCCGGCAGATGTATTGGGAGGCGCTCGTGCACTTGCGGACGATTCACCGCCTGAAACTCAAACAGGGGCTCACGCCCGCCGCGCAGATACCGCGCGAGGGCTTGCTGCTCGACCCGTTCTTCTGGGGACCCGAGGATGAACCCAGGATGTGATGGCGCGCGCCGCCCGCTTTTTTGAGGACCTTCCCATGCCGTTCGTAACGCTGGAATCAGGCGTAGAGATTTTCTATGACACCCAGGGAGAGGGGCACCCCCTTTTGCTGGTGAGCGGAACGGGGCATGACCACACCTTCTGGTCGGCGCAGCTTCCCTTGCTGAGCGCGGACTACCGCTGCGTCGTCATCGACAACCGGGGGGTGGGCAGGAGCACGGCGCCCGCGCCGGGGTATACGCTCGCGGACATGGCGGATGACGCAGCAGTCGTTCTGGACGCCGCGGGCGTGGAGCGCGCCCACGTGATGGGTTTTTCCATGGGGGGGCACATCTCTACCGAACTCACGCTTCGCCACCCCGAGCGCGTCGTGAGCCTGGGGCTCCACCACACCTGGGCGAGAAACTGCCCGCGGCTGGGTTCTTTTCAGCGCGCCCGCATGAATCTCGCCGCGCGCGGGGAGCGCGAAGCGCTCGTGGAACTGAGTCTTCTCGGGCTTTATTCCCATGAATTCTACGACGCGAACGCCGAGCTTCTGGAGCAGAAGAGAAGGTGGCTTACCGAGCAATCCGGCGTCGACCTGGGCTGGGAGGGGCAACTGCGCGCCTGTCTGGAGGGGGACACCCTCGAGCGTCTTCACCGGATACGAGTTCCCACGCTCATCACCTGTTCGGATCGCGACCTGATCGTCGACCCCCACCACGCGAAGGAGATCCACGAGCGCATCGAGGGCTCCAAACTCATCATCATGGAGGGCACGGGCCACGTGGCGCTCATCGAGCGGCCCGACGCATTCGCGCGCATCTGCCATGAGTTTCTGGCCTCCCTGCCGCCGGAATAGCAATTCATGGGCGACCGCTTTTTCGGGGAGAATGAGCCGCCCGGCCCGACTTTCATGGAGCGCCTGAAGCCGCCGCCTGTTTGACAAAAGGCTGGGGCTTGAGGCAAGAAAAAACCGGTTTTATCCTCATTACTCATCGAACCGTACGGCCTTGGTATTCGGAAAGCGAGGTGCGCCATCCTCAGGAAGATTTTCGGCTGGTTCACGCAAAAGGACGACCCTCCCTCAGGAGGCGGACCTCCCCAGGGGGGCGGCGGCTTCGGCCTGCCCATGGCGCCGGACCAGGTGGAGCAGGAGGCTCTTTTCGCCGAAAAAATCGAAGCCCACGGAAAGTGGCTGCAAAGTTCGGGCGCGCGCGGAGAGCGCGCCGACTTTGCAGGCGCGAATCTCGAAATCATCAGCCTTTTCATGGTGAATCTCACTAAAGCGGATTTGCGCGAAGCGCGCCTCGCGGGCGCCAACGCGCAATGGGCGAACCTGGACGGGGCGGACTTGACGGGCGCCAATCTCGAAGGGGCCGATCTGTTCCAGTCCAGCCTCGAGGGGACGAACCTCACCGGCGCGCGCATGGCCGGGGCGAACATGATGTCGGCGGGTCTTAAGTTCGCGGATTTGACGGGCGCCGACTTGAGCGGAGCCGACCTGCGCGGGACATCGCTTCAGCGGGCGAAACTCGGGGGGGTGAACCTTACGGACGCGCTCATCGACGACGCCGACCTGGAGCTCGCCGACATCCGGGGCGTCGATCTCTCAGGCGTGAAGGGCCTTACCCCCGAGCAGGCCGAAGGCGCGCTCAAGGACGCGGAAACGCTCTTTCCGGACGCCTAGAAAAGCTGATTTCAAAGACGTTTCGATTTCCTCCTCTCCGCCATCCCGTCTTTTTCTTTTTGTGGGATTCGGTTTATGATGATTTTTTCTTGAGATTCAACGAGCAGGAGTGATTCGGCATGTCGCAGACGACGCAGATGGTGGATCAGGAAGTCGACTTGGTGGAGTACTACTACGAGCAGGGCTTCTCGGACGGGCTTCCCGTCGTCCCGCCCACGCCCGAGAAGATAGACGCTGCCGTCTCAGCCCTGGGCGGAGATAAAGACTACATCGAGTGCCGCGTGCCGCCTCGCTGGGGCAACCTCACGAGAGAGGTTCTGGCGATCAACATGGTAATGGCGGGCTGCAAGGCGGAGTACGCGCCCGTCGTCCGCGCGGCGATGCTGGCGCTTTGCGACCCCCATTTCAACCTGAACGGCGTGCAGGCCACAACACACATGGCGTGCCCGCTCATCGTGGTGAACGGGCCGGTTCGGCACGAGATCGGCATGAACGCGGGCTGCAACGTGTTCGGCTCGGGCAACCGCGCCAACGCGACGATAGGCCGCGCGGTGCGGATGATGCTCTTGAACGCCGGCGGCGCGTGGCCGGGCGATCTGGACAAGAGCACGCTGGGCTGTCCCACCAAATACACCTACTGCATCGCGGAGAACGAAGAGGCCAGCCCCTGGGCGCCCTACCACGTGGAACAGGGCTACGCGCCCGAGGATTCCACGGTCTTCGCCATCGCGGCCGAGGCGCCCCACAGCGTGACGAACCACATCTCGGACGATCCCGAGGGCATCCTCGACAGCATCTGCTCGGCGATGAGCACGATCGCGCACAACAATTCGGTGAGCAGCGGCTCGTGCGCCGTCGTCATCAGCCCCGAGCACGGGGCGACCATCAGCGCAAAGAACTGGACGCGGAACGACGTGAAGAGCTACCTGTGGATGCACACCAGGAACACGTTCGCCGATATCTCGTTCAACCACCGCTACGGAAAAGTTTACAACCGCAACATCCCCAAGTGGTACAGGCGCGAGCCGGATGAGAGAATCCCCATCGTGCCGTCTCCCGAGAACATTCACCTGTTCGTGGCGGGCGGGGAGGCGGGCCGTTTCTCGGCCTTCATTCCCGGCTGGGGCCACATGACGAACCCGGTGCTGCGCGCAATCGACGGAAGAGCGCTCGAAGGCGGCCCCGTCTGCGTGGACGGCACCTGTCTGCTATAGCGTTAGCAAGAGAAAACTGGAGGAAACCATGAGTGACGTCATCACCGGTCAGGTCGTCTACGACCCCCGGGGAGTGGTCGAGGCAGCGGCCCAACCCACTGCGCAGCGCGTCCGGGATTTGAAGGGTCTCAAGCTCGGCGTCCTGGACAACACGAAGTGGAACGGGCGCAGGCTGCTCGAGAAAACCACGGCGCTGATGGAGGCGGAAGGCCCCTTCGCCGAGGTGCGCTACTACAAGAAAGAGAGTTTTTCCAAAAACGCGGCGCCTGAGTTGATCGCGCAGATCGCGGAGGAGAACGACGTCGTCCTGACGGCGATCGGGGACTGAGGCTCCTGCACTTCGTGCTGTATGCACGATGCGATCTCCCTGGAAGAAAAAGGGGTGCCCACCGCCGTTGTCGTGACCGAGGTCTTCCTGCACGAAGCCCACGTGCAAAGGGCGGCTTTGGGCATGAACGACCTCGACCCCGTGGTTATCCAGCACCCCCTGAGCACGCTCTCGGATGAGGAAATCTCCGCGCGCGCGGGCGATGCGGCCCGCCAGGCGGTGAAGATTCTGCTCGAAGGCTAGCTCGGCTTTTCATGACGAAGCCATTAGAAGGCATCCGCGTCCTCGACCTGACGCAGTTTCTCTCGGGTCCGCAGGCCACGCTTTTTCTGGCGGGGCTGGGGGCCGAGGTCATCCGTGTCGACAATCCGGCCACCGGCGACCCGGTGGCTTATTCGCCACCCTACATCGGTGAGAAGGGCGTCTCCTACCATCCCCAGACGGATGAGGACCTGGGGATTGCCTACTTGAAGCGCACGCGCGCGAAAAAGGCGATCACCCTGAACATCAAGGACCCCCGGGGTCTCGAAATGTTCTACGGGCTCGTGGATCAATCCGACATCCTGGTGGAGAATTTCTCCGTCGGCGTCACGAAAAGGCTTAAAGTTGACTACGAGACGCTCCATGCGAGAAAGCCCTCCCTGGTCTACTGCTCCATCACGGGTTACGGCCAGACGGGGCCGGATTCGGGCCTCAAGGGCTACGACGCCGTCTCCCAGGCCGCCTCGGGCCTCATGAACCTCACGGGATTTCCCGACGGCCCGCCCACCAAGGCGGGCTCCGCGCTCGGTGACAGCGTGGGCGGCACGTTCGCCTTCGGCGCCATTATGACGGCGCTCTTTCACCGCGAGCGCACCGGGGAGGGCCAGCAGGTCGACATTTCGATGATCGACTGCATCTTCTCCCTGATCTTCGATGAGCCGATGGATTTTTACGAACAACTGGGCCTCCCGCCGCGCATCGGCAACCGCATCATGCGGCTCGCCCCGTTCAACGCCTATGAGACGAAAGACGGTTGGGTCATCATCGCCTCGGGCACCAACGCGCATTGGCACAACATCCTGCGCGGTATCGAGCGCCCCGAATTGATTGGCGATGAGCGTTACGAGGACATGAGCCGGCGCGTGAGCAGAGTCGCGGAGGTCGACGCCATCATCACCGAATGGACGAAGCGCCGCGAGGCGAAAGAAGCGGTCTCCTCCCTGCGCGCGCACGACGTCATCTGCGGGCCGGTGAACACCATCGAGGACATCCTCGCCTGGCCCCACATGCGAGAGCGCGGGATGATAGTCGACATCGAACATCCCACCCTCGGAACCCTCAAGAACGCGAAAGCCCCGGGCTTTCCCTTCAAATTCAGCGAGATAAAGGGTGACTACAAAACGCCCGCCCCGCTCGTGGGCCAGCACAACGCGGAGATCCTCGGCGGCCTGCTCGGCGTATCGGATGCTGAGTTGAAAGAGCTGGAAGATGAGGGTGTGGTCTAGGGGGTTTATGAGGCGCGGAACTGTCGGTTATTCATCCACGCGGCATTCTATCTTCATCCTGATGTTGGTTTGTTATCTCTTATCGGGCTGCGCCGGAGGGGTCGACCCCAAAACGCTCGATCTGTTTGAGGAGGCGAGGCGCACCTTCGACGCCGCTTACGTCATGTTCGAGGCAGAAGACGCGCTCATCGAAGGCAGGATGAGCGACGGTTTCATTCAGCAAAAACTCGCGGGCCTCAAGAGAAAACGCCCCACCGTCATTTTCGCGCACGGCTGCACCGGGCTGGGCCGGGGAAACTTGCGCTATATGCGGTTTCTGGCGCGGGCGGGATACGCCGTCATCGCGCCCGACAGCTTCGCCCGCCGCTACCGGCCCGAGACCTGCGATCCTTCCCGACACCGAGGCATAAAGGGAGCGCCGCACCGGCGGGTGAGCCGGATGCGGCAGGAGGAGATTCATCACGCGGAATATCGAGTCCGGCGCATTCGGTGGGTGGACCGGAAAAACCTCTTCCTGGCGGGACATAGCCAAGGCGGCACCGCGGTCGCCGCCTATGAAGGGGATGAGTTCAGCGCCCACGTCATCAGTGGTTCCGTATGCTGGCGAGGCGTTCGGATGCCGATCGGTACGCCCGCACTCGCGCTGTATTCGAAAGACGACCCTTGGAGGCGAGGCAGGCCCGCCGATTCGTGCCTGCGCAAGGCAAGGGCGCGGGGCGTGAACATGGCGTTTCACCTTTTCGAGGGCCGGGCGCACAACCTCTCTCGCAACGAGAAGGCGCGGCGGCTGATTCTCGATTTTCTGAACCGGCACCGAAGAACGGAATAAAATCGCTTCAGGACGCGTCTTGGCGTTTCGAGCCTAGCTGGTCTTCCTGGAACGCTGTATTACGAGCGGTGCGGCATCGCCCGCGCCCCTGTGGTAGGATTCCCCTTGTCGCGGACTTGAAACCTGGAGGCTCACCTTCATGCGAATCTGTACGTTCAGTCTGGCGGGCGAGGCGCGCATCGGCGTCCTGTTCAGGGAGAGAATCGCCGATCTGAAACTGGCCTACGCCCTGTCGCTCGATGAGGAAACAGCGGCGGAGGCCATGGATCGCGTCGAGGCCGAGATCCCCCATGATTGCGAGGAGTTCATCGAGGACCTGGAACTGAACCGTCCTCTCGCCGAGGAGGCTCTCGAAGCACTCGAAGCGCACGGGAGCAAAAAGGACCCGGCTCGCTTCGACGGAATGCAGGTGGTCTATGAACCCGATGAAGTCGAGATTCTTCCCCCCGTCGTGCCGGACACGCTGTTCTGCATGGCGAGAAACTATGTGGCCCATGCCGCCGAGATGGCGCGCACCGAAGTGGATGATTTCAAGGAGGAGCTCCCGCTCTACTGTTTCCTGAAGCCCGCCACGTGCGTGAGCGGCCCATATGAGGACGTGCCCGTCTATCCCTCGATGGAAAAGCTCGACTACGAACTCGAACTCGGCGTGCTCATCGGACAGGGCGGCAAGAACATTCCGGTGGAAAGAGCCATGGATCACGTGGGCGGTTACACCCTGTTCAACGACATGAGCGACCGCACGACGCTCAACATGGGAAAGTTCATCGACTGGTACGCCATGAAGGCCCCGGACGGCTTCGCTCCCATCGGCCCCTACATCCTGCTCCCCGAGGAGGGGCTCGACCCCCACGATTTGAGGCTCAAGCTCTGGGTGAACGGCGAACTGAGACAAGACGCCACCACGGGCGACATGGTCTGGCGGGTCGCCGAGCAGGTATCGTATCTATCGGGGATCGCCACGCTTCGGACGGGCGACATCATCGGCACCGGCTCTCCTGCCGGCAACGCCGCCTCGTGGGGGGAATATCTCCAGGAGGGCGACTTGATAGAAGGCGAAATCGAGGGGGTCGGGCGCCAGGCCTTTCGGATCAGGAGCGAAAGCCCCGAATATACGCCGGGCTAGTTCTCCCGGCGGTTGATTCGCACCCGTTTGCGCATTAAGATTTTCGCATCGATCAATGGAATTCCGAATTGCTGAAACCCGAGAGGGGACCCTCATGAATCCAGCCATAGCCGAAGCCGAATCCTTGCGGGCGATGGACAAGGAACACGTCTGGCATCCGCTCATGAACCATTCCGGGATAGAGGAAAATCCCCTCGACGTCGTGGTCAAGGCCAGGGGTTCGACCATCCAGGACGCCTCCGGCAAGGAATACATCGACGCCATGGCGGGGCTTTGGTGCGTGAACATCGGCTACGGGCGCGACGAGGTGGCCAAGGCGGCCTACGAGCAGATGCTGGAGTTGGCGTACTATCCACTGACGCAGGTGAATCCCCCCGCGGCGAGGCTCGCCGAGCGGCTCGCGTCCTTGCTGCCCGAAGGGGTCGAGCGCGTCTGGTTCGTGAACTCGGGCTCAGAAGCCGTGGACACGGCCATCAAGCTGGCCCGCGCCTATGGCCGCTTGAACGGCGGGAGGCGATACAAGATCATCGCCCGCCACCAGGGCTATCACGGGGCGACCATCGGAGGCGCCAGCCTCACCGGCCAGACGCTCCGGCGCGCGATGTTCGAGCCGCTTCTGCCGGGCGTGATTCACGTGAGCGCGCCCTATTTCTACCGAAGCAACGCGGACACCGAGGAAGAACTCGCCCGCCGGTGCGCGGACGAGTTGGATGAGGTCATCCGCTACGAAGACCCCGAGACCGTGGCGGCGTTCATCGCTGAGCCCGTCATCGGCGGCGGCGGGGTGATTCCACCGCCCGCGGATTATTTGAAACGCATGCGCGAGGTGTGCCGGAACCACGGCGTTTTGTTTATCGCGGATGAGGTCATCACCGGCTTCGGGCGCACGGGAGAACTCTTCGCCTCCGATCTGTACGAGATCGAGCCGGACATCATGACGATGGCCAAGGGGCTGAGCAGCGCTTATCTGCCCATCGGGGCGACGGCGACCACGAACGAGATATTCGAGGCCTTGAACGCCGAAGGAGACTCAGGCTTTCTGCAGATAAACACCTACGGCGGACACCCCGTCGCCTGCGCGGCGTCGCTCAAGAATCTCGAAATCATGATGGACGAGGAGTTGCCCGCGCGCGGCGCCAAGGTGGGCGCATATCTCGGCGGGCTTTTGGGCAAACTCTCCGACATCCCCTGCGTGGGCGACGTGCGGGGCGTGGGCCTCATCTGGGGCGTGGAGTTGATAGAGGAAGACGGCGCGCCGCTATCCACGGCGGCCACGGCGAAGGTGCTGGCCTACGCGAAGGAGCAAGGCGTGATCTTCGGCAAGAACGCAGGTATCGCCGCAGGTCCTTCGAACACCGTCACCATCAGTCCGCCGCTGGTCTTGACCGAAGAAGAGGCCGAGCGCGCCGCCTCCGCTCTCGACACCGCCCTGCGCCGCGTTCAGGCAGAGAGCGGAGCCTGATGCGATAGCCGACAATTTATCCCGCACATCATTTTCAGGGAGATTTCATATGTCCAACATCACCATGCTCGACATCGAGGATCTGAAGAAGACGAAGCTGGCGCCGTTCGTCAACAAGGCGTTAAAACACCGCGCGCCCGACCCCGCCTTTCACGCCATGCAGGGCCACAACGAGGATCTGGCGAAATCGATGTACCTCGCGTGGGGCACGGTGTTCAACACCGGCGTCATCGACCACAAGCTCAAGGAGATCATCCGCGTCCAGCTATCGCGCCGCGCCTTTTGCAACTACTGAGGTAACGTGCGCTCTGCTTCGGCGAAGCAGGCAGGCTTGACGGAAGAGATGATAGACGAGGGCATCGACAACTGGCACGAGAGCGAGCTTTTCACCGAGGCCGAAAAACTCGCGCTTGAATACAGTGAACTCATGGATTCGGAGCCCGAGAAGATCGACGAGGCCTTCTACGCAAGGCTGCGCGAGCACTACTCGGATGAGGAAATTGTTGAGCTCGGCTCTTTCATCGGCTTCAACGTGGGCTACCACACCTTTTTCAGAACACTCGATTTCTACCCCATGTTCACCCCCGACGGCCGGCTGGTGAGTCAGGAGGAATCGCGCCGCATCTACGGCGATTGCCCCGTATCGCACCTGAGCGGCCCGCTCGCTCGCGCGATCGAAGAGGGTGAGGCGCAACAGGCAGGCGGAAGCTAGGAGGAGAACATGCCGATTATCGAGCCGCTCGAACCCGAAGGAATTGAAGAGAAGAACTGGAAGCGCGTCATGGAGCGCACCGCCGAAACCCAGGCGCCCGATGCGCTTTTCTCGCGCATCATGGCCCATGCGCCCGGCTATGCCGCCAACCTGCACGACGCCATGCACCGCTCCCACGCCATGGGCGGGGTGGACCACAAGCTCAAGGAGATGATCCGCATCCAGCTCGCCAGAACCGCGCAGGACACCTACTTTGCGAACCTTCGCTCCGAGCAGGCGAAAAAAGAGGGCCTGACGGAAGAACGCATTGAGGCCGCCTGCGGAGATTTCGAGAACGACCCGCAGTTCACCGAAGCCGAGAAGTGGGCGCTCCGCTATTCCTACTGGATGTACCGGGACGCCGCGAGACTCGACAAGGAATTCTACGATGAGGGCAAGAAGCACTTTTCAGAAGCCCAGATCATGGAGATCGGCGCGATGGTGGCGATTCACTATGGTTTCCAGGTCTTCATGCGCACACTCAAGGCCTATCCCTTGCACGATCCCGAGGGCAACCCCGTGACGCAAGAGCAGTCCGAGCAGATTTACGGGAAAGACGTGCCCCTGCCTTCTTGAGTCTCGCCATCGAGCAATAAGCGCCCGCCGACCGGCGGGCGCTTATTTATGCGGCCTGAAGCGCCGGACGGCGTCCAATTCCGGGGAATCGAGACTTGTTGAAAAAGTCCCCCTCCTCAGGGGATAAAGGCACCCACCCTGAAAGGGGAACCCCATAAAACCAACCCCCCCTACCCCCCCTTGTCAGGGGGGTATAAAAAGGCGATGCGCCCCCGCCGGGCTGAGGGGGGTTTTGATTTTTCTTGCCCCCCTGACAAGGGGGGGTTGGTTTTCAAGGCGAGTTCCTGCGCCTCCGCCCGGTTTCGGGGTATTCGCTCCGAGCGATGCGTGGGGGGGCGGGTTTTCTCACACCCGGGCATCGGCTGTGGAGCCGGACACCAGGGGCGGCGGGAGCGATTTGATCGATGCGGTGAAGCCGGGTCGCGCCGAACCCGCGAGCATCCTCGTGAAAAAAATTTCTTGAATCTTTTCCTTCCCATGCACTAATATGTTTTCAATACAATTGCGGCACATATCGACGGCCCTATCCGGAGGCGTGTATGGTGATCCTCGTTCCGCCTCGCCCCGATGAATACACGGCGCGTCATGTTTTATCCGCCTCTGTTCCGCCCGCTACACCTTTTCGCCAAACAGAATCTCTTCGGGAACGAAGCGAAATTAAACCGGTTTTCACAAGAATGGGAGTGAGCTCATGAAAAACCGTCATCGAATTTCTCTTCCATGGCCTGCCGTCCGGGGAGCGTTTCTCGCCTTCGTTGTTCTTGTTTTCGCCGCGAGCGGAGCGGAGGCGGCCATGCCCGTCGAGACTCAGGTCGCAAACGATAAGTTCATATTCAACACCTTCTTTTTGCTGATCTGTGGTGTGCTCATCATGTGGATGTGCGCGGGCTTCACGATGCTCGAATCGGGTTCGGTGCGCACCAAGAACGCCTCGGTGATTTGTCTCAAGAACATCGGTCTTTACGGGATCGCCGGGATCATGTTCTACATCATCGGTTACAACCTGATGTTCGTGGACGTCGGGGGCTGGATCGGTTCGGTCAAACTCTTGTTCAGACCCTCGGCGGATGAATTCGCCATACTGGCCGGGAACGAGAAGGCCACGAAGACCGTGCTCGGGACCGACTACGCCAGCATGTCTTTCTGGTTTTTCCAGATGACGTTCGTGGCGACCACCGCCTCCATCGTCTCGGGCGCCCTCGCCGAGCGCGTGAAGCTGTGGTCGTTCTTCGTCTTCATCGCCGTCCTGACCGGAATCGTCTACCCGCTGGTGGGCGCCTGGACGTGGGGCGGAGGCTGGCTCACGGAGCTGGGTTTCAGTGATTTCGCCGGTTCCACCATCGTGCACTCGACCGGTGGATGGGCGGCGCTTGCGGGCGTAATCGTCGTGGGCGCACGGCGCGGCAAGTTCCGCGAGGACGGAAGCGTCAAGTCGACGCCGCCCTCAAACGTCCCGCTCGTCACCCTGGGCGTCTTCATCCTCTGGTTCGGCTGGTTCGGGTTCAACGGCGGCTCGATGCTCGTGGTCAAGGGCTCAGTCGATGCAGTGACGATGAGCAACGTGTTCGTCAGCACAAATCTCGCGGCGGCGGCGGGTTGCGTCGCCGTCCTGTTCACCGCGAAGTCCATTTTCGGGCGCGTGGACCTGCTCGCCGTGCTGAACGGCGCCATCGGCGGCCTCGTCGCCATCACGGCCGGGCCGAACATCGTCGAATACCATTGGGCGGTCATCATCGGCGCCATCGGCGGCCTCGCCTGCGCGTTCGGCTTGAAGATGTTGGAGAACTGGAAGATCGACGACGTCGTTGGCGCGATTCCCGCCCATTTGTTCGCGGGCATCTGGGGGACGCTCGCGGTCTGCATCGCGGCGGGCGGCAACCTCTTCGCGCAGATTGTGGGCATCGTGGCGATAGGCGTCTTCGTGTTCGCCGCCTCATACGTCCTCTGGATGATTCTGGAGAAGACGATGGGCCTGCGGGTGTCGGCCGCTGCCGAAGACCTCGGCCAGGACACGGCGGAACTCGGGCTCGAGGCCTATCCCGAGTTCGTGCTCATGCCCGATGAGGACGACGCGCGCATAGCGAAGGGAGCGCAATAGGCGGAAGGCTGCGTAGAAGTGATTGATTTGTAGACGTATCCCCCGCCGGGGTTTTTGAGAAAGTTGAGAGCGCCCGCCACCCGGCGGGCGCTTGTTCATGCGTGAGAATACAGGGTGAAATCCCTGTCGAGCCACAGGACGTAGAACGTGGTTCCGTCTCTATAGCCCACCATGGGGCGTCGGCCGAAAAAACGGAAGGCGAGGAGGTTCACCTCGTCCGTGATGTGCGGCGGTATCGATGCCTTGATTTGAGCTCGCGGTATCTTTTCATATCCGCTTGCGTGTCTGTTCGAGCTCGCGATCCGATTCCAGGTCAATCGACTCAATTTGTCCAGGGTGCCGGCAAAGGCGGCTTTTTCGTCTCTTTGACAATTTCTCAGGGAATGTTCCCTTTGACTTAGATAACGAAGCGAAAACTTGGGCGGGAGCGTTTGCGGGGAAACGCCGCGAGAAGAACCGGGTTTGATTCTCTGCCCCTTGTTCCTCCTGTCTTTGGGCCTAATCCTCCGCTTCGCCATTTTCCATCTGGGCCTTGAAATACGCTTTCATGGATCGGTTTGAGATGGCTCCCCGGTTCTCGGAGGCGGCCCGCCAGGGGACGTCTTCGTGCGTCATGTTTCTCAGTTTCCAGGCCGAGAATTGCCCGTAGACGTCATAGATCTCATCGAGAAATTCCCTTTCTTCGTCGTTGAATTTGCTGAAATCCATGTCTTCGGGGTTTGGAATCGGAGCAGAGCCGTATTTCTTGTATTCCCGGTACAGGTTCGGGACGACGGGGCCATACAGCCATGCCTCGATGCGGTCTTCAAACAGCGGTTCATCATACAGGGCCAGATGATAGCCCTGCGCATAGTAGACGAGCTTTTGCAATTTCATGTTCGAGATCAGATCGCCTGCGTCTTCATCCTGAAGTGAGAGAAAATATTCGGCTATGTCCTTGCACGCAAGCAATGGAGTTCCTCGAAAGAGAGTAGGTATGGAATGGAAGGCGGCGTCTGCTCGGCGCGTATACACGTCTGAAAATTGTATATATCGCAAAAACACCTTGTCAACGCAAAAGCGGAGGCAATTTCGTCGAACGCTCCCACCGATGGTTTCTGAGCGGCTTTTTTCCTCACCCCAACCCGAAATACGCCTGGATGCGCCGGGCCGCTTCCTGTGAGACGCCGCGCATCACTTCTGCCACGCGCTCGGGCGAGGTGTCCTCTATCACGCCGTACCAGCCCGATTCGTACATGTCGCGCACGTCCCTGGGGATGTAGTAGACCGCCGGGTCGCGACGGGCCGCGTCGCTCTTCGCTCCGTGATCCATGGGGGATGCGTCCGTGGCGAGTTCCAGGTGCGCGAGTTCGGGCCTGTCGGCGAGCACGGGGAGGACTTCGAGCTCCCCGCCGTGGGTCAGGCCCACCTCCCTCCCATAGAGGTTTTTGGCGATGAAATGTGCGTGAACGATGAGGATTCTCAGACCCTCGTGCGCGTTCTGGGCGTCTTCAGCCGCAATCTCCATCGCCGGCAGGTTGCGCTCGTGCCAGTTCAGGAACACGATTTTCCTCGCCCCGTGGCTGTGGAGGCTGCCGACGACGTCGCGCAAGAGGTGGATCATCGTTTCCGAGCGAAGCGACACCGTACCGCCGAAGCCCATGTGCAGGGGGGTGACGCCGAAGGGGCAGAAATCGACCAGCAATCCGCCCGTGATGGCCGCGACCCGCCTCGCGAAAGACTCCGCCGCGTAATAGTCCGTCCCCATCGGCAGGTGGGCGCCGTGCTGCTCCACGCTGCCCAGGGGAATGATGGCGAGGCCTGTTTCCTCCAAAATCTTCTCGGCCTCGGGGTTCGTCATCTCCATCAGCGTGCGCGCTTTTTCCATTCTTTTATGACTCCTCGTCTTGCTCCTGAACCGATGCGGGAAGCGGCCCTTTGGTTTCCATGAGTTCGATCACCACCCCGTCGGGTCCCTGGAAGTAGAGGTATTTGAGGTGCGGCATGTCGTCTTCCTCGATGATGGGGACGCCGCGCCCGGTGAGCACCGCGCGGGCGGCCTCGAGTTCTCCCTCCCCCACGTAGAAGCCGATGTGGTCGACGCCCAGCCGGGGGGTGCGGCTTGGCGGGTCGGGATTTTCTCCGGGGCGTACGCCCCGCACGATGAGCATGCCGCCACCAATCATGAGCTTGGTCTGGGGCGCTCCTTTGCGCTCGCGCGAATCGACCACGCGCGCCCCCAGGGTTTCGCGGTAGAAGCGCACCGCCTCGTCGTGGTCCGCATGGAGGATGTGCGCGTGCTCGTAGGTGAGTTTCATGGCGGCTCTTCTTTCAGGCGCGCCGAGAGGGCGCGCGCTCGATAAAATTTGCCCATATATAACTGAAGCGTAACGACCCGCATTCTGGCGCAAAAGACCCTTTTTTTGAAGAGAGAGCCGCGAGTTTCGCCTCCCTGGGAGGCGGTGAAGCCCCTGAAGCGAGGCCGGCGGGATGCCGCCGCGGCATGCCGGGGACCGTCCGGCGCTTTGCGAATCGGGGCGAATCGTTGTATACACACTTCTTCCAACCCAACCCGGCCGCCAATGCGGGACGGCTCGAGGAGGAGCCGGGCGGAGGGGTTTGGATGATCAACATCCCGCTGGAGGCAATTCCTGTGGCGCAAGCAGTATGCAACGGAGTCCAGATTTCCTACGACGACAACGGCATGAGCACCCCGACCCCTCCCATCGTCTTCATACATGGGCACGGGCTGAACCGCTCGATGTGGGAGCGCCAGAAACTCGCGCTCCGGGGCACGCAACGGGTCCTGACGTATGATCTGAGAGGGCATGGCCGATCGGAAAAACCCCCGACGGGATACGGCCGCGACGTCGAAGTCGCGGACCTCCTCGATTTGATCGAACATGCCCGCATCCCCAAAGCCCACCTCGTGGGCTTGAGCCGCGGCGCCGGAATCGCCCTCGCCTTCGCTGCGGCGCATCCGGACAGGACGGCGTCGGTCATCGCGATGGGACCGGGTTATGATTATCCCCGCCTCATGCCCGAGTTCGCCGATCAGAGGCTCCAGACCATGGCCACCCTGAGAGCCGAGGGGCTGCGGGCGGCCAAGGATTACTGGGCGGACCTGCCCATCTTCGCTTCGGTGAGAGAGAACGAGGACGCCGCCGACTGGGCGGAGGACATGCTTCTCACCTACACGGGCGCGCATTGGCTCGACCAGAATCCCCCGCAGGACGCCTCGCTCGCGAACATCGCCGGAAAAGTCACGGCGCCCACGCTCCTCATGGTGGGCGAGAAGGATCTGCCCGGTTTCCATGACTGCGCGGACGAGCTGGCCGCGAAGATAGAGGGCGCCGAGAAGGTAGTGGTTCCGGGCGTGGGGCACCTGATGGCGATCGAGGACACCGAAGCGGTGACTGAGCACATCTCCGCGTTCCTGGCGAAACAATAGGGGAAGGTTCCGAATCGCGTACGCACCTCTCTTCGGGCAGCACGACACGGAACGGCGTGATTTACTGAGAACGGCGCGCGGCGGAGATTGGCCTTGAGTCCATTTTCCGAAATCAAAAGAATCGAGACGGACGTCCTCATCATCGGCGGCGGCGTCGCCGGCATGATGGCGGCGGTGGGCTGCGTCCGCTCGGGCGTCAAGCCCGTCCTCATCACGAAAGCCACGTTTCCCTCCGGCAGTTCATCCATGGCGCGCGGCGGCTACACCGCGGCGATGGGCCACTCCGAACCCACCGACAAGCCCGAGTTCCTGTATGAGGATTCCATCGAGGCGAGCTACGGGATCTGCAACCACCGCTTGATGCGAATCATGAGCGAGGAGGCCATCGACAGGACGGTCGAACTCGACGCATGGGGTCTGGGCCTGGTGAAGATGGATAACGGCAGATACCACCAGAAAAAAAGCGCCTCGCATCGCTTCCCGCGCCTTTTGCACTGCGGGAAGCTGATGGGCAAGCCGCTCATGCAGTCTCTGGCGAAAAAGATGCGCGAATGGGGCGTGGAGACGATCCAGCACGCCATTTTCGTGGACCTGATGAACGAGGGCGGACGCGTCGTGGGGGCGTGGGGGTTCTTGTACCGCGAGGGCGTGCCCATCGTGGTCCACGCTCGCTCGACCATCATGGCCACGGGCGGCGCCCCGCAACTCCACGAGGTGAACGACTCGCCGCCCTACATCTCGGGCGACGGCTACACGATGGCGCTGCGCGCAGGCGCCGAACTCATCGACATGGAGTTTATCGACTATCAGCTCCTCGCCGCAGCGCCGCTCAAGATCCGGGGCTATCCGCCCCACACGAGCGGCTTCATCAACGCGGGCGCCTATCTCTACAACAAGGACGGCGAGCGCTTCATGTGGAACTACGACCCCGAGCGCGGCGAGCGCGCCACGCGCGCTGTGGTGAACCGCGGTGTGGGCATGGAGATATTCGAGGGGCGCGGCACGGAGAATCACGGCATCTACCTCGACGCGCGCCACGTGATCGAGGAGGTGAACGACGGCGCCACGGCGGACATCATCCGCGTCTTCAAAACCCAGGGCGTGGACATGGCGGACTCCCCCATCGAGGTGTCGAGCGGTCCGCATACCTATCTGGGCGGCATCAGGATAGACGAGTGGGGCCGTACGAATCTCACGGGTTTCTACGCGGGAGGCGAAGCCGCCGGCGGCGTCCACGGGGCGAACCGCACGGGCGGCGCGGCCCTGGCGGACAGCTATGTCTTCGGGCTTCGCTCGGGGATAGGCGCGGCTTGCGAGGGAGCGCGGCTCGAAAAGCCCGATCCCGAGAGCGGCGGCTGGCAGGAAGGCCTGGAGAAACTGCGCGCACGCGAATCGAGAGCGAGCGGACCTGACGACAAGCATCTTCGCCTGGAGGTGCAGCGCGTGGGGGTGGAGGGAATCGGGCAGATTCGCGATGCGGCGAGGCTCGAGAAAGCGCTCGCGCGGCTCGATGAACTCGAAGCCGAGAACGAACTGGCCGCCGTGGCCGGCGATACGCCCCGCAAGCGCTTCGACTGCATGAGGAGAATCCAGGAGACCCACAACCTGATCGGCGTGGCGCGCATGCTCGCCGTAGCGGCTCTCTCTCGCACAGAGAGCCGCGGCGGACATTTTCGGATGGACTACCCCGACATCAGCGAGCAGTGGCGCTGCAACATCGTGCTCTCGCTCGAGAACGGGGAGGTCAAGCCCAGGTGCGAGGAGGTGGTCGGTGAGGACGCCGCTGCGCCGGAGCCTGGTGAGCCGCCCACCACGGCTGCGCTCGTGGAGCAAGCAGGGGTCGGCTAGAAAATTTTTCCGATCTTTGGTCATGTT
>JAJEJD010000012.1:0-182500 GCA_022828125.1 bacterium | reverse complement strand
GTGGAGTCGCCCTTGAAATACCACCCTTGTTATTTTGTGTGTCTAATCCAGGCCCGTGAATCCGGGTCGGAGACATTGTCAGGCGGGTAGTTTGACTGGGGCGGTCGCCTCCTAAAACGTAACGGAGGCGCCCGAAGGTGCCCTCAGGCTGAATGGAAACCAGCCGTCGAGTGTAAAGGCAAAAGGGCGCTTGACTGCAAGACAGACACGTCGAGCAGGTGCGAAAGCAGGGCTTAGTGATCCGGTGGTTCTGAGTGGAAGGGCCATCGCTCAACGGATAAAAGGTACGCCGGGGATAACAGGCTGATCTCCCCCAAGAGTTCACATCGACGGGGAGGTTTGGCACCTCGATGTCGGCTCATCGCATCCTGGGGCTGAAGCAGGTCCCAAGGGTTTGGCTGTTCGCCAATTAAAGCGGTACGCGAGCTGGGTTTAGAACGTCGTGAGACAGTTCGGTCCCTATCTGTCGTGGGCGCAGGAGATTTGAGGGAAGCTGACCCTAGTACGAGAGGACCGGGTCGGACGAACCTCTGGTGTTCGAGTTGTGGCGCCAGCCGCAGTGCTCGGTAGCTATGTTCGGAAGGGATAACCGCTGAAAGCATATAAGTGGGAAGCCCCTCCCAAGATGAGATCTCCCTGGACTTCGGTCCCTGAAGGCTCCTTCAAGACCAGGAGGTTGATAGGCCGGAAGTGTACGCACAGCAATGTGTTCAGCTGACCGGTACTAATTGGCCGTGAGGCTTGACCGATTTGAGATTTCGCTCATCGGTTCTCGGTCGAGAGCAAGATGTCGCCAAACGCGTGATTTGATTGTCGGGAATTTTTTGATATTTCCGGTGGCTATAGCGGCGGGGCCACACCCGTTCCCATCCCGAACACGGCAGTTAAGCCCGCCAGCGCCTATGGTACTGCGGTCCTTTCCGTGGGAGAGTGGGTCGTCGCCGGAATATGAAATCAAAACCCCGCTGGTGAACGCCGCCGGCGGGGTTTTTGTCGTCTTTACAGGGAGTATCGCTTTTCTCATGTTGACGGAACTCATCGCGCCCGTGCTCTCGTTCGCGGTTTCCACCTCTATCACGCCCGGACCAAACAACGTCATGGTGACGGCTTCGGGTGCGAACTTCGGCTACCGGCGGACGCTCATGCACATATTGGGGATCAGCCTCGGATTTCCGGTCATGGTGGTCGCGGTGGGGCTCGGCCTGGGGGGATTGTTCCAGGCGTTGCCCGAAGTCCACATCGTCCTCAAACTTCTCGGTTGCGCCTACATCCTCTGGATGGCGTGGAAAATCGCTACTGCAGGTGGAATGGGCGAGCGGAGTGCAAGACCGGGCAAGCCGTTCACCTTTCTCCAGGCGGCCGGTTTCCAGTGGGTGAACCCGAAAGCCTGGGTCATGGCGGTGGGCGCGACCGCCGCTTTTACGAGCGCGGGCGGATATTTCTATCTGGAAATCGTTCTGGTCGCCTCGATATTCCTCGCCGTGAGCTTCCCGTGCGTTTCCGTCTGGACACTGTTCGGTGTCGGCATAGGACGGATTTTGACCGCGAGGAAATGGCTGAGGGCTTTCAACGCTGTGATGGCGCTTTTGCTCGTCGCGTCGCTCATCCCCGTTTTCATTGACTGGGGGTCTTGAGCGGTCCGCAAACCGTTACTACGCAGTTCCTTCTTCCTCTATCGGGATGTCCCCACCCGGTAAAGCCGCTGTTCTTTTCGCCTCTTTGGTGTATACTCCTTTCCATACTCGTTGAAAATTTCAAGCCGCAATCTTGCCAACCGATGGAAGACAGCCATGGCGCAAGAGGCTCACGCATCGAGCGAAGGCGCCGCCCCCGCAGGCGGGCGCGCGGCGTATAGCGTTCTGGTCCGCTTCGGGCCGGTCATCGGTCTGGCGTTCTTGTGCCTCGTTCTCTCCGTAACGTCCGAAGCCTTCCTGAACCCGGCGAACCTCATCAACGTCGCGCGCCAGGTCTCCATCAACGCCATCATCGCCGCCGGCATGACGTTCGTGATGATCTCGGGCGGGTTCGACCTCTCGGTCGGCTCCGTCATGGCGCTCTCGGGCGTGGTGGGCATCATGGCGATGAACGCTTTCGGCGACGCGGCGGGCATCCTCATCATGCTGGCCGTCGCCCTCTCCTGCGGGCTATGGAACGGCCTCCTCGTCGCCTTCGCGCGCATCAACGCCTTCGTGGCCACCCTCGCCGGGATGACCATCTACCACGGCATCGCCCTCGTGGTGACGGATTCCTTTCCGGTCACGCGCTTCGGCGGCTGGTACCGCAATTTCGGCCAGGGACACCTCTTCGGGCTGCCGATACCCATCTACGTTCTCATTATCGTCTACGTCGTAGCCCACATCGTGTTGACGCGAACGGCCTTCGGCACCTCGGTCTACGCCGTGGGCGGAAACGAAGAAGCCGCCCGTCTTTCGGGCATCAACGTCGAGCGCATCCGCACCTCGGTCTTCACCATCTGCGGTTTCGGGGTGGGCATCGCCTCGCTCCTCATCATCGGGCGTCTCCAGTCCGCGCAGGCGAACATGGGCATCCAGGCGGAGCTCGACGCCATTGCCGCCGTTGTCATCGGCGGCACGAGCCTCGCCGGGGGGGAGGGGCGCGTGTTCGGAACCCTTGCGGGCGCCTTCACCATCGGCGTCTTGAACAACGGCCTGAACCTCCACGACATCAGCGCGCACTGGCAACTCGTCGCCAAGGGCGTCGTCATCGCGCTCGCTGTCATCATCGACCGCCAACTCGTGCACAGGCAGTGAGCAGATGTCGGCGCTGTTGACGATGGAGGGGATATCCAAGGCCTTTCCGGGCGTCCAGGCCCTCTCCAAGGTCGATTTCGAAGTCATACCCGGCGAGGCGCATGCCCTGATCGGAGAAAACGGAGCGGGCAAGTCTACGCTCATCAAGATTCTCGCGGGCGTCCACCGGCGCGATGCAGGCGAGATACGCTTCGAGGGGAACGACTACCGGGTCGCCAATCCCCATGAGGCGCTGGCGATGGGCGTGGCCGTCATCTACCAGGAGTTGAACCTCGTCCAGAAGCTCACGGTGGCGCAGAACATCTTCCTGGGCCACGAACCCCTGCACCGGGCGGGCTTCGTCGCGACCCGCGAGATGAACGCGCGCGCCGGGGAAATCCTGAAAGAACTCGGCATATCCATCGACCCGCGCACCCCGGTCGAAGCGCTCGGCGTCGCGCAGAAGCAGATGGTCGAAATCGCAAAGGCGCTCTCGCGCGCCTCGCGCATCCTGGTGATGGACGAACCCACCGCTCCGCTCACGCAGAGCGAAATCGAGGTGCTCTTTCGCGTCATCGCGGGTCTGAAAGAGCAGGGACTTGGAATCATCTACATCTCGCACCGCCTCGACGAGGTCTTCCAGATTGCCGACCGCGTCACCGTTCTGCGCGACGGCGAACGGGTGCATTCGAGCGAGGTGTCCGAGACGCAGATCGATCGGCTCGTCCTCGCCATGGTGGGCCGCCGCCTCGCCGAGGAGGAGCCGCCGCTCGAAGTGCCCGAAGATGCGCCCGTGGCGCTCGAGGCGGAGGGGTTGTCTGACGGCCGTGTAGTTCAAGATATCTCCCTTCAGGTGCGGGCGGGCGAAGTGGTCGGCCTCGCGGGCCTCATCGGCTCCGGGCGCAGCGAGTTCGCGCACCTGCTCTTCGGCTCGGAAGCCGCTGCGGGCGGCGAGGCGCGCCTCATGGGCGAGACGCTGAGCGGAGGCGTTCCGCAGCGGATCGCCGCAGGCCTCGGCATGGTGCCCGAGGATCGCAAACTCCAGGGACTCGTAATGCAATTACTCGTAAAGGAGAACAGCACGCTCGCCACGCTCGATAAATACACGACCGGCGGCTTCATCCGCCGGCCCGCGCACGAGTCCCGCGTGCAGGAGATCATCGCGGAGCTTCGCATCGCGACGCGCGGTCCCCGCCAGTCCGTGAAGGCGCTGAGCGGGGGCAACCAGCAGAAGGTCATCCTCTCGCGCTGGATGGATACGGGCGCGCGGGCGCTCATCTTCGACGAACCCACCCGGGGAGTGGACGTGGGCGCCAAGGCGGAGATCTACGCCCTCATCCGGGAACTGCAAAAGCGCGGCGTCGCCATCTTGATGATCAGCTCGGACCTGCCCGAGGTGCTGCGGATCAGCAACCGGGTCATCATCATCAGGAACGGGCGCGTCGCCGGGGAGCTTTCCCGCAAGGAGGCCACACAGGAGAAAGTTTTGCGGCTCATGATGGGAGCCGATGAATCGGACAACGGAGTCTAAGCGAGAAACCCTAACCAAAGGAGGAGAAAGCCATGAAAAGAATTCTCGGTGTTCTAGCCCTCGCGGTCGCACTGGCCGTCGCGGGGACGGTGCCGGCCCAGGCGGCGATGAAGAAGCTCCGGTTCGGGGCATCCTTCTCGGGTCTTCACCACCCCGCCTACGCCACCGTGGCCAAGCACATGCGCTCCGAGGCGAAAAAGCACGGCGTCGACATCATCATCACCGACAGCCAGGACAAGCTCGCCAAGCAGATCAACGACCTCGAGGACATGATCACCAAGGGCGTGGACGTGCTCTTCGTGAACACGGTCTCGAAGGGAACCGAGCCCACCCTCAGAAAGGCCGCCGCCAAGGGCATCAAGGTCGTCGCCGTCCAGCGCTGGAACAGCGACCCCGCCGTGGTGCACTTCGTCGGCACCGACAACAAGGAGATGGGCCGCATCGGCGCCGAGTGGGTCGTCAAGCAGATGAAGGGCAAGGGGAACCTCGTCGTGATGTCGGGCATCCCCGGCGCCGCCTCCTCGGACGACCGCAAGACGGGTTCGGACGCCGTGTGGGCGAAGAACAAGGGCATCAAGGTCGTCGCCCACCAGACGGGCATGTACAACCGCGTCAAGGCGCTCGAGGTGATGGAGAACATCCTCCAGAAGAACAAGAAGATCGACTGGGTGTTCTGCTACAACGACTCGATGGCGATGGGCGTCCTGGGCGCCATCCGCGCCTCGGGCCGCAAGGGCATCAACGTTTTCGGAATGGACGCCATCAAGGACGCGGTGCAGGCCATCAAGCGCGGCGAGATGACGGCCACCCTCGCCATTCCCTTCGACGAGGAAGGCCGCGTGTCCGTGCGAAACGGCATCAAGCTCGCCAAGGGGGAGAAGCTGCCCAAGTCCCACGTCATCCAGGCATTCGTGATGACGAAGAGCAACGCGCCCTAAGCTTGGGCTTCGAGAAGTAGGGTACTGCAAGAAGGCCGGCGGCCGGCCTCCTCACCGGCCGCCGGTTTTTTTGAGCGTACCAGATAATCCATTCCGACTGATGAACGGTCGATTGTGCGGCGGGGCGTAGGGGCAGGTCGCGACCTGTCCCTGCAGAATCCGATATTTTCCTTCACCACATCGGAGAATCGTGAGCGAAACAGGTGCGGCCCTGCACCTCCGCCGTTCCGCAAGTGCGGTATTGTCCGCCCCACGCGAGCCGCTGCTACCACGCGGCGCCGAAACGGATGATTTTTCAGTGGCGCTCTCGCGCAAAGAGGCTTATTTTAGAGAGAGGCGTCCGGGTCTTCGGGCGTATTGCTTCATGTCATGGGGCATGCGCCGCCGCACCCGTGAAGCGAGGAACGTCGGACCGGACGCAGGAGCCTCTTTTCGAGGAGATTGAAAATGTTCCCCATTCCCTGGGAGGCGCGCAGCGACGCGGGCGTTTTCCTGTTCAATCAAGGGGAGTACTGGTGCGCGCACGAGGCGTGGGAGGGCATCTGGATGCACGCCGAGCCGGTGCCCAAGAAGTTCTACCAGGGGCTCATCCAGATCGCCGCCGGCTACGTGAAGCTCCAGCAGCGCCACCACAAGGGTGCGCTCGCGAATCTCAAGAAGGGCCTCGAGCGCTTCCGCGAGGTGGATGAGGCCGTGGGCGATCTCGACGTGCCGATTCTCTACAAGAAACTCGTGAACCAGTCGCGCGGGGTGCGCGTGAGCCTTCTGGATCAGGGGGAGGAACGCGTGCTCGCCCGCGCATGGGATTTATGGCCGAAGATTGAATACGCCGCCGCCAAGCAGGAAAAAGTTTCCCAAGCCGCCGGCCAAAGGATTTGAGATGAAACGTCTTGCCTTTTGCCTCACCATTCTGGTTTCTCTGAGCGGTTGCGGGGGTTTCGAGCTCACCGATTCCCCGTTTCTGCGGATCACCCGCGCCCAGCCGAAGGAAAAGTACCTGGTGGCCGTTGAGGCCAGGCTGGTTCCCACCGATTCGCACGTCGTCTCCCCCTCCACCCCCGAGGAGGCCGAAGTTCGAGGGGCCGCCTGCAAGGGGTTGTCTTTCACCCCGCGGTTCCGCTGCGTTCGGTTAAGCGAGGCCGGAGAGCCTTTGGAGAATTCCGATTACGTCGTTCGGATAGAATACGACGTGATCGACGAGCGCTCTTTTCTGTCGCGCCGGTTCACCAGATTCGTGCTCGTGAGCGGCGGCGACAGGGAGCCGGACGAGGGAGACGACGTGGGCGATGCGGATTACGTCGTACAATGGAGTTTCCGGGTGCTCAAGTCCGGAGAGGCGAAGCCGGTGTTCCAGAGCGTATCCCGCGAAGAGGGTGTCGATACCTGGAGCTTCGACGTCGAGCAGTGGATGGAGCGCTATTTTTCGGGATGAGTTCGCACCATTCGCCTGGCAGTATCCACAGAGAATCGATCTTCTTCTGAGCGCAGGGGCGGTTCGCGAGCCGCCCCTGCACCGTTGCCTCCCTCGCCGGTTCGGGAACCATCCCCGCTTCCGCCCTGGGGGGTTGAATGCGTTTCCCCCGAAAAAATCTTGACAATCCTGCGCCTCCCACTTACCAATAACCAGCAGACATACAGTCAGGTATCCACACGAGGAGGGGGCCATGCACGTGAGTCGAAAGCACGTCTTTTATGCAGTTTTTCCAGCATTTTTTCTGGCGATTTTCCTGTCGGGGACGGTAGAAGTCTCCGCACAGGGGGAGGCCGCAGGCGCCTCGGTGGCCGGTCACATCCCCGGACCCGCTTCGGAGACGGCTCGTCCCGTAGCCGTCATCACGCGGAGCGACATCGAGCTCTCCGGCGCCCGGAACCTGAGGCAACTGCTGGAGAGGGGGCTGGAGTTCAACACCTTCGGCCTCTTCCGGCCATCCGTTGCCGGAAGCGGCTACCGAGCGGTTCTCGTCAACGGCCGCCGCATATCAGACTCGGTCTTTGACGCCGAAGCGTTTCCCTTGTCGGCCATCGAGCGGATCGAGATATTGAATGACAACGCCGCCGCCCTGCACGGCGGACACGCCGTCGGCGGGGCGATTAATATCGTGCTCAGGAGCGGTTTCAAGGGCTTTGAAGCCCGGGCCGGCGCGGCCCGGCCGAAGCAGGCGGGCGCCGATTCCGAGCATGGCGGTTTCGTGTGGGGAGGCGCGCTCGGACGCGGACGCGCCGTGGTCGGACTCGACGTCGTCCGGCGGGAAGAGATACGCGACGCGGACAGGGACTACTACCGCGGTTCGTGGACGCCGGGCGGCTCGTTCGAGGATGCGCGGAACATCTCGACCGGCGGCAACACGCTTTTCATCAGCCTCCCGGGCGAGGAAGGTGGGCGGCGCACCATCTCCCGTCCTCTCGGCGCCTGCGAGGGAAGCGCCTACATCAGCGGACTCACCGAGCCCCGCGATATCCCCGGCGTGGGCTGCGGCTTCGACTATTCCGCGATCAAGTGGCATTACGAGTGGGAGCGCCTCTCGCGCGAGGGCCTGTTCCTGATCGCCGAGCACCCGATCGGCGAGAGCGCCGATATCTATCTCGACGCGCGGTTCGCGCAAAGTGAAAGCACGCTCCTTTACGCTCCCTCGGTCGGTTCCTTCTCCTTCTCTCCTTCGCAGCCGCTCCGGGACAGGCTGCTTCAGGACCCCGAGATCGACGCTCTTCCGGATAAAATCAGGGTGGCCCATCGATTCGTCGCCCACGGCAACCGCGAATGGATAACGGACGTCGAGGAGCGCGACTTGACGCTCGGCGTCCGGGGCAAGCTGGGCGGAATCGGCTACGACGCGCACGTTCGCCATTATCTGCACGACCTGGTCGTGAACGGCGATACGTTCGTGAGCGCAACCGCGATTGCGAAAGAAATTGAAGACGGACGCTACAACGTGGAAGATCCCTTTTCGACCGACCCCGACCATCTGGCGGCGATTCGGGAGACCAGTTTGCGAAACAGACACGACCGGGTGGTGGAGCACACTGCGGCGGGGGCTTCGTTCAACGGTGAGGCGTTCACGCTTTCAGGCGGGGAAGTATTGTGGGCGGCGGGCGCCGAAATCGCCTCCGAGGAATGGAGAGATGTCCGCGATTACCGGGACATGAACGGCCGCTCCTACGATCCGAAAGACGTGCTCGGCTCCGGCGGGAGTTGGTCGATCGGCGAACGTGATCGCTTCTCGGCGTTCGCGGAAGTCTCCCTGCCGCTGCTCAAGGGTTGGGACGTTACCCTCGCGGGACGGCATGACGATCACGACGACGTCGGCGCGACGTTTTCGGGCCGGATCGCGAGCCGCTACGGCCTGAGCAAGAACCTCGCGCTCCGCGCGTCCTGGGGCGCGGGCGGCAGGCCGCCTGCGCTGAGCGTTCTGCACTTACGCGAATCGGTTGGTTATCCATACGTCTGCGACGTGAGGACGCACACCGGCCACATCAGGGATTGCCGCAGGATTCAGGTGGAGCGGGTGGACAGCGGAAACCCGAATCTCGATCCGGACGAGGCGGAGAGTCTCAGCCTCGGCGCTGCGGCGCGCTTCGGGCCCTTGTCCGTGAGCACGGACTGGTTCCGGATCGACATCTCCGATGCGCCGGAGAGCTGGCCGTCGCAGGACATCCTGGATCTCGAGGCGAAAGGGCAACTGCCCGCCGGCGTGCGGGTCATACGCGATGGGGACCTCATCGACCGCATCGAAGGCTCCTACGCGAATATCGGGGAAAACAACGTCGAGGGTATCGACCTGCGCGCGCGCGTCGATTTGAAGGCCGACGCGGCGGGCGTGGTCTTCGACCTGCGCTGGTTGCGCGTGACCGAAAATGAAATCCGGGTGAGCGGCGAGAAGGTGCCGAACTATTTCCCGCGTGACCGCATTCACGCCTCGGTTCGCGTGAGCCGGGGCCGCGTGACCGCGAACTGGAGCGTTTACGGGCTTTCGGGCTATTGGAATACGATTCGGAGCGGCCGCTACCGGAGGTGGGTGGGCCACGACGTCACGCTGCGCTGGCGCGATGCGTTCGGCTTTCGCGGGATGGAACTCATCGGCGGCGTCCTGAACGTCGCCGACCGGGGTCCCTCCACGCTCCCCGACGGCCCGGCTCTCACGTTCGCCTCCGCCCGGGGGCGCACGCTGTTCGTAAACGCCAAATATACTTTCGGTCCTTGAGGGGGCTGTTGGAAAAGTCTTTGTGATGGTGATTTTGTAGGGACAGGCCTCCGTGCCTGTCCAAAGGGGCGCGGCGGGGGCATTGTTTTTACCCCCCTGACAAGGGGGCTTTTCTTCCACCCTTCCTCGGGGTTGTCCTGCCCTCCGTGGTTGTCCTTTGTCAGGACAGGCACGGAGGCCTGTCCCTACGGTGAATTATTCGATGATCGGGATTCTCTCCTCTGGAGGGGTCCTTTTTCAACAACCCCTTGAGGGGGTCGCTCCGGGAGCGTGAACGCCCGTGTGGGGGATGCCGCTCGTTGCGCGCTCGGCGTAACTCTCGTCGGTCAAGCGCGCGAGATTCCTCGATTCACGACGCCCATGCACGGGATTTCGAAGCAGCTCGATTTGACAATGGCTCATATCCCCGGTTTCATCTGTGTTTTGGGAAGGCAATGGGCCGATACCTGCGAAAGTGACGTGGGATGATACAGCCGGGCAGTAAATCTTTGCGGAAGATCGCGGTTGTCGGGCAGGGAACCGCAGGCTCCCTTGCGGCCGCGAATGTAACCCGTCTTCACCCGGACGGCGACCACGAGTTGCACCACATATACGACTCGCGCATCCCCGTCGTCGGAGTGGGTGAGGGCAGCTGGCCGAGCCTGGTTCAGCATTTGCAGGAACTGACGAATCTCCCCCATGAAACCATCCAGCAGCGCCTGAGAGGAACCCGCAAGTACGGTGTTGCATTCGAGGGATGGGGCCGGCGCAATCAGGGCTTCACCCACTATTTCACACCGCAGCAAGTGTCCTACGCCTACCACCTGTCCGCAGACGTCCTGACGAACCTGCTGCGCGAAAGCACGCGCGCGCGCCGTATCGACGCGAAAGTTCTCGATATCACCAGGGTGGAAGGCGGCGCGCAGGTGGAATTCGAAGGCCTGCCGCCGGAGCGCTACGACCTGGTCTTCGATGCCCGCGGGTTCCCCCGAGAACTCGATCCCGAACGGCACATCGACCTCTCTTTCATCCCTACAAATACAGCCATCATCCGCCGCTGTCCGGCTATCGTCGAAGAAGATCGGGACGGGCTGGTATTACAGCATACTTATACCCGGGCGGTTGCGCGTCCGCACGGTTGGATATTCGTGATTCCGCTTACGTTACATACTTCCTACGGGTACATCTTTAACCGCGACGTATCCGGCCTTGCCGAAGTGGAATCGGACTTTGACGTTTTTCTCGAAAGCGACGGCGTACCGGAATTCGAGCAGCGCGCCGTCATTCAGTTTCCCAATTTCATCCATCGCCGGATTTACGACGGCGCGGTGGCCCGCATCGGCAACGCGGCAAGCTTCATTGAGCCGCTTGAAGCAACGGCGATCGTATCCGCCCAACTGCAGATCGGGATGGTTCTCCATATGCGTCTGAACCGTTCGGAAGAGCATCTCGAGCGTGACGCGCCGGTGGTCAACCGGTTTCTCATCAACAACATGCTTTGCTACGGCCTGTTCGTCGGTTGGCACTATTCCTGTGGTTCCAGGTACGACAGCAGATTCTGGCGCCATGCCAGAGACAACGCCTGGCCTCTACACCGTGAGGCGGCGGACCCCGAAGTGGTGGATTGCGACGCGCTTCGTAAATTCGACGAAATGCTCGAACTGATGAACCAGACGGTCATCGACAAAACGGACTGGGACCGGATGTGCGCGCTTCCCCTCACCAGTTTTGCCCAGATTTCCCAGGGGCTGGGCTGCCAGGCGCCGGTCCTGGGAAACTTCAATATCGGTTGATTCTACGCCACCGGATTGCTCCCACCGGGTTTGGAAAAGAGGAATGCCGGGTATGACGAGGGGGGCTGCAAGACGGAGAAAATCGTCTGTCTGCTGCAGGGCGTCCATCCAGGGCCGTTGAAAAAGTCCCCGCCCTGTGGTTTCGTATAATGATATTCAGCACCTGCGAGGGGGGGTCTCCAGAGATGTAGGGGCGTAGGCGGCGCGAGCAACCGGAATCGTTCGCGGCCAATTCTCTGGAGCAACTCATCCCGGAGGATAACGATCTGTTCCGTGCAACGGCAATCCGCTACTCCCAAGCCGTGATATTTCTTGATCCAAATTGTGTATGATTTCATATAATATATTGAAATGGAATGAGATTTTTCACCTTCATTGAAGAGGCTACTCTACCGTCGTGTTCAACAATCCGTTCGACTCATTTCATAAAACGGTTGCCGAAGCGAAGGAAGAACGCGAACAACTCGACCGGCTACTGACAGTTTCCACGCCGCGGGAGCGCCTGCTTGTCGCCGCAATTGCGCTATTGCTGTGCATTCTCTCGGCATGGTTTTTCTTCGGCAACGTAGCCCGTAATCTTGTGGTAGACGGCGTACTGGTCGAGCAAGGCGAAAACTTGCCCGATGGCAGACGCTCCGTGCAGGCCCTCGTCTGGGTCGAGAGCGACATCGCTCCACATCTCGAAACCGGGATGCCGGTGATGGTTGAGCCGGATGCGGCGGATGGAGAAACAGTCACACTTGGCGGAGAGATCAGGGCAATTTCCGCCGTGCCCTTTTCCGGGGGGCCGGCGGCATTTGAGTCCGCGGCGCCGGTGTCCGTGTACCGCGTCGATATCGCGCTCGAGGAAAGTCTGGATTCGGGTTCCCTTGCGGGCAGGAAATGTCGGATAGTCATCGAGCTCGGCAGGCAATCTCCGATCGCGCTTTTTCGTATGAGGCGATCATAAGATGCCGCCTCACGACCCCAAAGGGGCCGGGGATGATGCCTTTCCGGACATAATGAAGCGAAGGGTGACCACGCCGGTTCTGTTGCAGATGCATGCGTCGGAATGCGGCGCCGCCTGTCTCGGCATCGTACTGGCCTACTTCGGACGATGGGTGCCGCTTACCGAATTGCGCGAAAAATGCGAGGTGAGCCGAGACGGCAGCAGCGCCGCGAGCATATTGCGCGCCTCCAGGCACTATGGTCTCGAATGCAGTGGGCTCAGCGTACGCGCCGATCAACTGAAAAAGCTGCGATTGCCTTTGATCCTGTTCTGGCAATTCAGCCATTTCCTTGTCCTCGAAGGATTCGATGGACGCTATTTCTATCTCAACGATCCTTCCACGGGGCGGCGCAGGGTTTCCGCTGAAGAGTTCAACAAGGGCTACAGTGGAATTGCGCTCCGCTTCAAGTGCGGCGCCGATTTCAGGCCCGGAGGCGAACAGCCCGATTTGTTCAGGCAATTGGGCGCCTTGCTCTCCGGATCATGGAATGTGCTTACCGGGGTGATTTCCTGCGGACTCATGCTGACGCTGTTGACGTTGATGATTCCCGTATCCCTCGGTGTTTTCGTCGACGATGTTATGGAAAAACACGGGTCCTGGGGCGGATTGGTGGCCGCCTTGCTTGGCGGCGGCGTCCTGGTATACGTCCTGTCCTTGCTCAAGCACCGATTCCTCAAGCGGCTCGCCGTCCGGGTATCGGTGATTGGCTTCAGTCGCGGCATGTCACGGCTGCTGCGGCTGCCGGTGGAGTTTTTTGAACACAGG
This sequence comes from bacterium, assembly GCA_022828125.1. GTDB lineage: Bacteria > UBA8248 > UBA8248 > UBA8248 > UBA8248 > Bin107. Next base: position 169,556 of record JAJEJD010000012.1, on the reverse strand, counting down.
CTGGCCGGCGACCTGACCGACCGGGTCTCATCCACCGACAGAATCGCCAGGAATCTGGCGGATCAGTTCCTTGTCCTGATTATCGACATGGGAATGAGCGTGGTGCTGCTCGTCGCGATGTTCGCCTACGATGTCCTGCTCACGCTGATCGTGCTTCTGCTGGCCCTTCTGCACGGAGCGTTGGCCCACTTCCTCAACGCCCTCCGGGCGGTCCGGAGCCAGGCGATGAGGCGCGAGCAGGGATTGCTGATCGGCCTCGGCATGCAGATGTTGAGTCATGCGGACAACCTGCGCATGACGGGAGCGGACGACCGGTTCTTTTCGCGCTGGAGCGGTCAACAGGCGCGTGAGTTGCGTGCGCGCCAACTCTATTCCGAACTGGGCTCCGTCAATACCTCGCTTCCGGGGCTGGTCGACGCGCTGCGCAGCGCGGCGATTCTCGGCGTCGGGGGCGGCATGGTCATGGCCGGGAACATGACCCTGGGGACGCTGGTCGGGTTCTACATCCTGGCGGAGATGTTCCTGGCTCCCGTCAGGCGCTTTTTGGAGTTTGCCGAAACCCGTCAGGCGCTCGAAACCGATTTGCAGCGTCTCGAGGACATCTCTAAAACCGATGAAGATCCCGTTTTCAGCCGCCGGAGCCCGGAATCGGAGTCTATCCGCACGTTCAACGGCCGGCTCCAACTCGCGGGCCAACTCGAACTGCGAGACCTCACCTTCGGTTTCAACAAGAGCCGGCCCCCTTTGATAAAGGACTTCAACCTCGTGATCAAACCGGGGCAGCGCGTCGCCGTGGTCGGTCCCAGCGGTTCCGGCAAGTCGACCCTGGCGCGTCTGGTTTCGGGCGTCTACCAGCCCTGGTCGGGCGAAATCCTGTTTGACGGTCATCCGCGGGATCAGATTCCGGAAGAAGTGCTGCGGCAGTCCATATCCATGGTGGATCAGGAGATCGTGCTCTTTACCGCGTCCCTGCGCGACAACATCACGTTGTGGAACCCGGCCGTTCCGGATGAAATCCTCTTCGCCGCGACGCGGGACGCCCAAATCCATGACGAAATCCTGCTTCGAGCGCAGGGATATGCGACCCTCGTCGAAGAAGGCGGGGCGAATTTCAGCGGCGGCCAGCAGCAACGCCTGGAAATCGCCCGCGCACTGGTGGGCAATCCGACGGTGCTCATCCTGGACGAGGCCACCAGCGCGCTCGATGCCGCGACAGAGGAATACGTCGATGACGCCCTGCGGCGTCGCGGCGTCACCTGCCTGATCGTGGCGCACCGGCTGAGCACCGTGCGGGATTGCGATGAAATCATCGTGCTCGACAAAGGCGTCACCGTGCAACGCGGCGCGCACGACGATTTGATCGCGGATCGGGATGGCGCGTACTACAAGCTGGTGCAGTCGGGCTGATGCAGAATACAAGGCCGGAATTCACGTCCATAGCCGAACTCGCCGCTCGCTTCGGCGAGTCCGTGCCCTGCGCCGGCAACCTGCCGGTCAAGCTCGACGACCCGGATAGTGTCTGGTTCATCGATCAGGGCGCCGTCAATCTGTTCCTCGTCGAACTCAAGGACGGGGTGGAGCAGGCGGCGCCGCAGCATCTGCTGCGCCGGGAATCGGGCTGGTTGCTGCCGGGTATGGCGCCGGACCAGCGAGAGGGTGACGAAGACAATACGCTCAGCATCGTTGCCAAAGGACTGCCGGGCACCATTTTGAAGCGTCTGCCGGCTTCCCTGCTGTCCCGGGTTCATCCGGCGGAACTGGCGGAACAGACCGACACCTGGCTGATCGCCATTACCGAAACGCTGTCGCGTTTTGCAAACCCCCTTCCGCGTCCGACGGCGCTGGCCGAACCCGGTCGGGCGCAGGCCCTGGCCCCTTGTACGCTATCCGTACGGCGCGGCGTGGTGTGGGTATCCAAACCGCCGCGCGGCGCGAGCCTGTTCATGGGTATTGTCGACCCGGCGGAACTGGCGGAAGCGAGCGGCCCGCACGAAGCCGTTATTCCGCTGACGCGGACAAGCTGGCTCGCCTTGTTCGACGAGGCGACGCTGACGGGCATATCTACCGAAAGCCTGGCGGAACAGGGCATGCTGCTGCCGGCGCTCGCCTCTTTTCACGCGGTTGCTTTCTCCCTGGAACGCCTGAACCGCCGACTGGTCGTGGTCGACGACGTCAATCTCGAGCGCGCGCGGACTGCCAGCCGCCGTACGGCCGAAAAAGCAGCGCGGCAGCGGCTCTTCAATATCTATGACCTTCCGGTTGACCGGGACGCCGGTGTCGAGGACACGGCGCTGGCGGAGGCCCTGCAACTCATCGGCCGCCATGAAGGAATCGATTTCAAGATACCGGCGCGCTCGGGACCCTCCAATACTCCGGTCGGTCTCGTCGATATTCTCGACGCGTCAGGCATACGCGCCCGGCGCGTGCGATTCAAAGCCGAGGGCAGCTGGTGGCGCGGCGACAGCAACGCGATGCTGGCGTTCCGCACGGAGGACGGCCGGCCCGTGGCGCTGCTGCCGGGAAGGTTCGGGCGATACAGGGAAATCGACCCGGTCAGCAAACGCAGCCTCCGGGTAACGGCGGACCGCGCGGGCGAGCTGGCGGAGGAAGCCTGGATGTTCTATCGGCCATTGCCGCCGGAGGGCGTGAAACTGGCGGACCTGATGGAAATCGCCCTGCGCGGATCGGCCGCGGACCTGGCGCGGCTGGTCATTGCCGGGCTTCCATACGGCTTGATCAAACTGCTGCCGGCGCTGGCGCTCGGATTCGTTGCGAATGAAATATCGGTGGGCGGAAGCGCAGGAGCGATCTATGCCGTTGCCGTGGCGGTAGCGGCGTTCGGCCTGCTCGGCGCGCTGCTGCACCTGTTTCAGAGCACGGCGATGATGCGGCTCGAGGGGCGCTCGGCTTCCCGGGTCGAAGCCGCTTTCTGGGACCGTCTCATGCGCCTTCCGCCAAGCATTCTGCACCGCCATCCCGCCGGTGATCTGGCCATGTCGGGGATGACGTTCCAGAACCTTCGCGACGGCTTGCGCGGAGTCGTCGCCAACAGCTTTTTGTCGATCATTTTCCTGCTTCCGGTTTTTGGCGTCATCTTTTTCTACGATGCCACGCTCGGCCTCATCACCCTCGTCTTCAGCCTGGCTTCGCTGCTGGTCGCCGTAGCCCTCGGGTTGCGCCAGATTTCCCCTTACGGGCGGATGATCAGCGCAGCGCGCCGCGTAGCCGGCCGGCTCTTCCAGCTCGTGGGAGGCATCTCCAAGCTGCGAATGGATAATGCGGAAGGGTCGGCTTACGCCATCTGGGCGAGGGATTATCGTGAGCAGAAACGCGCGGAGATCGAACTGGGCGCGCTCGAGGGACATTCGCGGGCATTCGGCGCCGCGCTTCCCTTTCTTGCCGGCGGGGTGCTACTTTTCGCGGTGGCGGGTGAGCGAAACATTCCGGTCGGCGATTTTCTCGTCGTTTACACGGTCTTTATCGTTTTTCAGTCCGCCATCGCCCGGCTCGGCGAGTCCTTCGGCGCCATTGCCGCCATGCGGCCGGCGTTCGAGCAGATGCGCCCACTGCTCTCCGCCGTTCCTGAAACCGTGACGGAAGGAGAGCCGGTGGAATACCTGGGCGGCGAAATACTGTTCGACCGCATTTCCTTCCGCTACGATCCCGACGGTCCGCTGATTCTCGACGACGTCACGATTCACGCCCGTCCCGGCGAATTCGTCGCGATTGCCGGTGAGTCCGGCGCCGGCAAGAGCACCCTGTTCCGGCTCGCGCTCGGTATCGACTGGCCGACCGCCGGCGCGGTGTATTACGACGGACGCGACCTAAGGCACCTGAATCTGAAACAGGTGCGCCGGAAAATCGGCGCGGTGCCTCAATCCGTCGGACTCCATCCGCAAGATCTCTGGGATAATCTGGTCTCTCACCATGACGAAATGGCGACCGAGGAAGTATGGGATGCGGCCCGGACCGCCGAAGTCGAAGCCCAAATCAAGGACATGCCCATGGGCATGATGACCATGGTGGGTGCCAGCGGGTCCGTCCTGTCAGGCGGCGAGAGCCAGCGCATCACGATCGCCCGCTCGATAATCGGCAGTCCTCGAATCATGTTGTTTGACGAGGCGACCAACTGGCTGGATAACGAGAGCCAGGCCAAGGTAATGCAGAATCTCGCCGCCCTGACTTCCACCCGCCTCGTCATTGCCCACCGGCTGTCCACGCTGGAACAGGCCGACCGCATCTACGTGCTGCAAGCCGGAAAAGTCGTGCAAAGCGGTTCCTTCGATGAACTCAAGGAAGTCGACGGGGTATTCAAGGAATTGATCAAAAGGCAAATCGCTTGATCCGGATACGCAAATAACTACCTGACGGCGCAAATGCGCGTTCGGCCAGGGCCTGCGAAAATGGAGTAGAGGTCCATGAGGAAGCCCTTTGACGCAGCCGATTCCCTGATATCGCGGGCCGGCGAGGACTGCGACTTCAGGGAGCGTCTTCTCGCCAGGCCCAAAGAGACCATCGAAGCGGAATTCGGCGTGAAGATGGCCGAAGGCCACGAGATTCACGTGCACGAAGACACCTATGCCGCGACGCACCTCGTTCTTCCGCCGCGCAGCAAATTCACCGAGGCGGAACGCGAGGAGGCGAGAACCGGCGCGGCATCGCTCGATTTCCTTCGCAGGACCATGCACGACCCCGCGCCGCCCCTCCGTCCGCCCGTCGTTCAGGGGGAGATAGTCCCGAAGGCCGCCGCCACCGCCGAGGCGCTTGCAATAGCGGGCAGGGAAGCCATCCGCCGCGGTCTCGATTTCCTCGAATCCACGATAGACGAAAACGGCGCCTGGCACTGCATCCGGTTCAACGTGGCCGATCCGGATATACCGCGGCATTTCGAAAGGCCTCCTTTCGTATCGGCTTTCTGCGTCCTTGCGCTGGAATGCTGCGGGGAAGCGCGCGCCAGAGCCATCTGCGCCGCGACCAGGGCGTATCTCGTCGACACGGTCGAATATCCCGGATTGTGGCGCTATTACCGCCATCTGCCCCGGGATCTCGACAGTACCGCGCTGTGTTCACTCGTGCTCGATACTCATCCCTGGATATTGCTGGGGAGGAACGTCCCGCAAATATTGGCGAACCGCGACGAGGAAGGCCGCTTCATGACCTGGGTTCTCGAAGACGACGAACCCGACGTCGTGTCGCCCTTTCGCATCGAGGCCGACCCCGTGGTCAATGCGAACGTCATCGCCTATCTCGGCGACCACCCTGAAACCAGGGACGCCCGGCGATGGCTGGAAGCCTTGATGAGCGAAGGCGATCTCGCGGGCTCCTCCAAATGGTATCCCGACGAAATCGCCGTCTGCTACGCGGCCGCCCGCGCCATGGTTCGCGCACGGCCCGCTCTCGAGCGCCTGCGCCCGGTACTGGCGGAGCGCATCCTGGGTTTACGGGACGATGAGGGAGGTTTCGGCAACGTCCTCCAAACGGCGCAGGCCGTCTCGGCGCTCCACCACGCGGGGCGCCTCGACGGCATCGACGCGAAACGCCTCGTGGAAATGTTCACGGGTTCGCAGCATGAGGACGGCAGCTGGCCGGAACTCCTCGCGTTCGGCGACCAGACGCTGAAGTGGGGCGCGGTCGGGCGGATAGGACATGGCTCCGAATCCGTGACCACGGCGTTTTGCATCGAAGCTCTCGAGCGTCTCCTCGAAATCTTGCAGGCCTGAAAAACTTGCAGGTCAAGGTCTTCGGGGATAAAATATCTTCCGGTCCAAGGGACTCAAAATGTCTACCATTGAGGAGCTGACATGCCACAAAGTCCGGTTGTAAGTGGCGGCTCCGACCCGGGCAACGCCGGCGCCGCTCAACCTGTCGAGCCGTCCATCCTGAACGCTGTTCCGCATTATCTGCCGCTGGTCGTTTTTCCGCTGATTCTTCTCGGCGCGCTCCATGGCGGCTGGTGGCTGTTGCCGCCGCTCGTCTTCATGAGTCTGGCCGGGTGGCTCGACCGGGCGCTGGGCCGCGACGGACAGAACATGGATCCGTCGAATACGCCGGAACACCGCCTGTTCTGGCACAACCTGCCGGTCTGGTCGTGGTCGTTTCTGTGGCCGCCGACGCTCATTTTCGGTATGTGGCAAATCCTGGCGGCGGATCAATTCTCGTGGTGGGAAGGCGTGCTCCTGGCGGTAATCCTGACGATGGAGGCGCAAGCCGTGTTCGTCGTCGGTCACGAAATGATACACCGGCGCACGACCTGGGAGCGCCGGGTGGGCGAATTCCTGCTCGCCTCCGTCTCCTATCCGCAGTACGCGACGGAACACGTCTATATCCACCATGCCCTGGTCGGCACGCCGTACGACGTGGGCTCCGCCCCGAAGGGGGAGAGTTTCTGGAAATATTTCCCCAAGGAAGTCGTCAGCAACCTCGTGCATTCCTGGGAAGTCGCGGGAGAACGCCTGACGCGGCGCCGTCTGCCCGTCTGGCATTACGAGAATCCGTTCTGGCGCTACGGCATCGGCGTCGCGTTCTGGTACGCGCTGGTGTACTGGCTGGGCGGGATCTGGGCCGTTCCGGTCTTCATCTTCCTCGGCCTGTCCTGCGTCTTTTCGATGAAGATGAGCAACTACTTCCAGCACTACGGCCTGCGCCGGGTCCGTCTGGACAACGGCCGCTGGGAGAAGGCGATGCCGCGCCATTCCTGGAGCGCCGACTGGAAGTTCAGCAACTGGATGTTTTTCAACATGCAGCGCCATGCGGACCATCACGCGGTGGCGTCGCGCCAGTACCCGCTGCTGCAGGTCAGCGGCCTCGACGAGTCGCCGGAACTGCCGGGAACCTACGCCGACATGATGAACATCGTGCTGCGGCCCAAGCGCTGGTTCGAGAAGATGGACCCGCTGGTGGACCAGTGGCGGGAGCATTTCTATCCGGATATCGAGGACTGGAGCCCCTACGACAGCCCGATTGCCGCGGCGCGGCCCGACGCCTTCGACGCGATACTCGAAATCTTCGGCGCCGCCCCTCGGCTCGCGAAATGGATTGAGCGGAATCCGGAACTTCTGGACAACCTGCAGGACCAGGAATTCCTCGATCTCGACCTGCCGAAAGGATTCGGGCCGGATGCGGAATACGAATCGATTGCGCGGCGCGGGCTGGCGAGAGTCTACTGGACGTACGAAATGGACGTTCAGGAATTGAAGGGTCTGGTCGCCGAACTGCCGGTGGCCGACGCGAGGGAAACCGCTGAAATCGTGCGGAACTGGTCGAACGACAAGGCGTTTCAGATCGGCATGCACGTGATGCGCGGAAACCTCTTGCCGGCGGAAGCGAGTACGGCGCTCTCGAATCTCGCCGAAGCATCGATTTCGACCGTGCTCGCCTCCGTGGTGGCGGATTACGTCGACCGCTTCGGGACGCTGAGCGTGGGCGGCGTCGCCGCCGTTTTCCTGGGCGATCTGGCCAGCCGGGAAGCATACCCCGGCGTTGGAATCGAGATGCTGATCCTCCACGACGGCCGCCAGTCCGGCGAAAATGAACGCATGTTCGGGAGTTTCCGAAAGTCGCTGAGCGACCTGTCGCAGGACAGCCTGTTGTTCTCCCCGGTCCCGCACGGCTCGAATTCCATACCTGCGTTGACGCTTTCCGAACTGGCCGGGCGTTTCGGAAATTCGGCTTCAGGCGAGATTCCCGCCCTCACCAGGGCACGCTGCGCCTTCGAGTATGAAGGTTCCGATATCGCAGACCGCTTCGAGGAGGCGCGGCGCCGGATACTGACCGAATACGGCGCGAACAGGTCTTTGCCCGACTGGTTGAGCGAGTGGACGGAAGAGGGCGCCGAAAAAAACGTGTCCGCATACGCCCGGATGCGCGGCGGGCTGGACGACGTCGAGAAGGCCGCGCGCTACCTGCAGTTGGAGCGCGGCGGAAGCTTCCTCGACGACCCGGCGCCGAGCGCTGCGGCGGTGTTCGATATGGCCGGCGCCGAACCGCTGGCGCAAGCCGCGGTCATGTGGCGGGATTTGCAGGGCGTCATGCGCCTCGTCGGCGAGGAAGGGTTCGACGCGGCGGCGGGGGGGACGAAGGTCAAATCCCTGATTGCGAACGCTTGCGGGCAGGAGGATTTCGATGCGCTGGCGTCGGCGGTCACCGAAACCGCATCCGGCGCCGCCGCCCGGATCGATACGCTTGTTTCGCGCACATAAAACGCGCCGCCCGAGCAGACGCAGGATCGCCGGATGCCAACCCAGACGAAAAGGAATCCCAGGCGCGGGATATTGACGAATACGACGCCTGCGGACGAGGGCCTCGTCGAGCTTCCATCGCTCACCCCGCACCTGCAGTTCCACGAAATCGACGAGCGGCAGACGCTGCTGGTTTCCGAATCGTTCGATACGCTGCTCCACGGCGGCCTGTATGGCGATCTGCTGCCGCTTCTGGGCGGCTCGAAGCCGCTATCCGAGATTGCCGCCGCCCTCGAAGGCCGCCACCCCGCCGCCGACGTTCACGCGGCGATTGTTTCGCTCTCCGCCAGGGGCTATGTCGTCTCCGCCGATCACGGCATGGACCGGCCCCGGGCGGCCTACTGGTCGTCGCTCGGCGCATCGCCCCGCTGGGTCGAAGGGCGGCTGGCGGAATCACGGGTCGCGGTCGATGGCGACGACGGCCGCCTCGTCCGGCATTTGGAAGAGGTCGGCATCGGGGTGACGGCCGGCGACCCCAGGCTCACCGTTATCGTCTGCGAGGATTATCTCGACAAACGGCTTGCAGAAGTGAACCGGCGCGCGCTCGAGGCGGGAGCGCCGTGGACGCTGGTGCGCCCGCGCGGCATGGAGGCGCTTTTCGGCTCCGTCTTTCGCGCGGATAAAAAAGGACCCTGCTGGGAGTGCCTGGCTTGCCGCCTGCGCTGCCATAAGGAGGTCCACAATTTCCTGCGCAGCTTCGCCGGTGAGGAAGCCGCCTTCAAGCCGTTCGCCGCCGAGTCCGGGGTGCTGGAGTCGCTGTACGGGCTGATCGCGGCGGAGGTCGCCAAGTGGCTGGTGCTGGATGAGGCGGCCCCGATTCACGACCACGCGATAGCGATGAACCTCGGGGCGTTCGAAAGTTCCAGGCATCCGGTGACGCGCCGCCCGCAATGCCCCGCCTGCGGCGACGAGGCGCTCTATCTGCCGGACCGGCCTCCGGCGGCGCTTTGTCTGAAAGCGAGTCCCAAGACCCACCGCAACAGCGGCGGCGCGCGGGCCGTGACGCCCGAAGCGACCCTGGCGAAATACCGCCATCTGGTGAGCCCGGTCAGCGGAGTCGTAACCTGGCTCGCGCGCACGACCGATGAGAACGACTCCTGGCTGCACGTCTATTGGGCCGGGAGCAACCCCGGGGCGAGGAGCCGGAGCCTGAGTTCGCTCAGGCGCAGTTTGCGCAGCAAGAGTGCAGGCAAGGGCAGCACGCGGGAACAATCCGAGGCCAGCGCTCTCTGCGAGGCGATCGAGCGTCATTCGGGCGCCCGGTGCGGAGACGAGATCCGCATCCGCAGGCGGTTCGACGACTTCGCCGCGGAAGAGGCGGCGATCCATCCCAACGATGCGCAGCTGTTCAGCGATTATCAGCTCGACAACGCGGAAAGCATCAACGCGAAAGGCCACCCGTACAACATCGTCCCGCCGCGTCTCGACCCCGACGCCGAAATCGACTGGACCCCGGTCTGGTCGTTCACGCAGCGGCGGCATCGCTATCTGCCGACGTCGATGCTCTACAGCATGTCTCCCGAAGGGCGCGGAGGCGCCGATCTGATTGCCGACTCCAACGGCTGCGCCGCGGGGAACACCCTGGAGGGGGCCATCCTGCAAGGCTTCTATGAACTGGTCGAGCGCGATGCGTTCGCCATCTGGTGGTACAACGGACTGAGAGCGCCCGGGGTCGATCTTTCCGGCTTTGACGACGAATTCCTCGCATCGGCCGCGGATTACTACGCCCGCTGCGAGCGGGAAGTGTGGATGCTCGACGTTACTTCCGACATCGGGATCCCTTCGTTCGTCGCGCTATCGCGCAGACCGGACGCGGACACCGAGGACATCATTTACGGCGCCGGCGCCCATGCCGACCCGCGGCTGGCGGCCCTGCGCGCGGTTTGCGAGCTGAACCAGTGCCTTACCTGGCTGCCGCGTCCCGGCGGGGGCGACGGCAAGCCCATGATCGACGATCCGCTGGCGCTCAGTTGGTGGAAGACGGCTCGAATCGCCGATTGTTCCTGGCTGGCGCCGGTAGAGGACGCGCCGCTCAGGCAAGGCTCGGATTATCCGGTGATTGAATCGGCGGACACGCGCGACGACGTGGAGCATTGCCGTGCGTTGGTGGAAGCCAGGGGTATGGAGTTCCTCGTGCTGGACCAGACCCGGCCGGACATCGGGATGCCGGTTGCGCGGGTCATCGTGCCGGGCATGCGCCATTTCTGGGCGAGATTCGCGCCCGGGCGCCTGTACGACGTGCCCCTCAGAATGGGCCGCCGCGAACACCCCCTGGCCGAAGCCGATTTGAATCCTGCGCCCGTGATCGCGTAAGGAACCAACATGGATATCGACGGAGCAATCACGCTTACCCAGGACCGTCTCGCCGAAGAAGGCGTCACGATGGCTGAATTGCTCGAGCACTTTCGGGGCAGGATTTCGCCGGTTCTGATCGGAGATCCGGGGTGGGAGCGCATACTCGAACGCGCCGGGAAACTTCCCATCACCATGGGCGCCCAGCCGTTCGGTTTCGAGCTGCCCCTGCATGACGCTCGGCCGGTGGCGGATTTCGGCGTCTCGTTGTCGAGCGGAAACCGATCGGGTGATTTTTTCGAAGAACGGGCGCGGACCGACGGGACGGATGAGACCGCGAGAGCGGTCGGGCGGCTGTTCCGGGAAATGGAAGCACCGAACTCGCCCCTGCGGGAGATCGTGGGGCGTAAACTGATGCTGGAGTATGACATCGATTCCGCGCCGGGCAGTAACGATTCGCTTCCCGGAATGTTCCTGCGGCCCAACGAGCGCACGTTATACGGTGGCGCAGGCCTCCAGAATGATGTCGGAATCGTGGTGGACGCCCTCGTTTCCTGCGTCGGCTGGGAGAAGATAGCCGCTGAACGGGAAAACGCCGAACGGGTTTACCTGGCGCAGCCCGAAGACACGCGCCTGGATTCGTTCGGGGTATTCCCGTCCCGGGAACGCACGATCCGCCTGGCGATCATGGACTTCAAATCGCAGGGGGAAGTATGCCGCTATCTTGAAAACACGGGTTGGCCGGGTGATATGTCGGTCGTCGATTCCGTGATTTCACGCTTCAGGGAACGCGCGGATATCGTCAGAACCGGATTGAATATCGACGTGCGCGAAGAGGGTGTCGGTCCGGCGCTCGGCCTGACGCTTATCGTCAAACACAGATATACGAAAGATTCACGTTATTGGCTCGACGGCCTGACCGATTGGGACGCATTTCTGGAAGCCTTGCGCCATGAGGACCTTGTCGTTCCGGAGAAGATCGAGGCGCTTGCCGGCTGGGTTTGTAAACCGACGACGCTTTTCGCGAAATCCGGGCAATTCTTGCTGCTGCGGGGCATTCACCACATCAAGCTGGTCATATCCGGAGATCGGCTCAGGCAAGTCAAGGCCTATGTGTTCATGGTGCTTTCCGGAGCGGTCTAGATTTGAGAACCACTCCGGCAAAATAAAGCACAAATCCCCCCGTCGAAGTAAAGCGGGGGGATTTTTGACTTTTACATCATGCGGATTCGAGGCATCCGCGCGCCGACAGGTGTTTCCGGTCTACCAGCAGCAGCAAAGGCCCGCCGAGACGGCTTCGAGTTGCTCCTCGGTGATGTTCGGGTCCGGCGGCAACGCGAGATGCACCGTCTGCATGTCGCTCTCATGGACCACGACATTCATCGAATCGGGAATCGTGATGCCCAGTTCCTCACTGATGGTCGCCTTCGGGTCTGCGAGCAGCTGTTGCCTGAAATCTGCGTCCAGGGCGGACTTGTCAACAATCTGTTTCAACATTTCGTCGCCGCTTCTCATGGCTAACCTCCTTCGAATGGTTTGATGAAGAACCCAACCTCATATAATGAAACCGATCTTATTCTTCGGCGTTTTGCAAAGTCAACTTTTTTTTATTCAGTATTTTGATTATTTTTTCGAAGCGGAGTCTTGAACTCGACGGCGCGCGGACGGGTCGGCCGCGTTATGGAAAAAGCCGGGAATTATAAAGGAAAGTTGACAAAACCCGCCTGACTTCTACTCCTCGACTTCCTCCATGACGGGTTTTCCTTCATCAAATACGAGGCGGAACTTCCGCTCATAATCCGCCTTCTTCAATTCAGCCCATACACAAGATTTGAGGGTAATTCCTGTTCAGGGGATAAAGGTTTGATGACCGAGCAGAGAAGGGATTCACTCCCCCCTTGAGGGCCATCCCTTCACGCGTGAGATATGCAATCAACTCCCCCCTTGAGGGGGAGTCGAAGAGGCCGAGTCCTTTGGACGAAGGCCGATTCGGTGGGGGGACATACCACAGGGAAAAGCTCCCCCCACCGATTCGGTTTCGGGTTTACACCCTCACCTCATCGACTCCCCCTCAAGGGGGGAGTTGATCTTTTTTTGCGGGGGTTGGTTTTTGAGGCGAGCGGGCGGACACGTAGTCAGACATATATGTCTGAGCCCTACGGGAAACCCATTCCCTGCTTCAGGGGGTTTTTCATACCCCCCTGACAAGGGGCTGTTGAAAAAGCCGGTATGCGGCCCCTGCGAAGATCGCTCCTCACCAACGAGAATATCAAATCAACTCCCCCCTTGAGGGGGAGTCGAAGAAGCCGAGCGGTTTGTGCGAAGGCTGATGCGGTGGGGGGAGCTTTTCCGTGGCATGTCCCCCCACCGGCGCGCCTTCGGGCTTCGCCCTCGTCTTGCCGACTCCCCCTCAAGGGGGGAGTGATTCCTCTCTCCTCGGGCTTTTTCAACAACCCTGACAAGGGGGGGTAGGGGGGGTGGTCCTTTGACAAAGGCTTTTTCAACAACCCCGTAGGGGTCTGTTGAAAAAGTCCCTGGAAGCAGGGAATGGGTTTCCTGTAGGGGCGGACCTGTGTGTCCGCCCGGTTGTTGATGCAGGCCTTGCTGATGCTTTCTCCCCTTGTTGGCGCTCCAGCCCCCGATATCCACTCGATATGCGAACTTCGCGTTTGGGGCGGACACACAGGTCCGCCCCTACAAAAAGCGCAAACCCTCATTCATCAGCACTTTTTCAACCGCCCCTACAAAATCCCATCGCGTCGAACCTTCATATTTCGGGGCTTTTTCAACCCCCCCGGCGGGCGTTTGAATCAGAAAACCGGCGTTTCCCGGCGGATGCTCCGGAGCGGCTTCAGTTCTCGACGATATCGCCCATCATCAGCGTTTGTTTCTATCCTTCCATCCGGGCATCGGCAGCTTGTAGGAAACTTCCGCGAGTTCTTTCGGCCAGACGATTCTGCGCCTGCCGTCGAGAATCTGGAACGTCAGGCCGTCCCGTTCGTTGAGGTTGTTCTCATCCACCTTCCATCTTCCCATCACGGTCTGGAGCGCCGAGGCGCGCAGCGTCTTCCAGACTTTTTGGCGATCATGGGAACCTGCTTTCAGAATCGCCTGACTCACCACCTCTATCGCCCCGTAAGCCATGGCGACATGATCGCTCGGCTTCACCCCGTAGCGCTTCTCGTAGGAGGCGATGAGTTCTCTCATGCCCGGAAACTTCAGGGCGTCGGGTTGCGGCTCCCACTGGCTAAAGCCCAGAACGTATTCCGCCGTGGCGCCGAGTTGCTCGGCGAATTTAGGGAGACCGGGGCCGATGGTTCCGGCGAAAATCTTGAGGTTGATGTTGAGCTCCCTGAGTTGGCGAATCTGCGCGGCGGCGTCCGCGAAGTAGCTGTTCGAGAAAAGCGCCTCCGCCCGGCGCGCCTTGATTTTTTGCAGCAGCGCAGTGAAGTCGGTCTGCTTGCGCGGATAGTTCTCGTTCAGCACCACTTTGAGGCCGAGTTTCTTCGCCCACTCCACGGCGCCCTCCGCCGACTGCCGGGGGAAGAGGCTGTCCTCGCCGATGATGGCGATTCGCTTCACCCCGACCTCCCTGGCGAGGTGCAGCGCGCCCTTGTGGTTTTTCTGGGCTACGGCGTTTTGGTTGAAAAGGTATTTTCTGCCCTTCTCCCACAGCCCTCTGGAGGAAGCGCCCGGCGCCAGCGTGGGGTATTCGTGCCTTTCAAAGAGGTTGGCCACCGCGTCGGTGATGCCGCTGGAGTAGGGGCCGAGCGTGAAATCGATCTTCTCCTGCGTGATGAGCCTCTCGTAGAGCTTGATGCTGGTCTGCTTGTCCGATTTATCGTCCAGGAGAATCAGCTTCACCTTCTTGCCCAGCAGGCCGCCCCTGGCGTTTTGCCGATCGGCGAACAGACGATAGGCGTTGACGAACCGGCCTGCCGGCTCCGCGTAACGGCCCGTATGGGAGATGGACCCGCCGATGGTGATTTCACCTGACGCCGGGGCCGAACCGGTGAGGAGGGTCGCCGCCCCCAGGAACGCGATTGCCATGAAGCTTCGAGTCACTTTCATTTTCCATCTTCCTCGGGATAAGGGATACATGAAGAATCGGGCGGACGCGTCCGGCTGCGCCGCCGGACGTTCGCCCGTGCGAGCGTTTGAATCAGAAAACCGGCGTTTCCCGGTAGGTGCCCCAGACCGACTTCAGTTTCTCGACGATATCGCCCATCGTCGCGCCCGCGCGCACGAGTTCCACCGTGACGGGCATGATGTTCCGCGTCTCGTCCCTGGCGACCGAGACGAGCTCCTCCAGAAGCGTCCCGACCCTGGCGTCGTCGCGTTCCGCGCGCACCCTCCTCGTCCGCGCGATCTGCCGGTCGGCGGTCGAGGAATCATAGGGATGGGTCTCGATCTCGTGGGTTTCATCCTCCTCGACCAGGGTGTTGACCCCGATGACCGGCTTTTCACCGGATTGCTTGCGCAGGGCGGTCTCGTAGGCGAAGTCGGCGATCTGCTTCTGGAACCAGCCTTCCTCGATCAATTTGATCGCGCCGCCGTTTTCATCCACATAGTCGAGAATCTCGAAAATGCGCGTCTCGTACTCGTTGGTCAGGCTCTCGAGGTAGTAGGAACCGCCCAGCGGATCGATGACGTTGGTGACGTTCGTTTCCTCCGCGATTACCTGCTGCGTGCGCAAGGCCAGCCGCATGGCGTCCTCGGTCGGAATCGCGAACGCCTCGTCGTAGCCGTTCGTGTGCAGCGACTGGCAGCCGCCGAGGACCGCGGCGAGGGCCTGGAACGCGGTGCGCACGATGTTGATCCGGAATTGCGGCTTGGTGAGGGTCGCGGCCGCGGTCTGGCAATGGAAACGAAGCCGCATCGATTCGGGGTTCTTCGCGCCGAAGCGCTCCTTCATGATCCGGGCGTAACAGCGGCGCAGCGCGCGGAACTTGGCGATCTCCTCGAACAGGTCCGCTTGCGAGACGTAGAAGAAACCAAGCCTCGGCGCGAACTCGTCGACGCTCATGCCGGTCTTCAGCACCTCCTCCACGTAGACGATCAGGTTGCACATGGTGAAGGCGGCCTCCTGCAAGGGCGAGGCGCCGGCTTCTGAGATGTGATAGCCCGAGATATTGATCGGGTTGTAGCGCTTCATGTTGCGGCCGCAGAAGGATATGCAGTCGCGCACGATGCGGACGGACGGCGCGATCGGGTAGATGAACTCCTTCTGCGCCATGTATTCTTTCAAAATGTCCGCCTGGATGGTGCCCGAGAGCCTGTTCAGGTCGAGGCCGCGCTTCTCGGCCAGCGCCACGTACATGGCGAGCAGGATCCAGGCGCTGGGGTTGATGGTCATCGACACGGAGATGTTCTCGAGATCGATGCCGTCGTAGAGCGCCTCCATGTCGGCGAGCGTATCCACGGCCACGCCTTCGCGGCCCACCTCGCCGTCGCTCATCGGGTGGTCGGAGTCGTAGCCCATGAGCGTGGGCATGTCGAAGTCGGTCGAGAGTCCCGTCTGCCCCTGCGAGATCAGGTATTTGAAGCGTTTGTTGGTGTCTTCGCCGGTGCCGAAACCGGCGATCTGGCGCATGGTCCACACCCGGCTGCGGTACATCGTGGGGTAGGGCCCGCGCGTGAAGGGATAGCGCCCCGGCAGACCGATATCCTCGATTGGCGTTTCCGCAACATCGGCGGCGGTGTAGACGCGCTGCACCGGAATATCGCCGGTTGTGAAGAACTGCTCCTTGCGCTCGGCTTGTTTGTTCAGGAAAGCGGCGACCTCGTTGCTCTCCCAATCCTCGATCTCGCTCAGGAGTTTTTCAAACGGATTTTGAGTGAACATCTCGTTCATGGTCTCCCTCCCCTTCAAGCGTCGTCGAGAGCAACTCTTCCGCCAGGGAATAGGGGTCGCCCTCCCGGCGCATCAGCTGTTCGGCGAGTTTCGCGCTCGCCGCCGCCGCGGCATCGTGAAATCGATCATACAACAGATTTTCGGCGGTCTTGCGCAGCCGGAATTCCGCGATGCTCTTGCGCCGCGCCCGGCCCGCATCGGTATTTGACGTCAGGTCGCGATGCCGGGCAACCGCCTCGCGCAGATCGTCGATCCCTTCCCCGGAAACGGCGCTGGTTCCGATGACGGGAGCAACCCAGGCGGACGGTTCGCGCTCGCGGGTTCCGAGCGTCAGCATCTGCTTCAAATCGGTCAGCGTCCGGTTGGCGTCGCTGCGGTCGCATTTCGACACGACGTGGATGTCGGCGATCTCCAGGAGGCCCGCCTTGATCGCCTGGACCTCGTCCCCGAGGCCGGGTGCGGAAACCACGACCGTGGTGTGGGAGGCCCGCACGATTTCGACCTCGTCCTGGCCCACGCCGACGGTTTCGAGAATGATGACACCGAAACCGGCGGCATCGAGGATATCGGCCGCCTCGAAAGCCGCGCGCGCCATGCCGCCGGTCGCCCCGTGCGTCGCCATGCTGCGGATATAAACGCCGGGGTCGGCGCTCAAATCGCTCATGCGAATGCGGTCTCCCAGGATGGCGCCGCCCGAATACGGAGAGGACGGATCGATCGCGATGATGCCGACCTTCTCGCCGCCGGCGCGCAGCCTTTGCGCAAGCCCGCCGACGAGCGTGGATTTTCCGCTGCCGGGCACCCCGGTGATGCCGACGAGGTGCGCCCGCCCGGCGAGTCTGTGGATCCGGGCGAGTGCGCCGCGCGCTTCCGCCAGGCCCGACTCCGCGCGCGATATGAGGCGGCCGATAGCGGCCGGCTCGCCTGCCTGAACGCGGGCGATGAGTTCTATGGAGGGGACATAGGCTCCCATCAGCGGTTTTCGTCATCCAGTTGAGTCTGCATTTCCTGAAAGACAGCGCGATCGTCGATCACGCGCCGCGCCTTGAAATCCGTTCGGGGGATCGAACCCGGCTCGGCGATCTCCACGCCCGTCCGCAGCCCGAGCACCTTCTGCAATTTGTGCGCAACCTCCGTGCAGAACCGGGCGGCGCCCTCGGGGTCGGCGAAGGTCCCGGGGTTGGCCTCGACGCGCAGCAGCAACTCGTCCATCGCCGCCTCGCGGCTGATCACGATCCGGTGCTCTCCGCCGTAGTGCGCGAGTTCGTTGAGCGCGGCGTCTATCTCGCTGGGATACACGTTCTCGCCCCGGATCGTGAACATGTCGTCGATGCGTCCGAAGATACCGTGCGGCAGGCGCGGATAGGTGCGTCCGCAAGGGTTCGGTTCGTCCACCCAGCGGGTCAGGTCCCCCGACGCCAGGCGGATCATCGGCTGGGAGGCGCGTTCGAGATGGGTGTACACGGGCGTTCCCCGTTCCCCGTAGGGGACCCGGCGCATGGTTTCGGGGTCGCACACTTCCGTGTAGACGACGTCCTGCCAGCAGAGCATTCCGTCCGTCTCGGCCGAACTCGCCACGTTCATCCACGGGCTCATCTCGGCCATGGAGCCGCTGTCGTAGACCCTGGCCCCGTAGAGCCCCTCGATGCGCTCGCGGATGGCCGGAATCGAGGCGCCGGGCTCGCCGGAGAAGAACATGACCTTGAGCTGCATGTCGCGGGGATCCAGGCCCTCGTCTTCCGCGACCTGGGCGAGGTGCAAGGCGTAGGTCGGCGTGCCGTAGAAGGCGGTGGGCTTCAGCATGTCGAGCCATTGCACGCAGCGCGCCGACATGCCGGACGCGCCGGCGCCGAACGGGAAGGCTTTCGCGCCGAGGCGCTCCGCGCCGGCGAGCGCCCCCCAGCTCCCCATATAGAGGGAGAACACGGCGGCGACGCAAATCGTATCCCCGGGGCGCAGACCCATGCCCCACATGATGCGCGCATGCGCGTTGGCGATGGCGCGCCAGTCGTTCTGCGAGATGGCGAAGGCGGTGGGCCGCCCGGTCGTGCCGCTGGTGCCGTGGATGTGAAAGACTTCCGTTTCGTCCACGCAGAGGTAATCGCCAAAGGGCGGCCGGCGCTCCTGCGCCTCGCGCAGGTCCTTCTTGGTGAGGACCGGGACTTTCTCCTCGAAGTCCTCGAGCGAGTTCAGATGACTCGGGTGAAAGCCGGCCTCATCCCATTTGCGGCGGTAGAGGGCCGCATTCTCGTAGGCATAGGCGCAGACTTGCCGGAGGCGCTCCAGGATGGCCTTCTCCCGGTCTCCCGCCGGCATCGTCTCGCGCCTGGGGAACCAGTAGCGGCTGCTCGGCGCCGGCAGAAAGTTCTCGTCGTAAGCGGGCGGGAATGACCAGGACTCCATGGATGTCGGCTTAGCGCGCGCCGCGCTCCTCCACGAGACGGGTCAGGGTATCGATAATCGTTTGCGGCGGCGTATCCTGCAGCAGCACCTTGCTTACCCCCATTTTCTTGAGCTGGACCACGTCTTCGTCCGGCATGACGCCGCCGGCCACGACGATCATGTCATCGGCGCCGCTGGCGCGGAGCAGGTCGAATATCTTGGGGAACACCGTCATCTGGACGCCGGAGAGGAGACTTACGCCCAGCACGTCGACGTCTTCCTGGACGGCGGCGGTCACCACCTCTTCCGGCGAGCGGTGAAGGCCGGTGTAGATGACGTCCATGCCGGCGTCGCGCAGGGCGCGGGCGACGATCTTGACGCCCCGGTCGTGACCGTCGAGACCCACCTTCGCCAGCAGGACGCGAATTGGTTGACTCATGAGGCGCTCCTCAACAGGCCCTTGTTTGTATGCGAAAACAGTATACAACCTGCAGAAACGGCGCCATCGTGTCAAGGGGAAACAGAACCGACTCGGGGGGAGTAACGACCTCGCGGACGCTCCTGCTCCCCCGGAGAAACCCGTCCGGAAGGGGGTTGTTGAAAAAGTCCTCGTGAGAGGGCATCCCGTTCATCGAATGGTTTACCGTAGGGACAGGTCGCGACCTGTCCCTACAGAATCACCGCGCCAGTCCGTAATCACTCCCCCCTTGAGGGGGCTGTTGAAAGAGCCCCGTCTGCGACCCCCGCAAACCGCCAAAGCCTCTTTCCTCACCCTGAGTAGCCGCCGAAGGCGGCGTATCGAAGGGCGAGGGGAGTCGAATGCCTCGCGCCGGGCGAGAGGGCATCCTTCGATACGCGGCTCCGCCGCTACTCAGGATGAGGGAGATATGAGGACTTTTCAGGCAGCCCCTCATCGGCCGGGTCTGGTTCCGCACCCTCCACGCGGGTATCCGTCCCTCGAGTGGGGGCGCACTTCCCCGCATTTGCGGCGAAGCGCTCATCACTCCCTCCCGGGGTCCGGACGAAATTCTTTACGTCTCGTTCGAAATCAACCCGCATTTGCTCGCATTTGCCGTCCGCGCAGGTTCGGGGGATTCCGGTATGATGGCGAATCCGGGCGGTTTCGTTCGAGAAAATGGAATTTCCGAAAAATTCGATAAAATTCGATAAATTCACGGGGTTTTTCGATAAAAAACGGTAAATTGTTTTATTGGGAAAAGGCGCCGCGGAATCCGGGCGCAGGGGGATTCTGCCACGGCCCACGCCTCACGCGATGACGGCAAACCCGCGGATTTGCGGGGAGTTGCGGGGGTGAAGGGCGGAAATTTCGCGAATCGGCGGTTTTATCGTAGAATCGGGGACGGTTTTCCTGGTGGAGGAGCGCCATGAGGGTTTCCAGACGCCAACTGTTGCGGGTTGCGGGGCGAGTCGCGCCTCTGGCCGTCATCGGGGTTCCGCGCGAGGCGCAGGCCTCGATGATGGGCCGCCTGTTCGACTGGCTGAACAGCCGCCCCGTCGAGACGCCCATGCCCGGGGAGGAGGTTCTCGATTTCGCCGCGCGCGTCGTTCCCGAGGTTACGGCGAACGAAAAATTCTACGTGCAGAGCATCGGCCATTCGGCGCCCAGGCTCTCCCGCCGGAAATGGCGGCTGAAAATAACGGGTGAGGTAACAGAGCCTTTTTCCGCTACTTATGCGGAGTTGAGCGCGCTCGGGCAGGAGCGGACCTGGGCGACGATGACCTGCATCGGGAACCCCGTGGGCGGCGGCCAGATTGGGAACGCCCTGTGGGAAGGGGTGCCGCTCGGAACCCTCATCGAGCGGGCGGGCGTGGCGGAAAGCGTTCGCCGCTCGGTCTCCGCCCGGGTCATTTTTCGCGCCTCGGACGGGTATCATGATTCCATATCCCTGGAGCAGGCCCTCGATTCGAGAACGCTTCTCTGCACCAGGATGAACGGAGAACCTTTGCCGAGAGATCACGGCGCTCCGCTCAGGCTGCTCGTGCCGGGGACTTACGGCCTCAAGAACGTAAAATGGATTGAATCCATTGAGGTTACGACCAGGGGACACGGCGGATATTGGCAACGGCGAGGGTGGTCGGATGAGGCGATCGTCGAGACGCTCAGCCGTTTCGAAGCCCCCAGAAGGCGTGTTGAGGTTCGAGCGACGCAAGTTTGGCTCGTGGGCTCGGCCTTCGCAGGGGATCGGGGAATCCGCAAGGTGGAGGTAACTTATGGGCAGGGTGATCGTTTGCGGTCCTGGGCGCCCGCCTTGCTCAGAAAGCCCTTGGGGCCGCTCGCCTGGAGCGTCTGGGCGTTTCCCATGCGTTTCGAGGAAAACGGTTTCTATCCGGCGACGGTGCGAGCCGTGGATGGCGCAGGAAAAGTGCAGACGGATGAGATTTCCGATCCGCAACCCGGCGGGTCGACGGGGCGGATGGGGCTCAGCATCCATGTGAAAGGGTTGTAGGCGAGACAAGTCGGCATGAAAAAGCCCCGCCGGTTACCCCGGCGGGGCTTTTGTCTTTCCATGTAGATGTTTCTTAACGGCGTTTGCCGCCCACGATGTTTGCTGCGCGTTTTTGGCGCTTGATCATCCAATTTTGGGGCGCCTCGATACCGCTGCGATCCAGAATGTCGAGGTTGTGCTGGAAAGCCATGTAATTCTGGATGTAGCTGAGCGTACCGCCACGGTAGGGCGTGCCGGGAGGCGTGCGCCCTTCGATGAGATCGATCACGTTATAGACAGCCTCGCTCGCCATGGCGATCTGCTCGGCCAGGACGGCCGCATGCACCCAGCCGTCGCGAATGTCTTTCTCGATGCCGACGACGAGGTTGTGCGTCACGATCTTGATTTGGCCGGGCTTGTAACCGGCGGCTTTCACGGCGTCCACCGTGCCGCGGGCGATGAGCGTCGCCCAGGGGTAGATGCCTTTCACGTCGGGGTGTTTCTTGAGCAGGTCTTCCGCCGTCTGGTATGCATGCTGCACGTTGGACTTGGTGAATTCCTTGGCCACAATCTTGATTTTCGGGTAGTGGCTCATGTACTCCTCAAAACCTTTCGCCATGGAGGTCACCATCTCGATGCCGCTGGGTCCGGGCAGCATCATGACTTTGCCCTCGTAATTGATGCCATGCGCCAGGGTGGAGGCGATGAGAACGCCCAGTTCGTAGCTGTTTTTCATGACGCGGTTTTTGACACGATTGCTGTCGAGGTCGATGTTGTCCACGACGACCTTGACGCCTTTGTCCATCGCCTTGTGGACCGCGTCCACCATGCCCTTCGTGCTGATGGGGCAGATGATCATCCCGTCGTATTTCGCAGCGATGATATCCTCCACGTGGGCCACCTGCTTGGGCAGAAACTCATAGCCGCCTGCATCGAACATGGTCACGGTCACACCGGCTTTTTCGGCCGCCTGGACGCTGCCGTACCATTTCGAGAAGAAATAGGGGTCGACGCCGTTCGGCACGACGACGGCGATCTTGTATTTCTTCTTCGCCTTCACCCGGGCGTCGGCGTCCGGGGTTGCTGCCATCGACACGAACATGAATGTGACGACGGAAGCGAGGATCATGAAAGTGCGGAGCATGTTTTTCATCTTGTGTCTCCTCGTCGCAGAATGGGTTTCACGGACGGAAGTGTTCTCCTCCGCGAAAGGGAAAATGACTACAGTATCAACATATTTCCTATTCCCGCCGCTTGCGGGAACTCAAAACCACCGCCGTAATCAGCAATACGCCTACCACCACCTCCCGTGCGAATGTGCCCACGCCCAGGAGAATGAGGCCGTTAAGCAGGAATGTCAGGAACAGCGTCCCGATTGCGGCTTGCGTCACGCCGCCCTCGCCGCCGTGGAACGTCGTGCCTCCCACCACGGTGGCCGCCAGGGACTGGAATTCAAGCTGGAATCCCGCGAGGCCGTTCGTGGCCGGGAGTCTCGCCAGGTAAAGGAACGAGGTGATGCCCACACAGATGCCGCTGATCAAGTAGCAAATGAGTTTCACCTTTCCGGTATCGATGCCCGAGAGCCGCGCGGCCTCCTCATTCCCGCCGGTCAGATAGATTGCCCGGCCGAGCACCGTTCGTTTCGTCAGCAGGTAGAGAATGATGAAGAAGAAGATGGCGATGAACAGCGTGCCGGGGATGTGGAAGAAATCCGTGAGGCCGATGGCTTGCAGGATATCTTTTTGCTCGCCCGTGAATTGATGAATGGTGCGTCCGCCCGTGAATACCAGTGCGATGCCTGCGCAGATGAAGAGCATGCTCAGGGTGACGATGAAAGGCTGTATCTTCACGCGGCCCACGAGATAGCCGTTAATGAAACCGAAAATCGTCGCCATTCCGATGCCCATCAACACGCCCACAGCGAGGCCGAAGTCCAGTATGCCCTGCGCCATCACGACGCTCGAGAGGCTGAGCAGGGAACCTTGACTCAAATCGATGCCCGAAACGAGGAGTACCATGCTTTGGCCCGCGACGATGAAGAACAGGAGAGATGCGTTTCTGAGTTGGTTGGTCAAATTATGGGCTTCGATGAAGTTGTTCACGTAGCCCATCAACTGGAGAACGTAAAATATGATCATCATCAGGATGAACACGACGAGCAAACCATATTTTTCGTAATTGAAGTTGGCCAAGAAGGAGGCCGATGGTCTGACCGGAGCCTCCGCTACATTCGCCATGATGTTGAATCTCCCTTAGTTTTTCTGCTCACGCAGGGTGCTGACCCAGATGGAGGCGAGAATCACCAAGCCGACGATGATCTGTTGCCGGTAGGTGTCGATTCCCATGATGTTCAGCCCGTTCACCAGGAATATGATCAGGAAAACACCCAGCGTCGTACCCAGCACGCCGCCTCGCCCGCCGAAAATATGCGTGCCGCCGATGATGGTCGCTCCGATCGACTGGAGCAGTTGATCGCCGCCGCCCAGCCTGGGTTCGCCCGCAGCGCTGACGTTAGCCGAAAGAAGAAGCCCCGCGAAACCGCACAGAAGACCGCCGATGCCGAAAATGGCGATCTTCATGCCCGGAAAGTTGATGCCGGCGGAAATCGCCGTTTGCTCGTTTCCGCCCAGGGCGTATACGTAAGTACCGAAGCGGGTGTATTTGAGCAGATACCACATGGTGCCCAACGCGATGAGTATCCAGATGAATGTAAAGGGAATGGGCCCGAGATTCCCTTTCGCCAGAAAGACGTATGCTTCTTCCACGTGCTTCGGCAGCGTTGCGCCCTCGCGTGCGCCTCCCATCTGAAGGCCGCCGGTCCAAAGCTGGGCCGTGCCGCTGCCGATGAAGAGCATCCCCAATGTCGCGATGAACGGCTGTACCCTGACGACGCCGACGAAAAACCCGTTGATGACGCCGCAAAGCAGACCGATGCCGAGACCGGCGATGAGGCCGACGAAAAACCCGAAATGCAGCATCGCGCTCCATGCCATCACGCTCACCACGCTCATGATGGAGCCTTGCGAAAGATCGAATCCCGCCGACACGATGACCAGTGTCTGGGCATAGGCCAAAAAGAAAAGCCATGCGTCTCGGCGCACGACGTTCACGAAGTTTTCGAGGGTGAGGAAATTCTCGGTCGCAAAAGTATAAAAGATCATCAAGACTACGAACGCGGAAATGAGGAGCACCCGCTCCCAGGGAATATCCTTTACCGGATAACCCAAGATGAACTTTTCATTTTCCGCCGAGACTGCAGCGCTCATTCCATCTACCTCCGAACGCGGATCAATCCGCCGTCATTGCGTAGCGTAAAATTCCTTCCTGCGTAGCTTCGTTTCTGTCGATATCTGCGGTGAGCCGTCCTTCACGCATTACCAGAATACGGTCGCTCATCCCGAGAATCTCGGGCAATTCACTTGAAATCATCATAACCGCGGCACCGTCTTTGGCAAGTTGCAGCATCTGCGAGTGAACTTCGAATTTAGCGCCTACGTCTATCCCGCGAGTCGGTTCATCGAATATAAGCACGTTGGCGCGTCTGAAAAGCCATTTTGCGAGAACGACTTTTTGCTGATTGCCACCCGAGAGGAAGCGTATTTGCGTCTCTTGGTTCGGCGTCATGATTTTTAGCTGGTCGATGTGCTCATCGACGAAATCTTTTTCCATGCTCAGGTTGAGCAGCCACCGCTTGATGAGGCGCCGGAGATTAGCACTTGTGGTGTTGAAGGCGACCGATAGTACCTGGGTGAGGCCTTGGGTTTTCCTGTCTTCGGGCAAAAGCCCCAGCCCGCGTCGTATGGCCAGCGTTGGGGTCCACTTGCGCTCATGGGTGAGGATTGTCAGGAATCGAATCACAATCATGGCGACACCGCCCCAGATCATGACCCATTCAAGAACGAAATTCTGGGTGAACAGACTCGTAAAGACCATCGCGCATATCGCCAGGGCGTACCAGCTTGCGAAGTCGGTGATCAAGGTGCGCCAGCGGTACTGCCGTTCGAGGAACCAAAGTCCCAATTGCCTGATGAGAGCCAATCCGGCGGCGACGAGATAGGGAGTGGGGCCGTTTGGTATGTTGTATAGCGGTCCACCCAGAATCCATTCGTAAAACCAATTTCCACTGAACAACGGTGGCGGAGAATTCATATTGAGCGTGAAAGGATCGTAAATTCCTTGGAAGATGACGGTGAATAACGGCAAAGCCAGTATGAAGACAACCACATCCACGAGCGCCATCCATAGAGGGTAGTGAGGGAGCTTCTGTATTTCCTCTTTTTCTTTCGTCGCGTGGGTCATCTCGACAGTGCCGCTTTCCACGGGATCAGCGCCCATGACAGCCCGCGCCACTTCGGTTCTCCCCGCGCCTACGAGACCCGAGAGGCCGACGATTTCGCCATAGTGGAGGTCAAAATTGATGTCTTCGAATACGCCGTTCTGGGTGAGTCCACGCACCCGCAAAGCCACTTCTCCACGCTCGCGGGGCGTCCAGGGGAATTTCTCATCAAGCGTTCTTCCTACCATCTGCGTGATCAGGAAATCGAGTTCCACATCCTTGACTTCCCATGTGCCCATGTATTCCCCATCGCGCAGCACAGTGACGCGATCTCCAATCTCGTGGACTTCTTCAAGTCGATGTGAAATGTAAATGATGCCGACGCCATGCTCTCGCAGCCGTTTGACGGCCTTGAAGAGTTCCTCGATTTCGTGGCCGCTCAAAGAAGACGTGGGTTCATCCATCACCAAAATCTTGCAGTCGAATGCGAGGGCGCGAGCAATCTCCACCATTTGCTGATCCGCGACGCTTAGAGAGCGGACCGGCGCGTTGACGTCGATTCTCACGTCCAGGCGCTCCATGATCGCACGGGATTCTTGCTCGACTCTGGTCCAATCCACACGCCTCATGACACCGGGCAAGACCGGTTCACGACCCAAAAAAATATTTTTCGCTACACTCAGATCGGGCACCAGGTTCAGTTCCTGGTATATGACGCTGATTCCTAGATCGCGACCGGTTCTGGCATCGGGAATAACGGTGGGCGTTCCGCTAATCTCGATTTGGCCTGAATCGGCGTGATAAATTCCCGCTAGAATTTTGATGAGGGTGGATTTTCCGGCCCCGTTCTCTCCCAGAAGGATGTGGACTTCGCTTTCGGCGAGATCGAAATCGACTTCTTTGAGCGCATGAACGCCCGGAAAGGATTTGTCGATTTTTATCATTTTCAGCAAATTCTTGGATTCTGGCACGGGACAAAGCTTCCAAGTAAAGGTGTGTAGATTCCAAATAAATAAGCGAATGATTGCCTAGCACCACCCGCCATATTTGTAAAGCTGCAGATTTTGGATACTTGCCTAACTTTATAGTGGCCGAGATTGTTTTTCAACATGACAAATTAGCGGGTCAAGCTGTAGGACCATTTCATCGATATTCATGGTATGATTGTCCGGTATGTATTCTAAAGAGTCTATTCCTGGGGATTATTTTGTGAGCTGTCTGAAAATTCTGGGGTTAGTTGTTTTCTTTCTTGTGAGCGTGTCCAGCGCGCTTGCCGAAGAAACACACGGCAAAACCGATGCGTGCCTGGTTACTCTTTACAACTACCCCGCCGAATCACCTAAGTATGACGTTACAAAGAAAGCGCCGACCCAATCCCCCTTAACTCAGACAAAGAATCTTCGCGCAAGCAAAGCGGCTAAATATACACAACCTCCCAAGAGTCTTCTGACACAAGTTCATAGCAATAAATAAACTCTTTTCTCGGTTAGCACCAATAAGTCCGTAAGCTTTTAGCGGTCGATGACACTTCGGTATTCAGCGGACGGGGTATGTTGCGCCGGCCAGTCCATCCCATCTTCAAAACGGGCCAAAACGCTTGCGTGACGGGCGAAACCACCCTCCAGCAGAGCGACCGAGACGATCTCCACGATTGCCGGCTCGTCAAAGCCGTGCTCGCGCAACGCTTGGAACTCTTCGTCAGTTAGTTGTTCGTTGAGCGTAAGTTTTCTGGCCACGCGGAATACTGCTTTTTCTGACTCGGGCAAATCTGCATTTTCAAAGTCATGGAGTTTTTCGACTTCATGCTCATCGAGTTCCATGCGGTGAACGAGGTCGGTTTTGTGGAAATTCACGCAGCGGGGACAGTCTGAGGCGACCGCGCAAACCATTGCGATCCGATTCGTCAACTCGCGTGAAATGTGACCATTCAGCACTTCGAGACGTTTTTGCAGTTCCCAGAATCCCCGCAAGAGACCCGGCACATGAGCGAAAAAACCGAACAAAGGCCCCAGCCAGCGCGGGTCTTTTAATCGGCATATCTCATCATAAATTTGCGAAACCTCGCTTTCGGCTTCATCGGGTTTTACGAGACGAAAGGTTTCAAAACCGGGTGTGTTCATTTCCTTCCCCCTGGAATGAATTATCTGGCAGTAGGTAAGATCCGGGCATCATAACATTTCCAAGGCCCATGATGAGCATGATTAGACAACAAAAAACCCCCCGCCGAAGCAGGGGGTTTTTCGAGACTTGTTGATATTTACATCATGCCCGACTCTTTCCAGTAGCGAGCGGCGCCCGGATGTATCTTAAGTTTCTTCATCCCGCGAAGGCCAGTCTTTTTGGTGACGTATTTCCCGGTCGGGTGGTATTTGGTGATTTGCTTGTGATTGTCGTATAGAGCCTTGACGAGCCCGTACGCGTTGGCATTGGTCATGTGACTGTTGGTCATCAAAGTCCACATCTGTCCCCAGCTTACGACGTCTTTGTTGTAACCAGGGATGGAGCCGGCAGCCACGACATCGCGTACGATACCTGCTTCGTTCACGGCCAATTTTTTGATGGTAGCCTCATCAGGGCCGAAGAAATGGAGTTTGCCCGAGAGCGTGCGAGCAAGGTCCATATATACGGGCGCGGGAACATTCGCGTTCAGGAAGAAAAAGCCCGCGTCCACCCTTTGGTCTTTGATGGCGGCAGAATTCTGGTTGTTGTTGAAGAATTCTTTTTTCGCTTTTACGCCGCTGTGTTTGAGTGCAAGCTGCGTCACGATGTAAATGGAGCCCCCGCGACCGCCGACGACGAACCTTTTACCGGTGAGATCGGACCATTTTTTGATTCCGGTGGTTTTAAAGGTGGTGTAGACGGTCGTAAGTGGATAAAGAGCTCCTAGCGCCAGGACGTCTTGAGGTTTTTTAAAGGGCTTTCTACCTGTTTGTCCCCAAGAGACAGCAGGTGCGGTGGCCATACCTATGCGTAAGGCCTTGTTCTTGTCCTTTTTCTGGAGGATTCGGACATTCGCGGTGGAACCACCGGTGACGGATGTTTCCACTTGAATCTTTCCGCCCGAATTGTCCGTGATGACTTTGCCCATCGCGGTCCCTATCTCGAAGGTGGCGCCGCCTGGCTGGGACGTTCCCATAAGTATTTTGGCTGCATCCGCAGTGGGGGCAGTGCCGATTAGCAAGGCAAGGCCTGCCGCTAACGTGATCAGCCGAAGCGTGGATTTCCTCATTCTTTTCTCCTTTTCGAGGTAAAGTAATGAAACTCATGAAAAAAATGCTGAACCTTTATCTTGTATCGAAGTGGCTATACTAAAGCAAAACCATATGTTTTGGTCAAGCAACAAGAAAAGGTTGGTCACGGATCAATAACAGGGATTAATTCGCACAGAAATTCATGAGTCACTGGCAAAACGGTAAAGCTATCGTTAGAATAGAATAATTCCATAATATCTTGCTTCATTTTCCACGCATATGTATCCACCAACGTGGGGAAAGGATAGAACTAGACCTATGACTTCTGAATCAGACCCCAGCCAATCAGCTCCCCTAGTAAGGGCACTGGTTTTTGTCACTTCATGGCTGTGTGTGCTCTCAGGGTTGTATCATATTTCCGCGGTCTATTTGCGGCCATTGCCGGGTGAGATGCACCCCAACATGCATATGTTATTAGCCTATAGCATTCTGCTTATAGGTGGTGCCGGGGCGATGCCACAGATATACGGGGATAAAATTCGCAAGCTGAAGGTCCTTCCCGTCCTCTACCTTTTGTCTTTGATTCCCGCCGTCATCTTCTATTATTTCGTCTACGAGATGGGAGAAGGCTGGTCTGACTGGAGTGTTTGGTGGGTTTATGCGTTACCGTTCGCCATCTGGATAGCCATGATGGTTGTCGAAAAATCATGGCTCGCGCTTTTGCTCTGGGTTCTGGGCTTTGTTCCTGCGCCGATACTTTTCTGGTTTTGGGATTATTTGCCTGAAAGCACGCATGAACCCACTTCCTGGTGGTTGTTGATTGCGTGTGCTGCCATTCCCACGATGTGGACATTATTCGCAATCTTTTTCAGGCCTGCCGAGGGCGTGAAAAAAGCAGGTGTTTTTCTTTTGATATTTTTTGGAGCGCTTATTCTGATTGGTTGGCGGGTAGGATTGTGGGCTGGTCAAAGTGATGAAGTGAGAAGCGTTCTATATCTCTGGCCTGTATTTATTCTCGTTTTTCCTCTTTTCTGGGCCAAAAAACGCATTAAAGAAGTATTCGAAGAATACCCGGCTCATCCTTTTCCGGCTGGATTCACAATTGGTCTGAACGCAGGCATGCTTTTTTTCGTAGCAACCGCATGTTTGTACCTTTTTTATTATCACGAAGAGATGGTCGATCGACCGGGCGCCCCGACGATTGGAGATGCGCGCGTCGGCTTCGTCATGCTTATCGTTGCTCTCGAATTGACCAGGCGTTGTTTCGGCCCACCCCTCCCGACATTGGCGGTTATTGCCTTCACTTATGGGATCTGGGGCAATCTCTTCGCGGCTCCTTTTGGTCATGGTGGTCACACGTGGATAGAGCTGCAGGCGAAACTCTCGACGGATTTCATTGGTGGCGTATTGGGCTTTTTGGTCGTCATCTCGGCCACGTTCATCATCATGTTTCTTATTCTGGGAGCGTTTTTGCATGAATCGGGCGCAGGCCGCTTTTTCGTTAATTTTGCTTTAGGGCTATTTGGAAAAATGCGTGCAGGCGCCGGCCTCGCCGCCGTGGGTTCAAGCGCACTCATGGGTACGGTTTCTGGCAGCGCTTCCGGCAACGTCGTGACCACCGGCACGTTCACGATTCCGCTCATGAAGCGGATAGGGCTGAGCCCGCATATCGCCGGAGCAGCGGAAGCGGCGGCTAGTAGTGGCGGGCAAATCATGCCGCCGGTCATGGGGGCGGGCGCCTTCATCATGAGCGAACTTATCGAGGTGCCATATTTCCATATTATCGTATACGCCACCATACCTGCGATCTTGTATTTCACTATCGTGGGGATCAATATCCACTTTGCAGCCGGGGCGTTGAATATCAAGCCATTGCCCGCTTCCGAGATTCCGAGCTGGAAGGAGGAACTGAAGAACGGGTGGTTCTATCTCGTGCCCCTGGCGTTTTTGGTCTATTTCCTCTTTGAGGGCCGAACGCCTGTCTTTGCGGGTGTCATGTCGGTTTTCATCATGGTGGGTATTTGGTTTTACCGGAACGTGACGGAATTTTTGGGGACTATGAGGAGAGGCGACAAGACGATCGCAGATGATGTATTCGTTTTCGTGCCGGTTACATTTTGGGTTTTCGCGTTTTTCTTGTACGCGCTTCTCACGGGTTTCGAGCTGGGTTTTGGTTTGCCGTTGGGAATTTTCGGGAAGCCGACTTGGGGTGCAGTAATAAAAGCCGTCCTTTCCTTATCCATTACGGGATTTATTCTGGTGAGCGTTTCCGCTCGAATGTTTTCTTGGGTGGGTCAATTTGGGCGTGAGATAGAGCGTAACTGGCTGGCCATATTTCCGCTCACTTTGTTTGGTTTCTGGTTTGCTTTTGGCTGGTCTTCCGGCGTTGCAGGAGTCGCTCTTGTGCTGGCCCTGCTTAGCGCATGGTCCGTTTCCAGGGGCAATCGAACGCAACCCTCCACGACCATACCTTGGCTATTCGTCATGATTTGGGTGGGCGCTTATTATGTGCAGAAAGGGATATACACGCTTGTTCCCGCAATCGCGAATTTCGGCGAATGGTTCGTTCCCTTCGGGTTCATCTATGATGGCCTCATCTTTTTCGGGTTGGCTGTCATCGTGCAGAAAGTCATTTTTTCATTCGGCCCGCAAGAGTCCGAGAATAATGGTTCAACGCCGAGCGTGAAACAGGTGTTGGCCGTATCTTGTAATCCGTTTACCTATTTGTATCGAGCGAACAAGGCGGGGGAAGCGGGCCCGGATGTACGGGCCGCGCAGAGCGCTTCCAAATGGATATTCAGTATTCGCGATGCATTGAGGGTAGGTGGCAGACAAGGGGCTGAATTCGCCGTAACGCTGGCTACGATCGAGGTTGTCGTTCAGGTTTTGACCATTACGGGCGTGGGTAACAAGTTTGCCTTCATGATAGAAGCCCTCGCGCAGGATATATGCCTTTTCGGTGCTTCTGTGGGTGGCGGGTGCGCGTATTACATCGGTCTTGACGGATTCTTTGTCGCACTGCTGCTTACTGCAATTTGCTGCGCAATATTGGGCATGGGAATGCCGACGACTGCAGCATATGTGTTGCTTGCTATTTTAGGCGGCCCCGTACTGATTAAACTCGTGGGCCCTGAACTCACGCATATTTATGGAGCGGAATGGGTAAAGGAGTTCGTGGCCGCCAAAGGAGACCGGGTCGCGGCCCATATGTTCATCTTCTACTTCGCGATCCTCTCCGCCATTACGCCGCCCGTAGCGATAGCCTCGCTTGTGGGGGCCAAGTTGGCCGGAGCGCCCTATTTCAAGACGTCCATGATGTCTCTACGCTTCGCTATCGTTGGTTTTATCGTGCCGTTTTTGTTCATGTTCGACCCCGCACTGCTTACGTTCGCGAGTCCGTTGCGCGTTGCGCTTTCCGCATCCATTACGCTCTTGGGATTCATCGCTTTCTCGGCGGGAACACAGGGCTGGCTTCTGAATAGGCTCTATAAATACGAGCGGATTCTCTTGTTTGTCTGCTTTGTCACATTCATCCTGTTCGTTATTTTCTTCAGCATTGCTATGCTGGCGGCGGGCTTGGTTTGCGGCGCGATTCCGCTGATCCGACAAATCAAGGATTACAGGAAACCTGTTCTCCAATCATAGTCCAATATTCTTTTTAGAGGATGTTCATGCTTTTTCATAAAGAACGCGCTCTCGATTTCATGGAGAGGTTCGATCTGGATGCGCTGATAGCGACGACACGGCATAACGTCTTGTATCTCACGGGTTTCCAGGGCTGGGCGCAATACACCTATGGCGATGCCACGACGGAGACCGTCGCGCTGTTTTTCCGGGATCAGGCCTCACCGCCGGGGTTGATACTCTCCCGGCAGGACGAGACCTACTATGCCGCCACCGGATCGTGGATTGAGGACGTGAGGGGCTATGGTCCCCGCTCGGCGCTCGATATGATGCCCGGCGAGGCAGGAGCGACCGAAGAGGAGAGAAATTATATTTCTCTCATTGCCGAAGACGCTCCGCGCGAAGCGAATATTACCAGTGCCCTGCTTAGGCTTTTACGGGAGCGTGGATTATCGAGCGGTAAGGTGGCGCTCGATAACGAGGGAATTCGCCCGGGCACGCGCGGCGCTCTGGAAGCGGCTCTGCCTGACGTCTCCTTTTTGGACGCCTCGAACCTGTTCCGCCTGATTCGCCTCCAGAAGACTGATGAAGAGATTGACCGCATGCGCACCGCGGCGGTCTTGAACGAACAGGCCGTCGTCGCGTTCCACAAGGAGATGGCCGCAGGGCGAACCGAACGCGAAGTAGCAAGCCATTATTACCGCACCGTGGCTGCCGGAGGGGGCAAATGGAGTTGGTTCCATCTCGCCGGCGGTAGGCGTTCGGCCTCTATTTTTCCGCCATCTGAGCGAAAATTCGAGCCTGGAGACGGTTTTTTCTTCGACGCCGGCATGCGGCTGAACCACTACTGTGCGGACGTGGGCTGTTGCGGCTCGTTCGGCGAGCCGGGCGCGGAGCGCAAGGCGCAGTGGAGCGCCATCCAGGCGGGATTAGAGGCCGCTTTCGGCGTGATCAGGGCGGGGGTGAAGCCCTCCGAGATTTTTCGCGCGGCGGTGGCGGCGGCGAAAAAATCCGGCCTGCCGCGCTACAACGGCGCTTTCTGCGGCCACACGATAGGGATCGAGGCGCGCGAGCTGCCCTATACGCTGAGCGAACCCGTGAAGCTCGACGATCCGTTTTTGCCTGAAAATTCAGATATTTCCCTGCCCTCAGGCGCGGTGCTCTCGGTGGAATTGCCCTCGGGCAAATTCGGCGAGGGCGGCGTGCATGCGGAATATACCGTCCTCGTCACCGAGACGGGGATGGCGCACCTGGGAGAACCCCTACGCGAGCACGTCGTCATCGAATAAATTCATAACATATTAAGAATCAATTATTTGCGACAGATCCGCCGAAACGCGTCGGCGTGCGAACCGCCCCCGACTCTACGATAAAACCGCCGGTTCGCGAAATTTCCGCTCACTTCCCCCGCAACTGCCCGCAAATCCCCGCATTTGCCGTCATCGCGTGAGGCGTGGGCCGTGGCAGAATCTCCCTGCGCCCGGATTCCGCGGCGTCATTTCCCAAGAATTTAATTTTCAGAAATTTATCGAAAAACCCCGTGAATTTATCGATATTTATCGAATTTTATGGAAATTCCATCGGCCCCGAGCGAAGTGCCCGGCTTCGCCATCATACGCGTTCGCGCCCCGGGGAGCGCGACGGCAAATGCGGGAAAATGCGGGTTGATTTCGAACGAAACGCAGAGAATTTCATCCGGGTGCTGAGAGGGAGCAATGAGCGCTTCGCCGCAAATGCGGGGAAATGCGCCCCCCACGAGGGATAGAAACCCGGACGGCGGGTGCGGCTTCGACATTCCTCGTCGCCCTGCAGAAGCGTTCCCCTCGGTCTAAAAGGCGTAGCGCAGGGAAACCCATACGCCGTGGCCGGTGAGGCGCGCGCGCGTTTGGCCGATGAGGACCGAGATGTCGCGGTCCGGGCGCAGGACGCGGATGTCCCCCTGGCCGGTTTCCACGTCGCCCGAATCCGTGTAGCGCCAGGCGACGTCGAGGGTGAGCCGCTCGGTGAGCGGCTTGGCGACGCCCGCCGAGGCGGTCCAGGCGAAGTTGAGGCTTCGCCCGCCCGGGACGGTGGTCGTCTGCGAGAGGCCCGGAAAGCGCATGAGCGTCCGGCCGATGCGGGCGTAGGACAGGCCCCCGCCCAGCCCGATGAACGGGCGCAGGCCGCCGATTCGCGGGAGGTCCAGATAAGCCGTGAGGATGGCCGAGGTCGCCGAGAGGTCGGCGGTGACGGACTGGCTGCCCGGCGTCCGGCGGTAGTTGGCGTCGCCCTCGAAGGTGAGCTCGGGGCGATACGAGACGGCGGCCTCGAGGCGCAGGTCGGGTGCGACGGCGCGGCCCAGGCCGAGGGAGAAGCCCGCCCCGGAGCCGAAGTCGCCCACCGTCTGCGTCGGTTTCCCGTCGATTCCGATCGAGGCGCCGTAGAGGGCGGCGACGCCCTCGCGCGTGGGGTCGACGTCGCGAAAGCGCGTCTCCCGCGTCCAGTCGACGCCCAGGGCGGCGCGGACGTAGGAGCCTTCTGCGCAGGCGAGAACGGGAGAAAGCAGGAGCGCCGCCAGGAAGAGCGGGAGAATCATCCGCCGCCACGGTGCGGCGGTGGGGATGCGATTCGGCATGGGAATTCCCCTCGGGCGCGAAGGGTTTGCGCGCGGCCCTCGGGGGCCGCCGTCTTCCGGGAACCTATTACGGACTCCATCGCCCGTCAATCGGGAGGAATGCGCACCGGCGCACCTGCATGGGATGAAGGTCCGGCTCGTCATTCCGGCGTCATACCCGACCAAAGAGAGGAGAGGGGGGATCCGGAGGTTTCGTCTTTTGCTTTCGTAGGGACAGGTCGCGACCTGTCCCTACCGTTGCGTCTCGCCTGACCGACGAGGGTTTTTCAACAATCCCGTATGCGGCTTCTGTGTTCCTCATGATATAGGGGTCGTTCGTGAACACCCCTGCTTGCCCGCCGTGCATGGATGGGCGATAGTCGGCGTGCGTCATCGACGCGCCGTACATCGTTTCATGCGGTGAAGCGCACGAGGGAGGGGAGAACGTCATGTCGAACAGGGACGCCGAGGCGTTATTGAGCGATGAGGAACTTTACGATCGCGCCGATGCGGAGGGGGGCGAGTCCTTTCCCACCGAGGTCGTGGACCGCCTTCTGGCCGGTCAGAATCCCATCCGCGTCTATCGGGATCATCGCGGCATGACGCAGGGCGCTCTGGCCGCCGCAGCCGGCATCCACCCGGTCTACCTCTCCCAAATCGAGACGGGCAAACGTACAGGCTCGGCGAAGACGCTGGTCGCCATCGCCGAAGCCCTGGGCGTCACCGTGGATGATCTGATCTAAGCGGGTAATGTATCCTGTAGGGGTCGTTCGCGAACAACCCCTACAATTCCACCTGCTCCTACGACGGGCTATCGCCAGTCCATGGTTTGCCACCAATCCGCGGGAAAGCGATCTTTCCCCAATCGTAATCGAGGTTTGCATCCATGATCTTTAGAATCACCGGAACGATTTTTGCCATTATGCAGCCGCCATCCTTAATTTGAATCCATCCCAATCCATTTTTGCCACAAGTTACGCCTCCGTGGAAAACTTGGTTGCGCAATTGGTATAGACGCTCGAAAACTATGTTGAATACCTTGTCTACCTCATTATTATTCGTCAATTTGTTATCCAAAGCGTTCAATGCCGAGTTGTTTTCTCGATCAAATTGCTCACTCCAGTTGTCATCTTGTTTGTCTCGCACGTAGTTCCAGAACGGTTTATATACATGACGGTTTGTCAAAAAATTCCGGATTGGTTTTCGCTCTAAATCTTTATCATCCAAATCTAGGAAACTTTCTCCTATATCGTTCTGCTTATCGTATTTTCTGATCTTTCTTAAAAAACTTTTGAACTTCGCTGTTTCAACCTCATTCGCATCAGTTCCTTCAACGCCGTAGGCTGCGTTGAACGCAATCCACAGACAAATGAATTTCTCTTCGTCGTACTTGGTAGCTTCACTCTTCCTTAGCCAACTAAGTGCCCTATCGATTCGGTGTTTATTGTCCTTGTTGTGTTCGCTTTGGGGAATCTGCTCGCTGGTTCGGGTCATTATGGCGATTCCTTCTGTAGATTAATGAAAGCGGATCATAAAAAGCGACCTCCCCGACTACTCCGGCTTCCATCGCTGGAGGCTGGAGAGGACCCCTTGGGTCCTTGTCATCGGGGAGGAACCTTTGGACCATTTCGTGCCAATATACGTTATCCATTCTGTGGGTTCCATAGTCCGGGCGCAGTTGCGCGCCATATCCCTTTTTGCGTCGCAGGAGTCGTTCGCGAACGACCCCTACACCTTCATAGTCGGTTGTCCCCGCCGACCTTGCCCGCATCGCACGGATGGGCGATATTCCACGCTTTGGATAAGAGGCGAGACGCCCATGCGGCGGATCATTTCAGGAAAGGGAGAAGAGACGCATGACGTATTTCTACAAGACGGACGAGATGGCGAAGAACCTGGCGGGCGCGGCCTACAGCTCGGCGGCGGGCGCGTGGGTGACGGGCGAGCGGCTCATCTTCGGCAAGATGCGCATGCCGGCTGGCACGCACTCGGAAGCGCACGCCCACGCGAACGAGCAGTTCGGCTACTGCCTCGCGGGCAGCAGCCGCCTGAACATCGAAGGCGACGTGCATGTCCTGACGCCCGGCGACATCGCCTACCGGCCCGCCAACGCCGTGCACGCGGCCGAGATACTCGGCGATACGGACTACGAGTTCATCGTGGCGAAAGACACCGCGACGACGATAGAAGGCACGCCCACCGAGATGAAGCAGACCGCCGATCACGTTCCCTACTTCTACGACACCGAGGCGATGGAAAAGGGCCTGGCGGGCGAGGCCTACAGCCCGACCGAGGGCGTCTGGGTGACGGGCGAGCGAATCATATTCGGCAAGATGCGCATTCCCGCAGGAGCGAAGGCCGAGCCGCACTCACACCCCAACGAGCAGTTCGCCATCGTCCTCTCGGGTGCGGCGCGCGCGACCATCGGCGGCGAGACCGCGACGGTCACCGCGGGCGACATCATCCACATGCCGGCGGACGTCGTCCACTCGGTCGAAATCCTGGGCGATGAGGACTACGTCTTCGTGACGGCGAAAGACACCTCCTGGGGCATTCAGGGGATTAAGGCGTAGGGGTGTTGCAACAGCGGTTTTGCGACTTACAAGTGTTTGGTGTCCATTAGCGAAGTTTTTCGACTAACGCAGCGTCACACGACATCAATCGGGCGTACTCCATTTGCCCGCGAAACCGGATTCTGCTCGCTTTGTTTCTCAACTTGATTAGTTCGGCTCTATGTATGCCTTGGTGTGCTGCGATGGGCCGAAATCGTACTGGTTCGTCCTGAGGAACAATCTCTTCCGCCACGCGGGCGCCTGCTCGAAGCTGCTTAATGGCTTGACTGGCGTCCAAGCCGCCGCTTTTCAACTCCAACGGTGCAACCCAGCCTGATTCATCGTTATCTTCGGCGATGAACAGGAAATCGCAGCGTGTATCGCTTTGGCCGAGAGGCGAACCGGGTTTATCGAAGTCGATGATCAAGCGCGGGCTTGGCGCGCCTTTCAAGGACACACCACAACCGGGCCTACTACATTTTCTTGTGAGGCATTTCTTGGAAAACTTCTTGTGAACCACCTTGCGAACTGCATCCACTAGTCCCATTACCCGTTCGCGCCACCTCGATCTCGGCTGGATATCTCGGCCCAGTTGTTGTGGAGCGCAACGGCGACCTCATCGAAACCGGACGGGAAAAGGCCCGAATCATCATCGAGCGGGATTTCCTTGACGACGGACCCCCTGGGGCGGTTCTTGGGTTGAAACAGCCATGCCCCCACCTCCTCGGGCCGCAGGGCGACGTCCCCGCCTGCAATTCCTTTTCTCTCGGTCTTTGACAGGCCGGATAGCCGCACGATGTTGGCGAGTTCTTCGAGCACCCATTCACTGTGCGTCGTGATGATCACCCGAACGCCCGCGCGCACGAGCGCCGCGAGTTGCCGGGTGAACTCGACCTGCATCGCCGGGTGCAGGTGCGATTCGGGCTCCTCGATAATCAGCACGTTGCCGGGCTGCACCACGTGTCTCAGATACAGCACCACCGGCGCGAGTTCCGAGACCATGGAAGAGGCGTTTAGTAAGGGCAACTCGTCTTTCCATTCCTTCTGACGATAGGTGAAGTGTGGATAACCACTTTCCGATTTTTGGATGTTCACCGTTCCGCCGAGAATGGCTTTTTCGATCTTGCGGCCGAGGTCGCTCCGCTCGTGGTTCAAATCCTGGGGATGCGTGTCGAGATTGATCAACTGTTCGAGAAAATCCGCCAGAACGCCTGAAAGCATGGGAGTAGGGTAGGGCTGGGGTAGACCCGCCCTAGCTGCTCGTTCGATCAAGGCGCTTACGGTCACGCGCTGAGCGTGCATTATGCCCGTGCGGGAGGAAGGGAGATAAAATGCGGGCTGGTGCAGGGGAGAGGCGAAGCAAGTCAACGTGTTGACGGCCAAATCTTTTATTAAATGTACGATTCTGGGTTCCAACGTCTCGTGATTTGGTCTGTCTGTCGAGAGCAACTCCTTTGCCCACGCCCTTACCCACTCAAGCTGGCTCCGAAATTCATTGCCTGTATTCTTGACATCGATCCGTATAGGCATCTTCTTGGGAATCTTCTTCGTGAGAACAGTTTCCCGGGCGTAAATCATCAGTTTGTGCGCAATAGGTTCTAAATCCTCCGAAACACACTTGCGCAAAACGACCTGTGCGCCTCCTTGACTCCCCTTACGGATCAATGCTTTCGGTTCGCCGGTGCCGAAGCATCTGAAAATCCCGTCGGCGAGATTACCGTTCCTTATGTCGGATTTAGAGAAAAAGGAAAAAATCAAATCGGCGACAGGTTCGGGCACAAGAATGCTGTCCTCGTCCGGCGACTCTACGAATGTATGTTTCAACGATTTGATCAGACGGTTCCAATGCTTTTTGGACAGTTCTTCATCCAGTGCCAAGGGGTGAAAAAAACTATCGGGAAAGTAATCAGCTCGCGCGCCACCACTAAAAAACCGATGAAGCGCATAGATAAGGATCGCCAGATAAGATTTGCCTGTGTTGCTCGGGCCCACGAACACGGTGAGGGGACGCAGGTCGATTTTGGCTTCGGCTATCGGCCCGAAATTCTTTACTTCGAGTTCGAGTGGATACTGGGGGTTGAGGTCGGTCATATCCTTACTTCTCCGACTCGGTGGTGAAACACAACTTCTAACGCGGCGTCCACAGCCTACGATACCCGTATCCTGGATTCAACACGAGACATTTTCGTACATGGCCGAAATCTACGCCACGACACGCTCGACCTCGATCTCATCCGCACGCTTCATCGCCTGGGCGAAGTCATAGTCCGTCTGGAGGCGGTACCATACATCCGCTCCTCCGCCGAAGGCCTTGTCCAGGCGAATCGCCATCTCGGGCGAGATGCCCGAACGGCAGTTGACGAGGCTCGAGAGCTGCTTGCGGCTCACGCCGAGCTTTCGTGCGGCTTCCGTCACGCTTAAAGATAGCGGCTCCAGGCAGTCATGACGAACGGAAAGGCCCGGATGGGGTAAATTTTTCATAGGCATTTCTCTTGTTTACTCCTGTGACGGACCGAGATAATCATTTCGGCGTTGACTTTACCACGTAACCGAATTTTTCATAGATTCACTACAAAGGATTGGGACTTACCCGGTCGACAAGAGGCCCCTGAAGCGTTCGGGGGCTTTTTCTTTTCTACGGCCCGAGTCTCTCGACACGCCAACCACCATCCTCTTCCAGCGTGTAGCGCACGCGGTCGTGGAGGCGGCTGTCGCGGTGCTGCCAGAACTCGACGCAGTGCGGCTTCAGGACGTAGCCGCCCCAGTGGGGGGGGCGCGGAACGTCTTGCCCCGAGTATTCTTGTTCCAGGGCGCGTTCTGCCTCTTCGAGCCAGGTGCGGGAGGGGACTACGCGGCTCTGTGGCGACGCCCATGCGCCGATTTGGCTTGCGCGCGGGCGGGTGGCGAAATAGGCGTCGGAAATCCCTGCGGGGAGTTTTTCCACGACGCCCTCCGCGCGCACCTGCCGGGCGGGGGGCTTCCAGTGGAAAACGAGGGCGGCCCTCGCGTCGCGCGCAAGCTGCCCGGCCTTGTCGCTTTCGTAGTTCGTGAAGAAGGGAAAGTCCGCCTCCGCGTAGCCTAAGTCTGCGAGGTCCTTGTACAGCACGATGCGGGCGGCGGGCGCGCCGTCCGCTCCGACCGTAGCGAGGGTCATCGCGTCCTCGCGGGGGATCGCAGCGCTTTTCGCCTGCGCGTACCAGCGTCGGAACTGCTCGATGGGATCGGAATCGACGCTCGCGACGTCGAGGGCTTCCGCCGCCATCTGTTCGATTAAATTCTCATCCATTTCATTCATCGTTCATTGCTCAGTCAGGCGGCGGATTCAGGGGTGTGGAAGAAGTCTTTGTCGAAGGAGCACCCCCCCCTACCCCCCCTTGTCAGGGGTCAAACGCGAGTGATGAACGAGCGTTTGCATGAGCAATTGACGAGAAACACATCGTCTTGCAAAACCTCCCTCTTCGGTCGGTTTTGACCCCTGACAAGGGGGGGTAGGGGGGGGTGCTTTTCCAGTCGAGAGGGGCGCTCCCCCTACGCTTTGAAAAGAGCACTTTATCAACAGCCCTATTTCTTCCCCGCCACGCCGACTTGCACGATGCGGGCCTTGTCCACCCCAGCCACGCCCACGTACTTGAAGGACTTGCCGTCGAACTCGCGCGGCTGAAAACCCTGGACGACGACCTTCTTGGCCCCGCTCAGGAGTGCGGCGAACGGCGCCGCCTGCGACTTGGCGTTCACGTCGGTCGGGAACTTGAAGCCCGTTCCCGGAACGTTGGTGAACTCGACCCGGCCCTTCTCGTCGCTGATCCAGAACTCCGATATGGCGGAATTCTTCGCCACCTTGGCGAGGACGGCGTTAATATCGGCTTTACTCATGCCCGCCTTGACGGCTGCGGCGATGAAGTGCGCCGTCAGGGTCGCTTCGGCGACCATGTGCTTCGAGACGGCGTCGTCCATCGCGCGGGCCTTATTCACCCCGACGCTCAAGGTGATGCAGACTCCGAGGATGAGAGCGGCGATCAGGGTCTTTTTCATCGGGTTTCCTCCGGGTATTGGATAGAGCGCAAGATTCGGCGAGATGATACTAGGGCGCGAAACCACCGCGCAAGGGGGCGGTTCTCCGGGTGGTTGAAAAAGACCCCTTTTCAGGGGGTAGAGGGGACGCTCCTCTCGCCCTGAAAACCAACCCCCCCTACCCCCCCTTAACAGGGGGGTCTTTTTATTGCTCCCCCCTGTCGGGGGGACCTTTTTTGTTTTTACCCCCCTCGTCGGGGGCATTGCTTTTTTATACCCCCCTGACAAGGGGGGGGTAGGGGGGGTTGCTCCTTTGACAAAGGCTTTTTCAACATCCCCGATGAGGGAGGAATCGACCGATCGAGGAGGGGTTCTTCAACAACCCCTTCGCCGCCGCTTCGCGCTCAGGATTCCTTTTTCACCGCCTGGACGTCGTTCTGGGCGGGGTCGTTGGGGTGCACCCTGTCGGGCATGATGTAGGGGGCCTGCATCTCGAAGATGTCCTGCGTGCGGCAGTACCGGGGCCCGCCCAGCCTGCCCACCGGCTGGAGCTTCGCCGGGTCGATGTATACTTTCTCCTCGTCCGTCAGTATCAGATCCTCGCGCACGTGCCAGCGCAGCACTTCCCCGATGACGAGGTGCGTCACCCATTCGTCTCCGAAGGGAATCATGCGCTCGAAGCGGC
Source organism: bacterium (assembly GCA_022828125.1). Classification (GTDB taxonomy): domain Bacteria; phylum UBA8248; class UBA8248; order UBA8248; family UBA8248; genus Bin107. The sequence continues at coordinate 127,412 of JAJEJD010000012.1, read as the reverse complement.
ACTCCATCGCCACGGGGGCGTCCTTGATGCGCGGCGCGTCCACGAGGTCTGAGGCGACCATATCGAGACCCGCCGCCTCGAACTCGCTCTCATCGGGGGCGTAGTTGCCCGCGCAGACGTTCATCGCCTCCTCCCAGCCGTTCACCACCGTGTGGATGACGTAGCCCTTGGTGTCGAGGATGTTGCGCGCGGTGTCCTTGGGCTTGTTCTCGCGCTCGCCGACGGAAATGGACGCCATCGGCGGCTGGTGCGACACCATGGTGAAGAAACTGAACGGCGCGAGGTTCGCCACGCCGTCCGTGCTCATCGTACTCACCCAGGCGATGGGCCGGGGGACGACCGAGCCGATGAGCAGGCGGTAGATCTGCGAGTGGTCGATTTCAGCGGTGTCGAAGACGCGGTAGGTCATGTTTTGTCCTTGTTATGATGGGGTAAGGGCGCGGCTTTCTCTAGGCGACCGTCTGCGGTTCGAGCCGCGCCGGGTTCGTGTCCTTTAAGAGCGGCATCACCTCGCGCCCGAAAATCTCGGCTTCTTCGAGATGCGGCCAGCCGGAGAGGATGAAGTTGCGGACGCCCAGGTCGACGTATTCCTTAAGGGCTGTGGCCAGCATGTCCGGCGTGCCGACCAGCATGGCGGCCGCACCCGAGCGCACCTTGTTCACGCCCATCCAGAGGGTATCCGTGAGCCAGGGGGAGCCGCCCTCGTACAACTCGTTCATGCGGCGCTGGCCCTCGCTCTCGGAGCGGTTCCGCTGGTCGGCCCACATCCGTGTGTTCTCGAGCGCGCTGTCCTCCAAAAGCGCCTCCGCCGCGCGTCGGGCTTCCTTCCTGCTCTCGCGGCACATTATGTGGAGCCTCAAGCCGAAGCGCAGGTCGTCGCGCCCGATTTCCGCCGCCCGGCGGCGCATGTCGGCGGCGTCCTCGGCGACCTGCTCGGGCGCCACCGCCCACATCATGTGAACGTCGGCGTGTTTCGCGCCCACGCGGCGGCCGGCTTCCGAGCTTCCGCCCAGGAATATCGTGGGGTGCGGCTTCGATACCGCCCTGGCGTAGAGCGTGGCGTTCTCGATTCGGTAGTACTCGCCCGAGTAGCTCACCGGCTCCTCGCTCGTCCAGAGCGCCTTCACGACGTCGAGAAACTCCTCCGTCCGCGCGTAGCGCTCAGCATGATCCAGGTGGTCGCCGTAGCGCTTCTGATCCACGGGCGTCGAGCCCGTCACCACGTTCACGGTGAGCCGCCCGCCCGTTACGGCGTCATAGGTGTTCGCCTGCTGGGCGGTGAGAACGGGACTCGATAGACCGGGGCGGAAGGCCACGCAGAACTTGATGCGCTCCGTGCGCTGGGCGACGGCCAGGGTGATCATCCAGGCGTCGAGGCAATGCGTGCCCGTCGGCACGAGCAGGTTCACGAATCCTGCGTCTTCCGCCGCGCGCGCGACTTCCGATATATATTCCACCGTCGGGGGACGCTCGGGCGTCTTGGCGTTGATGGTGTGCCCGTCGCCGTATCTTCCCGTCGGCAGGAACCATGCGTATTCGGTGGAGTTCACGTTCGCTCATCCTTCGCAGTGCAAACGGAAAAGGGCGGCCCGCCGCATGGGGTTATTGAAGAAGTCCCTTCTCACTCGGAATTCACCCAACACCGATTCGCTTGTGGGCTTGCGCCCTTGAATGGAATCGTCGACCGAGCAGAGAGAAGAGTACCACTCCCCCCTTGAGGGGGAGTCAGTGAAGCCGAGCGATTTGTGCGAAGGCTGAACTGGTGGGGGGTGAAATGCGTTTTATCGCCATTCCGGATTATACCCCCCACCGAATCGTTTTCGGGCTTACGCCCTCAACTCTTCGACTCCCCCTCAAGGGGGGAGTGAACTTCAAAAACGTGCGCACAACCAAAATCGCTCCACGGGGCTTTTTCAACAACCCCGCATGGGCCGCCCGTATATCATCGCACCATCCTGCAAGCCCCCCGCCTGGGAGGCGTATCCTTCAACTAGGATGTAGTCGCCGCCGCAGCCTTCTGCTCGGCGAGCAGCTCGTCGAGCAATTCCTCGACGCGCGCCGCCTCCATCCAGTCGGACTTGTAGGCGATATTGCCTTCCTTATCCACGATGAACGTCATGTTCGGCATGCGGCCGAAGGCGTGCACGACGCTCTCGTCCAGGTCGTCGATGAGCACGGGCACCTTCATGCCGAACTCCTCCACCATCTCCTGCGCGTACTGTTTCTTGTGCTCATACGTGGTGTGCTGCGCGTATTTCTTGAAGTGGCTCGTCTCGCCCGCGTGGGGCTCCTTGGAGTAGACGACGAAGAAGACCACGTCCTCATCCTTGTACTTCTCCTGCAAATCCTCGACGCCGGCCACCTGCCGGCGGTAGGGGGGTCACGTGATGGCCCCGAACTCGACCACGATGTTCTTCTCCCCCTTGAAATCAGACAGATCGAACGCGGCGTCGTCGGTGGTCTTTAAGCGGACGTCCGGCATCGGCTCGCCCGGCTTCAGGGTGTCGCGGAACGCCTCCTTGCGCTGCTTGCGGTAGCCCATGAGCATCCGCTTCGCGAACTGAAACTTGTCGATGTAGAACGCGCTCCAAAGCCCGAACAGCGGCCCCGGCGGCCTGTCGAATTCATCCGATACTCGCATAATCACTCCAGATATGAGGGTGGATAAGACGCCGCCCCATTAAAAACGAACGGGGCGATATGCGCAAGGGGAGGGAGGTGGTTCCTGGTGACGACCCGCGAGAATCCGGTCATATCTCTTTATGTGTGGATTTTTGTTTGGTTGACCAAATCCATCAATACGGATAGTCTGTTATGAGGCGCCTGAGGCATTTCGCAATACCCGTATGGCTTCGGCCACGCGAGGGGGTGGCGACCCTCCAGGCGCCGACTTTGTGCCGGGAACGATGCCGATGAGCGTCCTCGTCCACTCAACTTGTCCATGTCGGGTCCTGACGGTAATCAACCCTGCTATGGTTGATATATCGAAAGACTTTTTTCTTGTCACTCCCTGCTTGTCTACAGTGTGCCCCCAAATTCGCGCGGCCCCGGCCCCGCGAATCTGATATGCTCGGGCCGTGTCGCCCCGCAAGCCTTGCGCAGCGACCGGAGCCACGAAATTCTCCCGAGGAGATTCTCAGGAATACTGGAGAAGAATTTCCTCACATCGTTTTCTACCTGATTCCCTTCGGTAAGGTTGGATCTAATTCCCGAATTTCGAGTTCCCGGCGGGAGGGGGTGAGACGGGATTCGATTTGACGCGGCTGTTTCGCGTCACCGGAAAGACGTGATATTTTCTCTCTTGCACCGAACCGTTGATGAGATGAAGGGAAAGCGCCATGATCCTTTTCGGATTCATCTTCACATTCTTCGGACTCGTGATGCTCTACGTCATCTCGCATGACTCCGGGGCGAGTCTCGCGTACTGGGATCGCGTTATCCACACTTCGCTCGTCGCCACGACGGCCCTGGGGCTCATCCTTATCCTCGGCGGCGCCGTCGTCTCCATCTACAGAGCCGTCAGGTTCAGGCGCGATTCGAGGAAGTAGAAGCGGGGAGTCCGGCTCGCATCTTCCGTAGAGAAACAATGGGACGAATCTGATATGCTCGTGCCGTGACGCCCCATGTCTCGCGCCGCGCCGCCGCCGTATGATTGACTCAGCCGCTTTCCTCCCCGAAGGAGGGGACGATGAACAAGAAAACGCAGTTTTCCATCGGTTATTTCCTCTTCATCTTCGTCATCATGTCGCTCATCCACACCCTCTTCTTCCAGGGCGCGCGCTACCAGCGCATCCCCTACAACGAGTTCCGCGCCATGCTGAAAGAAGGCGACGTGGAGCGCGTCGACATTCGCGGCGACCGCTTACAAGGCGTCCTCAAAAGACGCGACGCGGATGGCCGGCAGCGGTTCTTCGAGACCGCGAAGGTGGCCGACCCCGAGCTCATCAAGCTGCTCGAGGGTGCGGGCGTCACCTTCCAGGGCCAGTTCGAGCCGCCCTGGCTGGTGCAGATGTTCACGACATGGGTGCTGCCGCTGGCGATCCTCTTCGCCATCTACGCCTTCGTGCTGCGCCGCATGGGCCCCGGCCAGGGGGTGATGGCCTTCGGCAAGAACAAGGCGAAGATTTTTGCGGAAAAAGAGGTGGGCGTGCGCTTCGAAGACGTGGCGGGCGTGGACGAGGCCAAGGCGGAACTGGCCGAGGTGGTGGATTATCTCAAGAACCCCGACCGCTACCTGCGCCTGGGCGGCAAGATCCCGCGCGGCGTCCTGCTGGTGGGGCCTCCCGGCTGCGGGAAGACCCTCATGGCGAAGGCCGTGGCGGGCGAGGCGGGGGTATTCTTCTTCAGCATCAGCGGTTCCGAGTTCGTCGAGATGTTCGTGGGGCTGGGGGCGGCGCGCGTGCGCGACCTCTTCGAGCAGGCGATGGAGAAGGCTCCCTGCATCGTCTTCGTGGACGAGCTGGACGCCCTCGGCAAGGCGCGCGGCGTGGGCAACATCGCGGGCGGGCACGACGAGCGCGAGCAGACGCTGAACCAGCTCCTCGTCGAGATGGACGGCTTCGATACCCGCAAGGGCGTCATCATCATGGCGGCGACGAACCGCCCCGAGATATTGGACCCCGCGCTCCTGCGCCCGGGGCGCTTCGACAGGCAGGTGCTCGTCGACAAGCCGGACCTGAGCGGCAGGCGCCACATTTTGGAGGTGCACACGAAGGTGCTCGTGCTGGGCGGGGACGTGAACGTCGAGCGGCTCGCCGAGATGACGCCCGGCCTCTCGGGGGCCGATCTCGCCAATCTCGCGAACGAGGCCGCGCTGCTCGCGGCGCGCCACGACCGCGACGCCGTGATGATGGCCGATTTCGAGGAAGCCTTCGAGCGCGTGGCGGCGGGCCTGGAGAAGCGCTCGCGCGTCATGACGAACGAGGAGCGCCGCCGCGTGGCCTATCACGAACTCGGCCACGCCATGGTGGCCGAACTCGTCGGCACGGCGGACCCGGTGCAGAAGGTCTCGATCATCCCGAGGGGTCTCGCCGCCCTGGGCTACACCCTGCAGCGGCCGACCGAGGACCGCTACCTGCTCTCCAAAAAAGAACTCGAAGACAGGATCGCCGTGCTCCTAGCGGGCCGCGCGGCGGAAGAGGTGGTATTCGGGGAAGTCTCCACCGGAGCGCAGAACGATCTTCAGCGCGCGACCGACATGGCGCGCTCGATGGTGACCGAATACGGCATGAGCGAGCGATTCGGCCCCCACGCCATGGGCGGGGCGCCGCGTTCGCTGTTCCTGGGCGTGGGGAACGGCGCCTCCCATCTGGACATCAGCGAGGCGACCCAGCGCGAGGTGGACGAAGAGGTGGAGAAGATACTCGACGGGGCCTACGCGCGCGCGACGGATATATTAAAAGAAAGGCGCGATGATCTGGAAACCCTCACCGCGCGCCTGCTCGAGCAGGAAACCATCGGCGGAGACGACCTCCGCACGGCACTCGGCGTGGCGGAAGCGCGAAGCGAGGGGTGAGTCTCCTAATCCTCATCACTCAGCGTGAAGGCCCCGTCGCTCGCCGGTATGTAGGTCTCGGGCAGGCCGAGTTCTTTCTTCACGATGTTCGTCCCGCGCGCCAGGGCCACCATCTTGTAGAACGCGTGGCGGCGGCTCATGCCCTCGCGCCCGAAGCCGCAGTCGGTGGAGATGCAGAGCCGCTCGGCGGGAACCGTCTCGAGCGCCTTGCGGATGAGGGCGGCCACCTCTTCGGGGCGCTCCACCTGCAGCCCCCGGTGGTTGATGACGCCGATAGCCACCTTGGGTTTCGTGATGCGCTTGCCGATTTCGCCCAGGTCCATCCCGCCCGTGCTCGCGCACTCGAAGGTGAGCACGTCCACGTCCAGTTCGTTCATGTATTCGAGCGCGGGCGCGTAGCTTTTCGAGGACTCGTAGAACCGCTGCTGTGCCGGGTTGCCCCAGCAGGTGTGGCACCAGAGCTCCAGCTTGTCCCGCAAGCCCGCCACGCTCCTGTTGAACGCATCCACGTAGAACTCCATCGACATCTCCGAATCCTCGGCGTGGAAATCGAAGCGGTGCACCCAGGGCTCTTCCACCTGGAAAATCTGGCAGCCCGCGTCCGCCAGGCGGTGGAATTCCGCGTGCATGATTTCGCACAGGTCGAGGCAAAGCTCGCGCCTGTCGTCATAGAACTCGTTCGAGACGATGGATTCCACGCAATCCGCACTGATGGAGCCGAACTTGAGCGGCTTGTCCGTCATCGCCTGCGCGCAGCGCCACATCTGGGCGTATTCGAGGGGGCCTTCGCCGACTTTCGAGGTGACCTTGGGGAGCATCCTGGCTTCGAGCACCTCGAACATGATTTCCCCGGGCACGGACCCGCCCCAGGTGGCGTGGCTCCTCGAAGTTTCATAGCCGGAGAAGCCGCTCAGCCTGTCGACGATGTAGCCCACCCAGTCGCGCCCGCCCACGTTGGTGTCGAAGCGCGCGTCGCCGTCGGTCACGATGTCCAGCCCCGCGCGCTCCTGGTCCCTGATGACGCAGGAGACGTTGTCGAGATACTGCTCGCGGAAGTCCGCGTCGATCATCGCCTGGCGGAACGTCCTGCGCCCGATATTCTGGCGGAACCAGGCCGGCCGGGGCAGGGAACCCGTGATGGTGGTGGGAAGTATGAGGTCACTCGTGGCGATGTACATGTCGATTCCTCCGCTCGAAAATGGTTTCGGCGAATCACCTTGTTCCGTTACGGCAGCCTTCTCGCTTTCGATGCCTCCCTTGTCGGGGCTGTTGAAAAAGTCCCCTGAGGGAGCGCGTTGAAGTTCACTCCCCCCTTGAGGGGGAGTCGGTGAGGTAAGGGCGTAAGCCCGAAAGCGAACCGGTGGGGGGATAATTCGGATGGCGATAAACACATTTCACCCCCCACCGAATCGGCCTTCGCAAGAAACGCTCGGCCTCTTCGACTCCCCCTCAAGGGGGGAGTGATTCCTCTCTCCCCGGACTTTTTCAACACCCCCTTGCGCCGCGCGCCCTAGAGTTTCATGAGCTTGGCGGGCGTCTCGCGCAGGATTTTGTTCTGCGCCTCTTCGGTGAGGCCCGCTCCCTCCACGAAATCCACGACGCGCTGCTGCATCATGTCGTAAGGATAATCCGTGCCGCACACGACGCGGTCGGCCCCCACCTCGTCGACCATCCACTTGAGCGCCGAGGGGTTGAAGGTGATGACGTCGAAATAGAGGTTCTTGAAATAGTGCCGGGGCGGGTGCGGCGTGTGCACCTTGGTTTCCGGCCGCACCTCCCAGCAGTGCTGGATGCGCCCGACCGCCCAGGGCAGGTTTCCGCCCGCGTGGGCGAGCAGTAGCTGGAGGTTCGGGTAGCGCTCGAAATGGCCCGAGAAAATGAGCCTTGTGGCGGCGATGGTGGTGGAGAGCGGGTTGCCGATGCAGTTCGCCATGTAGTAGGGGAACAGCGCTTTCAGGTCCGCGAAATCGGGATGAATGAACACCAGCGCGCCGAGCCTCTCCGCCGCCGCCCAGAATTCCTCGTACTGGGGCTCGTCCAGCGCATGGGAGCCGATGCGGTCCGAGATGATGCAGCCGAGAAGGCCTTTCCCCATCGCGCGCTCGAGTTCGGCGGCTGCGGCCTCGCCCCCGTTTTGCATGGGCAGGTTGCAGAGGCCGCGGAAGTGCGCGGCGTTCTGGTTGCAGAAATCGACGACGCCGTCGTTTTGTATCTGGATGATCTCCTCGCCCGCTCTTCCGCCGATCCAGTAGTAAAACGTGGGCGGCGGCGGGGAGGCCAGCGCCATGTCGAGCCTGTCCGCCTTCATGTCGCTCAGCTTGCGCTCCGCGTCGGCGAGTTGCACCGCCCAGTTCTCCTCCGTCATCTTGGCGTTGTAGCGCGAGGAGACGGGCGGGAAAAACCCTTCGAAGCTGTCGGCGTGCTGGGGGCGTCTTTCGCGCTCTTTGGCGGCGAGCGCTTCCGCCGCCGGGATGTAGATGTGGTGATGCAGATCGATGTTGGGCAAGGGTGCTTCCCTCCGTTTGAGTGCTACCGGGGCGACTTCGCGCCCGCATGGCTGCAGAAATGATGTTCGCCTTTTCGGAGAGAGTAGATTCTGGCGCATCCCGCGTCAATCGAGATTCGCGCCCGCCGATTGACGCCCTCGATTCGGAGTGAGAAACTTCTGCTCCGCGCTCGACGGGGCGCCACGGCGGGATGTTTCGCGCCTCCCGGCCTTGTGTGGAGGGAACGGTTCCGGTGAATGAAGAGGACGCTCCCAGGCTGCCGCGCTCCTACGAGGGGCTCGGCGCCCTGCAAGCCGAATTCGCGCGCTATCAGGAAGAGGCTTTTCCGGAGCGCGAGCCCCGGTTTTTCGCCTTGGAGCTTGCGGGCGAGACGGGTGAACTCGCGAACCTGGAGAAAAAGGAATGGAAGGGCCGCGAGGTGGACCCTGCGGCCTATACGGACGAAGCGGCGGATGTCATGATCGCCGTGATGAACTACGCCAACGCGCGGGGGATCGATTTGGCCGAGGCCGTATCTGATAAAATGGCCAAAATCGAGCGCATCAGAAGGGAGCGGCCCGAGAAATAGGCCCGATACCCCGCAGTTTTCGGTGCTTGGGGCGGCGCCGGAAAGAGTGGAAAAAAGCCGCTGCATGAATGTTCTGTAAACCAGAGCGGAAAGGATGAGATTCGATGTCAGGCCTCCCGACGGAGCCGGCCGACCTCGCCGACGTGCAGGCGAGTTCCGATGAGCGAAACGTCAAGATAGACAAGGTGGGTGTCAAGAACATCCGCTACCCCATCGTGGTGAAAGACCGGGCGAAGGACGCCCAGCACACCATCGGCAACGTCAACATGTACGTGGACCTGCCGCACCACTTCAAGGGCACCCACATGAGCCGCTTCCTGGAAGTGCTGAACGAGCACACCGACGCCATCGGCGTGGACAGCGTGCCCTCGCTCCTGCAGACGATTCGCGAGCGCCTGGACGCCCAGACGGCGCATTTTTCCGTCACCTTCCCCTACTTCATGCACAAGGCCGCTCCCGTGACGGGCGCCGAGGGCCTGATGGCCCTCGAATGCGGCTTCGAGGCTTCCGCCGGCGCAACGGACGATTTCGTCCTGAGCATCATGGTGCGAATCGCCACGCTGTGCCCGTGTTCGAAAGAGATCAGCCTGCGCGGCGCGCACAACCAGCGGGGGCACGTGCGCATCAAGGTGCGCTTCGACGGCGAGTTCTGGATCGAGGAACTCGTCGAGATCGCGGAGAGCGCCGGAAGCTGCGCGCTCTATCCGATCCTGAAGCGCGAGGACGAGAAATTCGTCACCGAGACGGCTTTCGACAACCCCCGCTTCGTGGAGGACGTGGTGCGCGAGGCGGCCCTCCTGCTCAGGAACGACAAGCGCATCAAATGGTTCCAGGTGGAGGTCGAGAATTTCGAGTCCATCCACGACCACAACGCCTACGCCTTCATCGAGGAAGAGGTGAGTCCCAAAGAGTAGTTCGTTTCGGGTCAGGATGAGTGGCGAGAGCGCCGAAACTCAAAGGGAGAAGTAGTATTTTCCGTCCCATCCCGCGATCATGAAGATGCCCCTGTCGATGATGTCCCTCCCGAGAAGTCCTTGGTATCTTGATGTGTCTCCGAGGTATTCCATCACCTGAATATTCTGAACGGGAAAAGTTTGCGGTTTAGGGCCTTGCGTCTTGGCTGGCTCAGTGAAGGGAATCAGCAAATCGACGAGATAGGTGTTCAGGCTGGCCGTGCCGGAAGCGACGACGACGGACTCTTTTCCGAGGGAGCGCAACCCGATTTGCTTGGCGAGTTCGGGAGAGATACAGGTGATGGAAGCACCTGTATCGATCAGCAAATCCGCCCCTGATATTCGCTCCTCTTGTGAGGCTAACGCTCCTGCTTGTGTGAAGAGAATGTGTAATATAGGGCCGACGGAAGGGTCATACAGAAACGACATGGATGGCATGCGAAAAAATCCCCAAATCGACGGCTTGTTTGGTTATCTTCTGGACGGAGAACAGATCGTCGTCGTATTTTTCTTTGGCAAAAACGACCGCGTCGTGCACGGAATCGAAAACGTGCACCACCTTTTCGCCGCGCATCAGGGCGAACCTTTCGTTGTGTTCTTCAATCAGTTCCGGCAGTAGTTTCTGGAAAGCCTCAAAATTTTTATCCACTTCGGCCTGAATGGCGGGATGATCCATCATCATTCCTCCCCGAGTCCCTCAGGGCAACATCCATGTAGAATAGATTTCCGATCACCTTCTCACCATAAAGAAGGCTTACGCATAATATATGACCTCGTGTTCTAATATACTATACCATCCTTGATGCGTTTTCACGGCGAATATCAGACCAACAAACAGAATTTCCTTATAGCGACGAACTAAACGGAGGTATCCTATGTGTCACGCGGCATTTCCGAAAACCCCTCATACAAATTTTTCGCTTTTCTCGCACCTGAAAATCGCTTATAACCACCTTTTGATTTGAATCTTTAAGCGTTTGATTCGGGACGGTTTATGGACGCACTCACGAGAGACAGGCGGATAGACGCGCTCCACGGGCTTCTGGCGTCGCGCATCGTGATCATCGACGGCGCGATGGGCACCATGCTCCAGGACGAGAATCTGGATGAGGCCGCCTACAGGGGCGGGCGCTTCACCGAGCACCCCTGCGATCTCAAGGGCAACCACGATCTGCTCAGCATCACCCGTCCCGAAGTCGTCAGGCGGATTCACGACGAATTCCTCGCTGCGGGCGCGGACATCATCGAGACGAACTCATTCAACTCCACGGCCATATCCATGGCGGACTACCGGATGGAAGAGGTGGTTTACGAGATGAACGAGGCCTCCGCGCGCCTGGCCCGCGAGGCCGCGGATGCCTTCGAGCGCGCCCATCCGGGCCGGCCGCGCTTCGTGGCCGGCGTTCTCGGCCCCACGAACCGAACCGCCTCCATCTCGCCCAAGGTGAACGAACCGGGCTTCCGGAACATCAGCTTCGAAGAGCTGGTCGCGGCTTACACCACCTCGATTCGAGGCCTCGTCACCGGCGGCGCCGACCTGCTCCTGGTCGAGACCGTCTTCGATACGCTGAACTGCAAGGCCGTGATGTTCGCCGCCGAGCAGTACTTCGAGGACGAGGGCGTTCGCGTCCCCGTCATGATTTCGGGAACCATCACCGACGCGAGCGGCCGCACCCTGTCGGGCCAGACGACCGAGGCGTTCTGGAACTCCGTCGCGGGCTACCGGCCCATCTGCGTGGGGCTCAACTGCGCCCTGGGGGCCGAGGACCTCCGCCCCTACATACGCGAACTCTCCCGCGTGGCCGACGCGCCGGTGAGCATCTACCCCAACGCGGGACTTCCCAACGAGTTCGGCGAATACGACGACACGCCCGAGTACATGGCCGAGGTGCTCGCCGAATTCGCGCAGAGCGGTTTTCTGAACCTGGTGGGCGGCTGCTGCGGCACCACGCCCGCGCACATCCGCGCGATTCGCGAGGCGGTGGAGGGCTTCGCCCCGCGCCGGATCCCCGAGATTCCCCCGCGCTGCCGCCTGAGCGGCCTGGAGCCGCTGAACATCGGTCCCGAAACGGGGTTCGTGAACGTGGGCGAGCGCACCAACGTGGCGGGCTCGGCGCGCTTCGCCAAGCTCATCCGCGAGGGAGACTACGAGAAGGCCCTCGAAGTCGCCCGCCAGCAGGTGAAAAACGGCGCACAACTCATCGACGTGAACATGGACGAGGGGATGCTCGACTCAGAGGAGGCGATGAGCACCTTCCTGAGGCTCATCGCCGCGGAACCCGACATCAGCCGCGTACCGGTGATGATCGACTCCTCCAAGTGGGAGGTCATCGAGGCGGGCCTCAAGTGCCTGCAGGGGAAACCCATCGTCAACTCCATCAGCTTAAAAGAAGGCGAGGAGGCCTTCATCGAGCAGGCCCGGCTCGTGAAGCGCTACGGCGCGGCCGTTTTGGTGATGGCCTTCGACGAGACGGGCCAGGCGGAGAGTGCGGAGCGCAAGTTCGAGATTTGCGAGCGCGCCTACAACATTCTGACGCGCGAGGTGGGCTTCTCGCCCAACGACGTCATCTTCGACCCCAACATCTTCGCCGTCGCCACCGGCATCGAGGAGCACAACGAATACGCCGCCGCCTACTTCGAGGCCGTCGAGCGCATCAAGAAGGAACTTCCCGGCGCGCTCGTGAGCGGGGGGGTGAGCAACGTCTCCTTCTCATTCAGGGGCAACAACGGCGTGCGCGAGGCCATGCACTCGGCCTTTCTCTATCACGCCATCAGGAACGGGATGGACATGGGCATCGTGAACGCGGGCCAGCTCGCGGTGTACCAGGAAATCCCCGAGGACCTCCTCGCGCGAATCGAGGACGTGCTCCTGAACCGCCGCGAGGACGCCACCGAGCGACTTCTCGAGGTGGCCGAGGGTGTGAAGGGCCGGGCGAAGTCGCGCGCCGAGAACCTCGCCTGGCGCGAACGGCCGGTGAACGAGCGCCTCTCCCACGCGCTGGTGGAGGGGATAACGCAATATATCGTGGAAGATACCGAAGAGGCCCGCCTCGCGGCGGCGCGCCCCATCGAGGTGATCGAGGGCCCGCTCATGGACGGCATGAACGTCGTGGGCGAACTATTCGGCTCGGGCAAGATGTTCCTGCCCCAGGTGGTCAAGAGCGCCCGAGTGATGAAGACCGCCGTCGCCCACCTGGTTCCCTTTTTAGAGGCGGAAAAGGTCGAGGGCGAGGAGACCTCGAACGGAAAGGCGCTTCTCGCCACCGTAAAGGGCGACGTGCACGACATCGGCAAGAACATCGTGGGGGTCGTGCTCCAGTGCAACAACTACGAGGTGATAGATTTAGGGGTGATGACCCCCTGCGCGAAGATTCTCCAGACCGCGCGCGAGGAGGGGGTGGACGTCATCGGACTGAGCGGCCTCATCACCCCCTCGCTCGATGAGATGGTGACCGTGGCGGGCGAGATGGAGCGCCTGGGCTTCGAGATTCCTCTCTTGATCGGCGGGGCGACGACCTCGAGGGTGCACACCGCCGTCAAGGTTGCGCCCGGCTACAGCGGACCGACGGTCTACGTGGAGGACGCATCGAGAAGCGTGGGCGTGATGAGCAGTATCATGAGTGGTTCCATGCGGGAGGAATTCCTCGCCGCAAGGCGCGAGGAATACGAAGGCGTGCGCGAGCGCCACGAGGCGCGGCGCGCCCAAGCCGAGTTCTGCACCCTGGAGGAAGCGCGCGAGAACCGCCTGCGAATCGACTGGGCAGAAGCTGCGCCTCCGGCTCCGAACGTCACGGGCGTGCGGGTGTTCGAGGACTACCCGCTGGCGGATTTGCGGGACCGCATCGACTGGACGCCGTTTTTCCGGACCTGGGAGTTAAGCGGTTCCTATCCCGCGATTCTGAAAGATCCCGTGGTGGGAGAGGCGGCGCTCGGCCTCTATCGGGACGCACAGGAGATGCTCGAGCGCATCATCGAGCGGCGCTCGCTCAGGGCCAGGGCGGTCATGGGCCTGTTCCCGGCGAATTCAGCGGGCGACGACGTGGAGATATATGCGGATTCCGGGAGAAACGATGTGGTCGCCGTGGCCCGCTTCCTGCGCCAGCAGATGCGGAAATCATCGAGCGGCGCGAATATGTGCCTCGCGGACTTCGTGGCCCCCAAAGAGAGCGGGGTGGCGGATCATATCGGCGCCTTCGCCGTGACGGCGGGCTTAGGCGTGGACGAGGCGGCGGGCGCGTACGAGCGGGCGAACGACGATTACGCCGCCATTATGATAAAGGCCCTGGCCGACAGGCTGGCCGAGGCGTTCGCCGAGCGCCTTCACGAGCGCGTGCGCAAGGAGTTCTGGGGGTACGCCCGGGACGAGGGGTTGGGCAACGAGGCGTTCATCAGGGAGAAATACCAGGGCATACGCCCCGCGCCGGGTTATCCGGCGTGTCCGGACCATACCGAAAAGCAGACGCTCTTCGACCTCATCGACGCGGGGGGAAATGCGGGCGTGAAGCTCACGGAGAGTTTCGCCATGTGGCCCGCCGCCTCGGTGAGCGGGTGGTATTTCGCGCATCCCGAGGCGCGGTATTTCGGCGTGGGCAGGATCGGCAGGGATCAGGTGCGCGACTACGCCGGCCGAAAAGGCATGGAGCCCGCCTTCGTCGAGAGATGGCTCGCTTCTTCATGGAACTACGAAGTCGCCCGTGTGAGGCGCGACGAGGAGGCGGCTCCCGAAGGCGGAGCGTCCATCGAGCGCCGCACGCCCCGTAACCCTTGATTTTTCTCCGCCCTTTCGCCCCCGCCCCGACGTATGGATGCGTTGTGGTTTCCCCGTTGACGGCTTCTCTGTGTGCGACTAGATTGAGGGACGCGAAATTCCGGCCCGGGGGACTCTTGTGGGGCGGTGGATTCGGATGCGGAATTGAAGTATAAGCGCTTGTTCGCCAAGGGGCTGCGAGGGTGGCGGAACTGGTAGACGCGCTGGATTTAGGATCCAGTGCCTTCGGGCGTGGGGGTTCGAGTCCCCCCCTTCGCACCAAGGGTTTTCAGGTTTTTCATGTTGTTGTGTTCTGATTCTGGAGAGTGAGGCATGAGCGGCACAGTGAGCGACATCGACGCCTGCACGAAGCGTCTCGAAGTCGCCGTCCCGCGCGCGGAAGTCTCAGAGGAGATAGAGCGCGCCTACAGGCGTCTGTCGGGACGCGTGAAGATGAAGGGTTTCCGGAAGGGGAAAATCCCCCGCCGCGTGCTGGAGCGCTACTACGGCGAAGAGGTGCAGGCGGAGGTTCTGAACCACGTGATTTCGACATCCTACCGCAGCCTGCTCGAGGACAGGGGCATGCGTCCGGTGGGCGAGCCGAACGTGACCGACATCGAGATGGACGACGACGCGCCCGAGTTGACCTACAAGGCGACGGTGGAGGTCATCCCCCCCTTCGAGCTCGGCGAGTACAAGGGTCTTAAACTGAAGGTCCACCGCCACACGGTGACGGACGAGATGGTCGATCAGCAGATCGAGGCGCTCCGGCAGCGGGCCGCCACCTTCGAGGATGTGGACAGGGAGGCCCGTGCGGGGGATTACGTTCTCTTCGACATCGAGGGCTTCGAAGACGATAAGGCTGTCCCCGGCACCCGGGGGGAGAACCAGGCCCTCATGATCGGGGGCGATGAGGGCGAAACGGAGTTGAGCGACGCGCTCACCGGCATGAGGAGCGGCGAAGAGACGGACGTCGACATCGACGTTCCAGAGGGCGCCTCGCCCAACATCGCCGGCAAGAGCCTCCGGTTCCACCTCCATCTCAAGGAGGTGAAAGAAGCGCATCCGCCTGAGCTGGATGAGGAATTCGTAAAATCCTTAGGGAGAGGCTATACCAGCACGGAGGACTTAAGGGCGGACGTCGCCAAGGAAATGGAATCCATGGAGGATTCGAATGCGCGCGGCAACGGGATATCCGAGTTGCTGAAGTCGCTGCTCGAAGCGCATCCTTTCGAGGTGCCCCCAACGCTCGTGCGGGGGGAAGCGGATGAACAGATTCGCGAATACGAGCGCAGGCTGCGCCAGGAGAACCCCGACGTTCAACTCTCGGAAGCCAAGATCGAGGAGTTGCGCGAGGAGGTGAGGCCCCAGGCCGAGGAGCGGGTGCGCCAGCTCATTATCGTGGAGCGCATCCGCGAGACGGAAGAGATCGAGGCGAGCGCCGAGGAGGTCGAGGCGCAGCTCCGGATATCGGCCGCGCGCTACGGCATGACGCCCGAGAAACTCCGAGAGCGAATGGTGACGACCGGGGCGATGGCCTCGCTCGTCTCGAACATCAACTACAACAAGACGGTGAGTTGGCTTTACGATCAGGCCGACGTGGAATTCGACGTTCACGATGCCGCCGAACATGAGGCGCATTCCCACGACTCCGAAGAGGGGGCGGGGGAGGAGCGCGCCCCGGACGGCGATTCGAAAGAGGATGGATAAACAGTGGCACTCGTACCCATGGTGGTGGAACAAACGAACAGAGGCGAGCGGGCGTATGATATTTACAGCCGCCTGCTCAAGGAGAGAATCATTTTTCTGGGCACGGCGATAGACGACACCATCGCGAACCTGGTGACGGCCCAGTTGCTTTTCCTGGAGGCGGAGGAACCCGACCGCGACATCGCCATGTACGTGAACAGCCCGGGCGGGACCGTCACGGCGGGCCTCGCGATTTACGACACGATGCAGTACATCAAGCCCGACGTGTCGACCATCTGCATCGGCCAGGCGGCGAGCATGGGCGCCCTCTTGCTGACGGCGGGGGCGAAGGGCAAGCGCTACGCTCTGCCCAACTCGCGCATCCTCATCCACCAGCCCCTGGGCGGCGTGCAGGGACAGGCGAGCGACATCGACATCCAGGCGCGCGAGATTCTCCGCATGCGTGAGGAACTCAACGAGATTCTCTCGCGGCACTCCGGGCAGCCGATCAAACGGATTGAAAAAGACACCGATCGTGATAATTTCATGACGGCCGAACAGGCGAAAGACTACGGCCTGCTCGACGACGTGATCGTCGCGCGCTCGGACGCATCGGGCATCGTGCCGGACGTCGGCGGCGATGACGGCGCGAACGAGGAGAACAACGGCTCCTGACCGGAGGCCGGTTTTGTTTCGCGAAACGCTATTCTCCAAGGGGGAATGATTCGATGGCGAGGCGAGCCTCAGACAAAAAAGACGCTCTTCGTTGCTCGTTCTGCGGAAAAAGCCAGGAGGAGGTGAAGAAGCTCATCGCGGGTCCGCACGTGTATATCTGCGACGAGTGTGTGGAGTTGTGCCAGGAAATCATGATGGAGGAGTGGAACGAGGAGCAGAAGAGCAAGGCGAAAACCCTCCTCAAACCCACCGAGATCAAGGCCATCCTCGATGAACACATCGTCGGCCAGGAGAAGGCGAAAAAATCGCTCTCCGTCGCCGTCTACAACCACTACCGGCGCGTAGAGGCGCAAATCGACTTACACGACGTGGAACTGCAAAAAAGCAACATCCTGCTCATCGGCCCCACCGGCTCGGGCAAGACGCTCATGGCCCAGACCCTCGCGCGCCTGCTCGACGTGCCCTTCGCCATCGTCGACGCCACCACGCTCACCGAGGCGGGCTACGTGGGCGAGGACGTGGAGAACATCATTCTCAAGCTCTTGCAAGCCGCCGATTTCGAAGTGGCCAAGGCCGAGCGCGGCATCATCTACATTGACGAGATCGACAAGATCAGCCGGAAGAGCGAGAACCCCTCCATCACCAGGGACGTCTCCGGCGAGGGCGTGCAGCAGGCCCTTCTCAAGATCATCGAGGGTACGGTGGCCAACGTGCCGCCCCAGGGCGGGCGCAAGCACCCCCACCAGGAGTTCCTGCGCGTGGACACGGCGAACATCCTCTTCGTCGGCGGCGGCGCGTTCGTGGGTCTCGATGAGATCATCAAGAAGCGGGTCGGCCAGATGGGGATGGGCTTCGAGGCCAGCCTCAAGAACGAGAAGGATGACTCGCTGAACGTGCTGCTCGCCCAGGTGTCGCCTGAAGATCTGCTGAAATACGGCTTGATCCCGGAGTTCGTGGGCCGCCTGCCGGTCGTGGCCACGCTCGACGACCTGGACAAGGACGCGCTCGTGCGCATCCTGACCGAACCGAAAAACGCGCTCGTCAAGCAATACAGCAAACTCGTGGAGTTCGAGAGCGTCACCCTGCAATTCACCGAGGACGCCCTCGTCGCCATCGCCGAAAAGGCGCTCGAGCGCAATACGGGCGCGCGCGGGCTTCGCTCCATCATCGAGGATCTGATGCTCGATACGATGTACGAGTTGCCGGGCATGGCGGGCGTCAAGGAAATCATCATCAACGAGAACGTGGTGGCGCGAAAGGAAAGTCCGCTGCTGGTCTATGAAAAAGCGAGTTGAGCCATCTCCTGTATCATTTCTCCGTCAGTCGAGCGTTTCGATAATCTCAGGCCGCTCCGTTTGCCTCGCACGGCTTCGGGGGAGTCCGCGCATCGACTCGGTCGGGTTGGTTTTTTCAAGCAGGGGCGTTATTTTTTGTTTGTATGAGGGAAGCGCGCGTTGACAATGCGCGGGCCGCTTTCCTATCATTTCGCTATACCGGATATACCGGATGAAGGCGCGTAGCTCAGGGGGAGAGCGCTTGCTTGACACGCAAGAGGTCGGCGGTTCAAAACCGCCCGCGCCTACCATCATGGAATGGACGATGAGGCGGGCCGCCGCCGCATCGTGGGGATAGTTCGAGGAACTACAAGAGGAGCCTGCGGCGTCAGCCGACGCCCGTCTATGTCACAGCAAACCAAGAGTAAAGATTTCCCCAAAGACGCCATCGCGCTGAAGATTGACGGCGCACCCGTCGATTTGAATCGCGGCCTTCCCGACGACGCCGAGCCGGAGTTCATTCTCCTCGATTCCGAGGAGGGGCTGGAGATTCTGCGCCACAGCACGGCGCACCTCATGGCCCAGGCCGTGCAGGAGCTCTTCCCGGGCGCGCAGCTCACCATCGGTCCTCCGATCGAAAACGGGTTTTATTACGACATCGACGTCGCCGTCACGTTCACGCCCGAGGATTTGAAGAAGATCGAGGCGAGAATGAAAAAACTCGCCAAGAAGAAATACGCCATCGAGCGCGAGGACATCTCCCGCGCCGATGCGCTGGACCTGTTCGAGAAAAGAGGCGAGAGCTACAAGATAGAGATGATTCACGACCTGCCCGAGGACGAGGCGCTCTCGATCTACCGCCAGGGCGAATTCGTGGATTTGTGCCGGGGGCCGCACGTGCCCGGCACGGGCTGGCTGCGCAACTTCAAGCTCCTGAGCGTGGCGGGCGCCTACTGGCGAGGCGATGAGAAGAACAAGATGCTCCAGCGCATCTACGGCACCGCCTTCGCGACGAAAGACGATCTGGCCGATCATCTGCAAAAACTCGAGGACGCAAAGAAGAGAGACCACCGCGTCATCGGCAAGCAACTCGGCATCTTCCTGGTCGATGAGGACGCCGGCGGCGGCCTCATCTACTGGCAGCCCAGGGGCACGACGGTCAAAAAGGTGATCGAGCGCTTCTGGGAGGATGAGCACGTCAAGCGCGGCTACCAGCTCGTCTCCATCCCCCACATCACGCGCGACGTGCTCTTCAAGACCTCGGGCCATTATGATTTTTACCGGGAAAACATGTATGTGCTGAACATCGACGAGGATGAATACGTCCTGAAACCCATGAACTGCCCGGGCCACATCCTGATCTATCAGCAGAAGATCCACAGCTACCGCGACCTGCCCTACCGCCTCGCGGAACTGGGCACGGTCTATCGCTACGAGCGCAGCGGCGCGCTGCACGGGATGCTCCGGGTGCGGGGCTTCACCCAGGACGACGCCCACATCTTCTGCACGCCCGAGCAGGCCGAAGACGAGGTGCTGGGCGTCATCGATCTGGCGCACTTCATGCTGAAGACGTTCGGCTACGAGGATTTCGAGACCGAACTCTCAGTGCATGATACTTCCGATTTCAGCAAGTACGCCGGCGTGCTCGAAGACTGGGAGGCGTCGGAGGAGGCGCTCACCCGCGCGCTCGAGAAGCGGAGCATCCCCTATAAGCGAATCGAGGGCGAGGCGGCGTTCTACGGGCCGAAAATCGACATCAAGATGCGCGACGCGCTTGGCCGAGGCTGGCAGGGGCCGACCATCCAGTTCGACTTCAACCTGCCCAAGCGCTTTGATCTCAACTACGTCGGCGCGGACGGCGCGCGCCACAAGGTCATCATGATTCACAGGACCGTCATGGGTTCGATGGAGCGTTTCGTGGGCGGGCTGATCGAGCACTACGCGGGCGCGTTCCCGCCGTGGCTCGCCCCCGAGCAGGCGCGCATCATGACGATCACCGACGATCATATCCCCTACGGCCGCGAGGTGGAGAGCAAGCTGCTCGCCGCCGGCTTCCGGGTGGAGGGGGATTTCCGAAACGAGAAGATTGGGTATAAAATAAGGGAAGCCCAGAGAGACAAGATACCGTTCATGCTGATCCTCGGCGCGCGCGAGGCGGAAACGGGAGAAGTATCTCTCAGGCTTCGCGAACAAGGCGACGTGGGGTCCATCTCATTGGAGGAACTTATGCAGAGAATGCGAAGCGACATCGAGACGAAATCACTCACCGCCGGGGCGGTCTGATATGGCGTCGCGCTTTAGAGGACGGGATATTCACCCGACGGCCACAGGCCCCAGAGCCAACCGGGACATCCGCGTTCCGATGGTGCGGGTCATCGACGAGGACGGTCAGCAACTCGGCGTACTCCCCGTGGAAGAAGCGGTGGAGGTTGCAGAGGACAGGGATCTGGATCTCGTCGAGGTGTCTCCAAACGCGGACCCGCCCGTCTGCAAGATCATGGACTTGGGCCGCTACAAGTACACGCAGCAGAAAAAGGCGCAAGAGGCCAAGAAGAAACAGCGCGTGGTGGAGGTGAAAGAGGTCAAGCTTCGCATCAAGATTGAAGAGCATGACTACGCGATAAAGAGAAGACACGCGGAGCGGTTCTTGAACGACGGCAACAAGGCGAAGGTCACCATCATGTTTCGCGGTCGCGAGGTGACGCATCCCGACCTGGGAAGGAAACTGCTGGAAAGAATGGCGAACGAACTCATCGAAATCGGCACGGTGGAGCAGTTCCCCAATCTCGAGGGCCGCAACATGACGATGGTTCTCGCGCCGAAATCGACAAAGCCGCCCAAAAAGGATACAACGCCGCGCAGGAAATCGGGCAGGAAAGCCGAAGAAGTCTCGAAGGACGATGGAAAACTGAAGGCTCCTCTGGCCGATGCGCTCAAGGGAGCGGACATTCAGGTCAGCCCGGCTGAAGGGAAATCCGAAGGAGAAGTGAGCGAAGATGCCTAAGATGAAGACGAACCGCGGAGCGGCCAAGCGTTTCAAGATAACGGCCACCGGCAAGGTGAAGCGGAACCGCTCCCATCACCGTCATATCCTGACGAAGAAGACGACGAAAAGAAAAAGAGAACTCCGCCACAGCATCATAGCGAATCCCACGGACGCGAAGATGATCAAGCGACTGATACCTTATATGTAGCCGTTTCGCGGAAATGGTGACGGTTTCGCCCCGGGCGCGCTGACGAGCCCGCGACGTCATTTCGCCGGAGCAAAGAAAAGATGAGCAATCCGGTGGGCCAGTTGAATGACTTCATCAAGTCGATCTTGGGCGGGGTCGGATCATTCGTAGGTGAATATCCATACGCTGCAGGGGCCGTCCTTTTCCTGGCCATCATTCTCAGACGCACCATCAAGCGCGCCCGAAAGTAGAGCGCCCTTTTTCTGTCGCCTTGGGCTTGCGGTCATTCGCCCGTGCGGGTATATTCCCCCGGTTGGTGGCCGGAATTACGAAAATTCCAAGCGGCCTCCGAGGGACTGGAATAAAATTATCGATTGAGGGAGTAACCGAATCATGCCGCGTTCGAGAGGAAATCCGGCTGCCAGGGAACGGCATCGCAGGCTTCTCAAGGAAGCGAAGGGCTATCGTGGCGCTCGTTCGAAGAGGTTCCGCTCCGCGCGGGAGACCGTGCATCGCGCGCGCGCCTATGCCTATCGTGACCGCCGGGTGCGCAAGCGCGAGTTCAGGCGTCTTTGGAACGTTCGCATCAATGCGGCGGCCAGGCTGCACGGCCTCAATTACAGCCGTTTCATCTGGGGGCTGGGCCAGGCGGGTGTGGAGGTCAACCGCAAGATTCTGGCCGAATTGGCGATAGAAGACCCTCATGCTTTCGGCAAACTCGTGGAAATCGCCAAGGCGCAGGCCGCCTAGAGCCGGGCGAGAAAAGGTGCTTCAGGCTCCACCCTGCCGGGTGGAGCCTTTTTTATGCGGCCCCGAATGAATGGGGATTGAGGAACGAGCATGAGCGAAGATTTGCTTGTCGGCATTATCCGTGAATCCTCCGGCGCGTTGTCGGACGCCTGGCTGGCGCGCGACGCCGGGGCGGCCGAGGAAGTGCGCATTCGCTACCTGGGCCGCAAGGGCGGTGAACTCAACGAGGTGATGCGGGGTCTCAAGGATTTGTCCGCCGATGAGAAGCGCATCGTCGGCCCGCTGGCCAACTCGGTTCGCACCTACATCGAGGCGAGCGTTTCGGCCATCAAGGAAGATGACAGGGATAAGATAATCGAAGCGCATCGCGCCCTCGGCGCGCGCCTGAGGGGCAGGGAGGAGGGCGGCGCCTTGGGCGAGATTATCGAGCAAAGGGCGAGCGAGATTCTCGCCGCCGGGGAGGATGCCGACACGTCGCGCTCGCGGCTTGATCTCACCATTCCCGGCCGCACGCCGCTCATCGGCCACGAGCATCCCCTCGTGCAGACGATGGAGGATTTGATAGAGGTGCTGACGCGCCTGGGCTATTCCGTGGCCGAAGGCCCCGAAGCGGAACTCGATTATTATAACTTCGAAGCCCTGAACATCCCCAAGGACCACCCTGCGCGCGACATGCAGGATACGTTTTATCTCGCCGGCGACGCCCTTTTGCGTACGCACACCTCGCCCGTGCAGATCCGGGTAATGGAGAACCAGCCGCCGCCCGTCAAGGTCATCGCCCCAGGCAAGGTGTTCCGCTGCGACGCGGACGTAACCCATTCGCCCATGTTCCACCAGATCGAAGGCCTCTATGTGGATGAGGGCGTGACGTTCGCGGACCTCAAGGGGACGCTCGAGGCCTTCGTGCGCGAAATCTTCGGACCCGAGTACCGCGTGCGGCTGAGGCCCAGCTTCTTCCCGTTCACAGAGCCGAGCGTCGAGGTGGACATCGCCAGCGATTATGTGGCCGGCGGGGAGTGGATGGAGGTTTTGGGCGCAGGCATGGTGGACCCGGCGGTCTTCGAGGCGGTGGGGTACGACCCCGAGCGATGGACCGGGTTCGCCTGGGGCCTGGGCGTGGAGCGCATCACCATGCTGCGTTACGGCATCAGCGACATCCGTCTTTTCTTTGAAAACGACTTGAGAATGCTGCGGCAATTTTGAGTGGAAGCATTAGAAGCGCGATGAGGAATCCCGATGCGGATTAGCCTGGAGTGGCTCGCCGATTTTATTGATTTGGACCTGGAAGACCCCGAACTGCCCGAACGCCTGGCGAACGGGCTTTTGCTCGCGGGTCTGGAGGTCGAGGCGCTCGATCGGCCCGAGGCGGCGTTCGACGGGCTGGTGGTGGCCGAGGTGTTGTCCGTGGAGCCCCATCCCAATGCGGACAGACTTAAACTCTGCCGTGTCGCCGATGGCGCGGGAGAGCGCGCCGTGGTGTGCGGCGCGCCCAACGTGGAAGCCGGGCGTCGCGTCGTCCTGGCAACGCCCGGGGTGCGTATGCCGGGGGGGATGAAGGTCGAAGTCGCGCGGATTCGCGGCGAGCAGAGCGAGGGGATGATCTGCTCGGAGCGTGAGTTGGGTTTGAGTACGGATCATAGCGGCATCATGGTGCTTGGCGACGAGCAGGAGATCGGCGCCGACGCGGCGGATCTTTTGGGGCTTAACGATGTGATTTTCGACATCTCGATTACGCCGAACCGCGCGGATTGCCTCTCCGTTCTGGGCGTGGCGCGCGAGGCGGCGGCCCTTCTGGGAACCTCGCTCAGTGCGTCTGAGATTTCCGTACAAGAGAATTCGGACACGTCCGCCGCTTCGGTCTGCGCAGTGGAGATATGGGATCCGGACAAGTGCCCGCGCTATGCCGCACGCATCATCCAGGGGGTCGAGATTGGCCCCTCGCCCGGTTGGATGGCGCGGCGCTTGAGAGCGGCGGGGATGCGGCCGATCAACAACGTGGTCGACGTGACGAACTATGTGATGCTCTCACTCGGCCAACCGCTCCACGCGTTCGACTTACACCGCCTCGCCGAGCACAAAATCATCGTGAGAAGGTGGGCCGAGAGCGACGGCCCCTTCACCACGCTCGACGGTCAGGGGCGCGCGATGGACGACGAGGACCTCATGATTTGCGACGGTGAAAAACCCGTCGCCATCGGTGGCGTGATGGGGGGTCTCTTCTCGGAGGTGAGCGACGACACCCGCGACATTCTTCTCGAGAGTGCATATTTCACGCCCCAGACCATCCGGCGCACCCGCAGGCGTCTGGGGATGTCGACGGAGGCGTCGTATCGTTTCGAACGGGGGGTGGACCCCTCGGGCACCGTTCGCGCGGCGGATTTGGCCGCCGAACTCATCCGCCAGACGGCGGGCGGCGCCGTCGCCCGGGGGGCCGTGGACGCGCATCCGGCGCCCATCGCGCCCAAACAGGTGCCGATTCGGGTGGCGCGCGCATCGAGCCTGCTCGGCGTATCCCTGGATGGCCCCCGGGTGAGGGAGAGCCTCGAATCCCTGGGGCTGCTCGTGAGCGATGAGGAAGACGGCGTTTTCAGCGTCGAGGTCCCCACCTTCCGGCCCGACATCGAACGCGAGATCGACCTTATCGAAGAGGTGGGCAGAAGGGTGGGCTACGAGAACATTCCCGCCACCCTGCCAGCTTCGGAAAACCCCGCTGCAAGGCCGACCCGCGCCCGAAAGCTGGAGCTTCAGGCGCGCCGGATTATGGTGGCCGGCGGGTTCAGCGAGGCCGTCAACTACAGTTTCGTGAGCAGGGAGGCTCTGCGGAGCATGGGGTGGCTTGACGAGCAGATGGTGGCGCTGCGCAATCCCCTGAGCGGCGAGATGGACGTGCTCAGAACCACCCTGCTTGCCGGTTTGCTGGCGAACGTGGCGCACAACCTGAGCCGGGGAGTGAGCGAGATTCGCCTGTTCGAGCTGGGGCGCTCGTTTCATCCCGTGGATGGAGAAGCCTTGCCGGATCAGGTGTTGCGCGCGGCCGGCGTCGTCGTCGGGAGCGCGGCGTCTCAAGACGGCGTCTCGCTTCCGGGGGCCTTGTCGGAACTCAAAGGGGTGCTCGAGCGTTTCCTGGAATCGTTGGGGCTGGAGAACCTCCTGTTCGAGCCGGTGGACGCCGCTCCGGGTTGGGATTCATCTGGAGTTTCGAGGATTTGCGTCGGCGACGATGTGCTCGGCCACGTCGGCTTGGCGGCGCCCGAGGCGCTGGGTGTCCGGGACATCGAGATGGGCGTGGCCGCTTTCGAAATAAACCTCGCCGCTTTGGCTGAAATCGACCCCGCCCCTCGCCGTCTGACGCCCCTGCCGAGATACCCCGCTTCGCTTCGCGATCTGGCGGTGGTGGTCGATGCCGCGCGGACCAATGGGGAGATCGAGGCGATCATCCGCCAGACGGGTGGAGAATGGCTGGAGTCGGTGGATTTGTTCGACGTCTACCAGGATGCCGCACTCGAGACCTCAGGGGAGAAGAGCCTGGCGTATTCGCTGGTGTTCCGTAACCCTGAGGCGACGCTTACCGATGAACAGGTCAATGAGGCATTCGATGGAATCATAGGAGCGTTGGGCTCGCGTCTGGGCGCGCGGCTTCGCTCGTGATGGTTTCCTTGACACCGCTTTTTTCCGAACCTAGAATTATTTCCACGCAACATCGTAACTCATTTCTTGTCATGCGCCCGTGGAAAGAGTGTCCGAATGGTCATTGATAAATTAAATGCGCTCGAAACCGCGCTCTCGAATCTTTTGGAGGAACGCGATTCCCTCAGGCGTTCCCGGGCGGAATTGGAGTCGCAACTCCAGAGAATGAGGGAAGAGGTCCGCGCCGATTCGGAGTCCGTGCGCGCCCAGGCCGACGAATTGGCGAAATGCCAGGCGGAAAACGCACGGCTTCAGAAAGAACAGGACGAGGTCCGAGAGCGCGTGGAGAAGATACTGACGCACATCGAGTAGTTCGTGGTAATATATGCAGGATGGCGGCATAAGGAGACAGCTTATGGCCGGGGAGAATAAATTCGTGGTGGAGATATTTGGTCATTCCCTGAACCTGAGAAGTTCGGCTAACCCGGAATATACATTGCAGCTTGCCGAATATGTAGATTCTCAAATACACAAGGTCTCACGCCAGTCGAACGATCCCATAAAGGTCGTTTTGCTGGCTTCGATGAACATCGCCAACGAGTTGTTCGAAGAGAGAAAAGCGAAAGAAAAAAATGAGGAAACTCTCTCCCAACGCGCTGATTCTCTGTTGGAGATGGTGAGAAAAGCGGGCTGATCAGTCGTTTTCTTCACGCAGTAGCTTTTCCCTGTATTCATCCCCAGGTTTTAATGCCATAATGCTCTTTTGCTTTGACCCTGCCGTGTTCGTGATGGGGGAAAGCATTTTGACCCAGTACTATTGTACCGGGAGTCCTGACCCAGGGTGGTGAGCTATTCCTCTCGGGGAGTTCGGCCTAAAGCCATGGACTTGGACGCCCACCTGGCGAAAGCTGGGTTCAAAGCGAACCTCACACGGCACAAGGCGGGGTCATTACTGACATGGACCTCGAGTCTGGTGGAGAGATTGTCGCTCCTGCTCATGAAGACTCGGGTGTGGCGGTGACAGAGGATTCATGGCCGAATCAGACATGGAGAAACGCGACGTTCGGCTGAAGATGAAGGAGATGAGAGGACAATTCCCCCCTACCGAGGCCGGCGTGTTGAGCCGCCTGGCGGGACGGCGCCTGAATGCTTTTCTGGTTTTCATGGGCGCGCGCAGGGTGGGGATATATGCGGCGGTTCGCGGTGAGATGGACTTCTCGTCGCTCTGGAGTGAAGGCAGCGATGCGAAAAGGACATATTGCTTCCCCCGGGTGGGGAAAGATGTTTTGCACTTCTGTCCGGTGAATCATCCCGAGGCGGAGCTTCAGCCGGGCACGCTTCGAATTCCAGAACCTGTTCGCGATATTCCACCCATGAACCTGAATGAACTCGACGTGGTCGTTATCCCCGGCCTTGCGTTCGACCTGTATGGCGGCCGGCTGGGAACCGGCGGGGGATTCTACGATCGTACGTTTCAGGGGCGCCGCGGCGGTCCGATTGGGTCCGGGCCTCTTCTTGTGGGCGCTTGCTATGCGTTTCAGCTGCTCGTCGGTGAATCCTGGAAGCGCGATGTCTGGGATGTCGGCGTTGATTGGGTGATAACCGATCGGGGGGCGCTGCGTTGCCTCCCACGTGAATATATGCCCTAGGAGGCGAATATGGATAACGTGGTTTCGTTGCAGATGGCCGTAGTTGTAGTCGCCCTCGTGTGTGTGGCGTTGTTGTTGATCATGCGGGCGATGAAGCGCCGGCATGAAGAGACGGTGGCCCGCCAGGGGGCGGACGCCGAGAAACGGGTTCAGCAGATCAACGAGAACGCGGCCAAGGAACTCGCGCAGAAGATTCAGGAATCGCAGGTCGCGCACAAGGCGGAATTGCTCCAGGAAAGAGAGCGCATCGAGCGGGAGAACAAATCCCGCGTGGAGGAGTTGCAAAAGTTCGAACAAAGGGTGGACCAGCGCGAAGAAATACTGGACAGGCGCCGCGAATCCCTTGACGGCAAAGAGGCGGCGGTCGAACGCCGCGAGACGGAATTGAGCGTAAAGGAGCAGGATCTGAAGCGCGAGGAAGCGCGCTACAAGCAACTCCAGGAAGAAGAAATCAGAAAGCTCGAGGAAATTTCGGGCCTCAGCGTCGAGAACGCGAAGCAAGAGCTCAAGGATCGCTTCATGGAGGAGGCGAAACAGGACATCGCCGCCGAGGTGCAGCGTCTCGAGCGCCGGGCGAGGAGTACCGTGGAAGCCGATGCAAGACAGGCGCTCGCCCTGGCCGTGGAGCGCTTCTCCTCCGAGCACGTGGCGGAAAACCTGGTGAGCGTAGTGGATCTGCCGACCGATGAGATGAAAGGCCGCATCATCGGCCGCGAGGGCCGGAACATACGCGCCCTCGAGATGGCGACCGGCGTGGACGTGATCATCGACGATACGCCCGAGGCGGTCGTCGTCTCGGGCTTCGACAAGGTTCGCCGCGAGACGGCGCGCCTCGCGCTCGAAGCGCTCGTACAGGACGGGAGAATCCACCCGGGCCGAATCGAGGACATCGTCAACAAGACGAAAAAAGACATCGATTCCCAGATACGCCAGGCGGGCGAGGAGGCCGTGATGGAGCTCGGGGTCGGCGACGTGCACCCCGAACTCGTGAACATGCTGGGGCGGCTCAAATACCGCACGAGCTACAGCCAGAACGCGCTCATGCACTCCAAGGAGGTGGCCTATCTATCCGGGATGCTGGCGGATGAGTTGCGCATCGACCCCACGATGGCGAAGCGCGCCGGCTTGTTTCACGACATCGGCAAGGCGGCGACGCACGAGGTCGAGGGCTCCCACGTCCAGATAGGCTACGACATCGCCAAGCGCTACAACGAGCCGTCCGAGGTCTTGAACGCCATCGTCTCCCACCACGAGGACGAGGAGGCGAATTGCATCGAATCCGTCCTGGTAAAGGCGGCCGATACGCTTTCCGCCGCCCGGCCGGGTGCGAGGCGCGAGATGGTGGAAAGCTACATCAAGCGCCTCGAAGCGCTCGAGAAGATCGCCGAATCGTTCAATGGCGTGGAGAAGTGCTTCGCCATTCAGGCGGGACGGGAGATTCGCGTGTCGGTCCTGCCCGATGAGGTGACCGACTCGCAGGCCACCTTCCTGGCGCGCGACATCGCCAAGAGAATCGAGAGCGAACGAACGTATCCGGGCGAGATACTCGTCACCGTCATTCGTGAAACCCGCCACGTGGCCACGGCGCGTTGAGGAAGTCTTGAGGCTTCTTTTCGTCGGGGACATTACGGGAAAAGTGGGCCGCCGGATGGCCTGCGACCACCTCGGCCCGCTCAGGGAAAAGCACCGGGTGGACGTATGCGTCATCAACGGGGAGAACGCGGCCGGCGGCTTCGGGATCAACAACGCGCACGTCGACGAGTTGCTCGATGCGGGGGCGGACGTCATCACCTCGGGAAACCATATCTGGAACCGCAAGGAGACGGCCGACTTCATCCTGCGCGAACCCCGGCTGCTCAGGCCCGGGAACTACCCTCCCCGAACGCCGGGCAAGGGTGTCTTCATCCTGGAATCCGAAAAAGGACGCATCGCCGTGTTGAACCTCATGGGCCGCGTCTTCATGCCGCCCATTGAATGTCCTTTCCGGGAAGCCGACGATCTCATCAGGCGGGTGAGCCAGGAGACGAAGATGATCATGGTCGATTTTCACGCGGAGGCCACGAGCGAGAAAGTGGCCATGGGCTGGCATCTCGACGGCCGCGTGAGCGCCGTCTTCGGCACGCATACCCACATCCAGACGGCGGACGAGCGGGTGCTGCCCAAGGGAACGGCCTTCATCACGGACGTCGGCATGACGGGGCCGCGCAATTCCATCATCGGCATGAAGACGGAGATTGTTCTGGATAAATTCATATCCGGGCTTCCGCGCCGCTTCGAGGTGGCGGGGGGGGAAGGACAACTCAACGGTGCGCTCGTCGAGATAGCCCCGGATACCGGAAAGGCGCTTTCCGTCGAGCGCGTCCAGGTCCTGGAGGGAGAGCGCTAGCGGTTGCGCCCGTTTTCCCCTCCTCCCGATGAGGGTTTCAGTGCCCGTTTCTGTGTGCGGACTTCTCGTAGTCGGTGATGGCGAATCTGGAGGGTTCATCCTTTCTGAGAAACGCGAGCAGCCGCTTCAGGCGCCATTCGAGGGAGCGCGACCCCAGGAAGGCCTGTTTTTCGCGAAGCGGCAGCCTGAGAACCTCGGCGACGGCGAAAGAGAGTTGAAAGGGGTCTTCCAGCAATTCATCGGGCAAATTCCGAGGCGCTGAACCGCTTTTTTCGAGGGCGTCCCACACCATGCGGCATAATTCCGCGGGGTCGTCGCCTTCCTCATCGTGAAAATCGCTCACCTCCCCCTCGAAATAGGGCCGGGTGTCATAAACGCGGAAAACCTCGAAGCGCTGTTCTCCCCGGGTGAGGATGTTCATCCTGCCGTCGGGAAATTTTTCGAGCACCTCGGAGATGCGTGCCGCACATCCGATTTTATGGATGCCGCCCTTTCCCACCAGGACGACCCCGAAGGGCGCATCGTCCTCGATGCACTCGCCGATCATGATCTTGTAGCGTTCCTCGAAAATATGCAGGGGCAGTCGCAGACCCGGAAAGAGTACGACCTGAAGCGGGAAGAGGGGAAAGCGATAGGTAGTCATGAGAAAAGTGTAACTTGAATCGCCCGATTTTGAAATTCGCGGGAAATTCTCAGGAGGCCCGGCGCAATGGATATTGCTCCCCGCAATGGCCTTGCAATTCGCCTCTAGCTGGCCTGATTGCGCGTGAATATGATATTTTGTTCTCCCTTGAGACCAGGGCGTCATTCGGATTCTCGTTTTATGGAGGTTTCTCACGATGAGCGAGCCGAGCATCGCCACGGCCCAGAGGGCCTGGAGCGAACCTGCGGAGGAGGGGGGTAGAGCCACCCTTTCGGGGGTCGCGCTGCCGGCGTTTTTCGGTCCGGGTGAGATGGACTCGGAAGCCCCCGATGAGAAACCGGGTGCGCATCCCTATACGCGCGGCATCTACGAGAACATGTACCGGGGCCGTCTCTGGACGATGCGCCAATACGCCGGTTTCGGCAGCGCGCGGGAGAGCAACCACCGCTACCGCTACCTCCTCGATCACGGGCAGATGGGCATTTCCGTGGCGTTCGATCTGCCCACCCAGATAGGCTACGACCCGGATCATCCCCTGGTTTTTGGCGAAGTGGGCCGCGTGGGGGTCTCCATCGCCTCCATCGAGGACATGGAGGTTCTGCTCGAGGACATCCCGCTGGACAAGATTTCCACGTCGATGACCATCAACGCCACTGCTCCCATCCTGCTGGCCCTCTACGTTGCGGTGGCCGAGAAGCACGGCATCCCCTCCGAAGCGCTCCGGGGTACCGTGCAGAACGACATTTTGAAGGAATACATCTCGCGCGGGACCTACATTTATCCGCCCGAAGCGAGCCTGCGCCTGATCACCGACACCATGGAGTTCTGCAAGGACAGGGTTCCCAAATGGAACGCCATATCGATCAGCGGCTACCACATCCGCGAGGCAGGCTCGACCGCCGTTCAGGAAGTCGCCTTTACGCTCGCGAACGCCATCACGTACGTGGAGGCCGCGGTGGCCGCAGGCTTGAACGTGGATGAACTCGGCTCGCACATCTCGTTTTTCTTCAACGTCCACAATCATTTTCTGGAAGAAATCGCAAAGTTCCGCGCTGCGCGCAGGCTCTGGGCGCGGATCATGCGCGAGCGCTTCGGGGCGCGTTCGGAGAAGGCGTGCATGCTGCGGTTTCACTCCCAGACCGCCGGCAGTGCGCTGACCGCCCAGCAGCCGAAAAACAACGTCGTGCGCGTCGCGCTTCAGGCGATGGCCGCCGTGCTGGGAGGCACGCAGTCGCTTCACACGAATTCGATGGACGAGGCGCTTTCCCTGCCTACGGAGGATGCGGCGAGGCTCGCGCTCAGAACCCAGCAGATTCTCGCCGAGGAATCGAACGTGCCGAACGTGGCGGACCCGTGCGGCGGGGCGTACGCCATCGAGGCGCTGACGTCCGAAATCGTCTCCCGTGCAGAGGAGATCATTCAGCAAATCGACGATACCGGCGGCATGCTCCACGCTATCGAAACGGGATGGGTGCAGCGCCAGATTCAGGAGAGCGCCTATGCCTACCAGCGCCTCGTCGATGAGGGGGAGATGGTCGTCGTTGGCGTGAACCGGTTTGAACAGGAAGAGGAATCGCGCATCTCGACGCTCCAGATTCGTCCCGAGGTCGAAGGAGAACAAAAGGAGCGTGTCGAGTCGCTGAGGATACGGCGCCACGCCGACCGGACGAGCGAGGCCCTCGACGCCTTGAGCCACGCGGCCAGGGATGATGACAATCTTCTGCCCTACATCCTGAGGGCGGTAAAGGCCGAGGCCACGGTCGGAGAAATCGCGGACACCATGCGCGAGGTATTCGGCCTTTATCAACAAGACGTCGCCATCTGAAGCGGACAGGACGTAACTTGCCGCAGAAATTTTGACATCGGTGCGTCATTTGGAGAAATGAATTGATGAAGGGCAATGAGGTCCGCCGACAATTTCTCGAATTCTTTGCCGACGAGTCGCACAGGATCGTGCGCAGTTCGGCGCTGGTCCCCATGAACGACCCCACCTTGTTGTTCACCAACGCGGGCATGGTCCAGTTCAAGGACGTGTTCACGGGACTGGAGAAGCGCGACTACTCCCGTGCAGTGAGTTCCCAGAAATGCCTGCGGGTAAGCGGCAAGCACAACGACCTCGAAAACGTCGGCCGGACTGCCCGCCATCACACGTTCTTTGAGATGCTGGGCAATTTCTCGTTCGGCGAGTATTTCAAGGAAAAAGCGATCGAGTTCGGCTGGGAGTTTCTGATTAACCGCGTGGGCCTCGATGGAGATCGTATGTGGATCACCGTCTTCAGGGAGGACGACGAGGCGGCGGAGCTTTGGGAGCGGCTCGTGGGCGTTCCGTCCGAGCGCATCGTCCGCATGGACGAGAAGGACAATTTCTGGGCGATGGGGGACACCGGACCCTGCGGTCCCTGCTCGGAACTCATTTATGACCAGGGAGACCACATCGTCGGCGCGCCGCCTGGCAGCGGACACGAGGATGAGGACGGGGACCGCTATCTCGAACTCTGGAACCTGGTGTTCATGCAGTTCAACCGGGAGGCTTCGGGCAAGATGGAGCCACTGCCCAAGCCCTCCGTCGATACGGGAATGGGTCTGGAGCGCCTCGCAGCGGTGGTGCAGAAAGAAGACAGCAATTACCACACCGACCTTTTGATGCCGCTCATTCATTCCGTCGAGGAGCGTTGCGGCAAGGAATACACCGGAGGTGACACGCCGAGCGACGTCTCGTTCCGCGTCATCGCGGACCACGTTCGCGCGGTCAGCTTCCTGGTGGCAGACGGCGTTCTGCCGAGCAACGAGGGCCGGGGCTACGTGCTGAGGCGCGTGGCGAGGCGGGCCTTGCGCCACGGCAGGATGCTGGGTATCGAGGGGCCGTTCCTGCATCAGACGGCGGGCGTGGTGTCCGACATGATGGGCGATGCCTTCCCCGAGCTCAGGGAGGGCTTGAGCTACATCTCCCGCGTTACGCTCGCCGAAGAAGAGAGGTTCGCCAATACGCTGGCGCAAGGTCAGCCTCGCATGGATGCCCTTGCCGAGGAAGTAAAATCATCGGGCAGCGCCACCATTCCGGGCGGGGAGGTGTTTACCCTGCTCGACACCTATGGCTATCCGTGGGATCTGGCGGTGGAAACGGCCGCATTCCATGGACTCGATATAGACCAGGGTGGCTTCGACGAGGCGATGGAGCAGCAGCGCGAGCGCGCCCGCGCCCATTGGAAGGGTTCGGGCGAAGCCGCCGTCGATGAAATCTGGCACCAGGTGCGCGATGAGGCGGGCGCGAGCGAGTTCACCGGTTATGATCACGATGAGGGAGAAGCCTGCGCCTGCGCCCTCATCGTGGACGAAGAACTTCGTGATGAAGCCGGTGCGGGGACCGAGGCGCGCGTCGTTCTCGATAAGACGCCGTTTTACGGCGAAGCGGGCGGACAGGAAGGCGACAGGGGCGGGTTTTCCTGGCCCGATGGGGCCGCGCTCGTGCTCGACACGCAGAAGCCGCTCCCCGACGTGTATGTTCATCACGTCAAGGTGACGGAAGGATCCTTGAAGAAGGGACAGAGTCTTACCGCGCGAATCGACACGGAGAGGCGCGATCTCTTGAGGCGCAATCACTCGGCCACCCACCTGCTGCAATACGCGCTGCGCCAGGTTCTGGGAGATCATGTAAAACAGGCGGGTTCTCACCTCTCGCCCGAGAGGCTTCGTTTCGACTACACCCACTTCACGGCGATGACGGCGCGAGAGCGCGATAGGGTGGAGGACATCGTGAACGAGCGCATTCGCGAGAACGCGGGCGTGGAGACGCGCCGCATGTCGATAGACGACGCGCTGGCCGCGGGCGCGACGGCGCTCTTCGGCGAGCGGTATGGAGAAGACGTGCGCGTCGTCTCCGTGGGCGATTTCAGTATGGAGCTTTGCGGGGGTACGCATGCGCGCGCCGCGGGCGACATCGGGGTTTTCCGTATCCTGCACGAGGGCAGCGTGGCTGCCGGCGTGAGGCGCATCGAAGCCTTGACGGGAGAGGGCGCACTCTTGCAAGCTCGTAAGGAACAACACGCTCTCTCTGAAATCGGGGAACTCACCAGAGCGGCGCCGCTTGAGGAAACCGAGCGGGTGAGGCGCCTGATCGATCGCGTTAGGACGCTTGAGCGTGAACTCAAGGATTCGCGCGACAGGCAATCACGCGACGAGATGGGCGATCTGGCTTCCGAGGCCAAGGAAATTTCAGGCGTCAAGCTCCTTGCCGTGAGGCGAGACGGACTTCAGGCGGGCGATTTGCGCGGAATCGTCGACGCGGCGAAAGGGAAGCTGCAAAGCGGCGTCGCTGTGGTCGCCGCCGTTACGGACGGGAAGGTCGCCATCGCCGCGGGCGTAACGAAAGACCTCACGTCTCGCATTCATGCCGGGAATCTGGTGAAAGAGGTGGCCTCGCTCGTTGGTGGCAGAGGCGGCGGCAGGCAGGACTTCGCGCAAGCGGGCGGCAAGGATGTCGAAAAGGTAGACGACGCTCTTGCCGCCGTTCCCGGGCTTATCGAGAAAATGAAATAATCGCCGCACATCCGTGCGCGGTTCAGGCGGGTTTATCGCAGCATTTTTGTTTCGGAGAACGTTTTTGAGAGATACGGCCGTGGCCGGCGCGGTTCCTGAGCGCCTCAAGAAAAGAAGAATCTCCGTCCTTATCGTCGCCCACGTCGCGAACGACAGCTATTTCGGTTTTCTCCCGCCGCTGCTCCCCCTCATCGTGGAGCGCATGGACCTGCCCTTGAGTCTGGCGGGCCTTCTGGCGACCACGCTTTCCGTCACCGGCGCCGTGGGCCAGCCTCTTTTCGGCTATTTCGCCGACAGGATCAGGAAAGGATGGCTCCTGGCGCTCGGTCCGCTGGGCGGCGCGCTTCTGGCGTTCATGCTCTACATGCCCAATTTTTGGATACTCATGCTCCTCATGCTGATCGCGGGCTCGGGGTCGGCCTGTTTTCATCCCGTGGCTTCCGTCATCGCCGGCCAGTCTGCCGGCGCGAGAAAAGGGTTCGGCATGTCGCTCTACGTCGCAGGTGGCCGCCTGGGCGTGGGGATAGGTTCCGGGATGGCGACGTTCATCGTCACCCGGTGGGGTATTGACGCCATACCCTACGCGAGCCTCTTCGGCATTATCATCGGCGCGCCTTTGCTTTTCTTCTCTCCATCCATCCGGGAAGTGGGAAGCGGTGCATCGCAAAGTTTCATGCAGACGATGTCTATGCTCAGGATCGTGTTCCGTCCGCTTTTCCTGTTGTGGGTCGTGAACCTGTGCCGCACCACGGTGACGATGACGGTGCAGGTATTCTTGCCGATATACATTATCGCCAAAGGCGGTTCGCTGGCCGCGGGCGGAACGGCCGTCACCCTGTTTCTGGTCGCCGCAGCGATAGGCGGCATCTATGGCGGACATCTCTCCGACATCTTCGGCAGGCGGATCGTGACGATCATGGCCATCTGCGTGGGAACGCCGGCGTTGGGCATGGCCTTTCTGTTCGATGAGCCCTTGCGGACCGTCTTCGTCATACTATCAGGTGCCGCTTTCTATGCGCAGATGGGGGTTTCTGTGACGTATGCGCAGGAGATCGCCCCCGAACACGCCGCCCTGGTGAGCAGCTTCATGCTCGGGGTGGTCTGGTTCGTGGCGAGCATCGGGATGATCGCCGTGGGCGGTCTGGCTGATTACATCGGTGTGGAAACGGCCCTGCCCCTGGTCTGCATGGCGTTCGGCGTCGTGGGTTCGTTCCTCTCTTTCGGACTACCCAAAGAGACGGATTAGAGACATGTCGAAAAAATTCAAACCCTTGGCCGTGGAACGCGAGATAGCCGAGGAGATGGCTTCAACGCTCGGCCGCATCGGCAGCGAGTTCTCCAAGCGCCATCAGAGCGCGTGGGCTGCATGGCGTGCCTGGGAGAAGGGGCAAGAGTTCAGCGATAATATCAGGGAAAGGCTTGAGCGCGTACTGCACAACGCAATGGATGAGGCGGAGCGCTACAGGTATTTCCTCATCGTGCAAAGAGAGGCGATGGGACTTCGAAACCATGCGGAGGTGAACCGCAAATACCCGCTGCCTCGCGTGCCGGGCAGGCCGCCCGCGGCCGGCGACCCCACTAGCCCTCGTCTCGCTTGGCCCGGAGGATTTTCACGAGGTTGGCGTAGGAAGACCTCCGGATGATGGAGCGGAACTGGTCGCGGTAGTTTTTCACCAGGCTGACACCCTCCACCACAACGTCGTAGACGCGCCATTCGCCTCCCACTTTGTGCAGGCGGTAGATGATGTCGACCTCTTTCTTGTCCGTTGTGATGATGACTGTGTTGACCTTGGCGAATTCCTCGTCGATGTTCTCTTTTCCGAGAACGACTTTCTCGTTGGTGTAGCTTTCCAGTGTGGTGGCGTAGTTGCGTTCCATGAAATAGCTGAAAAGCTCGATGAATTCGGCCCTCTCCTCGGGCGTGCGTTTTCTCCAGGCCCTTGCGAGGCTTCGCCGGGACATTTCCTCGAAATCGAAATACTGGTGGATGATCTTGCGCATCCGGTTTCTGCGCTCCGCCTTTTTCTCAGGCGCCTTCAATTCGGGTTGGCCGAGGATCTCCAGTACCCCGTGTATCCCCTTGCGCACGACTTCGGACGGCTCTCCCGCCTGAGCGAGCGGCGCGAGAAGCGCATGGGCCAGAAGTGCGGCGATGAGTAGCGGTAAACGCTTTTTCAACAACATGGTTCCTCCTCGTAGGGGAATGACTGCACTCGGGAGTGGCGGCAAAACCTGGATGATGTGACGATGTTTATATGTTTTCCAGTTCTCTCGATTCTGAGTCTGCTGGCGCGAAACACTCCTTGACGAACAGATTATCGATCATCTTCCAGCGTTGTTTCAGGCGGCGATACCCTTCATTTCTTCTTCACGTTGCCGAAAATAAAGTCGCCGATGAGTTTCTCGATGTCAACCGGGGGTTCCGTCTCGCGAATCCGCCCGCCGGGGGAGATGATTCTTTCCGATCCGCCCTGGCTCAAGCTCACGTATTTGTCGCCCAAGACGCCTTTCGTGCGAATGGAGGCGATGGAATCACGCGAGAGTTTGATGCTCTCATTGATGCGGAGCGTGATTCTCGCATCCTCCCCGTCTAAGGAGATTCCGCTCACCCGCCCGACGCGTACGCCCGCCATTTCGACCGAAGCGCCACTTCTCAAACCCGTGGCGGACGTGAAATTCGCCGAGACTTCATACGTGCCGTCATCGAAAATATCCAGGCCGCCGAGGTTGATCGAGAGATAGGCGAGCGCGAGGATTCCCGCCAGAACGAATATGCCGACGCCGAATTCCATGTTTTTTCGGTACAAGGCTCGTTCCTTCTTCAAATGAGAATCGAGGTGAGGAAATAATCGCCCACCAGTATCAGGACGGAAGAGAGCACCACGGCCGAGGTGGTCGCCTTGCCCACTCCCTCGGCCCCGTGACCGCAATGATACCCTTTATAGCAGCAGACCCAAGTGACGATCAGGCCGAAGACGATCGATTTCCATAAGCCTACGTTGATATCGACCATCTCGATCTTGTCCTGCATCTCCCCGAAAAAGGTGCCCGAACTCAAGCCCATCAACTCCACGCCGACGAGATAGGCCCCGAAAATGCCGATGAGGTCGCAAAGCGCCGTCAACAGGGGAAATACTATCACGCCCGCGAGCAGTCGGGGAGATACGAGGCGCTGCAGGGGGTTTACGGCCATGCTCTTGAGAGCGTCCACTTGTTCCGTGATCTGCATGATGCCGATTTCGGCCGTCATAGCCGATCCCGCCCTGCCAGTGACGACGAGAGCTGTGAGCACGGGCCCGAGTTCACGGATGAGGCTGAAGGCGACTGCGGGGCCCAGGAAAGCTTCGGAGCCGAATTTCCTGAAAGCGTAAATGCCCTGCAGCGCCAGCACCATTCCTGTGAACAGGCCGCTCAGCAGGACGATGGAGAGCGAACCCGTACCGATGATGTATATCTGGCGTATCAAGAGCGAGGGTCGCCAGGGGGGTGCGAAAATCCACCGAATCGATTCGAGCAGAAAGATCGCGGCGCTTCCCATGCCGGCTATAATCTCCATCGCGCGCCGGCCAAGTATCCGGATGCCTTGTGTCACCATTGCCGGGGAACTCATGGGGCTTGCCTTCAATTCCTCATCGTGAGCGAGTATAGTGTCGTCATCGGTTGCGAGGTGGTTTCCACGAGCAGT
Source organism: bacterium (assembly GCA_022828125.1). Taxonomy (GTDB): domain Bacteria; phylum UBA8248; class UBA8248; order UBA8248; family UBA8248; genus Bin107. The sequence goes on along the minus strand of JAJEJD010000012.1, from coordinate 89,035 downwards.
CTCGCGATTCGCAGGGCGGCGGAAGCAGGTTCCTAGTGTATCGTTCCTGAAGGATGGAGATCAACGCTGGCGCTGGTGGCCACATTCTTCTAAGGGTTTGTTTTTTATATGAAAAATACAGCGCTCGGGCCCCTTTCCCGATATATCGAGTACGGTGTGCGCAACCATGCGGCGGATTTTGCGCAGATCACCCGCCTTTTCGTCGCAATTTATGTGCCCGTATCCATGATAGCGCTCTCGGTGCATCCTTCGATCAAATCGCTGGTGGAGCCCGAGGCGAACCTCATGCTGCTTTTCCCACTGATGATCGCCTCCCAGCTTCTCTTGCGCATATTGCAGGTGTTCTTGTTCATTCTCCTGATACTGCGGGTTGAATCCGAGCGGATGGGCGATGGAGCGGTTTGGGACATCGCCGAGGCCGTGAATCGCCTGAAAGCCGTCGCCAAGGTGGATCTGGCTTATACCTTCGGTCTGCAGTTGCTGGGTGTCATCGGGTTTGCGGCGTCGTTGTTCATCTTCGGTTTATTCTTCGGAGACTCACCCATCGGGCTTCCGTTCTCGTTCGCCGTCACGATTTTTCTCGTTCTCACGCCTGCGGTTCGGTACTATTTCTGCACCCTGACCGCATTGTTGTATGGGGATGACTTCGCCCAGGCATTCCGTCGCGCCGGGATGATATCGAGCGGAGGCGAGAGAACCATCGTCGTTCTGGCGATGATCTATCTACTGGTCTGGTTCATACTCTGGCAGGTGATACAGGGGATATTCGGCGGGGATCTCCTTGGGCAGGTCCTGTTGCAGACGGGGGTGATGGTGACTTCGATCTCCTACTATCTGGCGGGATATCTCTTGTTTTCGGATCTCTGCCAGGCGGCGAGCGAAAGGCGCATGGATGAAACGAAGGAAATTCCTGAAGACGCGGGCGACGTCTAGCGCAAGTTTCTACAAGAGGACATCGAAACTCAGCCCGTCATAGGCGAGTTCGACTCCACGGGGCAGGCTCCGGTTCGTTTCGTAGTATTCCAGTTCGAAATTGGTGTGGGTGAAATACGTCTGCTCGGGTTTGAGTTCCTCGACGATTTCCAGCGCCTCGGCGACCGTGAAGTGTGAAGGGTGTTCCCGGTGGCGCAGGGCGTCCAGGATGAGGATGCGCACTCCTTTCAGTATTTCCATGGATTTATCCGGAATGGCGTTGCAGTCCGTGGCGTAGGCGAAGTCCCCCACCCGCAGGCCCATCACTTTCATCCCGGCGTGTTCGAGTTCGAAGGGGATGACGTTCATCCCGGCCACCCCGAAAGGGGAGTCTCCAATCTCCGCCAGCGTGAGTTGCGGCTTGAAGCCGCTGTAGTCTCTCGCGTGATTGAAAATGTAGCTGAAATTCTGGCGGAGTATCTTCACCGTATTGGGAAAGGCATAACAGGGAATCGGCTTTCCCATCAGAAAATTAAAGGCGCGCAAATCGTCGATGCCGTGTGTATGATCCGCGTGGTAGTGGGTATAGACCACGGCGTCCACGCGGGTGATCTCATGTCTGAGAGCCTGCTCGCGCAGGTCGGGACCTGTATCGACCAGCAGGTTTCGCCCGTTATGTTCGATGACGATGCTCGGACGCAGCCGCTTGTTCCTTGGGTCATCCGAAAGACACGCGGCGGTAGTGCACCCGATGGAAGGAACGCCGGTGGAGGTGCCGCAGCCCAGAACGGTGACGCGAGCGCTGGAGTTCATCTCACCGAATCCGCCAGAGCTTGAGCGGCGGTTTCCACGTCTTCCCTCGATACGTCCAGATGGGTGACGACGCGGAGCATCTTCGCGTTCGGAACGGAGAAGGCGACGCCTTTTTCCATCATCGACTCGTTGATTTGGTGCGCCGTCTTGCCGGTTTCCGAGACGTCGAGGAACACGAGGTTGGTGGGCGTGGTGTCGTGGACGGGCCGGACGCCCGGAACCCCGGCGGTGAGCTCCGAGAATAGCTGGGCGTTGGCGTGGTCGTCCGCCAGGCGCTCCACATGATGTTCCAGGGCGTAGAGACCCGCAGCGGCGAGAACCCCCGCCTGACGCCAGCCGCCGCCCCACATTTTCCAGTAGCGGCGCGCCTCCTGGATGAACGATTTCTCCCCGAGCAGGATGGAGCCCACCGGGCAGCCCAGCCCCTTGGAGAAGCAGAAGCATATCGAATCGCAGCGCTTCGCCCATTCCTTGGAGGGGATGCCGGAGGCGACGATGGCGTTGAAGATGCGGGCGCCGTCGATGTGAAGGGGGATATTCTGCTCTTTCGAAAAAGCGCGTAGCTCGTCAAGTTTTTCTAAGGGAAACACGTGGCCGCCGCCCTGGTTGTGCGTGTTTTCCACCCAGAGCAGGGCGCTTTTCGGATACCCGTTCTTGGGGCGAAGCCATTTCTCGGCGTCTTCGCGGGCGTATGCCCCGCGTTTCGCCGAGAGCAGGGCGAACTGAACCCCCGACAAGAATGGTCCCGCGCCCAGTTCGCTCCGGAAGGGGTGGCAATGGGCATCGGCGATGATCTCATCGCCCGGGTTCGTGTGGACCTTGATGGCCAGTTGATTGGCCAGCGTGCCCGATGAGGTGAAAAGGGCGTCTTCCTTGCCGAAGAGGGCGGTCGCCTTTTCGATGAGCTCGTTGACGCTCGGGTCCTCTCTGAGCGTATCGTCGCCCACCTGGGCCTCGGTGATGGCCTGGCGCATCGCCTGCGTGGGGCGCGTTGCGGTGTCGCTTCTCATGTCGATGAAATGACGGGACAAAGAATAACCCCCCCGGCTTCCGGCCCCCGTCTCCGGGAGTCGGGTTTAAGCGCTCGGTTTGTTGTAATTCGCTTGGTGGAGAATATATTTGCATAATCGCAAGTGATTTGCCAAATTATCGCCCTGTCATTTTTGGGCTTTCACAATCCTCACGCACGCCGAGAGATTACACGGATATGCGAAATACCGGCGGAAATCCTGTCTTCGAGGATGATTTCCTCAGGCGCGCGAAGTCGTACCAGATGCGCCGCCTGTATGTAGGATTAACGTCCTCCGCTCTTGAGTTCGGCGTCTTGCTCGCGTTTTTGTTCTGGTATCCGGGTGCGGAGGCCGGCAAGTCTGCGGCCGGTACGTTTGTGAGCGGATTCACCATTTTCTCCCTCATTGTCCTCTCGAAAACGCTGGTTTCTCTACCCTTTGACTTCTACGGCGGCTACATGCTCGCCCACCGGGAAAATTTATCGAACCAATCGCTGCCTGGCTGGCTCTGGGACAGATGCAAGGGGTTGGCGCTTCTTTTGTTGTTGGGCGGCTCGGCCAGCGGTGTTTTCTTGATGATCATGACCGTTTGGCCGGCCGATTGGTGGTGGATAGCCGCGCTGGCTTCGGTATTGCTGGTGGTTTTCATCTCTCTCATCGCTCCGGTACTGCTCGCGCCGATCTTCTTCCGCTTCAAGCCCCTGGCGGATGAGGGCTTAAGAGAGCGGCTCCTCGCCTTGCTGGAGAGAACGAAGGCGAAAGTGTACGGCGGCGTGTGGGAGATGGACATGAGTTCGAAGAGCAAGACGGCGAACGCCGCCCTTGTCGGTTGGGGGCCCTCCCGGCGGGTGGTGCTCTCCGATACCCTGCTTGATTTTACGCCCGATGAGATCGAAGCGATCCTCGCCCATGAAATCGCGCATCACGTGGGTCGTCACATCCCGGCCCTTATCGCGATGAAAAGCGCGATGCTGGTTTTCGGGGTGTATTTCTCCGGCTACGCGATTGAATGGCTGGGGGATTGGGTGAACCCCGCTATCGTGCAGCCCGGAGAACCCGCTTGCGTCGTGGTATTATGGGTTGTTCTGAGTCTCCTGGGAGCGGTCGTATCTCCCGTTTTCCTCGTGATTTCGCGCGCTTTTGAATACCGCTGCGATCGCTATTCCACCGAATACGCCGAGGCACGCGGCGGTTTGTCTTCCGCCCTCGTCAAGTTGTGCAAACAAAACCTGACGGACCCCGACCCGCCCGGCTGGGTGGTCGCTCTCTTTCATTCGCACCCCTCGGTTTACGATCGCTTGGCCAGAATCGAGTCCTGGGAGAAAGCCTAGGCGAGCTTTCGGCTTAGCGCGTTTTGTGTGTTTTCCTGATGAAGGGGATGACCCACTTCGCGATGTTGGGGTGTGTGAGTGATTCGAGCGGGCCCTGGTTTTTTATTCTTTGCAGCTCCGCCCGCCCGCCGTTTCCCTCGATTGCGTTAAGAAAAGCCTCGGCGCCGCCGAGCGGGTAGGGTCCTCCCTGGCTGTGGAGAAGCAGAACCGGGGCCTTAATTTTTCCCGCCACCCGGATGGGGGAGCGCTCTCGATATGCATCCTTATTTACGGTGGACATACCGCCGAGCAGCGCGCGTATTCTGCTCTTCTGTTTTTGGGGTAAGAGCGCGTAGGTTTTCTCCAGGTCATAGAATCCGTTTTCGAGAATGAGACCCGAAATGTTCGTGCTTCTCGCAGCCGCGAGAGCGGCGGTAGAAGCGCCTTGTCCGATCCCGTAGACGAAAATGCCGTCTTTTCTGACGGCCTCCCTGGTATTTAGATAACGGACCGCGCCGATGGTGGCCTCCACGCTTTTGGGTCCTGCGAAATCTTCCGGTCCGGTGGATGCGCCGAAACCGGGCAGCGAGATGCTCATCAGGATGAAACCGTCGTGTACGTGAGCCAGCATGGCGCGTCGGAACCGTTGGGCGCGGGCGTCCGCTCCGTGCAAGAGGAGAATCGCCGGGTAACTTTTTGGAGGAGAAAATCCTTCATCGGGTGGCCGGACGGCGTAAGCCTCCACGCGCCCCCAGGGGAATTCCATGAACCATTCACGAATCACCTCGCCACCGGCGGTTTTCGTCTCATGATCCGCAACGCATCCGGCGAGTAGAAACGTGGAAATCAAGAGAAAAAAAACATTGCGCGGGATTTGTTTTGAAATTTTTCTCAAGATCACGATGGGTCCTTTTCAACTTTGCGAGTGGTTTTCACATAGTTTTTTGCGGGCGGGAATAAATGTAAGACATAAAAAATAACATCTTAACATACTGATTTGACGGAGCCAGGAACGTCGTAAGTAAAAAGGGGTTGCCTTTTTCATATTTTCGTATTATATTCGCTATATTGGAGGGTGGAAAAATTCTCCATACCGCAACAATTTTTTAACATGATTTTCACACAAAATGTAGTGCAAAAATTCAAGAGAGGCACTATATATAGATTATTGAACCGCTCTCCACCAAATCGGAGGAGAAGCAGGAAAGGAGGCCCGTCATGGCGATAACGACTCGAAGACCCGGATACAAGACTCATGGGACGAGCCAGACCTCGAAGCGCATTCATCAAGCCTGCATGCGGAATCTCGCCCTCTATTTGCAAGGCCATATCTCTTATGAGGATTGGCGAAGCAGACAAGAGGAACTCGAATCGAGACTTACGCCCGCGCCCGAACTTCCATTCGAAGCATTGGAGCCAAAAACCCCCGAAGCCGCCTGATTCCCCCCTCGCCTGGACGCAACGGCCCAGGCAAGCGCATCGCTTCTCCCTGATGCGCTTACGCCGCTTTCTCCGCTCGGCCCTGCCATCAGCGGGGCATCGCCCGTAGGCGGCATGAGGGATGGGGAGAATCCGGAAAACAATCGTCTTGGCCCATGTTTTCCGAAATGGAGAGAAATCGCGTTCTCGTCATGTGAGCGGCACAGCGCAGACGTTTGTAAATCTTTATTTTTTACCTCTTGCGCTTTTTCCCGGTTGCTGATAGGGTTTGCCGTCTTTTCCCACAACAGGTGTGGGCAGAAGATTTGTGGGTATGCAAGACGAATGAAGATTCCCTTCCCAGAGACGCTCCATTCATCATTACATCCCCAAAGTTCAATCTCTTTTTTATGAGGAAGTGTATGTCAACAGGTACAGTGAAGTGGTTCAACGATGCAAAAGGGTATGGTTTCATCACGCCCGAGGACGGTGGTGAGGATCTGTTCGTTCATCACTCGGCCATCCAGGCGGAGGGGTTCAAATCCTTGAGCGAAGACGACCAGGTTTCGTTCGAAGTCGCCCAGGGACCCAAGGGTCTTCAGGCGCAAAACGTCGTCAAGCTCTAGCGCATCAATCTGCGCTTCATAAAAGTGGTGGCCGGTTTCCGGCCACCACTTTTTTCGTCTCGGACTTTCCCATCTCCTCTCTCCCAAGGTAATCTGCGCCTCAGTTTTCTCGAACAGAGGATTTTTTGATGAAGCGTCCCGCGCTCGAGATGAGAAGAAACATCGGCATCATCTCCCACATCGACGCCGGAAAAACGACGACCACCGAGCGCATGCTGTTCTGCTCGGGGGCCGTGCACCGGATCGGCGAGGTGGACGAGGGCTCGGCCACAATGGACTGGATGAGCCAGGAGCGCGAGCGCGGCATCACCATCACTTCGGCAGCCATCACCACCACTTGGGCGGATCATGAGATCACCATCATCGATACCCCCGGCCACGTGGATTTCACCATCGAGGTCGAGAGGAGCCTGCGCGTGCTCGACGGCGCCATCGCGATTTTCAGCGCGGTGGAAGGCGTCGAGCCGCAGAGCGAGGCCGTCTGGCGGCAGGCGGACAAGTTCGGCGTACCCCGGCTCGCCTTCATCAACAAGCTGGATCGACTGGGTGCGGATTTCGAACGAACTGTCGAGATGATGGTCGAAAAACTGGGGGCCAGACCCGTGCTCATGCACTGGCCCGACGGCGAGGGTGAGGATTATACGGGTCAGGTGGAAGTTCTGAGCGGGGATTTCCTCGCTTGGGAAGGGGGAGAGCCCCACCGGAGCGGACTAAGCGGTGCGCTCAAGGAAAGAGCGCAGGAGTTGAGGGAAGCTCTCATCGAAGCCGTGGCGGATCACGACGAGTCGGTCATGGAAGCGTATCTGGAAGGAAGCGCCGTTGATGCCGAAGCGCTTAAGGCGGGCTTGAGGCGCGCCGTGCTCGCGGGCGAGATCGTGCCTGTTTTCTGTGGCTCATCCCTGAAGAACAAAGGAGTGCAACCCTTGCTGGACGCCGTGGTGGATTATCTGCCCTCTCCGGTGGATGCACCGCCCGCGATCGGTTTTGCTCCGGGCGAGGGTGATTCCATCACACGTCTTCCCCTGGAGGATGCGCCTTTTTCCGCCCTGGTCTTCAAGGTGCAAATCGATGGGGGAAGACGGCTCACCTACCTGCGGGTGTATAGCGGCGCGGCCAAGGTGGGCGAAAGTTTGTGGAATCCCGCAAGGGAAGACGGCGAGCGCTTCGCCCGGCTTTTCAGGATGTATTCCCACAAGCGCGAGCGCATCGACGCCGTAGGGCCGGGCGACATCGTCGCAGCGGCCGGCCTGAAGGAAGCGGTTACGGGTGACACCCTTTGTGACCGCAAAGAGCCGATAGCCTTCGAGTCGATTCGCGCGCCCCAGCCTGTCATTTCGGTCGCGATTGAACCCAGGGACGCCACGGGGACCAAGAAGCTGGGCGAGACTCTGGCGAAACTCCAGGCGGAAGACCCGACGTTTCAGGTGCGGGTGGATTCTGAATCGGGCCAGACGGTGATGAGCGGCATGGGCGAACTGCATCTGGAGGTGCTCACGCGCCGGATAGACGAGGATTTCGGCGTGGACGTTCGTGTCGGCGCGCCCCGCGTGGTCTACCGCGAGACGCTTGCGAAAGAAGCCGAAGCGGAGTTCATTTTCGACAGGGAGTTGGCGGGCGAGCCACAGTTCGCCAGGGTGCGCGTGGGCGTAGCGCCCCGGCCCGGCGGAGGCGTTTCGTGCGAGAGTGAGGTGGATGATCCGAGAATCCCTGGAAATCTGATTGCGTCGGCGCTGGAGTCGCTTCGGGCGTCAACTTCGAGCGGCGCCATGGCGGGCTATGAGATGACCGACGTGGGCATCACCTTGCTCGCAGCGGACTACGTCGCAGATCGCGCCACGGAAGCTGCTTTTTCCATCGCTTCAGCGAACGCGTTCACGGAAGCCTGCCGCTCGGCGGGCGGACAGCTTCTGGAGCCCGTCATGTCGGTGGAGGTCGTGACGCCCGGTGAATTTCTGGGCGCGATCATCGGCGACATCAACGCGCGCGACGGAAAAGTTTCCGGCGTCGAAGAACGCGGCGGCGCAGCGGCTGTAAGCGTCGTGCGCGCTTCGGTGCCTCTCGCCAAGGTATTCGGCTACGCCACCTCCCTTCGCTCCGCCACACAGGGCCGCGCCACCTACACCATGCGCTTTTCGCACTACGCCCCCTGTGAGATGGCGGGGGTGTGAAATGATTAGATATCGTCTTGATGATTTGGGATGGTTCCAATTTGAATGGCTTTGCCAGTCTCTTCTGAAAGCTCATTTTGGTAGTGGAATTGAGTCATGGGGTGGCAGTGGTGATTGGGGTAGAGATGCCTATTTTGAAGATGCTTTGAAATTTCCTGAAAAAGATCAATTAAATCCCGGTCCTTTTCTTTTTCAAATGAAGTTCGTATCTGAAGCTAATGCTGCAGGAGCAAACCCTGCGCCGAATCTTAAAAAGGCAGTAGCAGCAGAATGTTCAAGAATAAAGGAACGTGTAAGAAGCGGAACATTTGAAACAACAACTTATTATGTATTGATGACAAATGTTCCGAGAGAACAAAATTTGGGGAAATACATTACCCAAAAACTCTCGGAATTTGTTGATAATAATCGAGTAAAGATTTTATGGGCAAACGATATATGTGATCATTTAGACAACTCACCAAATATCCGTGTAGCATTCCCTCAAATTCTTGGGTTAAGAGATATCCAGGAGTTATTGAGGGCTGTTGTTGACAAAAAAGTTGTCGAAAGAAGCAAACTTGCAATTGAACGAGCCGCCGAACTTGCCCAAGTATTCGTGCCGACTACCGCATACAACAGGACTTTGCAAATCCTCCAAAAACATTTCTTTGCTGTAATCACAGGTCCACCAGAAGTGGGGAAAACAACAATTGCACGTGTTATTGGATTGGGAAAATTGGGAGAAGACTGGGAATGTTATGAATGTCTTAAACCTGATGATTTTTTGCAGATGATAGAGAGAGATAAAGCTCAGATTTTTATTGCGGACGACGCTTTTGGTAGCACAGAGTTTCGTCCAGCTGCTGCAGATGAATGGGCTCATGACCTTGATAGGATAATTCGTTCATTAGATGAGCGACATTGGCTGGTCTGGACATCAAGGACTACTCCATTAAAAGAAGCGATTGAGAAAATGCGTTTGCAAGGAAAGGCCGAGAAATTCCCGAAGCCGGGCGAAGTGGAAGTTGATGTAGCAGAATTGAATACGCAAGAAAAAGCTTTAATTTTATATCGACATGCAAAGGCAATGAACTTAGAGCAAGAAGCTAAAGCTCTAATCAAGAAACATGCTTCAATTATCATTCATAACGAACACTTTACACCTGAGCGTATTCGTAGGTTTGTTAATGATAAACTCAACATATTTCTCAAGTCTAGTCAGAATTGTGAAGACACTGGCAAGTTGATTCGGCATACAATCTCCTTAGAGATCGAGCAACCGACTACGAGCATGCGCCAATCATTTAATGCTTTAGATAATGCTCATCAACGGTATTTGATATCTATGTTAGATACGGATTCTGGGGAAGTAAATGCGAAAGAAATAAGAGATATTTTTAAGCAAATTTATGGCGATTCAATAGAGAAAGATCCGGTTATTTTAGAAGATGAATTAAGTTCTCATTTTCTCCGAAAAATTGAACCGCCTTTCTAGTTTTAACTGAGGTTTATAATGGAAGGTGTTTCTTACGAATGGATGCACCCAAGTTGGCGTGATTTAGTTATTGAGCATCTCATTCAAAAGAAAAGTGAGAGGCGACACTTTATTTCAAGATGTGGTCTTAATGGCATTTTGCTGGCTATTTCATTTGCTGGAGGTGCTGAAGGACTCAAGAAATATCCTCTTTTGGTCGATAAGGAAGATTGGTGTCTCTTTGAAGCGAGAATTGAGAAATTTCTTGAGAACAGTGAACTCACTGAAGATATTGTAATTCTATCATCTGTCAAAGACTTACTAAGGGAATTGTCTCATACTGAAGATGTAGCACTGGAAAATATGAAAAAGTTGGCAGCCAAAGCAATTTCCGCATGTCGAGAAAAGTGGGATTCAAGAAAAGTAGTAATATCGAATCGTTTGTTGAGTAATTATTCTTCGATTTCTGAATTTATAAAGCCATTACCACCTTATCCAGACTTAGAAGCTACATGGGCTCATATAATTGCGATTGAAAATTTTGATCTGAATGAATATTTTGATCTTCGAGCTTTCTCAATTAACGTAGACAAATGGGCTGATCTTTTGGATATCATTTTAAAGAATGAGCCGAGATTTTTTAAACAACAACCACTACAGGAAATTATCGATTCGAGATTGGGAAAGATAATCTCTGAGTTATCAAGTTTCGATCTTGAAGAATATCGGGAAATTTCGACTAACGGAGAATTGGAAGATTATCTTGATGAGCTTGAATGTTGTGCTGGTGAGCTTTATGGGTTGAGAGTATGTTTGATCAGGTTAATCGATATCTTCCAAGTAAAAAGCGAGAAAATTAGAAACCTTAATAGCCTTGTTGAGGATATGGGAGATCGAAGAAATAAGCTTGAAGAAAAATATGACTACCTTAGATATCAGGATGAAGAAGATAATGAGCAGGAATGGCACAAAATCCCATACAGAAATTCCGAGACGTTTGATATAGATGCGCTATTCAAGGATTTGTAAATTGGGAGTGGCAAGCTGAATATTGCACTCATCAGTTGCCAAAACCCTTATTTCTTATGACCACCACCACCCTCTCTGTTCTTTTCTCGCTTTCAACGGCGCTCGTGGTCGGCTCCTTTACCCTGTTCGTGAGAAGCGGGCAGCGGCACGCGAACGCGGTATCGGGCGTACTCATCGGGCTCATCGTATCCATGCCGCCGCTGCTCGTGGGTGCTGTATGGACGTGGGAGCCCGCCCACTACCAGCCTCTGGGCTGGTTGTTCTTCGCGCTGGCCGGGGTCGCGGGGCCCGCCGTAGGAAGGGTGTGCTTCTTCCATTCGATTCATCTGATGGGCGTGGCGCGCGCGGTGCCGCTCAACTCCACCATGCCGCTTTTCTCGGCGATCATAGGTATCTATGTCTTGGGCGAGAGGCCGGGGCCGTACATTCTGGCGGGTACGGTGCTCATCGTTTTGGGATGTATGGGGATTACGGCGAAAAGGGGAGGGACTCAGCCCACCCGTGGAAGCTACCTGCTCATCGCACTCGGAAGCGTGGTTTTCTTCTCCGTCTCGCACATGCTTCGAAAACTCGGAATAGGTTCAACACCCAATCCGTATCTGGGCATATCGATAATGAGCGTCTCTGGAGGTGTCTTCCTCTATATCTTTGGGCAGTATTTGCCGCGTGGCTTAAGGCCCTCGCTAATGGTGAAAAAAGCATGGGTGGCGTACAGCATCGGCGGTTTGCTGAATACTCTTTCGGTTCTCCTGCATCTTTATGGCCTTCACTACGGCGACCTCACCATCGTCATTCCGCTCGCCGCCACTGCGCCTTTGTGGGCGTTGCTTCTTACGGCCATATTCCTGCGCAAGTTCGAGCGCATCACCTGGCCGATTCTTCTGGGTACTGTGGCGGTGGTCGTGGGTGGTGCGCTCGTGGCAGGCCGCGCACTCTGACGAGGCGGGGTCCGCTTCGTTCTGATATAGTGGAGCCGGTCGCAGATTTTTCGCCGTACGCCGCCACCACTTGAGTGTCCACATGGGCGTTTCGCAAAAGTTCATATCATTAGGTCTGTTTTCCCTTTTTCTCCTCGTTCTGGCTGCCTCCGGCCCCCATCGGGTGCACCACCTGGAGCAGGAGTTTCAGATCCACCTGGGGCATTCCGCGCATGAACACCACGCGCATGAAAATCACGAGGGGCATCATCACGGGGATCACCCGGAAGATGCCGGGCAGGAACATAGCGCCTGCGTACTGGCGACGGCGGGACAATGGACGCATGACAACCAGGCGGATGACCCTGTCCTCATCCATGCAGCGAATGAGGCGAACCCCGTGGTTCTTCAGGAAATTTTTCTCGTACGGCATTTCTTGTTTTTCAACCTCTCCCCGCGCGCCCCGCCTCTTCCTGTCCTCTCGTACGCCAATCTGTAATTTTTCGGAGCAGTTGAAGAAGGTGTGCCCCACGAGGCTCCTTTTGAGGGAGGAGTGGATATGCAATTCATTTGCAAGGCTTTTTGTGTTTTTGCGCTGATCGCTCTTTTACAGGCAATTCCGGCTCAAAGTGCGGATAAAGACAGCGCTCATCCAGGGCGGAAATCCCCGATAAAAAGCGAGGAGATGGGCGGCGTCACGCTCAAAATCGCCGGTGGGAAGATCGAAAGCAACAAAAAAGTGGTTCGCGTAAAGCAAGGCGATGAAGTCAAATTGAATCTGATGGCCGACAAAACAACGGAAGTCCATCTACACGGCTACGACATCGAAAAAACCGTCTCCCCCGGCCGGGTGGCCGTGATGGCGTTTCGGGCCAGGGTGGCGGGCCGGTTTCCCGTAACGGAGCATGGTTCTCATTCCCACGGGAACAAAAAAAGCGGTGGCCACGGCGAGAAGGTGCTCTTCTACCTGGAGGTGCATCCATGATGAGGCCAATCCTGTGAACTCCTACGTCCGAGGGCTGGGCCTCGTTGCCCTCATCGCGTTTTCTCCCGCATCCGTATCGGCGCATGGGTTCGGTCAAAGGTATGATTTGCCCGTGCCGCTGGGTTTGTTCATGCTCGGGGCGGGCGCATCCGTGGTGCTTTCGTTTTTGGGCATGGGACTTTTCGTACGCAAAAAACAGGATAGCGTGGACTATCCGAGTTGCGACCTTCTCGCTTCCCCCCTTCTCGGGTGGATGGGGGGTGCGGGTTTCTTGTCGGTGATACGAGCGCTTTCCGTCGTTTTGTTCTGCGTGACGCTGGCGGCGGGGTTCTGGGGGAGCGAAAACCCGGATAAGAACATCGCGCCCACGATGGTCTGGATCATCTGGTGGGTTGGTCTGGCCTATATATGCGCACTGGCGGGGAACCTGTGGTCGCTGGTGAATCCATGGAGCATCATATTTTCCGGGGCGGAGGCGCTGTACCGGAAAATCACGCCCGGCGGTTCGTTATCGCCAGAGCAACCGTTCACCGAAAGCCCGGGCGTGTGGCCGGCTGTGGGCTTGTTCCTGTGGTTCGCCTGGGCGGAGATCGTCTGGCCGCACAACGACCTTCCTCTTAACCTCGCAGTAGCCGCCCTCGGGTATTCCATCATCACCTGGACGGGCATGTTCCTGTACGGCAAAGAAGCGTGGCTTAGGCGCGGGGAGGCGTTTTCCATCATCTTCGGTGTAATGGGACGCTTCTCGATCACAGAGGCGCGCGTGAGCGGAAACGGAAGAAATGAATGGCGTCTGAGGCCGCCGGCTGTGGGCCTTCTGAACACAGACGGTATGAGCAACTCTATGGTGGTGTTGGTTGTGTTGATGCTGGCGACGGTGAGTTTCGACGGCTTTACCGAAACACCGCTATGGCACTTGCTTCGTGCGTGGATGTACGAAGGAGTCATCTGGGTGGGACGTGATGCGCTGCTCGTGGCGGACACCATCGCGCTCATCGCGGCTCCGATACTCTTCCTGGGAGTGTATTACCTGTTCTGCATTCTGATGCGCGCCATGAGCGGGAGCGCACTCTCCACGGGGGAATTCGCGCGCCTGTTCGTGCTTTCGCTGGTTCCCATCGCGATTGGATATCACGTGGCGCATTATTTCTCCTTTCTCTTCATTCAGGGGCAACGCATCATCCCGCTGCTGTCGGACCCCTTCGGAGTGGGCTGGAACCTCTGGGGAACCGCTGCCTATAAGGTCGATATCGGAATCATCGGCGCGAAGACGACTTGGTACGCTTCGATCGTGGCGATCGTCATCGGGCATATATGCGCCGTCTATCTGGCGCACGTGACGGCGTTGCGCGCACTCGATAATCGCTTCGCCGCCGTGCGCAGCCAATATCCGATGCTCGTCCTCATGGTGGGTTACACCATGGTGAGTTTGTGGATCATCGCACAGCCGATAACGGGGGGCTGACGACCTTCGGGCGAGCTGGCGGTTACTTTTTCATTCTTTACGCCGCCTTAGCTTGCCTCGATATGGTTTTGTCCCTCCTCCTCTGATAAGACATCACCCTTGCGCTGGTTTTTAATTCATAGATTCTTTTTGATTTTAGGTCAGGAGATGTTCCATGAACGATGCGCTGCTGGCGGCAGGGTTCGCCCTGGGCACCGCGTCGATGTCTTCGGCCTTCAGCCTCATCGCCAGGCGCGGGCAGCGGCACGGCACGGCCATCACGGGTGTCGTCATCGGTCTGATTGTGAACGTCCCCTGGCTGGTGGCGCTGACCATCCTCACCTGGGAGCCCGCCTATTGGAGTTCGGAAGCCTGGTTCTGGTTCTTTCTGTCGGGCATCACGGGACCCTCGCTCGGCCGCGTGTTCATGTTCCGGGCGATACATCGCTTGGGCGTCTCACGCGCAGTGCCCCTCCTGGCGGCCAACCCGCTGTTTTCGGCCGGTTTCGCCTATATCTTTCTTGGGGAGCGGCCGGGGCCTTACGTGTGGGCGGGGATTTTCCTGGTCGTTTTGGGCTGTGTGGGGATCACCTATCAGCGCAAGAGCGACGCTCCCTGGGACAGGCGCGCCATCTGGCTGCCGCTCTTGTCCGTTCTGGGGTTTTCCACGTCGAACATTTTCAGAAAAATCGGGATCGAGGTCGTACCCTCGGCGCTGCTCGGCATCACGCTCACCAGTTTTTTCGGTTTGGTGGCGCTGGTCGCGGTGTTGTGGTTTCTGCCTAAACCCCAGCGCCCTTCTCTCAAATGGGGGAAGGCATGGCATTTCTATGGCCCCTGCGGGCTCATCAACACGCTGGCGTTTTTGAGTCATTTCGCCGCTTTGAAATATGGAGACATATCCGTCGTGTCGCCGCTCTCATCCACGGCGCCGCTTTTCGCGCTCTTGTACACCTGGATATTCCTGCGCGACATGGAGCGCATCACGCCACCCATTTTGCTCGGGACGGTATGCGTCGTCGCGGGAGGGGCGATCATCGCTTTGAAAGCGATGTAGCGAGCCGCTTTGCGCCCTGATCAGCCCGTGAGAAGCGCCCTGATCGTGGGAGCGACCTCTTTCGCGCGCCCCTGTAGTTGCTCATCCGTCAAGCTGCCCACCGGATGGGGGATATAGGCTACCGGATAGTCCGGCATGCCGCGGACCTTCGAAACCATCTCGACCGTGGGCCGGAACGGCTCGGTGCAGATGACGGCGGTGGGGACGCCTTTTTTCTCCAGTTCGATTCCATCGTGCACACTGCACGAAGAGCAGGAGCCTCAGTCGCCCACCGCGGTGATGGCGAGGTCGCATTTTTCGGCCATCTCCGCGTAAACCTCCGGTTTGGCAGGTCGTGTATCGTATTCTTTGGATAGCTCGACGGCCAGGTCTGGATCCGCGCCGTCCGCGCGCAACTCATCCAGTATGTAGCGCATGAGCTTGTCCGCGCCCACCTTGGAGTTCCAGAGTAGTCCGATGCGCTTGCCGGAGAGCGCGCCGTCGCGGGTTGTGCGGTCTTCGGTTTCGATCTCCGGCTCCACGGTCGGGTCGTAAATCGGTATTGCGGTTTCTACGATGGGGTTCATCGAACGCTTCCTCCTGTATGTGCATCAACGCCAGGATGTTCACTCGTTTTGTAGTCCATCAACCGATCTTCTCTTTTGCTGCTATTTTCTTCAACCACGAGACTCGCGCCGCTCGGCCGCGTTCAGCACCGGGCGGGTGACGAACTCGCCGTTTCGCCGCCTGCTCCATGAGGGCACCCAGGAGGAATGCCCGCCGGCCTCGCCACCCGCGACGACGATGTAGATGTCATCGGGCTTGAGCGCGTGGCGCACGTTGCCGTTTTCATCGGCGTCAATGGGCTTGTCGAGCTTGCCGGTGCGCAGGAGCCTGCTCAAGGGAAGCGTCGCGTTTTCAAACAGATACTCTTTCAGTTTTTCTTTCGCGGGAAATTCCTCGGCCAGCAGATGCGCGTGCTCGGGCGCGAAGACGAAACAGGATTGCCCCTCGCTCATGCTGCCCAAGCCTGCCATTGTGGCGGCGGCGGTTTCCGCGATTCCCCGCCCCTTTCCGTAATGGTTCTGGATGTTGTGCGGACCCTCGGCGGCGAGAAGCGTTACCGTGCTCGTCTCGGCCGAATAGCCGAGTTCGACGTTAAGTGGCTCCCAAGGGCTCGTCTCCTCCCATTCGGCGAAAGTGAAGCTGTATTTGCCCGGATTCCCCTGGGTAGAGCGATCCAGAAGGCCCGGTTTCGAACCCAGGCAATTGATGATGATGAGCCTGAGCGCGCGGCCTATCGTCGCGCCCGCGCGGTTGCCCGGCCCGTAAATGTTGCCCTGCATGTTCATGCCTGTTTCATGGCGAACCGGGCCGTTCACGACCATGAAGGGCGCCGCTCCGCCTGTGCTCGTGGCGCTCGAGTGAATGTTGTAGGCCGGATCGGCCATGGCTTCGAGCGCAGCGAGTATGACGGGCATATAAGAGGGCAGACACCCCGCCATGATAGCGTTCAAGGCCACTTTTCCGGCCCGGACGGTTCTTTTTCGCTCCGCCAGATGGAAGACGACGTCATCGGCGTCGAGTCCCGAAGCCTCCAGAAAACGCTCCAGAAGGTCAGGCGTCGGGGGAACCACGGGCAGGCCGTCCGTCCAGCCTTTATCGTGATACGTCTCCATCGCCTCATAGACGTCCGCCGCTTCACTCACCGCTTCCATGGGGTCTCCTGTTTCGGGGTGGTTTCTATCTGATAAAACAACAGGATAGCGCAGGGAGCCGGTTTTGGAAATACGGGTTCGCGTCCCCGGCTCCCGGTTTCATTGACGCTACGGGACTGGTATATCATCCCTTTGATATCTGGTGCCCAGCCGCCGCTTTCGGGCGCGGCGCATATAAACGAAAAGAGGAATATCTCGCATGGATTTCGAGTTGATTCGCGCCGTAAACGCCCATTTTGAGCCGTTTTATCCCTATGCAGCGGCGGAGATTCACGCTGAATACGGGCGCGACGCGGGCGACGTCCTGGAAATCGGCCCCTACGGCCCAGGCGTGGCGCTCGCCCTGGCGGCGCGCTGTCCGGAGATGCGCCTCACATGCGGAGACGATACCGACCGCCTGAACGACTACCTCGCCGAGACGGTTTCGGAGGCTGACATGTCCGCGCGGGTTCGCGTGGAACCTGTTGATAAATATAGCCTTCCGTTCGAGGCGGACTCTTTCGACCTCGTCATATTCCGGGGCGGGCTCTTCTTCTGGGAGGGGCAGGAGAAGATCGTCGCCGAGATGAACCGCGTCCTGAAACCCGGCGGGATGGGCGCGCACGGCGGCGGTTTCGGGGCGGGGGCGTCGGATGCGCTCATCGAATCGCTGCTGCCCGAGGCGCGCGCGTTGAACGACCGCCTCGGCAAGAAGCGCCTCTCTCGCGCGGATGTTCGACAAATCGCTGAAAATGCAGGGCTTGCGTCTTTCCGAATCGCATCCGAACACGGCCTCTGGCTCTACTGGGAGAAAGCGGACTAGCGTTTTTCGCGCATTTCACCCCCCGCAATTCCCCGCATTTGCCGTTATCCCGCGAGCCGCGGGCCGTGGCAGAATTCCCCCGCGTCGCGATATCGCGTCGTCATCTCCCGGGAAATTTAATTTTCAGAAATTTACGGAAAAACCCCGTGAATTTATCGATATTTATCGAATTTTTCGGAAATTCCGGGCAGTCGAACGCGAGAGGGAGGGCCGTTGAAAAACCCCTCGCCGGCGGGCGTCGATTTTATCCCCATTGACAAGGGATGTTGAAAGACCTTCGTGATGGTTTTGTAGGGACAAACCTTCCCCAGGGTTGTCCCGCCCTCCCTGGATGTCCTTCGTCTGGACAGGCACGGAGGCCTGTCCCTGCGGTGAACAATTCGATGATCTGGATTCCCTCTCCTCGAGGGGCTTTTTCAGCAACCCCGAGGAGCGGGCGTTTGCCGTTTGCGCGCCCCCGGCGGAGCCGCCCGGCCTCGCTCCGCCGACCTGAAAAAAACTAGTGAAGCGATCGTCCGTGTGCTAAGATTTTCAGCGGATCAATCGCCGAAAGCCCGACAAGGAAGCGAAGCGCATTGTCGCGGAGTGCGCTCCGGCGATCACGAAGGGCTCGTCGTTCCCGCAACGCCCGGGAAAGGGTATCCCGTGGAAGCGAACCTCACCGTCATTCTGATAGCGGCGGTCTGCGCCGGCCTCTACATGTCCTGGGGGATCGGCGCCAACGACGTCGCGAATTCGATGGGAACGTCGGTCGGCTCGGGGGCCATCACCGTAGGCACCGCCATCGTGATCGCGGGCGTATTCGAGTTTCTCGGGGCCTTTCTGGCCGGCGGCGAAGTCACCTCGACGATCCGCAAGGGCATCATCGACGCGGATGCGCTCGGGAGCGATTCGAACCTGCTCGTCATCGGCATGTTGTCGGCGCTCCTGGCGGCCGCCGTCTGGTTGACGGTCGCCTCCAGATACGGCTGGCCGGTCTCGACCACGCACTCGATAGTCGGCGCGATCATCGGATTCGCGGTGGTGGCGGTCGGCTTCGAGGCCGTCCAGTGGTGGGGCGTGGCGAAGATTGTCGGGAGCTGGGTCGTCACGCCCGTCCTCGCCGGTGCGATCTCGTTTCTGCTGGTTCTGAGCGTGCAGTGGCTGATCTTCAACCGGGACGACCCCGCCGTGTACGCGCGCCGGTACGTGCCGGTATACATCTTCGCCGCGGTGCTCATGACCTCGATCGTGACGTTCGTCAAGGGCTTGAAGCACGTCGGCCTCGATTTGAGCACGCACACGGCGGTCCTGTATTCGGTGCTGTTCGCCGCCGTCATCGCGTGCATCGGCCGCGCCGTCATCAATCGCATCAGCTTCGAAAGCGGCGATTCCGCCTCGGGGGGAGTGTCGCGCTATACCAACGTCGAGCGGGCGTTCGGCGTCCTGATGATCGTCACCGCGTCGGGCATGGCGTTCGCTCACGGCTCGAACGATGTCGCCAACGCCATCGGGCCGCTGGCCGCGATTATCGCCGTGGTGAAGACCGGCGCGGTTGCCTCGAAGTCGGCGGTTCCTCCCTGGCTCCTGCTGGTCGGCGCCGTCGGCATCGTCGTCGGCCTGGCGACGTTCGGGTACCGGGTGATGGCGACAATCGGGAGGAAGATCACGGAGCTCACGCCGAGCCGCGGGTTCGCCGCCGAGTTCGCCGCCGCGTCGACGGTGGTGGTGGCGAGCGGTACGGGACTGCCGGTCTCGACGACCCAGACGCTCGTAGGGGCGGTGATGGGCGTCGGGCTTGCCCGTGGCGTGGGCGCTCTCGACTTCGGCGTGGTGCGCACGATCGTCGTCTCCTGGGTCGTGACGCTTCCCGCCGGCGCCGCGCTCGCGGTGCTGTTCTACTCCATATTGAGCCTGTTTTTGGGCGGGAGCGCCGGGTCATGAGATTCGCCGAAGAGTTCCTTCTCCTGCTCCGCGACGAGGACGGCACGCTCTCGAGGGCGGCTGAATGGCTGGTGCGGGCCGCGCTCGGCGCCGCCGTTTTGATGGATCTCGCACT
Organism: bacterium; assembly: GCA_022828125.1. Classification (GTDB taxonomy): domain Bacteria; phylum UBA8248; class UBA8248; order UBA8248; family UBA8248; genus Bin107. The sequence continues at coordinate 69,352 of JAJEJD010000012.1, read as the reverse complement.
CGAGAACCGCATCGACACCGACGCCGACGGGTTGTTCCTCACCGATTCGACGCCGCTCGGCGACCCCCTGCTCGATCCGATGCTCGCGGAGATTGCGCGGACGGAAGCGACCCATAACGCCCTCTACTGGGTGGATCACGCCACCCATCATGCCGACGAGATTCGCGAAGCCGCATTGGAGCGGCTCGTCGAAAACGGCGTCCTGGAGCTGAAGGATGACCGCTTCCTCTGGATATTCGGAACGAAACGCTACCTGGTCGCGGACGAGAAGGTCGAGCGTGGGTTGGTGCAACGCATCAGAACGGTGCTGTTGAGTGACGAGATACCCGACCCTGGGGATATCGTCATCATCACCCTCGCGGACGGCTGCGGCCTGCTCGGCCCGCTCTTCACCCGGGACGAACTGGCACGGGCCGCGCCGCGGCTCGAACTGGTGCGGATGATGGACCTGATCGGGCGGGCGTTCCTGAACGCCATGGACGTGGCCGTTCAGCCGGCCGCAGGCAGACTCGATGGGGACTGACTCCGCTGGCCTCCTCGATTCGCTTTGCGAGGCAAGATCGGGATTGGGCCCGCTCGACGCACGCGATGGCGATGATTTGGAAGTGTCAAACCCGACCGGTGGGTGTTGAAAAAGCCCCGTGGAGCGATTTTGGTTGAGCGCACGTTTTTGAAGTTCACTCCCCCCTGGAGGGGGCTGTTGAAAAAGCATGAGAGGGGAATGGCAACCCTCTGAAAGGGAAAACCCCCTAAAATCAACCCCCCCTACCCCCCCTTGACAGGGGGGTATAAAAAGGCGAAGCGCCCCCACCGGGCTGAGGGGGTTTTGCTCTTTCTTACCCCCCTGACAAGGGGGGGTAGGGGGGGTTGGTTTTCCCGTCAAGAGGGGCGTCCTCTCTACCCCCGAAAAATGGGGCTTTTTCAACAGCCCCCTCAAGGGGGGAGTGATTTTTCTCTCTCGTCGGTCGGTTACATACGACAAATCCAGAGTTCCAGGGTTTTTCAACAATCCCGATGCGAGAGGAATCGCGGGGTTGCGTCAGGCTTCTCTCACCCGGCGAGCAAACTCGTCTTCGTGAACACGGCGTCGAGCTCGTAGCCGCGTTCGGCGAGGTTCTCGCGTCCGCCTTCCTCCCTGTCCACGAGGCAGATGACGTGCGCGATTTCGAGGCCGAAGGCCAGGGCCGCGTCGATGGCCGTGAAGGTCGAAGCCGCCGTGGTCACCACGTCCTCGATGATGGCGGCCTTCATGCCGGGCGCGAGGTTCCCCGCCCCCTCGATGCGGTTCTGCATCCCGTGGCCCTTCTCGCCCTTCCGGATGATGAAGGCGGGAACGTCCAGGCCTTCGAGCGCCGCCGTCATCGAGACGGCCGTCACCATCGGGTCCGCCCCCAGGGTGGGGCCGCCCACGGCGTCGACGCCCTCCCTGATGCGCTCGAAGATCACCCGGCCCACGAGCCGCGCCCCCTCGCCGTGGAGCGTCACCTGGCGGCAGTCGACGTAGAAATCGCTCACCCGGCCAGAGGCGAGCGTCACCTGTTTTTTCTCATACGATTTTTCCAGCAGAAGCCGCCGCAGGGCTTCCAGGTCCGCTTCATGGTTCGTCATGGCGTCGTCTCTATGAATCGGTGGATGATTCGGGCGTTTCTCCGGCGGCTCTGAGTTCGTGGTAGATGTTAAGCGCCGCCTCTGCGAAGGCTTCGGGCACCATGAGGTGCACCGCGCCCAGGTTCGTCCGGCTGAAGGCGTAGACCGAACCCGCCGAGTCGTAGCTCAGGTGCACGGGTATGCGCTCGGCCTCGAGCCTGCTTTTGAGGATCAAGGCCTCCATCTGCCCGCCGACGGTGGCGATGCGCTTGAGATCCGATGATCCTTTTACGCCTTCCGGCGTCTTGTCGCCCCACACGTTCTCGCTCCTCGTTCGGGATTCAGAAACCGCCTCCCATGATCAAAGAAATCGGGCCGGGGCGCAAGGGTCAAACGTGATTGATGAAGGTGGGTTCGTGGTTTCGTAGGGGCGGTTTGCGAACCGCCCCTACGGACTCCTCACAATTCGAAACGAATCTGTAGTGACAGCCCCTCCTCGGGGCTGTCCCACAGGTCGCGACCTGTTCCTACGGCTGAAAAAGTTCTCCTCCTCAGGGGATAAAGGCAACCCCCCCTACCCCCCCTTAACAGGGGGGTATGAAAAGGCGACGCCCGCCGTCGGTAGAGGGGCTTTTGTTTTTCCTTGCCCCTGACAAGGGGGCTTTCTTTTTTTTACCCCCCTGTTAAGGGGGGGTAGGGGGGGTTGGTTTTCAGGGCGAGATCCCCCGCCGCCGAACGGCGTTACAGCCACGCGAATTTCACGGCGAACAGGAGCGCGACCCCGAGCAGCGTCGGCGAGCAATCGCGCCCGCGTCCCGCCATCAATTTGATCAGCACGTAGGTGATGACGCCCAGGCCGATGCCGTCGGCGATGGAGAACGTCAGCGGGATGGCGATGACGGTCATGATCGCCGCGGCCGACTCGGTGATGTCGCTCCAGTCCAGGTCCATGAGCGGGCGCGCCATCAGGCACGCCACGTAGAGGATGGCCGCCGCCGTCGCGTAGGGCGGAATCGAGCCTGCGAGCGGCGCGAAGAACAGGCAGGCGAAAAACAACGCGGCCACGACGACCGCGCTCAGGCCCGTGCGTCCGCCCGCGCCGGTCCCGGCGGCGCTCTCGATGTAGCTCGTGACGGGCGAGGTGCCGAGCAGGGCGCCGCCGACCGTTCCCGCCGAGTCGGCGATCAGCGCGCGCTGCATGCGCGGAAGCCGTCCCTCGTCATCGAGGAGGTTCGCCTGGTGCGCCACGCCGATGAGCGTGCCCGTCGTGTCGAACAAGTCGACGAGCAGGAACGTGAGAATGACGGCGAGCATGCCCACCTGCAGCGCGCCGGCGATGTCGAGAGCCAGAAGCGTCGGCGTCGGGTCGGGCGGCAGCGAGGCGATGCCCCCCCATTTGGAGACGCCGAATATCAGGCCGGCGGCGGCGACGCCCAGCATCCCGATGAGGGCCGCGCCCGGCACCTTGCGCGCGTCGAGCGCTACGATCAGGCAGAAGCCGACCAGGCACAGCAGCGGCCCGGGCGTCGTCAGGTGGCCTACGGTGACCAGCGTCGCCTTGCTGCCCTGGATGATACCGGCGTTCTTGAGCGCGATGATGCCCAGGAACAGTCCGATCCCGGCCGCAATGCCCAGCTTGAGCCCCTGCGGTATCGCCTCGACGATCCAGCGCCGCACCGGCAGTATGCTGATCGCCAGGAACAACACCCCGGAGATGAAGACCGCGCCCAGCGCGACCTCCCACTTGTGGCCGAGGCCGAGCACGACGCCGTAGGCGAAGAAAGCGTTGAGCCCCATGCCCGGCGCCAGCGCGATCGGGTAGTTGGCGTAAAGGCCCATCAGCAGCGTGGCGAGCGCCGCCGAGAGGCAGGTGGCGACGAACACCGCGTCGAACGGCATGCCGGCGTCAGAGAGGATCTGCGGATTGACGAAGGCGATGTAGGCCATCGTCAGGAACGTCGTTGCGCCCGCCGTTATTTCCGTCCGCAGGTTGGTGCCGCGCTGCGCCAGTCCGAAGAAGCGTTCAAGAGTCGCTGTCATGGGTACCTCTCACGGGTTTTGGATGGTGGCTGTTCCGGGCGGGTTCTGCGGTCCGCGTCGTAAGGCAGTGTCCGATTCGAGACCGTGCGTCAAGTCTATTACAGCGGCGATGATTTTTCGAGCGGGGGGCGTGACTTGCTTTGTCGCCTGCACCGATTACTCCTTTGTGTAATTCGAATCCACTCCCCCCTTGAAGGGGTTGTTGAAAAAGTCCCCCTCCTCAGGGGATAAAGGCAACCCCCCCTACCCCCCCTTGTCAGGGGGGTAAAAAAAACCGATGAACGAGCAAGATACACTCCCCCTCTTGAGGAAAGTTGGCGACGGAATAGAGAAGAGATTCACTCCCCCCTTGAGGGTCTGGCTTCCCGCGGGGAAAGCCAGACGAAGAGCTAAGGGCGAAGCCCGCAAGCGATTCGGTGGGGGGACATGCCACAGAAAAACTCCCCCCACCACATCGGCCTTCGCACAGATCGCTCGGCCTCTGTGACTCCCCCTCAAGGGGGGAGTTGATTGTATATCCCGTGCGTGAAGGGATAACCCTCAAGGGGGGAGTTGATTCTTTTTTGCGGGGTTGCTTTTTCATACCCCCCTGACAAGGGGGGGTAGGGGGGGTTGGTTTTCAAGGCGAGAGCCTGCGCCACCCCCGTCTGGTTTCCCCTTCCATGAAATGGTAGTTTGTGCCGATTGAACGGGAGGAGACCCCTTGCGACATTTCCGCCTCATCATTCCAGCGCTGTGGCTCGGGAGCCTCATCCCGTGCGCCGACGTCCTCGCCGGACCCGCGAAGCCGGGCGGCCCCTCGGCATCGGCTCCTTTCGTCGTGGTGATCGACCCCGGCCACGGGGGGCGGGATGCGGGGAGCCGCGGCGCGCTGCTCCTGGAGAAGGATTTCACGCTCCGCGCGGCGGGGATGCTGGCCGCGCTCCTCGCAAGACGCCCCGAGGTGAAGGCCATCCTCACGCGCGAGGCCGACACGGAGATGACGGCCGTGCAGCGCGTCTCGGTGGCGAACTACAACGCCGCCTCCTTGTTCCTCACCCTTCATGCGGACGCCTCCTGGCGGCCGGGCGCGCGCGGGCCGGCCATCATGGTGGCGGCGCCCAGGCGTCCGCCGCGCGTGGCGGGCGAGGCGGCCCGGGCCGTGGCGTTCCGCTGGCAGCGGAGCCAGAACATCCATCTGGCCTCGAACCGCCGCTTCGCCCTGAGCCTCCAGAGGCGCTTCGCCGCCATCCGAGCGGGCGAAAAACCGCCGGTGCGCATTCTGGCGGTGCGCGACCTGGAAGGCGCGCGCATGCCCGCGGCCTACGTGAGCCTGGGCGTCATCAGCACGCCTGAGGACGAGGCGCGCCTGAGCGAGATAACGGAAGAGGACACCTATCTCACGGCGCTCGCCAGGGCGGTGCTCAAGTTCGCGGGTCTCACGGAAGACCTGCCGCCCAAACCGCCCGCGCCGGCCGAAACCGCACCCGTAGAGTCAACACAGGCTCCGGTATCGTCAGAGCAGCCTGCAACTCCTGAAACCGGGGCCGCGGCGGGCGAGTCGCCGCAGTCAGAGCCGGACGCGCCCGTCGAGCAAAACGCCGCCCCGGCGGGGGAGGGCCGCTAGGATGGTGAAGAAACTCGCGCTCGCCGTCTTGATCGTCGCCGTGAGCGGAGCGCTCGTCTGGAATTTTCAGGAAGCCGTCCTGGACTTCCTGGAGCGGGGCCGCGACGCCGCGTTCGACCCCGAGCGGCGAGACGCAGCGCGCGCGCCTGGCGTGAAGAAGACGCTGTATTTCACCGGCGCGGAAGAAGATCTGCTGGTTCCATATACCGTGGAGGTGGAGATAGGAAAGGACAACGTCGATACCCTGCGCAACCTGCTGTCCGCTCTCATCGAGGGACCCAAAGGGGAGGGATACGCGCCGGTTGTCCCGAAGGGTGCGAAGCTGCGCGCGGTCTTTCCGGGGCCGGACGGGATCGCCTACGTCGATTTCGACGAGACGTTGAGGGACGCGCACCCCGGCGGCGTGTGGGCGGAGCTGATGACCGCCTACGGCGTCGCGAGCACCGTGGTCAAGAGTTTCCCGGACCTCTTCGATCGCGTCGTGCTGCTCATCGGGGGGCAGGAGGCGCTGAGCATCGCGGGTTCGCTCGCCATCACGGGTCCGCTCCGGGTGCGCGAGGAGTTGATCGCGGACAGGTTTTCTGCGCCCGGGGCGGGTGGCTCGCCCCCGGCAGCGTCGACTGAGGCGGCGGTGAGCGGCGCGCCCGCGACGGCCGCCGGTCAGCCTCCCGCGAGCGCCGTGGGCGTGCCGAAGGAGACCCTCCTGCCGGTGGGAAGCGCTCCGGTCGATCCCGTGGGCGTGCCGCAGAAAAAGCCGGACGTGGGCGCCGTGGGCGCGCCGGGTGCGGGGCGTTGAGAAAAGCCCAGCAATGCCGGGATTGCCGTCATTCCGCCTTACTGAAGGGAGTGTAGGGGCCGCATATATGCGGCCCATCGTGCCTTCATATCCGTCGAACCAAACCGCTGAATCAGGACTTTTTCAACAACCCCTCCTCAGGGGATAAATGCAACCCCCCCTACCCCCCCTTGTCAGGGGGGTAAAAAAAACCAATGAACGAACAAGATACACTCCTCCCTTGAGGAAAGTTGGCGACGGAGTAGAGAAGAGATTCACTCCCCCCTTGAGGGTTATTCGCAACCAACGAAAAAGGAGGATCAACTCCCCCCTTGAGGGGGAGTCGCAGAAGCCGAGCGGTTTGTGCGAAGGCTGATGCGGTGGGGGGAGCTTTACCCTGTGGCATGTCCCCCCACCGAATCGCTTGCGGGCTTCGCCCTTAGCTCTTCGACTCCCCCTCAAGGGGGGAGTTGATTTCCTCTCTAGTAGGTCGGCAATAGTAGAGACAGGCCTCTGTGCCTGTCCTGCTACAGAACCATCACGAAGGTTTTTCAACAGACAGATAACTCGCGTCAGGCGCAAGCCTCCTCTATCGACTCCTCCAGAGCGCCCACCATCCACCTGATCTCCTCGTTCGTTAAGCAGTAAGGCGGCATCAGGACGACCACGTCGCCCAGGGGCCGCACGGCGAGGCCGCGCCTTCTCGCCGCCAGGATGACCGCGCGCCCTTTGCGCTCGGCGGGCGTGTAGGGTTCCTTCGTCGCCTTCTCCTTCAAAAGCTCGACGCCCACCATCCAGCCGAGGCCGCGCACCTCGCCCACGTGAGATGAGTCTTTCAGATTTTCGAGTTCGCTCCACAGGTGGGCTATCTTCGCCTGGTTGTTTTGAATCGTGTTTTCCCGCTCGAAAATATCGAGGTTCGCAAGCGCCGCGGCGCAGGCGAGAGGGTTCCCCGTGTAGGAGTGGCCGTGAAAGAACGTGCGGCCCGTCTCGGGCGGACCGCGGAATGCGTCGAATATCTCCTCGGTCGCGAGCGTCGCCGCCAGCGGCAGGTAGCCGCCCGTGATGCCCTTGGCGAGGCACAGGATGTCGGGGGCCACGCCCTCGTGCTCGCAGGCGAACATGGGGCCCGTGCGACCGAAGCCCGTGGCCACCTCGTCCGCTATCAGGAGCACGTCGTGCTCCGTGCACGCCTCGCGGATTTTACGCAAAAAGCCTGTCGGCTGGACGATGATCCCCGCAGCGCCCTGCACCATGGGTTCCACGACCACGGCGGCGAGGTGCGGCGCGTTTTCCGCGATCTGATGCGCGATCTCATCGCCCGAACACACCGAACACGGCGGACGTTCGGCCCCCCTCGGGCACCAGAAGCAATAGGGCGTCTCGGCCCTCATGGTCTGGAAGAGAAGCGGCCCGAAGATGTGGTGGAACAGGTCGATTCCGCCCAGAGACACCGCGCCGACCGTATCGCCGTGGTAGGCCAGATTGAGTGTGAGAAACCTGTCTTTTTCAGGTTTTGGATTCTCTCTTTGCTTCTGGTACTGAAAGGCCATCTTCAAGGCGATTTCCACCGCCGTTGCGCCCGAGTCCGAATAGAATACTCTGGCGAGGCCCGCCGGTGCGATATCGTTCAGCTTTTCGGCAAGCTCGATGGCGGCGGGGTTCGCCATGCCAAGCTGGGTGGTGTGGGCGACCCGCTCAAGCTGCGCGCGAACGGCCTCGTCTATCTCTTTCTTGCGGTGTCCGTGGATGTTCACCCACAGGGAGGATACGCCGTCCAGATAGCGGTTTCCCTCCACGTCGATGAGATACGCCCCCTCGCCGCGCTCGACGATGAGCGGCGGGTCCTCATTCTCCCATTCGTCCATGGGGGTGAAGGGGTGCCAGAGGTGTTTCCTGTCCGCGTCCGCGAGGCGTCGGAGCCGCCCCGCTTCGTCGTTGCTCATGCGGGGCGTTCGGCGAGGATGACGGCTTCCTGCTCGTCGAAGGCGAATTCGCCGTCTTCCTCGCGCGGGTCGAGCCAATAGGCGATGGCGGGCGAGGCGTCTTCGAGATACGCGCGGAGCGCCGCCTTGTCATCGTCCGTCAAGTGGGGGCGCCGCACCCAGTCCTCGAACACCATCTTCTTCCGGAGCGTCTCCGAATAGAGGACGCGGAAACCCGCCGCTTCCAGCATCTCGACGAGGTCGGGCAGGCTGTCGCAGCGGTTGTGGCTCGGGTCGCGCAGGCGTTCGAAATCGTTGTAGCTGTCGAGTTCCTTGGGTTCTTCGGGCGCGATGTTGTCGATGTAGATGAGCCTGCCGCCGGGCTTCAGGACGCGGAACATCTCGCGCATCGAGGCCTGGACGTCCGGGAAATGATGGGGCGCGATGCGCACGGAGGCGGAATCGAGCGCGCCCGTCTGAACGGCGATGTTCTCGGCGTCGGTTCTGAGATAAGAGACGTTCCCGATCCCCTTCTCGGCGCCCAGCCTGCGCGCGGAGTCGAGCATGCCGGCGGTCAAATCGCTCGCGACCACGTGGCGGCATTTACCGGCCATCTGGTAGGCCGTGTGCCCCGCGCCGGTGGCGATGTCGAGATGGACGCCGCCGCCCGGGTTCAGCACCTCGGCGGCGCGCGCGAGGGAGCTACTCCGCGCGTGCGGCGCGCTGGTGACGTAGTAGTCCGAATCCTGGTTGTAAATCTTCTGTACGGCCTCTCGCTGCTCCCTGGACGTGTCCATGCGGCTCCTCGATGAGAACTGGAATATCGGCTTGCGGGGGGAGTATTCCCGGAAAAGCGGTTTCGGGGCAAGCGGCCTAGAGCGTTCTCAGTACCGCGCGGGCGGGCGCGCCGTCGCGCCCCGGGAACAGGGCGGGCAGGGCGATGAGCTCGTAATCGCCCTCGGGCGCATCGCTCAGGTTCAGGCCTTCGAGCAGCACGACGCCCAGCGGCAGCAGCAGGGAGTGGACGGGCACGTTGGGGTCGGGCGCGTCCACGCCGAGATAGTCCACGCCCAGAAGCGTCATGCCGTGGTCGTAGAGGAGTTGCCCGGCATCTGCCGTCATGTGGCAGTAGTCGGGGCTGTAGGGCTTCGTCCACCACTGATCGTCGGAGTTTCGCGTCTTGATGAGAAAGCGTGTGGCGCCTTCTAAGTTCTTGGTGGCGAGTTCTTCCGCCGTGATGCACTCGTGGTTTTCGACCGCGATCACCCGGGCGGGACCCATGAGGGTCTCGAGGTTCAGCGTCTCGATGCCGCCCGCGTCGTGGAGATAGTGCATGGGCGCGTCGAGATGCGTGCCGGCGTGCACGCCGAAGGTGACTTCGGTGAGGCAGACGTCGTCCCCTGCGTCGAAGGATTTGTGAAAGCGCATCGAAAGCCCCGGGTTTCCGGGATAGATGGGCATTTCGCCTTCCACTACGGGAACGGATATGTCGATGATGGCCATGGCGCTCCTCCGGCGGGGTAAGTCGTAGAAGAATATCAAAAACCGCCCGCAAGTGTCCAAACGGGGGTTTTCGGGGCGGGGAGGGCGGCCCCTCAGGTTTTAAGCGATTCGGCGGCGCTTTCCGTCGGGTGGCCGTCGCGCTTCCACCAGTCGAGCCCGCCCATGAGCTCCTTCACCCGGAAGCCCAGCCGCGTCATGTTGAGCGCGCCTTTGGTCGAGGCGTTGCAGCCGATGCCGTCGCAGTAGGTGACGATGAGGGCATCGTTATCGAGATGCCCGGTGGTCTCGGGGTTCATCTGACGGTGCGGGATGTTGACCGCGCCGGGGATGTGTTCTTCCCCGAACGCCTCGGGTGATCGCGCATCGATGACGACGACGTTTTCGCCGCCGTCGAGTGCTTCTTTCAGGTCCCATGAATCGGTTTCATAGGCCAGCTTGTTCGCGTAGTGGTCGAGCTGTTCTTTCATTGCAGGTCCTTATTCCAAGTGTTCATCATCTTTGAGGGGCAGCCCCATACGCCCCTACTCGTGCACGACGACGCTGCGGGCCACCTCGCCGTTTAAGAGCGCGTCGTACGCCTCGTTGATCTGCTCGATGGGCCATTCCTTGGTGAGGAGGTCGTCGAGGTTGAGCTTTCCGGCCATGTAGAGGTCGATGAGCCGGGGCACGAAGATGCGCGGGTTAGATGAGCCGTACAGGGAGCCGATGAGGCGCTTTTCCTCCGTCACCAGGGAGACGGGGGGTATCGAGACTGTCGATTTCACGTCCGCGATGCCCACGATGACCGCCGTGCCGCCCGTGCGCACGCTCGCGAACGCGGTGGACATCACCTCGGGCACGCCGATGAGCTCGAAGGCGTAGTGCGCGCCCTTGCCGTCGGTGAGCGCGCGGATGGCCTCCACCGCGTCCTCATCCGAGGAGTTCACCGTGTGCGTCGCGCCGAATTTCTTCGCCATCTCGAGCTTGTTCTGCATGAGATCCACCGCGATGATGGGCTCCGCCCCGATCAAGGCCGCCCCCTGCACCGCGTTCAGCCCCACGCCGCCCGCGCCGAACACGGCCACGCTCTCGCCCGGACGCACCTGCGCGCCGTTCACCACCGCGCCCACGCCCGTGATGACGGCGCAGCTCACCACCGCCGCCTTCTCGAGCGACATGTCCTCCCGAATCTTGAGCACCGATTTCTCGGACATCACCGAATGGGAGCTGAACGTGGAGACGCCGAGGAAGTGGTGCACCTTCTCGCCGTTGATGGAAAAGCGCGTCGTGCCGTCCGAGAGCGTGCCGTCGGCCCGCATGCGGATGCCCTCGCCGCAGATGGCGGGCCGGTTCGAGAGGCAGAGCTCGCACGCGCCGCAGCTGTAGCGCCACACGGATACCACGTGATCGCCCGGCTTCACGGAGGTTACGCCGGGTCCCACCTCTTCCACGACGCCTGCGCCCTCGTGCCCCATGACGATGGGGGTGGGCACCGGGAACAGGCCCGCGATGGCGTGGTGGTCGCTGTGGCAGACGCCGCCCGCGCGGTAGTGCACGAGCACCTCGCCCTCTTTGGGCGGCGCCACTTCGATGGGTTCGATGGTCATCGGTTTGCCGACTTCGTGGAAGATGGCTGCTTTCATGGGGGTGCTCCTCGGTCGATGGGGATGCGCGAGGCTCATTGAACCCGGCGATATCGTGTGGTTTTCCGTATTCATACCTGAAAAAGGTGCGAATTGCACACGCCGCCTCCTTTCGGACGTTGCAAGTCGGGGCGCATCCGTATATGCTCTTTGGAGCAAGTCCCTGCTAGGGGTGTATGTACTGAGAGCCTTGAGTCGCGGGCAACCCTTGGAACCTGCACTGGGTAATTCCAGCGAAGGGAAGCGGGCCGAAGAATCCGGGTGTTTCTGGCCGCTCCCGAATCGCGGGGCGGCTTTTTTGATGGAATGTTACAGGGTGTCGCTTGAGGAGATGAGTTCTTGCAAGTCCGGGTGAACGGAGAGGACAGGGAGCTGGAAGAAGGCGTGAGCGTCGCCGCTCTTCTCGATTCGATGTCGCTCGAAGTGAACGGCATCGCCGTGGCGCTCAACATGGAGATCGTCCGCCGGGGCGAGTACGGGGACACGCGTTTATCAGACGGAGATGAGGTCGAGATCGTCCGCGCCGTGGGCGGGGGCTGATCATAAATGATAACGGGCGCGGCCATGAGAGCCTGCGCCGGGAGGGGGTGTGATGAGCACGTATGAGATTGGGGGCAGGACGTTCACTTCCCGCCTGTTGGTGGGTTCGGGCAAATATCCGAGTTTCGCCGTGATGCGCGACTCGCTCGAAGCGAGCGGGACGGAAATCGTCACCGTCGCCGTGCGCCGCGTGGACCTGGAAGATGATTCCTCCGAGGGCTTCTGGGCGCATTTCGATAAAGACAAATACACGATGCTGCCCAACACGGCGGGCTGCTACGACGTGAAGAGCGCGGTGACGACGGCGCGGCTCGCCCGCGAGGCCACCGGCTCGGACTTCGTGAAGGTCGAGGTCATCGGCGATGAAGACACGCTCTTCCCCGACAACGAGGGCCTGCTCGAGGCGTGCCGCATTCTGCTCGATGACGGCTTCATCGTGCTGCCTTACTGCATCGACGATCCTGTCATCTGCAAGAAGCTCGAACAGTTGGGTTGCCATGCCGTCATGCCGCTGGCGGCGCCCATCGGCTCGGGCCTCGGCATCCGGAATCCCTATAACCTCAGGATCATCCTGGAGCAGGTATCGGTTCCCGTCATCGTGGACGCCGGCGTGGGCACGGCTTCGGACGCCGCGGTGGCGATGGAGCTCGGCGCCGCCGCTGTCCTGATGCAGACGGCCATCGCGGGCGCCGACGATCCGGTGAAGATGGCGCGCGCCATGAACCTTGCCGTCGAATCGGGCAGGCTCGCGTATGAGGCGGGACGCATCCCCATGAAACTCTACGCCACGGCGTCGAGTCCGCTGGCCGGCGTCATCGGGTCGTAAGACCCGCCCGACAAGATATTGGAATCATCCACGCTCGACCCGCTCTACCTCATCACGGACAGGAACGCTCCCCCGTCGGGCGATCTCCCGAGCGCGCTGGAGGCCGCTTTAAGAGGCGGGGTGCGCTTCGTTCAGTTCCGGGAGAAGGATCTGCCTTTTGATGAGCGGCTGAAGCTCGGGAGAGAAGTCGCCTCGTGCGCGGCTGAACACGGCGCGCGCCTGATCGTGAACGGCGATCCGGAATTGGCCGATGCTCTGGGAGCGGACGGCGTACACCTCGGCAAGGGCACGGTATCCGTTTCCGCAATGCGGGCGGGAGGATATGCGGGCCTCATCGGCTATTCCGCCCATTCGGGAGAAGAAGCGGCGTCCGCGTTCTCAGAAGGGGCGGATTTCGTGACGCTCAGCCCCGTATTCCCGACGAAAAGCAAATTCTCATCCGGCCCCCTCCTGGGGCTGGAGGCCTTTGGGCGCGAACTCAAAATCGCGGGCGGCCCCGTCTACGCGCTGGGCGGCGTGGGGGCGCAGAACGCTCCGGCGTGTATGGAGAGAGGCGCGCGCGGCGTCGCCCTCATCGGCGCGATTCTTGGAGCGGACGACCCCGCCCGAGCGGCTCGGGAGGTGCGCGCGGCGCTCCGTTTTTGATTCGTCCTGTCCATATCCCCGTGCGGCTACTTGAGAAATCCGCGCGAATATCCAACAATAGCGAAAAATCGCCACCGATATGATTTCACCTGACCGAGCCGGGAGGTATTCTCATGGTCGACGACAAACAGTTCGACACCTTGTTGCAGGAAAAACGGGTTTTCAAGCCAAGTCGCGATTTTTCAAAACAGGCCCACATCCAGTCCATGGCCCAGTACCGGGAGATGTACGAGGAATCCGTCAAGAGGCCCTCGCGGTTCTGGACGAAAGTGGCGAACAACTTCCACTGGTTCAAGAAGTGGGGGAAGGTCATGGAGTGGACCGAGCCGCACGCCAAGTGGTTCGTGGGCGGTGAGACCAACATCTCCTACAACTGCCTGGATCGCCACCTCACCACCTGGCGCAAGAACAAGGCGGCCATCATCTGGGAGGGCGAGCCGGGCGATTCGCGCATCCTCACCTATCAGGAGCTTCACCGCGAGGTGTGCAAGTTCGCCAACGCGATGCGAAGCGTCGGCATCAGGAAGGGCGACCGGGTCATCATCTACATGCCCCAGACGCCGGAAGCCGCCATCGCCATGCTCGCCTGCGCGCGCATCGGCGCGCCGCACAGCGTGGTCTTCGCGGGCTTCAGCGCGAATTCGCTGAGGGATCGCATCGACGACTGCCGGGCCAAGGCCGTCCTGACGGCGGACGGGGGCTTCAGGCGCGGGAACATCGTGCCGCTCAAGAAAAACGCGGACGAGGCATGCAAGGGCGCCAAATCGGTCAAGAAGATGATCGTCTTAAAGCGCACGGGCAACAAGGTATCGATGAAGCGGGGGCGTGACCACTGGTATCACGATCTCATGGAAAACGCCTCCACCGATTGCCCCGCCGCCAGGCTCGATTCCGAACACCCCCTCTACATCCTCTACACGAGCGGCACGACGGGCAAGCCCAAGGGCATCATGCACACCACGGGCGGGTACATGTGCGGCACCTATCTCACCTCGAAATACGTGTTCGATCTCAAGGACGAGGACACCTACTGGTGCACGGCCGACATCGGCTGGGTGACGGGCCACAGCTACATCATCTACGGCCCGCTGCTGAACGGCGCTACGTCCGTCATGTACGAGGGAGCGCCCAACCACCCCGATCCGGGGCGATTCTGGGACATCGTGGAAAAATACAGGGTGAACATCTTCTACACTGCCCCCACCGCCATCCGCGCGTTCATGAAGTGGGGCGACGACCATCCCAACGGGAGGGACTTATCCTCCCTGCGCCTTTTGGGCACGGTGGGCGAGCCCATCAACCCCGAAGCCTGGATGTGGTACCACAAGGTCATCGGCGGCGAGCGCTGCCCCATCGTGGACACCTGGTGGCAGACCGAGACGGGCGCCATCATGATCACGCCGCTGCCCGGCGCCACGCCGACCAAGCCCGGCACGGCCACGCTGCCGTTTTTCGGAATCGTGCCCGACGTGGTGACGAAAGACGGCGTATCGGTAGGCCCCGAGGGCGGCGGCCTGCTCGTCGTGCGGAAACCCTGGCCCTCCATGCTGCGCACCATCTGGGGCGACGACGCGCGCTACAAGAAGCAATACTGGAGCGACGTGAAGGGCTGCTACTTCACGGGCGACGGCGCGCGCCGCGACAAGGACGGCTACGTGTGGATCATGGGCCGGGTGGACGACGTCATCAACATTTCGGGCCACCGTCTCGGCACGATGGAGGTCGAGAGCGCGCTCGTGGCGAACCCCGACGTGGCCGAGGCCGCCTGCGTAGGCATCCCGCACGAGATCAAGGGCGAGTGCATCGCCGCCTTCGTCACCATGAAGGGCTCGAACAGGAAGAACGACAGGCTGGAAAAAAAGCTGAAAGAGTGGGTGGTCAAGGAGATCGGCGCCATCGCGCGGCCCGACTACATGCGCTTCACCGACGCGCTGCCCAAGACGCGGAGCGGGAAGATCATGCGCAGGCTCCTGCGCGACATCGCCTCCGGCGCCGACCAGATCGGCGACACCACGACGCTCGAGGACATCTCCGTCCTCCAGAGCCTCCAGCAGTACCAGGACGAGTAGGACAGGCGAGCTAAATAGAGCAACATTTGTAGGGGACGCATATTATGCGTCCCTTACTTTTATTGAGGCAAACACGATTATTTTGTTGAGGAGGTATCTTAAAGAATGAGTCTGGAAGAAGTTTTGAAAATAGCGATTAAGAATATCCATTCTGACTTGCTTAGAAAAGAGATGCAAGTCAGGGATACAGTTATCAATCCAATCCTGAAAGCGTTGGGTTGGGATGTTCAAGATCCAGAAAAAGTAAGGACGGAATTTGAGGTCGAAAAAGGTAAAGACGGTTCGGCAGACTACGCGCTACTCAGGAAAAATGCGCCGATAGTTTTCATAGAAGCCAAAAAGATCGGTGGCATAAAAGAACCCAAAAAACCTGGGGACAAAGATGATAGGGAGCAGCTATTTAACTATTATCGTGCCGATAGGAGACCAAGGTTTCTCATTCTCACGGACGGTAGACGCTGGGATTTTTATCTCGCTAGGCTGGATGAAGAGGCCTTTGATGAGATGTTGTTCCATCGGATGGAATTGACGAGTGAGG
The DNA here is from genome assembly GCA_022828125.1 of bacterium. Classification (GTDB taxonomy): domain Bacteria; phylum UBA8248; class UBA8248; order UBA8248; family UBA8248; genus Bin107. The sequence goes on along the minus strand of JAJEJD010000012.1, from coordinate 53,676 downwards.
ATGAGATTTCCGGGCACGCCTCGGATTTTAAAAGATACCTCGATAGAAACCGTGTCATCAATTACAAGAGTTTGAAGGTCGCAGAGGATGTCTACGAAAAGAAGTTGGAGAAAAAGAAAATAGGCAACGCGATTCCAGACGTCTGGCGAGAGCTGCTAGATACTCCTAACCAAGCTCTTAGGGATCTTCTGGTGCGAGAAGTGAGAAGTAAGTTTGAAAACGAACATAAGCCGAAACCGAACTTAGCTGATACCCGAGAAGAGGTGGATTCGTTTTTGAGGGATCTACGTTTCAATACCATGTCTGCACCCTCCCGTTCGAAGTCGAGGAGATCAACTACTCCCTCACCATCCCAATCGAAGAAATCAGCCTCCATCCCATCACAATCAGCGGTCGGCAAGAAATCCAAACTTGTTGGTTTTTCCCTTGAAAAAGAATCTGTTAATACCAGCTCTGCGAGAGAAACACTGGCTGAAATATTAAAAAAGTTACAAGACCGTGATCCCGGCTTCATGGACCGCCTTGCGAAGGAAACAGTAGGAAGGAAACGGAGGTTAGTGGCAAGAGACCGCAATGACCTTTATGACGACCCCAAGTTCGTGGAGCGATCATCTTTGGACTTAGGGAATGGATGGTGGGTAGGGCACCATCTCAGCACAAGGAACATCAAGAAAAAAATCGAAACCGCTTGCGAAGTCGCAGGCGTAAAATTCGGTTCTCAGTTGAAGCTGATTGAGCGCTAACGCTTAGAAACCCTTGAAGCCGTAGGATGCGATTAAGAAAGTTTTCCCTCCCCCTTTAAGAGGTTTGTTGAAAAAGCCCGATGGCGGAGGGTTCGCCGGGGCGCATCAAGAGCGGTTGCAGGTGAGGGAAAAACAATTTGCAAACGCTCATTCATCAATCGCGTTTGACCTTCGATACGCGGCTTCGCCGCTACTCAGGGTGAGGCGGAGTGGCGGGCCGCGCGTTTTCGATGGGAGACGCTCTTCCATCCGCCAAGACAGGATTCCTCCGGGCGTTCCCGGCGATTTGGCGGCGCGCGCGGGGACATGGTATCGTGGCTGTCCGCGAGGACTTCAACGACCCATCTGAATCTTCATTCTGACTTCATTCCAAGAGATGGGGCGAGAGATGACGGATTACCAGTTCTACATGTTGCTGGCCACGGCCGCCGGTCCCGTCGTGGAGCTCGCCGTCGGCGGCGCGCAATGCCTGCTGATCTTCAGCGGACTCCGGCAGATGCGGGAGGACTCGCGCGAGTATGAGAAGTTACGCGAGGCGAGGATGGCGGGCATGAAATCACGGCGCGCCGAAACGATGGCGACTCACACGGAAACCATGGCGACTCACGAAGAAACCATGGCGTCTCACGCGGAAACGATGGCGGCTCACGAAAAGACGATGGCGGCTATGGAAAGGCAACATGCCGAAAACATGGCCGCGTTGAAAGAGCTCATCCGCCGCACCGGAAACGGGATCGGGTAATTGATCCGCTAAGGGGAAGTGATTTCGAGGCGTATTACCTCACCCGTCTCCTCACCCCGCCTTGCCGAGCATCTCTCTCGCGTGTTCTCGGGCGGCGTCGGTGATTTCGAGGCCCGTTCCCATTCGGGCGATCTCCTCCACGCGCTCATCGTCATCCAGCACCTCGACGCGCGTCTGCGTGCGCTCCCCGGCGACGTGCTTTTCCACCCGGAAATGGCGATCACCCAGACTCGCGACCTGCGGCAGGTGGGTGACGACGAGCACCTGATGGCTCGCCGATACACCTTTCAGCTTTCTGCCCACCACCTCGGCGACGGCCCCGCCGATGCCTGCGTCCACCTCGTCGAAGATGAGGGTGGGTATCAAGTCCGCGCGCCTCAGGACGGATTCCAGAGCCAGCATCAGCCGCGATAGTTCCCCGCCCGAGGCGACGCGGCTTAAAGAGCGCGGCGGCTCGCCCGGGTTGGGCGAGAAGTGGAACTGCGCGCGGTCTACCCCGTCGGCGCGAACGGCCACCGTGCGCCCGCCTGTGCGGATGAAGCCCTCGGGGTCTTCCTGATGCGTGATGAGCGTCTGGAACCTCGCTCCCCTGAGGCCCAGTTCACCCAACGCCTCTTCCATGCGCGCATCGAGGCTTTCTGCGGCGCGCATTCTTTTTTCCGAGAGGGCGAGGGCGGCTTTCGTGAGGTCGCTTTGGAGCGCGTCGCACGCGTCCAGGAGGCGCGCCTCGGTTCCCTCCTCATCCGAGACGATGGCGAGTTGGTTTCTGCATTCCTCAAGATACGCGAGGCATTCCGCCTCATCGGCTCCGTATTTCCGGATCATCTCGCGAACCTGCGCGCGCCTTGCCTCAAGTGATTCGAGGCGCTCGGGGTCGTGCCCGATTCCTTCCGCATAATCGCGGAGCGAATCGGCGAGGTTCTCAAGCTGCGCCTGTGCGGATGCGACTTCCTCCGCAAGGGAACCCAGGGATTGGTCGAGTTCGGCTATGCTTTCGAGTTCGCGCCTGATTTCACCCGTTCTCTCGATCACTGCGCCTTCCGCCTCGTAGAGCCGCTCATAGAGCGAAGCCGCGCCTTCTATCAGGCGGCCCGCGTTTCTGAGCCTCGGCAGTTCGGCCTCGATTTCCGCCAGCTCGCCTGCGCGCAGGGCGGCTTTTTCGAGTTCTTCGACCTGAAAGCGCAGGAGGTCCGCCCTCTGGGCGCGCTCGCGCACGCCTTCGCGGTGCGCGCTCAGTTTTTCCTCTGCGGTTTTCAGTTCGCGCACCGTCTCACCGAGAGCGGCTCGCGCCCCGCTCGTTCCCGCAAAGTCGTCCAGAAGCCCCAGGTGGGAGGCTGGGCGCAGGAGGCTTTGGTGCGCGTGCTGGCCGTGGATGTTCACGAGGCGCTCGCCCACCTGCGAGAGCAGCGAGGCGGTGCCGAGGACGCCGTTCAGGTAGATGCGGCTTCTGCCCGCCTCCGCGACACGGCGGCGCACGATGAGTTCGCCGCTTTCTTCCAAATCCACGCCCGCTTCTTCGAGCAGCGAGCGGGCCGAGAGGCCGCCCGCGGTATCGGGTATCTCGAAGACGGATTCGACAATCGCTTCTTTTGCGCCACCGCGAACGATGTCGCCTCCCGCGCGCGCGCCCAGGGTGAGATTCAGGGCGTCGAAGATGATGGATTTCCCCGCGCCCGTCTCGCCCGTCAGGACGTTCAGGCCCGCCCCGAAGGCGATTTCCAGGTCGTCGATGATGGCGAAATTCGTGATTTTGAGCAGGCGGAGCATGTGGTTTTACGTCTTCCGCCCGCCGCGCGGGTGGGTCTCCCACAAGAGTTTTTCACGCAGGGTTTGAAAGAAATCCGCCCCCTTGGGCCGGATGATCCGCACGGGGGTCCGGCTTTTCCGGATTTTCACCGAATCGCCGGCTTCGAGCTCACACCCCGGAAAGCCGTCGAGCGTGAGGAGGACCTCGCGTCCTTCTGCTTCGGTGTCCGGGAAGATGGTGATTTCAAGCTCCGTCTCGGCGGGCACGACGATGGGCCGGTTGCTGAGCGTGTGCGGACAAATCGGGTTGATGAGCATCACGTTCAGGTCGGGCAGCACGAGCGGCCCGCCCGCGGAGAGCGAATAGGCCGTGGAGCCCGTGGGCGTGGCGACGATGAGGCCGTCCGCGCGGAAATAGCCCAGATGCCTGCCTTCCATCTGAACCTCGTATTCGACCATGCGCGCCAGGGGCCCGGTGGTGAGCACGATGTCGTTCAGCGAGTCGGACAGCGCAGGCGGGGCGCCCCCGTTGATTTGAACCTCCGCGCCGAGCCGCATGCGCGATTCGATGGAAAACTCTTTTTTTATCAATATCCTCTCGAGCGCCGGGTAGAGTTCGGCCTGGGGGACGTCGGCCAGAAAGCCCAGATGCCCGGTGTTGATGCCCAAAAGCAGCGGGGATTCCGCCCCGATGTTGTGCGCGGTGCGCAGCATGGAGCCGTCGCCGCCGAAGACGATCACCAGATCGGCGCGCTTCACGACTTCCTCGCGGGGCAGCCCCGCTTCCTCTCCCGCCATGCGGCCCGTGTCCAGATCGAGGTGGACCTCGAAGCCCCTCTCTTTGAGCCAGGTCGTCAGCCCGGTGAAGTCGAGCGGACTTGTTTGCGCCTCCGCCCATGCGGTCAGTGCGATGCGTTCTATGTTCGTCGCCACGTGTTGAATCTCCCGAATCAGTTTCGCCGGCAAGGTATCCCAGGGTCTGCGCCCCGGCAACCGCGCCCGCCGTTCACCCGCGCGCCTGTATGGCCGCGTCTTTTCTTCGCCGGGGCAGACGCCGCCAGTAGCGGCAGGCATCCTGCAAGGGGCAGCCCGCGCAGAGTTTGATGTCTCTTTTGCTCGGACAATGCTTGAGGATGCCCATCCGCGAGATGGCGAAATCGTAGCGCACCGGGTCGTCGGGGTCGATGCGCTTCAGGTTTCTGGTGATATCGAGCGCCATCTTGAGATTGGGCGTCTTCCTGTCAGTGAGTCCCAACAGACGCCCGATGCGCGCGATGTGGGTGTCGAGCGGGATGATGAGCTGGTGGGTTTTCGGCGTCGTCCAGAGACCCAGGTCCAGGCCGTCATCGGGCCGCACCATCCACCTGAGGTACAGGTGGAGCCGCTTGCACGCGCTGCCGCTCGCTGGGTCGGGCAGGAGATAGGAGACGCCGCGCTCGACCCTTGCGTTGGCGGGAGCGTCAGGCAGGAAGCCCAGCAAACGCTCCCTGAATCTCTTGAGCGCTTCCTGGAGGGTTTCTTCCTCCGCGCGGTAGCCTTTGAGAAACAAGGCTTCGAGCGATCCCTCGCTCCTGAGGGCGGCGCCGATCGCCCGGGCGAAAAAACCGATGGCCTCGGGCCCCACCCAGCGGTGGTAGAGACCCTCGAAGAGGCGGGCGCTCTCCTCGGGACGATGGCTGCGCAGCGCGTCGGCGGGCCGGGGGCCGAGGCGCTCCATGATGCGCTTTACGCTCATCCGTATCGCGGCGGCGTTGCCGAAGGCGAGCGATGCGCTCAGAAACGCCGCGACCTCGCGGTCCCGCGCGCCGCGGTAGGCGTGCGCAAGGCCGAGCGGGTCGGTGGCGAGATAGGCGTCGTGATAGGTTCGGGCGAGCGCGTCGAGCTTCTCCTTGAGAAGCGGCACGTCTCTCGTCCTGAGAGCCACTAGAAAGCGCCCTTCGAGTCGAGGAGCAGGGTGACGGGGCCGTCGTTCACGAGTTCGACTTCCATCATCGCGCCGAAGCGGCCCGCCGCGACGGGGACACCCAGTTTGCCGACCTGCGCCACGAATCGCTCATAGAGAGGCTCCGCCCGTTCCGGCGGGGCCGCGGCGATGAAGGCGGGACGCCTCCCCTTCCGGCAGTCGCCGTGCAGGGTGAACTGGCTGACGACGAGCATCGCTCCTCCTGCGTCCAAAAGCGAGAGGTTCATTTTCTGCGCCTCATCGGGGAATATTCTCAGGTTCGATATCTTCTCGGCGAGGAAATCGACGTCTTTTTCTCCATCCTCGCGCCCGACCCCCAGGAAAACGAGGAGTCCGCCCCGGATTTCACCGATTGCCTCGGAATCCACCCGGACACAGGCCTCGCTCACGCGCTGAACGACGGCTCTCATGTTGGCTCACCCTGCGGGGTCATTTCATTATCTCCAGGCTGCACCCATCTCCCGTATCCACTTCACGCCGGCAATGGCTCCAGAATATACGCCGAGTCTCTTGAAATTCAACGCTCTGGAACTTCATCCGGCCCGCGCCGCGTTATCATATTCCATGTATGGTCCGGTCTTGGTTGAAATACGGGGAGCAATATGCAACATATCAATTACAAAATATTTCGCACCACTCATTCATATAGCGAACGCGGCACCATATCCTTAGCCACAATGGGGGCGGCCATTGTCCAGCGCGGAAAAATTGTCCAGAAAAAAAGTGTTCACCACGTTCGAAGTCGCGGAAATTTGCGACGTCACGCCGGTCACGATTCAAAACTGGATAGACAAGGGCTGGCTGCTCGCATACCGAACGCCCGGAGGTCATCGAAGAGTCAGAAAAGAGGCGCTTCTCTCTTTTCTGGAATCACGCGACATCCCCCATCCCTTTCGTGAAAAGGGGAGTGTCCCCCGGGTGCTCATCGTAAACGGCGACCAGGGCCTCGCCGACTCTCTCAAAGAGGCGCTCTCGTTCGATGAGCCCGGTTATGAGGTTCAGGTGGCGCACGACGGGTTCCGGGCCGGCGTGCTCTATTCCACCTCGCATCCGGACGTGGTGATACTCGACCTGAATCATTCCAGCGTGGATGGTTACGAGGTGTGCCGCCAGATAAAACAGAGCGATACCGGCGGCGAAACGTGCGTCGTGGCGCTCGGCGGCGTCGATGGGGAAGGGCGCAAGCGCATTCTCGATATGGGCGCGGCGCATTGCTTCCCCAAGCCGGTGGACCCCGCGGGGCTCAGGAGTCTGGTGAAAGAAGCCGTCCTGAACCGCTGGAGATCCGCGTAGGCGCGCCTCGTGGTTTTCATGATGGGGTTTGCGGCGTCATCCCGCGCCGGGGTGAAACGTATTTTGCCTAATTCTCCTCGGGCGCATCCTCATCGGCGCCCCGGTTTCTCAGGAAGCGCTCCAGTTCCCTGGCCAGCTCATCTCCCGAGGGAAGCTCGCCCGGCTGGGTTTCTTCATCGAAACCGTCGTCTCTGAGCTTGAGTTGCTCCACGTAGTCTCTCACCGATTTGTTCTTCTCGAGCGCCTCGTCGACCTTCTCTTCGAATTCATGCGCGCCCGCTTCGAGTTCCGACAGATTGAGGGGGTAGGAGAGGAATTCGCTGAGCCGCTCCACCAGGGCGAGCGCCGCCTTCGGGTTGGGCGTCACGTTCACGTAGTGGGGCACGTTCGCCCAGACGCTCACGGCGGGCAGGTTTTCGTCGCGGAACAGATTGTTCAGGATTCCCACGATTCCGGTGGGTCCCTCATAGCGCGAGGGCTTGAGGCCCAGTTGAGAAGCCAGGTCCGGGTTCGTGGAGGTGCCGGTTATCCGGACGCGGTTTCGGTGGTAGACGTCGGCGAGCAGGGCGCCCACCGTCACGGCCATCCGCACCCGGCATTCGCGGACCATGGACAATATGATTTTCGAAAAGCGCCCCCATTGCAGATGAGGCTCCACGCCCAGGAAAACCACCACGTCGTGTTCGAGGTTCGGGGTCTCGCATGCGTAGAACGTGTTCGAGGGCCAGGTGATCTTTCGGCGGCTGTCCTCGTCGAGGCTCACGTGGGGCCGCATGTCCTGAAAATTATAGAAGGGGTCGGAATCGATTCGGGCGAATTCCGCACCCCCCATTTTCTCGGTGATGAAACTCGCGGCAGTCGTGGCGGCGCTGCTGGCGTCGTTCCAGCCCGCGAAGGCCATGAGTAAAGCGGGGTCTCTGAGCTTCGGCGTTTCCTTGATGTCGAGATATTCCATTTGTTTGCCCCCCGGTCCGCCTTATGAATCCAAGAACAAAGACTGTATCGGTTCAAGGAGAAAAGAAAGAAAACCATTGTATGAGGTCTCGGGTGGGGATTCAATCCTTTATTTCGGGGATTCCCGCGCGGCGTTTGATGGAGGCGCGTTCGTGGGATATAAATTTTCAGCCCGTGATCCCGCGGCGTTTTCCGGGAGGGAGAGGGTTTTTCTCTTTTCGGGATGGAAGCGGTGCGAATGCGGGTTGAAAGCGAGGGAGCGGTTATGAACGCCCCGGAATCGGGGGATATGAAGGGCAAGGTCGTCCTGGTGACCGGCGGCTCGCGCGGCATCGGCGCGGCCATTGCGAGGCGCTTCGCGCGCGAGGGCGCGCATCTGGCCCTGAACCACAGGGACGCCAAAGGCGGCTCCGCCCGGATGGCGGCAGAGCTTTGCCGCGAGTTCGAGGCCGCCGGTGGGCGGGCGGTCGCCGTTCCTGCGGACATTTCGAAAAAAGACGCCGTCAAGGCCATGTTCGCGGAGGTGGAAGAGGAATTCGGACGGCTCGACGCGCTCGTCCTGAACGCGGCGCGCGCGCCCTTCAAGCCGTGGGAAAAGCTGTTGGAGCGCGACCTCAAGCTTCTGGTGGAGACGAATTTTCTGGGCAACGTCTTCTGTATGCAGGGAGCGCTTCCACTGCTCTCGCGCCGGGGCGGGGCCGTCGTGTTCATCTCGAGCCTGGGGAGCCGTTTCTATCATCCCGAATACCCGCTGGGGCCCATGAAGGCGGCCATGGAGGCGGCGGTCACGCATTGGGCGGAGAGTTTCGAAGAGAGAGGCGTGTCGGTCAACGCCGTCTGCGCGGGGTTGGTGAAGACGGATTCGTTCAAGACGCTGCGCATGATTCAACCGGAGCTGGAAGAGTTGCCGGAGCGTTATTTCGTGACGCCCGAAGAAGTGGCCGAATCGGTTTATTTTCTCGCCGGCGCGGGCGCGGCTTCCATACGGGGGCAGACCCTCGTGGTCGACAGGGGACTCGGCAACCGGGCAGGCCGCCCGCCGGAACGATGAAATGAGGTATGATGCCTCGGGGGAAGGTTGATTTTCGCTTCCCTCCTTGGTTGTATACGCTTGCATGAGTTGGGATTTTCCGTGCGCGCCCATGCGCGAGGACGGGCTGCGCGATTGAACGCTACAGAGGACGGCAATGTCGCAAAACCTGGTATCAGACGATACGATTTTGGATGAAGTGAAAAAGGCGATCGCTCACACAACGGGGATCGACGAGGAGACCATCGAGCCGGACAGTTCCCTGGTGGACGACCTGGGCGTTTTGTCGCTCGATTTTCTGGACGTGAATTTCCGTCTCGAGCAGGTGTTCGGCATCAAGATGGCGCGCAATTTCGTTCTGGAACACGTGGAGGAGATGTTCGGCGAGGGCGTGGCCATCAACGAGGAGAGCGAGGTGACCGAAACCGGGGTCGAGGTCTTGAGGTTGCGCCTGAACGAAGCGGCCGGCGATCTCGAACCGGGAACCCCCGTGGACGAGCTTCCGGCCCTCGTCACGCCGAAGACGCTGGCGGGAGCGGTGCGCGACGTGCTGAACTGCCTGCCCGAGAAGAGCCCGGCGGGGGCGGACTGGAAGGCCGAGGATGGAACGCGCATCGTATGCGCGGAGACGAACGAACCCGCCTCTTTGCCCAGCGGTGATGAAGTGGTCCAGAGCTGGCTGAACCGGGTGCAGGAGGAAAAGGGCCTCTTCTCCTCCTGAGGCCGTCGGTTTCATTCAAGCCGTTTTACCGGGAGAACATGTGAATGGCCGGTAACGACAGGCGGGTCGTGATCACCGGATACGGGGCGATGACGCCCCTTGGCGGGGACGTCGCCTCCACGTTCGACGCCGCGCGCGAGGGACGTTCGGGAATCGACGTGGTGCGGCGCTTCGACCCCGATAAACTTCCCTGCCGGATCGCCGGCGAGGTGGACGACGAGTGGCTCGCCTCGCAGGAGAACGGCGAGGGGCGCAGGCTCGATAAATTCTCCACCCGGGGCGTTCGCATGATGCGCGTGGCCGTATCCCAGGCGGCGCGGACGGCGCGTCTCGATGAAGTTTCAGAGCGTAAGCGAATCGGCGTCGCGCTCGGCTCCCACGGCGATCAGCCCGGTATCGAAGATTTGCTCCGCATCTTTCCCTACTGGAAGCCCGAAAACGGAGATCCCTTGCAGGGCGGATGGGACATCGAGGGACTCAAACACCGCGGCGCTTACGATCTGATGACGTTTTTCCGAAGAAAATCGGATGTGGCGACCTCCGTCGTGGCTCTCGATTTCGATTGCCGGGGTCCCATGGTTTCCATTTGCTCGGCCTGCGCGGCGGGAGCGCAGGCGATCGGCGAGTCGGTGCGCCTCATCCGCGACGCCAAGGCCGACGTCATGGTGGCGGGAGGCTGCGAGGCGCCCATCACGTACGTGGGGTTTCTCGGGTTCGTCCTGCTCACCGCGCTCGTGGAGAGATACGAAACCCCGCAGAGCGCGTCTCGCCCCTTCGACAGGAGGCGAAACGGCTTCGTGATGTCCGAAGGCGCCGGCGCGATGGTTCTTGAGAACTACGAACACGCGCGCGCGCGAGGCGCGGAGATACTCGGCGAAGTGCTCGGCTACGGCGATTCCTCGGATGCGTTTCGCATCACCGACATGCACCCGAAGGGCCTCGGCGCGGTGTTCGCCATGAAAAAAGCGATCGAGGACGCGCGGCTCAAGCCCGATCAGGTCGAATACGTCAACGCGCACGGAACCTCGACGCCCAAGAACGATTCCACCGAAACCAGGGCCATCAAGGAGGTGTTCGGCGCCCACGCGGAGAAGATGCCCGTCAGCTCCAACAAATCCATGATCGGCCACACCATCGGCGCGGCGGGGGCCGTCGAGGCGATTCTGGCCGTGGAGGGGATGCGCCGCTCGGAGATACTGCCGACCATCAACTATCAGAACCGCGACCCCAAGTGCGACCTCGACTACGTGCCCAACGAGACGAGGACGCAGCCCCATCGCGTGGCTCTCTCCAACAGCTTCGGTTTCGGTGGGCAGAACGCCTGTCTTTGCCTGGGTGGTCCCGAGATCGCGTGAATTTTCCGCCCATTCCGATCACCGGCGTCGGCCTGGTAACGGCGGCGGGGCGAGGCGTCGAGCCCGCCTGGGAGGCCCTTTGCGCGGGCCGCTCCCTTTTGGCTTCGGACGCTGACCCCGAACTCGCCGGATTCCCCCCCATCGAAACGGCGCGGTGCGCGCGAATCGACCCCGAATCGGTCGGCACGGATCGACGTGCGGCGCGGATCATGGGCCGGCATACCCACATGCTCCTGGCGGCGGTTCAGGACGTGATGGCCGACGCCCCCGCCGACCCGGAGATGGCGGAGGAGGAAATCGCCTTTTTCGCGGGCATGGACTCGGTCGATCCGGGGAGAGATGATTTGCTCGGCGCGGTGAGGGAATCGGAGGGCCGGGTGGACCTCGAACATTTCTTCAGCGAGGGGATGGACAGTATCCACCCCTTATGGGTGCTGGGTATGTTGAACGCGATAGGCTTCAGCCAGGCGGCGATTCAGCACAGGTGGCGGGGCGAGAACGCCGTTTTCAGCGCGGGCGCCGAGGCGACGGCGCGCGCTATATGCGAGGCGGCGGACTCGGTCGGATCAGGCAAGGCCAGGCTTGCTCTCTGCGCCGGCGTGAGCGGGGTGGTTTCTGCAAGGATGCTGGCCCGCGCGGTGCGGCGGGGCGTCTGGCCCCAAGCGGGGGGATTGGGCGAGGGAGCGGGCGTGATTCGCCTCAATAGTCCTGAGGGCGCCGACACATCTAAAGTACTAGGCTGGCTCAAGGGGCATTGTTCTGTTCGTGCATTAGAAAAAAGAGGCGGCCTCGCGCGCGCGGTTCAGGAATCGGCCCGGGGAGCGCTCGTCAGCGCGGGTCTCAAGCCTGAGGATGTAGACCTCCTCGTGATTCATGGAGAAGGCGAATCTCGGGCGGATAACGCGGAGGCGGAAGCGATTTCCTCCGTTTTCGGGCATCACAAACCTTGGGGGCTTGCGACGAAGGGCGTATTCGGCCACCTTTGGGGGGGAAGCCCGGCGCTGGACCTGATCATGGCGATGAAAGCGCTGGCCGAAGGCGCGACGCCCCCATCCTCCGCAGCGGAGGATGAGTTATTCCGGGATACGACGGACGGCTCCGGGCGGGATGAACTCAACAACGCGCTCGTGCTTCTCCAGGGTTTCGACGGCGTATGCTCCGGGCTGGTGGTGGGAAAAGGCGCTTGACGGGAGAATGTGAAATTGCGGTTTCTCTTTTTCGATCAGATCAAGGAGATGGTGCGCGGCGAGCGCGTCGTGGGCGTCAAGACGTTTCCGCTTTCAGAAGCGTACCTGAACGCCCATTTCAACCGCGCCCCCATCGTGCCCGGCTCTATCCTCATCGAGGCGATGGCGCAGATTACGGGGTGGCTCGTAATCTACACGTATGATTTCAAGACCTCGTGCGTCATATCGCTCATCGACGACGTGGAGGTGGCGAGCGACCTGCGCCCGGGCGTGTCCCTGGAGATTCACGGCGAGATGATCGATACGAACGAACGGGCGAGCCTGTGCCGCGCGCGTATTGAAAAGGACGGCGTCGCTGTGGCCAAGGCCGAGCGGTTCGTGTATCCCCACTTTCCCAACGACGACCCCGATGGTTTAAGGGAGCGCTTCAGAAGCTACGGCTGGCCGGCGTTCGAGGAGACGGCATGAGCGCGCCGGTTTTCATCACCGGTCTCGGCATGGTGACCTCCCTTGGCGCCGACGTGGAGACTTGCTGGCGGTGCGCGCTGGCCGGCGAATCGGGCCTTGCGCCGATTCAGTCCTTCGACGCGCAGGCGCTGCCCGTCGCCGGAGCGGGCGAGGTTTCAGAGGAAACGCTCCGCGCCATACGGGAGAGGCTGCCCGAGGAATATGCGGGCGAGGGGGAGCGCAGGGTGTTGTTCGCGCTCGACGCCGCGCAGAACGCGGTGGCCGACGCCGGAATGCGCCCCGGCGATTATGCCCCCGAACGCGCGGGCGTGGTGATGGGGACGGGACTGAGCAGCTACCGGCTCGAGGATTTCGCCGCCTGGGCGGACCCTGAAAACGGTTTCGACGCCGCCCGCTTCGCCAGAGAGCTTGAGGCGACGCACGCCTCCGGTTACTTCAACAACCCGCCCGAGCGGGCGACCTCCCTGATGGCGGAGTGGTTCGAACTCGCCGGTCCTACCGGCACCATCACCTCCGCCTGTGCGGCGGCGGGCCAGGCGATAGGCCTCGGGATGCGCATGATCCGCAGAGGCGAGGCGGACGTGGTTCTTTGCGGCGGGGCCGATTCGATGATCCACCCCGTCGGAATGGCCGTATTCCTCCTCCTGGGCGCTGCGTCCAAATCGAAAGACCCCATATGCCGCCCGTTCGACAGAAAACGCTCCGGCCTCGCCGTGGGCGAAGGAGCGGGCGTGGTGGTTCTCGAATCGGAAACCCATGCGCGCGCGCGGGGCGCTGCGCCCTACGCCGCTTTGTCGGGCTATGGCGCGAGCATGGACGCGCACCAGGTGACGGCCCCGCACCCGGCGGGCCGGGGCGCCGTTCGCTCGATGAGCGAGGCGATGGAGGATGCGGGCCTTGGTCCTGATGACATTACATACGTGAACGCGCACGGCACGGGCACGAAACTCAATGATCCGGTCGAGACCGGGGCGATTCGCGAGGTGTTCGGCGCGCGGGCGGATTCGCTGGCGGTGAGTTCTTCCAAATCCATGATCGGGCATCTTATCGCCGCCTGCGGCGCGCCCGAATTCATCTTCACGGCCTTGAGCGTCGCGCGCGATATCGTGCATCCTACGACGTGCCTTGAGAATCCGGACCCGAAGTGCGATCTCGACTACGTGGCCGAGGGGGCGAGAGAAATGCCCGTGCCCGCCGCCATCACGAATTCCTTTGGCTTCGGCGGACAAAACGCCACCTTGCTCGTGAGAAAGGCGGCCTAGATGAGAGGTGATTCGCAATGAAGATCGATTTGAGCGGGAAAATCGCGCTGGTGACCGGAGGCGGGCGGGGTATCGGGCGCGCCTGCTGCACGGCCCTGGCCGAGGCCGGTGCTTCGGTGGCCATCAACTACAGCCGCTCGGCGGAGGCCGCCGAGGAGGTGAGGGGGGAGATAGAATCGGCCGGCGGGCAGGCGCGCGCCTACCAGGCCGACGTGTCCTCTTTCGAGGACGTGACGGCGATGTTCGAGCGGGTAAAGGAAGATTTCGGCACGCTCGACATCCTGGTGAACAACGCGGGCGTGATTCACGACACCTTGCTGCTCACCATGAAGCCCGACGGCTGGCGGAAGGTGCTCGGCGTGAGCCTGGACGGCGCTTACCACTGCACGAAGGCGGCCGGCGAGATCATGCTCAGGAAGCGATCCGGCAAGGTGATCAGCATCTCCTCCGTCATGGGGGTTTCGGGCGGGGCCGGACAGACGAACTACGCCTCCGCCAAGGCGGGCATCATCGCTTTCATGCGCGCCTGCGCCGCCGAGATGGGAAAAAGGGGCATCCAGTTCAACACCATCTTGCCGGGCATGATCGTCACCGACATGAGCGAGCGCGTGCGCGAGAAGGGCGGAGACTTGATTATGCAGCGCATACCGGCGGGCCGCTTCGGCGAGCCCGAGGACGTGGCCAGGCTCGTGGTCTTCCTGGCTTCGGCGGAGTCGGATTACATCAACGGCCAGGCGATTGCCGTGGACGGCGGCCTGCTCACCGGCTAGAGCGGGGGAATTTCAGGATGCGTCTGTACCAGGGAGTGGATTTGGTGGAGGTGGCGCGTTTGAAGGAAGCCTATGAGCGCCACGAGGCGTTCGGCGAAGACGTGTTCACCGAAGCCGAGCGGGCGTATTGCCTGAAGCGCCGGAACCCCTATCCACATTTCGCGGCCCGCTTCGCGGCGAAAGAGGCCTGTCTCAAGGCCTTCGGCCTCGGGATATCCGAACCGGGAGGGTTGGGCGGCAGGGGCCGGCTGCGCGAGATCGAAGTGGAATCGGCGGCATCGGGAAAGCCCAGCCTCAAGCTCAGCGGTTCGATGGAGCGCATGAGCGCACGAAAGAAGATCAATCAGCTAACGATTTCGATGAGCCATACACTGGAGTTGGCGGTGGCACAGGTGATTCTCCTGGGCGAAGACGCGCCGGAAGAAGCCGGCTAGGAGTTTGTTTTGAGATATATGCTTGTGGACAGGGTAACGGCGTGGGAGGCGGGGGCCTCCATCGAAGGGGTGAAGAACATTACGATGAGCGAGGATTTTCTCGAGTTTCACTTTCCCCGGTTTCCCGTCATGCCGGGCGCGCTGATATTCGAAGGCCTGGTGCAGCTGGCAGGCTGGCTCGAAGCGGCGGAATCCGATTTCACCCGGTGGATTCTTTTGGAAAAGGTTCGAAGCGTCAGGTACTATGGATTCGCCTTTCCGGGGGATCAGGTCCTCCTGAACGTGGAGGCGCGGGGAGAGGAAGAAGGTCTCAAGAACTTCAGGGGCGTTGCCACCGTGGAGGGAGAACGCCGGGTGGTCGCCGAATTTGGCGCAAGGGTGGCGCCGCTCGCGGATTATGAGGATCCCGAGGAGCAGCGTCATCATTTTCGTGTGCTGAACCGCGAAATTCAGTTGAGCCAGGCGGGATGAGCGATGCGAGGCAAGGAAGTCTGGATTACGGGCGCGGGGTTGCTGACTTCCATAGGCGGGAATGCCGGGGAGAACTGGGAGTCGCTGTGCGCCGGAAAATGCGGGATCGCCCATCATCCAAGCGAGGATAACGGCTCTCTTCCGGATAATTTCGCCTACCATGGCGCAGTCCCCGGCCATGAAGACCCGCCCGAGGTGCCGCCCAAACTCGCGAGCCAACGGAAATTCCTGAACAGAAGCTCCATCCTGGGGCTTTACGCCGCCGCCGAGGCGGTGGCGTGCTCTGGTCTCGACACGGGAGAGGTGGCGCCCGAGAGAAAAGCCCTCTACGTCGGTTCGGGCGATTTCACGAGGGTGGGCTATGTGGATTTTTATGCCGCGCTCAAACAAACGGCCGGCGATGCGTGGGACGCGCCCGAACCCGCCTCCCTCAACGAAGCGGCGCTCCACAAGGTAAGCCCGTTTTTCCTGCTTGAGGGCCTGCCCAACAACCTTTTCAGCTACCTGTCGGGCATGTACGAGTTCATGGGGCCGAACGGCAGTTTTTCCAGCCTGTCTTCCTGCGGCGCGCAGGCGATCGAGAATTGCGATCGCGTGCTTCGCTTCGACGAGGCCGACGTCGGCCTGGTCGTGGGCTGCGGGAGCTGGGCGCATCCCATGGTGCTCCTGGAACTCGACGGGCTGGGTATTCTCTCCCGGGCGAGAGAGGGGGCGGCGTCATTTCGGCCCTTCGACAAGAGGCGCGATGGATTCTTCCCCGGAGAGGGCGCCGCCGCCCTGTTGCTCGAGAGCGCCGAATCCGCCCGGGCGCGGGGAGCCGAGCCGCTGGGCCGCGTCCTGGGGACGGCGAATTGTCAGGAATACTCCTCTGAACGCTATATTCCCGTTCCCACCGGAGCGGTGCGCCGTTCGGTGGAGTCGGCGGTGGCCGAGGCGGGCGTCACGAGCGATGAGCTGGCCTTCGTTCTTCCCCACGGGAGCGCGACGCCCAAAGGAGACGCGGGCGAACTCTCCGCCTTGCTGGAATACGGCGATATGGCGAAGGACTCGGTACCGCTTGCCGGCTGGAAACCCTATACGGGGCACATGGGCTCCGCCAGCGATTTGGCCGAGATCGTGTTGGGGTTATCCGCTCTCAAAGAGGGCCGCCTTCCGCCCACGCCGGGCTTTGAGCAAAAAGACGATGCCTTCGAGGCCCTCCACATCCCCACCGAAGAATGCGCCGTCTCGGGGAGCGCGTTCCTGTCCCTGAGTCACGGCATCGGCGGGCAATCCTCCGCGACCATCGTCGCCGCGCAGTGAGCAAATCCGCGGAGCGTCCCGGGAGAAAGCGCAGCAAGGACAAAGGCGCGTTTCACCAATGGGTGGAATACGCCGTGATCGTTTCGTTTCTGAGGCTGATCCGACTGCTTCCCTACGGTGTCTGCCGCGCGGTTGCCGCCGCCGCGGGAGAGGCGATTTTCCGGTTTGCTCCCAGGAGAAGGCGCATCGCGCGCGCCAACCTGCGCATCGCGTTCCCCGAACTCGACGAGGCGCAGCGCCTGAATCTTGCGAGGCGCAGCTGCCGCTCATTCATCCTCACCTGTCTGGAGGGAGCGAAGTTTCTCACCCGTTTCGACTTGCGACGCGCGGAGAAAACGGTGCGCGAGATCGTGGACGAGGCGGAGGAGACGATAGATAAGGTGCGCGCGATTCACGAAGATGCGGGCGGCTGCGTGTTCGTCGTGCCGCATCTGGGGAACTGGGAATTCCTCGCCCATGCCGGCGCGCTGGCCGGGATTCCGCTCACCGTCCCCGTGCGTCCCCTGGACAACCGAAAGCTCGAAGCCACGCTGTATGAAATGCGCGCTTCGTCGGGGCAGGAGATTCTTTCGAAGAAAAACGCCTTCTTCCACCTGCGCGAGGCGCTGCGCAAGGGCCGCTCGGTGGCGATTCTGGCGGATCAGAACGCGGGAGGCGAGGGGATTGACGCGCCGTTTTTCGGCAGGCCCGCCAGGACGACGCCCGCTCCCGCAGCACTCGCTGTTTTGTACAACCGGCCCCTCGTTCTCATCTCGTGCCTCAGGAAAGGCGACGCCCGGCGCTATGAAATCTTGCTGAGCGAGCCGATTGCGCCCGATATGAACGCAAAAAGCGCGAAGAAAGAAATGGAGAGGCTTACAAAGTTGGTGAACGAGGAGACGGAAAATTTAGTCCGGAAAGGACCGGAGCAGTATTTATGGATTCATGACAGGTGGAAGCTCACCAAAAGCCAGGGACGATCGCGGTGGGCCGATTCAGGTTGAGGCTTTGGGGGGAGATACGGTTTCTTTCAGATGCTTGAAGAAGGGAACCCCCAGTTTTTCCAGTTTCGCCTCGAGCTTTTCCGTGCAGTCGCAATCGCCGCAGACGGGATAGCCTTCGCAGTCTTCGGGTTTGCGGGCGAAGCGCACGTCGAGCTCCTCGAAATACGCCTCCCAGTAGGGTAGTTCCTCATACAACTCATAACCCGGTCCAAACGCCTCGCGGCAGTAGCAGACCTCGAGCCAGCGAACCTGGCCCTCCCTGGTGAGCCTCGCCTCTTTCATGCATTTCAGGAAAGTTCTGTGCGCGATGGAGCCTCGCCCGAGTTCGCCCGATTCGATGGCTTCGAGCAGGGCGGCGCTTTTGCCCTCGATGACTTTTCCGCGCACCAGATACCGCATGGAACCTCCACGCCTTTTTCATGAACCCTTCATTCGATTGTAACATACAGGATATGATTCATGTATAGATTGCCGAATGCATCGGATTGTCGAGGGCATGAGACGGCAGGGCGAGGAACCCATCAACCTTGGAACAGGCGGCATGACGGACAAACCAATCGAAATCACCATGGTGGCGAGCGAGATGTTCCCCTTCGCAAAATCGGGCGGACTGGGCGACGTCGTCGGCGCGCTGCCGGCGGCCCTGGCGAGGATGGGCCACCGGGTTTGCGTCTATCTGCCCGCGTACCGCGCTGTTCTCAATGAGCATGATCCCGGTTCTCCCGCGCAGGTGGCAGACGTCTTTGCCGAAGCGCGCTACCAGGTGTTCTCGCTCGAACACGGGGGCGTTTCGATCAGACTCGTCGCCGCCGACGATCTGTTCGACAGGGAGGGATTCTACGGAGACGCGCGCGGGGCGTTTCCCGACAACGCGGAGCGCTTCGCCCGTTTCGCCAGAGGCGCGCTCTCCCACATGGAACAGGAGGGAGCGTATCCGTTCATCATCCATTGCCACGACTGGCAAAGCGCCCTGGTGCCGCCCTTGCTGAAATACCGCTGCGCCGACGATGCGAAATGGCGTGGGGTCTCCACCGTCTTCACGGTTCACAACCTGGCGTACCAGGGCCGCTTCCACCCGGATGATTTCACGCACACGCGCCTGCCCGATGAAATGATGGGCGTTGACGGCCTGGAGTTCTACGGCGACTTGAACTTCATGAAGGGCGGTATTTTGTTCAGCGACGCCGTCTCCACCGTGAGCGAGCGCTATGCGCAGGAGATGCAGACGGAAGAGCAGGGAGAGGGGCTGGAAGGCGTGGTCGCTCTCAGGTCGTCTTCTTTGTTCGGCATCATGAACGGCATCGACGATGCGGTCTGGAACCCGGAGACCGACCCCCACATTCCGGCGCCGTTCTCGCTCGCGCGCCCGGAGGGCAAGGCGAAGTGCAAGTCTGCGCTAAAGGCTGAGTTGGGCCTGGATTCGGACGCGGAGGGGCCGTTGTGCGTCGTCGTCTCGCGGCTGGCGCATCAGAAGGGAATCGATCTGATTATCGACAACATGGATGAATTGATGGACCTGGGCGTAAGCCTGGCCGTCCTGGGAACCGGCGAGGAGGCGTTGGAGGAAGGCCTCGCCGAGGCCGCCGCAGCCCATCCGGGCCGGGTGGCATTCGTGTCCGCCTATGACGAGGCGCTCTCCCACCGCATGTACGCAGGCGGCGACGTCCTGCTCATGCCTTCGCGGTATGAGCCTTCGGGCCTGAACCAGCTGTACGCCATGCGCTACGGCGCCCTGCCTTACGTGCGGCGGGTCGGCGGACTCGCGGATTCCGTTTTCTCATCGCCCGCGCCCGACCCGAACGTCGACACCGGCTTCCATTTCGACGCGTTCGCCCCTGCCGATTTCCTCGCCGGGATGGAGAGGATTCGCCGGGTGTTTTTGGATCGGGGCCTTTGGCGTATGATGATGTGCAACGCGATGGAGAAGGACTCCGGTTGGGACGGCGTCGCTCCCCGCTACGTCGATTTGTACGAAAGGGCGATGCGCCCGCAGCCGCGTTGAGACGAATCGAACAGAGGAGCCGGATATTGGATTCGCGCGATCCCAGAGTCATATCCTTCGTCATGGCGGGCGGCGCCGGAAACAGGCTCCGCCCCCTCACGGTCGCGCGCGGCAAGCCTGCCGTGCCGTTCGGTTCGAAATACCGCATCATCGACTTCGTGCTGAGCAACCTGGTGAACTCAGGCTATCAGTCCATCTACGTACTGGTGCAGTACCTCGCACAATCGCTCATCGAGCATTTGCGGCGCTCGTGGAACATCAGCGGAACGCTCGGCAAGAATTTCGTGACGGCCGTTCCGCCCCAGCAGCGCGCAGGTGAGTTCTGGTTCAAGGGCACGGCGGATTCCATCCATCAGAACAGAAACCTGGTGACCGACAATGCGCCCGACATCGTGCTGGTGTTCGGGGCGGACCACATTTACCGCATGGACGTGAGCCAGATGGTCCGCTTTCACCTCGAAAGCGGGGCGGACGCGACAATATCGGCCCTGCCCGCGCCGGTCGAAGACGCCCGGGAATTCGGTGTATTGGCCGTGGACGAGGAGGGACGGGTGGAGCGTTTTGACGAAAAGCCTCTCCACCCGCGGCCCATGCCGGGCGATCCCTCGCGCGCTCTGTGCTCCATGGGAAACTACGTGTTTTCCTCCCAGGTTCTGATGGATGCCCTCATCAGCGATGCGGCGCGCGAGGGGGAGCACGACTTCGGGCGAACGATTATACCCGCCCTTCTCGGCGAGCGGAAAAAACTCTACGCCTACGATTTCATGAAAAACGATATCCCGGGGTTAAAGCCCACCGAAGAGAGGGGCTACTGGCGCGACGTGGGCACCATCAAAAGCTACTGGGAGACGCAGATGGACCTTTTGGGGGAGACGCCGCTCCTTGATTTGAGCAACCCCGACTGGCCGATTCACACCAGCGCCTATCCGGGGCCGGGCAGCCGCATCGTATCCACGCAGGTGGAAGACGCCCTGATTGGAGAGGGATGCCAGATTGTGGGGGCGCGAATCGAGCGCTCCGTCATCGGTCGCGGCGTGGTCATCGAAAAAGGAGCGGAGATCACCGATTCCATCGTCATGGATCACACCCGCATCGGAGCCGGCGCGAAGCTTGAAAAAGCGATCGTCGACAGGTTCAACCAGATAGGAGCGGGCGCTTCGGTGGTGATAGAGGAGGCGGAATCCTTCCCCGGCGCCGTCTCCGACCCTTCCGGCATCATCGTCCTGCCGCGCGGGTTCACCCGGCCGGTCATATAAATCCCATGCGCCTGGCGGACATCCGAACCCGCGCCGAGGCTTTCCTCGGCGAGTCGCGAAAAGAGTGGTACGAGGTTGGCGCCGGTCTCAAGGAAGACGTGCGCATCAGCGAGATTTTCGCCGAATACGCCGACCTCTTCACGCGCGAGAACGTCGAGGCGCTCGCGTCTCTCGCAGGTTCCGAAGAAGACGAGGCCGAGCGCTTGCGATTGGCCGAGTTGCGCGGCTTTTTGACGCTGGCCCACATACGCGACGCGACGAGGGAATTGAGCGAGCAGGCGCTTTTATTCGAAACCAAAACCACCGTGAAAACTTCCGAGGGCGAATCCATCCCCTACCGGCAAAGCGCCGTCGCGCTCCTGAACGAGCCGGACCGTGAGAAGCGGCGTTTTCTGGAAAACGCCCGCTGTGAGGCCTTGGTGGATAAGAACGAATTTCTGGAGCAGATTCATCGCACGACCCACGGGATGGCCGATGATTTGGGTTTCGAGGGCTACCTGGGGATGATGGCGGCGGTGAAGCGCTACCCGCTTGAGCCTGTTCGCGAAGAGATGCAGCGCTTTCTTGGACGCACCGAAGCGCTTTACGCCGAGGCGATGGCAGAGGAACTGAGCCGGGCGGGGGTTCCCCCGGCGTCCGCGCAGCGACACGACGCGCAGTACTGTTTTCGGGGCGCCGAATACGACGCTCTTTTCCCGGCGGAGAAGATCGAAACCTCGGCGCGGGAGGTTTGCGCCTCGATGGGCCTTGATCTTCAGGCGGAGGGCAGGGTGCGCCTCGACATCGAGGATCGCCCCTTGAAGAGCCCCCGCGCGTTTTGCGCCTCCTTGCGCGTGCCGGATGAGGTCTATCTCGTCATCAGGCCCCGGGGCGGTTATGACGATTACCGCGCGTTCTGGCACGAACTCGGCCACGCGCTCCATTTCGCAGGCGTGGCGGCGGACGCGCCTTTCGAGTGGAAGCGCCTGGGGGACAACTCCGTGACGGAGGGCTTCGCCATGCTCTTCGATCACCTGTTGTTTGAACCGCTCTGGTTGGAAGACGCCCTGGGCGGGGAGGCGTCGGACTATGTGGCGTTTCTGGCGCACCATGCGCTTTTCGAACTCTACATGCTCAGGCGCTATGCGGCGAAGATCGACTATGAACTCACGCTTCACCGGGGCGCGGAACTCGGGGGCAAGGACGCCGCGTACCGGGAGAAGCTGAGCATGGCGACGGGTGTGGAATACCCGCAAGTCTCCTATCTCGACGACGTGGACCCGTTTTTCTACTGCGCGAATTACCTGAGGGCGTGGATGCTCCAGGCCCAGATGTCGGAAGTGCTCAAAACGAAATTCGGCAGGAGGTGGTGGGCCAACCAAAAGAGCGGCGGATTCCTGGCGGAAATCTGGCGCGACGGCCAGCGCCACGACGGCGATTCCCTCTCCCGCCACTTAGGCTTCAAGAAGCTCACAACGGAGCCGCTCGAAGCGCAGATCAGGAACCTCATGCCGCGCTAGCGGGAATGCGAGCGCAATCTACCTATCCAGGAAACCTATTCGTTATTCACCCGGGCCCTAAAGCGTGACGGGCTGGCCCTCCTTACACGAACGATCCGCCGCCATGGTGAGGGCGAGCACCTCTCTGGCGTGCGCGCCCGTGGCGAGTCCCACCCCGCCGATTCCCAGGATGTGGCGCACGAAGGCGTCGGTTTCCTCCTTCATGGGGCCGAAGAACTCGCCCATCACGAAATCCCCCGGCATGGCGGAACCCAGGAAAGCCACGTTCACCTGGTGTTCGGGCGTGTAGGGGCAGGGAATCGGATCCTCGGGCGCGAGGATGACGTCGCGGTGCGCGTCGTCCACGTTCAGTGAGCCTTTCGTGCCTTGCAGGTCGATCTCCATCGTCGCCGTATAGGCGGGCCAGTGGTGGGGCGGGAGCCAGCTCGTGCCGAGCGTGGCCACGCTCCCGTCGTCGAAGGTGACGATCATCCACTGGAAATCGTCGCGGTTGTATTTCTTGAACACGAAGCTCGCCGCGCGGGCGTAGACCTCGACAGGCTTTTTTCCCTCCATGTACCAGAGGATGAGGTCGACCATGTAGGTGAGGGTGTTGATGGAGGGCGTGGTGTTGGGCGAGCGCTTCGCCACCGCCTCGCCCACGGCGCGCGTGACGTAGATCTTGCCGAGCGCCATCACGATGTCGCCGAGTTGTCCGGCGAAGGCCGCCTGTTTCGCAAGCAGAAAGCGCCTCCTGTAGCGCTGGGTGTAGCCCACGAAAATCTCCGCACCCGACTCATCCGCT
This sequence comes from bacterium, assembly GCA_022828125.1. Lineage (GTDB taxonomy): Bacteria > UBA8248 > UBA8248 > UBA8248 > UBA8248 > Bin107. The sequence goes on along the minus strand of JAJEJD010000012.1, from coordinate 30,711 downwards.
TTCGTGAGAATGTCGTCCGCCTCGTCGAGGTCGAGGACGAAGGGTTTCTCGATGAGCACGGGCTTTCCGAGTTCGGCCGCCAGGGCCGCCGGGCCGTGGTGAAACTCCTCGTCGGAGGAGACGATGACGGCGCCCACCCGCTCGTCCCGTATCGCCACCTCGTATTTCTCCGTCGCCACGTCGGCCCGCACCGACTCCGCGAGGCGATCGAGCTTCTCGGGCACGATGTCGCACACGGCGAGGTAGTCCACCTGGGGGATTTGCGCGCAAGAATGCGCTCTCAGCGTTCCGATGCCGCCCGCGCCGATGACGGCTACACCTGTCGTTTTCACAATCATCTCCTCACTTTAATTTGCATCCGGTTCATTCTGGGGGAATAATCCCCTCTGTCCAATATCAAGGTTCCCGTCATATATCTGGAGAATTCCATGCGCATCGACGTTCAGACCCATCATGTACCACAAGCCTACGTCACGGCGCTCGCCGCCCGTTCCGATTTCCCGCACTACGAAAGAGCGGAGGATTTCTGGTGGGCGTGGGCGAGCCCGACACAAAAACTCCCGATGCGCTCTCCCGCCCTAGACATCGACATCAAGCTCGCCGAGATGGATGAGCAGGAAATCGATATTGCCCTAATCAGCATCAACATTCCAGGCCCGGACCTCGCCAAAAACCCGAAAGATGCGGACGAACTCGCGCGAATCGGAAACGACGGCCTCGCCGAGGCGGCGGCGCTTCACCCCGGACGCTTCCGCGGGGTGGCCTCGCTCGGCTTCGGTGAGATGGACGCGACCTGCCGCGAACTGGAGCGCTGCGTGGACGAACTCGATTTCGTGGGCCTTCAGGTGTTCGCCTACATCGGCGGTGAACGCTACATCGACGACGCGGCCCACGAGCCTCTCTGGGGGCTTCTGGCCGAGCGCGGGGTTCCGCTCGTGCTGCATCCGGGGCCTTCTCCCTCGGGGCCGCATTATGAGGATCACTGGCTGGGTCCGATGATAGGCTTCATGTTCGATGAGTGTCTGGCGGCGCTGCGGCTCATCCTGAGCGGCGTGCTGGAGCGCCACCCGAATCTCAAGGTGCTCCTGCCGCACGGGGGCGCGTCGCTTCCACTGTTCATCGGGCGGGTGGACAATCTGAGTTCGCGCTACCGCGACGATCAGGACCTCATCACACGCGACCCGAGCGAATACTTCGCGCGCTTCCACACGGATACGGTGGTCCATTCCCAGACGGCGCTCGAGTTCTCCTTACAGGAGATGGGCGCGTCACGCATGATGTTCGCGAGCGACGCCCCCTGGGTGCCCGTGAAGCGCCACGCCGACATGATGGACGCGCTCGATATTTCCGCGGATGACGCGGAACGAATCTGGAGCGGCACGGCGAGGGAGTTTTTCGGGCTGTAGGGAGCTTTTCTTACGCGTCGCTTCTGAGCAGCATGCGCTTCACGTCGTATTCGAGCACCACCTCGCCGTTCTGGTTGAGCACCTTCTGGTGCGTTGCGACGACGCCGCGATCGGGCCTGCTTTTTGATGCGCGCACGTCGGTCGTCTCGACTTCGACCGTGAGCGTATCGCCCACGTAGACCGGCGCGCGCGCCACGAGGCCGTCCACGCCCAGGAGCGCGATGGCGTAATCATGCAAAACGCCCGTCTGGACAATGAGCGTGTCCGCGATGCCGCATGTGAAAAGGGCGGGCGCCATGCGCCTTTCATGGCCCTTTTCCCGCAAGAACTCCATGTCGAGGAACAGGCTTTCCGTATAGCCCACGAGGTTCACGTAGTTCACCACGTCGGTCTCGGTGATGGTCCTGCCCCGGGTGGTGAACTTGCTCCCGATTTTCCATTTTTCGAACGCGACGCCTTCGCTCATGAAACCTGAAACCTCCCGAATAGTTGTGTGATTCCGCGGGAGGCGATTCTACAGGCGAGGGCGGAAATCTTCAAAGTTCGCGGGGGTTCTCTTGGCTGGGATGAAGTATGAGAGCGCGCGGGGCGCATTTTTTCAAGAGGACGGATGAGTATTCCCTTGGCTTAGGCATAAAAACCGCTTTGCATTTGAAATAGATAAATTTATAAATATCAATAAGTTATATGAGATGGAACCCTGCGGCGTCGAATAGTATAATAGGCAGGTCGCTGGTTCACGTCTTTTCCCGGCAAACGGGTAAAGTTACAGGGGAGACGGACAGATGAAGCGCTATGGGGTCATCATCGCGTTGAGCGTTTTGGCGGTCGTTTTTCTGGCAGGCGTTGCGGAAGCGGACAGGCGCGAAGGCCGGCGCGGCGGAATCAAGCGGCATCATAAATACAAATCGCACCAGCGCCACAGAGCGCGTCAGCATCGCAAATGGCGTCATCATCGTCGTCCCCGCGTCGTCATTCGCCATAACTTTTGGGTCGGCCCCAGCGTCGTCGCTCCGGTCTGGTACGGCTATCCGGTCTGGACCGGCCCGCGCGTCATCTATCGGTCCTCCCCGCGTGAGCGCTACGTCTATCGTTCGACGGGTGATGATTGCGCGGTCTATTACGCGAACAACGACAACGAGGTTCTCGGCTCGGTGATCGGCGCGATCGGCGGCGGCGTCATCGGCCATCAACTCGGCAAGGGAAGTGGCCGTGGACTGGCCACCTTCGCGGGCGTGCTTCTCGGCAGCGTCGTGGGAGGGCAGATCGGGCGCGACCTGGACGAGGCCGAGCGGCTCAGGCTCGCGAGCGCCACGCAGTACGCGCTCGAGAACCAGCGCTCCGGCACGCGCACCGTTTGGGACAACCCCGACAGGCGGGTGTGCGGCGTCGTCGTTCCCAGGCCGGCCTTCAAGAACGAACTCGACCAGTACTGCCGGGAGTTCCAGCAGACGATCGTCATCGACGGCAAAAAGCAAAACGCCTACGGCACGGCCTGCAGGCAGCCCGACGGGCAGTGGAAGATCGCCAACTAGCCAACCGACGCTTAAAAAAGCCTACTCCATCACGATGACGGCGCGGCCCGTGACGGCCGCTGCTTCCAGCCGTTCGTGGACCTTTTCCACCTCTTCGACGTTGAACGAGTAGGTTTCCGTCACCACGGGCCAGACGTCGCCCCGCGCCACCAGGTCGAGCGATTCCTTGAGTTCCTGTTTCGAACAGTATCGGCTGCCCAGGAGTTCGAGCTCTTTCGTCACCATATTGCGCGCCGCGGCCTGGAACGGCTGCCCCGTACCGCCCAGCGTCACCAGACGCCCGCCGATTCCCAGGGACTGAACGCCCGCCTCCATCGTGGCGGCGGAGGAGACGAAATCGACCACCACGTCCACGCCCTTGCCCCCCGTCAAGTCCATGAGCGCCCCCGTGACGTCTCCCTGGGAAGCGTCGACGGCCTCGTCCGCGCCCACGTCGCGGCACTTGCCCAGCTTGTTCGCCGCAACGTCCACGGCGATGACCCTCGCGTGCGCCCACTTCGCCATCATCACCATGTGGATGCCCACGCCGCCGCCCGCGCCGATGACGGCCACGTTCTCGAGCGGCGCGATGCGCGCGCGCTTCGTTACCTTATACGGGGTGGCTATCGCGTCGCAGATGACGGAGACCTCCGCCGCGTTGTTCTCGTAATCCAGCCCGGCGGGGATTTTGATGAAGTTCCGCGCGGGCAGCTTGATGTATTCGGCATAGGCGCCCTGCACCTGGCGGCCGATATAGCCCGTGAAGTTCTCGCACAGCGTCTCGCGGTTGATGAGGCACCACTTGCACCTCCCGCACGTGACGTAGAAGTGCGCGGTCACCGCGTCGCCCTCCTGAATACCCTCCACGCCCTCGCCCACGGCGGTGATGATGGCGGTGATCTCATGGCCGATGATGAGGGGGTAGTCCACGTCCGGCACGCGGCCCATGCGGGCGTGGTGGATGGTCAGCCCGGCGCCGCACGCCAGTACCTTCGCGACCGCCTCCCCAGGCCCCGCCACGGGGTCCGGATATTCTTCCTCGACAAAGGGTTTTCCCGGTTCTCTCAGCACCATCGCCTTCAAGGGGCGTCCTCCTCAAATAAATGAATGGGATTTCAGCCACGCGATTACACCACACGGGCGAGTGGCTAGGCAACGAGGAGCGGATGGCGTACCCTCACGGGGCCGGCGTCCGAAGGGAAAGCGAGAGAAGATGAACGAACCCCCCGTAAGTGAAGAAAGAGTGTTCGACGCGAATCGCGCGGCCAGGACCACGCTGCTGGTCGGCGCGTTGCTCATCGTCTTCACCGTGTCTGCGATGTATATGGACCAGCCGGGCAGGGTGGGCTACGGCTGGGCGACGCTGGGGGCAGGGGCGGCCTTGTGCGCCTTTGGCTTGGCGACACTGCGGGGGATCGCGTGGAGCTGTTACCTCTCGGTGCTGGTGCTGGGCGTGTTCGATTTCATCTGGATGGTGCGGGTACTCGAGGGCTTCGACGTGGGCCTCGCCATCTGGGTAGCGATATGCTTTTTCGCCATCCGCGAGATCTGGCCGGGGATCGACGAGAAATTCCCGTGGGTGAAGCGCAATCCGTGATGATGGGCGGTTCGTGAAACTTCCAGTAAACTAAGGCTGCAGGTTTCCATGATGATTCCATTCTTGCCGGAATTCGGGGAGGAGGGTTCATGGCTCGCTTTTACGGTGTCGATGAAAAAGAGATGACCGCCCGCCAGCGGGAAGTGGCGGATCGGATGATCGCGGGCGGACGCGGTCATGCCGGGGGACTCATGGCGCTGTGGCTCCATCAGCCCGATTATGCGGATCGCGTTCAGGAAGTCGGCGAATACCTCCGCTTCAAAGCGACGCTGCCCGGCAACATCCGGGAGATGATTATCCTGATCGTCGCCCGCGACTGGCGCTGCTACCACGAATGGCTGGTGCACGAGCCGATTGCGCGGAAAAACGGCTTGAGCGGCGACGTTATCGAGGCGATTCGCGCCGGAAGCGACCCGCATTTTGAAGACGACGCCGAAGCAGCCGTTTACGATTATGTGAAGACCCTGATCGAGAAGCGCCGCGTATCTGACGCGCAGTTCGATGCGGTGCGGGAAAAATTCGGCGTTCCCGGCGTCATCGAGGTTTCGGGTATCATCGGGCATTACATCGTCGGCGCTGCGATTCTCAACGCGGCCGAGCACGACCTCCCATCCGGCGTTTCGGCGCCGTTCTGAGCCATGACAAAATCTCTGACTCTCACCTTCGACAACGGCCCCTTCGCCGAAGTCACCCCGCAGGTTCTCCGCGTGCTGGAGGAGAAAGAAGTTCCGGCCACCTTCTTCATGCTCGGCGAGAGGCTGGCGCTGCCCGATGGCCGCCCGCTTGCGGAAAGCGTGTCGGCGGCCGGACACTGGATCGGGAACCACACCTGGTCGCATTCGACGCCGTTTGGCCGTCAGCCGTCGGATGAGGTCGTCGAGCGCGAAATTCGCGGGACGCAGGCGCTGATCGATAGTCTCGGCTCGAACCGCCGCATGTTTCGCCCCAAAGGGGATGGCGGCCAGTTGGGCGATCATCTCCTCAGCCCGAAAGCGCGGGACATACTCCTGGAAGATGGTTTCACCATGGTTTTGTGGAACAGCATCCCGCGCGACTGGGAGCAGCCGGACGACTGGGTGGAGACGGCGCTCAAACACTGCGAAGCCCAGGAGTGGACCGTCACAGTCCTCCACGACACTCCCACCGGCGCCATGCGGCATCTCGGACGCTTCATCGATGAGGCGCGCGACCGCGGCATCGAGTTCACACAGGAAATTTCGCCGGATTGCATGCCGATAACAGATGGCCGCGTCGTCGCCCCGATAACGCAATTCGTGGGTGACCCCGGCGCCGTGTGACCTCGATGGAAAGGAGCAAGATATGTCGATTCCCTCTCCGGTGTTCTACCCGCCGTTCAACGTCACTCGCATCAGCCACACCGTAATCACCAGCCGCGACACCGTGCGCAGCCGCGATTTCTATACGGAAGTGTACGGCCTGGTGGTGACGGAGGAGGAGGGCGACGTCGTCTACCTTCGTGGTATCGAGGAGGCGTGCCATCACAGCCTCGTTATCAAGCGCGCCGATACCGAACCGCTTTGCGAGGTCGTCGGTTTTCGCGTCCTGACGGAGGAGGAACTCGAAAAGGCGGAGCGATTCTTCATTGCGGAGAACCTCGCCCCGCGCTGGGTCGACGCGCCATTTCAGGGCCGGACGCTCCGGGTTTCCGACCCTGGCGGGGTGCCGCTCGAATTCTGCGCCCGCATGGATCGCGTCGATCGCGCCGATTCCGCTCACAACGCGCACAAGGGGGCCTGCGGGTTGCGCTTCGATCACATGCAACTCCACGCCGCCGACGTCCTGAGCGCGTTCGACCTTTACAACAGGCTCGGGTTTCGGATCAGCGACTATATGACGGCGCCGGGGTCTAAGAACGTGCTGGGGATATTCTCCTACCGCAAGGACATTCCCTGGGATATCGTCTTTCTGACCGGCCGGGGGCCGCGCATGCACCACTTCGCTTACGTCACGCGCTCGTTTCAGAACATGATGCGCGCCTGCGATATCGCCGGGCAAATGGGTTACGGCGACGCCGTGGAGCGTGGACCGGGCCGGCACACGATGGGGCACGTCCAGTACGTCTACCTCCGGGACCCCGACGGCCACCGGGGCGAAATACTTCTCGATGCGCCGCATCAGATGCTGGACATGGAAATAGAGCCGGTGGAATGGGACGTTTCGGGTATTAACAGGGGAGGATGGGGCCTGCCCGCGCAGCGCTCCTGGTTCGAAGAGACGTCAAATTTCCCCGGTATTGAGACCACCGCACCGGAGAAACCGGGCGCGCCTTTCTCATTGGAAGATTATGTGGAACAACGCGCGGCGCAACAGCGGTAGTCGCGGAATCAGGAGGCCGTTTGATCGGGGCCGTATCGCTCGGAGCGCATTTGGGCGCAGCATTTGCGGAGCAATGGATTTTCTGTCCGGTTTTCTTTTTACAAATTGTCCATCACGTAGCGGACGCACTCGAAATGGCGGGGCGTATCAGAAGGCTTGAAATCAGGCGCGTTCAGGGCCCATAGCGGAACGATGCTTTCGTGCACAGAGCCGTGGCTTCTGAGTGAAACTTCGCGCTCGGCATCTTCCATCACGCCGAACACGGTCTCGGAATCCGCCAACACCATGATGTCGCCCACCCGCTCGGCCATCAGCTGGAAGCGCGCAGCCGCCTCCTGACGCGAAAGCGCATCGTCTATCCCGGAGTGCGCTTTCAGGATGGCGACGGCTTCACTCAGAGTCTCCCCGTTTTCCAGGTGAACGTAGGCCGCGCCGCCCTGGTTTCCGTGGTGGACGACGTAGCGGTCCTTGATGATGGGCACGGCATCCGCGTCTATACCTTCGCTTCGCAGGATGACGCCCGGGTCCAGCGCTCGTGTTTTATCAAGCATCCCGTGGTCGGCGGTGATGAAGACAGTTCCATTCTTGTGAATACGCAACCAGCTGTCGACGAGCCTTCCGACTTCCGCATCGAGCGCAGCGTGGTGCGCTTGCGCTTCTGCGTGCTCAGGCGCGTATTTGTGCTGCAGGTAGTCCGTGGTGGTGACGTAGAGAAGATCGGGTTTTTCCTCTTCCAGTACCGCCCGCGCCGCCCGCAAGAGCCATAGGTTCACGGCCCCGCTGTATATCTCCTCTTTGGGACCCGCTTTCCGGGTGAGCCACGCAGGCGGGTCTTCCGCGGTGACGACCGCGCCTGCCCCTTTGCCGATCATGTCACAGAGTTTCTGCTTGGAGGCCAGGACGGCGGTCGCGCGCCCGGCCGCGCTGCCCGTCTCCATGAGGGTGGGCGCTAAGACGAAATCCCCCGATTCCATATAGACTTCCTCGCCCGTCTCCGCGTTCAGGAAGTAGTTGGCCGTGATTCCGTGCATGGCGGGGGGCGCGCCGCAGATCATCGAGACGTTGTTCACGTTGGTGACCGAGGGCATCTGGCACGAGACGGTGTAGCGCGCGCCCTCGCTCGCGATTTTGTCCAGGTTCGGCGTGTGGGAGGCTTCGAAATAGGCGGGGTCGCCGCCGTCTATGAGGATGATGAGAGCGCGCATGCGGAACCGGGAGCCTGCCGAATCAGCCCAGGCGCCTTAAAGCCTTGGCGCCGATGTCTTTTCGGAAATAGACGTCTTCCCAGTAAATCAGGTCGCACGCCTCATAGGCGCGCGCGATGGCGGCGCGGATGTCCAGCCCGCGCGCGGTGACGCCCAGGACGCGACCACCAGAGGTGACGACCTCGCCTGCGTCGTTCAGGCTCGTTCCGGCGTGAAAGACGTGAACGCCCGGGAGGGCGTCGGCATCCCCGATTCCCTGAATCGCGTCGCCCCTTCGGTAGGCGTCCGGGTAGCCGCCCGCCGCCATGACGACGCAGACCGCGGCGTCTTGCGAATAGCGGATGCTCGTCTCATGCAGCCGCCCCTCGACGCACGCCATGAGGACGGGCAGCAAGTCCCCCTCCATGCGGGTGAGCAGCGGCTGGCATTCGGGGTCGCCGAAGCGGCAGTTGAATTCCAGCACCTTCAAATCATCGCCCTGCACCATGAGGCCGGCGTAGAGGATCCCCCGGTAGGGGGTGCCCCGCCTCGCCATGGCGCGGATGGCGGGCTTGACCACAGTTTCGAGGGCTTTCTCTTCGAGCGCGCCCGAGAGCACGGGCGCAGGCGAATACGCGCCCATGCCGCCCGTGTTGGGGCCGGTGTCGCCCTCGCCGACCGCCTTGTGATCCTGCGCGGAGGCCATCGGGAGCGCGGTTTCCCCGTCCGCAAAGGCGAGAAAGCTCGCTTCCTCGCCTTCCAGGAATTCCTCCACCACGCAAGCGGCGCCCGCATCGCCGAAGGCTCTTTCCTCCATGATTTGGGATATCGCCTCGTGCGCGCTCGCCGCGTCGGGGCAAAGAAGCACGCCCTTGCCCGCGGCCAGGCCGTCGGCCTTCACCGCCCACGCGCCGCCGCGCTCGGAGACGAAATCCCTGGCTGCGCCGGCGTCCTCGAAAACGCCGTAGGCGGCGGTGGGGATTCCCGCCTCGTCCATCAGGGCCTTGGAGAACGCCTTGCTCGCCTCGATGCGGGCGGCCTCGGCGGATGGGCCGAAGGCCGGAACCCCGAGCGCTTCGAGTTCATCCACCAGCCCCAGGGCGAGGGGGGCTTCGGGGCCGACGACGACCAGGCCCGGAGATTCTTCTTTCGCCAGCGAGAGGAGGCTCGCGATGTCCTCAGCGCCAATGGATACATTCCGCCCGACCCGGGCGGTGCCCGCGTTGCCGGGCGCGCAGACGACTTCCTCCACGTCCGGGCTTTGGCTGAGCTTCCATGCCAGAGCGTGCTCGCGACCGCCCCCGCCGACAATGATGACCTTCATCGGATGTTCCCTTGGATATTGGTGATGCCCACAACCTAAGGCGGCGCGAAAAAGGTGTCAAACGAGTGGGGGCACTTCAGCCCATGTCGCCCAGGGCGTGCTGCGCGATGGTGAGGAGAGAGACGGGCGCAGTGTCCGCGCGCAGGATTCTGGGGCCTAATGACACCGGCAGGAAGCCGCTTTCCATCGCTCGTTGCGCCTCCTCGTCCGTAAAGTCGCCCTCCGGACCCGTGAGGATGGCGACGCGAAGCGGCGCGTTGGTTTTGCCTCCAGCCTCGCGTGATAAAGCCTCTTTGACCGGAAGCGCATCTTCTCCCAGAAATCCTAAGATTTTCAGGTCGAAATCCTCCGCCGCGGCGAGAAACCCTTCCAGCCCTCCGAGCGGATGCGCAGCAGGCGGCGGCACACGGTCGCACTGCTTGGCGGCTTCCAGGACGATGCGCCGCCAGCGCCTGTGACGCTCTGCGCTTCTTTTCTCCTGAATCCTGACTTCGCACCGCTCGAGCGCGAGCGGATAGAACGCATCGGCGCCCAGTTCGCAGCCTTTCTGGAGGACCCACTCGAAGCGCTCCCCTTTGAGGAGGGGAAGCCCTAAGGAGATGGACAAGGGGGAGGGCGGTCTTCCGGGCAGGCGCTCGATGATTCGGGCGGTGGTTTCGCTTGCGGAGATTTCCGTCAGCTCCACCTTGTACTCGCGTCCATCCTCCGTCGCGACGCGGCAGATCGCCCCCGCCCCCATCTTGAGGACGCGGCGGATGTGCGCGGATTCCTCCGCCCCGAGAACGACCTGCTCACCCTGGACCGCTTCGGTTGGAACGTAGAAAAGCCGCAGTCCGTCGCGCGTCATGGTTTCATCACCTCGATGCTCGCCCATTCCTCGATCTGGTTCGTATGCTCGATGGAGAAACCGGCTTCTTCGTAGATGCGGGCGAGAGCTTCCGCCCCCTCGTAGCCTATCCCTGCGAGAACGGCCCGGCCCCGAGGCGCGAGCGCCCCGTGGATGAGCGGCGCGAGTTCCCTGAGAGCGTCCAGGAAGATGTTCGCAGCTACGAAATCAACCCGGCCCCACCAGTCTGCAAGCGCGCCCGGCGCAAGTGTCGCGCCCAGCGCCGTCATGCGGTCTCCCACCCCGTTCCGTTCCGCCAGGGCGATGGTCTCCTCCACGGCTTTTGGGTCGAGGTCGAGCGCCGTTACGCGCCTTGCGCCGTAGAGCAGGGCGGCGACGCCCAGGATGCCCGAACCGCAGCCTAAGTCCACCATGCGCTCGGGAGGAACTGTGGCGCATTGTCGCTCAGTTGCGAGCAGGGCCAGGTGGGTGGAGGGGTGTCTGCCCGTGCCGAAGGCGAGGCCGGGTTCGATGAGCAACTCGACGCGCCCATCCAGCGTCTCGCTCTCATCCCAGGGGGGCCTCACCCAGAGTCTCTCCCCGTAGGCTTCGCCTTTGAAATGACCGCGCGACTGGGCGATCCAGTCCTGATCCTCGATATTTTTTAACGTGATGGCGCTCTTCGAGACGCCCATGGCGGCGAGCAGCGCTTCTATCGCGCGGAGTTTTTTGGTCGCGCCGTCCTCGAACGCGATGTGCGTGATGAGCACGGACGCGCCCGCAGCGCCTTCCCGCTCCTCCACGGCGGAAGCGCCTGCCTCCAGTATCCGTGCGGAGGCGTCCTCGGCCAGGGTCTCAGAAACCTCGATGATGAGTTCGAGCCATTTTTTCTTCACAGGCTCTCGCGATTTATTCCGGCAGGCGGACCACGGCCGAGCCCGCCGTCGCCAGCTCGCCCTCCTGGTTCGTTCCGGTGATCTCCACCTTCACGGTGCGCTCGGCCTCGTTTTTCTCGACCACCTCACCCTTATGCCAGATGGTGTCGCCGTAGATCATGGGACGGCGCACCTGGACGTAGAGATTCTTCAGGAACGCATCGTCTCCCATCCAGTTCGTGATGAAGGGGCTCACCCAGGCGAAGCGCATGACGCCGTTGTCGAAGGGCCCGGGCATCCCGCGTCCCGAGGCGAGGTTGAAGTCCTCGTGCTGCTGGGAGTTTTTCACCTGGATCCCGATCTGGGGGATCAGGACGGCGTTGTGTGGTGCCTTTTTTAGGTCGAGATAGCCGCGCCTGCCCGCCTTGTAGGAGGGGCCGTTGCCCGCGTTCCAGGCCACCATGTCGCCGATGGTGAGGGGGCCGCGGAGCATGGACGGGAGCTCATCGCCTACGGATACGTCCGTGAAGCGGCGCTTCTCCCCGCCTCTTCTTTCTTCCGACACATAGGCGTTTTCGATTTCTGCGAATTCCGCCTCGTCATACTTCTTGACGGGCCGCTCGTAGAGGAGCGTGTTTCCCTCCTGCAGGGTCCTGATCATCGTGCCGATGCCCCTGGCGACGACCTCATCCGCCTCGTTCCAGTAGGTGCACTCCGAGATGATGAAGATGAGCTGCCGGCCCGCCTTGTTCGTCTTGACGAAAGAGTCTTTCTGGACCGACTCGGCGCGGAGCTTGGTTCCCCGGGAGACGGGTTTTTCCCATTCGAATTCCACGCCCCCGATGAGGGAGGAGAGGGGCACTTCCATGGGCGCGCCGTGGAGGATCGGGTAGAGGACCGACACAAGAAACGCCGGCGGCGCCATGATGTTCTTGTGTGATGTGCCCGAAGCGTATCCGGCGTCCAGCCAGAGCGGGTTGTCGTCGTCGATGCCGTAGGCGAAATGGCGGATGGCGTCGGCGCTCGCCTCGTTGTTCCACGCCTCGCGCTCGCGCACGGGCTTGCCGTTCAGTGCTTGTGTCTTCTCGATGAACTCATCGATGCGTGCTTGATTCGACAATGTAGGATGCTCCTGTGTCTGATGTACGAGGGTATATTGAATTGTGCGGTGAATTTCGATTTCTGGATGAGTTATGTAGCAGGAATTCGAGAGGGCAACAAGGCGGCCCGGGCCACCTCATTCGAGAAGTCCTCTCATCTTCTCCAGAAATGACCGGGTTCTGGGATGCGTGGACGGCGAGGAGATTTCCTGGAACTCGGCCAGTATTTCACGCTGGCGCTCGCTGAGCTTGGTGGGCGTTTCGACGATCACCCGGATGCGCAGGTCGCCCGTATTCCGCCCGCCCGCCGGTGAGAGCCCTTCTCCTTTCAGGCGAAATTCCCGTCCCGACTGGATTCCCGCGGGAATCTTGATTTTCCGCGCATCCTTGAGCGTGGGGATAAGGGCTTCATGACCGAGTGCGGCCTGGGAGAAGCTCACCGGCAGGTCGAGGAGGATGTCGTTGCCCTCTCTTTGGAAAAGGGGGTGCGGCTTCGCGCGCACCGTGACGATGAGGTCTCCCGCCTCGCCGGTGCGCGCGTCCTCATCGCCCTTACCCTTGAGCTTGATCTGAGCGCCCTCTTTGGCCGCGGCGGGAATCGCCAACATCACGTTCTCCCGCCTGCTCGTGACGCCCTCTCCCATGCAGGCCCGGCACGCCTCGCCCGTGTGCTCACCGCTCCCGTCGCAAGCCGAGCAGGGAACCCACAACTCCGCGAGTCCTTGTCTGTAGCGAACCTCGCCCGCGCCCTTGCACGCGGGGCAGGCGCTCCTCTGCGCGCCTGCCTCAAAGCCGCTTCCCTCGCATGAGGCGCAGCGGACGCGGCGCGATACGGAAACCTCTTTTTCGGAGTCCCGCGTCAATTCCTCAAGCGTCACTTCGACCTGGGCGTGCAAGTCCCCGGGTGCGCTTTTCTGCTTATCCTCCGGTTCACGCGCGCTCCGGAAGATATGGGAGAAGATGTCCTCCCATTTTTCCTCGTACTCGCCTCTTTGTCGCGCGGATTTCCGCCCCCGAGGGGTAGCGCGGTCGGCGGAGCGTTTCGGGTTTTTCAGGGTTTCGTGGGCGATGACGATCTGCTTGAAGCGCCTTTCGGCTTCGGGGTCGCCGGGGTTTCTGTCCGGATGGAATTCCAGGGCCAGCTTCTTATAGGCGCTTTTGAGTTGGGACCCCGAGGGGTTTCTCTCTAATCCCAGAATTTTCAGGGCGTCGGCGACCTTCAAGGAATCATGACCTCCGCCGGGGAGGGGATGAAGCGTTTTTCGCCCCTCGCTATCCGTGGGGCGGGTATTTGCGGGTCGAACGAATCTTCATTTTATCAGCAATGGTGTCCTGGCGGAATGCGCCTCGGCTCAGCAGGCGCCTGCCGTCGTTTCTTCGCACCAATCGGCGATGGCGGCCAGAAACCGCCGCTTTTTCTCCTGATCCGTCGCGAAGGGCGCTCTTGAGATTTCCAGTTGGACCCAGGGCATCTCTGCGGCATGGTTGCGCGTGATGTAGCCTCCCCGGAACGGGGTATTGACGGTCACGTCGCCCTCGAAATGCCGCTGGAAAGCGATTTGGAGGGAGCTGATCCATTCATCGGAACACGTGCCCTCGCCATTGCTCAGGCACACCTGGGGGCGTTCCTGCCCGGGGTCCGGACCGACGGGCGGGCCGAAAGCGGCCATCGTATGGCAATCCATGGCGAGCGGGAATTCACCGCTTTTCCCGAGTTCTGCGAGACGGCGGTGATAAGGAAAGTAGTATGATTCGAGCATGGCGTCGATTGTTTCTTCAGGCGGAAACGGATCGTAGACCTGAACCTCCCAGCAGGTGTGGGTTTTCACGACGCCGTCCCTGCGGCGGTCGGTCGGTGAGCGGTTCAGATCAACGATCGCCCGGGCGACGTCGGAAAAAACCAAGGCCTCGACTTCTTCGCTGACGTCGAATATCTCGGCGGCGCCGACGTCCCCGTCTTCGGCCACCTGGGCAGGGGTAAGGCGGCAATAGGGTTCGGCCTCCGGTGGAATGCGAAGGCCCGTGTGGGGCACGGAGAGGAGAAGCGGGAGCTTCAACCGTTCACCCCGCCTGCGGCTCCGTCCCTGCGCGGGTCAGCGACTCCGACGAGTTCTTCGCCGCGGCGCATCACCAACTGAACGCAGCCAAGGTAGAACGAATAGGGCTCGAGGTGATTCACTTCGAAGCCGTGTCTTTGCAGGGCGTCGGGCAGGTCGCTTCGCATACGCGATGCTTCCAGGGAGACACGTCCGTTTACCGAGCAATGCAGCCTCGGCGCATCCACCGCCGCGAGTGGCTCGGCCTTCCCCTCCAGCCGGATGAGCACCTGCAGGATGGAGGATGTAATCCTTTCGCTGCCCGGCGAGCCGATGGCCAGCCAGGGGCGGTCGGCACGAAACACGATTGTCGGGGCCACGCTCGCCCACGGGACGGCGTTGGGGCGCAAATAATAGGGGTGGGACATATCGGTGTATTCGAATGCGCTCAGGTAGTTGTTGTACAAAAAGCCGAGCTCGGGGTTCGCCTCGCATGAGCCGTAGACGTTTTCGATGGACTGCGTGAGCGCCACGACGTTCCCCTCCTGATCCATGGCCGAGAGATGCGTCGTCTCGCCCTTTCCGACGATGCGCTCACGGATCTGGTGCGCCACCCTCGTCGCATACCTGGCGCTGAGCATGGTCTTCTCCGTGACCTGGGAATAGAGATTCGGGTCGAAGGGGCGATCTCGCCGGTCCAGAAAGGCGCGGCGTATGGTTTCGGCGAACAGCACGGCGCCGAGCTTGCTGTCGATGTTCTGCATGGGTTTGGGTAGATGCTGGTAGATGTTCATCATCTCGATCAGGGTGCGGCCGGCGCCGGGCGGCGGCATCGTGAACACGCGGTGTCCCTGAAAACGACCCGAAAGAGGATTCCTCTCGACGGGCCAGGGTATCTGCGAGAGGTCGTCCATTCGAAGGAAGCCCCCGTTGCGCTCCATGTCCTTTTCGATGGAGCGCGCCATTTCTCCCTGATAGAAGTCTTCGACTCCCCGCTTCGCCAGTCGCCGCAGGGTTTCGGCCAGTACGGGCTGGCGGAACGTGCTGCCCGCGCGCCATGCGTTTCTCGCGTCGCGAAGAAAGAGCGGCGCCGCCGAGGAATCGCGTAGATACTTCAGTTCACGCCGCGTGAGGCGGTATTGAAGGACGCTGACTTCGTATCCCTTTTCCGCAAGGCGGATGGACGGCTCGAGAATGCGGGGCAGCGCGAGTTTCCCGTAGGTCCTGAGCGCGTATTCGAGAACGGCCGGCGTGCTGGGGACGGTGGTGGCGCGGTGTCCCCGTCGGCGTTCAGCCCGAAGGTTGCGAAATTCCTCGATGTTCGCGCGGTTGGGCGCGCGGGACGAGCCGTCGAGGGCGATGGTGCGGCCCGTGGCCGCGTGGTGGATGAGCATCATCGTCTGCCCGCCGAGGCCCGAAGCCGCAGGCTCACAGACACCCAGGGCGAATGCGGCCGCGACGGCGGCGTCGACGGCGTTGCCGCCGTCGCTCATCACCTCGACGCCCGCGGCCGTCGCGCCGTGGTGCGCGGTGGAGATCATCCCGTGAGATGCGACCGCGACTCGCTGCGGCTCGTGGATGCGGTGGTCGCTCAGTTCCAGGAATTCTGAATCGACCTCCTGCCGGGGTTTGCGTCGTGTGGTTGCTCTGGAGGTTTTCTTGGGGGCGGTCGTTTTTTTGGGGGAATTCGCGTTCATCTTATCTCAACCCTTGGTTTTGGAGGCGAGAAACGTTGCGAGCAGCAGGGTGCGCTGCACCAGGCTGATACGTTCGATAGCCTCCTGGGGCGTGCCCGCATCGATGGTCGTCGGACCGACTCCGCAGACGCACGGGGTGTCGCGAGGTATCAGGCCCGCCACGCTGGGCCATGCGGAGGTTTTGGTCCGCAGGGGAATCGAGAGTTCCGAAGCGATGCGCGTGAGTGAGCCGGACAATTGCCGCTGGACGGCGGTTCCGGCGAATGGAGGCCGGGCGGACTGCACGGAGAGATCCCATTTCGGCCCTCTGCGCCCCAGGATGTCGCGCATCTCTTCTTCTGCCCGGTCGGCGTTTTCCGAATCCCGGTAGTTCAACACCAGCGTTGCGACCACCTTGTGCGGGAGCCGCATCGGGTGTCTTTGTGTCCGCACGTCGAAGATCGAGAGCGCAATGCGTTCCTGCGGGGAGTTGACGCGAGAGAGGTCCTGGAGTTTTTCCATCGTCCAGCGTATCGGAGGTTCTCTTCGGGCGCCGCTGCTCAGGCTGAGGCTCTCTCCGGTTACGTTGAGGGTGAATATCCGCACGCCGTTCCTGCGGGTGATGACGCCGCCGCTGGTCGTGCCGGGCCGCAGGACGAAGACTTCCTTCGCCTTTGCGGCGGCCGCCTGGATGAATCGCGCGCTGTGGCGCGCGCTTCGTCCTTCGTCGGCGTACAGGAGAACCCCGGCCTTCAGGTGGCGCAAGCGCCGCAGGCTTCTCAGGGAGCGAAACGCGTACTCGAGCATCACGAGAGGCGCGCGCGAGCGGCCCACGCCTTCGCCGAACAGGTGCTCGGGAGTCCGCCGGAAGGGTTGATGCGCGGCGGATGGATCGAGCGGGACATCCAGTTGCGCGATGAGCAGCACGCCTCCCTCCATGCCCGCCCGCGTTTCCCAGGCGATGGTTTCGGGTTCGTCGGTGAACTCCTCCGCTTCCTTGAGGCCCAGGTTTTCGAATATCCGCGTCGCGTGCTCCGTAGCCTGGCGGATTCCTATCGGGTCGGAAGTGCGGCTCGGAATGCCGACCCATTGCCTGAGGCTGGTCTCGATTTGCCTTCGGCGCTGGGTGATGTAGGAGACGGCGTGATTCTTCGGGTCGACCTTGCTTACGTCGAGCGAGACGGGTTCAGGCATTCCGAAGTATCGCGCGCTGGCGACCTCGACGAGGCGGTTGGCGAATTTCTCGAAATCAAGCCCCACCGCGCTCGCGCCCACGAGATACGACCCGTGCTCGCCCAGGCTGGGCAGGCTATTGACTTCCAGCACGTAGAAATTCCCCTCATCGTCCAGCCGCATGTCCACGCGGGCGCAGTCGTAGAGGTTGAGCGCCTTGAACGCCTGTGCGGCAATCTCACAGGCTTGAGCGGTTTGCTCGCTGGACAGGGGAGCCGGACAGACGTGAGAAATCGTGCGTTCGCTTCTTCCGGTCTTGTCTTCATACGTATAGATTTTCGGACCCTCGCCGAAATCGAGCTCGACCGGGGGGAACGCTTCGGGCGGGTCGTTTCCGAGCAGCCCGACGTTGATCTCGCGCCCCTCGATGTATTGCTCGGCCAGGACGGCTTGCCGGAACCTGTCGAAGATGACCTTGGAGGCCTCTCTCAGTTCCGATTCGTCGTGAACGACCTTGAGGCCGAACGACACGGCCTCGTTCTTCGGCTTGACGATGAGAGGGAAGCGAATGTCGGAGATGGGGGAATCCGGCGCCTCAAGCATCGTGAAGTCGGGCGTCGGGACGTCGTGCTGTTTCAGGATGATCTTGGCGACCGCCTTGTCGAGCGCCAGAGAGTGGCCGAGCGGCCCGGAGGCGACATAGGGAATGCCGGCCATCTCCAGAATACTCGGCACGTGCGTGTAGCGGGCTTGGCCCTGAATGCCGTAGGAGACGTTGAACACCATGCCCGGACGCTCTCCTTCCACGACGCGGGGCATGAATTCCTCGAGACGGTCGATCAACTGTTTGTCTCCCTCGAGGGAGACGACCTCGTGCCCCCCGCGCCGGAGCGCGGTCGCCAGGCGTCGGATGGTCCTGAGACCTATCCTCTCCTGGTTCGGCATCCCGAAGAGGTTGATGACGTTCTTGCTTTCCCTGTTGTAGACGATGGCGATTTTCATCTTTCGGCAGGCTCCTTCCCCGTCCAGGGTCATCGACTTGCGCAAGCTCGAAGCGATGCGACGGGGGATGGCTTGCTTGAGCAAGCCTGGAAAATTCGGGACATCCGGACGGATGCCGTCCGCGCGGAGGAAACTACCACAACCTTTTTTTCTCTGGAATACCGAACCGGTCAGAAAACCGAAAAAATGCTTGTTCGCCCGTTATTTTCCCGAGGAGAGGAATTTCGACACCGAGTCCGCCGTCCATTCCACGAGCGACACGGCGCGATCGTAGCGCATGCGCTTGGGGCCGATGATGCCGATGCTGCCCAGCGGGCGGTCGTCCATGTAGTAGCGCTGGGCGACGACGCTGCAATCCTTCATCTCCTCGAAATCGTTCTCCGAACCGATGAGAATGGTGATGTCCTCTGAGCCGAGGCACTTGTCCAGCAGGCGTACGAGCTTCTCCCTCTCCTCGAACGTGCGGTAGAGGGACTGGAGCTTTTCGGCGTTAGTGGCGAAATCAGGCTGTGAGAACACGCGCGAGGCCCCCTCGACGAAAATAGATTCCTGCGCCTCTTCGCTTTCTGTGAGCGCCTCTTTGCTGAGTTCCAGGGCCTGGCGGTAGAGGGTGTCGAGGCCCTCCCTCGCGTGAGCCATTTTCTGGACGATCTTCTCGCGCACCTCTCTCAGGGCGAGGCCGCTGAACTCTTCGTTCAGCATGTTCGAAATCCTGTTCAGCTCATCCTGGCTCATGGGGGTCTCGGTCGGGATGACGCGGTTTTGCACCACCCCGCTCATGGAGACGATGACGGCCAGCGTTTTTTCCTCCGACATCTTCACGAAGTTGATGTGCTTGAAGTGGAGCTGCTCCCCTGCGGGCAGCAGCACGAGACCGGCGGTGTTGGTGAGTTCCGAAAGTATGCGCGTGGCCTGGGCGAGCACCTGTTCGATTTGCGCGGCCTGCGCGGAGGCGCCGAGTCGCATGGATTCCTGCTCCTCGCTCGTGAGGGTGTGCGAATCCATCAAATCATCGACGAAAATGCGGTACCCCAGGTCGGTGGGGAGCCTGCCGGAGGAGACGTGGGGTTTGGTGAGGAAGCCCGCATCGGCGAGATCACTCATGATGTTGCGGATGGTGGCGGGGCTCAGGGCGATGTCCGTATGTTTCGAGAGCGTGCGGCTCCCCACGGGTTCGCCCGTATCCACGAAAATGTTGATGATGGCGCGCAGGATTTCCCGGTTTCTCCGGGCGAGTTCCAGGGCGTCCATTTCGAGAGTCTCCCGGTTCGGCGTCTTTCACGCTGAATTTTGGTGTGGCACTCCGGCGTATGGAGTGCTAATTTATGCAAGATATGGGGCGATTTTCCCCGTGTCAAGGGCGCTGCGCCGGGGTGGGGAATGGATTTTCCCTAATAAGTAACCGGCAGATTAGGGCCCGGCGCGGGGGCTGAGCGAAAGAGGCCGCTTTTTGAGGTAAGTCCATGCCGAACGCGTTGACGAGAGCCTTTCGAGTCATATGGAGGCGATGGTTCGGGCGGCGGACGCCGCCGCGAGACGATACGATCCATGAAACCGGGGATTCGGCGCGTTCGCGCATCGCCCGTTCACGCCGGGCGAACCGGAAGTTCCAGTACTGCACGATAGGCGCGGCGTTCATCTTGATGGTGATATTGAGTTTTCTCTCCTATCGTCTCTACGTGGACACCAAGGCCGAGGCCGAGGAGAGGTCCAACCGCCGCCAGCTTCTTCTCGTGGAGCAGGCCGGCGACCGGATCGCCTCGTTCCTGGAGGCGCTCACGGCGTCTTTGCGCTACAGCGCGGGGTTTCTTCGCACCATCGAGCCTGATCATCCCGGACGAATGGCAGTGATGATGGGGCTGTATGAAAGACTGGGCGGAAGGTTTCGCGTGAGCGAACTGGGCTACTTGCAGGGAGCGGGTCAGCAGATCGCCACGATTCCCAAGGAATACCTCGAAAAACTGGCGAACTGCTCCTGGACGCAGGGCGCCTGTCTTCTCGTGATTCGCGACGAGGCTCGAAGGGTCTCCTCTTTGTTCGCGGCGGTGCCCGTGGCGCCCAGAGGGGTTGAGACCGAGGGGGAGGAGGCGCAGCGAAAGCGCGACTGGCTCTACGCGCAAATTTCCATGACGGATCTGGCGCGCGCCTTCGTCGAGCCCGTCCAATCGGGAGGTCGAGAGCGGGCGTGGCTCGTGGACGGTGAGAGCAGAATCATCCTTCCTCCGGGCATCCCCGGGCTGGAAGGGGTTCAATTGTCCACCCTCGCGCGCGAGTTGCGGGATGAGAGACTGGAAAAACTCGCCGGGCGCATGAAGAAAGAAGTGAATGGTTTCGACTGGCACCTCGACTTGAGACCCGGGGAAAAAGAAAAACGTATGCGTTACCTGACGGCTTTCAGCAACTTTCCCGTTGGGAAAGAGAAGTGGACTTTCGCCCTCACCGCGCCGTCCACCGAGTTCGTCGGGTTAATTGGACGGCTTTTCCGAAAAGGTTGGCTGTTAACGGGTTTCGGGTTCATCGCCCTGGTTCTGGCGGCTCTTTTGATTCTCGATCGCGAGCGCAAACGCATAAGGGCCGAGGATAGAATCCACTGGTCCGAACAGGTGCTGGAGAGCAACAGAAGGCTTCAGGCGCTGTTCGACGGCATCACGGACGCCATCGGCATTCTGGACAAGGATTTCCGCATACGGATGCTCAATCGTTCGATGGGCAGGCTCTTCGGGCGCGAACCGTCCGATTTGCTGGATCAGAAATGGGAGATATCGCCGCTCACCCCGGTGCCGGAGTCATTCGTCGAACGCTCCATCGTGGTCGACACGTTCGCGACCGGCGAGCCGGGTTTTTTCGAAAAGTCGATTTCGTGGGAAGATGGGCGTCTGATGGATATGGAATACTACACCTATCCGATTCTCGACGCCTCGGGAGCGACCCTCCAGGTGATTTTGTATTTGAAGGACGTTACGGAGCGCAAGGCGCTCGAAAAAGAGGTTCTCCAGCGCGACAGGCTCTCGATCGTCGGGAAGATGAGCGATCAGGTGGCGCATTCCATACGTAATCCCCTCTCGGCCATCAACCTGAACTCGGAATTGCTCGGCGATGAATTGGCCCAATTCAAGGAGTCGGACACCGCCGAGGCATGGACGTTGCTCAAATCCGTGAGGGCGGAGGTGGATATCCTCACCCAGGTGACGGCCGATTATCTCAAATTCGTGCGGATGCCCAGTCTGGAGAAGACGCCTATCGACTGCAACGAGATGCTCGTGGATTTGCTGGACCTGCACGCGGATGTGGCGGCGAGCAGGAAAATCCGAATCGAAAAGGAACTCGAAAGGGATATCCCCGAGGTTGTCCTGGATGAAACGCAAATGCGCGTCGCGATTCAGAATCTCATCACCAACGGTTTCGACGCAATGCCCGACGGCGGTCGCCTCCTGGTGAAAACCGAACTGGAGAATCAGCACCTCGCCATCCGTATATCGGACAGCGGCAAGGGCATCAGCCTTGAGGAGCAGGCCTCCTTGTTCACGCCGTTTTTCACGACGAAGGCGAACGGAACCGGCCTCGGCCTCGTGTTGAGCCGGCAAATCATCACCGAGCACGACGGCGGCATTCACTTCGAGAGCAGGGAGGGCGCGGGCGCCACGTTCATCGTCGAACTCCCGCTCCCGGTTGCGCAGGAGGCGAAAGCATGAGCGATCATGCCGGGGCGCGCGTGCTGGTGGTGGACGACAAGCGCGGCAGCCGCGAGGCCCTCCAGAAGATGATCGCCAAAGAGGGGCTTGACGTCGCGATGGCGCACGACGCGGAAACTGCCGCAGAAATGTTCGGCGCAGAGCCCGCAAATCTGGTGATCACCGATCTCAGAATGCCCGGGATGGACGGCATCGGTCTGCTCAAGGAGGTGAAGCGTCTCAGCCCGGATACGGAAGTGATCCTGATCTCCGGCGCCGGGAGCATCGAGTCGGCCGTCGAGGCGATGCGTGAGGGGGCGTATGATTTCCTCACAAAGCCCCTGGAGCGCGTGGTTGTCCTCAAGGCGATAGACAAGGCGCTCGAAAAACAGGCCCTCCTGCGCGAGAACGCGGATTTGCGGGCGCAACTCCAGAGCCTGAGAGACACTTCGGGCATGATGGGGGACCACTCCTCGATTCGCCGGGTGAAGGACATGGTTCGCCAGGTCGCGCCCACCTCCGCAACAGTGCTTATTCTGGGCGAAAGCGGAACGGGCAAGGAACTGGTAGCGAACGCCCTGCACGAGGGAAGCGAGAGGGCGGGCAAGGCGATGGTGAAGGTGAACTGCGCGGCGCTTCCCGAGACGCTCCTCGAGAGTGAACTGTTCGGCTACGAGCGCGGGGCGTTCACGGGCGCGGTGGGCCGGAAGGAGGGTCGTTTCAAAATAGCGCACGAGGGCACGCTGTTTCTCGACGAAATCGGGGATATGCCCCTCGTTTTGCAGCCGAAGATTCTCCGGGTTTTACAGGAGGGCGAATTCGAGCGCGTCGGCGGAACGGAGACTTTGAAGGTGGACGCGCGTATCGTGGCCTCCACCAACGCGGACCTGGAAACCGCCGTGGCCGATAAGAGGTTTCGCGAGGACCTCTACTATCGCCTGAACGTGATCACCATCCACATGCCGGCCCTAAGGGACAGGCGCAGCGATATTCCGCTGCTCGCCGAGCATTTCCTCCAGCGCTTCGCCGCGAAGAACAACCGGCCCGTTCTCGCGTTTTCGCGCGAGGCGCTCGATGCGATGTCGAACTACCACTGGCCGGGAAACGTGCGTGAACTCGAAAACATGGTGGAACGCGCCGTGGTGCTGAGCCGCGGAGAGATTCTCTCGGTGGATGATTTGCCTGCGCAAATCGCCCGGGGCGAGCCCACGAACGGAGAGCAGTCCGTGGCGTCGGACTCGCCGCTCATCAATCTCGAGGTCGGCACCCCGCTCGCGGAAGTCGAGCGGCGGGTCATTCTGGAGACGCTCCGGCATACGGGCGGCGACAAGAGCGCCGCCGCACGCCTCCTGGGAATCGCCACGCGCACCATTTACCGGAAGCTGGACGGGAGTTGATCGCACGCATGCCGCCCGCTCCATGAGCGGGTTGTGGTAAGGTGTGGCGCGAGAATTTTCCGGGAGTTTGCCCATGCGGGGTCGTTTCATCACGTTCGAGGGTGTGGAGGGTTGCGGCAAGTCGACCCAGATGGCGCGTCTGCGGGCGTGGATGGAAGAAGCGGACCTCCCGGTTCTCGCTACGCGCGAGCCCGGCGGTACGAAGGTCGGCGAGGGGATTCGCGAGTTATTGCTCGCTCCACGCGATGAGGGCCTGGATGCCGCCACGGAACTCCTGCTCTACGAGGCGGCGAGAGCACAGCACGTGAGCGAGGTGATTCGGCCGGCCCTGGAAGCGGGCGTCCATGTTCTTTGCGACCGGTTCTTCGATTCCACGACGGCGTACCAGGCATTCGGACGGGGGCTGGACGAGGAGATGGTGCTGGAGTTGAACCGCATGGCGAGCGGAGGGATTGTCCCCGACCTCACGCTGTTGTTCTCCGTAGCGATAGAGGAAGGCCTCGACCGCGCGCGCGGCGATAGCGCGGGTGATAGGCTCGAAGGCGAGAGTCTGGCGTTTCACCGCAGGGTGCAGGCGGGCTTCAAGGCGCTGGCGAAGCGCGAGCCCGGGCGGTTCCGCATGCCGGGCGAGGGCGCGATTGAGCAGGTGCACGAAGAGGTGGTGAACATCGTAAAGGAAAGATTCGAATGGGCTGGGAATCCATCCGCGGCCAGGACGCGGCCCTAGACCTGCTGCGCAGGGACTTATCCTCCGGCCAGGTGGCGGGCGCTTATCTGTTTTATGGCCCCGACGGGGTCGGCAAGGCGAGCGCGGCGCGCCTGTTCGCCCAGGCCTTGCAATGCGTGGGCGATGCGCCGCCGTGCGGAGGCTGTGCGGCGTGCGAGAAAGTGAGCGCGAACGTACACCCCGACGTCGTCTCCATCGGCCCCGCCGCTGGGGCTCGCTCCATCAAGGCGGAGGAGATCAGGGAGGAGGTGATCCGGCGCGCCCATCAGCGTCCCAACGAGGGGATGCGCCAGGTCTTCATCGTCGATGACGCCCATCTGCTGACGCGGGTGAGCCAGAATGTCCTGCTCAAGACGCTGGAAGAGCCTGGCGCAGGCACGATATTGATACTGGTGACACCGAACCTCCACACCCTGCTGCCGACGATCGTCTCGCGTTGCAGGAGACTCAGGTTCCAGGCTCTGGCGCGAGCGGACCTGACCGCTATTTTGGAGGAGCGACTCGGTGACGACGCCGACGTGGACAAACTCGTCTCCCTCGGCATGGGGAGGCTGGGCGTCGCCATGACTTCCGACGTTGAGGTCCTCTCCGAGCGCAGGGAGGAGGCGATGCGTTTTTTGGAGGAGTTGAGCGCGCCGGCGGGCCGGGCGGACGAGGTGGCCCTCATCACGCTCGCGACGGAGCGGGCGG
This sequence comes from bacterium, assembly GCA_022828125.1. GTDB lineage: Bacteria > UBA8248 > UBA8248 > UBA8248 > UBA8248 > Bin107. Next base: position 6,176 of record JAJEJD010000012.1, on the reverse strand, counting down.
GCAGCGGGGCTTCCGGCAGAAATGAAACAATTCTCTTTTTGGAAATGCTTCGCGGACTGCTTCGCGATATACTCATCACCCGGGAAGCGCCCGAGGCGATAGATTTGTGGCACACGGACATTCGGGCGGCGTTGGCCGCCATGGGAGAGCGCTGGGGGAGCGCAGGCTTAACCCGTGCCCTCGAGAGGGTGGGAGAGGCCATGCGCGACGTGGACGGCGGGAATACCAACCCGTCCCTGACGCTCGAGACTTTGGTATATTCCCTGCGGGAGACGGTTCCCGCCGGGGTTTGAGGTGAACGAATGAGTGAAACAACCAATGGCGGCGCAGCCATCGAGGCGCCGCCCGAGCCGCGCAAGATCGGCGTGGTCGGGGTCAAGACGCGCTTCGGCGCGAAACCGGTTCATCACACCTATGGGGATCTCAGGCTTCGGGTCGGCACGAAGGTCATGGTCAAGAGCAAGGACGGGGATACGGAGTTCGGCGAGATATCCGAAAACCCCCGGGTCATGGATTCTCGCTATTATCCCGAACCGCTTCCCCAAGTATTGCGGATAGCCACCGAGGACGACGATAAAAAGGTGGCCCGAAACGAGGCGAACGAGCAGAGCGCCTATGATTTTTGCCGCATGAAGATATCCGAACTCAAACTGCCCATGCGCCTCATCGAGGTTCGCTACATTCACTCGAACAAGAAGGCGACGTTTTATTTCTCCTCCGACGGCCGCGTGGATTTCCGCAAATTGGTGCGGGTGCTCGCCGAGCGCCTCTCGGTTCGCGTAGAGATGCGCCAGATCGGCGTGCGTGATGAGGCGGGCATGAAGGGTGGCTGCGGGGATTGCGGACGCACCTACTGCTGCAGCTCCTTCCTCAAATCGTTCGACCCCATTTCCGTCCGCATGGCGAAGGATCAGAACCTGAGCTTAAACCCCGTCAAGCTCTCCGGCGGCTGCGGGCGGCTCAAGTGCTGCCTCCGCTTCGAGCATTCCCACTACGTGTCGGTGAAGAAGAAATTGCCCGCGTGCAAGAAGAAAGTCGGCGGCTGCGACTGCGGCGCGACCGTCGTGCGCCAGGACCTGCTCAAGGAAGAGGTAACCCTCGCTCTCGAGACGGGAGACTTCATGACGGTCCGCGCGGAGGACTTGATGCGCTTGCCCACAGGCCAGTTTTCTCTTAAAACCGGCGTCCAGAACGATGTGTCCCTAGACGTCTTGCCCAAGGAAAACGGCCCGAAACGATGAGCAAAAAACCGTTTTACGTCTCAACGCCCATATATTACGTCAACGACAAGCCGCACCTCGGCCACGCCTACACGACGGTGGCGTGCGACGCCAAGGCGCGCTTCCACAGGCTCAGGGGCGAGCCGACGCAGTTTCTCACCGGAACCGACGAGCACGGCCAGAAGCTCGAGCGCGCGGCCCGCGAGGCCGGCATGGACCCCCTCGCGTTCTGCGACATGAACAGCGCGAAGTTCCGCGAGCTCTGGGAGAAGCTCGACATCTCCTATGACGATTACATCCGCACGACCGAGGAGCGCCACATTCGCGGCGTGCAGGAACTCTGGCGGCGCGTGGAGGCCGCGGGCGACATCTACCTGGGCGCCTACGCGGGCTGGTACGCCGTCCGTGACGAGGCGTTCTACACCGAGAGCGAACTCACCGAAGGCCCCGACGGCGTGAAACTCGCGCCCACGGGTGCTGAGGTTGAATGGGTAGAGGAGCCGAGTTATTTCTTCCGCCTGAGCAAGTACGCCGAGCCGCTTCTGGAGCATTACGAGAAAAACCCCCAGTTCGTTCAGCCCGAGAGCCGAAGGAACGAGGTGATGAGCTTCGTGCGCGGCGGCCTCAAGGACCTGTCGCTCTCGCGCACGAGCTTTCAGTGGGGCATCCCCGTGCCGGGGGACGAGAAACACGTCATCTACGTGTGGTTCGACGCGCTCAGCAACTACCTGACCGCTCCGGGCTTCGATGAGAGCGGAGTGCATGATGGAAGCGCCTGGCCGACGGACCAGCACTTCATCGGCAAGGACATCCTGAGGTTCCACGCGGTCTACTGGCCCGCCTTTCTGCTCTCCGCAGGCGTCCCCCTGCCCGGGCAGGTTTTCAGCCACGGGTGGTGGACGGTCGAGGGCCAGAAGATGTCCAAGAGCCTGGGCAACGCGGTCGACCCGCACTGGCTGATCGAGGAATACGGCGTCGACGCTATCCGCTATTTCCTGCTCAAGGAGATTCCCTTCGGGCTGGATGGGGATTTCTCCCACAGCGCGCTGATCGACCGCATCAACAGCGATCTGGCGAACGATCTGGGCAACCTGCTCTACCGCACCCTGAACATGGTGAAGCGCTACAGAGAGGGTCGGCTGGAGTGCTCCCCGGCGGGCGAAACCGAGGCGGAGCGCGCGTTCTGCGAATTCGTCGCCGATGCGGCCGCGAAATACGAGGACGGCATGGCGGCCACGCACTTTCAGCATGGCCTGAGAGCCGCCTGGGAAGTGATTTCCTGCGCGAATAAATATATCGACGCGAACGCCCCCTGGACGCTGGCGAAAGAGGGTGAGGAGGCCCGCCTGTGCTCGGTGCTCTGGCACGCCATGGCGTCGATTCGCGTCGTCGCGGCCATGATATCGCCCGTCATGCCTGCCTCGGCAGAGAAGATAGCGTCACAGATCGGCCTGGCCGAAGACTGGGCGAGTGCGCCCTATGCGGAATTGATGGATATGCGCGGGCTGCCGGATGAGTTGGTCACCAACATCGGCGCTCCCCTTTTCCCGCGCATCGAGGATGAAGCGAAAGAAGCCATTCAGGAGAAGGTGGCCCGGCGCATCGCGGGCAGCGAGGAGTCCGCGCCCGAAGAGGATGCGGCAGAACAGATATCTTTCGAGGAATTTCAAAAGATGGATTTGCGCGCCGCGCAGGTTCTGGAGGCCGAGCGCATCCCCAAATCGAAGAACCTGCTCAAGCTGACCGTTTCCCTGGGAGAGGAAACCCGGACCGTCGTGGCGGGCATTGCGAAACACTACGCGCCCGAGGATTTGGTGGATCGTAAGGTGATACTGGTGGCCAACCTCGAACCCGCCAGGCTCATGGGCGTGGAATCCCAGGGCATGGTTCTCGCCGCCGAGGACGGGAAGAATCTCGTGCTTCTCGGCGTGGACGAGACGGTAACGCCGGGCGCGCCGATCCGGTAGGGACAAGACGCCCCGCACGGGAGATTGGAGTTTGTGGAGTGAATGAATCATACGAGTCCGGAACGGACTCATCAGGCGATAGGGAGTCATTTCCAGACTCCGAAAGAAAGGGACGCCCCCATCGCCGCAGACGCAGGCGAGGCCGCAGGGGCGGAAAACGCCAGGAACACAAAGAACGGCAGAATACATCCGGGTCGACCGAACCCGCCGCACACGCGCCGAACGGAGAGAGGGCGGTTGCGCGCTCTGAAAACGGCGGCCCGCGTGACCCCGACTCCCGGCGCAGGCGAGGCGGGCGCAAGGGCAGGAACCGCTCGCGCGGGGAGCGGAGGCAAAGGCCCAAACCGCAGGTTATCATCGCCGATCTGCCGGATACGAACGGGCTGCCCGTGCTGGTCGACACCCACGCCCATCTCATTGACAAGGCGTTCGAGCCGGACCGGCAGGGAGTGGTGGAGCGCGCCATCGAGGAGGGGGTGCACTACATCATCTCGATGGGCACCTGCCTGGAGTCGAGCCGCCAGACGGTGGACCTCGCGGCGTCCTACGCGGGCGTCTACGCGGCGGTCGGCGTGCATCCGAGCGACGTGAACGGCGTGAACGAGCGGACCATCAAGGATATCGCCAGACTCACGTCGGAGCCCAAGGTGGTGGCCGTCGGCGAGATAGGTCTGGACTACTACCGGGAGGGCGCCCCGCGCAAGAGCCAGCGCAGGTGGTTCCGGGAGCAAATCAGAGTGGCCGTCGATGCGGGCAAGCCCATCATCGTCCATTGCCGCGACTCTGCGGATGACATCTACGAGATTCTGGAGGAAGAAAAGGCGTGGCGCGCGGGCGGCGTCATCCACTGCTTCACGGGCGATGACGAGCAGGCGGCTAAGTTCCTGGGCATCGATTTTCATCTGGGCGCGGGCGGAGCCATCACGTTCTCGCGCTCGGAAGAACTCCGGGAAATCTTCGAGCGGGTTCCCATCGAGCGTGTTCTGCTCGAGACGGACAGTCCCTATCTCGCTCCCCCGCCGCACCGGGGCAAGCGAAACGAACCGGCCTACGTCGCGCGCGTGGCGGAGACTCTCGCGGAACTCCACGGAATGACGTCAGAGGAGGTGACGCGCCTCACCACGGAGAACGTGCGCCGCCTGTTCGGGGTAGGGCCTGCGCACGATGAGGGGAGCGTCGCCTACCAGGTCGGCGAGAAGCTCTATCTCAACGTCACGAACGATTGCCAGAATTCGTGTTTTTTCTGCGGGCTCCTGAGCGATTGCGTCTACAAGGGCCACAAACTGGCGCTGGAAAGTGAGCCGGACGCGGGCGAGGTTCTCGCCGCCGTCGGCGACCCGTCGCGCTTCGAGGAAGTCGTCTTCAGCGGATTCGGCGAGCCGACGCTCAGGCTCGACGTGGTGAAGGAGGTGGCCGGCGAACTCAAGCGCAGGGGTGCCAGGCGGATCCGCCTGGTCACGAACGGGCTCGCCAACAAGACGCACGAGAGGAACATTCTGCCCGAACTCCGCGGCCTCGTGGACGCGATATCCATCAGCATGCAGGCGGAAAGCCCGGAAGCCTACGCGAAAGTCTGCAAGACCAAGGGCGTGGAAGAACCCTACCCGGTGGTCAAGGAGTTCGTGAGGTGGTCGAAGAACTACATCCCCGAGGTGGAGGTGACGGCCGTCAAGATGAGCGGCCTCATCGACATCGAAGCGTGCGAGAAGGTGGCGACCGAGGAGTTGGGCGTGCCCTTCCGCGCGCATGAGTATGTGAGGATGGATTAGGTCAATCGCCACCGCATATGTAGGGACAGGTCGCGACCTGTCCCTACGGCTGAACAACCCCGCCCCGTTGCGCTAGAATACCCGTATGAATAACCGACGTTCCCCGGCAAAATTCACAATTCCTTTTGGGCGAAATCTGTTCGTGTTCCTCCGGGCCAAACCCCGATGAGCAAGCCCTTCTACATTCTCTCGCTCGACGGCGGGGGCTCGCTCGGGGTCTACACCCTGGGCGTGCTGGCCGGGGTGGAGCGCGCCCTGGGACGCCCCCTGCACGAGGCCTTCGACCTTGCTTACGGCGTCAGCACGGGCTCCATCATCGCCACGATGATAGCACTGGGCGACGCGGTCGAGCCGACGATTGCGGAGCGCTATTTCGAACTCGCGCCCGACGTGTTGGGGCCTCTGCTCGCGCGCTCCAAGACGAACGCGCTGCAAAGGCACTCGCAGGCGATATACGGCGAGAGGACTTTCGAGGATTTCAAGCTGGACGTCGGCATCCTCGTCACCAATTCGGAGTCCGACCGCCCCATGGTGTTCAAGCGCACCATCAACCCGTCGCACGGCGGTCTCAATAGTTTCTTGTCGGGCGAGGGCATGAAGATAGCGGATGCCATCATGGCGTCTTGCGCCGCGCACCCGTTCCTGAAGCAAAAGCGCATCGCCGCGCCCCGTATCGAGGAGCGCACGGCGCTCGACGGCGGGTTCACGGCGAACAATCCCACCCTTTTCGCCATCGCCGACGCCACCGGGCCGCTCGGCGTCGCCCGGGAGGACATCCGGATATTAAGCGTCGGGACGGGCAGCTATCCCGAATCGAGGAAGTGGACGCGGCGGGTCATCGCAGGGATAAGGCCGCTCAAGACCTACATGACGCTATCGAGGACGAGCTCGAATACCGTCGATACGCTGCGCGAACTCTTTTTCCCCGACGTGCGGACCTTGAGAATCAACGACTCGTTCACCGAGCGCGCCTATGAGACGGACTTCATGGAGCACGACCCGCGCAAGCTCCGGGCCATATTCGGGCTCGGGCGCAAATCCTTCGAGAAAGCGGAGGCCGAGGTGCGGGAGTTTTTTGGGGATGTGGGTGGGTGAGGGAAGGGAAGCCGTTTTTGGTAGGGACAGGCCGCGACCTGTCCCTACGGGTTTTTCACTCCCTTGAGGGGTAACTTCTCCCCTTGGTCGGGTTACAAATTCACTCCCCCCTTGAGGGGGAGTCG
>JAJEJD010000021.1 GCA_022828125.1 bacterium | reverse complement strand
ACGCGCCCCTGTCAACGCTTAACCCCCACCCTCGCGGGTAGCGGCCCATGACTCGGGGTGGAGGTGGTGGCTAGCCTTCTCCCTCCCGCCGGACTTCCACCGGCTGCACTGGCACCAGTTAGCCTGGCGCACACCCCATCGGTTACCCGGTCTTCGACGACTCGCGCGCCCTGGGATGCTCTGAGGTTGTAATGAGTCCGCTTGCGTTTTGATTACATTTATTTCAATGAATTTATAACTAGCTTGAAAACAACAATTTAATTTTTACATTCTGGATATATCGATAAATTCACGGGGTTTTTCGATAAATAAACGAAAATAAAATCGTGAGATCGACCGCAAAACGCGAGTATTTACAACCACTTGAAAGTCAGGCCGGTTCGGGCAGCCGCCAGATGCGAGGCGATGCCAACTCCACGCTGTTCCCCGCCGGGTCCCTGAAATAGATGGAGCGCCCGCCGCCGGGCCAGTCGACTTCTTTCTCGATGTCCACACCTTGTTCCGCCAGCCGCTCCCGCCAGATGGGCATCTCGGCCTCGCGGATGGAGAACGTCACGTGCCCCGGCCCCGCCGCGCCGTGTGTCGGTACGCCGAGCTTCATGTCGGGCCGGGAGGTCGCTTCGGGGTTGAATACGAGGAAAACCGCATGCGGCCCGCAGTAAAAGAAAACGTGGCGGCCCGGCGCTTTCTGGAAGGCTTCGAGACCCAGAACGGAGCGGTAGAACGCCTCCGCCGCTTCGAGATCCCCGGCGTAGATGCACGTTTCCAGCACGCCTGCGACATTCAGGCTCAATTCAACGGCCCTTCCATTCGGGTCTTCTCTTCTCGAGGAAGGCGCGCAGACCCTCCGCCTTGTCCTCGGTTTCGCAGAGCGCTCCCTGGGCGAATTTCTCGAGCGCCAGGCCCGCCGTCATGCTGCCCTCCATACCGTAGTGCACCATGGCCTTCATGAACTGGGGCACGAAAGGCGCGTAGGCAGCGAGTTTTTCGGCCATCTTCCGGACGGTGGGCATGAGTTCTTCCGCCTCTACGAGCCGGGTGATGAGGCCTATCTCGAACGCGCGCTTTGCGTCGATGGTCTCCCCCATCAGGAGCATTTCCATCGCCCAGGCGCGCCCGATGAGGCGGGGCAGGCGCTGCGTGGCGCCGCCGCCCGGTATGATCCCGATTCTCCCCTCCGGCGTGGCGAACTTGGACCCCGGCGTCGCGACCCGCAAATCACAGCCGAGCGCCACCTCCAGACCCCCGCCCATGCAGTAGCCGTTGATGGCGGCAATCGTCGCCTTGGGCGTCCTCTCCAGGCGCTCCGCCACGCCCTGCACGAGGGGGGTGAGCGCAATGGCGAGGTTTCGGTGTTCGACTTCCTTGAGATCGGAGCCCGAGGCGAACGCCTTCTCGCCCGCCCCGGTGATGGCGATGACGCGGACGGCTTCGTCATCGGCCGCTTCGGCGATGGCGGCGTGGAGATCGTCCAGCGTGGCCAGGGATATGGCATTATGCCGCTCGGGGCGGTTGATGGTGATGAGGGCGAGGGATCCTTCGACTTCATATAATAGATTGTCGTATGGCATGGCCGTCCTTTCTCCTGTATGGCTGGGCGGGCATTGTATTTCTCTTTTCGCTGGAAGGAAAAGCATGCCGCCGAAAAAGGTGAGGGAAGTCAACGAATGCGCGCCCCGGCAATACGGGCGGTACCGCTATTTTCTTGAGGTGCGGATTGCGGAGGAGCACGCGCGGACGCTCACCGTTATCCTCAAGAATCCTTCCACGGCGTCTGCGGAGAGGAGCGACCCCACCGTGGGGAAAGTCGAGGCCTGGGCGCGCAAGAACGAATATGGCCGCATCCGGTACGTGAACCTCTTCGCGCTGCGCTCCCCTTATCCCGAAGAGCTGAACGCCCACCCTTACCGGGTGATGGTGGGGCGGGAGAACGATGCGTGGATTAAGCGGAGCCTCCAAGGCGCGGACGCGGTGCTGGCCGCCTGGGGGAACCCCAACGGGGTCAGCCCTGGGAAATACGAGAGGAGAATCGCAGAGGTCTCGCACCTGCTCGAAGGCGTCCGCGTACACGCCCTGGGGCCTCCGACCAGGCTCGGCCATCCTAGGCACGGCCTCATGTGGAACGGAGAGTTGAAACTGCGCGAATGGCCGCCCGCTCTTTAAGCCTCTCTCACTATCTTGTTTTTCAGTACGCCGATTCCCTCGATTTCGAGTTCGATGACGTCTCCCGGCTTTATCCATCTATCGAGATCCGCCCCGCACCCCGTTGCCACGGTACCCGAGCCGAACATTTCGCCCGGAACGAGTTCTTCCTCCATGGAGGCGTACTCGATCATCCTGTTCCAGGAGTAGTAGGCGTCGCCCGCGTTGCCCCGGCTCCATTCCTCGCCGTTCACGCGGGCGATCATCACCGCGTCGGTGGGGTTGAATTCATCCGCCGTGACGACGCACGGGCCGATTGCCGTGCCGAAATCCTTGCCCTTGTGGGGTCCCAGCCAGTTCTTCATCTCGTTGATCTGGATGTCGCGCGCGCTGAAATCGTTCAGCACGCTGTAACCGAAAACGTGATCCATGGCGTTTTCCTGCGAGATGTCCTTGCCGCGCTTTCCGATGAACATGGCGAGTTCGAGTTCATAGTCGAGTTTTTCGGTGTAGTGCGGCCATTTGAGCTCATCATCAGGACCGATGATGGTCAGGCGGTTTCCCTTATAGCAGGAGGGAAGCTCGTACCAGACGGGGTCGATGGTGGTGTTCCGCCGCCGCGCGCCCGCGGCTTTATGGCCCTCGTGGATTAGAAAATCGCGAAACGTGACGGGTTGGGGTACCGGAGCGCGCAAACGAATCTCTTGAAGAGAGAAAGCGAGTTGCTCACCGCCCGGTCCGCGTCTCACTGTGTCGGCCAGGATGAATTCTTGCGCCGACCGGGCTGCCTGCAGGGATGGCTCCCCGCCCGCCATCAATTCGCACATGTCCTGAGGAAGCCTGAAGTCTGCGTATTCCCGGAAACGCGGTTCCTCGCCTTCTTCCTGAAGGAGCGCGGCGTAGCCGCCAGCGAGGTCCAGGGCGATTTGGCCGCTACCGCCTTCCGCCAGAGCGCCGATGCGCGAGATGTTTCCGAGAGGGGTGGCGATTTCGAACGTGACGAATTTCATTGCTCTCTCCATGAATGGGGCAGGCGATACGTGAGTTATCAGATTGCCCGGAAAATAACACAAATCCTCCCCGTGAGGGGAGGCGAAGCGCACCGAAGACCCAAGAGCAAATCTCCTGAATCCAGGAAGTTGTAAAAAATCTCGCCAGGGCTTGACTTCGGCCATGCCTGTGGGTAGTTTTAGGCGTTTTTCGGGGCAGGACATTTAGACATGCCCTTGGAAACCATACGAATTCATATGCCATTCCCCGACGGTTTTCGTGGAAGCGCCTGACCTCATGGGGGTGGGTTTGCGCCCGGCAGGGGGCAGGATGCAGAGGAAACGATGGCCCGTCTTTTCCGCTTGAAACGATTCGCTTTCGGTCTGACACCGGTTCTCATGCTTCTGGCCGCGCCGTCCATATCATGGGCGGCGAGTGCCCCCACCAGTGGCTTTGGCGCCTGGCTCGCAAGTTTCAACGTGGGTAGCGGCGCCCTCGTCATCAACCCGATCGTTATCCTGATTCAGTGGGCCAATTTCCTGATCCTGCTGATCGTTCTCAACAAAATCCTCATCAAACCCCTGCTCGGCCACATGGAATCACGCGACGCGCAGATCACCGGCGATCTCGAGACCGCCGAGCGTGACCGAAGCGAGGCGGCCGGTTACATCAGCCAATACGAGGACGCGCTGGCGGAAATTCAGCGCGAGAACACCGAAGCCCTCATCGCGCTCCAGCAGGAGATGACCGAGGCGACACGCAATCGCCTTGATGAGATTCGAGAGAGAACGGGCCGTGAGATCGAGGAAACGCGCCAGTCCATCGCAGCGCAGGCGAAACAGGCAGCCTCCGAGCTAGAGAGCAACGCCGGCCGATTGGCGAGTGAAATCGCCGCGAGGCTCGCGGGCCGCAGCATCGCATAGAGGGATTCGAAGAGCCGTGTTATCCAAGATAAAATACTGCAGCCTTTCGGGCCTCCTGGTTCTGGCGGTGGCCCTGCTTTGCACTGAATGGGTCTGGGCTGCAGAGGCCGGCGCTCATGCCAAGGCGTTCAGCTTCACCGAGGAACTTTTCAAGCTCATCAACACGCTCATCGTCGTGGGCATTCTCTACAAGGTGGCGTATCACCCCATCAGGAATTTCCTGAAGGACAGAAGAGAGGGGATTCGCAAGGCGCTCGAGGATTCCGAGGCGGCCCGTAAGGAAGCGGAAAAAGAGCTCGCCGAGCAACGCTCCAAGGTGGCCGACCTGGAAGCCGAACTCGTGCGTGTTCGCGAGCAGGGTGGGAAAGAGCGCACCGCGATGCGCGAAAGACTTGAAGAAGAACAGGAGAATCAGGCCCAGCGCTTGCTGGAGCAGACGAGAACGACCATAGAACTTGAAGCTTCCAAGGCGCGCGCGGAACTTCAGAATCAGGCGGCGAGCCTGGCACTGAACCTGGCCGAGGAGATGCTGAAAAACGAGCTGGGCGAGGCGGATCAAGAAAGATTCGTCGAGAATTATCTCGCCAAGCTAGGTGATAGAAACGGGGGATCACTGTGATTGGTGGTGAGGCGGCGCGTCGCTACGCGCGGGCATTGGTGGACATCGCCGAGAACCGAGGCGTTCTGGACGAGACCGGAGAGGCGCTGTCGGAGATAGCGGGTGAATTCCAGGGAAACCAGGAGTTGCGGCGTGTTTTGCTCAACCCGCGATTCGCACGCGCCGACCGTGTGAAGATAATCGATGAGATCATGGCCGCATCGGGCGCGAACGAGTTGTTGCGCAATTTCGTGCGCGTGGTGGCCGAGAAAGACCGCATCGGCGAACTCTCCGATATGGCGCACAGCTACCAGCAGCTTGCGGACGAGAGGCGCGGGCGTGTTCGCGCCCAGGTGAAGACGGCCTATGACTTGGATGCAGAGGCCATCGAGGGGCTGCGGGCGAAACTCTCCGAGATTACGGGCAGCGAGGTGCTCATGGAGGTGGAGACGGACGGGACGCTTATTGGCGGGCTGGTCTGCCGCGTGGGCGGTGTTGTCATGGACGGCAGCATCAAGAACCAGCTGCGCAATTTAAGGAATACGTTGGTTACGAGTTGATACTCCTAAGAACAAATTGAAGGATCAAGGGGGCAATCCATGCAGATTCGCGCCGAAGAAATCAGCCAGATCATCCAGAAGCAAATCGAGGGGTTCGACGCCTCGGTCGAACTCGCTGAGACCGGTAGCGTCATTTCGGTGGGTGACGGCATCGCCCGCGTCTATGGTCTAGAGAAGTGCATGGCCGGTGAGTTGCTGGCCTTCCCCGGCGATTTGTACGGGATGGCGCTCAACCTGGAGACCGACAACGTCGGAGCCGTGCTCCTGGGCGATGACCGCGCCATCAAGGAGGGCGACGAGGTCCGTCGCACGGGTCGGATCGTTCAAGTACCCGTCGGCAAGGCGCTTGCCGGACGCGTCGTGAACGCGCTGGGTCAGCCCATCGACGGAAAAGGCCCCATCGAGACCGAGGATACCCAGAACCTCGAAGTCATCGCCCCCGGCGTTGTGGATCGCCAGCCCGTGAAGGAGCCCTTGCAGACCGGGATCAAGGCGATTGATGGTATGGTGCCGATTGGCCGCGGACAGCGCGAACTCATCATCGGCGACAGGCAGACGGGCAAGACTGCCATTGCGATCGACGCCATCATCAATCAGAAAAACACCGACGTGTATTGCATCTACGTCTGCACCGGCCAGAAGCGCTCCACGCTGGCGCAGGTGGTGAGCACCCTCGAGGAATACGGCGCGATGGACTACACCGTCGTCGTGGCGGCCACGGCGTCCGACCCGGCGCCCCTGCAGTACATCTCGCCCTATGCGGGCTGCGCCATCGGCGAATATTTCCGCGACAACGGCATGCATGCGCTGATCATCTACGACGACCTCTCGAAACAGGCGGCGGCGTATCGTCAGCTTTCTTTGATGCTCAGGCGCCCGCCGGGCCGCGAGGCCTATCCCGGAGACGTCTTCTACCTGCATTCGCGTTTGCTGGAGCGGGCGGCCAAGCTGAACGACGACTTGGGCGGTGGTTCGCTCACGGCCCTCCCCATCATCGAGACGCAGGCGGGCGACGTATCGGCCTACATCCCGACGAACGTGATTTCCATCACCGACGGGCAGATTTATCTCGAATCCGCCCTGTTCCACTCGGGCATTCGTCCGGCCATCAACGTGGGGCTTTCCGTTTCCCGCGTGGGCGGCGCCGCCCAGAACAGGGCCATGAAGAAGGTGGCCGGCACCTTGCGCCTGGACCTGGCGCAGTACCGCGAGATGGCGGCTTTCGCGCAGTTCGGCTCCGAACTCGACGCGGCCACGCAGGCGCAGTTGGCCCGGGGTTCGCGTCTGACTGAGTTGCTCAAGCAGCCCCAGTATGCGCCCGAGATAGTGCATCGCCAGACCATGTCGATCTTCCTGGGCACGCAGGGTTATCTCGATAATGTGGATATCGATGACATTCAGAAGGTGAACAACGATTTCCTCACCTACATGGAGACGAGCCACTCGCAGTTGGTGAACGATTTAATCGAAAAGCGCGAGTTGACCGACGAGATCACCGAGGGCTTACGGGCGGCGTGTGAGGAGTTCGTGAAAACCCTCCAGACGGCTGAGCCGGAAGCAGCGGCCGCCGCGGCGGAATAGGTGGAAAATGGCATCTACCAGAGATTACAAGCGCCGCATACGCAGCGTAAAGAATACCCAGCAGATCACGCGGGCGATGAAGCTCGTGGCGGCCTCGAAGGTGCGCAGGGCACAGGAGCGCATCGAAAGCGCCCGGCCCTACAGCGAGAAGATAGAGGAACTGGTGAATTCGTTGGCCGCGAAAGTTTCGGCGGACACGCACCCCCTTCTTCGCGACGACATGAAGGACGATCGCGTGCTTCTGCTCGTCATCACCTCGGACAAGGGACTTTGCGGCGGCTATAACACCAACCTGCTCCGCCAGGCATTTCAGTTCCTGGGGAAGCGCGAATCGGAGGGCAAGGAAACCGAGATAATCGTCGTGGGTCGCAAGGGCCGCGATTTCCTGGCGCGCCGGGAGTATGCGTTCAAAGAGCAGTTCACAGAAGTCTACGGGAAGATAGACTTCGCCCTCGCCACCCAACTGGCCGAGCTTATGACCAGGGCGTATCTGGAAGAGGGTTTCGATGAGGTTCACATCATCACTACGGAGTTTCGCACGATTCTGAGCCAAAGCCCAAGGCTCTCGCGGCTTCTGCCTCTGGCGCCTCCGGTTCCCGATTCGCTCGACGATCAGGGCGAGCCCGTGGCGGCGGAATATATTTACGAGCCCTCGATGGAGGGCGTGCTGGACAGCATCTTGCCGAGGCACGTGCGGGTGCAGATCTACAGGTCGCTTCTCGATGCTGAGGCGAGCGAGTTCGGCGCCCGCATGACGGCAATGGACAACGCGTCCAGAAACGCCGAGGAGATGATAGGGACGCTGACGTTGCAGATGAACCGTGTGCGCCAGGCTTCGATCACCACGGAGTTGCTCGAAGTGGTGGCCGGCGCCGATGCGCTGGCGTAGAGGATTACGAATCAGAAAAAACATCCCCGAACAGAGCCGCTCGATGAGCCGGCCGAACGGGGAATTTGATGACGAAGGAGCCCAGGATGAACGAAGGACGTGTAACACAGGTTATCGGACCCGTTATCGATGTCGAGTTTGACGCAGGCAGCCTGCCGGAGCTCAGAAATGCGCTCGTCGTCAAGAAAGACCCCTCCCTCCTCGCCGAGGGGGAAAAAGACGAGGTTGTCGTGGAAGTGGCGCTCCACCTGGGTGAATCCACCGTGCGCACCGTCTCGATGGAACCGACCGAAGGACTGATTCGCGGATTAACTGCCGTGGATACGGGCGCGCCGATATCGATGCCCGTGGGCAAGGCTTCACTGGGGCGAATCCTGAACGTCATCGGCGAGCCGGTGGACGGAAAGGGGCCGGTGGAGACGACGGAGCGTTTGCCGATCCATCGCCCCGCACCCACTCTGGAAGATCAGAGCACGTCCACGGAGATGCTCGAGACGGGCCTCAAGGTCGTCGACCTCCTGGAGCCCTACACCCGGGGCGGCAAGACGGGACTTTTCGGCGGCGCCGGCGTAGGCAAGACGGTTCTCATCATGGAGCTCATCCACAACATCTCCACCGAGCACTCGGGCACTTCGGTATTCTCCGGTGTGGGCGAGCGCACCCGCGAGGGCAACGACCTCTACCTCGAAATGGAGGAATCTGGCGTTCTCGAAAGCGTAGGGCTGGTGTATGGCCAGATGACGGAGCCTCCCGGCGCGCGCCTGCGAGTCGGCCTCTCGGGCCTGACGCTGGCGGAATACTTCCGTGACGTGGAAGGCCAGGATGTGCTCTTGTTCATCGACAACATCTTCCGCTTCACGCAGGCGGGTTCCGAAGTGTCGGCTCTGCTGGGCCGTATGCCCAGCGCGGTGGGTTATCAGCCGAACCTCGCGACCGAGATGGGCGATCTCCAGGAGCGAATCACCTCGACGAAAAAAGGCTCCATCACCTCGGTGCAGGCCATCTACGTGCCTGCGGACGACCTGACCGACCCCGCGCCCGCCACCGCGTTCGCCCACCTCGACGCGACCACTGTTCTCTCGCGCCAGATCGCCGAGCTCGGTATCTACCCGGCGGTGGACCCGCTCGATTCCACGAGTCGGATTCTGGATCCCCGGATTTTGGGTGAGGAGCACTACGGTGTGGCGCGGCAGGTGCAACAGATTCTCCAGCGCTACAAGGACCTTCAGGACATCATCGCGATTCTGGGAATGGACGAACTCTCAGAGGACGACAAGATTATCGTGGCGCGCGCGCGCAAGATTCAGCGTTTCCTGAGCCAGCCCTTCCACGTGGCCGAGCAGTTCACGGGCACGCCGGGCGTGTACGTGCGGCTCGAGGACACGATTCAGGGCTTTAAGGAACTCGCCGACGGCAACGTGGATCACCTGCCCGAGCAGGCGTTCTACATGGTGGGCAATCTCGATACCGCCAAAGAGAAAGCCAAGAGCCTGGGCGTCGAGGTATAAGAGAATGGTTGAAGGTAAGATGATGCTCGACATCGTAACGCCCGAGCGCAGGCTCGTCTCCGCCGAGGTGGACGAGGTGACGGCCCCGGGGTTTTACGGCGAGTTCGGCGTGCTGCCCCAGCACACGCCCTACCTGTGCCAACTTGGGGTTGGGGTGCTCAGCTACCGCACGGGCAGCGCGCGGTATTTCGTATCCATCATCGAGGGGTACGCCGAGGTAGGTCCCGACAAGATAACCATTCTGGCGGAGAGCGCCGAACGGGCTGAGGACATCGACGCCGAGCGCGCACAGGAATCGCGCCGGCGCGCGCAGGAGCGCATGGCGGGCCAGAAGAGCGAAGAAGAGCTTGATTTCGATCGGGCGGAACTGTCCCTGAAGCGCGCCATCGCGCGTATTTCCGTGGCGAACCAAAGCGGCCTCAACAACTAGGGGAAATCTGTCTTGAGGGCTGTCGCTCACCCGAAGGGGTGAATGACAGCCCTCTTTTTTTGCCGTATACCTGAATCCGAAACGGCGTCCTGAAGAAAAGGCTCGGCGGACGCGATGAATCAAAAATATGCCGTCTGAATGGAAGTTATGTCTCCAGGAGATGATGCCATGAAAATCTTGTCCCTCGTTGTATTTGCGTTCGTGATATCGCTCGTCCTGGCGGCGCCCTCCCATCCGGCAGGCGACCCCAAGCCCGAGATGGCCGGACAGAACTATGCGCAAGGAGAGGAAAAGGCGCGGCCATGCCGGCCAACTGATTTTTCCAGAATAAAAAGCCGCCCCGCAGGATATCTGCGGGGCGGCTTTTTATATGCGCATGAACTTCATGGGGAACTTCTGGAGGGCGCGCGCGCCTGTTTTGGTGACTTCCACGAGGTTTCCCACCTGAAGGCCGCGCTTGCCGTCCGCCGTGCAGACGTTGGGCTGAATCACCATGAGCATGCGCTCTTTGAAGATGATCTCGTTCTGGGGCCGCTTGAGGATGGTGGCGCCTACGTCGACGCGGGGGTTTTCGATGAGCAGCCCCCAACCGTGGAAGGTGGTGTCGAAGGTGGTGAAGCCCTCCTCCTCGATGATGGAGCCTGCGCGCTTGATGTCCTCGTGCGTGTTGCCCGGTTTCAATGCCTCGAGGATGCGCTCGTAGGCTTCCACGCCTACTTCGTAGAGTTTCCGGTAGGTAGGGGTTGGCTCCACGCCTACGGAGATGGGCCGGTGCGCCTGGCCGGGGTGCATCTCGTAATCGGCGGAGAGTTCCGTGAGCACGATGTCGCCTTTTCTGATCTTGCGGTGAGAGGGGAACTGGTTGGGGAAGATCAACTGCGGCCTCTCCATGGAGGTCGAACCCACGAAGATGAGCTGCGGGCTTCCGCCTTTTGGCACGTATGCGCCGGAGATGGTGGCGGCGAGTTCGAACTCGCTCATCCCAATCTTTGCTTTTTTATCCAACGCCTCGAAGGCCATGTCCGTGAGCGCCGCCCCGCGCCGGAACCACTTGAGTTCCTCGCGGCTTTTGATGAGCCGTACTTCGGCGAGGATATCCGAAGCGTCCGTGAAGCTCGCGCCTTTAAGAGCCTTGCGCCAGTGATCCACCACGCTGAACGGCAGGGAGACGGGCAGGATTCCGCGAAAGCCGACCAGGCCAATGGTTCCTTTGTCGAGCCCCAGTTCGCGGATTCGTCCTTCGACCTTAAGGCCTGGTTCGTAGTCCACGGCCTCTGTTTTCGCGATGATGCTCATCTTTTTGGCGTAAGGGAGATAAAGCCGGTTCGAGATGAAAAGGGCGGGCGCGCCCCTGAGCGGAAAGACGAAGAAGCTGCTCACCGGATCTTTGTAGTTCGTGACGTATTTGAGGTTGGCCTGGTTGCCGCCCTGCATCCCCGAGTCCCCGTAGAAGATGAGGACGTCGATTCCCCGCGCGCGCATCCTTTTCCTGATCTCGCGGTAGCGGCGGGCGTATTCGGTTTTGGGATAACGGGGGAAGTTTTTTGCAGAGGCCATGATGGTGTCTCCCTGGGGGTTCGTGTGACCTATGCCTTCAGCGCTGGCATGAGTTCGTCTGAGATGAGCCGCGCGCTTTCCAGCGCCGAGGACGCGGGCATGCCGATCCAGTGCGTACGGATGATGAGGTGGTTCACGCCCATGTCCTTGTAGGGTTTGAGCTGCTCGTAGCAATCCTCGGGCGAGCCGATGACGAAGCGATCCTTGAGCAGGTCCTCGAAGGGCTGATCGAAAGTCTCATCCTCGGGCAGGGCCTTGTCCTGCCCCCAGCGGGCGTAGTCCCTGTATTTCTGGCCGAGATAGGGGCCTGCGAGTTCGAGAGCCGTTTTCCTGTCCCTGGCGCAGAAGACCTCCTTCATGCAGGGAAGCTCTTCAGGCATGGGCTTTCCCGCCTCGGCCAGGCCTTCGTGGTAGACGTCCATCTGGCGGGCGATGGTCTGCGTGGTGGCGTGGGGGTTGATGAACAGCGTGTCGCCCATGTGCGCCGCGCGCTTCACGGCCGGGTCGTTGTTCGCCGCGAACCAGATGGGCGGATGGGGCTTTTGCACGGGACGCATGTTCATGCGCACGTCTTCGAGGGTGCAGTATTCGCTCTCGAACGACACGGATTCTTCCGTCCAGAGGCGCTTGACCAGTTCCAGGCAGTCCACGAAGCGCTTCACCCGCTCGCCCCGCCTGACGCCGAAGGCGTCGAACTCCACGTCGCGGTATCCCAAGCCGACGCCGAACACCATGTTCCCCTCGGCGATGACGTCCATGGTGGCGACGGTCTCCGCCACGTAGACCGGATTATGCAGGTTGATGAGCAAGACGCCGATGCCGAGCGTCATGTCGCCCGCCTCGGCCTTGAGCCGCGCGAGAAAGGGCAGGTTTTGCAGGTGCTGCACGTTTCCCTCGCTCAGGTAATGCTGGCCGGTGAAGAAAGAATCCCAACCCTTGTCACGCGTCAGTCGAACCAGATCGATTTGGGAGCGGAACGCGTCGACCAGATTGGCGTCCAGGGTCTGCTGTGCGGACAGAAAGATGCCGAATTTCATATTTGAACCTCAGAAAAAAGCGATATTCATGAAGGTGTAAAAAAACCGCGGGGGGCATCGAACACCCCCCGCGGCGCGGTGCAGCGAAAGCGCCCGCCTAGTTCATACCGAGCACTTCGATCTCCCAGGGGAGAAGCGTCTCGTCGTGGCGCGGGGTCCACTTGAGGTTCGCCCGGTGGCCGAGCACGTCGTGGATTTTCACGACGATCTTGTGCGTGGCCAGTGCTTTCATCTTGTCGGTCACGGCCTCGAACGCCATCTGCTGCTCTTTCTCGTCGACGGTGGCGTTGGCCTTGTCGATCAGAGCGTCCAACTCCTTGAAGCACATGCCGCTCCAGGCGCCTTTGCAGCCTGAGGTTCCGCGAAGCACGCCGGAGGAATCACCCCCGCCGTTGCCGAAGCCCATGTAGTAGGCCGCAGCGCCTTTTTTCTTGCCGGCCTTGTAGGCGCGGTGGAGTTTCTTGAAGAGCGGGAAGCGCTGGGAGTTACACGTGGCGTCCACGCCGACTTTCTTGACCATGCCGGCGATGGCCTCACACGTGGCCTTGTCGCCCGGGTAGCGGCCGTTCGTGGCGACGATTTCCATCTTGAAGCCCTTTTCGTGACCGGCTTCCTTGAGGAGGGCCTTCGCTTTGGCCGGATCGTAGCCGTACCACTTTTTCTTCGGGTTGTAGCCCGAGTAGTTCCAGGGGTGGAGCATCTGGCCGAACAGGTCCGCGCGTCCGCCCAGGATGGTCGTGCGAATCGCTTCCGCGTCGATGGCGTAGTTGATCGCCTGGCGCACTTTCACGTTCGCCATCGGGCCGCCGTGTCTCGTGAAGAAGCCCATGTGCATGATGCGCACGGCGGGGACGACGGCGACTGCCGTTTTTGGGTTTTTCTCGAGCTGGGGGATGAACTGCGGCATGATGCCCCAGGCCACGTCGATCTCGCCCGCCTGCAGCGCCTTGGCGCGTGTGGCGCTCTCGCGGATGCGGCGGAGAACGATTCGCTGCGGCCTTTTGGGGAAGTTC
>JAJEJD010000006.1 GCA_022828125.1 bacterium | reverse complement strand
AGCGCGGTGGAGGGAAGACTCTACGGGCCTCAAGCGGCGATCGGGACCGTCATCACCATCCCCGTGGTCATTCTCGGCATCCTGATCCAGAAACACCTCGTCACCGGCTTCAGCTTCGGCACCATCCGCAAGTAGCGCCTCGGGCAAATGCGGGCAAATGCGGGGGAGCCGAAAAATCTGTTTTTGGCTGCGTATCTGAGTGGGGGAGGCTAAGATTTCAAGGTAACTATTTGTATCGCAACGACTTGCATGGTCAGTAATTTTCGGAAATTTATCGATATTTTCAGAAATTCCCGCCAATGCCCGATTCCTGGCCGTTTGCTCCATACCGCCCGCATGCGAGGCTGTGAAAAAAGAGTACGCGCCGACGCACCTGCCTGTATGAAAATCCTCAAAAGACTTCATCGTGTCATCGACTCCTGATGGGTGGTAAAGCTGCTGACGAGGGTGCGTTCATCCGCCTCGCGCGCGCATCAAAGACTCCGGGAAACGCGAAGGCGCTGACGGGCCTGCCCCGATGAAAGGCTACAGGAGCGTTCTTCAAGAACGCCTACGGCAAATGCGGGGAAATGCGGGCTGGAGAAACGGCTCGTGCTCTTCTATCAGTCTGTCTCCGAATCCTGGTCGAGAAAACGGTTCGGCACGTCGGTGAGCGCGTCGATCGCTTCGCGGGCGATCCGCCCGACCAGCTCTCCTGCGCCCGGGCGATCGGCGATCAGGTCCAGCCCCTCGCCCGCGAAGGTGACCGCCGTATCCGTATCCCCCTCGCGCAGGGCCGCGAAGAAGCGCTCGCGCATCGAGGGGCTCTGATCGCGCAGTTCGTCGTCGCGGCCATGCCAGGTATCGGCGAATGCGTTACGGATGGCGCGCCCGGTGTAGGGTTCCGGCCAGGTGATGCCTCGGGCCGTGTCGAAGACCTTGGTGCGCAGCGTGTGGTCGCCGCCGGTTCGCTCGATCAGCGCTTTCTGGTTCGGGTGGCCCAACGCCTCCTTGGTAGCAAAAAAACGGGTGCCGACGAGGACGGCCTCCGCACCCAGCATCAGGGCGGCGGCCAGTCCACGCCCGTCACTGATGCCGCCTGCGGCGGCGACCGGAACCGGCGCCACCCCGTCCACGACCGCGGGAACGAGCGGCAGCGTGGAGCGCGCCGCTCCGTGGCCCCCGGCCTCCGTCCCCTGGGCGACGATAATCTGGGCGCCCTTCGCCGCCACCTCCCGTGCGTCTTCCAGGGTCTGGACCTGGCAGATCAGCGTCACCCCGGCTTCGCGTATCTTCGCGGCGTAGGGTTCGATATCGCCGAAGGAGAGCATGACGGCCTTGGGCCCGCACTCCAGCGCCGCGTCGAGCGCGCCGGGCCGCTCGGCCAGCGCCCAGGTGATGAAGCCGATTCCGATTGCGTGCTCGCCCGCCTTGTCGAACTCCCGCCTGATCCACTCGTCCGAGCCGTAGCCGAACGAAGGGTCGGCGTAGCCCGCGCCCATGAGGCCCAGCCCGCCCGCGGCGGAGACCTCGCGGGCCAGCGCGCCGCCCGCGACGCCGCCCATCGGGGCGAGCAGGATGGGATGTTCAATGTCGAGCAGCCGTGTGATCGCGGTCGAGAGTTTCATGCGCGATAACATAGCGACCCCGCCGGGGGTTGTAAACGGACCCGCGGGGTTGTGGAAAAAGCCCTCGTCAAAGGAGCACCCCCCTTGTCAGGGGGGGAGGGGGGGGTGGTTTTCAGAGCGAGCGGCCTTCGATACACGGCTCCGCCACTACTCAGGATGAGGGAGATGTGAGGGTTTTTTCAACAACCCCATGAGGGTCTGGCTTTCCCGGGGAGGGGAAACCTGCGGTTTTCGCCTGCCGATGAGGGGGTGCGGAAATACGAGGAGGCTGCGGAAACTTCGGGTGGTCCACCAATCCTGCCGGTATTCGACGTTGGCGGAGAGGGAGGGATTCGAACCCCCGGTGCAGTTGCCTGCACAACAGATTTCGAGTCTGCCGCCTTAAACCGGACTCGGCCACCTCTCCGTAAGAATCGTCACATCAGCGCGCGGCCTGCCTCGCCTCGCGGGCGATGCGTCGGCGCTCCTCGAAAAAGGCGCGCAGCATCGCCGCACTCTCCTCGGCCATGACGCCCGAGGTGATCGGCACGCGGTGGTTCACGCGCGGGTCCGAGGGAATGTCGAACAAGGAACCGCAGGCCCCGCCCTTGGGGTCCGTGGCCCCGAAGACGAGCCGCGCGATCCGCGAGTTGACGACGGCCCCCGCGCACATGGGGCACGGCTCGAGCGTGACGTAAAGGGTCGCGCCATCGAGCCGCCAGATGCCGTCGGTCTCGGCCGCTTCTCTGAGCGCCAGCACTTCGGCGTGCGCGGTGGGGTCGCAGGCGGCCTCGCGCCTGTTGAAGCCCCGGCCGAGCACCCGGCCCTCGCGCACCACCAGCGCGCCCACGGGCACGTCGCCCGCTTCCTCGGCCATCCCGGCCAGCGCCAGCGCCTCTGCCATCCAGCGCTCGTCTTCTCTCATCTGATCGGTCGAATACACTTGTCTTTCTCCATCCGGTTGTTCTCGCGGCCCCTAAAAGACCACGAATCGAAACCGCTGGCAAGCGGGGGAGGCGTTTCCCGCGCATGAGGCCCCGCTCTTGCCGGATGCGGAAAAACCTGCGAGGCTTGGGGCCTTATCCATCACTCACACTATTTTGAAGGATGCCCCTATGCTTTGGGAAGAACTCAGCTGGCCGCAGCACAAGGAAATGGCCCAAAACGGGGCCGTGGTCGTCATCCCCTTCGCCTCGATGGAACAGCACGGGCCGCACAGCCCCGTCGTGGTGGATACGCTCCTTTGCGAGAGCGTCTGCCGGAAGGCGGTGGACGGCCTCGACAACGTGCTGCTGACCCGCACGATGTGGACGGGCACGTCGCATCACCATTTCGAGTACCCGGGAACAATCTCGCTCAGGCTGGAGACCTATGTCGCTCTCGTCAAGGACATCATCCGCTCCGTCGCCCATCACGGGTATAAAAAGATATTCGTCGTGAACGGCCACGGCGGCAACGTGCAGCCGCTCCAGGCCACGCTGAACGACATCGGCTACGACATCGAACTCACCATCTGGATGATCACCTATTTCCATCTGGGGAACGAAATTTCCGCGCAGATTCGGAAAACGCCCGTCGGCGGCATGGCCCACAGCGGGGAGTTCGAAACCGCCATGATGCTCCACCTGCGCCCCGACTTGGTGAACATGGACGAGGCGGTGGATCAGGTCAACGCGAACCCCCATCCCCTGGGGACGAAGGACATGCACCACCGCGGAATGCTCTTCCGCCCCGTGGACTTCAACAGGCACCGCGCCCCCTCGGGCGTAGCGGGCATGCCCACGGCGGCCACGGCGGAAAACGGGGCGCAATACTTCGAGGCCGTATCCGCGCGCCTGCGCGGGCTGATTGAAGAACTGGCTGCGCTCTAGGCATGGTCCGGGTCGCAGGCGAGTCCTCCCGAACGGCGAGATACCTGAACCTGAGCCGCGCGGGGGCGGACGACCCCGTCATCATCTGCTGCGAGGCGTCAGGCGACGGCACGCCGATCCTCTGCGTGCCGGGGCTGGGCGATACGGTATGGGTGTGGCGGGAGATCGTCCCCACGCTCACGAGCATGCACCGCGTCATCGCGGTGGAGCCGAGGGGGCACGGGCGCTCCTCGAGTCCCAAGGGGAAATACACGCTCGCCGAGATGGCGGACGACATCGGGGGCATTATTGGGCGCCTGGGCCTGAACCGGCCCGTCATCATCGGGCACGGCCTGGGGGCGAGGGCGGCGCTCTTGCTCGCCACCGATCAGCCCCGCCTGCCCGGCGCGCTCATCCTCATCGCGACGGGCGCTGCGCCCGCCGCCAAGAGCGTGCGCAGAGGCGTCGCCGAGCGCATCCACCTGGCCGAGGCGGGCGACATGCAGGAGGCCTACCGGAACAGAAAGAGCGAGGGCAGAGAACCCAGGGGCATGACCCCCCGGGAGCGCGCGGAGCACCACCGCCTGTTCCTGCGGGGCGACCCTTCGGGATACGCCTCGGCGGGATACGCCGAGCTTCTCGCGCCCGACCTCACGGAGCGTCTCGGCGAAGTCGCCTGTCCCGCACTCGTCCTCACGGGCGAGGAAGACCCCGAATACCACGAGGATGCTCAGGTCCTCTCGGCGGGGATTCCCCGGTGCGAGTCCATTCTCATCGAGGGGGCGGGCCGCTACGCGCAACTCGACAGGCCCGAAGCCGTGCTCGCCCTCATCCATGATTTTTTCAGGAAACACCATCTTTCAGTCGCCAAATCGACGGAGGAGAACCATGAGCCGATTAATTGACCTCACCGCCCCCCTGGGACATCCCGACCTTTGCGAAGTGCCGACGTTTCCGCCTGTGGAATACTGGCGGTTTCACGAACACCCCACGCACGGCCGCCAGAACAGCGCGGTCCGGATGGCGATACACCAGGGAACGCATCTCGACGCGCCCAGCCATTTCTTTCCCGACGGCGCCAACATCGACGAGATGCCGCTCGAGACCTTCTGCGGCCGCGCCGTGAAGATCGACCTGAGGGAAACCGTGCAGGAGGCGGGCCCCATCACCCGGGAGATGATCGAAGCAAGCCCCGGCTTCGATCCCGGGCGCCTGGACGGGGCCATCGCCGTCACCTGGACGGGCTGGTCGAAGGAGAAACTCTTCACGCCCGGTTACTTCGCCACCAACCCCTACCTGGACACGGAGGCGTGCCACTTCCTTTGCGATTGCGGCATGAAGGCCCTTTGCATGGACCACGGGATAGACCCCGGCATGCAGGACGACTTCGTCGCCCACCACGAGGACTCGCCCGGCCACCGCGCGGTGCTGGGTCGGGGCGTTCCGCTCATCGAGCACGTCATCAACCTGGAAACTTTCGAGGAGAGCGAATTCGAGATGTTCGCTTTTCCCATGAAACTCTACAGAATCGAGGGCGCGCCCGCGCGCGTGGTCGCGCGTCTCGATTGAAAGGGAGGATCGCAGCGTTGCCGTTTTACAGAATATCCGAGATGGAAACGAAGTACGTCGACATGGGCAAGGGCCGGACCCAAAGCGTCGCCGGGGAACTCATGAAGGCCGGCATGATCACCTATCCCGCGGACGGCGGCCCGCCGCCTCACTATCACCCGAACGAGGAGCAGTTTCTGCTGGTGATGGAGGGAAAGGCGAACGTGATCCTGGGGGAGGAAACCCGCGTCGTCGAGCCCGGCGATCTGGTGCACATCCGCCGCAACGAGCGCCACGGCCTCCGCATCACCGAGGGGCCGTTCGCCTTCTTCACCGTCAAGAGCCCCGCGGGCGACGGCGACTTGTACCAGGACTACAACAAGGCCGAAGACGCCGAAGCGGCGCGGGAAAAACTGGAATCCACATTATAGAACAAGTTCTAAGACCAAGGAGATTTTGCATGCCGTTTTACAGAATGGAAGACCTTCCCCAGGGCTCATCGAAAGTAGGCCCCGCCGTGAGCCACGCGACGGCGGGCGAGTTGATGAAGGTGGGCTGGGTGATCTATCCGCAGGGAGACGGTCCGCCGCCGCACTTTCATCCCAACGAGGAGCAGTACATCCTGATGCTCGAGGGGAAGATGAACATGATCTGCGGCGAGGAGACGCGCGAGATCGGCCCGGGCGAACTGGTGCACATC
This sequence comes from bacterium, assembly GCA_022828125.1. Classification (GTDB taxonomy): domain Bacteria; phylum UBA8248; class UBA8248; order UBA8248; family UBA8248; genus Bin107. The sequence continues at coordinate 114,659 of JAJEJD010000006.1, read as the reverse complement.
CCCAGAAACACGCGTCACGGCATCTACATCACCGAAGGCCCCGCGAAATTCTTCGCGGTGAAAAGCCCCGCGGGCGACGGCACGCTGGATCAGGACTACAACAAGGCCACAGATGCGGACGAGGTGGCCGAACGGCTCAAGAGCTAGAGGGCAGAACGGGGAGGGGGTTGTTTGAAGAGTCATGATTTCGTGATTCGGCGTATGGAGCCGACCGGGGAGAAGCTCGTAGGGAGAAATCACTCGCCCGCTCGCTCTCCCTCGACTTGAAAAGCAACCCCCCCTACCCCCCCTTAACAGGGGGGTATGAAAAAGCAACATCCCGGCAAGTGGGGGGTATAAAAAAAGAAGGTCCCCCCGAAAGGGGGAACAATAAAAAGACCCCCCTGATAAGGGGGGGTAGGGGGGGTTGCCTTTATCCCCTGACAAAAGGGATAAAAGCGATGTCCCCGGCGAGGAACTTTTTCAACAGCCAGAGAAAAGCCGGTGGGAGACCCCACCGGCTTTCTTTGTGTTTTTATTGCTGCGATTGCTGGGACGCCTGCGCCATCCGCTGTTTCCGGAACTGCACGGCCTGGATGACGTCCTGCCAGACGAGACGCCCCAGAGGGCCCGAGCTGTAGAGCGAGATGTTCACCTTGCCGTCGGGTGAGAGCAGAAAGTTGGTGGCATGGAGAAACGTCCTCGGCTTATCGCCCGCCTCGGGTGCGTAGAAAGCGCCCGTCGCCTCTGATATCCGCGCCGGATCGAGGCTGTGCCCAACCGGAAAGTTCACCTTGCCGGCTTCGATGGACTGCAATGCTTCCTCTTCGGGGTCGGTGGACGCCGCGACGACCTTGATGCCCTCTGCTTCGAGTCTTTCTCCCGCCCGGGAGAATCCCGCCATCTGGGCGATGCAGTAGGGTCACCAATGGCTGCGGTAGAAAATGACGACGCCCCACGAACCTCTCAAGTCATCGGGCAGGGAGATCCTCCCGCCGCCCGCCCTGGGAATCTCGAGACCCGGGAAATCATCCCCGGTGTCGAGGAACAACTGGCTCACTTTCGGCATGACGAACTCCACTATTGTTCAGAAAAATGAATTCGGCTGAATCGAGTGCGTTCGATGTTACATCTCCCATAAGACAAAGAAAACCGGCCGGCCCAATCTTTGCGCAAAAAAACACCCCCTCGAAGCCTTGAGCCGAGGGGGTGTCCGAAAAGGATGCGCGCTAGTTTTGGGACGCCATCATCTTCTTCTGGAACTGAACCAGACCCACCACGTCCTGCCACACGAGCCGGCCGATGGGGCCCGTGCTGTAGACGGCGACGGCCACCGTTCCGTCGGGCTTTAAGACATAACCCGTGCTGTGGATAATCTGGCGTTTTTCCTCATAGAAACAACCTGTGAGTTCGGAAATCTGTCTGTTGTCCAGGCCATAGCCCACGGGAAAATTGAGTCCGCATTCCTCGATCGTTCCCTTCGCGTTCTCCTCCGTGTCCACGGAGGCTGCAACAACCTTGACGCCCTCTTCTTTGAGCTTCGCCGCTCTGTCGAAGGCCGTAAGCTGCTGCTTGCAGTACGGTCACCAGTGTCCCCGGTAGAGGAGAACCACTCCCCAGTCGCCCGCGAGGTCGCCGGGAAGGGAGATTTTGCCACCTCCCACCCGGTCCACATCGAGGCTCGGGAAAGGATCGCCCGAGTCGATCATCTTGTCCGTCATACGTGGCATCAATGCGCCCTCCTGAAATGAATGAAGAAAAAAGCCTGAAACGATAGGCCCAAGGCCCAGCCATTTATACTCCTGCGGGGGAGACAATTCAAACCGAATCGGACTTCCCCCGAACCATCGCGCCGATGCGGCATGCGTTTTTCATCCCCGGCGGTCTTGACAGGCCGAAGCCCCCTTTTTAGCATAGGCTCACTTTTTCAGAAGGCTCTCAACGAGCGCAGGAGACCCTCGATGAGCAACGCGATCGCTTGTGAATGCAAGACCATTAAGCTGCAGGGTGAATTCGAAACGGCGGCCGGCGCCTGCAACAGTGAGATTCACCTGTCCGATGAGGACGCGGAGCGCTATCTTCCCCGAGATGAATCCCAGGAAAACCTGATCATCTCGAAAGATTGCCGGATTCCCCCTCTCACCAGTGTCATCCGCTACGGCGAGGGTTATTACGTGCTCAAGAAAGGCCGGGTCATGCGGGAGGGCTTCAGCAGAACGCTTCCCGAATACAAGCAGTAAATGCGCCGGCGGGTTTCGCCGCCTTCCAGAAATGAATCGACACCCAACCCCAAGGAGATGTGACCCATGCGCGCCCAAAAATACAGTTGGGACGAGATGCCCGAGGAGGTCCTGAACGATACTTTATCGCGAAAGATGGTGGTGGGCGAAAAAGAGATGCTTTGCTGGCTCAAGCTCAAGCCCGGCTGCGTTGTGCCCCTGCACAGCCACGAACACGAGCAGATATCCCACGTCCTCCAGGGAAGACTCCGGTTCCACATCGACGATGAGACCGTGGAAATCGGGCCTGGGGAAACGCTCCTCATCCCCCCGCACGTCCCCCACTCCGTGGAAGTCGTGGGCGATGAAACGGCGATTGACTACGACATCTTCAGCCCCATCCGAGAAGACTGGGTCGACGGGACAGATAATTACCTGAGAGACGGCTAGCGGGAAGTTTCCGCAGGGCGACCGGCAAGAAAAAACGTCCGGGGTGCTGGAGTGGTTCGGGCTCGCGCCCGATGCTCCCTGCCCCCGATTTGCCGCCTGGCCGGGCAAAACGAATCAAAGAAAAACCCCCAAACGGCACTTGCTCTCAATCCCAAGATATTGTATCCACAACTCACCGCCACACTATATATAGAATCCTCGTAACCGACTGCTTTATTTGCGCTAATCCGGTTATCCCCATATGGATAACCTGTGGGTAAAATTGCCTTTTGACCCAATATATTGTGCAGTAATACGAAAATATACTATATTTTGTATCAAATTTCTTGACAGGTGCAAGGATTCAGCTTATATTGCCGGAGAAGGGTAGCAGATCAAAGTCACTTCAGCACGAGTTCAGGTAGGCGCGTCCGCCCATCATCTTCGCTGGAAAAGTAATTTTTGCAGGCAAGTCGTCGACGTTTTGCGTGATGATTGGCGGAAGAGTGATCCCTCCGGGCATCGCCTGCCCTTTCCTTCCAGAGGATGCCCCTATCCTACCCAGGGGCCCCCACGGGGCCCCATAAATATGAAAAGCCGAGATACAAGACCCTGCGCCGGACGCTTGCATGCGCCGTTCACAACAAATAAGCCCCCCTCGCCGTGAGGGGGGCATTCTTGTTCGGAAGCGTAATTACTCGGATTTCTTCACGTCTTTGTTTACGGAGCCTTGCAGGAAGCGCAGGAAATCACTGCTCGCGGGCAGCACGAGGGTCGTCTTGTCCTTGAGCGAGCCCTCATACACTTCGAGGCTCTTCAGGAAAGCGTAGAATTCCTCGTCCTGTCCGAACGCCTGGGCGTTGATGTCGATGCTCTTGGCGTCGCCCTCACCCTTGATGGTCTGCTCTTTCTCGTAGGCCTCCGCGAGGAGCACGTCGCGCTCGCGGTTGGTTTCTGCCCGTATCTTTTCGGCCTGCTCTTTTCCCTCCGAGCGGTACTGGCGGGCGATTCTCTGCCGCTCGGCCCGCATGCGTCCGTAGATGGCCTTCAGGTTCTCGGCGGGCAAATCGGCGCGCTTCAAGCGCACGTCCACAATCTGAATGCCGTAGGCGCGCGCTTTCTTGTCGCTTTCTTTCGTGACCTTGGCCATCAACTGCGCGCGTTCTTTCGCCACGATGTCGATCAAATCCTTACGGCCGAGCTCCAGGCGCAGTTCACTGTAGATGATGTCGTCGAGGCGGGCCTGCGCCCCCGTTTCGTTGCGCACGGTGCGCAGAAATTGCAGCGGATCGACGATGCGCCAGCGCGAGAAGTTATCCACCACCAGGGATTTCTTGTCCTGCGTGATGATCTCCGTCGGGTTGGAGTCGTATTCGAGCAGGCGGCGGTCGAAGAACGTGAGCTGTTCCACGAACGGCAGCCGGTAGTGGAGACCCGCGTCGCGCAAGACGCGGACGGGTTTACCGAACCGGGTGACGACCACCTGCCTGTCCTCACGAATCGTGAACAAAAGCGAATTGACGCCGAAGACGATGATGAGGATCAAAACGAACAAGGCGATCGTCTTTTTCGGCAATTTTCTGGCTCCGGATTCTTCGGCGCTCATCGTTTCGTCACTCCTTCGATTCCATTGCCCCGAAGCGGGAGGATAGGCAGCACGCCGGATTTACCCTGATCGAGAATCACCTTGTCCACCGTCGGCATCACCTCTTTCATCATCTCTAAGTAGAGCCGCTCGCGCGTAATGGCCGGCGCTTTTTTGTATTCCTTGAGCGTCGCCAGGAAGCGATTCGCATCGCCTCGCGCGTGGCGGATTTTGGTCTCGCGGTAGGCTTCCGATTTCCTGATGATGGCGGCCACCTTGCCCCGCGTCTCCGGTATCACCTGGTTCTGGTAACCCTGCGCCTCGTTCACGAGGCGGTTCCTGTCCTCGCGGGCGCTGGCCACGTCCTTGAAGGCGTCGATGACTTCTTTGGGCGGCGTCACGTCCTGAAGCTGCACCGCCACCACGCGCAATCCGGTTTCGTAGCGATCCAGTATTTTCTGAAGCTCCACGAGCGTCTCCTGCTGAATAGCGCCCTTTCCGGTGGTGAGCGCCTCGTCGATGGGCTTGCTGCCCACCACCTGCCGGATGGCGGCCTCTGCCGCGTGCACCACCGTCTCCCTGGGATTGCGCACCTTGAAGAGATACTTGTCCGCCTCCACGATGAGATACTGGACGATCATGTCCACATCCACCATGTTCTCGTCCCCGGTCAGCATTCTCGACTCGTGGGGCTTGTCCGAATATCTGGCGGGAGGACCCGGATCAATGGTGCGGAAGCCGATCTCCACGCGCTTCACTTCCGTCACCTTCGGCGTGTAGGCGGTCTCTATCGGGAACGGCATATGGTAGTTCAAGCCCGAGGACACAACTCGTTCGATGCGCCCGAACCGAAGAACGATCCCCTGCTCGTCCGGCCCCACGCTGAAAATGCCCGATGCCAGCCAGATCAGGGCCACCACCACGAAAATGGCGGCGGAGGGAAGCTTGAAATTCGGCAAGCGGAACTGCGGAATCTTGATCTGCGGCGGTATGCCGCCACCGCCGCCACCGCCACTACCACCCCCTTGTCTTCTCGATTTGAACTCATCCCAATCCATCGGCATGAGCGTCTCTCCTATCGGCGACGTAAGATTTTTGTTCAGACAGGGCGCGAAATATCGCCTCATCAAGCGCCCATCCGACTCACCCTATGCGCGTTATGGTTCTAAGTCAACCAACCCGAATTTGTTTTTGGCGCACTTGGCGCTGATTTTTCAGAATACTTCGACGCGAAGGCAACCCGCCCTGCGCACCGCGCCTCGTCACCGAACACGATCCGGCGCCGACGGCGAAGCGCGCCGCTTCTCCAAACGCCGCACCCTCGGCCAGTTTCACCGCCAGCGCGCCGCAAAACGCATCGCCCGCGCCTGTCGTATCCACCACATCGACCTTAGGAGGAGGCCTCATCCAGGAGGCTCCTTCCTCATCCAGGAGAAATGCCCCTTTTTCGCCCGCGGTAATGACTACCTGCGAAGGCCCCAAATCCCGCAAAGCGCGCGCCGCGCGCAAGAACTCCGCATCGGTTTCGGGTATTTCCCCGAGTCCGGCCAGATGCACTGCCTCGGTTTCGTTGGGTGCGAGTACGTCGGTCAGGCGGAGCAGTTCATCGGGCAATGCCCCCGACGCCGGAGCCGGGTTCAGGACGTTGCAGGCGCCGCGCCTTCTTCCTCTGTCGAATGCGGCCATGACCGACGCGACCGGAACCTCGAGCTGCGCCAGAACGACGTCGCCGTAATCGAGAAGCCCTTGCCTTCTTCTCATTCGCCCGGGCGTGAGAAGCGTGTTTGAACCGGGGGCCACGGCGATTTGGTTCTCGCCTTTCCCGTCCACCACGATCAGCGCGGCTCCCGTGCTCGCCTTGCAACGCAGTATTCCATCGGGCGATATTCCGCTCTCCGCCAGGTAGCGGCCATAAGCGTCTCCGCCCGCGTCGTTTCCCAGCATGGTGACGAAACGAACCTCGGCGCCGGCGCGGACGGCCGCCAGGGCCTGATTCGCCCCTTTACCTCCCCAGAACTCACGCCGCTCATCCCCCATGACGGTCTCGCCGGCGGAGGGGAGCCTGTCCACGCGAACGACGATGTCGATGTTCGAACTCCCCAGCACCAAAACGGCGCTCTTTTTATTTTTCATCGTTGTCCCATCCACGATATTTGCGCAGATGCGAGATGAAAAACGCCAGAAAACCCTCCACGTCCAGGTCCAGGGCCACGTCGACCGGGTTCTTGACCCGCGCGCCCCTGTATTCGCGCAGATCCACCACCGTCATTCCGCGCGCAATGCCCCGGCTCGCGTCCACGTCCACGCGGCAGGGGGTGGTCTCCACCAAATCCGGCCTCATCGCGACGGCCAGCGCCAGCGGATCGTGCAGGGTGATGTCGTCGGCGCCCCGCCGTTTCCGGGAGAACCGCGCGTAGACTTTGATGAGGTCTCTCAGCGCAGCGCGGAACGACCCGCCGCCCCTCAATTGATCGACGCTCATGAGCGCGCGCCTCGTCACGTCCAGACCCACCATGGTGACGGGCAGACCGGATGAGAACACCTCCTTCGCCGCCAGGGGGTCGCAATAGATGTTGAACTCGGCCGCAGGCGTTACGTTCCCGGGCATTCGGGCGGCTCCTCCCATGACCACAATCCGCTTCACGCGGGAGAAGACCCCGGGTGCGCGCCGGAGCGCCAGGGCCAGATTCGTGAGCGGCCCCAGCGTGATGATGGTCAACGCCGAACCCCGCCTTGCGGCCTCCTCGACGATTACCTCCCAGGCCGGTTTCGAACTCCCCCCGCCCAGGCGGCGCAAGCGCTTTTTGTCGTCGAACATCGCTCCCATGCCCTCGGCCCCGTGAATCATTCGTGATTCGCTCCGGTTCAGGCGGCTCCCGTCCAGGGCCAGGGCCGCGCCCGGATAAACGGGAACTTCCGGGCGGTGAGGTTCGAGATGATCGCGCAGGAACGGGACGAGCCTCCTCGCGTTCCGGTAGGCCAGACGCGCGGAAACGTTGCCGTGCACGGTCGTCACGGCGTCATACCGGAAAAAAGGCGATGCGAAACCCATCGCCAGAGCCAGCGCGTCATCCACGCCCGGATCGCAATCCACCAGCGCGTAGCGGCCGTGAGATTCCCTTTTGTTATCTGCCATCACACCTGACCTCACTCTCATGCGAAAACACGTCCCCCAGCCGTCCGGATATCCGGCTTATACATGCAAACAACAATGATTTACCCGGTGATGCAACGCTTCTCACCTCTCAAGATTCGGCCGAGCAAGGCGAAACGAGAGCTTATCATTCAATAACGATAAATATATCAATGAGTTAATCTTAACAGCCCATTATGTTTCATAATTTATATTATTACCCCTTCTTTCGCAAAACCAGGTAATTCATTAAATTTCAATATTTTAGCTGGAATTGCCCCTGCCGATAATTGACAAAGCGCCTGTTTTCATATACTTATGTCTGGTTTATAGAATTTGAGTTGCGCAGAATTACCCTTAATTACATGGTGCCGCAAATCTTTTGATCTCCACTCAAGAGGCTTCCCCATAACTTAGAAATGGCCAAATCCGCATCGTCTTCCACGACAAGAAGAAGAATTGTAGCCGCGATCGACATCGGTGGCACGTTTACCGACATCGCGATTTACAATCCATCGAACGGAAAAACCGCTGTGGGCAAGTATCTCACGACGCCCAACGATCCTTCCATCGGTGCGCTTGCGGGTCTTCGAACGCTGCTCGACGAGGAAAGCCTGCGGTTCCGCGATCTCGGCCAGGCGATTCATGCGACCACCCTCGCCACCAACGCGATCATCGAGAAAAAAGGAGCAGCCACCGGTCTTCTCGCAACGAAGGGATTCGCCGACATCCTGCTGATGGGCCGTGAATCCAGATATGACATCTACGACCTCGTGCCTGAATTCCCGGAACCTCTGGTCTCCGGGCCTTTTCGCCGCGAGTTGACCGAGCGGATTTCCGCTACCGGGGAGATCCTCCAGCCCCTCAGCACCCAGGAGGTGAAGGTAACGATTCAGGAACTCGTGGAAAAAGGGGCGAAATCCATAGCGGTTTGCCTCTTGCACTCCTACGCCAACTCGGCCCATGAAACCGAAGTCGGCGAGGCGATAGCGCAATCGTTTCCTGACGTGAGCTTCAGCCTCTCTTCACAGGTTTGCCCGGAGATCAGGGAATACGAAAGGACTTCCACCACGGTAGCCAACGCCTACATACAGCCCATCGTCTCGAAATATCTCGAAGATCTGGAAGTCAACCTCGAAAACGTCTCGCTCTACATCATGTTGTCGAACGGCGGCATCGCCACGGCGCAATCCGCCGGACGCAGCCCCATACGCATGTTCGAATCGGGACCTGCGGCGGGAGCGCTCTCCTCGGCCTATTTCGGGAAACTCGGCGGATTCGAGAATCTCATCGCCTTCGACATGGGCGGCACCACCGCCAAATCCTGCATCATCGAAGACGGCGAACCCCACCTGTCCGTCCAGTTCGAGATCGCGCGTGTCAAGCGCTTCACCAAGGGCAGTGGAATGCCCATCCAGGTGCCGTGCATCGATCTCATCGAAGTCGGCGCCGGAGGAGGCAGCATCGCGCGAATCGACGATCTGGGGCTGCTCAAGGTCGGCCCCGAGAGCCAGGGAGCATCCCCCGGACCCGCCTGCTACGGCCTGGGCGGAGAGGAACCCACGGTGACCGACGCCAACCTGCTTCTCGGTTACATCAATCCCGATTATTTCCTGGGTGGCGAGATGCCGGTTTTCCCCGAGGCGGCATCCGAAGCCATTCGCACCAAAATCGCCGAGCCGATGAAGATCGAAGAGATCCAGGCGGCCTGGGGCATTCATGAACTTGTGAATGAAACAATGGCCGCCGCTGCGCGAATCAAGCTCTCGGAGCGCGGAAAAGACCCCCGCAACTTCACCCTCATGGCTACCGGCGGCGCGGGACCCGTTCACGCCTTCCGGCTTGCGCGCAAGGTAGGGCTCAAGCGCATCGTCTGCCCGCCGGGCGCAGGATTGGCTTCCAGCCTGGGACTTCATACCGTCCCCTTCAAGGTGGATACCGTGGACAGCCAGGTGATACCGCTCGAAGACGTGAACCTCACCAAACTGAACGACACGTTCAACCGACGAGAAAAGCGGCTTCGCCAGGTCCTCACCGACGCCGGTGTGAGGGAACGCGAAATCCGCATTCAACGTATGGCGGACATCAGCTTCGAGGGGCAGGGTTTCCCGCTGACCATTCCCATACCGAGCGGAAAACTGACGCGAAACCATTTTGGAGAAATCAGCGAAACCTATCGCGAACACTACGCCTCGGCTCATGGACGCGCTATCGACGAAGTGCCGCTGCAAGTGTTCGGCTGGCGAATCTTCGGTATGGGGCCGGAACCCAACGTGAATTTTGATTTCTCGAATCTACCCGAAACAGAAGTGAAAAACGCCCTGAAGGGCAACCGGCGCATCTACATGCCGGAAAACAAGGGATTCCGGAAAGTAAATATCTTCGACCGCTATCTGTTGAAACCGGGACAGAAGATCAAGGGGCCGGCGTTGGTGGAAGAGAAAATGACGACGACCGTCATCGGGCCGCGCTCGAACTTCCAGGTCGATAAATTCCAGAACCTGATCATCGAACTCTAGGAGAGATTCAAATATGGCCCGCAAGGGTATCGATTCCATTACCCTGGAAGTCCTCTGGAACCGCTTCATCGCCATCGCCGAGGAAGCGGCCACCGAGATCGTCCGCACCGCTTTTTCGACCACGATACGCGAATCGAGAAATTTCTCCGTCATCATATTGAACCCCAATGGACAGTCCATTGCCCAGGCCAGATCCACCATGCCCAGCTTCGTGGGCGCATTGCCGATTACGGCCAAGAAACTTCTTCAGATCTTCCCGCAGGACACGCTTGAACCCGGCGATCTCATACTCACGAACGACCCGTGGATGGGAACCGGCCACCTCCAGGATCTCACTTCGCTCACGCCGGTGTTCCACAAATCGAAGCTGGTCGCTCTCATCGGCATCACCACCCAGGTGACGGACATGGGGGGGAAACTGCGCTCCCCCGAGGTGCGCGAGATTTACGAGGAAGGCCTCCAGCTCCCGCCCTCCAAGTACATGTCGGCGGGCAAGATCAACGAGGATATCCTGAGAATCATCAGAAAGAACGTGCGCGTGCCGAACCAGGTGGAGGGAGACATGATCTCCCACATGTCCGCCGGGAGGCTCGCCGCCCGGCGCATCGGCGAGATGCTCGAAGAATACAAACTCGCCGACCTCGAGGCGCCGGCCACCACGATCTTCCAGCGTTCCGAAAACGCCATGCGCGAGGCCATCAAAAAAGTGGAGGACGGGGAATACCGCTTCCAGGTATCCACCGACGGATACGACGAGCCGCTCGTCATCCGCGTGGAGGTCAAGGTCCGCGGCAGCAGCATTCTGGTGGACTATACGGGGTCATCCCCTCAGGTCGACCGCGGACTGAACGCCGTTTTGAGTTATGTCTATTCCTATTCCGCCTATTCGCTCAAGTGCCTGTTCTGTCCGCAGATTCCCAACAACGAGGGCAACTTCCGGCCCGTGACGGTATCGGCACCCGAGGGCAGCATCCTGAATCCGCGTTATCCGGCCCCCGTGAACGGCCGCTCCATGGTGGGGCACTTTATCCCCTCGGCCATTTTCGGCGCGCTGTGCAAGGCGGTTCCCAATCTCGTGCAGGCGGCCAGCGGCAGCCCCACGTGGGCCATCAACGCGGCGGGCATCACGAAGGAGAGCAGGCGCTTCGCCGGCAATTTCTTCCTCCACGGAGGACAGGGCGCGACTGACAGGCACGATGGGCGCGTATGTCTCGACTTCCCCTCGAACACGTCGAACACGCCCATCGAAATCCTGGAGCACCTCGTGCCCCTGCTGGTGGAGCGAAAGGCGTCCATCAGGGACAGCGGCGGCTCGGGCAAGTACGCCGGTGGCAACGGCCAGCAGGTCATCGTGAAATCGCTCTCCGACGGACCGATTCTCCTCACCTTCATGAGCGAGCGCACACGGCATCCCGCCTACGGGCTGTTCGGCGGAAAAAACGGGCGCGTCGGCAAGGTGACCCTGAACGGCCGCCCCATCAACCCCAAGCGCCAGTGGGTGATGAACCAAAGCGACAGGCTCGTGCTCGAAGTGCCGAGCGGGGGCGGCTACGGCGACCCGAAGGACCGCTCCTTCTACTCCATCGAACGCGACCTGCAGGAAGGGCTGCTCTCCGTACAAAAAGCCAGAGCCGAATACAACTACGACGGCGATTTCACCGCCGTCGACATGTAGTTTTCCAATGCCTTCGAAAAAACGCTGGGCAGCCGTCACCGCCACACCCGATTTGCCGGTCGCCATGGCGCCCGTAAAAAGGGCGATGGCGGGCGTTGCGCCCGTTCGCGCCGTGGCGCTGCCCTTCAGACCCCTCGACAAAGCGGAAGAAAACGCCTTCGCCGGGAAGCTGCGAGGCGCGGAAGGGATTCTGCTGCGTCCGGGTTACATCACCGCCTCTTTGCTTGATCTGCTGCCGGACCTGCGCGTTGTGGCCGTGCACGGCGCGGGCGTGGACCAGGTCGACGTGGCGGCCTGCACGGAGCGCGGCGTACTCGTCACCAACACGCCGGGGGCCAACGCGAACGCCGTGGCCGAACTGACGCTTGCGTTGATCCTTTCTCTGGCCAGACGCATCCCACAGGCGGCCTCCCGGGTGGGAGCGGAGCGGGTATGGGGCGAGGCGCGCCACACGGGCGTGGAACTCAAGGGGAAAACGCTGGGGCTCGTCGGGGTCGGACAAATCGGGAGCCGGCTTGCGAAAATGGCGCTCGCCATGGGCATGAAGGTCCTCGCCCATGACCCGGGCGTCAGGAGCGAGGACATCAGGGCGCGCGGCGCAAGACCCGCGCGATTCGAGACCCTCCTGGGGCGGGCCGATTTCATATCGCTTCACGCGCCGCTCACGCCCGAGACCCATCACCTGATCGACAGGCGGGCGATCTCGAAAATGAAAAAGGGCGCGTTTCTCGTGAACGCCGCGAGGGGCCCGCTGGTGGATGAGGCGGCGCTGGCGCGTGCACTGGGGAGCGGCAAGATCGGCGGGGCGGCGCTCGACGTGCTCGAAGGCGAACCGCCGGATCCCGAAAGCGCCATCTTCGATGCGCCCAACCTCATCCTCACGCCGCACATGGCGGGTTCCACGGGCGAGTGTCTCGAAGCCATCGCCGCGTGGGCGGGGGAGGACATCGCCCGCGTCATGAGCGGCAAGAAGCCGAAATATCCGGTGAACGAACCCGGGAAACCCGCCTGACCCCCGTCCGCCCCGTTTCGGACGAAAAACGCGCAAGTCGCCTAACATCAAACACATAAATTCTCGTTAATTTATCGAAAAACCCCGTTAATTTATCGTATTTTATCGAATTTTTCGGAAATTCCGGCGGCCCCGGACGCGCCGATTCGCACCACCGCCTTCCCGGGGCGATCTTTTCGCCGCGTCCGGCAAATGCGGGCAAATGCGCGCTCACCCCCTGGCGATGACGGGGCGCCAGACGCGAGCGATGCGGGGCTGCTGAAAAGTCCTCACATCTCCCTCACCCTGAGCAGCCACCGAAGGTCAAACGCGACTGAGAAAGGAGCGTTTGTATCGAAGGACGGACGCGCGCCCTTCGATGCGGGGCGTCGTTGCCCCCTATCGTCACGTGCGGAGTCACGGATGCAGGAGGTCGTGAAGCGCCATGAATTCCCGCACCACCGCCACGCATTCCTCCGGCTGTTCGAGTTGAAGCAAGTGCGTCGCGTCAGGCAGGAAATCATAGTCCATGGTCGAGATATGGCTCAGGTCGAAAGTCGGCAGGTACGAATACGGGAGGATGGGGTCGGCGCCGATGACTTTCGTCGGACAGCGCATCGCCTCCAAATCCACCCAAACGGCGAAAGCCCTGGCGTGGTTTACGATTTGCGCTTCATAGTCACGGGGGCACCTGAGTTCATAACCCTCTCCGTTTGCGGATTCACGAAGCGTCGTCCTTGCCACGAGCTCGCGAACTCCGGGAACGGCGCGGCGATACACCGGTATCCAGCGAAGAAAATCCACGCATTCCTCGATGGTTTTGAACCGTTCCGTGCGGCGTTGCGTCATCTCGGCGATGCGTCTCGTGGCCACGTCGAACTCTTCGGGGTAATCATCGGGCTTGCACACCGGCGGGTCGAACAAAACGCGCGCCGCAAACCCGCTGCCCCCGGTGGGCGAGAGAAGCGTCGTCAACGCCGAAATGGAATGAAACACGCCTGTTTTCGGTTTCTCCCCGTATTCCTCGTCTATCACTTCGAGAATGCGGTCGTGGTCATCGACGAAAGAGGGAAGGTTGTGTCCTCTCTGGGGACCGACGGGGTTCCAGCCGTGGTTCCTGAGGTCATAGATAAAGAGATCGAAATCCTCGGCGAGCAGCGACCAGAATGGATAGTAGAGATCGGCGGCGAGGCCGTTGCCGTGGCTCAGAACGAGCCTCGGCCCCTCCGGATTCCCGTGACGCCGCAGGATAACGACGGTCCCGTCTTCCATGCGGATTTCGTAAACGGAGAGCGGCTCCGGTATCTCCCAGACTCTTTCGGAAGTCGTCATCAAGTCCCCTCGCCCTCTCCTCGAATGAGAGCCGGGTTCAATTCGTGAGCGATGGCGGCGGCGAAATCCGCGTTGCCCAGATATTCGAGTCTCCATCCGACATTCGGCATGTGGGGGAACCTGAATATATCCTTTCTCGCACCATGCCGCATGGGCGATGGAATCTCGAATCGGGATGGATCCAGGGAAAAGCCCGTCCCGAGGGCTTTGATAAGCGCCTCCTTGAGCGTCCAGAGCGTGAAGAACAAGTCAAATTTTTCTCGTCCCCCCACCGATGCGAAGTCGGCTTGTTCGCCTGGCCCGAACACGATCTCGCTCATCCCATCGAGATCGATGCGGGTGACGCGCTCCTCCACGTCCACGCCGAGCCGTCCTTGCGGCGCAAGCGCTATCAATCCGTGTTTGCCGCTGTGGCTGACGTTGAAGCTGACGGGAGCTTCTGTCCCGTTCACCAGTGCGAACGGCTTGCCATGCTCGGAAGCGCCGAACGCGAGTCGCTCGTTCCCGCAACCGAGCCGACTGCATAGAATCGAGCGCAGCGCGGCGCGGCACAGGGCGAATTCGCGCCGGGGACGGTCATATCGATACCGACGCTGTCGATCCTGTTCTTTCTCGTCGAGCCACGAAATCGCGTGCGCCTCGCGGTCCTCGTGAGGCGTCAGGTCGACGTGCACGATAAGAATGTCATCAATTTCACGAAATGCCCGGAACCAGGAATGGAGGACGTCGGCAGGCATGGGAATTCAGTCTTTCCGCGAGCGCCGGATCCGCCGACTTTGCGTCTCGAAACCGGGGGCCGGCCCTTCAGGACCGGCCCCGGCTTTCAACGGAAACGGTTGCGTGACCTCCGGGAAATCAGTGATATTCGCCGGAGTATCGGACAGCGGCAGATTCAACCCCCGAGGCGATTGATCAAGTCCCTCAGGCTGCCGAAGCCCGAAGCCTCTTCAGGAGAAATATCGGAGCCGAATGCCTCATTGACGGCTTTGAGAAAGTTGACGGCATCCATCGAGTTCACCCCGAGTTCGCCGGCCTTCGCATCCAGCATCGATCGATCCGATATACCCAAATGTTTTTCCACCAGGTCCCCAACACGTTCTTCAACACTTGCCATAGTCGCGCCTCCCTCATTTGAAATGTGATAGGCAATGATTGAAATGTAGCAAAATCATAAACCAACAGGCTTAAATGTCAAGTTTTAAGCCTCGTCAAACCAGAAGCGCCTTCGCTGGAAAGGATAGCCCGGCAGCGATATGCGGCGTCTCTCCTCTCCGGCAAACAACCCGGCGAAGTCGAGCGTGAGTCCCGCCTCATACGCCCGCGCCACCGCTTCGGCGAATCCGCGGCCGCTTCGTGACGATTGGCTCATGCTCGATAAGGCCACCGGCGGCGCGGCGCCGTTCCCGCTCGCTCCTGCGTCGCCCCCGGGGTCGGACCAGGCCGAGAGGACCTCCTGACTCAATTTCGAGTCCACGCCGATCTCCACGATGGCTTCCACGCCCGACTCCGCGAGCGTCCTGGCGCATCCGCCGAACTCCGCTGGTTCACGCGCCTGCCGCCGCCAGTACGCCGCATCCAGCGTCTCACCCGCTCCGAGCGCCCCGCCCGTCACCTGGCTCACCAGCGTAAGTGCGGGCAACGCCGTCACGACGCCCTCGAGCGCCGTTCCCAGATCGTCAGCTGCCGCCGCACCCTCGGCTCCCGAGATCGCCTCCATGAGCGCGCCGCGCCGCGCGGCGAAGCGCAAGCCCTCCTCAAGCGCGAACACGCCCGCCGCTTGCGCCGCCGCTATCTCTCCCGCGCCTGCGCCGAACACGACGCTCGGACGAATCCCGACGCTCGCCCAAAGCGCCGTGAGCGCACACCCGAGCGCAAAGGCCGCCGGCTGCGCCCACGCCGGGTCGTCCGGATCTCCGGAACGGCCGAACATCACGTCCAGCAGCGAAGCGCCGCGCTCCACCCGAAGCACTTCGTCGCAGCGATCCAGGACCGCCCGCGCCACCGGCTCGCTCTCATAGAGTTCCTCGCCCATGCCGACCCCATCGCCACCCTCACCGGCGTACGCGAAGGCAATCTTCGCCGCCGCCTGCGGCTTCGGGTTCGCGTCCGAGTCGGCGAGCGCTTTCAATCCTTCCCGCAGCGATGCGGCGTCCTCGAACACCACCCCCGCCCGGTGCGCGAAATGACTCCGCCCCGCGGCCGCCGTCCACGCCATGTCCGCCAGGACGGACTGCGAGGCGTCTTCGGCGGGTGGCTCTTCGCCGCGTCCATCGAGCCAGGCGAGATACCGCTCCGCCGACTCGCGAAGCGCATCGCCCGATTTGCCCGAGAGCGGCAGCAACCGCGTCCGGCGCGGACGCAACGCATCCGCCGACGGCGATTCCGCGACCGAATCCGGTAGCGTTATGGACACGGGCTGCGCGGAACCCGCAGGCAAGCCTCGCCCGGCCTCTGCCGCGGCGTCTTCCTCCGGCACGCCGTAGCCCTCCACAACGACGTGCGCGTTCGTCCCCGAAATCGCGAAGGCGCTCACCCCCGCACTCGGCGGCCGATCGGAAACGGCCGGCCAGGCCGTCGCCTCCGCCGTCACCCGCACCGGAAGCGCATCCCAGTCCATGTGGGGGTTCGGGTTCTCGAAATGCAGGTGTTTCGGAATGACCCCGTGCTTCATCGCCAGCAACACCTTGATCAGGCCCGCGACGCCTGCGGCCGCCTCCAGGTGGCCGATGTTCGTCTTCGCCGTGCCGAGCAGGAGCGGGCGGTCCGGCGCGCGTCCTCGCCCGTACACCGCCGCCGCCGCGCGCACCTCTATCGGGTCGCCCAGCGGCGATCCCGTCGCATGGACTTCCAGATAATCCACTTCGGAGGGCGGAATCCCGGCCCGGGAGATCGCGTCTTCTAGCACCTGCTCCTGCGCCGTGCCGTTCGGCACCGTCAGCGCCGCGCTCGCCCCGTTCTGGTTCACCGCCGAACCCCGGACCAGACCCCAGATGCGGTCGCCGTCCGCCTCCGCGTCACTCAGCCGCTTCATCACCACCATCCCGCAGCCCTCGCCCCGCACGAAACCGTCCGCGGACGCATCGAAGGTCCTGCAACGGCCGCTCGCCGACAACATCCCGAACTCCGCCATGAACCTCGTGATCGCGGGGGAGAGGACCGCGTTCACGCCCCCGGCGAGCGCCAGGCCGACTTCGCCCTCCCGGAGGGCGGCGGCCGCTTGGTGCACCGCCACCAGCGCCGACGCGCAGGTCATGTCCAGCGGCACCGCCGGCCCCATCAGACCGAGAACGAAGGCGATCCGTCCGAGGGCCACGCTCGGAGCGGTGCCGAGATAGCCGACATCCAGACCGCCGGCCGCTACCAGATCCCGGTATTCGCTCCCGCCCAAACCGGCATACACCCCGGCGCGAGCGCCCTTGAGCGACGCGGGGTCCACCCCGGCGTCTTCCAGCGCCCCCCAGCTCGTCTCGAGCAACATTCTCTGGCGCGGATCCATCATCCGCGCCTCGATCGGCCTGATGCCGAAGAACTCGCCGTCGAACCGGTCGATTCCATCGACGAACCCGCCCCCCCGGTGCATGGCCTCCTCGTCGGCGGGGTCTCCGACGACGCCGCTCCAGGGGCCGCTGTCCCGCCGCCTTTCCGTCACCGCGTCGACGCCCGCATCGAGCAGACGCCAGAAGGCGGGAAGGTCGGGCGCGCCCGGGAAATTGCACGCCATGCCCACGACCGCGATCTGCTCTTCCTCGCGCCGCGCCACGGGCCGACGCTCCGGCTCGGGTTGTTCCTGCGGGGCGGGCGCGGGGCCGACCTCGCCGAGTTCGCCGGCCAGATGGCGGGCGAGCACCGTGATGTCGGGGTAGTCGAACACGACCGTGTTCGAGGCTGCGTACTGACCGGCAAACGCGCGGTTCAGCCGGTTGCGCAGTTCCACGGCCATCAGCGAGTCCATGCCCAGATCGAAAAATCCCACCGTGGGCTCGGGCGCGCTCGGCAACCGCAGCACCGCCTGCAATTCCTGCTGCAGGAACGACACCAGCAAGGCCTCGCGCTCCGCTTCCGGCGTTTCCGCCAGACGGGTTATCAAATCGTCCGCCAGGGCGGATGAATCCGCCTCGTCTTCCGAGTCGCCGGAGAGCACATCCTCCAAAAAGAGCGGACGGCCATCGACGCCCTCCTCGAACACCGACCAGTCCCTCGCCAGCACCAGGGAAGTGGTGGCGTCCTCGCGCACCAGCCGATCGAACGCCTTGAGACCCTGCTGCGGGGTAATCCAGTCGATTCCGGTCGATGCGGCACGCTGGGAGATCCGCTCCCGCTGTTCCGCCGCTTCGCCGATCTCCGACCACGCGCCCCAGGCGATGGATTGCCCCGGAAGGCCCATCGCCCGGCGGTGCGCGGCGAGTTGGTCCAGAAACGCGTTGGCCGCCGCGTGGTTCGACTGGCCCGGATTGCCCAGCACGCCGACCACGCTCGAAAACAGGACGAACATGTCCAGATCGCTATCCATCGTCGCCCGGTGCAGATGCCACGCGCCGAGCACCTTCGGCCACAGCACCCCCTCGAACCTCTCCCAGCTCTGGTTGCCGAGCGCGCCGTCGGACAACGCCCCCACGCTGTGGATCACGCCGCCCAGCGGCGGCAAATCCTGCTCCATCCGCGCCAGCATTTCGTCCACCGCCGCGGCGTCCGTCACGTCGGCGAGTTCCACCTGCACCGTGTGGCCGCGTCTGCGCAACGATTCGACCGCCTCTTCGATTTCGGGGTCCGGGGGCCGGCGCCCGTTGAGCACGATAGTCCCGGCCCCGCGGTCCGCGAGCCAGCCGGCCACGGCGCACCCGATGCCGCCCAGACCGCCTGTAACCAGGTACGTCCTGTCCTCCCGCAAGCGGCCTCTCTCCAGCGGCGACACCGTAAGCACGATCTTGCCGATGTGCCGCGCCGCGCGCATGAACCTGAGCGCATCGCCCGTTTCGGCCAGCGGCCACCTGGCATGGATGAGCGGCTTCAGTTCTCCCGCCGTCAGCCGCTCCACCACGCCTCTCAAGGCGCCGCCGGGTTTTTCCGGGCTGTTTTTCTTGAGATCGTCGAGATTCAGGATGTAATAGGCCGCGTCCGGACGGACGGCGGCCATCTCTTCTTCGCTCAGAATGTCCCGCGCCGCCATTTCCACGAATCGGCCGCCGCGCGCCATACAGGACAGACTCGCCTCGATGAAACCCTCCGCCGTCAGGCTGTTCAGGACCACGTCGACGCCCGCGCCCCCCGTGGCCTCGAGGATTTCCTCCCCGAATTTCGTCGTGCGGCTGTCGAACACGTGCGCCACGCCCAGCGAGCGGAGATACGCCTGTTTCGGCGCGCTCGCCGTCGCGTACACTTCCGCTCCCGCCGCCTGGGCCAACTGTATGGCCGCCAGGCCCACGCCGCCCGAGCCCGCGTGAACGAGCACCCGATCGCCGGGGTTCAGCCCCGTGAACTCAAAAGAGAGCGCGGCCGAGACGAACGCGCTCGGTATCGTGGCGTATTCCGCCGCCGATATCCCCGGCGGCGCGTGCGCCACGAGTTCTTCATGCGTGACCAATTCCGTCGCGAACGCGCCGAAACCCAGCCCCACCACACGGTCGCCGACCGAGACGGTCGTCACTTCGGAGCCCACATCGACGACGCGGCCGCACGCCTCTCTGCCTAAATTGCCCTCCTGGATGAAGCCGAGTGAGCGAAACACGTCCCAGAAATTGAGCCCGGCGGCCTCGACCGCCAAGCGGACCTCTCTCGGCTCCAGGGAACGCGTCGGCAGGGGATTGGCGCAAGGTTTTTCGAACACGCCTTCGGGGTCCGGCGCCAGCACCCAGGCCGACTCATCCGGCAAGGCCAGCCGCTCCGCCCCCTCTCCGGCCCGGACCAGGCGCGACACGTGACGCTGTTCCGAACGGTATGCGACGTGGTTTTCCGTATCGGGGTAGAGCAGCTCGTTTGCGAGGTCTACCTTCGGCGCCGTCGGCGCCGGGTCCAGATCGATCATCCTCGGCTGCACCTGGGGTATTTCCCGGGCCAATGCCTTCCCGAACCCCCACAGCGTCGCGCCGGCGAGCTCGCCGCCGCGTTCGCGCTCCAGCATCTGCGCGCCCCGCGTGAGGAGCCACATGCCCTTTTCGGGCTCCGCGTCGGCGTCGAGGAGACCCTGCGTCAGCGCCAGGGCGCTCGCCGCCGCCCGTCTCGTGTCTTCCGCCATCTCTTCGGTCGTCGCATCGGTCCCGTGGCCGTCGAGCGCGGCGAGATGCACGACCCCGCTCAGCGGCGCATCTTCGGGCAGGCTCTCCAGCAGTGCGCCCCAGGATTCGCGGCTATCCATCTCAAGAGTCGCATGGATGACACCGGATTTTTCGTCCGACTGACCCCCGTCCGCCGGACCTGCTTCACTCGCCAGCACGACCGTCTGGTTGCGCGCGGACAATTCCGCCGCCAGTTCCTCGGCCGCGCCGCCGCGGTCCGCCGCCAGAACCCATACGCCGGGAGGCTCCTTCACTTCCGCCGGGCCGCTCGCCACGATCACGCCCCTGTCCGGCATCTCGGCGTCGTCGGACCCGCCCGGCCCGAGAACCGCCACTTCTTCGAAACCCACGCTCGCGAGCGACTGCCGCCATACGTCCGGCCCCGCCAGGGCGTAGGTGGGGCGGCACTCGTCCGAGAACCGCCACCAGCCGTCCAGTTGTCCGAAAGTCATGTCCGTCCAGTCCTGGCCGGCAAGGTTCTCGAGCGCCACGAGATGCCCCGAGGGCGCGAGAAGACTCCGGCAATGCGTCAGCGTCTCTTCCAGGTACCGCGTGGCGTGCAGCACGTTGGACGCAATCAGCAAGTCATAGCCGTGGGAGTCGAAGCCTTGTTCCACCGGGTCTTTTTCGATATCCAGCACCCGGTACTCGATGCTCCCGCCGCCGTCGCCGAAAAGCCCTTCCGCCTGCGCGAAGAAGCCCGCCGAGATGTCCGTGTACACGTAGTCGAAACGCCCCTCGGGAAGCTCCGGCAGGATGGATTCGGTCGCCGACCCGGTACCCGCCCCGACCTCGATGACCCGCAAGCGCCGTCCTTCGGGCAGCCCGGCCACGAGCGCGCGCACCGCGTCCGCCAGCATCCGGTTCGCCGCCCGCCACACCGGGGCCTTGAA
Organism: bacterium; assembly: GCA_022828125.1. Taxonomy (GTDB): domain Bacteria; phylum UBA8248; class UBA8248; order UBA8248; family UBA8248; genus Bin107. The sequence goes on along the minus strand of JAJEJD010000006.1, from coordinate 93,632 downwards.
GTAGAGATCCGCGGCGCTCGGTTCTCCGCTGCCGAACAGGAGCGAGAGCGGGTCCTCCTCGCCGCGAAGCACCTCCGCCAGCGCGCCCGCGCTTCTGCGGAACAACATGATTTCGTTCGAAGCGTAAGCGTATCGCTCGATCACCTGCGCCGCGAATTCTTCGGGATTCTCCGGGATTACTTCCGGCAAGGGGTCTTCTGCCCCTGCGGTGACGACGAAACCCTCTCCCGCCGCCTCCAGAACCCCCGAGCGGGCCAATATCTCGAGCATTCGGCGGAACAGTTGGCTGTGTTGATCTTGCACCCCCAGGCGCCGCCGCAAGTCTTCTGTGTCCACGGCCTCGCCCGCCTTCCGCTCCCATCCGAGCTTCTCCAGGGCCGCGAGCGCAAAATGCCGCGCCATGCGCGAGAGGTCCGCCAGCAGGGCGGGCCTCAATCCCGCATCGACGCCTTCCGCCGCCAGGTAGTCGGAGAACGGCCCCCAGCGCGCCGCCACCTCTCCCGGACCCGGGAGGAAATCCGCGGGCAGCATTCCCGTCGGGAGGACGCTCTCGCGCCACACGACCTCGTAGAGCAGTTCCTGCACCCCTTCCACCGCCGAGAGCAGCGCCGCCCGCGTCGCGCGCTTCACCATGAACCCGCTCAACTCGCCAATCAGCGCCCCGTTCTGGTCGTAGAAAAGGAAATCCCCCACGAAGACCTCAGGCCCCCCGCCGGTTTCGGGGTCGGTTTCCTGGCTGCCCGGGGCCTCCCGCATGCGCACGTGGCAGATGAGCCTGTCCGGCAGCCTTTCCGCCAGCCACAGCCGCTCCCAGCCGAACGGCAGATAGGTGACGTCGTCTTCGGCGCCGCCCGGATTGCGCGCCGCTCCCATCACCTGAAAACAGCCGTCGAGCAGGAGCGGGTGTACATCGAGACCGTTCGCGCCGAGGGCTTCGGGGAAACACACCTCACCCAGCGCCTCGCCCGCCCGGGACCAGACGGCTCCCAGCGTGCGGAAAGACGGGCCGAGCTCGATCCCCACATTCGCCTTGGCGCGGTAATACGCCGGCACGTCCTCGGGCGACAGGCCGGCCTTCAGGCCTTCCAGGTCCACCTGCCCGGGAGCCGGCCGCGCACTCGCGCCCGAGGGCGCGCGGCACTCCGCGTGGAGCGTCCAATCCTCCCCGGCCTCTCCCTTGCTGAATATCCGGACGAGGCGCGAGGGCTCCTCCCCCGGCGCCTCGAGCAGAACCTGCATTTCCCGGCCCCCGCCTGCGCCGCCGTCGTTATCCGCGCTCTCCTCACCGAAGATCAGCGCGTTGTGAAACTGCATCTCCTCGATGACCATCGAGCCGTTTCCCTCGGCGGTGGATGCGGATACCGCCATCGCCCCGTAGAGCGCGCCCGGGGCGATGACCCGGCCGAACACCCGGTGATCGTTCATCCAGGCGGGATCAGACGGGAGCGCTTCGGTCTCGAAAGTGATCTCGCCGCTGGCGGACTCATGCCGCTCGCCGAGCAGGGGGTGCCCTGCGCTCTGCCGCCGCCGCTTCGGCGCCTCGATCCAGAAGCGTTCGCGCTGGAACGGATAGCCCGGGAGCGAGATGCGCCGCCGCTCTTCGCCGGCGAACACCCCCTCGAAGGAAAGGTCGACTCCGGCCTCATAGGCCCCCGCTACCGCGTCCACGAACCCCGGCGTCGGCTCCTCCTCATCCTGCGGCGGCCGGTTCAGGCTCGAGAGCGCGAGAGGAGGCGGGACCTCGGCCGCGAGGGCGTCCGCACCCTCATCCGGCCCCGGCCAGGTGAAGGACAGCATCGGGCCCAGCACCGCGTGCGGACCGACTTCCACCACCAGGTCGACGCCCAGGTTCGCCAGCGAGCGCACGCCGAGGTCGAAGGCCACCGCCTCGCGGGCATGGCGGCGCCAGTACGCTCCGCCGAGTATCTCGTCCGGCGCCACCACACGGCCCGTCACGTTGCTCACCAGAGTGGTGCGCGAGGGCGGCGCGATATCGAGTCCTTCAAAAAGCGCTTCCAGCGCATCCAGGGCGGGCTCCACCAGGGGGCTGTGGAACGCCTGGCTCGTATGGATCGGCCTCACCCGGACTTCTTCCGCCTCGAAACGCTGCGAGACCGCCTCGACCGCGTCCACGGGGCCGCTCAACACCTGGTGCGCCCCGTTCCTCGCCGCAATCCCCAGCCTCTCGCTCCCGGCCGCCTCGTTGTACTCGCGCACCGCCTCCTCAACCATCGGGAAGGGAGCGAACACCGCCGCCATCGTCCCGGCTTCCGGGACCGACGAGAGTATTTCGCTCCGCCCCAGGACGGCCCGCATCCCGTCTTCGAGTCCGAACACGCCCGCCGTCTGCGCCGCCCCGAACTCCCCGACGCTGTGCCCCACCACCACGTCCGGGCGAACCCCCACGCTCGCCCAGAGCGCCGTGACCGCGCACTCGAGCGCGTAGATGGCCGGCTGCGCCCAGACCGTGTCGTAGAGGTCGCCTCCGCCGCGCCCGAACATCACGTCCAGAAGCGAGGCGCCCCGTGCTGCGCGAACGACTTCTTCGCAGCGATCGAGAACCGCCCGCGCCACCGGCTCGCTCTCATACAAGTCCCGCCCCATGCCGATCCACTGGCTCCCCTGACCGGTGAAAAGGAACGCGACCTTGGCCGCCGTCCGCGCCTCCGGCGCTGCGCCGCCTTCGGCCAGGGCGCTCAATCGCTCGCGCAGCCCTGCAGCGTCGTCGAAGGCAAGACCCGCGCGGTGCGTGAAATGGCTCCGCCCCACGGCGGCCGTCCACGCCATGTCCGAGAGCAGCGGCTCCGAAGCGGCGCCCTCGGTTGCAAGCTCTTCGCCGCGCTCATCGAGCCAGGAGAGATACCGCCCCGCCGACTCGCGGAGCGCAGCGTCTGATTTTCCCGAGAGCGGCAGCAGGCGCGTTTCGCGCGCAAGAAGCTCTCGCGCAGGCGGCAGTTCGGGGAGCGAGGCCGGCGGCGAAACATTGACGGGAAGCGCGCGACCGACAGGAAAACCCCCTTCGCCGTCGGCGAGAGCAGCGCCTTCTCCCGCGTCGTAGCCTTCCACGACGAGGTGGGCGTTCGTGCCCGACCACCCGAACCCGCTCACGCCCGCCCGGGGGGGATGTTCGGGACGGCGCGGCCACTGCGTCGCCTCCGCCGTGACCTGCAGGGACATCCGCTCCCAGTCCACCGCCGGAGTGGGTTCGCGGAAGTGCAGGTGTTTGGGGATCACCCCCTGCTTCAGGGCCAGCGTCGCCTTGACCAGGCCCGCGATTCCGGCGGCCGACTCGAGGTGTCCGATGTTCGTCTTCACCGAGCCGATCAGGAGCGGGCGGTCCGCATCGCGGCCCTTGCCGTAGGCCGCCGCCGCCGCTTCCAGTTCGATCGGGTCGCCCACCTCCGTACCCGTCCCGTGCGCTTCGAGATAATCGACTTCACCGGGGCTGATTCCGGCGCGAGCGAGCGCCTCCTCGATCACCCGTTCCTGCGCCGCGCCGTTGGGCACCGTCAGCCCCGGACTCGCGCCGTCCTGGTTGATGGCCGACCCGCGAATCACGCCCCATATGCGGTCGCCGTCCGCCTCCGCCTCTGCGAGCCGCTTTAACACCACGATTCCGCATCCCTCGCCCCGCACGTATCCGTTCGCGGCGGCGTCGAACGTCGCGCACCGCCCGTCGGGCGAGAGCATCCCGGCATTCGCGCGCAGTTCGATCAGCCGTCCTGAGAGGATCGTGTGTACGCCTCCCGCCAGGGCGAGGTCCGCCTCTTTGCGCTGCAGGCCTGCTACCGCCTGGTGCACCGCAACGAGCGAAGAAGAGCAGGCGGTGTCCACCGCCATCGCCGGCCCCGTAAGGCCCAGCGCAAAGGCGACCCGCCCGATGGCGGTGTTGAACGAAGTGCCGCTGACCGAGTAAAGGCTCGTGGCGGGTTCCGTGGTGTCGCTGACCTCCAGGATAAGCCCTCTGTATTCATAGTTGCTGATGCCCGCATACACGCCGGTCCGGCTGCCCCTGAGCCCTTCCGGGTCCATCCCCGCATCCTCGAGCGCCTGCCAGCTCGTCTCGAGCATAAGCCGCTGCTGGGGGTCCAGGAGTTGGGCCTCGACCGGCGAAATGCGGAAAAACGCGGCGTCGAACCGGTCGATCTCATCCAGGTACCCGCCAAAGCGGCAGGCCTCGCTCTGCACCTCGGCGTCGGGGAACAGCACGCCCACGCGCCCCACGCCCGAACCCGGAACGCCCTCGGTCACCGCGTTCTCGCCGGCCTCGAGCAGGCGCCAGAAGGCCGGAACCCCGACGGCGCCGGGAAAGCGGCACGCCATGCCCACAATCGCTACGGGGTCTCCGAGCCGGGAAGCCTCCGGCGCCCCGTTTTCCGTTTCTCGGGAAGGATCGAAATGCCCGTCCGCGCTCATCAATTTCTCCTTCAAGTTCAGGTTTCTCCCGGCAAATACCACGCCGCGCCGCCATCATGTCGCTCTGGAACGAATCCATCATACAGCGCGCTTTCGGGGCGGTTCAACAGTTTTTTTCGGGGCGAATACATCGTTGATCCATCGCGCCCTGGGCGGTCGGACGGCGCCGGGCGTGATTACGTGGAGGCGGGCTCCGGAATCACTCCTCCGTCCGCTCAAAGTAAAAATATGTTTCGAAAAGGCGAAAAACGAATGCTACAATGAGACATTGCCACCAAAAAGGAGCACATCTTGGAGAGAAGCCTGTTCGATCAGTCAGAAGAAGGCGATAGGGGCAGCGGCGATGAAGCGCAAGCGCACAGGGTCGATCCGGGGGCGCCCCTGGCCGAGCGCATGCGCCCCCGGACGCTCGATGAGGTTCTGGGTCAGGATCACCTGATCGGCCCGGGACGCGTGCTGAGGCGCGCCGTGGAGGAGGATTCCTTGCGCCCGCTCATCTTCTGGGGGCCGCCCGGCACAGGGAAGACGACGCTCGCGCGCATCATCGCGGGCAGGACGAACGCGCACTTCATCACGCTGAGCGCGGTGCTCCACGGGGTGAAGGAGTTGCGCGCCGCCGTGGACGAAGCGAAGCGTATGCGGCTGAGAAAGGTGCGCACGATTCTGTTCATTGACGAGATTCACCGCTTCAACAAGGCCCAGCAGGACGGCCTCCTCCCTCACGTGGAAAACGGCACGCTCACGCTCATCGGCGCCACGACGGAAAATCCCTCCTTCGAAGTCATACCGCCCCTGCTCTCCCGCGCGCGCGTGTTCGTGCTCGAGGGATTGAAGGAAGCGCACGTCGTGGCGCTTCTCCGCCGCGCCCTGGAGGATGCCGAGCGTGGACTCGGAGCCTTGAAGCTGGTAGCGGAGGACGACGCCCTGCGCCGCGTCGCGGTGCTCAGCAGCGGGGATGCGCGCTCGGCCTTGAACATCCTCGAAGCCGCGGCCGCCCTCGCCGGCGAGAACCGCCGCATCGATTCAAAGCTGGTGGGCGAGGCCGCCCAGCGCAAGACGCTGCTCTACGACAAGTCGGGCGAGGAGCACTACAACCTCATCTCCGCTCTCCACAAGACCTTGCGGGCTTCTGATCCCGACGCCGCCCTCTACTGGCTCGCGCGCATGCTGGAGGGAGGCGAAGACCCCATGTACATCCTGAGGCGTCTCGTGCGTTTTGCTTCGGAAGACGTCGGCATGGCCGACCCGAATGCGCTCGCCGTGGCGACCGCCGCTCAGGGGGCGTTTCACTTCATCGGCCTCCCCGAGGGGAAACTCGCCATCGCGCAGGCGGTGGTCTATCTCGCCCAGGCCCCAAAGAGCGACGCGGTCTACCGGGGCTTCGGGGCCGCCGAGCGCGCCGTGCGCGAGCGCGACGCCGCGCCCGTCCCGCATCATTTGAGGAACGCACCGACAGGCCTCATGCGCGACCTCGGCTACGGCGAGGGCTACCAGCACGCGCACGAGTTCGACGACGCGGTCGTGGAGATGGAGGGCATGCCCGAGGGTTTGCAGGGGACGCGGTTTTACCACCCCACTTCCCGGGGATTCGAGGCGGAGGTCCGGAAGAGACTCGCCACCCGCGAGGAGATACTGAACGAACGCCTGGGCGAGCGCCTGAACGTGCCCGATGAACGGTCCATGGACGACCGCCGCCCCTCCGACCCCGCCATGCCGGGCAGAAGGGCGAGAAGGAAGGATAAGTGAGGGAAATTGTGCAAAAAGCTGCAATGGTAAGGTGGAATAAGGAATCTTCTAGGGATTGAATCGGAAGATATTGGCTTAATTTAGATCGTATACTGTTAGCATTCCATTTAGAGAAATGCTGACAATGAAGGGCGCATCATTTTTCTTGATGAAATTTTCAATTCTGTTTTTCCCTTTCAAGAGACATTCGATCATATTCTCGGCTTTTTGCTTCTTTGTTGTGATAACCAGAACACGGCCTGAATATTCTTCCAAGTAATGAAGAAATAGTTTTCTGCGTTTTATTCCTTTGTCTTTGGTAATGGCAATCCAGCCTTTTTCGGATGCGAACTTCAACCATTCTTCATCGGATGCCTTCGGAGAAAGATAATCATCGTGAACCTCACATTGCATCCCCTCTTCGCGCAAGGCTTGTGCGATCTTTCTCCTGCCAAGACTTCTATCCAAGAAAAAGACAGGGGTTTCAGTCGGAGATGGGCGATGAGAACTCAAATCTTATTGCTTCTTCAATATCTTCTCTTGAACATCCATAATCTTCACAAAGCGAATCTATGGACTCTCCATATTTATGCCTTCCAGCAATTATGCTCGTAGAAATGCCAAATTCAGATATAATTGGTCGACCAAAAGATATCTTAGGGTCAATTACTATTTTTTTGGGAGAATTTTTTTCCGCTTCAGGCGTGGTGAAAGGGTAGAGCTTAATAGGAATTCCGGCATTATCTTTTTCAATTCTATCAAGAGCCAAACCTATGAGCTCGTGCATAGCGGTTTGACCATAACCACTTGCATCTATAAGAATTCCCGACTGCTTTACGAATATACTTCTACGATCGATATCTACGAGCATTTTCGCGCATGCCAAGGGGTATTCTTTTTCTTGCTCATTTTCTGCATATTTTTTCAAATACCTTATCGCGTTATAAATTTTTTGCGCCGATATTTTGTATTTGCTCCTTATAGTGCGCAATAAGTGCAACTCCGTGAGGTTTATAAATGACATAAGATTTGGCCTTCTGGAGGGGATGTTCACAAAACAACCCTTAGTCCCACGACCAATAGACCAATGGTAAAGTGTAGAATATGGGACGGAAATATAACGTGACACTTCGTAAATTGTATAAGCTGCCATTTTCGTCGGCTCAGGAATCATAGCCATTTTTAAATCCTTCCAAATGCATTCACCCCCTAATCTTATTGTTATAGTATCACTTTAAGGGTTAGATTTAAAAAATATGATCCTTTTACTTGGCAGCAAGTATATTAGTTCAGCTATGGCAGCGCGGACTACCCCGTCGCGGCGACGGAATTGTCGGGATCAAGCGCTTCATCCATCTCGTCGATGATCGCCTTCGCCGCGCCGAAGGGGTCGTCGTTTTTCGTGATGGGCCTGCCCACGACGAGATAGTCCGAACCCATGCGGATGGCATCCGCCGGCGTGGTGATTCGTTTGTGATCGTCCGAGGAGGCCCACGCAGGCCGGACTCCGGGGCTTACGATATCGGCGTTCGGGAACCTTTCCCGGCATGCCCTGATGGCGTCGCCTGAAACGATCAAACCGTCGCATCCCTCATTGAGCAGCTTTTCCCCCCGGTCGAGGATGTACTGCGTTGAATCCGTTCCCGTGATTCCTTCGCTTCGCAAGTCATCATCGCTGAGGCTGGAAAGAAGCGGCACCATCAGGAGTTTGGGGTGCGCCGCATCCCCGCGGGTTTTCAGCGCGGTTTGGATCGTCCTGGTCGTCATCACGTAGGGCATGGACTCGGTGAGCGTGACGAACCTGACGTTAAGCGCCATGCAGCCCTCGATGAACCCGGTTATCGTGTTGCCGATGTCTCCCGAGAGCTTGAGATCGACGAACACCCCGCCTTCGCCTGCGCGGCGTTCCTGAAGCTCCTTGATGAACCCGAGCAAATCCCCCGCCAGAAAGAGTTCGAGCCCGACCTTGAAGAAAGAGACGTTCTCGAGTTTTTCGACCAGCCCGAGCGCTTCCTCGTGCGTCGGCACGTCCAGCGCAACGATGAGGCGGTCCTTGCCGCTCAGGTTCACCGCCGGCTCCCCCATCGACGCTCCTCCTGTTTCTCGGGCGGGTAATTGCGTTGATTTACGGGCGAGATTGCAGAGTTCTTATCGTACATTTCCTGCGGGAAATCAAACGCGCATCCCCGCGTTGCGGAGGGCGGGGAGGCCATCGCCGGGGGTTGCCGCAGAAGCGGGATTCCCTGAAAATCAGGAAAACAACCCCCGGAAATTTTTTTGGGCGAATTGGCGTGTAACTCTTTTTGCAGGAGGGTCTCTTGAAAATCGACCGCTTCGACCACATGGTGTTCACCGTGCGCGACGTGGAGCGCACGTGCGAGTTTTACGCCAAAGTTCTCGGCATGGAGGTCATCACCTTCGAGGGGGGACGCCGCGCGCTCCGGTTCGGTGAGCAGAAGATAAATCTTCATCAGGCGGGAGCGGAGTTCGAACCCAAGGCCGACCCGCCCGTTCCGGGTTCCGAGGACGTGTGCCTCATCGCGAAAACGGATTTGGAGGAAGCGATGGCGCACGTCGAAAGCTGCGGCGTGGAGATCATCGAAGGCCCGTCCGATAAAAGCGGCGCGGTGGGGCCGATCCGCTCATTTTATTTCCGCGATCCGGATGGAAACCTGATTGAAGTGTCCAACTATCCGGGGGAAGTAGAATAAATCACCCTGCTGGATTTCCCTTCCCAGGGGCATGTTGAGAAAGACCCGTGCAGCGATTTTGAAATTCATTCCCCCCATGAGGGGGTTCTTGAAAAAGTCCACCCCTGGGGGTGTTGAAAAGCTCCCTGAAAGGGTAATTGCAACCCCCTTGAAAGGGAAACCCCCAAAAGCAACCCCCCCTACCCCCCCCTTGTCAGGGGGGTAAAAAAAGGCGATGCGTCCCGCCGGGCTGAGGGGGCTTTGCTTTTTCTTGCCCCCCTGACAAGGGGGGGTAGGGGGGGTTATTCCCTTGAAACCATTGGCAAAGACTTTTTCAACAACTCCCTAGCGAAACAACTCGATGTCCGCCTCCGCCTCTCCATGGTAGACGGCCTTCACCTTGAGCAGGTCGTCGAGCACAAGCTTTTTATCGCGCGGGTTTCTGAGCAGATACGCAGGGTGATACGTCGACAGGCAGGGAATTCCCTGGTAGCGCCCGAACTTGCCCCTGAGCCTGCCGATGGGCGTCTTCGTCTGGAGAAGCCACTGTGCGGCGAATTTCCCCAAAGCGAGGATGAGCCTGGGCTGGATGACGGCGAGTTGCTTGTGGAGGTAAGGCTCGCAGCAGTCGATCTCATCGGGTTCGGGGTTGCGGTTGCCCGGCGGACGGCACTTCAGGATGTTGCAGATGTAGACCTCCTGGCGCGGCACCTCGATGACGTTTTCGATCATCTTGGTCAGCATCTGGCCCGCACGGCCCACGAAGGGAATCCCCTCCGCGTCTTCGTTCGCTCCGGGCGCTTCGCCGACGATGACGAGGTTCGCCGCCGGGTTCCCCACCCCAAACACGAGGTTCGTCCGGCCCGCTCCGAGCTTGCACCGCAAACAGCCGTCCACGGCGGCTTCGAGTTCTGCGAGCGACATATCCGCTTCGGGGTCGAAGGGAAGCGGCGGCGGCTCGGGGCCGGGGTCTCTGCGCTTCGCCATGGGGGCCAGGGTGGGTGCGGGCGTCGGCGCTGCCTGAGGGATCAGGGCCTGCTGTTCGGGGTTGGGCGCGGTTTCAGGTTCCGGCGTGGGTATGAGTGGAGGAGTCACCGGATGCGCCGCCTCGGGAGCCGCCTCCTGCGGAGTCCCCAGGCTCACGTAACCTACCCCTGCGGCGCGTTGGTTTCTCAGGTGCCCCAGTATTTCTCTGGCCAGTTCTGCGCGGTGGTTCATGTCTCGACCGGCGGGCGCTTCGGAAAGAGGATTCAGGTGCTGATACTTTGCCACATTTTGGCGAGACGGTCGAGGATGCGCCCCGCAAGAACCCCTTTTTCGAGGACGGGGAGCGCTTCCGTCGCGTTCGAGTCGATGATCCAGGCGCGCGAGGCGTCAGCACCCATCGCGTCCTCATCGCCCGAGACCCTGTTCGCCACGATGAAGTCCAGCCCCTTTCGTTCGAGTTTGTCCTTCGCGCGATCTATCACCTCGTCCGTTTCGGCGGCGAAGCCGACCAGTATCCTGTCTCCCTTTTCGCTTGAGAGCTCGGCGAGAATGTCCGTCGTCCGTTCGAGTTCAACCGCGATAGGCCCGTCGCCCTTTTTGCGCTTTCGGGCCAATGGGTCGACCGGGCGGTAGTCCGCCACGGCGGCGGCCATGACAAGGGCGTGAGCGTCCGCCCATTCGCTCTTCACCGCCTCGTACATCTGGGCGGCCGATTCCACGCGCACGACGCGCACCCCCGGCGGGTCGGCGAGAGCGGCGGGGCCGCTCACGAGCACGGCGTCCGCCCCGCGTTTTGCGGCTTCTCCCGCCAGGGCGAAGCCCATCTTGCCGCTCGATCGGTTCGAGAGATAACGCACGGCGTCCCACTTCTCCCGCGTAGGACCTGCGGTGACCACGAGCTTCATGCCCGAAAGATCGGGATCAGGCAGCAGAATCTTGCGCGCGGCCAGCAGAATCTCCACCGGCTCGGGCATGCGCCCCCGGCCGGTTCCCTCCTCGGCGCGGGCCATGCGGCCGGCGCCCGGTTCCATGACGACGTGGCCTCTCTCGCGGAGGGCGGCGACGTTCTCCTGAACGGCGGGCGAGGCCCACATGCGCGGGTTCATCGCAGGGGCGACGAGGGCGGGCGGCCTGGCGGAGAGCAGCAGCGTGGAGAGAAAATCATCCCCCACGCCCTGTGCGAACTTTCCGATGATGTTCGCCGTGGCCGGCGCGATGATGATGAGGTCCGCGCTCTCCGTCAGGGAGATGTGCGGCATGTCGCCCGTGGATTTACCCCCCTCGATGGGGAACATTTTCCGGATGGGCGTCACCCCCGTGAGCACCTCGAAGGGCAGGGGCTGCACGAACGAGGTGGCGCTCTCCGTCAGGACCGTCTGCACCTCGGCGCCGTCCAGGGCGAGCAGGCGCGCCAGGTCTATCGATTTATATGAGGCGATGCCGCCCGATACGCCGAGGACGGTTTTCTTGCCGGAAAGAGGGGCCGGGGCGTTTTCGCTCACGGGGATTCGACCTCCCCGCGATGCAAAAGGATGATATTTTTCAGTTCGCAGAATGCGGTGTCCAGGTCGTCGTTGATGATGACGTGGTCGTACCGGTGGCTTTGCGCCATCTCTTCTTCCGCTTTCGAGAGTCGGTATTCAACATCTTCGCCGGTCTCCGACGCCCTGTGTTCGAGGCGTTTGGCCAGCTCGTCCAGCGAGGGCGGCATGACGAATATGAGGCTCGCTTCGACTCGCTTCTGCTTGACCTGCAGGGCGCCCTGGACGTCGAGGTCCATGATCACGTCGTTTCCCCCGGCCAAATGCGCGTCGACGGCCTCTGCGGGCGTTCCGTAGCATTCCTCGAATACGCACGCCCATTCGAGAAGTTCATTTCCGGCGATCATCTCCTCGAACCGCGTCTGTTCGATGAAGTAATAATGAACCCCGTCCTGTTCATAATCGCGCCTCGGGCGCGTGGTCGCGCTTATCGAGTGCCAGATGTCGGGCAGTTCCCGGCAGGAGCGGTCGATGAGCGTGGATTTGCCCGCCCCCGAGGGTGCCGAGAGAACGAAGAGGTGGCCCCGGCTCTGCATCATTCCACGTTCTGCACTTGTTCGCGGATTTTCTCGATGGCGCTCTTCACCTCGACCGCGCTCTGGGTGAGGACGAGGTCGATGGATTTGGACGAAATCGTGTTGGCCTCGCGGTTCATCTCCTGGGTGAGGAAATCGAGTTTGCGGCCGATGGGGCCATCAGTTTCGAGCATCTCGCGAAACTGGACGACGTGGCTGTCGAGACGGCTGAGCTCCTCGCTGATGTCGCCTCGCTCGGCGGCGTAGATCATCTCCTGCTCCAGGCGCCCCTCGTCCACCTCGACGCCGCCTGCGATTTCGAGAATCCGCTCGCGCATCCGCTCGGTGAGCAGCCTGCGCGCCTCGGGCAGGCGTTCGCGTATCTCTTCGCACCCCTCTTTCACCGTGGCGAGGTGTTCGCGGATGTCTTTGGCGAGCGCATCCCCTTCTTTGGCGCGCATATCGCCTAAGGCGCCCAGCGCGTCGCCGAGGGATTCCATCAGGATGGTCTTCAAGTCGTCTTTGTCGGGTTCGGGCTCCGCTGTTTTGAGCAGGTCGCGGAAGCCCGTGAGTATCGAAAGGTCGACCTCGCCCGCAATTCCCAGCTCGTCTTTCAGGGATTTCAGGGTGGAGAGCAGGGATTTCGCGGCTTCGGCGTCGATGGGCGACGCGTGGTTCCCCTCCTCGCCCGTGCGGATGTAGATGTCGAAACGCCCCCGGGAGAAGCGCTTTTTCACCGCCTCGCGCACCTCATTCTCGAGAGCGAGCGACCATCGCGGTCCCCGGCAGGAGACCTCCAGATAGCGGTGGTTCACCGAGCGCGCCTCCACGCTTATGGAAGCCTCGCCCAGCGGCCTCTCCCCCGCGCCGTAACCCGTCATGCTGTCTATCATGCTCGCCTCTTGAAGAGTCATTAACAGTCCACCGGAAAGAGTCTACAATAATTTTCCGCACAGGGCGTGTCAATTTATGCGCTGAGCGAAGATGCTCTCAGATCGGGGTGATTCATGGATACTTTCGTGCTTCAGGCGATTGCGGCGGAGTTGAGCGAGAACCTTCTGGGCGCGCGCCTGGAGAGAATCTCCCAGACCGACGCGCATACGATCGTCCTCTTTTTCTCGGGCGCGGGAAGAGAAAGACGCGCCCTACTCATGAGCACGAATCCCGTCCACCCCCGCGTTCACCTGACGGCGGACCCTCCCCCGAGCCTACCCGAGGCGCCCACGTTCTGCCGCGCGCTCAGAAAGCACCTGAGCGGCCATCGCCTCACCCGCGCGGCGGCGGGAGAATGGGAGCGCGTGCTCCAGTTCTCCTTCGAGCGGGGGGGCGGCAGCGGCGATTCCTTCGCTCTCATGGCGGAGGTGATGGGACGGTGGAGCAACCTCGTTCTCCTGAGCGGCGCGACGGGCGAGATACTCGAAGCCAAAAGATTCGTTCCCCCCGGCCCGCACACGCCGCGTCCGCTGGAGAGAGGGGGCCGGTATCAGCTGCCGCCCGAGCAGAAAAAGGCGAATCCCGCCGACCTCACCAAAGAGATGCTATTGGAGATGATTCACGGGGCGGATCTCGGCTCCGCCGACCCGAAGGAGTTCGCGCGGTGGCTGGTTCGCTCGATAGCGGGCGTGAGTCCGGCCCTGGCGCGGGAGCTTGCGGGCGCATCCAATGCAGAAGAGGGATGGGTGGCCGCGGCGGATGCGCTGATGAGCGTCGTCGAGAGCTGTCAAAAGAAAGAATTCTCCCCCGCCTGGATGCTGGGAGCAGGCGGTGAGCCTCATGCGTTGAGCGCGGCCCGAATCGCAGGCATGGATGCGGCGTCATACCGCGCGTTCGGTTCCATGAACGAGGCGGCGGATGCGTTTTACGGGCGGCTCGTGAAAGGCTCCCGCCTTGGTGAGCGGAAAAAAAGAGTCGCCAGAACGCTCCGCCGCGCGGGGGAGCGGGTGCGTTCCTCCATCGAGGCGGTGCGGAGGGACCTGGCCTCCGCCGGGGAGGCGGAAGATGTGCTCAGGAAAGGGGAACTCCTGCTCGCGCATCTGGGTGAGGTGGAGGAGAAGGCGAGCGCCGTGTCCTTATCCTCGGAGGAGGAGCAAATCGAAATCACGCTCGACCCCAGGCTCACGCCCTCGGAGAACGCGCAGAAGTATTTCCGGCGCTACAAGAAGCTCAAGCGCCGCGCCTCGACCGGGCTGGCGCGCTTGCAGGAGATGGAGGAAGAGGAGAGGTTCATCGGCGCTCTGGCGTTCGATCTGGAATCGGCGGAGGAAACGGAAGACCTCCTGAGCGTGGAAGAAGCGCTGGCCCAGGCGGGCTACGCCGGGCGGGGGCGGGAGAAAAAATCAGAGAGAGACGCGCGCACGAAGGGCAGGCAGGCGGCGCGCGCCAGGCCCTACAGGCGGTTCGTCTCCCCCAAGGGGTGGGAGGTGGTCGTCGGGAAGAACGCGATGGGGAACGACGAGATGCTGAAAAACGTGGGCCGGGCGAGCGACACCTGGCTTCACGCGCGCGGGGTTCCGGGCAGCCACGTTCTCCTGCGCCGGTCGGATGGGGAGCCTGCGGCGCCCGATGAGGAAGCGCTCGCACAGGCGGCGGCGTTCGCGGCGTATTTCAGCCGGGGCCGGACGGACTCCAAGCTCCAAGTCGCCTATCTCCCCTTCTCGCGTTTAAGGAAACCGAAAGGACGGCGGCCCGGCCAGGTGCTGATCGGGGCGCACGAGACGATCCTCGTCGATCCGGACACAGGGAAACGGCTTTGCGAGGAATGGGAGGAGGTCGGCTGAGGAAGGATGTCGAATGTCTTGCCGGCCTGTAGGGGCGATAAGCTGAAAATACAAAACAAATTTGGCGCATAGGTTCCGTTTACATATTGGGTGCAGATACAACCCAGCTACAAAGAGGAGCAGAGTTGCGCATCTGACTCCTGGTCGATAGATTTACTTTTCGCTACAGGTTCTGCTATTATACGTATGGTAAAGTTGCCTGTGGGGAGGAGCCAGATGGACAATGAAACCAGGCAGGCGTTCAAAAAGATTCATGATCGGTTCGATAGCTTGGAATCGAAAATGGATGATGGGTTTGAAGAAGTGAAGAACATGATGGATCACGGGTTTAGCCAGTTACTCCCGGAAGAACAATGGCCACCGAACGAACACGATCTCCAAAGGGCAGAAATTAGAAGGAAGCTATAACGCCGAGAATTCTCAGATTCTACGAGGCTTCTCCCAAGGAACTGTAATCTCAACGACCTAATCTCCCTCCAGAATCTTCTTCAGGTTCGCCAGTTCCCGGATATTCCGGAGCGTGCCGTCGCGGTGTTTGGCCTGGTTTTCGTATTCATCGCACTCGACGGTGTGGAGCACGTGGGTGTAGGGGCCTTCTTCCTCGAAGTAGTAGCTGATGATCATGACGGGCGTTTTCGAGTCGCCCTCGAAATTGTGCCACACGATCTGCTTATACGGCTCCCATACCATCATCTCCGAGACGTGCTCGGCCCCGCTCGTGTAGACCTGGTGGAATCGGGTGCCCGCACCTGTCTTCTGCTCGGAAATGATTTTCACGCTCTGGCTGAAATCCGCGATTCGCGGATGGGTTTCCACGTGGCCGATGAAGTCGAAGACCTTCTCGGCGGGGGCGCGTATTTTCTCGATGACAGCCACGGGGGGCATGAGCGTTCTCCTCTATAGAAATTTCGCCAGGACCTGATTGGCCAGAAGGGTTCCTTTGTCCGACAGGCGAAGGCGGCCGTTCTCCCTCGCCACCAGGCCGGAGTTCTCCAGTTCAGAGATCAACTCCCCGAACGCATCTTCGGGGTCCGCGCCGCATTCTTGCTTGATGTGCGCGAGTGAGACGCCCTCTTTTATACGGAGACCTAACATCAGCGCCTCGCCAAGCGCTTTTTGCGGGTCATCCACGCATTCGGAGTTCGCGGTGGGGTCGCTTGCGCTCTGCGCATATACGTCGGGTCTGGCATGGTTCCAGAAACGCTCTCCCTCGATGAGGGAATGCGCGCCTGCGCCGAGACCCAGGTAGTCCCCCCGCCGCCAGTAGTTCAAGTTGTGCCTGCAGACGAAACCGGGCCTTGCGAAATTGCTGATCTCATAGCGCTCGTAGCCGGCGTCATTGAGAGCAGAATCCCTGAGCTCCCACATGCGAAGCGCCGTATCCTCATCGGGTAGACCGTTCAGTTCTCCCCGCGTCTGCCTCGCATGAAAGGCCGTGCCCGGCTCGATGGTCAGCTCGTAGGCGGAGAGATGCTCCGGCCCCAAATCGAGGGCGCGTCCGATGTCGCGCTCGGCCATGTCTATCGTCTGATGCGGGATTCCGAACATGAGGTCGAGCGAGACGTTGGTGAAGCCCGCCTCGCGCGCGGAGCGAAAGGCGCGCCCAGCGTCATCGCCCGTGTGCACCCGGTCGAGCCTCTTGAGCGCTTCGTCGTCGAACGTCTGGACACCGATGCTGATGCGGTTGACGCCCGCTTCTCTCAGCGCGCCGAAGCGCTCGGCCTCCGCTGCGCCCGGGTTCGCCTCGAGCGTGATTTCGCAATCAGGCGCTAAGTCGAAGAATGCGGCGAGGAGGTCCAGGACACGCCTCGTTTCTTCCGCCGGGAACAGCGATGGCGTGCCCCCGCCGAAGAATATCGTGGCGACCTCCCGGCCCTCCAGAGAGTATTCCTCGATTCGGTTTTTCGTCTCTTCCATCAGCGCATCGGCGTAGCGGCGCGCCCAGTCCTCGTCTGCATGGCCTTTTTCCAGAAGCGTATCCAGGGCGTAGGAGTTGAAGTCGCAGTATCCGCACTTGGCGATGCAGAAGGGAATGTGGACGTAGAGCGATAGCGGTTTCATGTCGTGCTCTTTTTTGTCGATGAGTTTTCAACACCAAAATCTTGTTTATATGATACCCTTCCTTTCCATCATTTTGGAGACCGGGAGGAGCGAAGGTGGTCGTTCACACGCTATCCACCGAAGAGAGGCTGCGTGTCATCCAGCGGGTGGGGCACGTGCTCAACTCGAGCCTAGACATGGAAGTCGTCCTGAGCCGCGTGGCGCACGAGGCGAAAGCGATATTCCCGCTGGATCATTTCGTTCTCTATCTCGTCAATCCCGACAAGAAGACCTACACCCTCCGGGCGCTCGTATCGAGCGATGAGATACTCGAAGCGCCTGATGAGGATATACCGCTCGAGGGCGGTACGCTGGGCTGGCTCATCGAGCATCGCGAAGCGCCGTATGTGATTTACAAGGATTTGGACATGGAGCGCCCCTTCGCGGAGGATGAGAGCGTTTTCCGTCGCGGGCTCAGGAGCGGGATACGCGCGCCGCTCGTCATCGGCGATGAGGTTTTCGGGGAAATCGCCGTCGCCAGCGCCATGCCCAACCAGTTCACCGAGGAGATGGCGGAGTTTCTCTGCGAACTTACGCCCGCCATCGCGACGGCGGTGGCGAACGCCCGCGCCTATGCCGAGCTCGAAGGGATCAAGGACGGTTTTCACCAGGAGACGATTCATCTGCGGGATCAGATCAAGGAGATACACAGCTCCGACGAACTCATCGGCAAGAGCGAAGCGGTGGAAGACGTCCGGGGTTTGATAGCTCAGGTGGCGCCGACCGAGGCCACCGTGCTCGTTTTGGGCGAGACGGGAACCGGCAAGGAGTTGGTCGCGCGCGCCATCCACCACATGAGCGAGCGGCGAAACCGCGTGCTGGTGAAGGTGAACTGCGCCGCGCTGCAGGAGACGCTGCTCCTGAGCGAGTTGTTCGGCTACGAGAAGGGCGCGTTCACGGGAGCCGTGAGCAGAAAGCAGGGCCGTTTCGAGATTGCGGACAAGGGCACGATTTTTCTCGACGAGATCGGGGAAATCTCCCCCGAGGCGCAGGTGAAAATTCTGAGAGTCATGCAGGAGAGGGAATTCGAGAGGGTCGGCGGCAACCAGACGCTCAAAGTCGACGTGCGGATCATCGCCGCCACGAACCGGGACCTGGAGGAAGAAGTCCGCCTGGGCCGGTTCCGCGACGACCTCTACTTCCGCCTGAACGTCATACCCATCGAAACGCCGCCGCTCAGAGATCGCAAGGAGGACATCCCGGAACTGGTCGATTATTTCGTGCGAAAACACGGGCCGCGCATGAACCGGCGCATCGAATCGGTCGACCCCCGGGCGCTCGAGCGGCTCATGCGGTACGACTGGCCCGGCAACATCCGGGAACTCGAAAACGTTGTGGAGCGCGGGCTCGTCCTGGGGCGCGGCCGGGTTCTCCGGTTCGACGGGCAGCTTCTGGGCGAGGCGCCCCCCTCAGCGAGAGAGAGCGAGTTCACATCGCTCGAAGAATACGAAAGGCGCTACATACTGCGGGTGCTGGAGCATGCGGGAGGGCGGGTTTCCGGAGAGCGGGGCGCCGCCCGCATTCTGGGGATGAAGCCCACGACGCTTCAGAGCCGGATGAAGAAGCTGGGCATCGAACCCCGCCGCGAGTTCAGGAGAGTGAACGGCAAGGCGGAATGAAGCAGTATTCAGATATTGAGGCGCAAGGAGAAATTTGATGGACAGGGCGATTTGGGCGACGTGGTATGACCTGCCCGCCGATGGGGCGAATGAATATCTCGCATGGCTGCATGAGGTGCATCTGCCCGAGATGCTGGAGCGTTCCGGCTACCTTTGGGCGGCGCACGTGGACAACGACAAGAGCGAGGAGCGCAAAGAGAACGTGAACAGGCGCCTCACGCACACCGACGACCCTTCCGTGCCGACCGGCAACGGGTATCTGATGCTCTTCGGCGCCGAGAGCGTTCACACCTTCCTGAACCCCTCTCCTGCGCAGTTGGCGGAGAAGTGGGGGCCGGATGAGCGCGAGATGCTGGGAATGCGCATCGGATGCCGCGAATGCGTATTTGTGGAGACGGGGCGGATCGACGGCCCCGAGATTGCACAGCGCGCGCCGGGCATCACGCCGGGACCCAGAATCCAGATGGGGAGCTTCAACAGCAACGCGCTCGCGAATGAAGAGGGCATGGGCGCGTGGTACGTCCAGCTTCGCTTTCCGCGCATGCAGACCCTGGAGGGCTGCGTTGGTATGCGCAAACTGGTTTCGGTATACGGTTGGGCGAAGCACGCCGTGCTCTATGAGTTCGATCTCAACACTTCCGTGGAGCATTATTTCCAGAATGAACTGGAGAGCGAGGACTGGTCGCGGGAGATGGTGGGCAGCCTCGTGCATGCACCGGGATCGCCCAGCACGGGAAGACGCATCTGGCCGCCTGTGGCGGATTCCTGAAGCCTTACAATGAAACCGCCGGGGCCTCGCGCGAGACCCCGGCGGTTTTATCTATGATGCCTACTTCTTCTTCACGCCGATGCTGGCGAAAATCTTTCCGAAGCGTTCATACTCACGGCGATATATTTTCTCTTTATGGGAAATAATGTATCTTCATTGCTCGTTTCGCGCAATCAGGATGAGGGGGTCGGCTCTTTTTCGGCTTGCGCCTTTGAGGAGAGGGATATGTT
Organism: bacterium; assembly: GCA_022828125.1. Classification (GTDB taxonomy): domain Bacteria; phylum UBA8248; class UBA8248; order UBA8248; family UBA8248; genus Bin107. The sequence continues at coordinate 74,263 of JAJEJD010000006.1, read as the reverse complement.
CGAGACCACGCGCGGCGCCGTGGACGTGGGACTTTCCACGAGGAACATCGCCGCAATGAAGAAGTTCTACACCGAGGTTCTGGGCCTGGAAGAAGCGGCGGTTATCGACGTACCAGGCGATTTCGTGCGCGCGGCGGGTTTTGCCAAAGGCGGCGTGAAGCTCCACGCCCTGAAATCGGGCGAGGTTCTCATCAAGCTGCTCGAATTCCCGGAAAGCCCCGCCGCCGGGAGCGACCCGCTGGCCGATTCGGTCGCCGGATTCCGCTACCTCACCTTCTGGGTGAAGGACATGGAGGCGGCCGTGGCGCATTTACAAGACGCGGGCGTGGAGTTGCTTTCCGGCATATTGTCCCGCGTACCCGAGAGAAAGACGATCTTCTTCAAAGACCCCGACGGCAATCTGCTCGAACTCAACTGGGTCGACCCGGCGGTTTGAGGTAAAACGAATACACAAGCTTTTTCAATCCATACCCAACAGGAGAAAGAAATGAAGCTGACGTACGATCACATTCATTGCGTTCACACCGACGTGGACGAGGCGGTAGGCTTTTACGTGAACGTTTTCGGAGCGACCGAGACCAACCGCATCGACAGGGGCGGCGCGCCGCAGGTCTATCTCGATGTGCACGGGACGAGCGTCATCATCCGCGGGAAGCGAGACGGCGAGGAACTGGCGGCAGGACCGGGCGGCTGGCCGCGCTACAGCATCGATCACTATGCGTTCTGCGTGGAGGGCAAACTCGCCGATGCGGTCGCCGAGGTCCGCGCGAACGGCGGAAACGTCGTCGCCGAAGGCGAGGCGGATGAGCTCTGGTTCGCCTACGTGGAAGGCCCCGACGGCGTCGTCGTCGAACTGATGGAGATGAAGTAAGAGACTGCAAACCGCGCCCCGCGGCTGCGGACGAGAGGGACACCCGGCATGTTTCAGAGAATCTTTTTTGCGGCCGTCGTCTCGGGTGTGATAGCGGGGCTTTTCGCCACCGCGGTCCAGTCGACCCAGGTCATCCCCCTGATATACAAAGCCGAAAAATACGAGAAGCGAGAACCCGTCCCTATCCCTCAGACCCATGAGGACCACTCAGACAAGGGAGGGGATTCCTCGCGCCTGGCGCTCACCCTCGTCTCGAACGTCGTCTCGGGCGTCGGCTTCGCGCTCTTGCTCGTCGGTTGCTTCGCCCTGCGCGGCGAGGTGGACTGGCGGCGGGGAATCCTTTGGGGCGTGGGGGGATTCGCCGTCTTCTCTCTTGCGCCCGCCATCGGATTGCCGCCTGAACTCCCCGGCGTCGACGCGGCCTCCCTGCCGCACAGGCAGCTCTGGTGGGTTCTCACGGTAGCGGCCACAGCGGCGGGCCTTGCTCTTCTGGCCTTCAAACCAGGAGTGTCCTTCAAAGCGCTGGGCGTCGTCCTCATCGTCTTGCCGCACGTCATCGGCGCCCCTCACCCCGATACGGGCGGCGGTCTGGTTCCCCGGGCGCTTCTCGAGAGGTTCATCCTCACGGCGCTCATGGCCTCGGCCGCTTTCTGGGTCGTCCTGGGCCTTTGCGCGGGGTATTTCTTCAACCGCCTGAAGGGGGATAATTCGATTTGAATGTCGGAGCGGTCGAGAAATTCGGCTCCCGCCGCGGATTCCCCGCCGAACGCCGAAACGCCCGGCGAGGAATCTTCGGAGAAGTCGCGACCGAAGCCGGGGCGTTTTAGGGAGGGGGCGCCTGGTTTTGTTTTTCGATGAGATGCCTGATGCCGGCGGACGCCTCGCGAATGCCGGCGCCGATGTCCGCGAGCGTTTCGCCTTGTCGTCTGAACGCCTCTCCCTGCTGCCGTAGCGCCTCTCTGGACGCCTCTCCTTCTTGTCGAAGCGTTTCCCCTTGTTGCCGGAGCGCTTCTCCTTGTTGTCTCAGCGCTTCTCCTTGTTGTCTGAACGCTTCTCCCTGCTGCCGGAGCGTTTCTTCCTGGCGTTTGGAATCCTCTCTGAACGCCTCTCCCTGTTGCCTGATCATTTCCTCCAGATTATCGAGGTGGCGATTTCTTTCCACCGACGCCTCTCGCATCTGTATCAATCCGGCCCGAATGAAATAGCACTGCGCAAAGGCGGCGCACATGATGGCCAGAGGCGTCAGGAATACGCCCAGCACTTCGAGGATGGTGACGTCGTTGGGGACGCCCATGGTTTCTCGATCCTTTCCCCTCGTGTGAATGACGGCGTCTGAATTGTAGGAGAAGCGCGAAGCGGCGGCAACCCTTTGGTCGCTTCGCCCCGGTCGTCTTCGCCATCTCCGGTGAAAGGCACCTTCAGGATATGACGATAAATCGTAGAATTATTATATATCGTATAATAATTGCCTCTTTTTTGACCCCTCCTTCCGGATATACGCTTCATAACCCCTTGTAAGTTTGATGGTTCGTGAAATTTGCATGTTTTGGCACGGATTTTGCTTGTATTTAAGTAAAAGTAGTTTCCTGAGTACCGCAGTATGAGGGAAAGGAGGCGCGAGATGGAATTTATCAAAATGTATGCAATGGCGGGGCTTCCGGTTTTATTCGTATTCACCGCGATTTGGTGGTTCATGACCTCCAGCATCATCCATCAGCCTCAGGCGAAAACAGCACAGACGAATGACGCCAGGATTGCCCTGGTCGAAACGAAACTGCTGGACGCCATTGACCCACAATCGGAATTGCGGAAAGCCGCCTAGAAACATGGCTCAGGAATTCGGGAAACGGAGAGAAACGATGTATGAGCGGATACTGATACCACTGGACGGTTCGGAAGAGGCGGAAGCCGCCGCCCATGAGGTGGTTCACCTCTCGATGAACCCGGAAGTCGTTCATCTGCAATTGGTGGAAAACGACGTCATGCAGTCGAGGCAGCTGGAAGGCTACACGATGTACGCCGATCAGATTCACGATGCGCGCAAACGCTCGGGCGAAGCATATCTGCAGCCCTTGCGCCGCAAGCTGGAATCCTGGGGCCTGCGAGTCGAGGTTTCGGTCACGAGCGGCGACCCCTTGGGTGAGGTGATCGAGAGAGCCGGGAAATTGGACGCCGACCTCGTTCTCCTCGGCGCCGGCGAGGGCGGATGGCTGAGACGGCGCATCGGATTGGCACACATCGCCCCGCGCCTCGCGAAGAAGGTGAAAGCCCATGTGCTGCTGGTTCAGGGGCTGTTGAAATCCGAAAAGGCTCTCCAGAGAGCCGCATAGAAAATCCTGCCGTGGCCCAACCACTGGGCCGCGCCCCACATACCTCCCCCTCGGCGGCCCGCGCCATCCGGCAAGGGGCCGCCGGGAGGGGAATCCTCACTTTCCATTTTAGAGTCGTTCCGAAGCCGTCGCCCGGATGCTAGAATCTCGCCTCGTCCATGATTCGCGTAAGGAGTGAGGTTTGAGAATCGGAATCCTGTGTCGCGATACGACCTTGCACGGCGTGCGGAGAATTTCAGAGAGCGCGAGGCGCAGAAAGCACCGGGTGCGCGTGCTGGACCCGTACCGCTTCCTGCTGAAGCTGAGCGAGGGGGAAATATCGCTCGAATTCCGGGGGGAGCCGTTCCCGGGGGCGGACGTATATCTCCCGCGCCTGGGAGCGAACATTTCCGAGCATTCCCTGGCCCTCATCCGCCACCTGGAAGCGTCCGGCGCACTGGTGATCAACGGCTCGCGCGCGATAGAGACGGCGCGGGACAAGCTGCGAACGCTTCAGCTTCTGGCGCAGGAAGGACTTCCGGTGCCGAAGACGGCTTTCGCGCCCGACCCGGCCTATCTGCGCGCGGCGCTGGGCAGCGTGGGCGGCGCGCCCGTCGTCATGAAACTCCCGCGCGGCACGCAGGGCAAGGGCGTCATGCGCGCCCACGATACCGAGGAAGCGCAGGCCATCTCCGAGGTGATGTGGAACTTACAGCGCGACGCCATCGTCCAGGAATACGTCGAAGAAGCCAGGAAGGGGGATTTGCGCGTCATCGTCGTGGGCGGCGAAGTGGCGGCCGCCGTGAGGAGGCGCGCCTCGCGGGATGAGTTCCGCACGAACCTGCATCGCGGCGGTTCGGTACGGAAAGCCTCCCCCACCAGGCGCGTTTCCGAACTCGCCATCAGCGCCGCGAAGCTCTGCGGCCTCGAAATCGCGGGGGTGGATTTGCTGGAGACGAAAAGGGGGCCTCTTGTTCTGGAGGTGAACGCCGCCCCCGGCTTCGAGGGGGTGGAGCGCGCAGGCGGCCCCGAGGTCGCGCCCGTCATCATCGACTACGTCGAGCGGCGTTTCGAGGAGTGGAAGGAGATAAAGAGGTGATTCGTTTGCCGGTCTTTGCGCCTCGGCCTATAATCCACAGCCGGTTTTCAAGAACTGATGAGGGAGATTCGAATTGAGCGACATCGACGCCATATGCCTTGCGGCGAGAAGCGCCGCGCTTGCGCTGGCGCCCCTGAAGGACGAGGTTCGGAATCGCGTCCTGGCCGCCATGGCGGACGCGATTGAAGGGAACGTAGAGCGAATTCTTGCAGCGAACGCGCAAGACACCGCCGCTGCGGAACCGCTCGTTGCGAGCGGGGAGATGTCCGAGCCTTTGCTCAGGCGGTTGGAACTCAGCGAGCGTAAAATCGCGCAGATGGCGGACGGCGTGCGCGCGGTAGCCGCCCTGCCCGACCCGCTGGGCGTGGCGCGCATGGCGACGCTCCTCGATGAGGAGTTGACGCTCAGGCGGGTTACCTGCCCTTTGGGCGTGGTCGCCGCCGTGTTCGAGTCCCGCCCCGACGCGCTGGTTCAAATTGCCTCGCTCTGTCTGAAATCCGGCAACGCCGCCATCCTGAAAGGGGGACGCGAGGCGACGCACACGAACCGCCTGATGACCGAGCTTTTACGAAACGCTGCGTCATCGACGGGCGAGGTTCCCGCCGACGCGCTGCAGCTCGTCGAGGCGCGCGAGGACGTGCAGGCGCTCTTATCGCGCGACGATGCGGTCGACCTGCTCATACCGCGCGGGAGCAACGAGTTCGTCCGCTACATCAAAGAGCACTCGAACATCCCGGTGCTCGGCCACGCGGACGGCATCTGCCATCTTTACGTGGATGCGGCGGCCGACACCGAGATGGCCGTGCGGCTGACGTTCGACGCCAAGACGCAATATCCGGCGGTGTGCAACGCGATAGAGACGCTCCTGGTGCACGAGAAAAAAGCGGGCGAGTTCCTCCCCCCCGCCGCCGAGGCGCTCAAGGAGAAGGGAGTCGCCATCCGGGGCTGCGACGCCACGCGGACGATTCTTGCGAGTGCGGGCGCGGCTTCGGAGGAGGACTGGGAGACGGAATATCTGGACTTGATCCTCTCCGTCCGGGTGGTGGCGTCGCTGGCCGAGGCGGTCGAGCACATCAACCGCTACGGTTCGCGTCACACCGACGCCATCGTGACTTCCGATGAGGGAGCGGCGCGGACGTTTCTTTCGAGAGTCGATGCCGCCAGCGTCATGTGGAACGCCTCCACGCGCCTGGCGGACGGCTTCCGCTACGGCTTCGGCGCCGAGGTGGGAATCGCTACGGACAAGATTCACGCGCGCGGCCCTGTGGGCCTAGAAGGCCTGGTGACCTACAAGTACCAGCTCGAGGGAAACGGCCACTTGGTCTCGGACTACGAGGGGGCCGATGCGAGGTCCTTCCTCCACAGGCCGATTCCCCTGAACGAATAAAGCGACAGGGCGTCTTAGAACTTGGACAAGTGGGTCGTCTCCGCGTTCCTCGTCCTTGGCGGCGCGCTCGTCGTTTTTCTACTCATCTACCAAAACCCCAAACAAGAAGAAACGCTCCTCACCAGCGGAGATGGTTTGGCGATCTACAGTCAGACTTGCGCCGCCTGCCACGGGGAGCGCGGCGAGGGCAGGCGTGAACTGGGAAACCCCCTGCGCGGCCGCGCGTTACCTCCGAACTATATCAAAGAGGTCATCCGGCGGGGCAGGAACAGGATGCCCGCCCTGCCCCATATTCAGGGAGAGGCGCTCGAGAACGTGGCGAGATACGTGAATCGCCTGCCCTGAGTCTGATGGCCAGGCGTGAACCACGTCGATGATGATGCGTCGCCTTCGGAGTTGTTGGAAATGCCTTGATTTCTTGGATTGGCGAATGAAACCAACCGAGGAGGATGGTCCGTAGGGACAGGTCGCGACCTGTCCGATTTGGTTTGTGTCCTCATTGCGGCGTCATTGCCGATCCTGTCGTAGGGGACGCTTACATGCGTCCCGTCCTTTTTCGACCTGACCTTTTTCGCCGCCCGTCATGGGCCGCATATATGCGGCCCTACAAAACACGGGAACCACAGACAGATTACCTCTCCTCAGGGGGAACATCGTTTCAACCCCCCTCTCCATCCTCAATCTCTTCGGCGGGAAATCAACCCTCGCTTCGCTCGGCGGTCCTCACCGCAAGCGAGAAGCAGACGCCGCCGAAGGCGATCATGACGAGCACCGAAAGCCACAGCCCCGGCAGGTTGGCCACGGCGTCCGGCGCGCTCAAGTAGAGCGTTCTCCTGAGAGCCGCCACGCCATAGGTGAGCGGGTTCACCTGCATGACGAGGCCGATGAGCGGGTGCGCGCCCGCGACCGGGAACACCGCGCCCGAGAGCAGCCACAGGGGGATGAGCAGGAGATTCATGATGGAGTGGAACCCCTGGGTGGATTCGATTCGCCAGGCGAGCAGCAGGCCGAGCGCGGTGAGCGTGAAGCCGATCAGGCCCATCACCAGCACCGAGGCGATGGCGGCCTCCAAATTGAGAGGAACGCCCGCCAGGGGCGTGGCGATGAGGAGGAGGACGCCTTGCAGCAGCGCGAGCGTCGCCCCGCCCATCACTTGCCCCAGCACGATGGCCGAGCGCGGAACGGGGGCTGCGAGCACGCCTTGTAAGAAGCGGGCCTTTCTGTCGTCCACCACGGCGAATGTCGAGAAGATGGCCGTGAAAAGCACCACCATGGCGATGATGCCCGGGTAGAAGTATTCGAGATAACCCTCTCCGCCGCCTCCCGCGTAGCGGAAGTTTCGCCCGAAGCCGCTGCCCAGCAGCAGCCAGAACAGGACGGGCTGGCCGAACGCGCCGATGATGCGGCTGCGCTGGCGCACGAAGCGCACGATCTCGCGCTGCCAGATCGTTCCCATGCAAAGCATATACGGCGTCATGATTTCCGCGCCTCGGGGAGGTCCTCGTCCGCGTCGATGAAGCGCTTGCCCGTCTTGTTGATGAACACGTCCTCGAGCGTGGGCTTGCCCAGCGTGATGGAGCGCACCTCGCCGGGAAACGCCTCTGCGATTTTGGGTATGGCAGCGTGGGCGTCGCGCATCTCGGCGCGCAGGGAGCCGTCCACGCTCTTCACCTCACAGGAGAACATCTCCTCCAGCTTCGCGCGCAGGGATTCGGGGTCTCCCGCCTCGATGGTGAGCACCTCGCCGCCCACTTCTTTTTTGAGCGCGTCGGGCGCGCCGATGGCGACGAGATCCCCCTCGTGGATGACGCCGACACGGTCCGCATGGTCGGCTTCCTCGATGAAGTGCGTGGTGAGCACGACCGTTGTGTTCGTCTCGCTTCTCAGGCGCTTGAGTTCGTTTCTGAAATCGATTCTGGCGCCGGGGTCGAGGCCGGTGCTTGGCTCGTCGAGAAACAGTATCTCGGGCCGGGGCAGCAGCGCCTTGGCGAGTTCCACCCTGCGCTGGAGTCCGCCGGAGAGTGTCTCGACGTAATCCTTTTTCCTGTCGATAAGACCGAATTGCGCGAGGAGCGCGTCGGCTGCGTTTCGCAGGGTGCCCCCGAGCATCCCGTGCAGCCTCCCGTGGTGGATCATGTTCTCGAACACGGTGAGCTTGGGGTCCAGGCCGGGCTGCTGAAAGACGACGCCGATTTTCCTGCGCACCGCATGGGGCGCATCGCGCACCGAATGGCCGAAGACTTGCGCGTCGCCCGAGGTGGGGCGCATGAGGGTGGTGATGATGCGGAAGAGAGTCGTCTTGCCGCCTCCGTTCGGGCCCAGGAGCGCGAATATCTCGCCCTCTGAAACCTCGAAGCGCACGTCCTTGAGCGCGACGCGGCTGCCGTAGCGGTGGGTGACGCCTTGGACGGCGAGAGCGGGGCCGAGGTCTGAGTTCAATTCAATCAGTCCCCATCATCTTCGGGTGAGAATTTCCGATTGAAAAAGTAATCCGCGTTCAGCCAGATGGCGCGGGAGTAGCGAAACGAGAATAGCGGAATCAGAATGCAAAGCCCACCCCAGATGATGAGATGCGTCGCGAGGCCGGGCGCGAAGTAGATTTCGGTGAGCAGATAACCGCCCAGGCAGATGATGACCGTGATGGCGTAGTTGATGTAGATGGCGCCGACGAAATAGCCCTGCTCGCGCTCGATGAGGTAGCCGCAGCCCGGACATCTCTCGTGCATGCGGAAGGGCCCCGTGAAGAGGGGTTCGGGACATCTCGGGCACATCAGTGCGCACCCGCGTCGCAGGGCGCGCAGGAGTTCTCTCATGCCCTCGGGTAGAGAACGTAGAGGAGCAGATAGACCATGACGCCCGTCCAGGAAACGTAGAGCCAGATGGGGTAGGTCCAGCGGGCGATGCGGCGGTGCCGCTCGAAATCCCCCCGCCACGCCCGGTAGAGGGTGATGATCGCCATGGGCGGCACGAGGACGGCCAGTGCCGAATGCGTGATGAGGATGAAGAAATACACCTTGCGGATCCATCCCTCGCCGGTGAAGCCGACCGAACCCACGTTGAAGTGATAGACGAGATAGGAGATGAGGAACAAAGTCGAGACCGCGAACGCGCTCACCATCAGGCGTTTATGGACTTCCACGTTCTTGGCGTAGATTTGGCGCACCCCCGCCATGAGCAGGATCGCGCTCGTCGTGTTCAACAAGGCGTTCAGGGTGGGCAGATCTCGAAGCGACATGAATTTCGTGTTTTTTTAGAAACGTCTGGCGGCGAGCAGGAACGGCCTAGAAATCAGGCAGCACCATCAGCACGACAAACACGCACAGAACGAGCGGTATCATGGCGATGAAGCCCAGCGTCAGCTTCTCGAACTTCAGGTGCATGAAGTAAAGCCCCACGAGCGCCGCCTTGGCAACGGCCATGATGACGAGGAGCGCGCCCTTCAATAACTGCGGATAGGCGGGGCTCGCCTCGGGTATGCCGGCCAGAACCTCGAGAATCGTGAGCGCCAGGAGCCACCAGAAGATGGCCATGTAGTTCACGTGATGGTCGTCGTGTTGCGCGTGGCTTTCACTTGCCATGATGTATGTGCTCTCCCTCGAACGAACCGGGCGCGCCGATGGGCGCGCCCGGGATGGTTACAACAGATAGATGAACGTGAACACGAGGATCCAGACGAGGTCCACGAAGTGCCAGTAGAGGCCCGCGATTTCCACCTCGTTCCAGTTCGTCGCCGAATAGACGCCCTTTTTGCCGCGAATCGCGATGACGGCCAGATAGATGACGCCGCCGGTCACGTGCATGCCGTGGAAGCCCGTGATGATGTAGAAGGTCGTGCCGAAGAGGCTGTCGCCCCACTTGTTGGCGGCGAGGCCCAGCCCCAGGTTAATCAGGTGGGTCCACTCATAGGCCTGCAATCCCAGGAAGATAAGGCCGCCGCCTACGGTGAGCCACATGTACTTGACCAGTCCGTCCTGATCGCCTCTCTTGATGGCGTCCAGGCCCTTCACCATCGTCACGCTGCTGCATATGAGCAGGAACGTCATGAATGCGGTGAGCGAGATGCCCAGCACTTCGGTGGGGTTCGGCCAGTTCGCGCTGTTGCCCCGCATGATGGCGTAGCCCGCCAGCAAGGTTCCGAACGACATGGCGTCACCCGCCAGAAATACCCACATCCCCAGCTTGCCCCAGCTTTCGGGGGTAAGCGGCGTTTCCGCTGGTTCCACTCCGTGGGCGTGATCCACGGCGGCGGCTTCACTCACTGCGCCTTCTCCTTCTTAATCAGTAAAAATGCCTTTGTTCACCGGCTCTCTTTTCGAGCGCCGGGAATTGTATACGAAATAACCGCCCGTGACCGTGGCGATCACGAACGGCATGCTGATCAGAAAACCCATGCTCCAGAGAAAACCGGGCTCGTTGTCCACCCCGCACACCGCACAGGCGAAGGCGTAGTCCCGGGCAGACAGGACGACTCCCAAAGCTGTGGCGATGAGAATGGTAACGACTGGTTTCACCTGAATCTCCTTGAGGCGAGTATGCCACCCGCATCTGGAAAGTGTCAACGTTTCAAGCCTTTCCTGCGTCATTAGAGCAGGTAGACCAGATAGAACAGAATCGGCCAAAGCCCTACCACGAGATGCCAGTACATCGCGCATGCGACCACCCCGTTGGGATTGCGGGCGGAGTATTTTCCCAGATGCGCGCGGACGAGAACAATGACCAGCCAGACGACCGCGCTCAGAACGTGAAACCCGTGCGTTCCGATGATGGAGTAGAAGAGCGAGCCGTACACGTTCGCCGATGCGGAGAGCCCGAAGCTGACCAGCCGCACCCACTCGTAGCCCTGGATGGCGAGGAAGACGACGCCCAGAACGCCCGTGACCGTGAGCAGGCGCGGCAGGGCCTTCGCGTCGCCTCTTTTGAGCGCAAGCTGCGCGCGGACCATCGTGTAGCTGCTCAGCAGGAGGAGGGCCGTGTTGACGGCGGTCACTTCCACAGGCAGGCGCGGCTGAAAGGGCGGCGGCCAAGGCTTCCCGCTGAAGCGGAAGACCAGGAAGGCTCCTATCAGGCCCGAGAAGAACATGATTTCGGCCGCGATGAGGACCAGCATGGCGAGCTGGGTGTTTCCGAGCACGGGTTTTCCGGCGGGAGACGAACCCTGGGATTCGTCTCCTCCGCCATTTCCGTTACCCCCGTTATCGTCGGGCGGTTCCGGTGGAGGCGGAGGGGGCGCGCCTTCCCATCGCTCCAGTTCTTCTTTCGGAGGTGCTTCGAGTACAGGATTCAACGAAACCCCTCCCGTCTAGTTCTTGATGATGGCCACGGTCCACGCGAACGCGGCCAGGCACACGATGAACAGAAAAAGCAAAACCCCGGTGAGCCTGATCCTGTTCCTGATTTGCGTTTTGTCCATCGGCAGCCTCAACCGAAAATCATCGCCAGCAGCAAAGCCGGCAGATAAATCAGCGAATAGTAGAACAATCGCCTCGCGGATACTGGGCCTTTTTCTCTGGCCATGTGGGCGCCATAACCGAGATAGGCGAACCCCAGGATGATGGAGACCGTGAAATAAAGGGGACCCGCCATGCCGATGAGTGCCGGGGCCATGCCTGCGGGAATGAGCGCCATGCAATAGGAGACGACCTGCCTGCCCGTGCTGGCGCCGCCGGGGTCCTCGACGGGCAGGAGCTTGATGTCCGCTCTCGCGAAGTCCTCGCGGTACATCACGGCGATAGCCAGCGCGTGGGGAATCTGCCAGAGGAACATGATGCAGAACACCACGAACGCCTCGACCGATAGCGCGCCCGTCGCCGCCGCCCAGCCGATGACCGGCGGCATGGCGCCCGGAACCGCGCCCACCACGCTGTTCAGCGAGGTCGTGCGCTTGAGCGGCGTATACAGGAACAGATAAAGCCCGCCGGTGGCCGCGATGAGGAGCGCCGTAAACGGGTTCACGAAAACGGCCAGGTAGGCCACGCCTGTGAGCATGACGGCGGAGCCGAACAGGAGCGCGTCGAACTTCAAGAGGCGGCCGTCGGGCAGCGGGCGTTTTTGCGTGCGGATCATACGCGCGTCCAGGTCTTCTTCGGACGCCTGGTTCAGCGCGAGCGCGCCGCCCGTCGCAAGGGCCGAGCCGATGAGCGTGTGGATGAGCAGCATGATATCAAGCCCTGCGCCAGAGGCGAGGTAGAAGCCTGCGGCGGTGACGACAAGCACCATCGGCAGAATGCGCGGTTTCGTGAGTTCCAGGTAGTCCACCGCCCTTCTTTTGGCGGCGTCGATGTTCATCGCATCTGTGCGAAGATTCGTCATGCGTGCGCGCCTCCCGCCGCAACGGGCGTTTCGGCGGCCTTTAAGGCGAAGAGGCCGCCTTTATTGAGGCGAAGGGCCACGACGAGTGAGGCCGCGAAGAGCATCGCGCCCACCACGACGTGGGCGGAGGTAATCGCGATGATGAGTCCGGGAGAGAAGGCCTCGCCCATGGCGGCGTATTTGCCGATCCACGAGGCGACGCCGAGCGCGATCTGGACGAGCAGCAAGACCCACAGGAAGTTCGCCTCTTTGGCGAGGGCGCCCGGGTTCGGCAGCTTCAGTATCTTGTAAGAGAGCAGGATGACGTGGATGGTGCTCAGCGCCGCGAAGAGCAGATGGGCGTCGAGCCTGCTTCCCGTGTGGCGCAACACCGCGCCGAAGATGATCTGCGTGTAGAGCAGCAACACGGTGATGAGGCTCAGTCTGGCCAGCCGTCTGTCGTCAACGGTGTCTGCCTCCTCATGCCAGCCGCGCGAGGTAAACAGCGCCAAACTCACCATGAGGGCGAAGAAAATTTGCGCGACGCAGGCGTGGACGATGGCCAGGTTGAGCTTGATGAGCACCACCCGCATGCCGCCGAGCACGCCTTGTAAAATCACCAGACCGACCGCGAACGCACCCAGCCGGCGCATCCATTTGCGCTCATCGGTTTTCCAGATAGTGGCGGCCGTCAGGATGGTGAGGATCCCCACCAGCGAGCCAAGCAGGCGGTGGGAGTGTTCGATGAAAACGCCGCCCACCATCTTCGACCAGGGAAAGAGGAACATGTTGTAGCCGAACGTAGTGGGCCAGTCGGGAACGGCGAGACCCGAACCGGTGCTCGTCACCAGACCGCCGGCGAGGATGAGCACGACCGTGAAGACGCAGGTCAGCAGGGCGAAACGATGGGGCCAGCCTCCCCCTTTTAAGGCGGGAAGGCCGGCATGGCGGTCAGATGCCATGCGCGTTCTCTCCCGGGGTAGTTTGCGTCGGCGGCGCTAGTGTCCGGCTTCGGCGTACTTGGGGTCGATAGTCTCGGTCTGCGGCGCCCAGTCCGCTTCCTCGCCGGGGACGCTGTACTCATAGGGTCCGCGCCGGACCACCGGCAGCGTGGGGCCGAAGTTCCCGTGCGGCGCCGGCGTAGGCGCCACCCACTCGAGCGTGTTGGCGTCCCAGGGGTTCTGGGGCGCGTCGGCGCCCAGCGGAGCCATGTTCTTCTCGAGATAGCGGTAGATCCACACCGCGAGCGCGATGGCGACAATTGTGCCCGCGATGCGCGCGCCCGTCGAAGGCTCGGGCTCCATCATGCCCTCGAACATCACCGCCACGCTCTTGTAGCCGATGAAGCCGACCACGAGAGCCGAGACCGCCTGGGTGAGCACGCGGAACCATTTCGCGTTCCAGCGGAAGACGGTGGCGAAGAAGTTGAACACGAAGGGAATCTGCGAGAGCCCCAGCGCAAGCGCGGAGAGGGTGATCATCACGTTGATCGGCTGCATGCCCTGCAGGAACTCATACTGCATGGGGTTGTAGATGCGCCGCATGTGGCCGCCCACGCCCAGGATGTGCATCGGGAAGAACACCATGTTGAAGAAGATGAACGTGAGCCAGAAGTGCACCTTGCCCAGCGCCTCGTCCATGGCCCTTCCGAACATTTTCGGGAACCAATATTGAATGCCGCCGAACAGCGCGAAGACGCTGCCGCCGAAAATGACGTAGTGGAAGTGCGCCACGATGAAGTAGGTGTCGTGGATGTAGATGTCCACCACGTTCGACGCCATGAAGATGCCGCTCAGCCCGCCGATGACGAACAGGATGACGAAGGCCAGGGCGTGGAGCATCGGCACGGTGAAGCGGATCGAGCCCCCCCACAGGGTGCCCAGCCAGTTGAAGGTCTTGATCGCCGATGGTATCGCGATGACGAGCGTCGTCATCATAAAGGCCGAACCCAGCGCGGGGTTCATGCCGGACTGGAACATGTGGTGGCCCCAGACGATCCACGACAGGAAGGCGATGGCGAGCATGGCGTACACCATGGCCCGGTAGCCGAAAATCGGTTTTCTGCAAAAAACGGGCAGCAACTCCGAAGCGATGCCCATGCCCGGCAGAATGAGGATGTAGACTTCCGGGTGGCCGAAATACCAGAACAAATGCTGCCACAGGAGGGGTTCGCCCCCCTTCGCGGGATTGAAGAAGTTTGTCTCGAACACGCGGTCGAAGATCATCATGGCACCGGCGGATCCCAGGATAGGCAGGGCCAGCAGACCCAGGATGGCGGTGACGAACAGGGACCACACGACGAGCGGCACCCGGAACCAGGTCATGCCCTCCGTGCGCATGTTGATGAGCGTCGTGATGTAGTTGATCGAACCCATGAGCGAGGAGAAGCTCAGCACGAACAGGCTTAACGCCCATAACGTCTGCCCCATGAAGACGCCGGTGTATTCCGGCACGGTGGATAACGGCGCGTAGCCTGTCCAGCCGGAAGCGGCGTGTCCCCCCTCGACGAAGAATCCGGCGGTCATGATGACGGCGCCCAGAACGGCGACCCAGAAGGAAAGCATGTTGAGCAGCGGGAACGCCATGTCGCGCGCCCCGATCATCAGCGGGATGAGGAAGTTCCCGAAACAGCCCACCAGAATCGGCATCACGACGAGGAACACCATGATGGTCGCGTGCATCGTGACCGCCATGTTGTAGAAGTTCGGCGTGACGTAGCCCTCGGGCATGCCCTCGCTCTCGTCCGATATCCACTCGAATCCCCATACCTGGGTCTCCGGCCAGGCGAGCTGCCAGCGGAAGATCAGGGCGAGAATTCCGCCGACGACCATCATGATGAGGCCGAGCCAGAGGAACTGCCTGGCGATCATCTTGTGATCCAGCGAGAAGACGTATGTGCTCCAGAACCCACCCTCGTGGTGGTCGTGAGCGCCGTGTGCGTCTGCCGTGGTTTCGCTCATGGTTTCCTGCATCCCTCGTAAGTTTGGTTTACCGGGGGAAAACTCCCGCCGACACGTTCAGGATATGAAAGAGGGCACGCGCGCCCTCATGAATACTCCCGTTATTTGTCTTTCTCGGCCCAGGCCTTCTTGCGCCACTTCGCGTAGTCCGCCTCGGAGTGGACAATCATTTCCCCGTTCATGCCGGAGTGCCCGAAGCCGCATAGCTCCGCGCAGGGGATCTCGTATTTGCCCACCTTGGTCGGCGTGAACCACAGCGGAATCGTGCGGCCGGGCACCACGTCCTGCTTCATGCGGGTCTGGGGAATGAAGAAGCTGTGGATGACGTCCGCGCCCTTGAGCGAGATGAGTACCTGCTTGTTCACGGGCACGTTCAACTGGTTGTCGAGCACCAGATCGTCCTTGGTGCCGAATTTCTTATCGTCTCCGGGATAGCGGACGATCCAGTTGAACTGCTTGCCGGTCACCTCCACGCGCACGTGGGGGTTCTGGGGGATCGCCAGCTTGAGCTTCGCCCAGGAGGTCTGCGTCATCAGGACGAAGACGAGCAGGATGAAGGTGGGGATCACCGTCCAGAGTATTTCCAGCGTGTTGTTGCCGTGCGTGTATTTCGCCTTCACGCCCGGCTTGGCGCGGTACTTGATGATGAAATACGCCATGGCGACGGCGACGCCGATGAAGACGACCACCGTCAGGTAGTAGGACACATAGAAGAGAAAGTCGATTTCCTCTCCTTCGATGGAGATGTTCTCCGGGAGCCAACTCATCATGATGACGCGTATCCTCCGGGCCATGCCGCGTAGAAGGCGGATCGGGGATTACTCCCCCCGAGACCGCGCAAAAAGATGTGGTTTCCTTATAGCCGCATGGGGAGTCTAAAGGATAAACAAGAGAGTTTTCAAGCGCGCGCGGGAAAAATTTGCATTAAGGACAGGGCATTCTCGTCCTCGAAGCGGTGAAGCGCCCGGCGCATCCCCGCCCTATTGACCTCGCTTCCCGACGGGGGTAGTTTCCCCGTTTTGTTTGCAAGATGCGGACTGTAAGGGCTATAAGGAATAGAGCGCGCCAGTAGCTCAGCTGGATAGAGCGTCTGACTACGGATCAGAAGGTCGGGAGTTCGAATCTTCCCTGGCGCACCACCTAATACGAGAGGCCGGGGCCATGCGGCCCCGGTTTTTTGTTGGGGCAGGCTACTTCTTCAAGCCTAAAACTACTATCCCCTCAATCCTCTCTTGCCTCTCATAGTGGTATGCCTCTACGATATCTCTATATTCTCCATCGCCCCGGCGTGCGCCCTGCGTTGGTTTCGAGCCTCGCCTTCCTCGCCCATGTGAGGATTTTCACCAAATCCACCCGGGAACCAGAAGCCGCTCCTCGGGAAATCCCCCATCAGCCACCCCCCGGCGAGAGGATTGTTTTTGCTGGAAATAACGCCATATGGAAGGATCCGGCGAAAAGGCCCGTTTTTTTATGTTTTGCATTTTGATACGGAAAGGTTACAATACGAGACATATTTGAGATCGTGTTTATATATGCGCCAATAAAAATTTCGCCCTGTGGATGTTCCGCATTATCGTTACAAGGGAGGAATCTTTATCGGAGGATGCTCAATGTTTGCGGCGTGAGGCGAGGCTTGAGTCTCGCGTTCAGGATGTGCGGCATAATTGGGTTGTATCCTAACAATAAGGAGGCGCTTGTATGAATGCGAAGATCTTCTGGCTGTTCGCCTTCGTCGTGCTCTATTGGGCCTACTGTATTTTCTGGGGCATCAAGTGCGCGAGGATGGCGAGAACGGCCGGCGACTACTTCATCGCGGGTCGCCAGCTATCGATGTGGGTGTTCGTTCTGGCGGCGACGGCGACGTCGTTTTCGGGGTGGACGTTCATGGGACACCCGGGACTCATCTATCGAGACGGGTTCCAGTACGCCTACGCATCTTTCTACACCATCACCATTCCCTTTACCGGGGTGATATTCCTGAAGCGCCAGTGGATGCTGGGCAAGCGCTACGGGTACGTCACGCCCGGTGAAATGTTCGCCGACTACTTCCAGGGCGACGCCATCCGCATCCTCACGGTGATCGTGGCCATGTTGTTCTCGATTCCCTACCTCGGCGTTCAGCTCGGGGCTTCGGGCTTCTTGTTCAACGTGCTGACCGACGGCGCTTTCAGCGTCAACGTGGGCATGTGGCTGCTCTCGGCGGTCGTGCTCATCTACGTGGCAGCCGGGGGTCTGCGCGCCGTCGCCTACGTGGACACGCTCCAGTGCATTCTGCTCGCGCTGGGCATCGTCATCACGGGCTTCATCGCGCTGAGCATCGCCGGCGGATGGGGCGCGCTGAACGAAGGCCTCGCCAAGCTGGCGGCCTCGCCTGTGGGCAAGTGGGGGACGACGAAGGGATACGGCGGCGGCGACTACAACGCCTACTTCGCCATCCCCGGCGTCATCCAGTTCACTGCCGGCCTGGGCAAGCAGACGCCCGTGGGCGGTCTGTGGACGGGCATCATGTGTCTGACCTACATGTTCGCGCTCATGGGGATTCAGTCCTCCCCGGCGTTCTCCATGTGGGCGTTCTCGAACAACAACCCGCGCCCCTTCGCGCCCCAGCAGGTCTGGGCGTCCTCGGCGGGCATCGGGTTCATCCTGTTCTTCTTCACCGCGTCCCAGGGAATGGGCGCGCACCTTCTCGGCGCGAACCCGGCGGTGACCAAAGCGGGGCTTGCGATATCGGACGTGCTGGCCGCGTCCATTGCGAAAAAGCCCGACTCGCTGGTGCCGTACTACTTCAACTACATTGCGGATGCGGCGCCGTGGCTGGTCGGACTACTGGCCGTCTGCGCCCTGGCCGCCATGCAGTCTACGGGTGCGGCGTACATGTCCACGGCGGGCGGCATGCTCACCCGCGACCTCTACAAGAGGTATCTGAACCCCGGCGCCTCGCATGAAACCCAGAAGGTGGCGGGACGGATAGGCGTTTTGATCATCGTGGTCTCTGCGCTCCTTGTGGCGACGTTCTCGAGAGACGCGCTCGTGTTGCTTGGAGGACTCGCCGTCGCCTTCGGCTTCCAGATGTGGCCGGCGCTGGCGGCGGTGTGCTGGATGCCGAAAATCACGAGGCAAGGCGCCACGTGGGGCCTGGCGGCGGGTCTTTTGGCGGTCATCTTCACGGAGAACTTCGGCCTCACGATTCTCAAGGGAATCGGCATCGACGCCTGGGGCCGCTGGCCGTGGACGATTCACTCCGCCGGCTGGGGCATCATCTTCAACGTGGCGATCTGCTGGATCGTCTCCGCGCAAACGCAGGACGCGGCGGCGTCGGCGCACCGGCAGAAGTATCACGACTTCCTGACCGAGCACGCCTCACTCTCACCGGAGAAACAGGGCCTCGTCCCGATGGCGTGGGGCGTTACGCTGGCTTGGATGTTCTTCGGCATCGGCCCGGGCGCCGTTATCGGCAACTGGATTTTCGGCGCCCCGAACGCCGGTTACGCAGGGTGGACTTTCGGCATACCTTCCATTTGGGCCTGGCAGATTCTCTTCTGGGCACTCGGCGTCGGCATGATGTGGCTGCTCGCCTACAAGATGGAGATGTCGACGGTGCCCGAGACGGAGATCGAGGCGCTCGTGGAGGACATCGGCGACGTGGCCGCGCAGCAGGCGGGATCGTCCTAGACGAGACCGCAATGATGTAGGTATCACCATGCGGGGGAGGGGTATGTATCCCTCCCCCGCGTTGTTTTTCCGCCGCCCTGATGGCTGAGTGACGCCGTGGCTGAATTGTTCACCGCAAAATACATGCTGCTATGGGTTCTCGCGCTGGGCGCAGCACTGTTTCTGCCGGTGCGCCAGCTCATCTGGGTGCTCTACGTCAGGCGGGCGGAGAGAGACGGTTCCGAAACCTCGGACGAGGAACGTCTCGCACTCAAAAAGCGCGCCGGAATGACGGCGGTGCTGCTCTGCTTCGTTTTCTCCTATTTCTACATGAACCATCTTTTCAGGTAGCTCTGATGAATCCGCGCGTGCTCAAGCGCTTCATCAAGAACATGGCGATCCTCATTTTCGTCATGTTCTCCGCGTGGGCGCTGTGGGAGATGTATGCGAAAGAAGCGCCGGGGGATTACGCCACCAGGGAGGGCGACATCCGGCTCACCGAGGGGAACTACGAGGAAGCGCTCGCGAGCTTCAACCAGGCGCTGCGCGAGCGGCCCAACCACCGGGGCGCGCTGATGGGCCGCGCGCTGGTGTTCATCAAGACGAAGAAATACGAGGAGGCTTCAGCCGAACTCACCTATCTCATCGACTATCTCAGGAAAAATCTCGAACCCGACGATCCGACAGGCGCAGGCGTCATGGCGGCGGCATACGCCAACCGGGGCATCGTCCACGACACGAAGGGCCGCTACAAGGAAGCGCTCGCTGATTATATCGAGGCGCTCAGGACCGACGAGGGAGCGCTGGACGGGCCCGGGATCATCGACAAGGTGATTTATGGTACGCCGAACCCGTCCACGGTGCGCAAGCGTGCGATATACATCAAGGAACAACTCGCCCTCCCGCCGGAAAAACGACTGCTGCGCGTGCCGGAAATCGACGCGGAACAACGTATGCACAAGCCTTGAAGGCCCGGCGAATCGGCGGGCGCGACGCCCTAAAACCTCACGATACCGAGTACGTCCTGGAACAGGACCAGAAAGAAGAACACCGCGGCGATGCAGCCGAAGAGCAGGTGAACGAAATCGGCTCCCCCGTCTGGGTTTTTCGTGCGGATGGCCTTGATGGCGATAAAGCCCGTGACGAACAGGAAGATGAAGTTCACGGCTTGCTGGTTCTCGCCTGCGAAATCGAACATGACCAACCTCGGCTTGGAAGTTTAATCCACGCTATCTGTTGTAGCGGCCCGGCGCCAGGGACGTATCCTGGATTTTACGCTCCTTCGCCGTCGCCTTCATTTCTTTTTTCTCGAAGTAGGGCGGCAGGAAAGAGGTGCTCTCCCCGGCGACGAGGTGACTCAGCCAGACGATGCCAGTCATGATCGACACCATGAGGGTGGCGGTCACGATGAAGCGCTTGATGTCGGCGGGGAGTTTTTTGCCGTAATCCTTGTCGTAGCGGTGATAGGCGGGGTCGTTCTCATCCAGTTCACCCTGTTTATCGAGGGCCAGTATCCGGTGCGCATGGCGGCGCGCCCAGAAGGGCACCTGATCGTAGAGCATATAGGCCATGAAGAGTTGATTGATGAGTTCTTCGGACATCTCCTCGCCGTACCATTCGCTGTAGGCGAGTTGCAGGAACTGGAACTCCCCCACCTGCAGCAGGTTCGCCGCCTTGGCGACTTCTGCGCGCTGGGCGCTTTCCTCCCGATCGGGCCGGATGAGCGTCTGGAAGAAAGTCACCATGTCGATTCCCCGACAAATTGAGTTCCCAACGGCATTTGCGTTGAAGACCGAAGAAACGCTTCCCAGCCTAAGCCCTTTGCCGGCCTGCGTCAATTTTGAGTTTGGAAGGGCATTTTCGCACGGGAGAAACCAGGCGGACAACCTCGCACCCGCCGCCCTTTGTTCGAGATATTCGTCCGGGTTCGTCGCGCCAGGGTGGGTGAATGGATTGGAGAATTTTCATTTTAAGCGGTGAAGGCTCTTGTGTTAGGATCATTTCATCGCACCACACGCATTCGATCCATAGAGATTCTTTTTCATTCTGAGCGCCTCGCTTGCGAGCGGGGTCTTTCCGGCATTTTCCCCAAGGAGGTCATTCGATGAAACGCACATGTTGGAGCATCGTCCTCGTAGTTGGAGTCGTATTCGTTTTCGCCGCCGCCGCATCTGCGCAGTCGGTCACCATTCTCGGCGGCGGCCTCAAGGGCCAGCCCTATCAGTTCGCCGTTGGGTTGAGCAAAATCCTCAAATCAAAGGCGGGCGTCAACGCCACGCCGCAATCGGCCAAGGGCATGGTGGCGCAGGCGCGCATCATCGCCAAGGGACAGGCGCAGTTCGCCTGGGGTCTCGGCGGCCCGGTGGGCGCATGGGCCTACAAGGGAGAGCGGCGGTTCAAGAAGGAAGGTCCCAAGAAAAACCTGCGCGCCGTTCTGGCGTATCCCTTCGGTCAGTTTCAGTGGCTGGCCCTGGCGGATTCGGGGGTCATGAACCTCAAGGACGTCAAGGGAAAGAAGGTATCGGTGGGTTCGGCCGCCAGCACGACGCAGACGTATGCACGCTACTTCCTGCCCGCGCACGGCCTCAAGAAAGGCCAGTATAAAGAGAGCACGCCCGGCTTCCGGGGCGGGTTCGGCCAGTTGCGAAACGGCAACGTCGCCGCCCACCTCACGATGGGCATGGCGCCAATGGGCCTCGTGCAGGAGTTGGCGGCGCTCAAGAAAATCCGCCTGGTGGACATGGACGAAGCGGCCGTGAAACACGTGGTCGCCACCTATGGCCCCGGCCTCACGGCGACCACCATCGCGCCGGGCACTTACGGCAAAAACCAGGTGAACAAAAAGCCGATCCGCACCATCTTCATCAATTTCGGCTTTTCCACCAGCACCCACGTGAGCGCCGACACCGTCTACAAGGTGACGAAAACCCTGTTCAGCAATCTCAAGGAGTTCTATGGCACGGCCAAGGCTGCGAAGAACGTCACGCTCGCCGGCGCCTGCCAGGGACTTTCCTTCCCGCTGCACGACGGCGCCAAGCGCTACTACAAGGAAGTGGGCGCCAAGGGCTGCTAGGGCGTTCTGCGCGTTCCGAGAGTCTGGAAATCCCCCCTGTGGAGACGGATAACCACAGGGGGGGATTCTTCACCTCGTTTCCGAAGGTATGAACCGCATTGGACGCCTACCGCAGGCTCAACGCTAAAATCGTAACGGCGCTCGCGCTGGGTTTTTCCCTGTTCGAACTCTACACCGTGGGATTCGGGATTCTCTCGCCCTTCGCACAGCGCGCGACCATGCTCACCTTCGCGAGCGTGCTGGTCTTCCTCACGAGGCCCATGCTGGACTGGCGCGAGCGCGAGGATATGACTGCCTCCTCCCGCGCGTTCGCAGTCGGGTGGGATGCGCTTTTCATCGGACTGGCGCTCTATTCGTGCATCTATCTCATCGTCGAGGAAGAAGCCCTGGCGGACAGAAGCGGTGCCGAAACCGGGCTTGACCTCATCGTCGCGGGACTGGGCCCCGTCATGCTGCTCGAGATGGTGCGGCGCGCCGTGGGCATCCCCCTGTTCGTGGTGACGCTTTGCATCGTGGTCTACTCCTATCTGGGCGACGTGACGCTCATCTTCTTCTCATGCGTTATCGTGTTCATCGCCATCAAGCGATACGCAGGATCCAGGATCGCCTGGGGCTTCGCCGCCCTCGCCGTCTTGTTCTTCCTCTTTCCCGGGCGCGGCTTTCTGGACCCGGCCGTCTATCCCTTCAAGGGAGAGGAGCACAGCCGTCTGGCCGCCTACCTGTGGCTCACCTCGGAGGGCACGTTCGGAACCATCTCGGCCATCATGAGCGAGTTCATCTTCATCTTCATCCTGTTCTCCGCCCTTCTGGAAGCGACGGGGACCGGGCAGATACTCATCAACCTGGCCTTCGCGCTCACGGGGCGTTTCCGCGGTGGACCCGCCCAGGCGGCCGTCGTCGCCAGTTCGATGTTCGGCATCGTCTCGGGTTCGACCATGGCCAACGTGGTGAGCACGGGCACGTTCACGATACCGCTGATGATCCGCACCGGGTTCTCGCGCCTGTTCGCGGGCGCGGTGGAGGCGGTGGCTTCATGCGGCGGTCAAATCGTACCGCCCATCATGGGCGCGAGCGTCTTCATCATGTCCGAGATCATCGAGGTTCCTTATGTCTATTTGATGCTCTACGGGCTGCTTCCCGCTTTTCTGTATTACTTCAGTCTTTCCACGTCGATTTATTTCGAAGCGCGCAGGCTCGGCCTGGAAAGGATGGACGCCTCGGAAATACCCGACGCCAGGGAGCAGGTACAGCAGGGGGGTTACCTCTTGATCCCCGTGCTTATTCTCTTGGCCAGCATCGTGAGCGGCGAGACGCCCGGCCTTGCGGGATACAAGGCGGTGGTCTCGCTCCTGGTGATGGTGGACCTCGTGCGCTCGCTCAGGTTCATCCGGGCGCGGTGGGGAAATCGGGGCGTCTGTCTGGCGGGCGCCCTGACTCTGGCGGCCATCTTCTTCGCTTTCGGGCCGGTGGGCGCGCCGGCGGCCATATCGCAGAACATCGCGCTTCCTCTCGTGGGAGATGTTCCGCTACACAGGCTTTCGTTGGTTTTGCTCGGAGTCTGTTTTGCCCTGGTTCCGGGTTGGCGCGGGCTTCCCATCGTCTTTCCCGCAGCACTTGGGCTTGCGCGCTGGAAGGTGCCCTCCGAACTCGCATGGATCGGCCAGATACCCTTTATCGGGCTGTTGTTGCCCGCCGCCCTGTGCTTGATGGCGGTTTATCTGATCGCGCTGCCCGTGTTCCGGGCGGGGGAGACGCCCGAAGCAAAATCGAGCGCACGCGATTTGGGCGGCGCTGTCATGAGAAGTTTGGAGGCGGGCGCCAAGAACTCGCTCGGGCTGGTTGCGGCGACCTCCGCCATCGGCCTCATCGTCGGTTTGTTGGTGCTCGCAGCGGTCGGCGTGCGCATATCGATTCTGGTGACGGAGATGGCGGCCACGTCCTTGTTCCTGGCGTTTTTCCTGGTGATGATCGCCTCGCTCGTGATGGGCATGGGGCTGCCGACCATCGCCGCCTATCTGCTTCTGGTCATCGTGGTGGCACCCTCGGTCACGAGCCTGGGCGCGCCGCTGGTGGCCGCGCACTTTTTCATCTTCTACTTCGGGGTCATCAGTTCCATCACGCCGCCTGTGGCGCTCGCCGCCTACGGCGCGTCGGGCATATCGGGCGCGAACCCGATGCAGACGGGCTTCACCGCCTGCAGGCTGGCGGTCACCGCCTTCATCGTGCCCTATCTGTTCGTCTACTACCCCGAACTCCTCTTACTCGAGGGGACTTTCTGGACGGTGTCCTACCGGCTCGCCGTGAGTTGCGCAGGCATCGCGCTGCTCTCGATGGCGACCATGGGATTCGGCAGAGCGCCCATGAGCACCCCGCTGCGGACTGTCATGACGGGCGCGTCGCTGCTCCTGTTCCTGGGTCCCCCCTGGCTGCACGTTCTGGGCCTGGCCGCGGGAGGCGCGGTCCTGTTCCGGCAAAAGGCGGGTGCGCAAGCCGCTACTTGACGGCCTCTTTTTCCGCTTCCTCGGCTTTTTCGGGAAAGAGCGCCGCGTGGGTTTCCTCAAAAAGATGTTTCCCTACGGCGAGTTGCATGGTGGCGGGCATGACCTTTTTCGCCAACCTGATCATCTGCGTGGATTTATCGCGAATGTCCCACTGGGCGTGGGGGTCTTCCCTGAGCCTCGATACGTGGTAGAGCTCGCGCGCGTTCGATGAGAACAACACGCGGCGCTTGTGCGCGTTCGTGAGCACGTAGGGCGCCGCCAGCGGGGTTTGCGCGGCGATTTTCTCGTACGCGGCGTTGGTCTCATCCACGGCAGCCTGAAATTCGGGCGTCGCGCCCGCCTCGGCGACCGACGAAGGGATGGTGACGCCCAGGGCGATGTCGTAGGGCTGGGTGTTCAGGGTGGACATGCGGTGGCGCTTTAACTGTCCGAAACAAGCGGCGGAAAGCGTCACCTCGAACACGCAGCGCACGTTCTCGAATTCGCGGAGCACGGCGTCGTGCCCGCGCATGAGCCTGAAGGTGGAGGCGATGAAGCGCGCGCGCTCATCCTCGCTCATCTCCCGAGCCGCCGCCTTACAGTGCGACATCGTTTTCCCTGAGGATGAATGGAGGAGCGCCGCGGCGACGAGCGCGTCCGCATCCGGGGTGACGTCGATGAGGGCGACGTCTTTCTCTTGGGCGATGGGCGGAACCGGCTCGATCCCTTCATCCAGACGCCCGATGGTGTCCGAAGCCTTCTCCCTGAGCGCTGCCCGGGTGTGGACGTTGTATTCGGTGGGGTCGGTGTATTTTACGAGCGAGGGCGCGACGCCCTCCACGCATTCATACAGACGGCGCGCGTATTCCCTGATTTCCGCGAGCGGATGCGAAGCGCAGCGGCAGATGACATGCTCCAGGCTCCTCGCGCTGAGCGTCATGCCGATTTGCGATTCCGTGGCGAAGGAAACAATATAGCGCGCGTCCTCCTTGGCCCAGCCCTCCAGCGTCTTGTGGTTTCTCTTCTTGGCGGCGAGTTCGGGATTCTGGTCGAACACCCAGGGCCTGAGCTTCTCGTACAGCGCGTGGTAGCAGGCGTTCTGGGCCTTGATCGTCTGGACGAAAAGGCTCTTCATGCCCGCTGTTTCGATTTCCTCAGGTACCACGAAATCGTCTTCGAGCAGGATGTAGCGCTGGCTCTTCTCGGTGTAGGCCAGGAGCCTGAACTTCTGGATCTCCTCCACCGCGTAGCGGCTCACGCCGATGACGTCGATGTTGAAGCTCGCGTGCTCGGCCACGGAACTGTGCCCGTAGCCGAAGATGATGGTCTGGTTGCTCTTTCGCGCCTTTTCCACCTCAAGGCGCGCGATGGCGCGAAGCTCGTCAATCGGCCGCGGATCCCGGCTGATGCGCGCGTAGGACGCGCTGATGGGCTCGGGCGTCAGGTTGTCGCGTTCGAGAAAATCGGCGGCCCTGCGCTGGAGCTCCGCCGCCTGCGCGCGCAGTTCGGCCTCGCTCATGGCGTCGAGCCGGCTCTCCTCCCAGCCGCGGGCGGCGGGTTCGATGATCTCTTTTTTCATCTGGCGGAGTACGTCGACGTCGACGTTGTGACCGGCGAGAACGATGCGCATAGGAGAAAGCCGTTTCCCGAGCGGCGGGCGTTGCTTCTGGTTCATCGAATTTTGGAAGCGTCATTATGAACCTTGATCCCCGAAAGAACAAGCGGCAAGTTTCGGCGGGGCGTCCACGCAGTCTTTGCGCTTGACGACTTGACTCCTTAGTTGCGGTTTATCAATGGTTTTGGGATGATATTCGCTGATCTGCCGCTGAAAGCATGGTACGCGCATTGCGCGCCCCATATGAGAAAGAGGAGTTACGTGAACTCTCTCATCGCCCGATCCATTCCCGCTCTCATCATATTTGCATCTTTCGGCTTAAACATCGCCGCCTCCGAAGCGGGCCGTCCGCGCAAGCGGCCCCCGCCGATGGTGTCCGTGTCGAAGGTGGTGGAGCGCCAGGTGAGAAACCGCCTCACCGCCGTGGGCAGCGTGGCGCCTTACCGCCGCTCGATCGTGAGCAGCGAACTCGAGGGCCGGGTGCAGTCCGCGCCGCTCAAGGTGGGAGACTTCGTCCGCGCGAACGAGACGGTGCTCGCCACGGTGGGCCGCTCGGGGCTCCAGATTGACCTGCGCATCCTGCGGGCGGAACTCGAAAAAGCGCGGCAGGACCTCCTGCGCCTGGAGCGCGGGAAGCGTCCCGAGGAGATTGCGGCGCTTCAGGCCAAAGTGCGCGAGCGCGAAGCGCAGATGAAAAACAACGAACTGGAACTCAACCGCGCGCAGGATCTCTATGAGAAAAAAATTCTGGACAAGGCGAGCTTCGATCGCGCCGAGGCCGCCTACGAGGCCAGTTGGCAGTTGTTCGAGGAGGCCTCCCGCAACCTGGAGATCGCCAGGCTCGGCCCACGGCGGGAGGAGAAGGCCCGCGCCAAGGCGGAAGTGGACCGGGTGCGGGCGCGCGTCGCCCGGGTGCGCGACGATCTGGCCAAAACGAGGATTCGCTCCCCGCTCACGGGCTTTATTACCCAGGAGTGGGTGGAAGTCGGCCAATGGCTCACCAAGGGGGGCCGCGTGGCCGAGGTCATCGAACTCGACAGGGTGCTGGTGCAGGCCCCGATTGCGGAGCGGCGCATATCCCTGGTGCGGGTAGGCGATGAGGCGCGCGTCGTCATCGACGCGCTGGGCGGCCGGGCGTTCAAGGGCCGGGTGCGCGGCGTCATCCCCAAGGCGGACCCCAAGAGCCGCACCTTCCCGGTGGAAGTCGAGATAAAAAACACCGAGTCCTACGACCTCAAGGCCGGCATGTTCGCCCGCCTGAGCCTCGAATACGGGAAGGCCGAAAAGGTGTTGCTGGTTCCCAAGGACGCCGTGATCCTGAGAGCGCGCGGGGCTTCGGTCTTCGTATTCGAGAAAGGGCGCGTTCGCGAGGTTCCCTTCTCGCAGGGCAGAAGCGTCGATTCCTTCACGGAGGTCACGAGCGGCGCGCTCAGGGCCGGGATGCAGGTGGTGGTGAAGGGAAACGAAAACCTGAGAGCCGGCATGCCCGTTCGCTTACAGGGCAGGGGAGGCAGGCCCGGCGGAGGACGTGGCGGCTGGCGCGGCTCCGGAGGCGGCGGTCCCCCGAGAGGCGGCCCTCCCCGCGGTGGCGGCTCCCGAAGACGGGGGAAACCCGCCGCTGATTCCCGTCGCGGCGCCGGGGGATGATGCGCGATCAGCAGAACACTGGTTGTAGTGTATGAAATGACTTGAACGCGGTGGAAGGAGTCTACGCAACCGCACTCATGAGCGAGTGAAAGAAATGCCGCCGAGGAAGGAGAGGGCATGAATCTGCCCCGCGCGAGTGTCAAATATCCCGTCACGACCACCGTCGGGGTCATACTTGCGGTGCTCTTCGGCGCCATCAGCCTCTACCGGATACCGGTGCAGATGACCCCCACGGTCGACAGGCCCGTCATCACGGTAGAAACCGAATACAAGGGCGCAGCCCCTCTCGAAGTGGAAGAGGAGGTGACGAAGCCCAAAGAGGAGAAGCTCACCTCGGTCGAGGGCCTCAACCGGATGACCTCGCGAAGCGAGGAGGGCAAGTCCCGCGTCTTCCTCGAGTTCGACTGGGACGTGAACAAGGACGTGGCCCGCCTCGACGTTTCGGAGAAACTCGGTCTCGTTCGCGACCTACCCGACGATTCGGACCGCTCGACCGTCAACGCGCTCAACTCGGATTCTGAAAACCCGATCGCATGGGTGATCGTCGAGACGAAACTGCCCATCAACGAGGTGCGCGTGGAAGGAGACGCCGTCATCCGGCCCAAGCTCGAGCGCGTGGAAGGCGTGGGGCAGGTGTGGATGTTCGGCGGCCAAGACAGGGAGGTGCGCGTCACGCTCGATTACGAAGCCATGAGCGCGCGCGGCATCACGGTCTCCGCCTTGAGAGATGCCCTGCGGCGGGAGAACAAGAACACCAAGGCGGGCAGGATTGACGAGGGCAAGCGCCGCTACGCGGTGCGCACGGTGGGCAACTTCACGCGCCTCGATCAGTTGCGCGACACCATCGTCGCGCAAAACGGGAGCGGCGCGGTCTATCTGCGCGACGTCGCGAATGTTTCCTTCGACTACGGAGATCCCGAGCGCTACATACGCATCCGCCGCGTGCCCACCATGGGTTTCGGAATTTTGAGAAAAACCGGCGCCAACACCATCGAGGTGATGGCGGGGGTCCGGAAGACGATCGCAGAGATCAACGAAATCTACGCGGGACGCGGTATCAAGCTCCGGCAGGTCTATGACGAGACCGTCTACATCGACCAGTCCCGTTCCCTGGTGACCAACAACATCTTCATAGGCGGCGCGCTGGCGATAGGCGTCCTGCTTCTGTTCCTGGGAAGCCTTTCGAGCGTCATGGTCATCGGCGTCGCCATACCGGTCACCGTGGTCTCCACGTTCATCTTCGTCTTCGTGCTGGACCGCTCCATCAACATCATCTCGCTTGCGGGCATGGCCTTCGCGGTCGGCATGGTGGTGGACAACTCCGTCGTTGTGCTGGAGAACATCTTCCGTCACCGCGAGATGGGAAAGAGCAAGTGGAACGCCGCGGTGGACGGCGCACAGGAAGTCTGGGGGGCGGTGCTGGCCTCGACGCTGACCACGCTGGCCGTCTTCGTCCCGGTGGTGTTCGTTCAGGACGAGTCGGGCCAGCTGTTCCGCGACATCGCCATCGCCATCAGCGTGGCGGTGGCGCTCTCTCTCATCGTATCGATCTCCGTGGTGCCCATGCTGAGTTCGCGTATCCTGAGCAGCACAGGCAGAATCTCTCCGTTGACCCACCTGTTCCGCATCCTGGGGGTTTACGCGCTGGGGAGGCTTTGCCGGCGAATCTACGTGGGCCTCCTCTCCTGGCTGCTGCGCGGTGTGGTAAGGCGGTTGTTCGTGGCCACGGGCATCACGGCGGGCGCGGTCGCCCTCGCGGTCATGTTTTTCCCGCCCATCGACTATCTGCCCAAGGGCAACCGCAACCTCATATTCGCGTTCATGCGCACGCCGCCGGGTCTGAACCTCGACGAGATGGACAGGATCGTGCGGATCCTCGAAGCGCGGCTCGCGCGCGTGGAGGAACTCGACCGGTTTTTCGCCGTTGCGCGCGCGCAGAACCCCATCATCGGCATGATCGCGAAGAAGGAATACTCCGATCTCGAATCCATGCGCCGGATCGTGGGCAAGCTGTTCGGAATGATGCAGGGCATACCGGGGGTGCGCGCGTTCGTCACCCAGGCGTCCTTGTTCAGGCGGCGGGGTTCGGGTTTCATCGGCGGGATCAACTTACAGGTCGACATCACGGGAGACAGCTTGAGCGAAATTCAGCGAATCGCCGCGGACGTGGGCGCCCGCGCGCGCGGGCTCGGCGGCGTGCGGTTCGTGAACTCGAGTTTCGATTTGGGAAACCCCGAGCTTCAGGTGCACGTGGATCGCCAGAAGGCGTCGGATTTCGGCTTGTCGGTAGCCGAGATCGGGAGCGTCGTGGAAACGCTCGTGAACGGAACCAAGGCCGGCCTTTTTCATGATCGCGGAGAGGAACTCGACATCGTCCTGCGCGGGCCGCTTTCGGATTTCACCAGGACGCAGCGGATCGAGCAGATCAAGCTGCATACGCCGGAAGGCCGGGTCATCTCACTGGCGGACATCGCGCAGGTGCGGGCGGCGCTCGGGCCGACGAAGGTCGAGCACATCGACCGGGACCGCTCGGTGACGCTGACGGTCAACATCGGCGAGGAACTTCCGCTCCAGCAGGCCATCGACAAGATGAAGCGGGAGGTCATCAACCCCATGCGCCAGACGCTGCCGCTCGGCTATTCGGTGGACGTGAGCGGGCGGGCGAAGGATCTGGAGCGAACCTGGGGGTCGCTCAAGTGGTCGCTGCTGCTCGCCGTCCTGATCACCTATCTGCTGATGGCGGCACTGTTCGAGGCGTGGAGCTACCCGCTCATCATCATGTTCAGCGTGCCCTTCGCCGCCACGGGCGGCGTGCTGATGGTGAGCCTCATGAACTCGATAGAACCCTCGGTGAAAATGGACACGCTCACCATGCTGGGCTTCATCATCCTGACGGGAATCGTGGTGAACAACGCGATTCTGCTCGTCCACCAGGCGCTGAACCATTTCCGCGCGGGCCTGCCCATGCGCGAGGCGATTCTCGAGAGCGCGCGCGACAGGATGCGCCCCATCTTCATGACGACCACGACGACCGTGCTCGGCATGCTGCCGCTGGTGCTCTCATCAGGCTCGGGCAGCGAACTCTACCGGGGGCTGGGCTCGGCCGTCCTGGGCGGACTGGCCATGTCCACGCTCTTCACCTTGCTGCTCATACCGGTCGTCTTCTCACTGTGGGTGGATTTCCTGGCGCTCATCCGGCCGGCGAGTTTCGCCGCCGCACCGGCCGCCGCGCCGAGCGGCGCCAGCGGCGCGCCGTCTTCTCGCGTACGACCCCGGAAAGCCGTCAACTTGATCGAAGACGAGGACTAGCCGCCCGCTTCGGCCAGAAACGCATCCACCGCCGCGTTCCACTCCGGGTGGGAGCGGCGGTAGCTGTAGTGACCCCCTTCCTCCAGAATCACGAGCTTCGAACCCGCTATCGCCTTTTGCAGGTCCTGGGCGAAATAGGGCGGGGTGAGGGCGTCGTCCTTGGCGGCGATGATGAGCGCGGGCTTGTCGATGTTTTGAATCTCGGACGTTCTGTCGTGGGTGAGCGTCATGTCGAGCCGCGCGGTGATGACGTCCACGGGCGCGATGGTTTCCTTCTGGCGCGCTTCGAGTTCCAGGAGGTTCTCGTACATGTTCACGAACTGCGTCCACCCGCACGTCCAGAGCGAACTGAACTTGATGTATTCCTCCAGTCCGTAGGCCTCGGCGATCTGCTTGCGCGAAGTCTGAAGGCGCGTCATGTAGGGGTCCGCCGTCGTCCAGGTGTTGGTGAACACGCAGCAGTTGATCCGGTCCGGATAATCGAGCGCGAGGTTCTGCAGGATGCAGCCTCCGGTTGACGTGCCCGCTACGTGGGCTTTCTCGATACCCAGCGTGTCGAGCAGGGCAACCGCGTCTTGGGCGATGAAGCCGGTGGAGTAGGCGTCCTTGGGCTTGTCGCTCTCGCCCGTGCCCCTGTGGTCGAAGGTGATGCAGCGGTAGCGATCCGAGAAATGGGGCATCTGGAAATCCCAGGCGTCGAGGAGCCCCATGAGGCCGGGGATGAACAGGAACGCTTCCCCCTCTCCTCGTTCCGCGTAGTTGAGCTGTATTTCACCTGCTTGAATGCGTGGCATGTTTTCTCCCTTGAATGGCTATTCGTTCTCGTCTTCCAGGATTTCGGCGACCTCCACCCGGCGTCCCTCGCGTGCTGAACGCACGCCCGCGCGGATGACGGCGAGCGAGGATGTGGCGGCGTCGCCTTCCATCTCGGGCGCAGCGCCTCCGCGAACGGCGTCCGCGAATTCCTCGAGTTCTTCCCTGATGGTGTCGTTCTTCTCACACGCCACCGCCTGCGGCGCCTTCTCTCCCCGGTAGAGGACGCGCAGGCCGTCGAAGAGCGTGTAGTAGGCCGTGGCCGTCTTCCCGTAGATGTTCATGAGGTAATACTCCGACGCCGAGGCGTAGCTCGCCGTGAGGTTCGAAATGGCGCCCGATTCGTGCTCGAGGATCAGGTTCGCCACGTCGGGGTTGTCGCCGGGCAGGACGAGTTGCGCCGTCCGGCCCGAGACGGCGGCGATGGGACCCATGATGTAGGTCAGCACGTCGGTGTAGTGAATGCCTATCTGGAGCATGACGCCGCCCGGCATCGCGTCTGCCTGGTAGCGCCAGTGGCCGAGTTCGAACTGGCCCTCCCTGTCCCTGCTGATGTTGCATTCCGCCTGTACGAGCCTGCCGAACTCGCCCGCGTCTATCTTCTCCCTGATCCAGCGGAAATGGTTCTCCCGCCGCCTCTGATAGCCGATGGCGAGCACTACGCCGGCATCCGCACAGGCGCGGGTGAGCGCCTTGCCGTCCGCGACCGTGTGGGCGATGGGCTTGTCCAGAAAAACGTGCTTGCCCGCCTCGGCCGCCGCCTTTGTGGATTCCAGGTGAACGTGGTTCGGCGTGGTGTTGATGATGGCCTCGATAGAATCGTCCGCAAGGATTTCCTCATAGCTCTCCGCCGGTTCACAGCCGTATTTTTTGGCGAAGGCCGCGCGCTTGTCTTCCGAACGCGTGAAGCAGGCGGCAATCTCTATCTTGTCGGTCCGGCCGATAGCGTCGGCCAGAACGTCCGACCACCAGCCCATGCCGAGCGAGGCCACCTTAAGGGGCTTGGAACTCATTGTCGGTATGACTCCTTCATATACGCAGATTGAAACGACGAATCATGTTATTGCGGGTATCCTGAAAAGCCGCCCGAAGCGATGTCCTGAAATCAGAAAGAAGCGCCCACGGCCTCTACGGCCACGCGCGCGATGGCTTCGTCCTGCTCCCAGTCGCCTCCGCTCACGCCGATGCCGCCCAGGCACTCGCCCTCATAGAGAATCGGGAAACCGCCCTCCATCGCCGTCCACCGCTCGGGTCCTGCTGCCAGAGCAAGGCCCAGCGCGTGCGCGGTATCCAGGTGTTGGGCCTGCGCGCCCTGCGTGGTGGTGGGCCGCTTGTTCGAGGCCGAGCACACCGCCTTGGTGGTGGATGAGTGGACCGTGTGGAAGCGCCCGCCGTCCATGCGCTCCAGCAGGACGAGGTGTCCGCCCGCATCGGCGATGGCCACGGTGACGGGGATGCCGAACTCCTCCGCCTTGGCGATGGCGGCGGCCATCATCTGTTTGGCTCCCTTGGTGGTGAGTCGATGGGTCCGGGCGAATGGCATGGATGAGTCTCCTATGAATTCCGTGAAGCGGTCGAATTTTCCCTCTTTTAGCAATTCATCCCCCTTTTGTCGATGATTCGGGTCTTGCGCACGGGGCTGTTGAAAAAGCTGATTTCGTGATTCGGCGTATGGAACCGACCGGGGGAGATCCGTAGGGACAGGTCGCGACCTGTCCCTACCAAAGACGGTCTAGGCATTTTCTGTTTCGCCGGAATGACGGTGAACATTCTCGATTGGGGGCAAGAACCTCTTAGGGTAACTTTTTAAGCGGCCTTACAGCCTCGCGCCCGCACGGCCCTTGCGATGGCGCAGAGCCTCCTCCATCATGCGCGCGGCTCGGAGTTTTCAAGACAGAGGGGAAACCGGTTGTCGGACATCGTTTCGTTCACCGAAGATATTGCGCGCAAGGCGGGCGCGCACGCAGTGGAGCTGTTCGGCCGCGTGGAGGCGGAACCTAAGGGGCGCAGCATCGTCTCGCGCGCCGACAGGGAGGTCGAGGGCATCATCATCGAGGCGATTCGCGCGGCGTATCCCGGCGATCCCATACTCGCGGAAGAAAGCGGTGTAAGCAGCGCGGGCGATATCGGCCCGGATACCCGCTGGTGGGCGATAGACCCCATCGACGGCACAGGGCCTTATCTCAAAGGACTCCCCTTCTGGGCGGTCTCGGTCGCGTGCCTCAGAGGCTCCCGCGTCGAGGCGGGTGTCGTCCACATGCCCGCGCTGGGAGAGACTTTCACCGCAGATGCGGCGGGACCCGCCATGAGAAACGGCGCGCCGCTGCCGCAAGTCGGCCAGGAGGTTCCCGGCGCGCATGATTATCTCTTCGTCCCGTGCGGCGTGGTGGAAGGTCTCTCTCACCGATACCCCGGGCGCTTTCTCGCGCTGGCATCCGCCGCCTGTCATATCTGCCTCACGGCGGCGGGTTCGGCCTTCGGGACTCTGATGGAGCCGATACGCGCGTACGATTTCGCCGCCGGGGCCCTCATCTACGAGCGCGCGGGGGGAAACGTCGCCTACCTCTCGGGATCGGAAATCGACTACGCCGCCCTGGCCGACGGACGCCGCGCGCCCGAACCCGTCCTCGCAGCACCTGCGGCGCAAATCGACTGGCTGAGAGAAAGAGTTTTCTGGGGGTAGGTTATGGAGTTGTCAAAAAAGCCCAGATTTCGTGATTCGACAAATGGATCCGAGCGAGGAGAAGGAGACTTCGTTCCCCTCTTGAGGTTGTTGGTGAAAAAAACCCGATGAACGAAGATTTGACGAGGCCGAGTGGGGAGCGGGTTTTGTAGGGGCCGCATACATGCGGCCCTTCTAGTGGGTGAAAAAAGCCAGGGTCGCATGTATGCGACCCCTACACACAAACAAATTTTCCCTTTTCGGTTTTTTCAACGGCCTCGCTTGGGTGTCCTGCAGGATTCTTTTAAGCGGAGCAATCGTCTCCACCATTTCACGGAAAAATTTTCTGGGGAGTGAATCCAGCTCGCGCCTACATCCACATGCCCGCGCGCTGCATCATCTGGTCGAGCTGGAAGCTCACGCGGTCCGCGCATTCGAACGGCGTCGTGTGGCCGGCGCCTTCCACCAGCTCGATGACGGAGTCGCTCAGCCCCTCGTGGAGTGCGGTCATCTGCGCGTGCGGCACCAGCGCGTCGCCCGTGCCGCCGAACACCAGGCAGGGGACGGCGATTTCGCCGAGGCGCGGCGTCAGCTCCTCGCGCCTCCTGAGCGCGTCGATGAGCAAGGCGATGGACTCCGGAATCTGGGAGAGCACGACCTTCTGCGTGGCCTCGATTTCGAGCGGATGGGAGGCGATGTAGTCGGGCGCGAACAGGCTCTCTAGAAAATGCCCGGCGAAGCCCGCCATCCCCTCGTCGATGACGGTCTGCATGTGCTGTAGGCGCACCTTCTTCCCTTCTTCGGTATCCGCCGTCGCCCGTGTGCTGATGAACCCGCACGCGCGCACCTTGAGCGGGTGGCGGAGCACCATCTCGAGCAGGATGTAGCCGCCCAGCGAGAATCCCGCTACGGCGGCGGCGGTTATGTCGAGCGCGCCCAGGAACGCCGCCATGTCGTCGGCCATCATCACGACCGTGATTTGCCCGCCCGAATGCGGCGTCCGCCCCATGCCGCGCAGGTCGGGGACCAGGACGCGATAGCTTCTTTGCAGGGCTTCCACCTGCGGCGCCCAGATGGTGTGATCCAGCGAAAAGCCGTGCAGGAGCAGGAGCGGCGGCCCGCTCCCCGATTCCTGGTAGGCGATATCGATTCCGTTTAAGGATACGGTTTTCATTGCGCGCTCCCATCGTGTCTGAACCGGCTTGTAGGCGCCGAGTTGTTTTTAGAGGCCACGATTCTAGCACACCGGATAACGCGCCGGAACGGCTGGAGGGGGGGAGAGGATATATGCTGTTCTTCGATGAGTAAATTTTTTAAGACCGAATAATTCTCTTAAAAGGAGTTGTTCTTAGAAAATATTTTCCTGGTTTTCCGGCAAGTAAATACCCGGAACCTTTTGGGGCCACGATGAGGGAGAACAAGTCCTCTTTTACATGCAATATCGCACACGCTTTTTCAAATTGATTGTCATGCAGGATGGATTTGGTCATTAAGACATAAGTAACTCCGTTTTGTTCGCAGATTACCCTGAATGAAACACTTCTGTTCTTGATGCCCCAATCCGTGCTTATGACTATCCAACCATCCATTGCCGCTTTGGGAATCCATTCGGGATCTTTTTCGTGATCCCACCCCAGGTCGAATATCGAAGCAAAAGTAATGTCTCTGTTTCTGTCCTTATCGGCGAGTTCTTGTAACGGGAGAGCAATTTTCTTGCTAATACATTCGTCCAGAAGAATTTTGATAGGATCAGTCATGATGCCAGCAATTAATTATCTAGGTAATGGTCCACATAATTGCAAGCTGCTTCTACCGCATCGATTTCTACCCCAAAAACATCGGCGGCGCGTTCTATTCCTCCTTCGGACGAAACGGCTGACCAAAGTGTTTTTACTGTGTAGCCGGAATCTTCGATTATGGGCTCTCCAAATCTAACCTCGGGGTCTAAGAGGATGTTCCAGTTTTTATAGTTGTACGGACGAATTTGCGTTGCCAGAAAGGTTTCATCAAAACTAATTTTCCTTTGGTAAATTTCTACGAATGCTGGAATCACTAAGTTTCCTCTGGATCTCCCAGATGCCTGATAATATTTCTCACTATCGGGGTCACTCCTGAATACAATGTTCTTTCCTACGATATGCCAGACTTCTCCATATTTTCTGGCTAATGGGCGATCAATTCCCAGTTCTTTAGCGTATGTAAGGGCTTGCTTGATTTTTGCAAGAGACACACCTTCTTTTCTAGCTGTGCGGATGGCCCCAAGTTGGATAAAATCAGCAAATGTAATTAGGCGCTGTTCGGGTATGTCGACTCCTGACTCTAATACAGGATCAGTGTAGAACCACCGTGTTACGAGATGAGGAGAAACTTGCGCGTAATATGCCGCCTCTCGGGTAGTGTAGAGCCCAACACCAAGTAGATTTTCTGTCGTCGCAACCATCAGTGGATCTCCTTGCAATGTCGTTTCCATTATAGTCGAAAATGTACGAGTGGAATAATCTCGCAGAGAGGACTTCCTTGAAGTTGCGTGCGACAGACTTTCACATATTCATAACTGAGACTAATTGTTTCTTATTCCTCCCACCCCAGAACCGGCAACGACATCAAGGAAAATTCACCAAGCGCCAGTTCGATCTCCTCGCGCACCCAGGCGTCTCTTTCGACTTCGAGCCGGGCTTCGAGGGCGAGGCGCGCGCGCTCATCGCGCACTCTTTTGCCGACCCGGGCGAGCGCCCAGGCAGCGTGGCCGCGGGCGAGGGGCTCGCGGTGTTCGAGGGCGCGCGTGAGAATCGCCACGCTCTCCACCCCGCCCGTGTTGCCGATGGCGACGATGACGTTCCTCAGAAACCCCCCGTAGCGCGCGCGCATGACGGGCGTGCCGCGAAACGCCTTCTGGAACTGCCGCTCGTCCATCGCGGCGAACGCGTGCAGCTGCGGATCGAGCGCCGCCGGGCGGGGGTCGAACCTCGGCTCGCGCGCATGAGGGACGTCGTCGTTCCAGGGGCAGACTTCCTGGCAGATGTCGCAGCCGAAAATATGCGCGCCCACCGGAGCGCGAAGCTCTCTGGGAATCGGGCCCCTGAGCTCGATGGTGAGATAGGAGATGCAGCGCCGCGCATCCACCACGCCGGGCGCGACGATGGCGTTTGTCGGACAATCGTCGATGCACCGCGTGCACGTGCCGCAGTGCTCCTCATAAAAGGGCTCGTCCGCCTCAAGCACGCGGTTCAGGAGCAGGCAGCCCAAAAAGAAATAGCTCCCCAGCCGACGCGAGAGGAGCAGCGAGTTCTTCCCTTTCCAGCCCAACCCCGCCAGGACGGCCAGGTCGCGCTCCAGAACCGGCCCGGTATCCACGTAGCTTCTGCCCTCGACGCCGGGGTCGAGTTCCTTTAGATCGCGCAGGACGCGGATGAGGCGTTTTTTCATGAACTTGTGGTAGTCCCCGCCGTGGGCGTAGCGCGCGATTTTCCCCTGCCCCGCCGCGTGAGGCGTCTCGCGCTCGGGCTTGTACTGCATGGCGACGACGAGCGCGGCGCGCGTCTCCGGCCAGAGGCGGCGCAGGTCGCCGCGCACATAGGGGTTTCTGGCGAGATAGCTCATCTCGCCCGCGTAGCCCCGCTCGACCCACTCCATGTAACGCCCGTGCGCCTCACCCAGGGCGGGCGGGGCGACGGCGGCCAGATCGAAACCGTGGGCCAGGGCGCGTTCCTTGACGGCGCCCGTGAGTCCACCCGCGCTCATTCGGCTTTCCACAGAGGACGAGGATCCTGTGCCTTTGTCTTCAGGGTGCGCGTTCGGGCAAGCGTCGGCCATCTTTTCTCCAGGCGATGCAAAAGTGTTTCGTGAACCACCGATCTTGGGGCGCGAGCGGTTCGATGTCAACAATTGCGCGGATATGAGTTTTTTTGCTACTCATGCAGGAGGATTCGGTGGTATGTAATGGTTCGCTTTGGTTGAAAGCGTTTCATCGCCCGGGAGAGGTCCTGAGTTGAACGGCAAGACGAAAATCCTGTGGACGGCGGGGCTGTGCCTGCTGGCGGCGGCGTTGCTCGCCTACCTCTTCTGGGGGCAGATAGACGACGCCTGGGCGTACCTGGTGAAGCTCCAGGACAAGAAAGAGCGGTTCAGGGACTGGATTCACTCCTACGGCCCCTGGGGCCCGGCCGTGTTTATCGGCGTGCAGGTGCTCCAGGTGGTTTTCTCCCCCATACCGGGCGAGTTGACGGGGTTTCTGGGCGGCTATGTCTACGGCGCGCTCACAGCGACGATCCTGAGCACCATCGGCCTGACGATAGGCAGTTTCCTCGCGTTCTACATCGGGCGAAGGCTGGGCCGCCCCTTCGTGGAAAAACTCATCCCGCCCAAAATTCTGGACAAGTTCGATTTCCTCATCACGAACAGGGGCGCTTTTCTCGCCTTCGTCTTCTTCTCGATCCCGGGCTTTCCCAAGGACTACATGTGCTACCTGCTGGGTCTGAGTCCGCTCAGGACGCTGACGTTCGTGATCATCGCGTGCCTCGGCAGGATCCCCGGCACCATCATGCTGGGCATCCAGGGGGCGGGGATGTACGAGGAGCAATACGGCATGGTGGTCGCGCTCCTCATCGTCGCCGTGGTGGCCGGGGCGGCGGCGGTCTATTTTCAGGACAACATCAGGCTCTGGCTCAAGGAAAAAGCCGGGCGGGGGGACAATCACGACTGATGAGGGGGCAGCGGAATCTTGTAGGGACAGGTCGCGACCTGTCCCTACGGTTCCTCAATTGAATTTCACCTGTAGGGGCGGACCTGTGTGTCCACCCCATCGCCCGACGAAACCACTAACCTTTGAAATCGGGAATTTTTGAACAACCCCCATTGCCGTGGTTCGTCAACAATCCCCGCCCTTATGAAACCCCCAGATAGAGCAGGAGCAGGGGCGTGGTGACGAGGCTCAGCGCCGTGCCCGTGAACACGATGGAGGCGGCCAAGGAGCCTTCGTCCCCGTAGCGCTCGGCGAAGATGTAGTTCAGCACGGCGGGCGGACTGCACGACATCAGGAAGAGCGATGCGCGCAACGCGCCGGTGAGCGCGAAAGCTTCCGAAAGCACCCAGGCCAGCGCGAAGCCGAGTCCGAACCTGAGCGCCGCTACCAGGAGGCTGATTCTGAAATCCGACGCCCGGATGGAGCGGAGGCGGTAGCCCAGCGTGAAGAGCTCCACCGGGAACATGCCGCGTCCGGTCAGGTGCGAGAAGCGCAGGATGAACTTGGGCACGGGAATCGCCGTCATCGCCACGATGATGCCCGCTATCGCCGCATAGAGGGCGGGCATCTTGAGGGGTTCCCTGACGCTCGCGCCGCCGCCGTAGGCCATGATCCCCAGCGTGAAGGAGATGAAGACGTTCGGTATGGAGAGCAGCACCACGTACGCCAGACCCTCCTCGCCGAATGCCAGAAGCGCCAGGGGATAGGGCAGCGAGACGGAGTTCATGAGCATCACGCTGGGCACGAAGGGGCGCTGCGTCATGCCCGCCCAGCGCTTGACGGCCAAGGCGACGGCGCCCGGAATAATATGAATCAGCGTCGAGATGACACCCGTCTTGATGAGTTCCTCCCATAATATCTCCTGTCGCGCCAGGGCGTCGAACATCACGGCGGGGGCGAGGAGGAACAGGACGAGCTCGGCCAGCACCCTGGGGTCGAGCTTTTTCCAGCGGCCGTAGAGGAAGCCGACCCCGATCACAGCCATGACCGGAAAGACGATGTTCAAAAGCGGCAATACGGAAGACATGCGTTTCTCGAGAATCCTTTTTGTTCCGGAAAGAGGCTGAGTATACATACCGCTCTCTCGGGTGGCCACCCCAAAGGGGTGGCTGCTCTGCGGGTTGCGTGTCCTTACGGGCAGTCGTCTTTCGCCTTCGCGGGGGCGCGCCGCCAATGACGGGAAGAATTTGCGCAAGGGCGCGGGGACGCGGTAGCCTGCGGGCGGATTCTCGTTGCTTCAATACGCCATGCCATACATTTTCTTGGGAGTGAAACATGCCGAAAGTCGATCACCTGGGCTACGCCGTGAGCAATCTCGATGAGAAGAAGAACGTGATGGAGGATTTGCTGGGCTTCCGCTTTCTCGAAAGAAGGGTGTACGAGCGGCCCGGCAACACCGCCCGGCTCGATTTCTACGAGGCCGAAGGCGCGGTGATGGAGCTCGTGGAGATGAGCGACCCCGATGCGCCGCTCAACCGGTTCATCGCCGCGCGGGGCGAGGGGCTGCACCATATCTGTTTCGTCGTCGACGACCTGAGGGCCACGATGGCCGAATGGGAGGCGAAGGGCGTCGAGTTCGTCCTCGCGCCCACCTACGGCTCGCGCGGCGGGGTCATCACCTTCACGAACGCGGCCACCACGGGCGGCCTCGCGGTGGAGCTGGTGCAGTACGTCCCCGAGGGGGAGGAGATCCCCGACTGGGCGCAGAAGTAGAAAGCGACATCCGTGTAACCCGCACCGCGCGCCCGGCTTGCCTGCAGCTGGAGCAAAAGCGTGTGCGGGTATGCAGCGGCCCGGGGAGAAGGGATTACACGTATCTTCTTGTTCTTGGATGACGCGGGGTTTCTGAAAATTCGTAACGCCCGAACGAAAGCCTCATTTTGCGCTTGACAAGTAAGACCCAATCCCCCACTATTTTACCCGGCATACAATCCATGTGTGGTCGATCTCACGGGCTGCCCGCTGAATACAAGACGACTCTTCCCGAGAGTTGGAATAGGCGGGAACCCACTTTTCTTCCAAAACGTGGATTGTATGCCAACCAGCCCGGACTTCGTCCGTGGGCCTGAGTAAATCAATCCGCGTGTGGATGGGGAAGGATTGTATGGGTCGAGCTAGTTCATGATGATCACACCTATCTAAACCATATAAGAGCGGCTTTTTCAGGAAACTGATGACAGGGATACATTGTAGCGAAAAAATGACCGTTTGGTCAAATAGGGAAGCCGGTTGCCCCGCCGGAAGTGAAAAAGCGGCGCCGAGCCCAACCAGCGGCCGGAAAGAACGCCTTGGCGGGCTTCAGGAACGCCTCCGGAACTCAGGAAGGAAGATGAAGAATTTGGGGGTTACTCATTAGCTGCTTGACCTCGTGGAGTAGCGAGTACCGTTCCGGGTTCGAGTTGGGTCCTCAGACTCGAAACGGGAATAATGAGTAACCCCCTCCTTCTTTCATTGATGCGCGCCCGAGAGCGGATGCGGGAGTGAGCAGGTCTCGCGCCGGCTCTCCCGGGTCGCGGTGAAGCCGTCTCCAGCGCCAGCTTCAATTTCTTTTTCGCTGGCAGTGTATTTCGATCCTGCGATGTTAGCCGCTTTTGGGATGGTCGGCAACAAATTTTTTCGGTTTTGCGCGCGGCCTCGCCGAAGGGGAAGGACGGCCGGGTCAAGAGGACAAATGCGCACACTTCATCCGATAGGCGTCACGCCCAAATCCCTGCAAATCTTTTTGCATAGGAAATTGCTTAATTCGGTGTGCCGGGGAATGGTGGGATACTTATTAAGCGCAGGATTATGCCACAAGGTATGTTTTTTGCCTTCTCTAAGTTCTTCGCATCCGTTCTCGGAGAGATGCTTCAATAGTTCCCGTCGCTTCATATGGTGATCGGTTCTCTTTCGAAATTCTCCCCAGGCGATTGGGCGGGTTTGATTTCCAGCATTTCCCGGAGGGAGATTGTGAGGGAATCCAACAATTCCTCTCTTGATGCCTCCTGGCAGTTGACTCCGGGAACCTCTTCAATCCATCCGATCCACCACTGCCCGTCTCTGCCGATCGTGGCCGTATACGTGGTTTTTTTCTTCATGGCGATTCTCCCCGATAATTCAACGCCGATACGAAGCCGGCTGAACAATAGCGCCTGAATCCGCCGCCGCTTGGCGGGATGAAATCTCTCTTAGCTTATCAAAAGAAAGGGGAACCTCATAGGAGAGATTTGTGGGAAAGAGCGCTCTTGCCCCTCTATGACGCCTCGTCATCCCCGCTGAAAAACGCGGCGATCTTGCCGAGCGACGCCGGGATGTCCACGTCCCACTGGCGGTTCGAGCCGCCGCCGGTGTGGGGCAGCAATACGGCGCCCGGCATGCCGATGAGCGGGCTGTCGGCGGGCAGGGGCTCGTAGCGGTAGACATCGAGCCCCGCCATGGCGATTTCGCCTCCCTCAAGCGCTGCCGCGAGCGCCGCTTCATCGACGAGCGCGCCCCGGCCCACGTTGATGAGGGTGGCGCTATTCTTCATGCGAGCGAACTGCGCGGCGCCCATCATCCCCTCGCTCTCCTCGGTGTGCGGCAGGACGAGCACGAGGTAATCGACCTGTGCGAGCAACTCATCGAAGGGAAGATACGCCGCCCGGTACTCCGCCTCGACCTCCGTCGCGTGGCGCGTTCGCTGGTAGTAGAAGATCTCCATGTCGAAAGCCAGACAGCGCCTGGCGATGTCCATCCCGATGTCGCCCAGGCCGATGATACCGGCGCTCTTGCCGAAAAGCTCCGCGACGCCCTCAATCTCCGGCCAGTTGGGCCGGATGTTCCACTGGCTGGTGGCGACGGGCTCGAGGCCCATCTCGCGGTAGACGCCCGCTTCGACCGCCCGCTGGCCCGGAATCGTCTTGCGCTCGCAGCAGAGCATGAGGGTGAGCGCCTGCTCGGCCACGGTGGCGTTGCGCATGAGCGACTGCGTGCCGACGGGGATTCCGCGCTCGCGCGCCGCCTCTACGGCGATGTTCTTGCAGTTCAGCCCGTGCTTCTGGATGTAGCGGAGCCTGGCAGCCTCCCGGATGATCGAAGCCGGGAGCGCCGCCTTGTAGCAGAGGACCGCCTCGGCCTCGGGCGCGAGGGCCAAGAGCGCATCCACGTCTGCGCTATCGGGCGCGATGATCTCGAAAGGCTCGGAGGCTGCGTTCGCCTTGACCCGGCTCAGAAAACGGCCCGACGCCCCGTCGGTGACGAGCAGGCGTATCTTGTCGCTCATGGATTCTCCTTGCGCGTTACGTGAGGTGAAAGAACGAGAGGCTTTCTTACCACAGGAGGGGGAGGGGGTGCCACGAGAGGTTGCTGTTTTACGCCTGCAGGGACAGGCCGCGACCTGTCCCTGCCAATGATCGTACTGAATTTTTTGAGGACCAGGCGGCGCGTCGATGGTGTTTCCCGCCCGGCCCGCCTGCGGAAAATATATCCACAGGCGGGCGCGAAGCGGTTTCTACACTACTTGAACACCTTGAGCCACTCGCCGCGCACTGCCTTGAAGCTGCGCTGGGCGGCGACCCAGTCCTTGAGACCGATCAGCTTCACCTTGCTGAGGTCCATCAGGAAAGGACGCACGTTCTCGGGCGGCGTGTAGTTCTCCCGGAAGGAATAGATGGCTTCGTTGCCGACGTAGATGTCGGTACCTTCCTTGCTCATCAGGAACTCGAGCAGGAGCTTGCCCGCGTTGGGGTGCGGGGAGCCCTTGATCACGCCCGCCTGGTTGCCGAGCATGACCTGGCCTTCCTTGAAGTGGCTGGACTTGATGATCTTGGCGAGCGAGGGTTTTTTGAGGACGTTCTGGTAGATGCGTCCCGTGAGGTTGAAC
Source organism: bacterium (assembly GCA_022828125.1). Lineage (GTDB taxonomy): Bacteria > UBA8248 > UBA8248 > UBA8248 > UBA8248 > Bin107. The sequence continues at coordinate 30,518 of JAJEJD010000006.1, read as the reverse complement.
ATGTCGACCGGGCGCTCGCAGTTGATGACCGTCTGGATGCGCGGCTCGGTGCGGAACATGACGATGGGCTTGGTGGCCTTCATCTTCTGCCAGAAATCGCTCATGTTCACGCCCGCCTCGGTGAGGCCGATGACGGTGTTGGTGGTCGTGAAGCTCTTGGTGATGTCGGTCACGATAGTCTTGCCCGTGAGCGAGGGATGGACCACGTCGAACAGCGAGGTGACCTTGAAGTCCTTCATGCCCGGACACGAACTGTTCCACACGGGCTGGAAGCTGTAGGCCAGCGGCGTCACGATGTAGGGGTAGTTGTGGTACTGGCCGGCCTTCTCCACGACCTTGACGAGCTCTTTCCATTTTCCGCTGTCGAGCTTCAGGAAGGCGCCGCGCTTCACCGCCGCGTGGAAGAACCCGGGCGCGCTCACCAGGTGGATGTCCACCGTGAATTTCCCCGCCTTGATCTCCTGGCGCACCTGCGCGACGGTGGAACCCGTTCCCTTGCGCACGTTGCGGAACTTGAAGCCGTCCCCCAGGCCGTAGCGCTTGATGAAGGCGGGACCCATCTTTTTGGAAGTCCGGTCGCTGAACAGCGGGTTGAGGATGACCACGCCGCCCTCTTTTTTCGCCGCCCGGATGAGCTTCTTCTCCTGATCGGTGATCATGGCGGCTTGCGTGAGCGAAGCGCCCGCTACGCATATCGCCGCCAGGAGCGCGATGCCAAAGACAAAAAGTTTCTTTCTCATGTGCTTCCTCCTATGTGGTGGTTGTTGGTCCATCAATCCGTAGGCGTTGGAGAGCCGAAATAGCCGCCTCCGCTCAAGACGGCCTCTCTCCCGCCGTATCGCTCCACCAGGGCCGCCTGATCGGCCCTGGCTTTTCTGTCTGCGGCTTCGGGATTCAGCATACCCGGAATTATGAACCCGAATGCGCGAAGAGGAAAGAGGAGAAGGGCAGGTTGCACCGGCTTGAGCGGGGGGGAGCACTACGAACCGACCCCCGGGAAGGCCGGAAGGCGCGGCGCGCGCCACCTTCTTGTCTTCAGTTCTCCGCCAGCTTTTTCAGGTTCGCCAACTCCACGATGTTCTCTTCCGTCCCGCCCCGGTGGAGGGTCTGGTCTTCATAGGCGTCGTTGTCCACGGTGTGCATGACGTGGGTGACGCCGCCGGCCTGCTCGAAGCGGTAGGTGATGACCTGGGCGGGCTTATCACTCCCGCCGACGTAGTTCTCCCAGACGATCCTGGAATGCGGCTCCCAGACGGTGATCACCGAGTCGCACTCGGGCCTGTCGTGAAAGGTCTGGTGAAACCGGGTTCCCGCCCCCTGGTGGCCTCCGGGGGAGGTGATCGTCACCGCCTTGGAGAACGGCGCGATTTGCGGATGCGTCTCCACGTTCCCGACGAACTCGAAGACCTTATCGACGGGAGCATTGATCTGTTCCAGTACGACGACTGGCGGCATCGGTCCTTTCCTCCGTGTTTAACCCGGAATGACGGTTTCCTGCCCCATCCGGCTCGTCGGCCGCCAGCGCAGGGCGCGCCCCTCGGCCCAGTTCAGCACCTGGTTCACCAGGATGACCAGGATCATGAGCAGGAAGATGATGAGAATGAGGCCCGTGGTGTAGTACTCGTTGTTGTAGCGCTGGAGCAGGTATCCGAGACCCTTGTCGGCAATGATGTATTCGCCGACGATCGCACCCACCATGCCGAAGGGGATGCTGATCTTGAGGCCGTTGAAGATCCACGGCGAGGCGGAGGGGATCACGATCTTGCGCAGAATGGCGAGCTTGCTCCCGCCCAGAACGCGCGAGACGTTGATGAGGTCCCGGCTCACGCCGCGGATGCCCGCAAACGTGCTCACGAAAGTCAGGAAGAACACGATGGTCATCACCAGGATGATCTTGGGCTGCCTCTCGATGCCGAACCACGCGATGAAAAGCGGCGCGTACGCGATGCGGGGAACCCCGTTGAAAGCCATGATGAACGGCTCGATGACCAGGGCCACGACCTCGATTTCCGCCAGCAGGAAGCCGAAGAGGATCCCGGCCAGTGCGCCGAGGACATAGCCCCAGAAGGTATTTTCCACCGTGTAGAAGAAATGTACCCACAAGGAGCCGTCCGGGTTGGCCGGATCCGATATCTCGAAGAAAGACGTCACGAGCAGGCTCGGGCTGGAGATGGTGCGGTGGTCGATGAGGCGGCCCGAAACGGCTTCCCACAGCACGATCATGATCACGCCGAAAATAACCCGCAGGGCCGCCACGCGCACCCAGCGGAGCTCCTCGGCGTTCTTCACCCGCCACCACAGCAGGCGCAGTCCGGTTACTTCCGGAGGAAGGAGGAGGTCCAGTTCTTCGGGGGGTGCGGATTTCACTTCGTCTGTTTTCGCCATTACATCACCTTCGCCACTTCGTCTCGGAGCTCTTCCCAGAGCTTGTCGTAGATCTCGCGGTAGGCCTGCGAGTCGTGGATATGGTAGACGTCGCGCGGCCTGGGGATCGTCACGGGGGTGACGCTCTTGATGGTGCCGGGGCGTCCCGTCATCACCACCACCCGGTCGGCCAGCGTGATGGCTTCGGCCAGGTCGTGCGTGATGAAGACGATGGTCTTTCGCTCCTCGCGCCAGAGTTCGAGCAACTGGTTCTGCAGCGTCAGGCGGGTCTGGGCGTCCAGGGGGCCGAAGGGCTCATCCATCAGGATGACGCGGGGGTCGCAAATCAGCGTGCGGATGATGTTCACCCGCTGGCGCATTCCTCCCGAGAGTTCGTGCGGGTAGTGGTTCTCGAAGCCCGAGAGGCCCACCTTGTCGATCAGGGCCTGCACGCGCTCGGCGACGCCGTTCGAGACGGACACCCCGCGGAACTCCAGGGGGAGCAGCACGTTCTTGCGCAGGGTCCGCCAGGGCAGCAGGTTGTCCTGCTGGGTCACGTAGCCGATCTCGGGGTTCAGCCCGCTGGTGCGCTCTCCCCGGAAATGCACCTGCCCGCTGCTGGGGGGGAAGAGCCCGGCCAGGATGTTCAGCAGGGTGCTCTTGCCGCACCCGCTCGGCCCGACGATGGTCACGAACTCCCCCTCGTCCACGTCGAGGTTCACGTCGGACATCGCATGGACGATGGTCCCCCGCGAGAGGAACCGCTTGCCGACCTGCCGGATGGACAAAGACGCCGTCACGTAATCATGCTCCCTGAACTCCTCCGCCCGGAGCGTTCACGCCCCGGCGGTGGTGTTGAAGAATCCCCTGAGAGGGGGATGGCAACTCCCTGAAAGGGAAACTCCATAACGTCAACCCCCCCTACCCCCCCTTGTCAGGGGGGCAAGAAAAAACAAAAGCCCTTCTTCCGGCGGCGGGCGTCGCCTTTTCATACCCCCCCCCCCGACAAGGGGGCGCATCGCCTTTTTTTACCCCCCTGACAAGGGGGGGTAGGGGGGGTTGCTTTTCCAGTCGAAAGGGGCGTCCCCTCTACCCCATAAAAAGGATCTTCTTGAACAGCCCCCCTCACGAGAGGGAGGCTGCACAGAATCTACAGAAAAACCCGCCTACTTGAGAAAATCGTCCGTCCACACGTCGCTGCGCTTGACGCTCTTCAAGTTCTTGAGCTTGCCGCCGCTCTTCATGATGTTGAACGTGGTCTGGACGGCCTCGTCGGTCATCCTGCCGGTCGGGTTGACCGCGCCTTTCACCGTGGCGACCGAGATGCGAAGCGCCTCGGGCGTGACGCGCTTGCCGAAGAAAGGCGTCATGTCCTTGGTGAGCTGCTCGACGGAGGTCTTCTGGATGTAGTTCTGCGACTTCATAACTGCCCGGGCCATCCGCCTGACGAGGCCGGGACGCTCCTTCATGAGCTTGGGCGTGGCCATGACGGCCGTCATCATGAACTCCTTGATGGCCTTGTCCTCGCCGGCCGCCCAGTTCACGAACCAGATGCCGAGCCCCTGGGAGAGCATGCGCTCGGGGTGCGGCGTGGAGATCGTGAAGATGTCGATCTTGCGGTTCTTGAAGGCCGGCAGCATGGTGCCGCCGCCGCCCACGGCGAGGATGCGCACGTCCGCGGGAACCTTGAGGTTCGCGCGGCCCAGCAGGTTGCGGGCGAGCACGTCGGTGAGGGCGCCCGGCCGCGTCACGCCTATCTTCAAGCCCTTGGCGCGCTTGACCTTATCCATCAAGGGCATGCCGTCCTTGATGCCCGCCTTCTTGGCGGCGTCCTTGTGGATGACCATCCCGATGATGTTGCGCCTCAGCAGATCCACGAAGCCGATGGCCCGCTTGCCGGAGTTGAGCGCGTTCAGTTGGTAGGTGCCCGGGCTGGCGGTGAACTCCGCCTTGCCCGCGAGGACGGCCGTCAGGTGCGGTCCGCCGCCCGCGGTGGCCTTCACGTCGAGGGTGAGCCCCTCTTCCTTGAAGAATCCTTTTATCCGTCCCACGTAGATGGGGAAAAAGCTCAGACTGTCCACCGGCTGGGTGAGAATGACCTTGTCGGCGGCCGGGGCAGCGCTCGTGAGCGTGAGCGAAAGCGCGAGTGCTGCGATTACCGGGAGAATCCGTATCCATTTACGCCACATGAAATTGCTCCTTTTAACCAAAGTTAAAGATCGGCTCCGCGGGCGTTCGCCGCCCCGGAGCGTAGAATGGCCATACCGGGTTCGCCCGGTGATGATGGCGTGAGCGATGTCTGATCGATGATTGCGACCGAATTTATATAAACATTTGGTCGTGCTGTCAATTCTGACGGGTCGGGAGGATGAGCGCGATTCGGGGTGTGAGGACAGGCGGGAAGGCAGGATGAATGGGGTGTGGGGGGAATGCGGACAAAAAATGAACTTCCGGCGGTGGCCGCGGGCTCGTACCCTGGCCCTACTGCATGGAGTGGATCGTGGGTTTGATTGAGTGATCGCAATACTATATCTTTCTCTTACATAAGTTCCTTCTCGCCCGGCGATGCCATTTACACTCTTCAAGGAGGAAGCATCATGATGAGCGAAACCGCTCTACAGCAGGAGCTTGAGAGCAATTACGCCGCCTTCAAGAAGATGTTGCCCAAGTTGGTTAAGACTAATTTGGGTCAGTTCGCTGTCTTGCGACACCAGGAGATCGTGAAGTTCTTCGACTCCGTTGGTGAAGCAGACCAGTTCGCCATCAAGGAATTTGACGATGGTCTTTTCTCCATCCAGGAAGTCACGGAGAAAACCGAAAGCCTGGGGTATTTCTCCTATGCCGTCTCTGACAGCTAGTTACGATCCCGAACATGGTCCGGTCGTCGAAGTGCTGGTTTCCCTGCCTGGAGATACCCAACTCTCACGAATCGAGTTTATGTCGATTCGCCTGTTGCTTGATACCGGTGCGACCACTAGCGCGATCGCTCCAGAAGTATTGGAAAGTCTTGGCCTGACACCCAAAGGCCTCACAACCGTGTTTTTGGCTGGTGGAAGCAAAGACATGAACCGCTATCTGATCGACCTGAGCATACCGTTCAGGGAGGAGCAGGTTCATATGCGCTACGTTGAAGTGATTGAGTTCCTCGGTCCTTCTGATTTTTATCAGGGGCTTCTTGGGCGAGACATTCTTGACCAAGGGACTTTCCATCTCCTGGGTAAAGAGAAGAGATTTTATCTAAGCCTTGACGACAACCTGCTCGCACAATAAGCAGAATGCGGCCCCTTCCACCTTGGGAGGTGCCGCTCCCCCAGAACTGATCCACTATCCGGTATTTGCATTGTCGTTAAGGGGCCGCCCCTCTAGTCCTTCGTCGAGCGCATTCGCCCGCAGTTTCCGTCATCGCGCGGGCGCGCGGGGCCGGTTCCGCCGATTTTCAGCCCATCTCAAAAATTTCCGGTTTGCCCTATACGCGCTCAATAAAGCACAATACAAAGATCAGAGCGAAAGAAAGTTCCTCAAACTCGTGGTTCGCACCGGTGCGGGGCATACGACGATCGGCCTTGAGCGATACGGGAAGATTCTCCGTCACGCGGAAATCGGGTTCGCCGGAGCCGGAAAAGGGGAGTCATGGCGGCAGTTGACCTCATCGACGTGACGAAGCGGTTCGGCCGGGTCACCGTCATCACCGATCTGAACCTGCAGATCGAAGAAGGCGAATTCGTGGTGCTGGTCGGCCCCTCGGGCTGCGGCAAGTCCACGACGCTTCGCATGATCGCCGGTCTCGAGGAGGTCTCGGCGGGCCGGATCATGATCGCCGGAAACGACGTCACCCATGCGCCTCCCAAGGCCCGCGACATCACCATGGTGTTCCAGTCCTACGCGCTCTATCCGCACATGGACGTGGCGGGCAACATGTCGTTCTCGCTTCGCCTCGCCAAGTTCCCCAAGGCGGAGATCGCAGCACGGGTGGCGCGCGCCGCGGAAATGCTCGGTCTCTCCGAACTGCTGCACCGTCAGCCGCGAGAACTTTCGGGCGGACAGCGCCAGCGCGTCGCCATGGGCCGCGCCATCGTGCGCGACGCCTATTGCTTCCTCTTCGACGAACCCCTCTCGAACCTCGACGCCAAGCTCCGCGCCCAGATGCGCACCGAGCTGGCGCTGCTGCACAAGCAACTCGACCGCACCATGATCTACGTGACCCACGACCAGATCGAGGCCATGACCATGGCCGACCGCATCGTGGTCATGGACGAAGGAGTCATTCAGCAGATCGGCACGCCGCCCGAGGTCTACAATCACCCGGTCAACCGGTTCGTCGCCGGCTTCATCGGTTCGCCGGCCATGAACATGCTGGACGGAGAGATCAGAGGCGATGGTTCGGAATACGTCATCGTCGGAGACGGCTTCGAACTGCCGGTTCCCAGGGCCTTCCACGAGAGCCTGGAGGGCGCCGATTCCCGGAACGTCGTCGCGGGCCTGCGGCCCGAACATTTCTCCTCGACGGGGGCGAGGTATTCGGGCGGCGCCACGGCCCCGGTGGAACTCACCGTCGACGTCGCCGAGTACGTCGGCTCCAACCAGTTCCTCGCCGCGCGCATCGGCGAGCAACGGATTTCCGTCTCCGTGGAAGCAGGCCCCGAACACGGACGGATGGAATCCGGCACCTATTATTTCGAAACGGAGAGGCTCTACCTGTTCGACAAGGAGACCGGTCTCGCGCTCAAGCCTGCCGCTCGGGCCGGGACGTTTTAATTACTAACCTCATAAGGAGGAAATCATGAAATCGAAATGCAGAAACCTGGGGATGGTCGTGCTCGTGGCGGCCCTGGCCCTGACGTTCAGCGCCACGACGCTGATGGCCAACCCCTACGAGAAGTACAAGGGCAAGACGCTGGTGGTCAGCTGGCCCTCGAATTCGCACTTCAAGAAGGCCAAGCAACTGGTCGCCGAGTTCACCAAAGAGACGGGCATCAAGGTCGAGATCGACTACTCCCAGTACCTCAAGATGCGGAATCGCCAGCTTCTGGAGATGAGCAAGAAAGACGGCGATTTCGACGTCGTCGCCTGGGTGGTGATGTGGAAGGGCGAGTACGTGGCGAAGGGCCTGTTGACGCCCCTCTCGCAGTTCTTCACCAGCCCCGCGTTCGTCGACCCGAACTTCGACATCGAGGACATCTCCGACGCCTACATCCAGAACGGCGGCATCGTCGGCGGCAAGAAGGGCTATCTGCCCGGCAAGTCGGGCGCGCTCTACGGTCTGCCGTTCGGCGCCGAGACCTCGATCCTGGCCTATCGCAAGGACGTGTTCAAGAAGCTGGGCCTCGCCGTGCCGAAGACCTACGCCGACGTCCGCAAGGCGGCGAAGACCATCAAGGAGAAGACGGGAATGGGCGGCCTCACCATGCGCGGCAAGACCGGGCACCAGGTCACGGCCGCCTGGCTGTTCCATGCCGCGCCCATGGGCGCCCGCGTCTTCAACGACAAGTGGGAGCCCGTCTTCAACAGCCCCGCCGGCGTGAAGACCGCGGAGTTCCTGCGCGAGACGGTGAAGTACGGCCCCCGCGGCATTCCGTCCTACAGCTACGGCGAAGCGTCCAAAGCGTTCCTGCACGGCGACGCCGCCATGTACATCGACTCGCTGAAGATCGCCGCCCGGGCGCGCGACCCGAAGCAATCGAAAGTCGTCGGCAAGGTCGGCTACGCGCTGCACCCGACCGACGTCCAGTGCGGCTCCGAGACGGGCGGTTTCGCCATGGGCATACCGGCCAACTCGAAGAACAAGGAAGCGGCGTTCCTGTTCATCCAGTGGATGACCTCGAAGAAGGCCGACCGGCGGATCGTCGAGCTCGGCGGCGACCCGATCCGCATTTCCACGCTCACCGATCCGGTGTTCTCGAAGAAGTTCCCGGAATACCCGGTGATCGCGGAACAGCTCAAATGCGCCGATCCGGACTGGCGGCCGCTGATCCCCGAGTGGAACGAGTTGAACATCAAGGTGCTCGGCATCGCGCTGCACCAGGTGCTGACTTCCGACAAGCCCATCAAGCCGATCCTGGATAAGGCGGCGGAGCAGGCGCGCGCCGTCATGAAACGCGAGGGCTACTATCAGTGGCAGTCGATATCTTCCAAGTAGCCGAAACCCCTGAACCCGCCTCCCCCGGCCCTGCCGGGGGAGGCGCTTCACCCGCAGGCAGCCGGTTCCCGGAACGCGCGCGATGAGCGACCCTGCCCCTCCGGTCGCAACGGGCATGCGGCGGTGGCTCGTCGGTTACCTGTTCGTCGCGCCCGCCGTCCTGCTCATGGGCGCGGGCCTCATCTACCCGGTCGTCCAGGGGCTGTTGCTCAGCATGCAGGACTGGGCGGTCGGCACGCCGATGTCCACGGCGGAGTTCATCGGCGCGGACAACTATCTGCGCATGCTCCGCGACGAAAACGTCCAGGAATCCATGTGGGTGACGTTCAAGTTCGGCTTCTTCACGATCACCATCGAGATGACGCTGGGGGTCGCGCTGGCCCTGCTGCTCGAGAAACCGATTCGCGGCGCGTCCATCTTCCGGACGATCTTCATCATGCCGCTCATGATTTCGCCGGTGGTGGTCGGATTGGTATGGCGCTACCTCTACGACGCACGGGCGGGTTGGATCAACCATTACCTGGAACTCGCCGGCTTCGAGCCGCTGATCTGGCTGGGCGAGCCGCACCTCGCGTTTTTCGCCATCGTGTTCACGGACATCTGGCAGTGGACGCCGTTCGTCTTCATCATCGTGATCGCGGGCCTCCAGGCGCTGCCCTCGGAGGTACTCGAAGCGTCGCGCATCGACGGCGCCAACACGTGGCAGCAGATCTTCCTCGTGAAGCTGCCGATGATCCGCTCAATCCTGATCATCGCCCTCCTGCTCCGTATCATCGACGTATTCAAGGGGCTGGAGGTCATGCTGATCATGACCGAAGGCGGGCCGGGACTGGCGACGGAACTGCTGTCGCTGCACGTCTACAAGACCGCCTTCGACGCCCAGCAACTCGGCTATGCGGCGGCCATCTCCGTCCTCCTGCTGCTGATCGTCTTCGCGCTCAGCCTGGCGATCCTGCTGATCAGCAACCCCATGAAATCCCGCGCCGACGTGTGAGGTGAAGGCGATGCGCATCGAATCGACGAAAACGAGAATGACATTCCATTACGCCGGGCTGATCGCCTTGTCGATAATCTGCCTGACGCCCATCTACATCATGATCAGCACTTCGTTCAAGAACGAGGTGGTGATCTTCGACGGGAATCCCGTGTGGTTCTTCTTCTTCCCCACCATTCAGAACTACGTGGACATCATCGGCGATTCGCACTTCGACAGGTATCTGGTGAATTCCATCATCGTGGGCGTTTCGGCGACCCTGATCACGCTGACGACCGGCGGCATGGCGGCCTACGCGCTGGCCCGCATGCAGTTCCCCGGCCGCCAGTCCATCGCCAACGGGGCGCTCCTGGTCCGCATGATACCGCCCGCGGTGCTGGCGATCCCGGCCTTCGCGGTCTCCATCGTGCTGGGAATCGCGAACCAGCTTTCGGGTCTCATCTTCTTCTACACGGCGCTCAACCTGCCCTTCGCCATCTGGCTGCTCTACGGCTTCGTGAAGCAGGTCCCGATCGAACTCGAGGAAGCCGCCATCGTCGACGGGGCGACGCCCTGGCAGGTGTTCACCCGCGTCCTCTTCCCGGTGATGAAGGCCGGTTACGCGGTGACCGGCATCTTCGTATTCCGGATCGCGTGGAACGAGTTCATCCTGGCGCTGCTGCTGACGGACAGAACCACGCGCACGCTGCCGGTCGCCACCAGCCTGTTCCTGACGGACGCGGGCCCCGAGTGGGGGCGCATCATGGCCATGGGCACGCTCATCGTCATTCCGCCGCTGATCTTCACCTTCTTCTCCGCGCGGCAGATCATCGCCGGCATGACGGCCGGCGCCGTGAAGGGGTAGCCCGAAAGGGCTGTTGGAAAAGTCCTCGCCGGGGGATATTGCCTGTAGCGGGAAGGCCGCTTTCGCGCGAACCCCCGACCTCCCTCTCTATAAGCAACTCCTCCTGCCCCCTTATATCGGGGTTGTTGAAAAAGCCTCGATTTCGTCATTCGGCGAACGAAACCTACCGGGGAGGTGGGAGATAGCCGGCACTCAAGGGGGGAAGGGTTTCGTAGGGGTCGGACATATATTTCCGACTGTGTGTTCTCCCGTTTGGAGGCAGTATTCATGGAAACGCGCGGACACTCGGGTCGTGGAACAGCTGCGAAGACCCCATGATTGCCGTAAGGACAGGTCGCGACCTGTCCCTACAAAACCACCCCCCTATCCCCCCTTGAGGGGTTTGTTGAAAAATCCCCTCGATGTGGGAAAACCACCGTCATTCCGGCGAAAGCCGGAATCCATTTTGACTTTTCACCGGGCAGTTCGGCCACGACCTTGTTGTCGCGTGGCGTCCGGATGCGGAATCAAGAGAATTCGCCTTTCGATTTTGTGTTCGATTCCCAGCCTCTCCGCCGGGCGCAAAGACAGCCGAACGAGGAGGCGAAGGCGTCACTTCCCCCTCATGTGCTTTTTCAACGGCCCCTCATCGGCCGGGTTTAATTCCGAACCCTTCACCCGGGTCTTCATCCCTCGCGCGACGGCGCGCATTTGGAGTCATCGCGCCTGCGGGAACGTCGACGCGCGCGCCGGGTTCGTCCCGCATTTGCCCGCATTTCCCGCCCGCGCGGGTTCGGGGGATTCCGGTATGATGGCGGAGCCGGTCGCTTCGCTTAAAAATATGGAATTTCCGAAAAATTCGATAAATATCGATAAATTGACGGGGTTTTTCGATAAATTAACGAATATTTTCGAGAGGAAATGCGAGGAATTGCGGGGATGGGCGCGGGCGAAAATCCTCTCCCGCAGAAACATCGTGAGCATACCACGGCCCTGCAGGCGGGCGCGCAGCGGCAAATGCGGGGAACTGCGGGGGTGCAATCGCGCCCGGGCGATCGTCCCGGGCGTCCGCGCAATCCACAATATGCAGTCCCTTAAGTAGATATCCCATACAATATATGGGCCTTCCTCGCCGCAAAGACGCGAAAATCACCAGGAAATTCAATTTATAAGAGAGTAATTCATTAAATATCAATAGGTTATAAATATTACTGCAAGAATCGCTTTAAGAGAACCGCAAAGGCCCTAATTTTTAATTCCATATAATATCAATAAATACAATATGATATGGGCATTAATAAAAAAATCACTTGAAATAAATTCGGGGCCTTTGCTATATTCGGCAACGTTCCAATCCGTCCCGATGGATGTCGGCAATGACGAACCTGGAAAGAGATCTGTTCTCCCTCATCACGCTCGTCAGCAACGTCACGGAAGCTTACTCCGCCTGCTTATTCCTTGAAAACAAACGCCGTAAGACTTTTCAGCTCACCACATACCACAGCCTGAGCCCCTACATCCTTGCGGACGCCTCGGTCGATGTGGGCCAGGGTTTCATGGGCTGGGTCCTGGAGAACAACGAGCCGTTAAGCGTCAATCAATTCGACAAAGACACCCTGGTTCTCGGCTATTACAGCAGGAACGAGGACATCAAGTCCTTCATGGCGACCCCCCTGCCTTCTTCCATCAATAAAGGGGCGCTCGCCATCGACAGCAAAAAAAGCTGGTGTTTCACGTCCAAAGACCAAAAAATACTCGCGGGGTTCGCCCAGCAATTCGCCTATCTTGCAGACGGTGCCCTGACGACCGTTCAAGTGGAGCGTCGCTCCATGAACGTTCCCGCCTTCAGCAGATACCTGACCTCGCTTCGCTCAAGCGAGAACGAAGGTCAATTGTTGAATGCGATATGCCAGGTGCCGCGCGAGTTGCTTCCCTTCGACGCCTGCTTCCTCGTCCTCATCGACGAGGAAGCAGGCTATCCCCGCCTCGTTCGAACCTCTGGTTTTGGGGAACTCTTTCTGGGTGAAGTCGCAATCAGCGAACATGCAAGTCTGGCAGGATACGTATTAAGCAAAAAAGAAAGCTTAAGACTCCCGGACCTCAAGGGGAAAAAGGGAACCAGGCCTCTCTTTCATCATGATGAGCCCCGTCTTGAAGCGCGTTCCGCCGCATGTCTTCCTCTTATCTCAAGAGGGGAAATTCTTGGCTGTCTAGGGTTCGCAAGCAAACGTCGAGCTCAATTTGACGCTTCTTCCGTCCAGCGCGGAGAAATCATCGCGGCGCTTGTGGCGGATGCCATCGCAAACCGGAAAAACGAGTTGCGCTGGCAAGCACGATTAGAAATCGACCCCCTCACCGGTGACCAAAATATAGAATATCTACATTCTCGCCTTCACGAAATTATCTGCGAAGCAGAAGCAAAGGGACGTCAACTCGCGTTGCTCAGCATCGCTCCTGACGCTTCCTCAGAGTTTGACGATACGCCCGAGGAAGAAGTCATTCTTCATCTCTCAAATTCGCTTAAACCATTCGCTGCCGGAAACGATATTTTGGTGCGGCATGAGGGACCACGTTTCCTCTTGTTACTGCAAGACTCCTCTCAAGAATATGCCGAGGCTGTAGCAGAACGAATCTTGCATGTCGTCAATCACACTCCCTTCTACCTCGGCGGAAGAGGGTCCGAAATCACAATTTCAATAGGCGCCGCATGTTTCCCTGAAACTGCTCAAAATTCAAAAAACCTAATCAAGTCATCTCTTGCAGCATTGAGTTTTGCTCAAAAAGAGGGCGTGGGGAATCAACTTTGTTTTATGGGGGGAGATGGATCATGAAATTGCATTTATTAAAGCGCCTTAGATCTTGGATGGGGCCCAATATCGCAATGGATTTAGGGACAGCGAACACCTTGGTTTACACAAAAAATGCCGGAATTGTTCTTGATGAACCCTCTGTTGTCGCCTTGAACTCGAAAAATGGAGGAGCCGTTCTCGCAGTAGGCAAAAAAGCCAAGGAAATGTACGGCCGTACCCCCCCAGATTCCATTCGGACAATTCGCCCCATGAAAGATGGGGTAATCGCCGATTTTGACGTAACCAAAGCCATGATACGCCATTTTGTTAGAGCAATTGTACCCAAACGGTCTTTCAGCCGACCTACAATGATGGTCTGTGTTCCCTCAGGGATCACCAGTGTGGAAATGAAAGCCGTGATTGATTCCGCCACTCAATGTGGGGCCGGCAAAGTCCATCTAATAGAAGAACCCATGGCGGCGGCCATTGGAAGCAAACTGCCAATTCACGAAATCGCCGGCTCTATGATTGTTGATATTGGAGGAGGAACAACCGAAATGGCCGTCATCTCCCAATACGCCGTTGCATATTCAGAATCTCTGCGCATGGCGGGAGATGCGATGGACGAGTGCATACAACGCCACATCAAAAGACACCACGGCTTATCGATCGGCTCATTCGAGGCTGAACGTGTCAAGATGGAGATTGGAGCAGCAGCCCCACTCCCAGAGCCGCTTGAAATGGAAATTTCAGGCGCTGATGTCTCTACCGGCATACCCCGCACGATCAAGCTATCCGATGAGTCGGTGCGCGAGGCTCTTGACGGTCCCGTGAAAGCCATCGTTGAATCCATTCGAAAAGCGCTGGCCAAAACAAGCCCTGAGCTTGCTGCAGACATTTACCGCCGAGGAATCGTTTTAGCAGGCGGCGGTTCACTCTTGAAAGGACTCGGTACCAGGCTTCATGATGAGACAGGTCTCCCCATATACAGAGTAAAAGACCCACTAACCACTGTCGTCCGTGGAACTGGACACGTTCTGGACCATTTAAAAGACTTCAAGCAAGTCTGTCTGAATTGACTTTCACGAGCACCACCCCCCCTACCGGGGGCCCGGCCCCATACGCAACACCGGGCTCCCGGCCCCATCTTCATAGAATGTCTGGGCAGAGATTTCACTGTCAAAAATAATCCGGTAGAATCAGAAAATATTTATCCATGATTTTTCCGAATCCTTTATTTCAATTGGAAAGTAAAATGACTTTCTCACAACAAGGCGATTCATTTTCATTCAAGACATCTATAGATGACATGAAGCTAGTTTACAGGATACTGCATCGCCACATCGGGGAGCACCTTGAACTCATGGATAGTGAGTTTATGGACGAATTACAAATCGCGCTGCAAAAAAAAGCCCAAAAAGAAGGAGTGGACGTCGGTCATCATGGCGCATGGGATTTATGGCTGGGCAATGATACGACAACCCCATGTGAGGAGCGTGTAAAAAAACGAAAAACATTCGATAGTTAACCCTCAATACCGAGGCGCAATTCTAATGCTTCGTGTAAAACTTCCATCACTATATCCGTAGGCATATCCACTCCCGTCCACATTTTCCATGCAGCCGCTGCTTGATATACCAACCAACCCGTTCCATGAACAATTTGAGCGCCAGCCCGTCTGGCTGCTTTCAGAAATTCCGTATCAGGAGGAATATAGACCGCATCCGAACAGATACAACCGTTAGGTATAGCATCTTCGGGAATCGGGGGGGTCGCCATACGTTCAGCGTTTCCCCACATCCCGAGGCTTGTAGTATTCACGATGATCTCACAACCATCAGCCGCCGAATACAGATCATCCAAGCCACCACCTTTCACTTTCGAAGAAGGAACGCTCTTTTCCACAAAGTGTGCCAACTCCATAGCTTTTTCATATGTCCGGTTTCTAATTTCAAGGTGAGCCGCTCCGCACTGGGCTATCTTGACGGCAATAGCTCTCGCGGCTCCTCCCGCACCCAAAACAAGACATTTCTTTTCTCTGGGATGTTCTCCGGTCGTTTCCTCTAAAAACCGGAGCCAACCGATACCATCCGTATTATGGCCGATAAGGCGTCCGTCTTCTTCAAAAATTATCGTGTTGACAGCGCCCATCAACCGGGCATCCTCACTCAGTTCATCCATGAATTTAACAACAGCCACCTTGTGCGGAATCGTGATTGTGAGTCCACGAAACCCCATCGCCCGGGCTCCCCGCACAGCTTCTTCCAAATAATCCGGGTGCACTTCATAGGCAAGATAATGATAGTCCAAACCCAACTCTTCAGCCGCTTTATTATGCAGAACAGGTGATAAAATATGGCCTGCCGGGAATCCAAATACACCCAGTGGTATCGGATTTGGCATGAATGTTCTCCTTAAAAATCATTCCATCGTTTTATGCCGTATTTGTGAAGAACTTGTTGCTATTACAATATATACATAGACTAGAGTTTTCGGAGCCCATTCGCAATCGAGAGAACACCACATCTCTTCAGGGGCTCGAAACTTATAAAGTTCAACATCGCACCAAGGGCCATGCATTCAGATACACCACATATTTGAGGGCCTTATGAATGAATTCAAGGTAGCCGGGAAAAATATCCCCAGATACGATCTACCGGATAAAGCAGTTGGCACGGCTAAATTCGCAGCAGACGTCCCTGCTGCGCAGCCCCTTGTTGGTTTAATCCTCAGAAGCCCACTCCCATATGCTCGTATCGTTTCTATAAACACGGAAGGAGCAACAAAAATACCGGGTGTACAGAGCGTATTGACGGGCAATGATTGTCCCCCACACCGTTTCGGTCTCGAAATCAAAGACATGTGCTGGCTGGCTCGTGACGATTATGTCCGATATATCGGAGACCCTGTTGCAGCAGTTGCAGCGGAATCAATGGACGCTGCTCAGGCAGCGCTGGACTCCATCCAGGTGAATTACGAAGCCCTTGAACCTGTGGTCGATCTTTTAGAAGCACGTGACGGCAAGAGTCCACTCGTTCATGAAGATTGGGAAAAAGTAGGTCTAGGACCCAATGGAGAAGGGAACGTAATCGGTCGATATGAAATGGCCATGGGCGATGTAGGTGCCGCTATGGAAAAGGCAGATCACATATTCGAGCACACATTCCAAACCCCATACGCGCACTCTGGATATATCGAACCTCATGCCTGCGTGGTGGAACCGGGGGCCGACGGAAAAATCACCATCTGGACAACGACGCAAGCACCCTTCGTCATCCGCGAACAAGTCGCAGCGGCTTTGGAGATTCCGCTGACGAAAGTGAAAGTCATCCCCACAGAAATCGGCGGTGGATTTGGAGGAAAGATTCATTCGTTTGTAGAACACATTATTGCATTACTGGCCCTTAAGAGCAGACGCGCTGTGCGCCACGAGATGACGCGTGAAGACGATCATAATAGCGTCAGTCCCAGGCAAGGGTTACGAATACACTTAAAAACCGGTGTAACTTCTGACGGCAAAATTCTAGCTCGCGAAACAGATGTCATCGTCGACCATGGCGCATATGGTCCCAGCGCTCCGACACAGGCGAGCTCCCGCATTCCGATGTTCACCAGTTGCTACAACATCCCTGATTGTTCGGTGACAATGGCGAGCGTCTACACCAACGGGCCCATATGCGGCTCGGTCAGAGGACCATGTGGGCCCCAGTGCTTCTTCGCAACAGAGGTGCATCTCGACATCATCGCACGCGAATTGGGCATCGACCCTCTTGACATCAGGCGAAAAAATGCCATTCGAAAAGGCGACACCGGATTATTCGGCACGCAAAAAGACGACGGGATGCTCAAAGTTTTGGAAAGCACCGCAAAAGAAGGAAACTGGGGCGAGGCCATTGAAACGAATGTGGATTTGGAAGGTCCTGACTGGAAGTTCGGTCGAGGTCTTGCCGTTAGTTTTTGGCGCGGTAGTGGCGGAGCTTCCGCGTGCACGGCGCGCTTAAACGCAGACGGCAGCGTTCAACTCATCAGCGGCGCTGTAAATCTTACGGGCGCAACAACCTCAATGTGCCAGATCGCAGCGGAAATGATGGATATCGGTTTTGAACAAGTCTCTTTTGACAGCGGCGATACAGACACCGCGCCGGAATCCATCCACGCGGCGGGCAGCATGCTGACCCGCTCGATGGGCGCCGCCGTTATCGTAGCCGTAGACGATCTGAAAGAAAAAATTCGAATTGTTGCCGCCGAAAAACTCGAAGCCGACCCGGACGATTTGAAAATCGAAGGAGGGCGTATTTTTTCGCAATCCACACCCGAGCGATCCATTTCATTAAGTGAAGCAGCAAAAGCGGCGCCAGGGATTGCAGGCTACATTATGGGCCAAGGGGAAACACAGGCACCGACTTTTTGCCCCATTTACGCGGCGCAAATCGCGGAAGTGGCTGTCAATTCGAATTCTGGTGAAGTGAAAGTACTGAGGCTGGTTTGCTCACAGGATGTGGGCTTTGCCATGAACCCAATTTCAGTTGTCGGTCAAATGGAAGGCGGAATGCTTCAGGGAATCGGTTTGGCGCTTATGGAAGAACAGCCTCGAGACGAGGTCGGCAATATCTATGGAGGAACCCTCCACGAATATCTTTTGCCCACCAGTCTGGACGTTCCCGAGTTGAAAACCATAATGGTTGAGAACAAGACAGATGATACGCCTTTTGGCATGAGAGGCGTCGGCGAACCACCCATACTCGCCGCCCCCGCGGCTATCATGAACGCCATCGCCGATGCGGTGGGGACTCGATTTTTCGAGATCCCTGTAGGCCCGCATCACATTTGCGAAGCACTCAGAAAGAAGAGCGGAATATAGAAAATGCGATATACTTCTTACAGAAACAACAAAGATGAACATCTTCGGTTGCCCAGACATTTTTGTTGTCTGTGGACTCGAAACTCTCGATTGTTCCGACGTTCACTTTGAAGAAGTTTGAGGAACTTCGGTCTGAATTGCACGCAGAAGATGACCATCCAAATACCACTTCATTGCTTTTACACTTATATCATCATTTAGAACCATTATGGCGCCACACCGCAGCCATTCGTTTCTCATGGTGCGCCAAGTCCAGATAAGCACACCCCGGCAACCGTTGAGCCAAACAGGGCTGAATGTCAGTTTTTCTCCCATTTGGCCGAGAAGCTCCACACAGGCCACGGCCACAAAATCATCACCCGTTCTTCGCTCGTCTCGGACGATAAGCTCTACACCCGGCGACATGAGTCCTTGCAACAATACCTTGTCGCGAAAGCCAAGCGCTTCTACGAATCGCTCGAATACGCGCGCTGCTTTTTCTTGTTCGTCGGTGGATTCGGAGAAAAGATTCTTCCCCCAGTGCTTTTGAATTTGCGCTCGTTTTTTATCCGCATTGTCGACAATTTTGAAAACTTCCTGAATCTTTACTCCCATTGCGGATGCCGCAATCCGGTCACCATCCTCGACCCCGTCCCTGAGCACAGCAACAGCACGCTGCTCGGGCGTCATGTATTGAAGGGGAAACAAAAACTCGAGGGCTACGCTTGGCCATACAGCACCCGCCTCAATCGCTCTGGTTACGCCGTTCGCGCTTGAACCTGCCGTTTGTATCAAATCAGGGAAGTCAAACTCATTTAACTCCAATGGTTTCTTCTCTCGCAATCGAGAAAGTGCCGCTTCCGTACACGCCGTATACAACCACTCAGGATGATCTTCGATATTATTGAGGGCCGGACCCATCTCAATCGCCCGCAACATGGTATCTTGGACGATATCATCCGCATCCAAAATGCTACCTGTGAGTCGATAGGCATGTTGGCGCATCAACCCCCAGTATTCTTGAGTATATTTTTCAAGATCAATCATTATCGTAACTCAGGCATTCGCATACATCTCGCGCAAATCCGAAGCCACCCTCAAAGGCGCCTCGGTTTTATCCCGCACTTCACTTTCGCTCACGCCAGGAGCGAGTTCATGCAGTAAGAGCCCGTCTGTCTCCACTGTGATGAACGCGAGATCAGTAATGATGACATCTACTACGCCTTTGCCGGTTAAAGGTAGAGAGCATGCCTTTACAATTTTCGGCGCACCTCGTTTTGAAACATGCTCCATTGTGAGGATAACTTTTCGGGCGCCCACAACGAGATCCATCGCACCTCCCATGCCGGATATCATTTTGCCAGGGATTGCCCAATTCGCCAGGTCACCATTCCCAGCGACTTCCATTGCGCCTAGTATGGTGACGTCTATATGCCCACCTCTGACCATAGAAAATGAAGTGGCGCTATCAAAGCACGAACCTCCCGGCATAATCGTCACGGTTTCTTTGCTGGCATTCAGCAGGTCGGGATCTTCATCTCCTTCGTATGGAAATGGTCCTACCCCCAACACACCGTTCTCCGAGTGTATGGTGACGCCATATTCCTCAGGTATGTAATTACTCACCAAGGTAGGTATGCCTAGCCCGAGATTGACATACCCCCCCCGAGGTACTTCCATGGCTGCTCGCTTCGCAATTTCGTGTCTGCTCAAAGGCAAATCATCTCCCCCCAAGGCCTTCTCGGGACTGATTCGTCATGATTTCGATAGGTTTTTCTATATCTTCACCTAAAACTACGCGCTGCACAAAAATCCCGGGCGTATGCACATTTTCTGGGGCAATTTCACCGACGGGAGCAATCTCTTCTACTTCGGCGATAGTCACCTCGGCGGCAGTGGCCATGATGGGATTAAAATTCTGCGCGCTCATCCTGTATATCAGATTCCCACGCTCGTCTCCCTTCCAGGCCTTGATGAAAGCATAATCCGCTCGAATGGGCTCTTCAAAAATGTATTCTTTCCCCCCAATAATTCTCGTCTCTTTTCCTTCAGCTACTACGGTGCCTGCTCCCGTTGGCGTAAAGAAACCACCGATGCCTGCCCCGCCCGCTCGAATTCGCTCCGTGAATGTTCCTTGAGGGGAGAGCTCGACTTCAATTTCCCTTTTCAAGGCTTGTTCTTCATAAGCTTTACAAGCCGGACCCACACGGCTTGCGATAATGGAGCGAATCTGTCGATTTTCAAACATCAAGCCCACACCCCAACCGTCCATTCCGCCTGCATTCGACACCAGATGGAAATCACCGACATCTTTTCGGTTACTAAGTGCCTTACATAAATTATGCGCCATTCCGCATATGCCAAACCCACCGATAAGTATCGATGCGCCATTGGGAATATCCGAAACAGCTTCCATGGAACTCGATATGATTTTAGACAAATGGACTCCCTCAATGGCAAAATTTTCCTATTCCTGCTCACAACACTCCCGTGTTTGCATTCTGATAACCAAGGTGATTGGGTTAGTTTTCCATCACCCGGTCCACCAATGCTTTCACTGGCGAATATTGTTTGTACACAATAACTGTTTTGTCCGTGTGTTTCGCAACGTTTTCAGGAATAGAACCAAATAGAATCTGTTTATAGAAACTCTCGCCGGCGGCACCCATTGCAATGGCGTCATATTCTTCTGCTGCTTGGATAATGCCTACGGAAACGGATTTATGCGTGATGATTCGGCTCTCCACATGAACACTACTCTCATCGTTGATCCTGCCTACCGCCTCGCTCAAAGCTTGTTCGACGGAGTGTTTGTGAGTTCCTTCTGACTCTGGAGAAATAATAGTCGATACAACGAGTCTAGCATTGTAAGCGCTGGCAATAGGAGCCGTATATCGTTCTGCCAAGCGCGCATGTATTCCTCCGGTTGTTGGTAAAAGGATATTCTTGAATTTCATCTCACTTACAAGTTTCACCAGCATAATGTCCGCCCGTGCAAGTTTTACGACATCATCCACAATTTCACCTAAAATACGATTGGCGGTAGAAGTATAGCCTTTCCAGCCAAGCACGATCAGATCACAATGACGCTCTCTTGCCGTTTCCAGAATAGCGCGCGCCGGGTTACGCCCGATCCTTACCAGGGAACTGATTTTGACACCCTTTGAATTGGCGTGGATATGAGCCTGCTCCAAAATTCGTCTTTCTCGTTCAATATATGAACTCTCGCGACTCGTTGGCGCCTGCTCCGGCAAAGATACAACCCGCATAACGATTAATTCACCGTCATTTTCTATGGCAATCGCTGAGGCTAGATCAATTAGAGGAATCACATTTGTCGGGTTTGCAATGGGAACCAACACGCGAAAATTACTCTCTTGCCCCTCCATGCTAACTTGCGCTACGCGGGATGGTTCACCCGGCAAGTATTCCTCCTCTGCCTGAGAACCTTTCCAGGCCAGAAAACCAAGCATTCCCACAATAAGCCATAAGACCGCCATGATAACTGGCTCAGGATGCCGAAGTATAAGTGTGAGTAAATACACATTTGCGACAATTCCAAGTAGCGGCAAAAACGGAACGAACGGGACACGAAAAGACCTGGGGAGATTTGGAAATTTCTTTCGATGATAGATGAGCGCTGCATTCACTAATATCAGTGCCAGCAAAAGAATTGTATCTGCAAAGTGCGCCAGCTTCTCCAAGTGAAAACTTTGCGCAAAGACAACAATTGTTCCTCCCACCAGAATAAGCGAAATTATGGGAGTGCGTGTCTGTGAATTGATCGCCGCGATACCAGAGGGCAAATGCCCTAGCTGCGCCATGGATAAAACAACTCTCGAACCCGCTAATATCGATGCGTTGGATGCAGAAATCATTGAGAAAAGCGCGCCTACGACTATCACCATACCACCAATGGGACCCAGGAATAGACGCGCCGCATTACCCATCGCCGCTTCCGTATATTCCGTAAGGTTGGCGGCAATGATAACAAAGACGACCATTGTATATAGAATCGTCACGATCATCATGGAAAGAAATATCGAACGAGGAATTGTCTTGGTGGGATTCGAGATTTCCCCAGCTGATGCGGCAATTGCCGAAAAACCAAAAAAAGTAATAAAAACCAAACCGGCAGTCGCGCCAATCCTCGGTATGTCCATACTCATTCTTTCGACAAGGGCTTTTGTGTCCACATTTCCTAGCCCGCCAAATACAAACCAAACCAAAAGGATGACCTTTCCGGCAGTAATGAGGATTTGAAACCGAGCCGATTCCTTTGTTCCCTTGATGTTAAGCAATACGAGACAGACTAGTCCTATGATTCCCGATATTTGCTCATAAGGAGAATGCCAGACGAATTCGTTGAAATAGGAAGAAAGGCTGCTGATATAGAAAGCGCATGAAGAAGTGTAACCAAGCACCAATGTCCACCCAACAAGATAAGCGAGTGGCGGTGGAAATGTTCTTCTCGCATAGAGATACCCTTCTCCGGATTCCGGATAAAGAGATGAGAATTCGCAATAGGTGAGCGCAGTGAACCCGGCGACAAGCGCGGCTAAAAGAAAAGCGATGACGGCTGATGAGCCGACATCCCTTACAGCCAAGCCGGATAAAGTAAAAATACCTGCCGCTATCATTGTACCGACGCCAATCGAAAGTGCGGACGCGAGCCCCAAATCTCGACTGAGTTCGGTCTCAATATGAAGATTGCTGCCGTTTCGTTTATTCATTTCAAATCTGCCAAAAACGCCTTGAGTTCTCGCTGCACGATGGTCGGCTCGGAAACGCTCGGAAAATGACCGGCTCTCGCACATACGACCACTCTTGATTTCATCGGCAGCGCATCCATTAACGACTCTTCCGAATTCTTGCTAAATCGCTTGCTTTCCCCTCCACGAAATACCAGAGAAGGGCATTTTGTTCTCTGCGCCCAGAAAACGGGGTCGTAATCGCTCGCGGAAGAGGCTTGAAATTCCCGCAATCTCAAGATTCTGCTTTTCTCAAAAGGAACCCTCCAGGCGCCGTTTGCGCCATCGTGCACCAATACATCGCTCAAGAATCGTCTTGTCCTGGCGGATGGCCAGTTTCCCTCCTCGCTCTGTGTTATGAATTTCTGGGCCTGCGCGATGTCCTCGAACTCCATCGGGCGACTTCGTGAGGCCTCCAGGTTCGCATTGGCGCCCGAAACATCACGCACTGTCGGGTCCATCAACACGGTCGCAGCGACACGATCCGGGCGTATCGATGCGGCGGCCAGAGCAATTGAAGCGGCGAAGGAATGCCCCATCACCACGAAGCGGTCCAGCAAAAGCGCGTCGGCCAAGCCAATTACGTCTCTTGCGAAATCCGCTGCGGCATCACCCGCACCCGGGTCATCCGTTCGCCCGAATCCTCTTTGATCCGGGCATATCATGCGTATCGAGCCCGCGCCTTCCGCCATAGCATTCCACATACCGCTCTGAATCAGCGAGCCATGCAATGCGATAACAGGCAAAAACGAACTTTTCTTCGCCGGCCTCCAGTCCCGGAAAAACATTTGGAAATTCGAGACCGTCTCAAAACCAGCATACCAACCACCTTTGCTGCGCATAAGAACCTCTTGGGATGAGAAAGTGAATTTATGAAAAGAATTTTATCAAATCGGGAAAACGATGATTCATACTCCCGTTGAAGGATTGACTAATAAACCATACTCTGCGCATTCGGCAAATCACCGAACCTCAGGCCTCATCAAGCATGAGCGAAAAAGCCCCGCTCCCCGATATTCCATCTTATTGTATGGCTTTTTGGTCGTAGATCGGAAATCGTTCAGGAAGAATCACCCGTATAGGAAATCGAGACGCGGCGCGCGCAGAAGCGATTTTTCTCACCGCCGATGGGCTCAAAGAAATGACACGCTTCCAAATCGCGCGGATACACATGAACCGAAACCGCCACATCGTCACGCCGATTGCGCACCGTATGGATGTCCGCGCAGCCGCAAACCGAATGCTGCCCGCCTGCCAAAGGATTGTGAGGCGCATCGTTTCTCAACTCGACCTCACCTTCGGTGATTTCCCCATCCGCAAAATAATTAACGACTTCCAGGCCACCCTCCACCATGCCGAGCATCCCCCAGGAGCCGTCATGATCGTGAATCGGGGTGCCCTGCCCGGGTTTCCACACCATCGCCGCCACGACGAAGCGCTCCTCGGGGTCGCGATACAGCAAATGACGCGCATACCCTTCATCGGAAGGCTCGAGCGCCTCGGGCGGAAGGAAAGAACCCGCGTCCAGCAAGCGTTTCAGGGGAGGTTCGGCGGCGCGGATGAAGTCCCGCCCATGCGCGCCGTTATCGTGAATGTCCGCAAGCTCCTTCGCGAGGCGTGTGATGGGGGCTGCGACTGCGTCCATGGCGGCCTCCTGATCGATGGAATCGGGATAACGCCTTCATTATCAATACGATAAATTGTCCGTTTTTTATCGAAAAACCCCGTGAATTTATCGGAATTTATCGATATTTTCGGAAATTACAATTTTCATTATATCAACAATTTCCACTATTCCCGCCGCTCGTCCGACGCCCCGAAAACTCACCAGGGATGGTCCCGCTCAACCAGCGTTCCCGGCGCCTCGGCGCTCTCCAGCAACTCGATCATATCATACAGCACGGCGCGCTGCTGTTCAAGATTTCCCGCTTTGCCGAAGGGATGCCCCAGCGGCCAGGGGACGAACACGGCCCGCGGCGGGCATAGCCCGGCCGTTATCTCCTTCACGATGCTCACCGAGACGGTGGCCAGCCCCTCCCGTTCCACCGCGTTCTGAATCAGCCCGACCGAGCGGTTGCAAAGCCCTCAGGCGGGCGCCAGCAGCGCGACCTCCGCCCCCGCTTGGCGCAGCCGCCGCGCCGCGGCCGGCGCCGTTTCCTCCACGAGCCGCTCCACGAGTTCCGCATCGATGTGGCCCATGAAGCTCAAATGAACCGGCGAGACCCCGCCAATCGCCCCCTCCGCCGCCATCTCGGCGAGCCGCTCGTGCGGGAAGACGACGTTCAAATCCACATCCGCTCCCCTGTGGTCGTAGTAATCATGCGTTATCGTCATCTCATCGCGCGCAGCGTCGCCCGGAATCTCGCGGAACGTCGGGTCGCCGTCGGGGTTTTCCATGTCGAAGGGGACTTGCGTCTTGAGGTGCACCCCGCCCGTCGTCACCAGCGCAACGGCGCACTCGCGAACCGGCTTCTCAAGCGGCGTCCAGGGCGTGAACGCGGGTCCCGCGCGCCAGCCGGCCATCTCGGCGGAGAAATCCTTGGCCCCCGCCCACCTTTTCACCAGGCCCGGATAGCGCGTCAGCAGACGCGCCACCATCCTGTCCTTCCACCTGCGCAAGCTCATCGGGGTTTCCTGTCGGCTATCGTTTCCAGAATCAACCAGCGCGCTCACTATCGCACGACCCGCCGGAAAACCCCAGGGCTACCGGCGGTCGGACGCGCTTTGCGCTGAGTGCCTCACCCGGAAGATAAAAAGGGCGCGGTTGGGTAGGGACAACCCTCCGTGGTTGTCCATGTCGGAGGGTCGCGGTTCCGTAGGGGCGGACCCGTGTGTCCGCCCGCGCGTTTCGTTTTTCTCCATCATGCCAGGGTAGGGACAGGCCCCCGTGCCTGTCCAACCTCCACGCCTGCCCCGGCAAGGACAACCACAGGGAAAGGACAACCGGGAGGGGTTGTCCCTACCAGCCCCTCCATGCTTGTCAAAATTGACCCTCAAGGGGGCTGTTGAAAAAACCCCTCGATATGGGAAGACCACCGTCATTCCGGCGAAAGCCGGAATCCATTTTATGATTTTTGCTTTCGTTTTCGCATTTGATTCCGACTTGCGGGAGGGAGGACGCCCGGGCGAAAGGCCAAAGACAAAGGCGAAAATGGATTCCGGCTTTCGCCGGAATGACGAACAAAGGCAAAGGTCAATCCCAAGCGAAGCGAGGCTTTTTCAACAGCCCCTTAAGAGGGTGATATTGCTGAAGCACAGGGTGAAGCGAGGATTGAGTTCACTTACATTTTAATTCTTGCGCAGCTTATCCCCGTAAATTGCTTTGACTTTCCACGCGCTCTAGGAAACACTGCTTATATCAGCTATGCCACGAGGCTTGAGATTAAATGACCCGACGAAATTGGTCCGATGGCGAGATCCACGCCATCGTTGATGACTATTTTGATATGCTTAGGCATGAACAAGCCGGGCTACCTTACAATAAAAGCGAACACAGACGTGCTCTTATGAATAAAATTGGTCGCTCCAAAGGATCGATCGAATCAAAGCATATGAATATCAGTGCAGTTTTGGCTGAACTGAGTCTTCCTTACATAAATGGTTATAAACCGTATAGTCATTACCAGACGGCGTTATTTGAAACCATCGTAACTCGCCTAACTCAAAACCGCCAACTTTATACTTTTTTAGCCGGGGAAGATGTGGACCAAAAACATCATTCCGAGGAATCTCTCAGCGAGTCTGGTCTTGTATTTGACGACGCGCCTCCGCTACGAGAAGAGTCGGAGCATAATCTTTCGGAGGACATCTACCGTATCGTTAAAAGATTTGAATCTCCAGCCGAAAGAGATGCCCGAAATCGGGCACTCGGAAAAGCGGGCGAAGAGTACGCCTTCGAATCCGAGAAGCGTCGTCTGTATAATCTTGGCAGGAAAGACTTATCCGACAGTGTTAGTTGGATCGCCCGCGATAAGGGAGACGGTTACGGTTACGACATCTTGTCCTTTGATGGAACAGGCAAGCTAGCCGAGCAAGAGCGCTGGCTGGAAATAAAGACGACAACTGGCCCTAAAACAACGCCTTTTTTTATTACCAGAAACGAGTTGTCGATTTCAGAGAAACGTCCCGATATCTTCAGGCTCATCAGGCTATACGATTTCAGGCGTCAAAAACGAGCATATTGTTTGAAACCACCACTGGAAAATCACGTCCATCTTTCTCCGACGATCTAC
Source organism: bacterium (assembly GCA_022828125.1). Classification (GTDB taxonomy): domain Bacteria; phylum UBA8248; class UBA8248; order UBA8248; family UBA8248; genus Bin107. Next base: position 3,589 of record JAJEJD010000006.1, on the reverse strand, counting down.
AGGGCCACTCTCTAGGGAACGATACGACAAAAAAGTCAGCTACTACTCCCGTGTTTTGAATGTTCTCGGCACGCCGCATTTGGTCATTCCAAAATTTCATGCGACTATCTTTGTTCATGGCTGTTCCTCGCTTGGCTATGCTTACCCGCATTTCCATCCTTGATGTCTATTCGTCGGGGAACGTGCTCTCGAAGGGCAGGGGAAACTTTCGTATAAGACGATTATTCACTAATTCGTTGAATGGTTGCAGGGTTCAGCAGATACATTCGAAACAAGGGGTCTCTTGTGATAAAGAAAATCGATTTCTCCGACTGGCTCATGGAATTTACACGTCCTGAAATCATCTGGTATGTAAAACGGCTCGCCGCCAGTGATACGCTGGCCTTGAATGAAGACGATGCCGGTCCACGCATTCATCGTGATTTCCTGTTTGCCATCTTTCCATCTCTCAACCAGCCGGAGTCGGAAAATCCCGATATTCGCTTCCCGCTCTATATCGACTCTCACGCTGATCATCGAACTGGCCGTGCCGTCTGGTACAACAACAAGCTTCGTGGCGGGATGAGGGATGAGGCGCGGCTGAGTGATTGTGGCGGTAGCGTCTCGGCGCTGCTCGATTCGGAAAGCACGGGCGCTCTCGCTATATTCGCCTTTCTTCGGAATCAAGCGGGAGCAACTAGGGAAACCCACGTCTGGGTCTGTGAATCAGTACTAGAAGAAGAACTGGCCGAATATAGGGTTGGGTGGCCTGTCGAACCCGGCCAACAACTAATCTGGTCACCTATTCACGGGTCTTCGTTCGTTTATGATTAAAAGCTATTGCAAGCTGTCGCCTATCCCCTAAAAGATTCCTCCAGGCTTGGCTTGAATCTCTCTCGACTGGATTGAAGAGCGCTCACCCTGAAAATGTTCGCCCCGAGTTGATATCCCTCGAAAGTTGCATCGGTGACGTGAGACTCCTGAACTTCTCGTAGCCCTACTCCCCCATACGCATTCTGTTTCTCGCTCGGGCGTCGACCGAGAGGGGGCCGCTTCCCAGAAGGAGGACGGCGATCGTGGCGAGGAGGAGGAACAGCGAGTACTCGTATCCGCCGGCGACGGCGGCGCCGGTCGCGGGATTCGTGACGATTCCGTGCATGAAAAAACCCTGGTCGAGATGCACGAACGCGGCTGCGCCCGCCATGATGAAAGCGTTCATCAAGGCGCCCAGGCGGGTGTAGAGCCCGATGATCAGAAGCGCCCCGCCGACCAGGTGGCCCAGCACGACGGCCCATGCACTGATGGTGGGCAGAGGGATTCCCATCGATGCGTTCAGGGCGGCGAAGCGCTCCACGCCGATCACCAGCCAGCCGTAATAGCCATGCAGAACGTAGTAGACGCCCAAAGAGACGCGAAGCAAGGCGATTCCGTATGTCTGGTACGGCCTCAATCTTCGGTTCATCGACTCTTCCCCAATAATTGCAATGACTTATTTTCGCGCAAATACGCAAATATCGCCACCCTTTTATCAAGACGGGACGATTTGACCCGTGCGCGAAATGTGATAGAAGCAAAACGCGGCGCAGGACATGCGCCGGGCCGCGAGCCATGTGGAGCAGCTGCATCCTCACACAACGTCACCCCGAAAACGAAAGCAGCCATCCGAAAATGAGCGAATCCGAAAAAAAACTATCCTACAAGAACTTCATCATTCCGCTTGTCCTCGTCCTCGTCCTGGTCGCTTTCTTCTACTCGGGGCTGGGCCGCTACCTCACCTTCGAGACCTTGCGGGAAAACCAGAGCCTGCTCAAGGGGTGGGTGCGCGATAACGGCGCCCTCGCCGTCATCGTCTACATGCTCGCCTACGCGGCGGTGACGATATTTTCTCTCCCCGGCGGGCTGGTGATGAGCATCACGGGAGGCTTCCTGTTCGGGACCGTCTGGGGTGCGCTCTATATCGTCGTCGGCGCGACGGTGGGGGCGACCGTTCTCTTCATCGCGGCCAAGACCTCGCTCGGCGACCCCCTGCGCGCGAAGGCGGGCCCCTGGCTCCAGAAGATGGAAGAGGGCTTTCAGGAGAACGCGCTGAGCTATCTGCTCGTCTTGAGGCTCGTTCCGCTGTTCCCGTTTTTCGTGGTGAACCTCGTGCCCGCCTTTCTGGGGGTGTCCCTGAGCGTCTACGTCATCGGCACGTTCTTCGGGATCATTCCGGGGTCGTTCGTCTTCGCTTCTGTGGGCGCGGGACTCGGCAGCATATTCGAGGCGGGGGGCGAGTTCTCCGCCAAGGGCATACTCACGCCCCAGGTCATGATCGCGCTCGTGGGTCTCGCGCTACTCTCCCTCATCCCCGTGGTCTACAAGAAGATAAAATCGAAAGAGGGTTGATTCTTCAGCGCGGCTTATCGGCCGCGAACAGATACCTCGTCTGCGAGAAGAAATATGCGCCCCGTTCGTTCAGGCCGCGCAATTCTTGCGCCCATGCGTCTACTTCCTCCTGCGTGAGGTTCGTCCTGCCGGGGACGACGCCCTGAATCTGACGGATGAGGTGAAAGCTGAAGCCTTCAGGTTCGCAGGCGGAATTGAAAACGGGAATTGCGTGGGCGGACGCATCGACGAAGCCCGCCGCCTCGATCCTGGATTTGAGCGTGAGCGGAAGCCTCAGGTGGGCGAAGCCCGACGTCCATCCATCCATCACCTGCTCACAAAGCGCCGCATCCTCACTGCGCCACGCCGTGGCGCCCCAGTCGGCGTCGCTGACCGCGAGCCGTCCGCCGGGCTTCAAAACGCGGTGAAACTCGCGCAAGGCCGCATCCACATCAGCCACGAACTCGAGCACCTGCACGCTGACGCAGGCGTCGAAACCGCCGTCTCCGAACGGGAGTGATACGGCGTCGGCGATTTGAAAGTCGACCCATGGCTTATCGTCGCAGCGCGCCCGGGCGAGCTCGATCATCGGCTCGCTGATGTCCACGCCGCGCACGCAACCCGTCGGGCCGACCACCTGCGCCATCTCATCGGCGAACAGACCGGGGCCCGAGCCCACGTCCAGAACGCGCGCGCCGGGGAAGAGCCTCATAGTGTCTATCGTCCGGCGCCTGACCTCGGTCAGGTCCGTCGTCAGGTACATGGCTTCAGCCCGGCGCGAGATGGGCTCATCGAAATCCATCGTGTCGCTCATGGGCGCTCTCCGGTCAGGGGTTCAAACGCGAGTGAGGAGGGGCTGCTGAAAAAGTCTTTGCCAATGGTTTCAAGGGAACAACCCCCCCTACCCCCCCTTGTCAGGGGGGCAAGAAAAAGCAAAACCCCCTCAGCCCGGCGGGGGCGCATCGCCTTTTTATACCCCCCTGACAAGGGGGGGTAGGGGGGGTTGCTCTCCTTTGACAAAGACTTTTTCAACGACCCCCTTATAGTCAAACCCAACCTAGTAGAGATGAAGTTCACTCCCCCCTTGAGGGGGAGTCGATGAGGTGAGGGTGAACACCCGAAACCGACTCGGTGGGGGGACATGCCACAGAAAAAACTCCCCCCACCGGCGCGACTTCGGACTTCGTCCTCGTCTTGCCGACTCCCCCTCAAGGGGGGAGTTGATTTCTCCTATTCCCTGGATGGC
>JAJEJD010000011.1 GCA_022828125.1 bacterium | reverse complement strand
CGGCCGGCGGGGCCGGGTTCCCCCGAGCGGCGCGCACGATACCGCAACCCGCGATCTCACAAGGTACGGCAAATGCGGGCAAATGCGCGCGAGGCCGCGGCGAAGACGGGAGAGCCGTGGCGGGGCCGTTGAAAAAGCCCGCATCGAGGCGGAATTCTTCCTTTTTCAGTCAGAATTCACCCCTCTTTTGCCGCTCTCATCCGGAAAGGCAACCCCCCCTATCCCCCCTTGACAGGGGGGTAAGAAAAAGCAGGCCCCCGGCAAGGGTTGTTGCGAAAGCCCCGAGGGAAGCGATTCTGAATTTCACTCCCTCCGACAGGTGGCAAGAAAAACCCTCTACCAGGGGTGGGCGTTGCCTTTTTATACTCCTCGTCAAGGGGGCAGGGGGGGTGGTCCTGCGGGTTCATGCCGACAAGGGGGGGTGGTTTTCAGAGCGAGAGGCGAGGGAGAGCGGGGCAGAATCCGGTTGCGCACAGGCGGCCCCGTCTGCGGCGCAACTTGCCGCCCTCGTTCATTCGGGGCCTTTCAGGGAGCCCCCCCTCAAGGGGCTTTTTCTTTCAGCCCCTTGAGGGAGGCTGTCGCAACATACCCACCCACGCATTGCATGGTCTTTGATTGTCATTCCGGCATCATTGCCGTTCCTGCTGCAGGGCCCCGCTCTCGGGGCCGTCTCCGTCCGTCCCGCGCGCACCGGGAAACCGGCGGGGCGCATCAACTTCGGCGGAGTCCGGTGAAGGAGCCGCTGTTATCTGAAACATGCGATTCGGAGGCGATTATACAATACGAAGTGTGAGATATTTGTGAGATATTTTGTGAATATCGTGTTTATTCGATGAATTCAGGGGTTTTTCGCCTTGCAAACACGCTGGGCGACAGTTGCCCGTGCGGAAGCGGGTTTCCGCGGAAAGGGCGGCCGGGGCCGAACGCGAGCGGGGAGGGGGTGCTTCACAGGCTGCGCGGTCTTACGAATTGCTCCAGCCTGTTGTTCGTGGAGCCCGTTTCCAGGTCTTTCCACCGGGCGATATCGCACCGGATGCAGGCCAGAGCGCAGGTCGGAAATTCATCGATCCCGGGCCGATCGAGCAAATCGTTGGCAAGGGCCATGATCCACGGGAAGTGACCGACCACGACGATTGTCCGGGGGTTATCTTTCACTTCCCGCAACAGCTTCACGACGGAATCGGTTGTGGCCGTGTGGTACAGGGCATCCATCGCCTCGACCTTGATGTGGTCGCTTCCGGTGAGCTGAACGGACACCCTCGCCCATGTTTCCCTGGTGCGTTCGGACGACGAGCACAGCACCAGATCGAGGGGCTCGAAGCCCGAACCGTTGAGATATTTGCCTATCCTGGCGGCGGCCTTCCGGCCTCGCTTCGCCAGCGGGCGCTTGAAATCGCCCAGGGTCTCGTAGTCGGTCCAGTCGGATTTGCCGTGACGAAGCAGAAACAAGTGTTTCATGTATCTGTTGTCCCCGGTAAGTTTCCACACATTCCGAAAAACCGGATCATTCTCACCTCACCCCAACCTCTCCCGCAACCACCGGAACGACTCGGGCGCCCACTCGGCGAAGTATTTGAAGGCGCAGTGGCCGTCGTCCGGGTAGACCCGCGCCTCCTTGCCGGTCACGGGGCCGTGTTCGAGCATGTAGTAGATGTTCCCGACGGGGGCGAGGTGATCCTGTTTTCCGATTGTTCTATATCATCCAGAAGATTTACCAGGCTGACCTGGGTCTGGTACTGAAGGCAATGCACCTGAATCCGGCAACGGGAGATTGACTACCTGTGTTACTTGTTGACGACCCCAACCTATTCCAACTGAGTTTTCATACACTTTGTAGAAGGGTGTTTTATCAAAAAATAGCGCATATTGGTGATGTATGCTTCGCACTAAATTCGCGAGGGTATTTTCTAAAACTTGAACAGGTATACCAAGATTCTTTGCTGTCGCTGCATCGATACTTCGTCCATGACTCTTATGCAAATCCCAATTTCCAAAGAAATCAACGGCGTTATCAATTTCTTCTTTGGCTATCTTGCTCATGGCATACTGGGAAAGCCATGAGCGCGCTAATTCCTCTGATAATTGCTGCGCGCTCCGGCATTGTTCGAGAAGATGAAGATCATATTTTTGTAGCAAGGGAACATATGCAGTAAGAGCTTTAGCGCCTTCTTTCGCCAAACGTTTCTCCAGTGTCTCAAAAGCTCTTAGGATTGCTCGAGCAGGGACTCCGTTTAGTTGAGGGTCAATGGGACCCAACGTCCCTTCTGGGAGCATCATAATCTGGTTGCCGGCAAAGCACATCAATGTCGCCGCACTATAAGCATTTGAGGGAACGATGAATCGCAAACATTCAAATCGCTGTCGCAGACGCCGCACTATACGCTCCGTTGCCTCTGCTGATCCACCATTTGAGATCAAGAAAATGTCTGCTTGATTACCTTGAACTGAATCAATAAGATCGCCGAAACCGATTAAATCACCATCATCTATAAAAGCGGGAATCCCAGGCGGTACGTTCAATACTTTAGTTGCGTAGCAAAGAAGAGGGCGTTGTGTCTCCGCCTCTACTCGTTTGAAAGTTTCCTGGCGAACTGCAAAAGGATTAACAGTGTTGTTCCTGGAGAGAAAATCTTGTAGTTCTCCGTAAGAACTGGGGAGTGGATCGGGTAATTTTACATCTTGGGAGTGATTTGCGTATTCCATTTATCCAGAAGTACTTTAGAACTTAGATCGGAATCGACATTAAATGTAACTTTGGTCGAAACAACTGGAGATGGGGCTCCTGAAACTTGCTGGCCCATTGCAGCAAGCGCTTCCCCATGCACTTTGGCAGCTTCTTCGTAAACCTGCATAATTAAACCTATATCAGTGTCCGATTTACGTAACTGTTGTAATTCATTTGTCCAATCCATTATATCTCCTCCTATCCCCTATTCCGAGAGAATAGTGTTACCTCGAAGGTAACACAACTTTGTACCACTTTCCAATCGATGATTACGTTACTAAAAGGAGAGCTATTTCTTAAAGTTTTAGCGGTACTGAGCTTGTGGGATCAGATAGTCGAGACGTTCACATCTCAACGACCGCCCCCTCAACCCAACCTCTCCCTCAGCCACCTAAACGATTCGGGCGCCCACTCGGTGAAGTATTTGAAGGCGCAGTGGCCGTCATCCGGGTAGACGCGCGCCTCCCTGCCGGTCACGGGGCCGTGTTCGAGCATGTAGTAGATGTTCCCGACGGGGGCCAGGTGATCCTGTTTTCCGTTGATCATCAGGACGGGGCAGACGATTTTCTCCACGAGACCCAGTTCGCTCAGCGACCAGCGCCTGAAGAGCGCCTCTTCTTTCTCGGCCGTGGTGGGCGGAAACGAGGGGCCGTCGCCGGGCGCGCCGAATATGTAGGCCGCGCGCCTTTTACTGTTGGCGACGTAGTTCGCCATCTCCGCCTCGGTCATGCGGTAGCCGAAGTGGTGGCCCGCGCTCGCCACGGCGGCGCGCACCTTTTCGGGATAGGAGCCCGCGAGCAGCATCACCGAATGCCCGCCCCGGCTGATGCCGAACGCGCCGATGCGCTCCGCGTCCACCTCGGGGCGGGCGGCGAGGTAGTCGACCGCCGCCTTCCACGCCGAGACGGATTCGGGTTCGTAGGGAAAGGGGTTCTCCCCCGTGCCGGGGCCGTCCATCACCAAGGTGGCGAGGCCGTGGGTCAGGGCCATCTCGCCCGCCCAGCCGCGGTCTTCCTTGAACATGTCCCCGCCGCACATGACGAGGACGGCGGGGACGGGGTTCGCCGCGTTCGCTTCTTTCGGCGCGCGGAAATGGGAGGTGATGCGCTCGCCCCCGCATTCCACGCCAACGACTTCGAGCGGCGGGTCGAGGTACTCGCACGCTCTCAAGTAAGCGCGGATGCAGTCGCGGTTCGCCTGTTCCTTGAGCGGTGTGAGCGGGCGGGGGAATCGCGCGAGGCTGTAGTAGGTCTTGGCGAGGAGGAATTTCTCCCGCGCAGCGCTCGTATCGCCGCTTGCGGCGGACTCCTCCGCCTGTTCTTCATAGCGCGAGCCTATCTCGCGCCAGACGGGAACCCACAAGTCGTCCGTCGTGCCCTTAAGAGACGCGACGGCTCTTTTCAGCTCCTCGATGTCCTCGATCATGGAGAACCACCGGCGGTAGAAGCCGCCGTGCTCCACGACGAAGGGGTCTTCGCTGGGCGCGAAGGGGAGGTTTTCGAGGGAGGATTCGGTCATCGTTTCTTTCCTTGCAAAATTGTCTCAAACGCCGATGGACCGGGGCTGTTGAAAAAGCCCTGAGAGGGGAATGGCAACCCTCTGAAAGGGAAACCCCCTAAAGGCAATCCCCCCTACCCCCCCTTGTCAGGGGGGTAAGAAAGAGCAAAACCCCCTCCAGCCCGGTGGGGGCGCATCGCCTTTTTATACCCCCCTGACAAGGGGGGGTAGGGGGGGTTGGTTTTCCCGTCAAGAGGGGCATCCCCTCTACCCCCGAAAAAAGGAGCTTTTTCCACAGCGCCGAAGGTCGGGCACTCTTCCTCAGACGAGGTTCTAATTCACTCCCCCCTTGAGGGGGAGTCGACGAGGTAAGGGCGCAGCCCGCAAGCGAGTCGGTGGGGGGTATAATTCGGTATGATGATAAAACGCATTTACCCCCCACCGCCTCAGCCTTCGCAAAAACGCTAGGCTTCTGCGACTCCCCCTCAAGGGGGGAGTGATTGTTCTCTCTCGTCGGTCAGTTACATACGACAAATCCAGTATTCCAGGCTTTTTCCACAGCCCCGGGCTGTGGCGGATCAGGAACTCCTCTAGGTGTCCAGGTGCTCGTAGATTTCGACGACCATCCCGCCCTTGATGATCCCGTCGCTCAGGTGGCCCGCCAGCACTTTCTCGGGTTCGCCCGGCCCGCCGCTGATGGCCATATGTACGTGGACGTAGGGCTGGGGTTCGTCCCAGGTCACGTCGCCGAGCGCGAGGGGCGGTTCGTCCGGCCAGGTGATGTTCCCGAGCGCCACGAGTTCGCGCCAGCCCTCGAAGTGCAGGCGGTCGACGTCGTAGCCGTCCATGCTCTTGAAGCCCGATATCATGTCCGTCTCGGCGAGGGCGCCGATCAAGAAAACCGAGCCCGCGCGGATGTTCTTCTCCTTCACGAGGTCGCACAGGTTCGTATAGAAATTGTCTCCGGCCTCGAGGGTGACGCGGAAGATGCGGCCGATTCTCTTCTCTTCTACTCTCATTTACGTCTCCTTGTCGGATAATGATGGAGCCGGTTTCTAGCGTTCCGCGACGACCTCGTCATAAAGCCGTTCGAGACCATCGCGGAAGGTGTCTTTTCTCTGCTGTAGCCAGTATTCGCCGCGCGTTTCGTCGGCGTGAAAGTATTTCAGGAATTTCGGGTCCTGGACGGCTTCGGCTTTTTCTTTGCCGGCGGCGACGACCTCGACCATAATCTCCATCATCCCGCTCAGGGTATTTTTGAGTTTTGTGGCCACTTCCTTCCCGCATATATCGCCGTGGCCGGGGACGATGGTCTCGATGTCCAGACCCTCCACCCAGGCGAGCGCGTCTATCCATTCTTGCACGAAGGCGTCGCGCATCCCGGCCGAGGGGCCGTTGATGACGACGTCGCCTGAGAAGAGCACGCCCTCCTCGGGCACGAGGACGGAGGTGCACGCAGGCGAGTGCCCGCCCTTACGGTGGATCTCGAACGTGAGCGGCGGCAGGTGCAGCGTGAGGCTGTCCTCGAAGCAGAACTGGGGAAGCGGAACGGCGGCGTTCGTGATCTCGTCCGCCTCCTCGGTGAAGCCCAGGTCTCTCAACGTATTCACGAAGATTTCCTTGGAGAATGCGTTGTCGCCCTTCGATATTTCGTCATACACGTATTGAGGGGCGATGAGCGCCACATCTCCTTCGATGAACGAGGAGCCCGTGGTGTGGTCGCCGTGGTAGTCGGTGGCGATCAGGTACCGCACCCCCCGGGGGCTCAAAGCCGAGACTTCTTCCTGCCATTTGCGCGAATCGCTCGGCCGCACCGGGCAGTCGAGGAGGACGACGCCGTTATCGGTAACGGCGGCGCCCACGTTCGCCCAATCGTAGTCGGTCTCTGCGTACAGGTGTTCGGACAGGCGCTTCATGGTTGTCTCTCTTTCCGGTTGACGTGAGTGAGGATATTTGCGCAAGAATACCCCCAAGCATCCGCTCCGGCAAGACGCTCATACACTTTGGCGAAGGGGAGGAAACCCGTTTTGGAACTCATACTCCTGGGCGTGGGCGCGCCGCCGCCTACTCCTGAGAAAAGCGGCCCGTGCAACGCGCTCGTCAGGGGCGGGAAGCTCTATCTGGTGGACGCCGCCCGCCATGCCGCGACCCAGATCATGAAGTCGGGCTTTCACGTCAGCAAGGTGGATCACCTGTTCTTCACCCATTTTCACTCCGATCACTACACGGGTTTCGGCGAGTTCTTCATCTCGCGCTGGATCATGGGCGCATCGACGCCGCTCAAGGTCTACGGGCCGCCGCCCGTCGAGGAAATCGTCGAGCGGATGCTTCGCTATTACGAATACGACATCGATCTGAGGGCGGAGGAGGGGAAGCCCAGGGCGGGAAGCGATATCGAGGTGTCCGTTCTCGAGCCCGGCGATGCGCTCGAGGTGGACGGCATCGGGGTCCGCGTGGACAAGGGCACGAATCACGGCAACGTGGACGACATCATCTCCTACGCGTTCGAGGCGGAGGGGAGAAAGATCGTCATCGCGAGCGACGGAAGCCCAACGGAGAAGCTGGTTCCTCTCGCGCGGGGTGCGGACGTGCTGGTGATGCACCCATGCCTGCCGGAACTCATCAACGAGAATTACGGGAGCTTCCGGGCCACGGCGAAGATCGTGGCGGCCCACCACGCCACGGCGGAGGAAGTCGGAAGAACGGCTGCGCAGGCCGGCGTCGGCAAGCTGGTGTTCTCGCACGTCGTCCCGCCCCTTGCGCCGAACGACAAGGTGCGCGAGGCGATAGCCCCTTATTTCGATGATGAGATCGTCGCAGGCGAGGATCTGATGCGGCTGTGAGGCGGGTGTCCCCTCCGGGGTCTGTTGAAAACCCCCCGTCGAGGGCGTCGGTTTTCTGCCTCCCTGTCGGAGCTGTTGAAAAAGCCTTTTTCAAAGGAGCAACCCCCCCTACCCCCCCTTGACAGGGGGGTAAAAAAAGGCGATGTGCCCTCGCCGGGCTGAGGGGGTTGGGTTTTTCTTGCCCCCCTGTCAAGGGGGGGTAGGGGGGGTTGGTTTTCCAGGCGTCCCTCGATACGGCGCTTGCGCGCCTACTCAGGATGAGGTTTTGTAGCTGCCTGCGCGGTATGAAAGAGGATCGCCGTAGCAGGGCGGTCTCCAATGACCGTCCTGACCCCCTGTGGCCGCCCGCACCGGATATGTTCATTCCCCGTGGTTGCGCTTCGCAGGGACAGGCGCAGGAGCCTGTCCGCTACAAACCCTCAACTTGCAGGGGCCTGTGCGGACTTGTTCAACAACCCCGTGCAGGGCGCATTTCCCGGATGCAACGAAATCGCGCTTGTGGCATACTCCCTCCATCCAGTTCAGGAAAAGCGTTTGCTCTTTCATGAGGTAAACAGTCCATTTTCATTTTCCGAGAGGAGAAACAAGATGAGAAAGTGGTTCGGATTCTTAAGTCTGATCCTCGCGCTGAGCCTCGTGCCGGTCGGCTTCGTGACGACCGACGCCGAGGCGGCCAAGTTCCGCATCGGCATGCACCGCCAGACGTTCGGCTCCTTCACGGCGGTCGCCATGGGGATGGGCTATTTCGACGAGGAGTTTGGCAAGGGCAATTGGAACGTGAAGGTTTTCCCGCAGGGCAAGCTGGTCATCGAGGCGCTGCTCTCGCGCAGTCTCGACGTGGGTCACGGCGCCACGCGCCCCTACGTGGACGGCGTCGCGAAAAAGGCGGGCCTGGTGATGGTCTCCGCCAGCTCTTCCTGGTGCAAGTCCATTTCGATCTGGGTGCATCCCGATTCCCCGATCAAGACGGTGGCCGACCTGAAGGGCAAGACCATGGCCGAGAAGAAGGGCACGTCCACCCACTTCGTCTTTGACAACGGCATCCTGCCGGCCTTCGGCATGAAGCCCAAAGACGTCAAGATCATGAACACCACCACGGCGGAACGCCTCTCCGCCTTCCGGGCCAAGGTGGTTCAGGCGATGGTCATCGGCGCGCCCACGTCTTTCCGCCTGACGGACAAGAAATGGGGCCGGCCCATCGTGGATTACTGCAAATACGACAATCCGCCGGCGATGATCTTCATCGAACTCGCGAATCCCCGGACGCTCAAGAGCAACCCCGAAGGCGTGGTGAAGTACCTGCGGGCGTATCTCAAATCCGCGAAACTCTGGAAGAGCGACCCCGACAAGTTCGCCAAGGTCTACCACAAGTGGCTGGTATCGAAGGGCCGCAAGGTGGATTATTCCATCGCCAGGCGCTCCATCAACGTGGTGCGACCGCTCTATAAGATCACCCCGCGCATCATCAACGCGCTCAACGCGACCGCCAAGGTGCAGAAGGGCCGCGGCAAGATTCGCCGCCTGCCCGATTTCGCCGGCGGCGAGGGCATCGAGAGAGGTCCGCTCACCAAGGCGCTGGCCAGCATGAAGATGAACTAAGTTTTTCGGTTCGTATCTCAAGGCTGCGGGGGCGTGTGATTGGCCTCCGCAGCCTTTGTTTTGCCGTATCGAAGCACGAGACTTGTTGGAGTATGAAGGGTGGCTGAACTGAAGATCACGAAGATAGAGGCGAAATCGCTCAAGGTGCCCCTCGCCCGCGCGATAGGGAGCGCCAACAGCACGAAATCCGAACTCGATTATCTCGTGGTCTTCCTCCACACCGAAAACGGCCCGACGGGCTGCGGCTTCGTGATGGGCCTGGGCGGGGAGACCTCGACGGCGCTCGTTCCCTACATCGAAAAGGAACTGGCGCCCCTGGCGGTGGGGCAGAACGCCTTGGCGCCCGAGGCGCTCTGGGCGCGTCTGTGGGGGCCGAACAAGCCGAGGATGCGCGGCGGGCTGGGCGTGCAGGCGCTCTCGGCAATAGATACGGCCTGCTGGGACGCGCTCGCCAAGTCGGCGGATATGCCGCTTTACAGGGTACTGGGCGGCTTCAGGAATACTGTTCCCGTATACGGCAGCGGGGGCTGGCTCACGTTCACCGACGCGGAGATGGTGGATGAGTGCATGGGCTTCATGGAGAAAGGCATCGGCGCGTACAAGCTCAAGCTGGGCACGGACCGGGATGAGGAGCGAATCCGCCTCTTGAAAGATGAGGTGGGCGATTCGGTCGTCCTGTTCGCGGACGCCAACCAGAAGTACAACCCCCGCGAGGCGCTGGAAGTAGCCGCGATGCTCGCCGAATACGACGTGCGCTGGTTCGAAGAGCCGGTGCTCGCCGATTCGGTGGACGATCTGGCGGACGTGGCCGAGAGGAGTCCCGTACCCGTCGCCGCGGGCGAAAACGCATACATGCGCTGGGGTTTTCGGGAGATTTGCGAGAGGAGGGCGGCGGCGTATCTCCAGCCCGACGTGGGCCGCTGCGGCGGCGTGACGGAGTTTCGAAAAATCGCCCACCTGGCTGAAGCCTATAACCTCTCGTTGTGCGCGCATCTCCTCCAGGAGGTATCGTTAAGCCTCCTCGCCGCGACGCCGAGCGGCTACATGGTGGAATACGTGGAATTGCTGCCCCCCGAGACATTGACGCGGGAATTCGCCGTATCGGGCGGCTGCATGGAGGTTCCGGACGTCCCCGGACACGGGGTGGCATTCACGCAAGAGGCGATACGAAAATACGGCGCTTGAGGGGGGTTGTTGAAAAAGCCGGCCTCCTCAGAGGATAAAGGCAACCCCCCCTACCCCCCTTGTCAGGGGGGTACAAAAAGGCGACGCCCACCGCCGGTAGAGGGGTCTTTATTTGTTTTTTCTTGCTCCCCTTGTCATGAGGGTAAAAAGGTGATGCGCCCCCGCCGGGCCGAGGGGTTTTGCTTTTTCTTGCCCCCCTGACAAGGGGGGGTAGGGGGGGTTGCTCCTTTGAGATGAGAAGGACTTTTTCAACGGCCCCCTCAAGGGGGGAGTGAACTTCAAAAGCGTGCGCTCAACCAAAGTCGCTCTATGGGACTTTCAGGCAGCCCCTTAAGGAGGAGGTAGCTTGGTTAAGAAAATCGCGTTCATGGGACTCGGCAACATGGGCGGGGCCGTCGCCGCCAACATGAAAAGAGCGGGCTTCGAGGTGGTGGGCTACGACCCGAGTCCGGCGGCGCAGGAAGCGGCGCGCGAGGCCGGCATCCCCGTTTTCGATTCTCCCGCCGAGGCGGCCCGGGAGGCGGACTACGTGTGCAGTTCGGTGCCTAAGGGAGAGCACGTGCGCGACGCCTATCTTGGGGAAAAGGGCGCGCTGCTCACCGCGAAGGAAGGTGCTGTGTGTTTCGATTTCTCCACCATCCTGCCCGAGGAGAGCATCGCCGTCGCCGAGGAAGCCTCAGCCCGAGGCTTTCATTTTCTGGACGCTCCCATCAGCGGGAACGCCATCATCGCGCGCGACAAGAAAATCGGCTTCATGGTGGGAGGGGATAAGGAGGTTCTGGACGCGCACCGCACCGTGCTCGATTGCGCGTGCGAGCTGCTCGATTATTTCGGTCCCAACGGGTCGGGCTTGCGGATGAAGCTCATCACGAACCATCTCGTCTCGGCCCAGCTATGCGCCCTGGCGGAGGGCTTCACCCTGGGCGTGAAGTCGGGTCTGGACCCGGACCAGATGATGGACTATCTCTATTCGAGCACCGTCTTTCGCGTGATGAACACGCGCGGCCGGGGCCTGAGGAACAAGGAATACGAGCCCGTTAAGTTCGCGCTCGCCCTCATGCACAAGGATCTGGGGCTGATCCGCGAGTTCGCCCGCTCAAACGGCGCTCCCTCACCGGTGATCGACGCGGTCGGGAAAGCGTACCAGGGAGCGATGGATATGGGATTGGGCGAACTGGACCAGGGTGTCGTGCGCGAGTGGTTCGAGCGCGAGGCGGGGTTAAACGATTAAGCGCAATTTTATTATCGGATGCCGTTCAGGAGGATGAGCCATTGGAGCAGGTAAGTGAAAACGTCTTTTTTTATGATTGCTACCCCACGGTGGGGATGGTGGTGACGGATGACGGCGTCATCGCCATCGACGGCCCCATGCGGCCGTCTGAAGCCATCGCCTGGCGCGATTTCATCGCCGAGAAGGGCCCGCTTCGCTATCTCGTCAACACAGAGCACCACCAGGATCACATCGCGGCGAACTGGTTCCTTGAGCCTGAGCGGATCATTTCGAGCGAGATCACGTATGCGGATTTCTACACCTCCATCGCCACGCCCGAAGAGGGCAAGGAGCGCATGCTCAAGTACGACCCCGAGAACGAGGCGCTGCTCGATGGCTTCGAGCTGAGACCCCCCGAGATCACCTACAAGGGGCGGATGACGATTCGCCTGGGCGGCAAGACGTTCATCCTCATCGAATCTCCCGGCCACACGCGCGGGCAGACGGTCGTCCACGCGGTGGAGGACCGCGTCGCCTTCACGGCGGACAACCTCACGCCCGCCTTCAACGTGGCCTGTCATTCCGCCGACGTGTGGGGCTGGTTCCAGTCGCTGGGCGTGCTCGAAGCCCTGGACGTGGACTGGTACGTGCCCGGACACGGCAGGCCTTGCCAAAAAGACGAGATACCCCGCCAGCGCGAGAAGCTCCATGAGCTGATCGACAAGGTGAGGGTCTTGAAGAACGATGGCCTCAGCCGCGAGCAGGTGCAGGACAAGGTGTTCGAGGTGTATGAGACCGAACTCAGCAGCATGGATCACCTGGGCGAGCGCCTCACCATGCTCAGAAAGGGCGGACTCGGCAACATTTTTGATTATCTGGAAGAACACCCCTCGGGTCCCTTGAGCAACCGGACGGACCCGGTGTGGCCGCACATGTGAGGCGAACGCCGCGTACATCTGACGTATTCACCGGAGGATGAGAGAGATTTTGCGATGAAACCGATGAACCTGCTCGTCATCATGGCGGATGAGTTGAGCGTCAAAACGCTCGGCTGCTACGGCCATTCGATCGTAAGAACGCCGAACATCGACCGCCTGGCGGCCTCGGGCGTCCGCTTTACGGGCGCCTATACGAATTCTCCGATCTGCACGGCCGCGCGGGCGAGCTTCGCCACGGGCCGCTACGTGCACGAGATCGGCTGTTGGGACAACGCGAGCCCCTATACGGGCGAGCCGACGGGCTGGGGGCATCGTCTGCAGGCCGAGGGCCACCGCGTCACCTCTATCGGCAAGCTCCACTACAGGAACACGACGGACCCCACCGGCTTCGATGAGCAGATCGTTCCCATGCACGCGCGCGACGGCGGCGTGGGCAGCGTGCTGGGCTCCATTCGCGATGAGTTGATCGTCCAGAAGGCGGACAAGCTCGCGCGCGAGATCGGCCCCGGCGAGACGAGCTATACGAACTACGATCTGGACATCGCCGGGAACGCCTGCGCGTGGCTCGAGAACGAGGCGGAAAAACATGGCGGCCCCGGGAAACCCTGGATGACTTTCGTCTCCTTCGTATCGCCCCATTTCCCCCTGATGGCGCCGAAGAAGTATTTCGACATGTACCCGACAGACGCCGTGCCCATGCCCAAAGCCCACGCGCTCGACGGCCGCCCGCCGCATCCGTGGATAGAGGCGTACCGCAGATACGTGCCTTCGGACGACTTTTTCGACGATGAGCGAAGGCGCGTCGCCATCGCTTCTTATTTCGGGCTTTGCACGTTTCTGGACGATCAGGTGGGCCGCGTGCTGGAGAGCCTGGAACGCGCGGGCCTCGCGGATTCCACCCGCGTCATCTTCGCCAGCGATCACGGCGAGAACCTGGGCGCGCGGGGCACCTGGGGCAAGGGCACGATGTACCAGGAATCGGCCGCCGTGCCGCTCATGATGGCGGGGCCGGACGTCGAAGCGGGCGCGGTGGTCGAAACGCCCGTATCGCTGCTCGATTTTTATCCCACCATCCTCGAATCGGTGGGCGTTGCGCCCGATGAGGAGGACAAGAGCCGCGAGGGCCGCTCGCTGTACGGAATCGCCCGCGCGCCCTATGACGCGGAAAGAGTCGTCTTCAGCGAATACCACGCCTCGGGTGCGGAGACCGCGGCCTACCTCATCCGCAAGGGCAAGAAGAAATACATCCACTACGTGGGCTATCCGCCCGAGTTGTACGATCTGGAAGCGGACCCCGAGGAGCAGGACGACCTCGCCGGAAAGCCGGAGAGTGAGGAGATCATCGCCGAACTCGAAAGCGCTCTGCGCGATATTCTCGACCCCGAAGAGGTGGACAGGCGCGCCAAGCGCGATCAGGCGGCGCTCATCGAGCGCCTCGGCGGACGCGAACACGTCATCGAAAACGCCCAGATAGGCGCCACCCCCACGCCGGGGGATTACGGGGATGATGGATATTGAAGTGGTAGGCTGATAGGATGATAGAATGATCGTATTTTTATGTTGACTCAAAAGCCGCCAGGATGTAATGTATTTGACATCACATTGAGGTGGGAGCATCATGACTCAAATCACCGCACGTTTGCCCAATGAGGTGGTCGATGCGCTGGATGAGGCGGCGAACCGGCTCAAGCGGAGCCGGGCAGAAATCATCCGTCAGGCGATCGAGCGTTATCTAGAAGAATTCGACGATCTTTCGGTAGCCGTGGATCGGCTGCGCGACCCGAACGATCCGGTGCTCGACTGGGATCAGGTAAGGCGTGAATTTCTCGATAAAAATTAAACGCAGCGCTGTCAGTGACTTGGAACGCCTCGAACAGGCGGATCGCACGCGAATTGTCGAGGCTATCGATCGGCTGGCGGATAACCCTTTGCTTGGTAGTGCGCTCAAGGGCGAGGAGCGGGGGCTCAGGCGGCTCCTTGTCGGTGACTTCCGCGTGATTTATGAAGTGCAGGAAGACGCCCTGGTCGTTCTGGTCATTCACGTCACCCGCTGGCGCAGCGGCCGCAGCGGCGATGGACGCAGACGCGGCGCCCGGAACAACGGGGGTTGATGGTGCGTATCGACGGTAAAGGGTTTCACCTCCTCTGATCCTGTAATCTCCCAAAAGAACCCATAGAACAAATTTCCTGGCATTTCGATGGCCGGTGGTAAGATGCGCCCGTTTGCGGGTGGGTCGGTCTGTTGGTCGTTCCGCACCACATCTTTGTCTTACAACCATCTCCCAAACCTGAATGATGATTCACGCGCTTGCGGGCAGCTTTCGGGGTGCAGGATTGTTCGTTTATGGCTGGTGGCGTGTGGAATCACGGCTGGCGAGTAGATTATTGGGTTGGTTTCTTAAGCAAATTGACATTTATCCATATTGACATTAATATAATGCAAATTACATTGCATATAAAATGAGAACTAAACTTGGCATCCCAAGAGCTAGCACTTTATATATCAGGAGGGAAACAGTATGAATGAAAACCAATCTCTCAAACGTCAGCAGGCGCTTGTTGAATTAGTTCGTCAGAAGGCTCAGCGTTACTTGAAGACTCCCGGAGTAACGTCAGTTGGCGTTGGGTATCGCCAAAGATTCAATGAAGAAACTGGTCAGTTCGAAGCGACCGAGGAATTGTGCATTCAATTTACGGTTGCTCAGAAATTAACACTGGAAGCGCTTCAAGAAAATAATATTTCTCCACTACCAGAATCATTTCAAATTGAAGATGGAACAGAAGTACAGGTCCAGGTAATAGAACGTTCTTTCCAGACGACCTACGAAATTGTCTCCGACCCTGAAACAGAGTTAAGACAGGCGGAGTTAACCCCATACGAGCAGCGACGTAGTCGGATGGACCCAATTGTTCCCGGAATCAGCGTTAGCCATAAGTTTGGCACAGCCGGAACGGTCGGTGCGATCGTATATGACAATAAATCAGGCGACCCCTTACTTCTCAGCAACTGGCATGTCCTTGACAGCTCAGGAGACTCGGCCAGTGATGACATTGTACAACCAGGTCCGATTGATAGCAGCGACACCGAGAATAATCGGATTGGGCGTTTAGTACGCAGCCATTTAGGGTTAGCGGGGGACTGTGCTATCGCCAGTATCGAAAATCGCAGATTTACTGAAGAGATACTTGAACTGAATGTTGTGCCTACACGCGTGGCCAAAGTAAGTCTTGGAGATACTGTGGTCAAATCAGGCAGAACGACGGGAGTTACATTCGGTGTCGTGACCCGTGTAGGAGTTACAGTGAATATAAATTATGGCGGTGTTGTAGGTGTGCGTGAGATAGGTTGTTTTGAAATTCGCCCTAACCCCAACAAACCCCCGATTGACGGAGAGATTAGTAAAGGTGGTGACTCTGGCAGTATTTGGCTAATCGATGGGGGTGAACATGAGACAGATATTGCCGTCGGTCTCCACTTTGCCGGTGAAACAAATCCTGCTCCTTCTGCCGAACATGCACTTGCCTGCAACATTCATAGTGTTTTGGATAAATTGAATGTTTCATTTGTCGACAATATTTCGACTTTGGTCGATGATGAAGAATTATGGAATGAGGTTTTGAGTCGGCTCAGCACCTTGGAGTGGCGACTAACAGTCAGCCAAAAGGAATTACTCCGACAAGCAGAAAATACACAATCATCGCCGGAAGATGGATTGCCCGTTTATGGAAACTGGTGTGGCCCCGGTCATGGTTCAGGAGAACCCATCGATGATGTTGACCGAGCCTGCATGGAACATGACAAATGCTATGGTCGGAAAGGCTATTTTGACTGTGGTTGTGATGCGCAGTTGTTGGAAGACCTAGCTCGGTCCATGAAGTCATCGAAAATAAGCCCCTCTGGACGTGCTGCTGCGCTAGCAATTTCCACTTGGTTTAGCGCTCAGCCATGTGTCACACGAGTCGGTGGGATTCCCGTGCCAATGGGAACGGGAGCTACAACACTCATTCTCAACCAACAAGTTAAGTTAGTTAGAAGGGCTGGAAAGAAATTGTGGAAAAAAATTCGATCTTTGTGGACTTGATGTTTGCCAACAAAGAATCATCCCCCACCCTCACCAAATGGGGGTGGGAGGCATGACCATCAGAACCGCACATTGCGTAGGGTCGGCCTCCGCGTCTGTCTCCCAACGTTCGGCCTGTTCACGGACCGCACCTTCGTGTTCAGGATGCGCGCGGAGGTCCGTCCCTGCGCAATCCTTCTGCGGGCTATCGGAAGCAGTACCCATCTCCGCTTCAATCCCCTCCCGTGATCCAGCGCGCGGATTCGGCGAGCCGTTCCTTCGCTTTTGCGATTTTTCCTGAGTCGACGAGCAGCTCACCGCCCGCCTTCACCTTCTTTCCGGCGATGAAGACGGTATCCACGTCCGAGCGCTCCGCATAGAAGACGACGGCGCGGGCGGCGTCTCCTGCGGGCGTCATATTGAGGCCGTCTTTTCGGATGAGGATGAGGTCGGCCTGCTTGCCGGGCGTGACCGAGCCGATTCTCTCCGCCATGCCCATCGCGTGGGCGTTGTTGATGGTGGCCCACGCGAGCGCGTCGCGCGCCGAAAAAGAGAGTGCGGGCGCGCGGTAGGTGTTCTCATCCAGGCGGCGGTTGTCGAAAATCCGCTGCACTTGTAAAGCGTGGCGCATGGCGTGGAGCATGTTCCCGCTGACGTAGGTCTCCAGGTCCACGCCGAGCGACGGCCTGCCGCCCAGCGCGCTCACGCGCCCGCAGACGGCCTCGCCCCGGTTCGTCTGCATCTCGGCGGAGGGGGTGGCCGTGATGGAGGCGCCCGAGTCGATGATGATTTTCAACTCCTCATCGTCCACGTAGTTGCAGTGCACGAGGTTGTGATCGGGGCCGAGAACGCCCTCTTCGGCCAGCGTGTGGTAGCCGCCCTTCACCTTTCTGCTCGCGTCGCCCCAGATGTGGGCGCTCGATAAAAGCCCGTATTCGCGCGCCAGGCACATGTCGTGGAGCGCCACTTCGAGGGGGGAGTAGTCGGCTCCAAGAATGGCCATCGCCAGCGTGATGAGCCCATCGTCACTGGCCAGGCGTCCCGTCCGCAGCCGCTTGATCTCGCTCGCCGGATGCGGGATCTGCGAATAATGAGGCTCGCCCTCTTTGGGCTTCGGCTTGGGCGTTCCGTGCCCGAAAAGAGCGCGGATGCCGGAGTCGAACAGCGCGTCGATTCCGGCGTCGGTGTGCTCGGGGGTGGGGTTGTTGTGGCACCAGTCGAACAGCGCCGTGGTTCCCGCTTCGATCTGCGCCCACGCGCCCACCAGCGTCGCGATGTAGACGTCCTCGGGCCGGTAGCGCGGGGCGAGGGTTTCGTGCGCGATCTCGAAATAGCTGCGCCCGCCCCAGTCTCCGCCAAGGCCTCGAAGCGCGGTCTGCCAGGTGTGCATGTGGGCGTTGATGAGGCCGGGCAGGAGGATCATGCCCGCCGCGTCGATGGTCTCCGCATCGGCTTCCGGGAGGTTTTCACCCACTGCGGAAATCAGCCCGTTCTCGATCAGGACGTCGCCGCTTTCGATCTCCCCGACCTCGGGGTCCATCGAGAGGATTGCAGCGTTTCGGATGAGCGTTTTCGTCATGCGCCGCTTCCCGCCTCGGGGAATTCATCGGATTCGGAGGGCTTTTTCATGGACCAGTGATTTTGAGGGTGTTCGATTTCCGCGCCATATATCAGACGGCTTTTATGGAGTGAAGAGGCAGTGCTTCGGTTTCCAGTGTGGATAAGTCGATCCGCCGCGACGCGTGGTCAATGTCGAAGCCGACCACGCCACCATCGGCGGCGATGTCCACATTGAGTCCGTCGGAAACTTCGCGCGTTTCCGTACCTGGTTCGGTTCTGAACTCGATATAGAGGCTATCGGTTTCGGGATAATAATGAAGTTTCATGGCACATCCTTTCTGAATCCGCGATCGAAGAAGGCGTTGTGCACGGTTTCTCCATCAGTAAGCGTAATCACGCGGAGGATTCGTGGAGCATCTTTACCGGATTGCTGAATTTCTCCCCAGAAACGGAACCGGCCATCCTGTTGTTCCTCGCGGCGAAGAGGTGCGCTGATGACCTCGGCGCACCATTCGCGATCAATGTATGGTCGCTTGCGCAAAACCTGTTCTTCGAAATATCGCGTCGTTTTCATGCGCCGTTGCCGAATATCACTTCCAATTTACTTTCTTTTCATTTTCTTTGCACGGGAATCGGGATAATGGATGAGGTTTTGCGGCAGCACCCGACACTGTCCCGGGCCACACGGCGTCTTGTAGCAGATAATGCCTCCGTTTGCCAGAAACGACGTATACCGAAGTTCTCGGGATCCATCGAGAGAACCGTCGCGTTTCGGATGAGCGTTTTCGTCATGCGCCGCTTCCCACTTCGGGGAATTCATCCGGCCAGTCGGCGAGCAGGGCTTCGAGATAGGCCTTGAGGTCGTCGGGATTTTTCCGGCGTATCTTGTTCCTGTCGATCTCATCTTGCGCCTCGATGGGGATTCCCAGCGCGTCGTTGAACTTGTTCCTCATGTTGAAATAGGTGATGACCATGGTGAGTTCCACGATTTCAGAGTCGGTGAAATGTCGCTTGACCTCCTCGAAGATATCGTCCCGCTCCCTCGCTGTATTGAGAGTCACGTGTTCCGCCCAGAGCAGGACGGCGCGCTCTTTCTCTGTGAAAGGACTGTAATCGCCCTCGCTGATGGCGGCTATATCCGTCTCCGTGATGCCCACCGATTGACCAACCGGCGTGTTGTGCGCCAGTCAGTAGGCGCAGTTGTTGAGCCGGCTGGTATTGATGATGGCCAGCTCCTTCGTCCTGGTGTCGAGGGCCGAGCCCAGCCCCTGACGCAGGAGCGATGAGGTGAGCGGCAGCATGAACTTCGTGATGTAGGGCTGGTTCGCCATCACGCGCCAGGCGTTGGGGATTCGGTTCAGCAGAACGCTCGCGTGGTCGAAGAGGTGGTTCACGACGGGGTCGTCGGCGCCTGATTCGAGCATGGGTACGCGGGACACGGCTTCGCTCCTTTCGGGATTCGGGTTTCTTGAGAATGACCCATTCTCCGATGAAACGCGGATTTTTGGAACCGCGGGGGTCTTTGAGCCGCAGCTTGCGCGGCGATCCCGGACTTCGGCGCCAGTTGTGCAGGGAGGAGGTTTGGTGAAGAATAGAAACTGTCAGCGCCTTTTGAGTCTCACTATTGCGCCGTGTCCAGGGAGTGTGCGATGTCCGATACGCTAATCGAGAGAAACCCCGAAATCCTGGGCGGGACGCCGGTTTTTTCGGGCACCAGGGTTCCCGTGCGCACCCTGATGGAGCATCTCGAAGCGGGCGACAGGCTCGACGATTTTCTGGAAGACTTCCCGACGGTGTCGCGAGAGCAGGCGCTCGAAGCGCTTGAACGCGCGAAGGGTATGCTCACCAGCGGCGCCGATGAAACTGCTGCTTGACGAGTCGATTCCCAGGCGGCTCGCTTCTTCATTTCCCGATTCATTTGAAGTGCGCACCGTACAGCAGATGGGCTGGGCGGGTGCTAAGAACGGCGATTTGCTGCGACTGTCAGCCGAACATGGATTCGACGCCTTCCTCACGGTCGATCAGGGCATCGAATACCAGCAGAACCTCGTCGGGCTGGCGCTTCCCGTCATCATCATGATCGCTCACCGGAATCGGCTGCAGGAGCTACAGCCCCTCGTCCCCGAAGTAGTCGCCGTCCTGTCCGGAGACCTGCAAAAGAGCATCTACCGCGTTCCGGCCTGAACCGGGCCGCAGCTTGCGCCTGGCCGGGCTCGGGTGGGAAGATGCGCCCGTTTTGAATCGACACCCTGAGAAAGGTGAGTTTTGTGAACGTATCGAACGAGACGAGAAAGCCCATCGGCCTGGCCGTGGTGGGATGCGGCAAGATCGGGCGCATCCGCGCGGAATTCGCGCGCCAAAACGCCGCAGTCGAATGGATCGGGCTGTGCGACATCGACGAGAAAGTGGGCCGAAAGCTGGCCGAAGACGTATCCGCCGATTTTTTCACGACAGACTACCGCGAACTCCTGAAGCGCGATGAGGTGAACGCGACCGTTCTGGCCACATACGCGAACGAGCGGCTGGAACCCATCCTCATCGGCGTCGAACGCGGCCACCGGATGCTGATCGAAAAACCCCTGGCGGTGGATGCTGATGTTTCCCAAAAGCTGGCGCACGCGGTCGACGAGGGGGGCATAGACGCCGTCCTGGGCTACACGCAGCGGTTCCGCCGACGCTTTCTGGTGGCGAAGGAGAAGATTCGCTCGGGCGAGTTGGGCGATGTCTCCTCCGTCACCGGTCGCGCCTTCCTGAACCGCATGAACCCGGTGGCGAATTCCACCAAAACCGAATT
Organism: bacterium; assembly: GCA_022828125.1. Lineage (GTDB taxonomy): Bacteria > UBA8248 > UBA8248 > UBA8248 > UBA8248 > Bin107. The sequence goes on along the minus strand of JAJEJD010000011.1, from coordinate 16,452 downwards.
CCCGACGAAATTCACCCCCATGGTCATCTCCGGCACCCACAGCGTCGATCTGTGCTCCTGGCTCCTGGAGGGTCACCGCCCGGTCGAGGTGTACGCGCGCTCGGTGGACAAGGCGATGGCGCCCTACCTCACAAAGGATTCTACGTTCGCCATCATCACCTACGAGGACGGGACGATATGGAGCATGAACGTGAGCTGGGCGCTGCCGCGCGTCTGGCCGGCGGAGGTCTATTCGCTGGAGGTGGGGATCGTGGGGACGGGGGGCGTGCTCACGATAGACGACACGCACCGTGACATCGTCTTCGCCACCGAGGAGCCGCACGAATCAGCGCGCCTGAAGCAGGAGCGCAACGTGAGTTTTCTCACCAGCTACCCGCCGGGCGATCTGGTGTTCGACCAGCTCTGGGGCCCCATGCGCGAGGAGACGCGCTCGTGGTTCGACAGGATATATCTCGGCGTCCCCACGCCGCACACCACCGCGCGCGAAGCGCACGAGAACCTCATGCTGTGCCTCGCGATGGATCACTCGGCCAAGACCGGACAAGCGGTGCCGCTTCCGGCCTCGCCTGAGGATTTTGGATAGGGTGAATCTTCGCTACTTGGCGTTGCGCCTGCTGCAAACGACGCCGGATGAGGCTCCGGCGCTTTTTCATGCGTATTGATGACTTCACGGGAGAGGATGATGGCGGTTTCGGGAGGCGAAAGGAATCCGATTGGTCTGGCCGTGGTCGGCTGCGGTCGCGTGGGGCGCATTCGCGCGCGCTGCGCCAGGGAGTATCCGGGAACGGAGTGGCTCGGGTTGTGCGACATCGACGAGAAAAAGGGCAGGGCGATGGCCGGGGAGTTCGATGCCGATTTTTTCACGACCGATTTTGCGGAACTCATCAAGCGTCCCGAGGTCAACGCCGTCATCATCGCCACGGATGAGGAGTGGCACGCGAAACTGCTATGGGAGGCGATAGCGCAGGGCCACAGGATTCTGGTGGAAAAACCGCTGGCGACGAGCGTGGCGGAATCGGCGAAAATCGTGGAAGCGGCCGAGGCGGCGGACGCCGAGTTGCTCGTTGGCTACACCCAGCGCTTCAGGAGGCGCTGGCTCACGGCGCGCGAGCACGTGCAGTCGGGTGTTCTGGGCGAGGTCACCTCCGCGACGACGCGCGCGCTGCTGAACCGCCAGGTCGGCATCACGCGGCTGTCGAAGAACGAGGACCGCTCCATGCTGACGCCGATGGTGATATCCGGCACCCATGCGCTGGACGTCATGCTGTTCGTGATGGGGCCGGAGAAACAGCCCGTGGAGGTCGTCTCGCGCTCCATATCGCGGGTGATGACGGGCATCGGCACGCAGGACGCCACCTTCAGCATCTTCACCTTCGATGACGGCACCATCTGGAGCATGGAGTGCAACTGGGGGATGCCCACCATCTGGCCCGCCTCAACCTACGGCGTCACCATCAGCGTGGTGGGGACCGAGGGCGCGCTCACCATCGACGACACCCATGCCGATTTCATCATGGCGTCCGAAAACCCGCTCGCCTCCCACCGGGGGGAGGAGCGCCACGTGCACCTGCTCGAAAGCTACCCGGCAGGGGATATGTCCAAGGGGCAGTTCTGGGGGCCGATGCGCGATGAGTCCATCGCCTGGCTCTCGCACCTCTACACCGGCGTCGACATGCCCCACGCCACAGGCGCAGAGGGGCACCGGAACCTCATGCTCTGCATGGCGTGCGATTTATCCGCCAAGCGGAAGCAGGCGGTGAAGCTGCCCATCGACGCCGAAGAACTCGAAGCGGGTCTCAAGGTGAAAGGCTAATCCATCGTCGCCGTCGGCGGGGGCCAGCCTTCTGATTTGTTCTTGAACGAGAGGTAGATGAACTCGCCGTCTCCATCGTTCTTGAACTCGTGCTCGGTCCCCTCGGGGATGTGGATGATGTCGCCTGCGGTGACGTTTTTTGCCTCATCGCCCACGCGGAACCAGGCCGTTCCCTCGACGACGTTGATGAGTTGTTCGCAGTCGTGCGTGTGCGGGCGGGCCAGCTTGCCCGGCTGGCTCACCGAGCGGTTCAGGGTGACATGCTCGCCGATGATGATGCTGCCCTCTGAATCGGACGGCCTCGCCAGGTTTTTTCGCTTCATCTCGTCCCAACGGTAAAACGGCATGTTGCGGCTCCTTGTCTAAGAAAACGGTTTATCGGGTGGCTCCAGATCGAGAGAAGAAAACGCTCGCTCGACGCCCAAGTTTCATTGACAGCGAAACGCTCCCGTCTGTAAGATTCACGCCCAAGCATACAGAAAAGAGCGCTCGTTGAGAACGTGGCGAGAGGGTTCGTTCTCGCCGGGGCGCCTCTTGATGAGCAGGAGTCTTCGAACCGCTTCATCGGAGTTTTACGTCACTTCTTCAAGGAGAGTAAAAATGAAGAGAATCGTCATGATGTTCGGAATTCTCGCCCTCACCCTGCCGTTCCTGGCGGTAGGCGACGCCTACGCCGCGCCCGCGAAGTACGACGTCGCGGTCGGCAGCCTGGGCGGCACCATGGGCAGGCTGGGCGCCGGCCTCAGCGAAATCGTCAACAGGAAACAGAAAAAGGTCATCCTCAGCGTGGTTCCCGGCGGCGGTCGGGCGAACCCGGCGCGCGTGGGAGGAGGAGGAGCCGACTTCGGCTATACCTTCTCGAACTTCTCCGCCGCCGCGATGGCCGGAACTACCCCCTTCAAGAAGTCCTACAAGAGCCTCCGGGGCATCGCCAGCTTCTGGCCTTCGTGCTACCACCAGTACGCCGCGAAGGAACTCTATGACGGGGGGGTCAAGACCTGGGGCGACATCATCAAGTCGAAAACGCCGCTCAAGGTGGGCGTGGCCAAGAAGGGAACCAGCACGGAGTACGTGGGGAGCCTGATCGTCAAGCACTACAAGACGAACTACAAGCAGCTCAGGGAGCGCGGCTACAAGCTCAACTTCGCGGGCGTGAACGGCATGTCGAGAGCGATCAAAGCGCGCCAGCTCGATTTCTACTTCCACAATTCGGGCGACCCCAACGGCGCGGGCATCCAGGCGGCCCTGGGCCGGAACCTCGTGTTCCTCGACATGTCCGATGACGTGAAGAAAATGCTGGCGGGCCACGGCTTCACGCCCTGCCAGATTCCGGGCGGCATGTACAGGGGCAACCCCGAGCCCAAGGATTCGATGGGTCTTTTCGGCGTCCTGCTCACCACGACCAAGATGAGCGCCGACGTGGTCTATTCGATCCTCAAGATAGCGAGCCAGGAGAGGAAGTTCCTCGGCGGCGTCCACAAGATCTACAAGCGATGGGATCCCAAGAAAGCCGGCATGCATCTCGGAGTGCCGTTGCATGAGGGCGCCAAGCGCTTCTACAAGGAAATCGGGGGTTCGATGTAACCATTCCGTCGAAGAGGCGAGAGCGTGAGTGATATAAAGGAAAGAACCCCTCTGGATTGGCTCGTTCTGGCGATAGCCGTCGGCATGTCCTGGTTTCATATCCAGGTGGCCTACACGGGAGGTTATGAACCGCTTTCCCAGAGGGCGCTCTCGTATCTGTTCGGGATGGCCTTGATATTCATCGTCTACAGAAAACCCGCAGGGGGCGGGTGGCGCGCCGTTACGGCGGCCGCCGTCTGCCTCCTCGCGGTCGCCTCCATTTCCTACCCGATTCTTCGTATCGACTATTACCTGAATCGCCTGCATTTCGTTGAGCCGCTCGAAACCATGGATCTGATACTGGGCACGGTGGTTCTGGTGCTCGCCTTCGAGGCGGCGCGCAGGACCATCAACCTGGCGCTTCCCCTGATATCGCTTTTCTTCATCGTCTATTCGTACTTTGGTCCCTATTTCCCGGGGTTTCTCGCGCACAAGGGCGCAACCTACATGCACATCGTGGATCATCAGTACATGACCTACGATGGGCTGTGGACAGCGCCGTTGAGCGTCTTTTCGGTCTATATTTTCCTGTTCATTCTGTTCGGCGCGTTTCTGGACCGCATGGGGGCGGCGGATTTCTACGTGAAGCTCTCCATGGCGGCTGCCGGCAGGCTGCGCGGCGGGCCGGCGAAGGCGGCTGTTTTCGCCAGCGCCATGACGGGCACCATCATGGGCAGCGCGAACGCGAACGTGGTCACCACGGGTTCGTTCACCATCCCGATGATGAAGCGCACAGGCTTCAAGCCCGAACTGGCGGCCGCCATCGAGACGGCGGCCTCCACGGGCGGGCAGATCATGCCGCCCATCATGGGGGCGTCGGCGTTCCTGATCGTGGAGTTCACCGGCATTTCGTATTGGGAGATCGTGAAGGTATCGATTCTGCCCGCCGTTCTGTATTTCTTCTCCGTCTACGCGACTGTGCATTTAGAGGCGAGAAAAGAAGGTCTTGTGGGCATGCCCAGGGATTTGATACCCCCTCTGGGACCCATCATGAAGGAAGGCTGGTTCTACCTCCTGCCCCCCATCGTGATTCTGGCGATTCTCATGACGGGAAGACCCGTACCCTACGCGGGCCTCGCGGGCATTCTCTCCGTCGTGCTCCTGGCGGCGCTCAAGGGCGCACTCGTCATGATGGAAAAAGCCCGAAGAGAGGGCGTGAGCCTCACGGAAGTGATTAGCGAGTTGGGCCGCGGCCTTTGGAACATCGTCCTGGCGCTCGAGAAGGGCGCGATTCAATCGCTTCCCATATGCGCGGCGGTGGGCGCGGTGGGCATCATCATGGGGGCGCTGTTCCAGACGGGTCTCGGCCTCAAGTTCTCTTCCCTGGTCACGAATCTGGCGAACGAAAGCCTGTTCCTGGGCATTCTCCTGGTGGGCATTGCTTCTTTTGTGCTCGGCATGGGCCTGCCGACGAGCGCGGCCTACATCGTCTTGTCCGTCATGGCCGTGCCCGCGCTCCTGGAACTCGGAGAGCCGTTCAATCTTTCGCTGCTCTCGGCGCATCTCATCGTGTTCTGGTACAGCCTGGACAGTTGCTTCACGCCCCCTGTATGCGTGCCCGCCTATACGGCGGCGGGCATAGCGGACGCCAACCCGGCGAAGGCCGCCTGGGCGTCCTTCCGCACGGCGAAGGGCATGTACATCCTGCCGCTGATGTTCGCGTTCACCCCGATTCTGCTCATCCGCCAGCCCTGGCTCTCGCTCGAGACTTTCGCCGCGGGGCTTCTCGGCTTCCAGGCCCTGGCCGCCGGCATGGTCGGGTTCATGTATTTCCGCTTCTCGACCCCGATGCGCGGGTTTTTGTTCCTGGCGGCGGGGCTGTTGTTCTGGCCGGGTTATATTAACCACCTGGCGGGTGCGATCATGCTGGGCGCGGTTTTCGTACTTCAGAGAAGACGCCTCGCCGAGGAGGGAGAGCCCACGCCCGCCCCCGTGGCCGGAGACGCCGCTTCCGCATAGGGAGACGGGCCGATTCGAGGGCCGCTCGGTCGGCGGGGCGTTTCGCTTGAGTACAAGGCAGATATCGTTCACCATCTGATTCCACTTCCGCTCGCGCGGCGCCGGGTTTTCTCATCCGGGAGCCGGGCGGGCGCTCCACCATTCCAGGAAGAGCGCAGGGAGGGTTTTCTCATGGAAGAAAAAGCGATCGACCGGATCGACGAGTCCCGGGGGCCGCACTACGAACCCTACGGCTGGCACCACTGGCCCGAGCATCCCTGGATGTCCTATCAGTTCCGCCGCGCCCTCGGCGAGACCCAGGAGGGCGGCGGCTCGGTGAGCGAGTGCTTTCTGGCCGCAAGCCGCATGACGCCCGGCGACAACGAAAGCTGGCACGCCGAGTGGACCCGCGTGGGCGACAGCAACCGCGTGCGCGGCGATGAGGCCGCATCGGCGGGAAGGGTCCAGACGGCGCGCAACTGCTGGCTGCGCGCGGCTGATTACTACCGGAGTGCTGAGTTCTGGCTCGCGTCCGACGATCCGCGCAGGCTCGAGACCTTCGAGAAGGTGGAGGCGTGCTCGAAGGCGTTTTTTGCACATCTCACCCCTCCCGGCGAAGTGGTGCGGGTCCCCTACGAGAACGGCGCGCATCTGGACGCCTATTTCGTGCCCGCGCCCTTCAGCGTGGAAAAACAGCCCGCCGTCATCAGCTTCGGCGGCCTGGACGCGTATAAGGACGAGATGTGGTTCATGGCGGGCCGGGGTTTCCTGCAGCGCGGCATATCTGTCTTGATGATCGACGGTCCCGGCCAGGGCGGGACGCTGAGAAGAGGCGGCATCACGGGCCGCCACGACTACGAGGTTCCCGTGGGCCGTTGCATCGACTACCTGGAGACGAGGGGAGACGTGGACGCCTCGCGGGTCGCCGTTTGCGGCGGGGGGATCGGCGGCCATTTCGCCGCCCGTGCGGCCTGCTACGAGCACAGGCTCGCCGCCGCGCTCTCCCACACCGCCGGGTGGAGCCTTTATGACACATGGCGCGATGCGGATGAGGACCACCGCCTCGCCGATTCCATCAAGTGGGTATTTGGAGCCGCGAGCATGAAAGAAGCCGTCGAGAAGCTCGCGCCATACACGCTGGAGGGACACATCGAGCGCATGAAGTGCCCCTACCTCATCGTCCACGGGGGCTACGACGTGCTCGGCGTGGCCCAGGCGCGCAAGGTGTATGAGGCCGCCCAGGCGGCGGGGGTGGACGCTACCTTAAGGCTCGTCGATCAAGAGGAGACCGGCGCCGACCACTGCCAGCACGACAACCCCACCATCGGACAGGAGATACTCGCCGACTGGCTGGCCGGGGTGTTCGAAATCGACGAGCGCGAACTGATGTCAAAAACTCTCGCGCCGATTCTTTGAGGAGGTTCAAGTGAGCATCACGCTGCTCGAGAATTTCAGGGCCGTTTTCTACACGCCGTTCTACGCCGCCTTCTCGCTGGGGGCCTATGAGGAGGCGGGCGCCGACGTTCGCATCGAGACATCGCCCGATCCCGCCCGGAACGCGGAACTGCTCATGTCCGGCGAGGCCCAGGTGAGCTGGGGCGGCCCCATGCGCGTCCTGGTCGCGTACGATAAGGACCCGGACTGCGACCTCAAGGTGTTCTGCGAGGTCGTCTGCCGGGACCCGTTTTTCCTGATCGGTCGCGAGCCGAACGCAGGATTTCGGATGAGCGATCTGGCAGGTCCCGAAGTCGCCACGGTGAGCGAGGTGCCCACCCCCTGGATGTGCCTGCAGCACGATCTGCGCCTGGCAGGACTGGACCCGCAAGCCCTGAACAGAATCCCGGACCGGACGATGGGCGAGAACGCGGACGCCCTTCGCGCGGGCGAGTTGGACGTGATTCAGGTGTTTCAGCCATTCGCCGAGGAGTTGATCCGGGAGGGTGCGGGCCACGTATGGTATCAGGCGGCGGAGCGGGGGCTTACGACCTACACGGCGTTCTACGCGCCGGCCTCTTTCCTGCGGGAGAGCCCTGAGTCCGCCCTCGGCATGACGCGCGCCATGGCAAAGACCGAGCGTTGGCTCGCGGAGAACGACGCGGAGGCGATAGCAGAGCTCGTGAAGCCCTGGTTCGAGGATATGGACCCAGACCTTCTGACTCAGGCCGTCGCGCGTTACAAGAGCCTCGGCCTCTGGAACCGGAATCCCCACCTCGCGCAGGAGAGTTTCGAGTGGCTGCGGGCCGCCTGCCTGAGCGGTGGGCTGATCACCACCGGCGTCTCATACGAGCAGGCCGTGGATATGAGTTTCGTGGAGCAAGCCACGGCGTAGGCTCTCGCTTTGAAAGGCAACCCCCCCTACCCCCCCTTGTCAGGGGGGCAAGAAAAAACAAACCCCTCAGCCCGGCGGGGGTGCATTGCCTTTTTTTACCCCCCTGACAAGGGGGGGTAGGGGGGGTTATTCCCTTGAAAAAGGCTTTTTCAACAGCCCCTCCTCCGCCAGAACTGACCCTTTGCGCTCCCCTGAACACATCTGGCAAGATGGCGAATACTCTACCCTCCTAAACAAGGAGACCTCCCATGGCGTTTCGCCACACCACCCCCGAGGGACGCGAATACATCTCCCACAGGCCGCAGGTCACGGCGCGCGAGGCGATGGTCGCATCCGGCCATCATTACGCGAGCCAGTCGGGCCTGAGAATCCTGGAGAAGGGAGGCAACGCGATAGACGCAGGCGTTGCGGCAGGGATCTGCCTGAGCGTCCTTCACTCCGACATGGTGTCGTTCCTGGGCGTCGCGCCCACGATCATCTACCTCGCGAAAGAGCGTCGCGTCCTCACCATCAGCGGCCTGGGCCGCTGGCCCAAGGCGGCCTCTATCGAATGGTTCGAGAAAAACTGCAATGGTGAGATTCCCCCGGGCGTTCGCCGCGCCGTCACGCCCGCGGCGATAGACGCCTGGCTCACGGCGCTTGCGAGCTACGGCACGATGACCTTCGCCGATGTGGCCGGGGACGCCATCTCCCTGGCCCAAGATGGCTTTCCTATGCACCACTTCATGCACGAGCACATCAAATCGGCGGAACAAGACTACTACCGCTGGGAATCGACGCGGCCCGTCTATTTCCCCGGCGGCGAACTCATCCCCGTGGGCGGGCGGGTGCGGATTCCCGATCTGGCCGAGACGATGCGGCGCATGGTGCGCGCGGAGCAAAGGGCGGGCGGCGGACGTGGCGGGGGCGTGCGAGCGGCGCGCGATGAGGTCTATACCGGGGAGACGGCCCGCCTGATGGTGGATTTCATCCAGAAAAACGGCGGCCTGATGACGATGGAGGATCTCGCTGATTTCCATGTCTTGGAAGAAGAACCCGTGGTGACGGAATTTCTGGGCCACGAGGTCTACGCCTGCGGCCCCTGGTGCCAGGGGCCGACGCTGCTTCAGGCGATGAACATTCTCGCCAATTTCGACCTCTTGGCTCTCGGCCACAATTCCGCAGGCTACCTCCACGCGCTCATGAGTGCGCTCAACCTCGCGTTTGCGGACAGGGAAGCCTTCATCGGGGATCCTGAGTTCGTGGACGTGCCGATAGACGGCCTTCTCTCCAAAGAATACGCCGCAAAACAGGCGGAGCGGGTCGATATGGATAACGCGTTTCCCGACATGCCCGAGCCCGGGGACCCCTGGGCGCAACAGGGGGGCGCCCATCCGTGGCGCTATGACGGCGCGCACAGGGTTCCGCAAGCTTCAGGGGCTGAATACCAGCACGACACCTCCTACTGCACGGCGGTGGATTCGGAGGGAAACGCTTTTTCCTGCACGCCTTCCGACCCCGCGAACTCAATGCCCTTCGTCCCTGGTGTCGGCGCGACCGTCTCGGGGCGCGGCTCTCAAAGCTGGCTCGACCCGGCGCACCCGAGTTGTCTCGCGCCCTGGAAGCGGCCGAGGCTCACGCCGAACCCCGCGCTCACGCTCAAGGACGGCGCGTTTTACATGACGCTGGGCACCCCGGGCGGCGACGTCCAGCCCCAGGCCATGCTGCAGGTGTTCCTGAACCACGTCCTGTTCGATATGTCGCCCCAGATGGCGATCGAAGCGCCGAGGGCGGCCACCGCCAATTTCCCCAACTCCTTCTGGCCCCATGCCTACGAACCCGCGAGCGCGCGGGCGGAGGCGCGGCTTCTGAGCGACGCAGGCGGCGCGCTCTCCGAGATGGGCTACAAGATGGGTTCGTGGCCCGATTTCAGCTGGCCGCCCGGCAGCGTCTGCGCGATCGTGAAAGACCCCGAGACGGGTTTCCTGCTCGCAGGAGCCGACCCGAGGCGCGAGTCCTACGCTGTGGGGTGGTAGGGGGCCTCGCCTGCAATCTTCCTCAAGGTTCAGAAACGAACCACCCGTAGGGGCGGATCTGAGTGTCCGCCCTATGCGTTCGCCTCGTTTCATCAAACAGTTTTCCGGCGGGTATAAAGGCGGGCGGACACATGGGTCCGCCCCTACAAAAGCAATCTCTCCTAACTATTATTCCAGACACCCAACACACGAATAGCCGCCACTTACCGCAAACGCTTGCTTCGATTCCATCACGCGCGGAGAATGCGAGCCAGGGATTGGAGGAGGCGACGATGACTGCACCCGAAGCCGGGCGCACCGAACCCGCCGATGAGGCCTCACGGGACGACTTTCTGCTCTATGACGGCGAGTGCCCGTTCTGTAGCTTCTATGCGCGAAAATCCGGGTTCGAGACGCCGAGCGGACGTCCTCTGACGCTGATCGACGCGAACCAGGCGCCCGAACTTCTCGCCGGGTTGCGCGCACAGGGTTGCGAGGTCGATGAGGGGATGGTGCTCGTCTCGGGAGGCCGGCGCTATCAGGGGGCCGAGGCGATGACGGCGCTCGAGGCAATGACGAGCGGCGCCGGCTGGTTCGGGAGGCTCTCCAAATGGTTCGCCTCGAATCCCGCGCGCGTCCGCGCTCTATACCCCTGGTTCCAAAGATTGCGCCGCGCGGCGCTGTGGGTGAGGGGGAGGAGGGGGCTCGACTGAGGAGGGCTTGTTGTAAAAGGCCTTTATCAAGGGAGCGAACGCTCCCAGCGTGGCCGCGATCAACTCCCCAACCCCTCTTGTCAGGGGACAAAAGCAACCCCCCCTACCCCCCCTTGTCAGGGGGGTCTTTTTGTTGTTCCCCCCTGTCGGGGGGAGCCTTCTTTTTTTCTTGCTCCCTCCTCGCCGGGGTTTTGCTCTTTCTTGCCCCCCTGTCAAGGGGGGGTAGGGGGGGTTGCCTTTGTAGGGACAGGTCGCGACCTGTCCCTATGGCGAACGATCTCGAAAGTCGGGCAAGGACTTTTTCAACAACCCCCTGGAGGAGGTGACGGGCGTATTTCTCCCGGTCGGGTAACGCCCCTTGGAGACGAACGAGCGTGTCCTGCATGGACGCCCACCGACATACGAGCGTTTTCTCATAACCCTTGTGGTTTCTTGATTCCCGAAATATCCCGAATGGTATATTCTTGGCGGAACCCATGGCGGTAATCTCCGTTATGGCCTCGTTTCCTCCCGCCCCGGTGTTTCGGAACATGCTCGATCAGGACTGCCGCGCGAAATCCACGCCATCCGCCCGGACCGCCGCCGTATGAAAACACGGTCAATCGCCCGGCGTTTCGCGAGGTTTGCCTGCGGTCTGGAGCGGGTCGATTCCGAGGTCAAGACGGCTGCGGACAGGGCCATGCTCGACACCCTGGGCGTCATGCTCGCGGGGGGCGCCCATCCATCGGTGCGGGCCCTGGCCGAGGTGACGACGCGCGGGGAGGGGAAGGCGACGCTCGCGACCGGCGGGCGGGCGGACCCCGAAGGCGCGGCGCTCGTCAACGGAACGGCGGCGCACGTCTGGGACTTCGACGACACCTCCTACACGGGCATCATGCACGGCTCGGCGGTGGTGCTCCCCGCCGCCATGGCGCTTGCGCAGGAAACAGGCTCCGGCGCCGACGCGCTTCGCCGCGCCTTCGTCGCGGGCTCGGAGGTGGCGTACACCCTCGCCGATATATGCACGCATGCGCACTATTTCGACGGCTGGTGGAGCACGGTGACTTTCGGTCTCACGGGCGCGACCGCCGCCGCAGGACATCTGCTGGAACTCGATGAGGACGCGATGACGAGCGCGATCGGCCTGGCCACAGCCGCCACAGGCGGCGGAAAGGCGGTGCTCGGCACGGACGCCAAGCCCCTGCTCGTCGGGGAGACCGCGCGACGAGCCGTTACGCTCGCTAGGGCGGCCGGGGCCGGGCTTACCGGGCCGGAAGACGCGTTCGAGGATAGCCGGGGTTTCCTGAAGTTGCTCAACCGGGGCGTCGCCGTAGAGGCTGAACTCGAAACCATCGGCAAACGCTGGCGCCTGTGCGATCCGGGCCTGCTGTTCAAGACAAGCCCTGTATGTTCGGCGGCGCTCGCGGCCATCGAGCAGATGAACGAACTCATGGCCGAACTCGGCGCGAGCGTGAACGAGGTCGCAGGGGTTCATGCCGAAGTGCCGAAGCTCGTCCATGAGAGTCTCGTCTTCCCGAACCCGGCCACGCCGCAGGAGATGCAGTTCAGCCTGCCTTACGCCCTGGCCTGCGCCGCTATCCACGGGCGGGTGCGGTTCGAGGACCTGGCGCCCGGCGCCGTGAGCCCGCAGATGTCCTCCCTCATGGCGCGGGTGAGCGTGAAGCGCGCGCCTGACCTTTCCACCGAAGCCATGCGCGCGAAATACCCGGAAAGCATCCGCCTCACACTGACGCTCAGTGATGGCCGCTCCGCCACCGGCTTTTGCGGGGTGGCCCGCGGGATGCCGGAGAGACCGCTGAGCGATGCGGAACTGCTCGAGAAGTTCCATGCGGCGGGCGCCTACGCCGGCGTTTCCTTGCCACAGATAGATATCGCGGACTTCGATCCGGTGGTGGTGTTCGAGCAGGCGGTGGGTGAGGCAGGTTCGTAGGGAAGTATACAGAGTTGTCCGATGAGGGAGGAGATTTCACACCCCCTCTTAAGATTTTTCCAATTCAGCAGAGAGGATTCACTCCCCCCTTGAGGGGGAGTCGGTGAGGTGAGGGGGTTTTTGCCCGAAACCGAACCGGTGGGGGGAGTTTTTTCTGTGGCACGTCCCCCCACCGAATCGCTTGCGGGCTTTCGCCCTTAGCTCTTCGACTCCCCCTCAAGGGGGGAGTTGATTCCTCCTGTTCCCTGGATGGCAAAGCCCCCAAGGGGTGCTTCTCTTCTCTCCCGTCGGCTAGCCAAGCCGTCCGGCGCCTCGTCCGGCTATGCTTTCATGCGGGCGTTCTCGGGGTCGAACATCGCCGAGCGCGAAGCCACGCTCACCGGGAAGCGCTCGTTCATGTATTGCACCTGCAGCCTGGCGCCGGCCGCCGCCTGCTCGACCGGCAGATAGGCCAGCAGGAGGTATTGGCCGAGGGAGGGTCCCGCGCCGGCCGAGGTGACGAAGGATTCTCTTCCATTGGCGTCGACGAGGCGCTCCCCCTCGAGTGTGAGGATCGGCTCGCTGCTGGCGGCGGGGAACCGGGGTGTACCTGATTCGCCGGCATGGTCGTCGACCGTCAGCGTACACAGCTTCGCCGCCGGACCTTCGTCGCGCGCCTGCAGGTAGGCCTCTTTCCCGATGAATTCCGCGTCCTTCACGCGGGGCCGCGCCAGGCCCGCCTCCACCGGCGAGTACTCCGACGTGAGATCGGCGCCCATGAGCGCGTATCCCTTCTCCAGGCGTCCCGTCGTGCCGTAGACGCCGATGCCGACGGGCCGGGCGTCGAAGGCGCGGCCCGCCTCCCGGATCGCGTCCCACAGGCGCGCGCCGTGCGGCGTAGGCGCGTAGATCTCCCACCCGCTCTCGCCCACGTAGGAAATGCGCAGCATCGTCGCCGGCACGCCGTCGATGATCACCTCCTGCGTCGTCCCGTAGGGAAACGCCTCCTGCGTCAGCGGGGCGTCCGCAATGCCTGAGAGCAGCGCGCGGGCGTCCGGCCCCCATACCCCGATGGTGCAGAGCGCCGAGGAGAGGTTCTCGAACTGGACCGAGCCGTCCCCGGGCAGATGGCGGCGGAACCAGACCTCGTCGCGCGCGCCGTCGAAGACGCCGGTCACCACCCGGAACCGGTCGTCCGCCAGTCTCTGTATGGTGAGGTCGGCGCGGATACCGCCCTCCGGCGTCAGCAGCGGGGTGTAGATCGAGCTGCCTACCGGACGGTCGCAGGGGTTGACCGTCAACCGCTCCAGGTAGGGCACGACGCCGGGCCCTGAGACGTCGAAGATCTGGAAGGCGCTCAAATCCACGATCCCGGCTTTCTCCCGCATGTGGAGATGCTCCGCGTTGATGATCGGCGACCACCAGCGGCGGTCCCATTCGTGCGGTCGGTCCGAAACGCCGTAGCGGTCGACCAAGTCCTCGTTCGACTCGTACCACTGGGGCCGCTCCCAGCCGTGCGCCTCGAAGAATTCGGCGCCCAGCTCCGCGGTGCGGTCGTGGAACGGCGCCCGGTGCATGCCGCGCTCCGACGCCCACTGCTCGCGCGGGTGCACGATGCCGTACGTCTTGTTGAAGTGCTCGCGGCAGCGCTGCCGGATGTGCTGCTCGGTCCGCTCGTGCGGGTAGAACCGCGTGATGTCCGAGCCGTGCGGGTCGCACAGGCGCGGATAGCCGTGGGTGATCCACTCGGCGATCAGGCGCGCCGTGCCGGGGCCCTCCTTGATCCAGACGGCCGCCGCCGACCAGAGCTTCTCCACCTCGGCGGTCTCGCCCAGCACCTGCCGCGCATCAGGCGTCAGGGAGAGCAGTCCGTTCACCGAATACTGCATTTCGGAACCGGCGAGCAGCTCGCCCATGATCGTCCGGGCGTGTTCGAGCTGCGGGGCGAAGTCGTCGCCGGTGAAGGGCAGCTCGGTGGGCGTCCGCTCCGCCTCCGCGTTGGAGGGGATGTCGTCGGGCCGCACCAGGATGGGGCGATGGGCGTACGAGCCGATCTCCATCGCCTCGTGACTCTGCCGCTCGTACATGAACGTGTCCATGTCGCGCACGATCGGATAGCCGATCTCGTTCCCTGTCCTGTGCAGGAGGTCGATCGGCCCCATGTCGACCATCTGATGCACCGCCGGGGCGAGCGGGATCGTCGCGCCGGCCATGGCGGCGAGGCGCGGACTCCAGACGCCGCACGCGATGACCACCCGCTCCACCTCGATTTCGCCGCCCGCGGTCACCACGGCGCGGATGCGGGGGCGGCCGAACGGCGGTCGTGACACCGCCAGTCCGGTGACCTCGGTGTTGTCCAGCACCGTGAGCACGCCCCGCGCCTGCGCCCGCTCGCGCAGGATGGTCCCCGCCCGCACCGAGTCGACCACCGACACGCTCGGCGTGTAGAAGCCGCCCAGGATGGCGTCGCCGTTGACGTAGGGCACCTTGGCGACGACCTCGGCGGGCGTGAGCAGCTCGGCCTCGATTCCCCACACCCGCGCCGACGTCATCCGGCGCCGCAGCTCCTCCATGCGGGCCGCGGTGCGCGCCACCTCGATTCCGCCGCATGTCGTGTTTACGCCGAGCCCGGCATACTGGCGCTGGCTCTCCAGGGTCAGCATCGCGATCTCGCGGTTGTGGTCGGTGGGGAAGATGAAGTTCGACGCGTGGCCGGTGGAGCCTCCGGGATTCGGCAGCGGCCCCTTGTCGAGCAGCAGCAGATCCTTCCACCCGAGCTCGGCCAGGTGCCCGACCAGGCAGTTGCCGACGATGCCGGCGCCGATCACGGCGATGGTCGCCCGCGCGGGAGTCACCGGCGAGCCGCGGTCCGCGTTGTTGTCACCGAGGTCCTGCACGGTCGATGCTCACAGCGTGATGACGACATCCTGCCCTGGCTGCAGGGGGTCAACGTCGGGATGCGGATGGACGTGGCGATCGACGAGATCGACGTCTGCCCGGTGCAGATTCAGCGAGCTGGTGCACGCCCGGGGAGGGGACGCCGCGATGCCGAGCCGGCGGGGGAGACCTACGGAGCGCCTCCGGGTTCCGGCAGCGCAAAGACGTAGAGCGCGTTGGAGCCCACCGGACGCTGCTTCTCCGGCGTGAGGTCGGCGGGGAGCATCGTGCCCCAGCTCCCGCCGCCGCTTCCAACGGGGACGGCGATGTACTGCCGTCCGTCGACCGCGTAGGTGATCGGGAAGCCCTGGACGGACGTCGACAGGCGGGTCTGCCAGAGGATGTCGCCGGTCGCGGCGTCGAAGATGTACAGGTGCCGGTCCCAGTCGCCGGCCACCGCGATCCCGCCCGCGGTCGTGAGCGCTGCGCTGTTGATCGGCGTGCGGGTCCGATGACGCCACAGCACCTCGCCGGTCCGAATGCTCATGGCGAGGAACTCGCCGAGGTGCTCGGGGCTCGCGGGGTGCATGTGGTTGGTCCGGCGGACGGGTCCGGTCCCGCCCCCGCCCTCCACTCTGTCCACGGGACCGAAGACGCCCGTCTCGCAGTTGAGGATGATGGGGATGAAGAAGGCCTCGAGCTCCGGGTGGTACGACATGGCGCGCCAGCTCTTGAATCCGGACGTGCTGGGGCACCAGAAGACCTCTTCGTAGAGTTCGGGGACCGTCCCCTCGCGGTACGTAACGGCGCCCGTCTCGGGGTCGACGTCGGCGAAGGTCTGGTAGCCGAGATCGTGGGCGCTGCGGAACGCGCCGGTCTCGAGGTCGAGCTCCCAGAGCACCGCCATCTTGCCCATCGTGAAGACCGAGCGCTGCCCGTCGTAGTCGACGAGGATCCGCTCGAACACCTCGTCCATGTCGAGCGACTCGGCCGGCAGGTCTGGAAGTACCACTTCATCTCGCCCGTCGCCGGGTCGAGGGCGAGCGTCGAATTGGTGTAGAGCGCGTCCCCGTCGGTGCCCCGCACCACGGTTGCCCACGGCTTCGCCTGCGCCGTGCCGTGGAAGAGGGTCCGTGTGACCGGATCGTAGCTGCCGGGGATCCACGAGTCGCTGCCCGCCCGGAACATCAGCGGCAGGTCGCCCCACGTGTCCCCGCCCCGGTCGCCGGGCCGCGCGATCGTCGACGTGCGCCACG